>CAVPBC010000004.1:0-646790 GCA_963701785.1 uncultured Bacteroidales bacterium | reverse complement strand
CACGAAATGCATATCCAAAACGCCTGGTCATGAAACGAAGACATTTTATCATGATTGGTACAGCCGGCATTGCGGCTGTCTCCATTCCAACAGCATACTATTTCCTGGGTGATATTGAATACGACCCTTCACTGGCAGATCCACAATTGCTGTCACTGATCTGGGACAACGAAACGATCAAAAAGATCGGGAACCAGTACCGGTTACAGATGCCATCTGAAAATAGTGAACGGTCACTGGTCAAAAATTTAAAGGCAGTCACTTCTGAAGTCAGTTTGGCAAATGCCCCCAACCTTGAAGAAATCATCAAAAAAGATTTTGAAACAGGGAATACGATCATCGTTGACGGATGGATTTTATCCAGAACAGAAGCACGCCAGTGTGCATTATTTTCATTAATAGAACCTAACTAGAGAGCCATGCACATTGACGCGAGAAACCTTGAAAACAACTCACTGATCGAAGGCGATGTTTGCATCATTGGCGCTGGGGCAGCAGGCATAAGCATGGCGCTCGACTGGATGAACACGCCCTATAAGGTGATCCTCCTGGAAGGCGGCGGATTTGAATATGAACAAAGTATGCAGGATCTGTACAGGGGTCAGATCACAGGGCAGAAGTATTATCCGCTGCATGGCACCCGTCTGCACTATTTTGGAGGTACGACAGGACACTGGGCAGGCATGTGCTCCCCTTTTGATCATATCGATTTCATAAAAAGGGATTGGGTGCCTCACAGCGGCTGGCCGATCTCAAGGGACGACCTTGATCCGTTTTATGCCCGGGCCCATGATAAATTAAAGCTGGGGCCCTACCAGTATGATATAAATTACTGGCAGAAGGAAATCCCGAACATGAATGCCTTACCATTCGACAGCAGCGTGATCTGGCACAAGATGTGGCAATTCAGCCAGGCACGGTTTAACCCGCTCTACAAGGATACTATTACCTCGGCTAAAAACATACACCTGTATACTTATGCTAACGTCACAGACATCAGGGCCAGTGAAAATATATCGGCAATAGACGAAGTCATTGTAAAGAATCTCGCGGGGAAAACCCATACGGTCAGGGCAAAGCACTTTATCCTGGCATGTGGCGCCATTCAAAACGCAAGATTGTTACTGGCTTCTAATTCACAGGCACCACAAGGCCTGGGTAATGATAATGATGTTGTGGGCCGCTATTTTATGGAACATATCGAGATTGCCTCAGGAGAGTTGTGGCTTTTACAGCCATTTCCAACCGATCTGTATACCTGGACAGGCAACCCAAGGGCAGAGCTGGCCATTACTGAAAAAGTGCAGACGGAACAGAAAATCCTGAACGGGACTGCAGACCTGACTGCACTAAGTATTGCAAAACATCTTATACCCCGCATGGAACTCCTGCAGGAGGACGATTATAATAAAGGTATTGGAAAATTTTTTAGCAACTGGGATGAAGCTACTAAAAAAGCTGAAGAAGAAAAGACCGGGAGCATTTCAAGGGCTTTTCAATTTCAAACCCGTCTTGAACAGGCGCCCAATCCGAATTCCCGGGTCACGATCGGCCCTGAAAAGGACGAACTGGGTGTCCCCAGGAGCATCCTCCACTGGGAGCTCACGGAACTCGATAAAAGAAGCATCAGGAAAATAAACCAGATCATCGGTCAGCAAGCCGGTTTAGCCGGTTTTGGCCGTGTTAAACTTAAAGAATTCCTGGTTGACGAAAACGATAATTCCTGGCCGGAAGGCACCAATGCCGGCTGGCATCACATGGGGACCACCAGGATGACGGATGATCCGAAAAAAGGCGTGGTGAATGCAAATTGCCAGGTTCACGGGATCAATAATTTATTCGTTGCCGGGTCGGGCTGCTATGCCACTTCCGGCGCGCCGAACCCGACACTCACGCTGGTGGCGCTGTCTTTGCGGCTTTCAGATCACGTAAAAGACAGGATGAGTTAATCGGTAACCTTAAGTTTGCGTTCGTAAAGATATCTTCTGTATAACAGGATGGATGATAAGATGCTCGAACCTATCCAGTAATAAAGGATAATGGCCTGGGCGGTGTTTTTCTGAATGGTCAGACCCGTCAAGCGTTCATATAAATATTGGGAATAAGTCTCTGGAAGATCAGTTTTGCCCAACTTATTTAGTATCTGCCAGTGCCAGTCAGTGAAGATACAATAGCCGATTCCATTATTTTGCAGGAATATCAGCCAGGTAATACCAATAAGCAGTGCAACCGTGAGGTGCAATTTTCGTAAAGGCGGAATTAACCATCCGAATAACATTAAGAGCATCAGGAATAGATGGAAAAAATCCAGAGAAATATTCAGAAATTGTAAAATAATGATCGATTCCATAAAAATACTTTGCAATAGATTGAAAAATCTAAAAAACTCTTCGTAATATTGTTACGGTTCAAAACCCGATTATTGGATTTTACCACAATTATTAACCAATCCGAAAAATAAAAATTTTAACAAACCAAAAATCTAATTATGAAAAAATTTTTAAACCTTTTCTTTAGCATATCATTCCTGGTGTTATGCTATTCCTGTGACAAGGAAAGTTCTACAGAATTAAACGGCGATCAGTCTCCCATGGGAGAGGTTGGGGTTACTGTTTCATCAAGCTCAGCCGAAATTGCAGGCGTAAGTAATATGACTGCCACTGTTACCAGCCTTGAGGATGGAATATCTACATACACTGGTACGGCTACCATCACCAACCCGCTTTTTAAAAATATGATAGCGAATTTTCCCGGTGCAACGATTAACGGGGACGAAGTTACCATCACCGGCATGCAGATACAGCAGACAAAAGAAGGAATAAAATGTCTTACAGGATCCAACTCAGGAGTCATGGTTAAGTACGATTCATCTGTTGGCGACACTTACCCGATTGGAAGTACAGGAAATGAAAGGAAGGTCGTCAGCAAAACAGGAGTTGATGATTACCCTTACGGTTTTTACATGATCAAGACTATCCAGGTTGAACAGGAAGGCGATAACCTTAAAAGTGTAGGCATGACCAAATACACCTATGTCTATAATCACAAATTTGGGTTGGTAGGGATAAAAGTTGATTTCGATGACGGTTCAAGTGTAACCTACCCTGTTTATACCAGTGTGGAAAACTAAGCTTTAAAATTATTTGATCTGATCCGGGATGTGAATGATCTCACATTCCGGATTTTTAAATATTTATATGAACAAACTTCTTTTGCCTTACCGCTGGAAACTTGCCGGTATCATTCTTTTACTGGCGGGAACGGTATCGGCGATTTTCTATATCTGGTTCGATTTCAGGTTCAGGATGCCTGTATTTGCCGTATACTCCTCGTTCCTTGAAACTAAACTGTTTGAAACATTCAAAACAAATTTTTCAGAAGAATTGACCCTGATGCTGCTTATTGGTGGCTTCAGCCTGGTAATCTTTTCAAAAGAAAAAAATGAATTTGAAGGCCTTGATTTGTTTCGATTTAGAGCGCTTGCTAAAGCCCTGATAATCAATAATGTTCTTCTCTTTTTATCTGTACTGTTCATTTATGGAAGCGGGTTCATTGCCATTCTTGTCATCAATCTCTTCTCGTTTTTTATCCTTTATCTTTTATTCTTTTACTTTCGAAAAAGAGAGAAAGCGGAATAGATTAATTGAAATTTAAAGGCTTCTTTAGCAACCAGATCCTTCGCTTCGCTCAGGATGACGAGGTTGGCTCATAAAACAATAAAAGCGGCGCGCAGAGGAATGATTATTTTTATAATTAACAATCTTCAGAAACAATGGATCTGATCGGAAAACCAACAATTCATCCGGTTATTTTTTATTCAGGTAAAATTGCCGGATATCGTCCTGACCTGGAGGCTCATTCATCATCTTCCTCCCCTTCTGCTGATTCCTGCATTTCCCTATTATTCTTCTCTGAACCACTTAATTTGATATCCTGTGTGGTAAAAAGATATGCAAATATGGATAAAGCACCTGCGATCCAGATCACACCGTATACTTTTTGGAAACCACTCAATTTCACCGGTTCACCCTGCATTTTTTTATAGCCCGTGAATATTGATGCCAATGTCCTGGCTTCCCCGTGAAAAATGGTATCGACAGTAATTCCGATCAGGTGGAAAATCACCAGGGCAATCAGGACATTTACCATAGCCTCATGTGCTTCTTCAAATAGTTCTGATTCCCAGTTCAAATTCATGATTGCCAAAATGCCCTGACCTTCACCCGCAAGATTTGCCATTCCTGTAAGCACGACCATGATAACGGCAATCATAATGGCGATCATGATCAATGAAGCAAGCGGATTATGGCCCGGGTATTTTAGTTTGGCTGCCTTCATATTGGTCATAAACTCCATCATTTTTCCAATTCCGATAGGAAAATCTTTAAACCTTGAATAACGCGGACCAATGATTCCCCAGATGAATCGCAATAAGATTAAAATGCCTGCGAGGTATCCCAGCATAGCATGAAGATTAATATATTCTTCTTCACCTCCAAGGAAATAAGCAATTATCAGTGCTAAAAATAAAAGCCAGTGCGAGATCCTTGTCGGCAGGCTCCATATATATGTTTCCATATTCTTTGTTTTAAAATTATAATAACAGTAATTTCTCAAAAGTCGAACATTTCACCAAGGAACCCTTTTTTCTTTTTATAGTAGTGACCGTCCTGGTTATGATGGTCATGGTGATCATCATCGTGCTTGTCATAATTCCTATCATATTGTTTGTTAGTGTATTGGGCTTGATCAAACTGGTTAGATTTTTCAATTATCTTCTCCAGTTCTCCCCTATCGAGCCAGATACCCCTGCATTTCGGACAGTAATCTATTTCTACACCTTGCTTTTCAGCTAATAACAAGACTACATTGCAAATGGGACAATTCATTTTATTACTCCTTTCTTAATTTTGAAAATTTTCTTGTAATTGATTTAATACTGTATCTACCTTTTCTAATTGACGGTCAATTTCCCTTTGGATATTGGTATCCATGCCGTTAATGGTAGAGTCGATCTTTTGCATATGTTCATCTATTTCTTTTTCAGCAGTGTTTTGCATTTCTCTGGCTTTATCTTTGACATTTTTCTGTAAGTCCTCACATGAACTGTAAAGAACTATTATAAATGCTAGGATTATAAATCTCAAGTAAGTTTTCATTGGTAAAAGTTTTAATTAATTTTCAGGTTCGGGATGGACAAAAACCTCGCATCTTCGAATAGTGCGCATAATATCTTCTTCCACCCTGTCAAATATTTCATGAACAACCTGCAGTGAAAGATCCGGCTGCAGGTGAATGTTCACTTTAGCACTTAAAAAAATGAATGCTGCTTATCTTGAGATCTTGATAAGCAGGATCAAGGATGAGTGATTTATAATTTTGGTGGTTGCCAGATAAGATAAGACATTGTGGAAACAGCAATTCCATTATATAAATTGATCAGATCTGATGAGCTATAACAAGGCTTCATTGACACATCGTAACGGGAAGGGAGGATATCATCCCCATCACTGGTACAGTCATGGGAATGTGAAGAGTCGTTTGTGCCGGGAACTGTAATAATATTCAGCCCGGTAAGCAACGATTGATCTTCTCCATTATTAATAGTATGAAGACCTAATAGGAGGAAAATAATCAATATTGGAATATGTTTCATGAAGTCCATTACTTCAACAAATTTAAGTAAATTCCCTGAAAAATAGTTTATCTATTGTTTCACGATTTACCAGGATCTATCCAAATACTGATAATATGTCTTTATCTGGTGAATAGAAATGATTCTAGAATGTCTGCTGATAATATTTATTTTTCATTGATATCATTATCTTTGATGCCGGCTGACTTCAATAACGTGCGACGATGACAGATGATCAGAAATGACTAATTTTAACCAGCATCATATCATGACCGGGACAAATCCGCTCATAGAATTTTAAAGAAAGCAAATGGACTAATCCCAGCTTAAAATATACAGATATGCACTTCTTAAAATGTAACAATTGCGGCTTTCTGAATGAAGTGAAATCAGAATATTTAGTATTCTGCCAAAAATGCAATAAGAAGCTGGCAAACAATTTCAGGGAATGGCAGGTAAGAAACCCGGAAAAGACACTTGAAGATTTTAAGGCATTGATTTGCGTTTCTGATGCCGAAGTTAACAGCAATCCCGTCGTAAAAAAGACGCGCCCAAGAAGCCTGAAATACTGGATAGGTTTCGCTATAACTTTTACTATTGCAACCATTGTCGGTCAACTATTCGGAGATAAAATAGTTGAATTAATAAAATTCGGTAAAACCTCAAAAAATGTATTGGAACAAGAATGGATTTCCGGAAAATATGGCCGGGATGGATTATCAGTGGAAACACCCTATAAATTAAATCCGTTTCAGCTTCCCCTCCCGGAACATGTAGAAGCGCTCATCGATAATAGTTCCAGCTACATGTATGAAACGAAAAATGGACTGATGATCATGATAAACAGCGTCAGGTATAAACCACAGGTCGGGACCTTTGATCTGCAGGGCGCTGCAAATGGCACTGTTGCAGAGATGAAGATGCAGCCCGGGGTGTCAGATTTTGAATATACGGAAGATTATGCTTACAAGGAAGATATTCCGGGATTCTTTCAAAAAGGTACATTTATACAGGGCAATGTGAAAATGGGGTTTATCAATACCGGCTTTTCGAAAGGCCTGGTATTTTATCAAATAATGGTTGGATTCCGGGACGAAGACAAAATTGCCAGGCAAATTGCGGAAAGAGTAATTGCATCAATAAAAATTGAACAAGATCCAACCCCGATATAACAACAAATAATAAAACTAATTCTCATTATAATGCCCGGTAAAAACAAACGCCCAACGTCAAATAACCAGCGTCCTGCAACCAGCGACTGGAAATCCCGCCTGGGTGTGGTTTATTCGACCAATCCCGATTTCAGTTATAACAAGGGCGGGGAGGATGAACCGGATACCCTCCCACCCCAGCAGCAGAACCTTTTAGTGAGTCTCGACCGGAAGCAGCGAAAAGGAAAGTCGGTCACGCTGATCAAGGGCTTTTCAGGAAAGGAAGATGACCTGGAGGCACTTGCAAAAAAGCTGAAATCCAAATTCGGGGTTGGCGGCTCGGCGAAAGACGGTGAGATCATCATCCAGGGGGATTTCGTGCAGAAAACTATTGATTACCTTCTTGCTGAGAAATATAAAGTTAAAAGGTCAGGTGGATAAAATATTTAACCGGCTCATTATGGAAATGAGGTGTTTTTGCATCTTTAAATAAACTGAACCTTATGAAACAAATAGCGATTTTATTGATTTGCGTATTTTTCTACAATTTACATGCACAGGATCCTTTTCAAAGGGAGATTAAATCAGAGGTAAACGAGGTTATTGTCTTCATTGAAGGTGCGCAGGTAACAAGAAAGAAATCCGTTGACCTGGTACCGGGGACAACCATCTTAAAATTTACCGGCCTTTCTCCGTTTATTGATTCAAAAAGCATACAGGTCAAAGCAAAAGGGGAAGTTATGGTACTGGCAGTCAACCACCAGCAAAACTTCCTGGATAAACCCGGGAAATCATTACAACTGGTTGACCTGGAGACGCAACTCCTGGAAATTGAAGATAAAATAGCACTGGAGAATACCTACCTGTCAATTTTAAGCGAGGAAATGGCCTTCCTGAATGCCAACAGGGTTATCGGAGGCAAAAACCAGGAGCTCAGCGTGACCAACCTGAAAGAGTCGTCTGCATTTTACAGCACGAAGCTTACCACTTTGAAACTGGGTGAGATTGAGCGGAATAAAACCGTCGAAGAATTGACCAAACAGTACAAAGACATTGAAAATCAAATAAAAACCCTGACCAGCCAGAAGGAATACCCGGCAGGTGAAATATGGGTTAAAATAGATGCCGGTAAGGCAGTACGCGCTGATCTTGAAATTTCATACCTGGTAGGGAATGCAAGCTGGTTCCCCACTTATGATATCCGGGCAAAAAACATAAGCGAACCTGTCGAATTATTTTACAAGGCAAACGTCAGGCAGGATACAAAAGAAGACTGGAAAAACGTGAAGCTGAAATTCTCCTCCTCCAATCCTAATAAAACCGGGCTGGCCCCGGAACTAAAAACTTATTTGCTGGATTACAATACCTTACCACCTGTATATAATCAAAGTTTTAACACGGTTAAAGGGATTGTAACGGATCAGGACCAGGCACCTCTGCCATTTGTAAACATACTGGTCCAGGGCACAACCATAGGCACTTTTACCGACCTGAACGGTTACTACTCCATCACCATTCCAGACAATGCCGGTTTTCTTAACTATTCATTCATTGGTTATATAAGCAAAACATTGCCTGTCACAAACAGCGTCATGAATGTTATTTTACAGGAAGATATTGTTGGCCTGGAGGAAGTTACAGTCACTGCTCTCGGCATTTCGAAAAACAGGGATTATTCAGCTTCATTGCAAGGCAAAGTTGCAGGTGTATCTGTACAAAATGACAGGGATATCCAAACCAGGGGCGCGGGCAGTTTAGCCATGCCGACTGTACAAATTGAAAGGCAAACAACGGTGGAATTTGAGATAAAAATGCCCTACACGGTCATGTCAGATAATAAAAATTACACTGTTGACATGGAGACTTACAATTTGCCGGCAATGTATCAATATTACTGCGTACCCAAGATCGACAGGGATGCTTTCCTTATTGCCAGGATCACCGATTGGGAGAAATATAACCTGCTGGAAGGTGAGGCAAATATGTTCTTCGAAGATACCTATGTCGGGAAAACACTGTTAGATGTCAGGTATGCATCAGATACGCTTGATATTTCACTTGGACGGGATAAAAATGTAAGCGTCAACCGGGAAAAAATAAAAGATTATACGACAAAGCAGCTATTGGGGAATAAAAAAGAGGAAACCAGGGCCTGGAAAATAACCGTGAAAAACAACAAAAGCCAGGAAATAAATATGGTGATCCTCGACCAGGTGCCGGTTTCTGCCCTGGAAGAAATTGAAATTGAAGTCAGGAATATTTCCGGCGCTGAACTTGACTCTGAATCAGGAAAGGTTAAATGGGAATTTTCACTCCTGCCGAATGATAAAAAAGAATTTGAATTATGGTATGCGGTAAAATATCCCAAATACCGCAACCTGATCATCGAATGAAGTGCACTTCACCCCGGGGGTGAGGCTAACTGACTGCAAGCGGATTTTATCCGGATCCGGTGCAACCATTTTCAATAAATTCCTGTCTTAATCATTGATAATGAAAGCTAATATTCTTATATCATTCTGCTTGATTTTCCTGCTTCTGTCCTGTAAGAAAGAACATGACCACTATGAAATCATATACCCCGGTTCTTATTTTCCTGTTTACCCCAATTCATGGTGGAAATATATCGACCAGGATTCGGTAATCAAAATTAATTCCACCGGCTCTGAATATTCCCTTCATAATTATAAATTATTAGGGGATTATGATGACGATGAATTTTCGGATCCCTGCTATGTTCCTTATCTAAATGGATCACCCATTTATTATTATGATAAAATTGTATACCAGGTTTTCCCGTTCGGTTCTTCAAGATGGCCCATCCTGCGCGTAATAACCGGGGTTCAATTCCAGAAAGACTGGATAGATCCAAGAAATGGTTATCCGGTTGAAATGGTGGTAGTTAAAGGAAAGTATTTCAACGGAACAGATTCTATCCTGATCCAGGAGAGCCACTGGACCATGGATGTGAGCGACGTGATCACTACACAGGAATATGCAAAAAATATCGGGCTGATCAGGCAATACTCCCGGGATACCATTACAGGTGATACCATATCAAAGTCCTGGCTGATAGATTATTATGTCTCTTTCGACAGCACTTCTATCGATTATTAAGAAATAAATTATTTTTACCCCTGACAAGCGAGAGCGCTGAGTTACCTTTTCTCGCTATGTCAAAATATATTTAACGATTGAAATTATGATCAAAGATCCTGTTTATAAAACGATTGACGAATACATCAGCTTGCAACCTTTCGAACATCAGGCCAACCTGGAACTGATCCGGAATACCGTAAAAGCAACTGTGCCTGAGGCAGTTGAGGTAATCAGCTACCAGATGCCCGCTTTTAAGTACCATGGCATGCTTTGCTATTTTGCTGTTTTCAAGGACCATTACAGCCTGTTTGTTTCTCCGGAAATCAGGGAAGCTTTTTCCAAAGATCTTTTACCCTATAAAACCACAAAATCTGCTATTCATTTCCCGTTAAATGAGCCGGTACCTGTAAAATTAGTTGAGGAAATTATCAGGTTTACAGCCATCACCAACCTCGAAAAAGCTGAAGCAAAAAAATCAAAATCTAAAAAGTAACAATCCGAATCTTCTGCTACCAAAAGCTTTCCGTCTGTGCTGTAATTGTATAGGTGGTTTTTGGCATTACCCAGCGGTGATAAAATAATCAATATCTCAACTTTCGACAAAGGCCTTTACCTGGTAAAAGTGGAGCAGGCTGATAAAATGTCTGTTTTTCAACTTGTTAAGCAGTAGCCGGGGAAGTTTCCATAATTCCTATCATTAATACCGGGACTCCATCTCATTAATTTGAGATGGAGTCTCTTTTTTTATTCCTTTCCCAGCAGTGAACACTTTCCTCTTTTCTTTGTTTGATATCACTAATAAGGTGTTTTGCCAGGTATCATACTTCAATCTTTTGCCACAGTATTACAACCACAACTCAATATGCACGGATGTTGTATGATATGCTAAAAAAAGACCTCACAGATTTTGATAAACAAATAAAACTTTAAGAATGGCAACAAACAAACGTATCACCGACCTGACAGATTATACATCTGTTTTACCTTACGCAAGTGAAATATTTGGTGTTTATCAACCAATGATTGGATGGAAATCAAAAAGAATAAAAGAAAGAATAGAAAGAGGTATCAGAGCACAAAACCTGTCAAAGTATAGAGATATTCTCGCTCAGTATGAAGGAGTAGCAAATGTAAAATTGATGGACATGGCGCGTAACAAACTTTACTTCAACTTAACAGAGTTAAAAATTGGTGTACCGAAAAATGAGTTGATGCTGAAGTATCAGGGAAATGACAGCATTTTATTATCCGAAATCGCCGGCCAGCTAAAAAGCAAAAATATAAGACCCGAGAGCCGCGACCAATGGAAAGAATTCCTTAATGAAGACAATATTCAGAACATTTTAGTTGAAAAAGTGTATCCTGTTTACGAGGAAAATTTCAATACCATTCCTCCAGAACAATTTTTAGAAGACAGAAATTATGACCTTAACGATAAATCTCTTGTAATTCCGATTGTTACAGGTTTGAAAGTTGAATCAGCAGTAGCTCGGGTTCTGATTGATTTACTCAATGGTGATTTAATTGCAAAGCTCGACAACCTGTTTTTCATTGATAATACTCTGAATAAGCCAACGCTCACTGAACTATTCAAGTATTTAAAGGAAGAAAATTTTCAAGACCCTTTTAATAGCTTCGACCCTCATGGCGACATTAAAGAGAATGTTTGCGTATCACCGATTGGCATCGTTCATCTCTACAGGCAATTTTTCTTTGAACTCGATACTTTTTTAGGCACACCCGTCGGCCATGTTTGGATGAGCCCCGGCTCTACGGTAGAACTTATTGAAACTTCAAGCAGGAAGTATATTGAAGAAAAAATCATTGAAAATTCTTCTGAGGTCACTACAAAAGAAGAATTGAGCACTACGGATAAAGACGAAATATCCGATGCTATTAAGAATGAAGACAGGAAAGATACTAAGTTAGGTTTTACGGCAACAGCCAATCAATCTTGGGGTTCAGGCAATTTCAGCGCAACCGGTAATCTTAACATGGATAATACCCAAGCTTCGGCAAGAGAATTAGCACACAAAAAAATGTCTGAGCAAACAAAAAAGCTCTCCGTTGAAATACGGAATAATTTCAAATCGACTTTTAAAACTGTAACCGAAACCACCGATACACAAAGCAAGCGATACGTGTTAAGCAATACCACGAACGACTTATTGAATTACGAATTGCGAAGAAAGATGCGCCAGGTCGGTGTGCAAATACAGGACATCGGAAGCTACTTATGCTGGCAAACCTTTGTGGACGACCCCGGCAAGGAATTAGGGCTGCCAAATTTAATACACGTTGCCCAAGTAACGGATGTTGATGGTAAGCCAGAGCATCCCGCAAAACCCGTTTTACCCGAACCGGTAATTAAAGATTACCAGGTTCAAATACCATTCATAGGAACAAGCGAAGATAACGATGATAAAGGAGAGCTTTACATAGATGGAAAGGAATCCAATGGAGATGATTTATTTATCAAAACCGATTTCGACCAAAAATTCGCTTGCGATAAGCCCAATTATTTTTTAGACACTAACAGTATTGCCATAACTACATCCGATGCGGTGGAAATTCAGGTAAAGAACATAAAAGCAGACGGCAGCATGTTATTTTATCTTAAAAATGTTCATTTCCAGGACAGGCCATTTGTTGCTCTCGGTGTAAAATTAAAATGGTTACCCGACCCCGCAAGCTACAAAATGGTTTACGATGCTGCCATTGAAAAATATAAAGCCGATTTAGCCAATTACACCGAAAAAACTTTCAAAGCCGAAAAAGATGATTACATAAATGCTGTAAAGGACAGGGTAACATTGGCAAGCACCGTTAAAAAAAGAAAGTTTGAAGATTTAAGAGAAGAAGAACGAACCATTGTCTATCGCAATTTGATAAAAGCATTGATGCTTGAAAAAAACTTTAGCAAACCTGCTGATGAGAGTAACAAATACACAACTCAGCACATTCTTTCCGAGCTAATCAATGCCGTGTTCGACATAGACAAAATGTTGTATTTCGTCGCCCCCGAATGGTGGAAAGCTCGTAAACACATAAAAGTTTCCTATGCGGACCCAGGCAAATCATACATGCTCGATGGTTCAATCGCCACCTGGAGTGGTGAACAAAAAAGAGACGATAATTATTTAATCACCGAAAAATCTGAGCCTGCCTCTTTAGGAAGTTCTTTAGGCTGGCTGCTTCAGTTAGATGGCGACGACCTGCGAAATGCATTCTTAAACGCCCCATGGGTGAAAGCAGTCATTCCCATCAGACCAGGCAAAGAAAAAGCTGCAAAAAACTGGCTTGAAAAATCAGGCGTGGAAGGCTCGGACGGCTTAGATGCCAATTACTCCGCACCGCAAGATGAATTAATACGAATCAATGTATTTCTAACCAAGGGAATGGTTCCCCGCCAATTTTCGAATGATGAATGGGAAACTATTTCGGAAACTACAGCACCCGACCCTGTAACCATCAGGCAGGCATTGGATTTTCTTTGTGCGGAAGTCGCTTTTAAGGAAGAGGAATCAAAAAAAGTCTCTAAATATCCCAAAGAAGAAATTGACGACAGGAATAAAGTGCTTGCTACACCAATTGAGAAAGTTTACGAGCATGGGTTTTATCCGCTGAAAGGTGGTTTCAAAGCGAAAGTTGAAGAAGACTTTGAAATTATAAGCCAATGGATTGAAGTGCTTCCGACCGACCAGATTGTGCCTGTGGAAGTAAAATATGACCCTAAAAATGGAAGACAGATATGAGTAACCCGGGTATTCAACCGGTTGCAAAAATTCAACCAGCAAGCCCTTTAACTATAGCTAATGCAGAATTAACTGAAGCGATCAAGAATGTTGTTGACAAATTTGGGGCAAATAATGTTGTTGAATTAAACGATGTAATTCTTTGTGACCATGGTACTTTTAAAGTTTTTCAATATCCGAATCCATATACAAACCCTAATGATTTACATTTTTTAATTGTGTTTTATAACAAACACACTAAGAAAACTTTTAGGATTCATGGCACTCTTGCAAGAAAATTTCTTGATTTGTATAGAAATAGAAAAACAAACAATTTTCCATTTGAGGATGATAAAGTTTCATTGGCTAATAAAAGAAATGCTATTTCAATTCTTGGAGAAAGTAGTTTGAATTGGGAAGAAGCGACAAACAATGTGATTGAAAGAAAGTATTTTAATACAGATATTTTAACTATCAATGAGGATAAATTAATCACAAGTGAAAATAATTTAATTGCTTATACGGAAGAGTATACGTTCCCTGGTGGTTCCATTGTATTTGAAAATTGGAAAAAGCAAATTAAAAATGTTGTCGATAAATTAAACTGGAGTAAATCAAGAAAAATAAGAACAATAGGAAAACCTAACCAAATTTTATTTCATGAAACAGCGGGTCAAGGAAACCTTTCTTTTGGTGGTATTCAGAAAGATGGTAATACTTTTTATATACCCCATTTTGTAATAAATAATCTTGACCAATCGAATAAAGGCAGTATACTGCAATTTGCAGATATAGCAGAACAAGTTTATCATGGAGAAGCTCTTAATAATCAATCGGTAGGTATTGAGTTTGTAAATACTCCTATTGAAGCATACCAAACAAAAGAAGAGAATGGGAAAAAAATACCTGATAAAACAAAACCTATTTTTAATTTAGATAAAAGTGAAAAAGGAATTTACTTGAAAACAAAACTTGGAGGATTTACCAAACTGTTTATCCCAATTGAATTTAATACAGAAAAAACGCCACAAAATTTTGAATTGATTATTCCAAAAGGTAAATTAATGAACATAGAGACTTTAAAGACTGGTATTGGGAAAGACAAAAAAAAGGTTATAGAGGAAAGTGGAAATAATATTATCATCAAATATGCGAAATCTGAAAGATTTGAACATTTAGCTTCATTGGTTAAATTTTTTATTGAAAATAATTTAATAGAGGGCATTACTGACCTTAAAGAAGAAAAATATTGGCAATTTGTGGCCCGCAAAGATGGTGAATTGGTTTATTTATTTCAAAATGGTTATGCTAAAAAAGAGTATGCCAGAGATGGCAGCGGCAAACCTCTTTTTGAAACCCATTTTGGTGTAGACATTCGGTTACCTGGACTTTTTACCCATTTACTCATAGGCGGTCATGCAGATGGTAGTTTACAAGCATTATATTTATTTCTGAAATTTGTCAAAAACCTGCAATCCAATGAAATTCTTCAATTAATGATTAACTATTTGACAACTGAAAAAAAACAAGTCGAAAAGGACGGTATCACTTTAAAAAGTAAAGTCGTGAATAGGCAGGATACACTTATAGACCCAGCAACAGTAATCGATATAAAATTGACTGATATTTTAAAAATTGACTGACTAAAAAATAAAATAATTGCCGATATACGAAAGATAAAGGTGCAAAATAAATATAAGAACAAATATAAAAGCACATCATACAACATTGGTATTGCTACAAGTGGAGCTGGACATTGAAACTTCGGCTGTTTGCATCGCTGTACTTTGGTTCGGGCAGACGAATATCTATTTGGCTTTTTGTTGTTAACTTCAACTTTATATTTCAATTAGGCAGCGGTTCCGGGCTGGACGTTATAAAATATCCCACCTGCAGCAATACCTGCCCGAACTATGCCTGCTAATTAAAACAGTATTAACCAAACCATAGGGTCTTACATTAATAAACCCGATAAACAATGAAAGCAAAATCAATCAAAGGAAGATCTCCTGATGAAATTAAAACTGCTCTTTCTGAAAGTCTGGCTGACGGTTTCAAACCAACGCTTGCTATAGTGTTTATCTCTATTAAGCAGGACAGACAGGCGGTTTGTGAAATCCTGAATAAAGAAAATCTTGATATTATAGGCGCAACATCCTCGGGAGAATTTATTGACGGACACCAGAGTGAGGGCGAAATTGTGATACTCCTTCTGGATATAAAAAAAAGCGATTATTTGATTTTGTTTGAAGATATTGGCGACAGGAGCATTGAAGATGCCACCGGTCATATGGTTCATGATGCCTTTCAAAAATTTGAAAAACCTGCATTTATCCTCATCACAACATTCTTAAAATCAGATGGCAGTTTGCTGGATGGAGAAGGGATGGTGAAGTTTATCGAAAATCTCGCCGGTCCTGACATCACCATGTTTGGTGGCATGGCAGGTGATGATTTGTCATTTTCCGGCACCTGGGTTTTTACCGGGGAGAAAGCTTCCGATTACGGAATGGCTGCATTGGTTCTTGATGAAGCAAAAATCGAGCTGCATGGCCTGGCATTATCAGGTTGGAAGCCAATGGGTGTTTTTCGTACTGCCACGAAAAGTGAAGGTAATCTGATCTTCTCCATCGATGATCGGCCGGCCCTTGAAATGTATTTGCATTTTTTGGGTCACGAAGTATCTTCCACAGATGACCAATATGACTTTTTCGACAGGATAGGCATCCATTACCCTTTTCAGATCGAACGGGAAAACAGGGAGCCGAAGATGTGCAACCCCATCGGGTATGACAGGGAAAAGCAAGCTTTGATCTGCGAATCGGATGTGCCACAGGGTTCACGTATGCGCTTCTCTACACCCCCGGATTTTGATATCATTGATAAAGTTATCAGCAAAGCGAATGAATTAAAAAATGAACTCCATGCCGAAGCCGATGCACTGCTCATATTCTCCTGTGCAGGAAGATTAGGTGCACTGGGCCCGATGGCACAGCAGGAAAATGAAGGACTGCAGCAAGTATGGACTGTCCCGATGGCTGGTTTTTATACCTATGGTGAATACGGGAAGGGATTAAACGGAAAACACGAGTTCCACTCTACCACCTGTAGCTGGGTGGCAATAAAGGAAATTTTGAATGTTGAGTGTTAAGTGTTGAATGTTGGGTTTGAAAATAAACAGTGATAAAATATTTTAATATGAAAGCAAAATCAATCAAAGGAAAATCTCCTGAAGAAATTAAAACCGCTCTCGCTGAAAGTATGGCCGACGGATTCAAGCCGACACTTGCAATCGTTTTTATATCAATTAACCAAAACAGGGAAGCTGTCAGCGATGTATTGGATTCAGAACGCATTTCCATTTATGGCGCAACGACCAATGGAGAATTTATTAGTGAAGATGTTAGCAATGATTCCATTGCAATTCTATTGCTGGATATAAACCGTGATTACTTCACTGTGCTTTTTGAAGAATTCCCTGATAAAAATTACAGGGAAACCACACAGAGTATGGCCAGGATGGCATTAAAGAGATTTACGACTCCCGCATTCCTCGTCGCAGGCAGCAATATGGAAACGGATGCTGAATTGCTATTGTTTGGATTTGAAGATGTGATAGGAAAGCATGTAAATGTATTTGGCTGCATGGCAGGCGACAACTTTACTCTTTCCGAACAATATGTCTTTACGAATGGCAAATCAAGCAACCGCGGCATTGTAGCTGTTGCCCTTAATGAAAGCAAGATTAAAATCAGGGGTGTTGCCACCTGTGGCTGGAAAGCGATGGGAACAGAGAAAACCGTCACCCGGAGTGAAGGCAACAGGCTGTACACCATTGACAACGTACCTGTCCTGGAACTCACCAAAAAATACAGCGGCATTGAAAACCTGAATAAAGACAATGCTTCGCTTATGGTGGAAATTGCCACCAACTTCCCATTGCAACTGCAAAGAGAGAAAGGTATGCCGGTGATGCGGCCCGGCCTGCATGTCAACTGGGAGGATGGCTCATTTATCTGCAGTGGTTCTTTGCCTCAGGGTTCAAAGGTCAGGTTCTCACTCCCACCTGATTTTGATGTGATCGACAAAGTGATAAGTGGAGTTGAAGAATTGAAAGCTACAGAGATGCCTGAAGCTGACGCTTTGATCGTGTTTAGCTGCGCTGGTCGGCTGGCTTCGCTGGGGCCACTGATAGGCCAGGAAATAGGGGGCGTAAAGAATGTATGGAATGTGCCAATGGCCGGAATGTTTTCCAATTCGGAACTCGCACGGGCCACTGATGGGGACCTCGAGATGCATAACCTGACGACTTGCTGTGTGGCGTTAAAGGAAAAGTAAATGAACCAGCATCTTCAATATATCCTTGATATCCTTCAGCAGATTGAATGCTTCTCTGATGAACAGATAAATTCTATCTCTAAATCTTTGAAGGATGCGGATAAAGAATTGACCATTTTAGAGTTTAAACTTGATCGCACTGAAAAGGTAAAACGCACTACTGCCATCCTGCTCGAAGAAACCATTGAAGAGCTGGAGCAGAAAAGAAAAGCAATCGAAGAAACCAATGTCGCATTAACAAAATCCCTGGAAGATTTAAAGGCTGCACAGGCACAACTTATCCAGGCCGAAAAGATGGCATCTCTCGGTGAACTGACCGCAGGCATAGCCCATGAGATCCAGAATCCATTAAACTTCGTGAATAATTTTTCGGAAGTTAGTAATGAGTTAGTGATTGAGATGAATGAAGAATTGGACAGGGGTGATATTGAAGAAGCAAAAGTCATTGCATCAGATATCAAACAAAATCTCGAAAAGATTCTTCATCATGGCAAACGCGCCGATGCCATCGTAAAAGGCATGCTGCAGCATTCCAGGACCAGTACCGGCCAGAAAGAACTGACTGATATCAATGCCCTGGCAGATGAATATCTGCGTTTAGCTTATCATGGTCTTAGGGCGAAAGATAATTCGTTCAATGCCACGATGAAAACTGATTTCGATGAATCAATTGGTAAAATCAATATCATTCCCCAGGATATTGGCAGGGTTATCCTGAATCTTATTACCAATGCATTTTATGCTGTACATGAAAAAAAGAAGCAACTGGATTCAGACCTGTCAGCGTTTTCAAACCTGACAGGTCAAAAGGTATTTGAACCAACTGTTTCGGTGAGTACAAAGCAATCCCTCTCCTTAGAAGGAGAGAGCCTGTCCCGATCCATCGGGAGCCGGGGTGAGGTTGTAATTTCAGTTAAGGACAATGGCAATGGCATTCCACAGAAAATTTTGGACAAAATCTTCCAGCCATTTTTTACCACCAAACCAACAGGACAGGGAACCGGATTGGGATTATCATTGAGCTATGATATTGTAAAGGCTCATGGAGGGGAATTTAAGGTGGAGACAAAGGACGGCGAAGGATCAGAATTCATTATCCTATTACCAACTGCTAATGACCAATGACCAATGACCAATGACCAAGGACTAATGACTAATGACCAAGGACCAAAATAATGTTTAAGACACTCATTCCAATCATATTAATATTCATTTCAGCATTTTCGGTTAGCGTCCGGGCGCAGCTAAATCCGGTCAATCTTATGCAAATCCCCGAAACTGAAGGATCTGCAGTATTTGATGTGCTGGCCGACCGGTCTGGCAATATATGGATGGCAACCTACAACGGACTGATCCGTTATGACGGGTATGAACTAAAACGCTTTCATCCCGATCCAAATGATTCGACCACTATCGCAGAAATGCTCACCTTCAGTCTGTTTGAAGACAGGTCAGGTAAAATCTGGATCGGATGCATGGGTTATGTGAGTGTTTATAATCCTGAAACAAAATCTTTTATCAATTTCTCCTTTTCCCGGCTCACAGACTTTCCTGATTATTCGCAGCCATTGGCCTGGACCATATCAGAGGATAATAATGGAAGAATATATTTCGGCATTGTTTCGAATTTCGGAGTTACAGCCTCCCATGCCCTGGTTTATTTCGACGAAAAAGAGTCGGTGCTAAACCGCTTTGATTATCCCGATAGCTTAAAAGTGAATAATGTGTTTTCATCAACTACCGATCCGTCCGGGAACGTCTGGATTTTAAGTGACAGTTCAATATTTAAAATTGATATTGCCCATAATATTCAACGGGTTAATAAACCGGCAAACGTCGCATATTTAAACTCAATACTAAGCGATAACACAGGTAAAATATGGATGATGTCCGGATTCAACCAAATGTTTTATCAATACAATCCTGAAAACAGAGAATATAAATCCTGGTCGATGAAAAATCTCTTTAACGGAACTAATGCAAATTTAAGAGTAGACAGAATGATTTTAGATTCATCCAACCATATCTGGATGGGCACAAACCTGGGACCTGTTTGTTTCAAAATCGAAAAAGAAAAATTTGAGATATTCAAAATCGGTTCAGACCAGCAATACAAACCTGACATAGTAAATGGGCTTTGTTATGACTCGTTTGGCGATTTATGGTTTGGCACATCAGAAAGCGGACTGGTCAGATATAGTAAAAAAACCATTCTGAACTCCTTTGTTTCCGATGCAGATAATAAAACTTCCATCACCCCGGGTTGGGCTTACAAAATGATTGAAAATAAAGACGGGACTGTCTGGGTTTTCACATCAACCGGGTTTAATTTACTCGATACCAGGAATCAAAACCTCCTACCCTATTCATTTCAATCTGTTTTGCCTGGTTTCGAATTCACATGGTTTGTAGCTGAATATAAGCCAGGTGAATTTTTATTTGAAACCAACCGTGGATATATTTTATTCAATTCAAAAAACAAAACCTATACAAGTGCCGACCTTGACCCGATGCTGGACAGCCTGCACATTTTTGCGGTGTACCGTGACAGCCGCGATAATGTATGGTACTGCACTGCAAACGGTCTTTTTTTAAAAACCAATGAAAGCAGGGAGCTTCAACATTTCGACCTGGGCAAAATGCCCGGAAGCAATAGTGCCACCAATGAAATAACCGGCGTAGTCGAAAGCAAAATACATGAATTGTGGGTATTAACTAATGGAGGCTTGTTTATTTATGATTATAAAACCGGCAAGATCGAAAGACTTGGCTACGATAAGGAAAAAGGCGATATACTGATTTCGCAGGATATCAATTCGTTGTATGAAGACAGTGCCGGATTAGTCTGGGTAGGAACCTGGCAGGGTGGACTAAGCAGGTTTAATGTTGAAACCGGGAAAATAAAAACTTATCAAATCAGTGATGGATTACCTTCCATGTGCATTCAGGGCATCCTGCCCGACGAGAAAAACAATGCACTGTGGCTCAGTACTTTTGAAGGAATCAGCCGTTTCAGCATAACCGATGAACAATTTAGTAACTATTCGCTGGCCGATGGCATCCAGGGATTACTTTATGGTGATGGTGCCTGTTTGAAAACATCAAAAGGAATGTTAATCTTTGGAGGGAACAATGGAATTACGGTATTCAACCCTGATGACATTGCCCGGAATTCTCCTCCGCCAAAGGTGTTTATTACTGGTTTTAAGATCGGCAATTCCTCAATGAAAATCGCCCAAAACAATTCTGTTAAAGATAGTTTGAGTACTTCGAATGATATTCGGCTGGCATTTAACCAAAATAATATCTCTATTGATTATACCGGAATTCATTATGCCAATCCGGCTAAAAATAAATTTGCCTATAAACTTGAAAACTATGATGAAGACTGGCGCGAAGTAGGCGCCCTGCGCACAGCCAATTATTATGGACTACCTCCCGGGAAGTATATCTTCAGGGTGAAGGCAGCCAACAGTAACGGGGTCTGGAATGAAACAGGTGCATCGGTGAGTTTCAGGATCACCCCGCCCTGGTGGAGAACCTGGTGGGCTTATGTATTATATGGATTACTCTTTTTATTCCTGGTGTTTTTGTCAGACCGGATCATGAGAAGGCGCCTCCTTGAAAAAGAAAGGGCAATGGCAAAAGAGAAGGAACTTGAACAGGCGAAAGAGATAGAAAAGGCCTATCACCAGCTAAAAACTACACAATCACAGCTCATCCAGGCCGAAAAGATGGCATCTCTCGGTGAACTGACCGCGGGCATTGCCCATGAGATCCAGAATCCATTGAATTTCGTCAATAATTTTGCCGAGGTAAGTATTGAGCTGATTGATGAATTGAAACAAGAGTCGGCAGTCGGCAGTCAGCAGTCGGCAGTCGGCAGTCAGCAGTCAGCAGTAGAGATCATGGATGATATCAGGCAAAATCTAGAGAAAATTAATCACCATGGAAAGCGTGCCGATGCCATTGTTAAGGGGATGTTACAGCACAGCCGGACAAGCACGGGAATGAAAGAGCCGACCGATATCAATCTCCTCGCTGATGAGTACCTGCGCCTGTCATACCATGGGCTCAGGGCCAAAGACAAATCATTCAATGCCGATTTTAAAACGGATTTTGACCAGAGCTTGCCTGAGATCAGTGTCATTCCGCAGGATATAGGAAGGGTATTGCTGAACCTGATCAATAATGCATTCTATGCTGTTTCGATGCGAAACCTGTCAGGTTCGGAGAACCTGACAGCGTTAGATTACAAACCCACCGTGATCGTCAGTACAAAAAATCTTGGCAGTCATATTGAGATCCGGGTGAAGGATAATGGCAATGGCATTCCACAGAAAATCTTAGACAAAATATTTCAGCCCTTCTTTACCACCAAACCCACCGGACAGGGAACCGGATTGGGCCTCTCCTTGAGTTATGATATAGTAAAAACACATGGTGGTGAGTTACAGGTGGAAACAATGGAAGGCGAAGGGTCGCAATTCATTATCCAATTACCAATGACTAATTACTAATGACCAAGAACCAAGAACCAACAAAATGCACAAACTGTTTTTAGCTTTATCGTTAAAACTCATCCTTGTTTCTCTGATATGTTTAGTGACACTGGCTTTTTGCCAGGCACAAGGACAACATAAAATTGATTCTCTTTATGCTTTGCTAAAAACAGTTGAACAGGACAGCCTGAAGGTAAATGCCCTGAATGGGCTGGCTTATTTATTCAGGAGCAATGACCCTGATACTGCATTATACTTTGCCGGTGAGGCGCTTGCACTGGCAACAAAAACAAATTATCCGGCAGGTATGGTAAATGCATATTTGTGTAAGGTTATTGCATTTAAGAATCTTGGAAATTATGAAGAGGCCTTGAAAAATAATATGGATGCTTCAAAAATGTGCGATGAACTGCTCAGTTCAGAGACAGCGACTGACAAATCTAAAATCTTGAAACTAAAGGCATGGGCTTATAACAACTTCGGAAATATTTATGAAGAACAGGGAAATTATACGGAAGCATTAAAAAACAATTTTGCAGCCTTAAAAATCAGGGAAGAAATCGGTGATAAAGCAGGTATCGCCGCTACTAATAACAATATCGGAAATATTTATGGCGGTCTGGGCAATTATCCTGAAGCATTGAAAAATCTTTTTGCTGCTTTAAGAATAAAGGAAGAGACCGGGGACAAAAAGAGCATTGCCAACTCATACAACAGTATCGGGAGTGTTTATTATTATCAGGGCGAATACACGCAAGCTTTGAAATATCATTTTGCTTCTTTAAAACTCAGGGAAGAAACCGGGGATAAAGCAGGCATTGCATACTCTTACAACAATATCGGAATTATTTACGATGACCAGGCAAATTATCCCGAAGCTTTGAAATACCATCTCGCTGCTTTAAAAATATCGGAGGAAATCGGGGATAAACGAGGTGTTGCTTTTTCTTATAACAATATTGGACTTATCTATATGCACCAGGGAGACAATAATAAAGCATTGGAATATTTTTCAGACTGTTTAAAAATCACTGAAGAAATCGGAGATAACAGCAGTATGGCTGATGCTTTAATCAACATAGGAAGTGTATATATAAACCAGAAAAAAAACAGTGATGCCTCATTTTACCTGAATAAGGGTTTATTAATTGCAAAAGATATTGGCAGCCTTGATTATATTAAAAGCAGTTATGAAGGTCTGGCAAAGGTGGACAGTGCGCAGGGCAATTTTAAACAGGCGCTGGAGCACTACAAACTTTATATTACTTACCGGGATAGCATTTTTAATGAAGAGAATACAAAAAAATTGGTGCAATCACAAATGCAATATGAGTTTGATAAAAAGGAATCACTGGCAAAAGCCGAGCAGGAAAAGAAAGATATCGTTTCCGAACGGAAAAAGAACAGGCAATATTTTGCCATTGCATTGCTCGGTATTCTTGTATTGGCAGTTGTTATCATTGCTCTTATACAATGGCGCAATAACAAGCAAAAACAATCAGCAAATACATTACTTGCAAATCAAAAAGCAGAACTGGAAAGTACTTTATCTGAATTGCAATCAACCCAGGCGCAACTCATCCATGCCGAAAAGATGGCTTCCCTCGGGGAGCTCACTGCCGGTATCGCCCATGAGATTCAAAACCCATTAAACTTCGTGAATAATTTTTCGGAAGTTAGTAATGAGTTAGTGATTGAGATGAATGAAGAATTGGACAGGGGTGATATTGAAGAAGCAAAAGTCATTGCATCAGATATCAAACAAAATCTCGAAAAGATTCTTCATCACGGCAAACGCGCCGATGCCATCGTAAAAGGCATGCTGCAGCATTCCAGGACCAGTACCGGCCAGAAAGAACTGACTGATATCAATGCCCTGGCAGATGAATACCTGCGCCTGTCATACCACGGACTCAGGGCCAAAGACAAATCCTTCAATGCCGATTTTATAACGGATTTAGATGAAAATCTCCCCGAAATAAATGTCATTCCGCAGGATATCGGTAGGGTACTGCTTAACCTGATCAACAATGCGTTCTATGCCGTTTCGATGCGAAACCTGTCAGGTTCTCCGAACCTGACAGCGTTTGATTACAAACCCACCGTGATCGTCAGTACTAAAAATCATGGCAGCCATATTGAGATCCGGGTGAAAGACAATGGCAATGGCATTCCACAGAAAATTTTGGACAAAATCTTCCAGCCATTTTTTACCACCAAACCAACAGGACAGGGAACCGGATTGGGTTTGTCATTGAGCTATGATATTGTGAAGGCTCATGGAGGGGAATTGAAATTGGAAACAAGGGAAAACGAAGGGGCGGAATTTGTAATCGTATTGCCCGTAACGAACAATAAAAACATTTGATATGCCGGTAAATTGCAAATATTGTTTAATAGGCCTGGTTTTCCTGTTCGCTTTCAAAATGCATCCGGGTTTTTCGCAGGCAGTCCATTTCAACTATGATTATGACTCACTGGCCGAACAGCTTCCTCTCCAGAAAACCGATGCGGAAGAAATTCAATTACTTGTTTTATTGATAGACGGGGGCCCCGAATTCAGCCGTCAGCCTCAGGATATCCAGATATCTTATTTGACACAGCTGATCGAACTCGATAAAAAGAGCCATGCCATCAAAATCCAGCCTTATGTTAAAATGCATGACAGTTTTGTACAGTGGCGAAATGGGGATTTTGAAAATGCCCTGATAAACATTTTACAGGCGGTTGACTTATTTGATCAGCAAAAGAAGGTCATTACACCTTTATTGCTCAAAATAAGGAACCTGTATAACATATTGAACAAACAGGAAGAAAGGTTCGAATTCTATAAAGAAAAGCTTGATTATTACCTGGTTAACGGTCCGGTTGAAAATACGGCTGCATGTTATCATGGCATTGCAGGATATTACAACTATAAAGCAGACTATAACCTTGCCATCAGTAATTATCTCAGGGCTGCTGCTATATTCAAACCTTTCTACCAGGATTTTTATAACAACGAAATGGGTGTAACAGGTGTCACTTATGAAAGATGGGGAAATGACGAAAAAGCGATTCATTATTTAAAAATTGCCCTGCCCCTTGTTAAAACTGAAAAAGACAGTGGCAATATCGCTTTTTGCTTAGGCACCCTGACAAAGATCAGCACCAAGCAAAAAAAATACGAAGAGGCTCTGGAGTATGCCGACGAATGCATAGGATATACTAACAAAACTGCTAATGATCCGGCCTATGCACTTGCACTAATGTATAAGGCCTCTGTATTCCTGGCAATGGAAAAACCCGACCTGGCATATCCATATTTGAAAGAAGTAAGTGCATTGATAGATAAATTTAATTTTCAATTTTCAGGAAGTGATGGAGACCTGGAAAGTGATTTTGGATTTTACAGGTATTACCTGCTTAAAAATGATCTGGAAAACGCTGCCGGATATTTACTGGCCGCTCACAACAAAGCGGTTGCCGAAGAGGTGAATATTTTTCAGCTCAAATACCTGAAAGAGCTTGCTTCATTTTATGAAAAGCAGCAACCAGGCCTGTCCATGCATTATATCAATAAATACTTTGAATTGAACAATGCTATTGAAGAAGGCAACCAGAAATTCAAAGTGGCCCAGTATGAAATAGAGCAAAAAGACCTGGAGCAAAGCCGGAGCATAAATGCTCTAAAACAGGAGAGGGCGCTGCAGGAGGCTGCCATCAGCCAGCGGAATACCATCATGTGGATTTCTTTGATCGCCCTTTTCCTTATTGCTGTGTCGATGATATTTTTATACCGCCAGCTCCATCTGAACCGAAAAACGCTTCAATCGCTTCGTGAGACACAGCGCCAGCTGATCATGGCAGAGAAGATGGCATCTTTGGGTGAACTCACCGCCGGTATCGCTCATGAAATCCAGAACCCGCTGAACTTCGTGAATAATTTTGCCGAGGTAAGTATTGAGTTGATTGATGAATTGAAACAGGAGTCGGCGGTCAGCGGTCAGCAGTCAGCGGTCGGCGGTCAGCAGTCGGCAATAGAGATCATGGATGATATCAAACAAAATCTTGATAAAATATTGCACCACGGCAAGCGTGCCGATGCCATCGTAAAAGGTATGCTACAACATTCCAGGACCAGCACCGGCCAGAAAGAACCAATTGATATCAATGAACTGGCAGATGAATATTTACGGCTGGCTTATCATGGTTTAAGGGCCAAGGACAAAGACTTCAACGCTGAGTTCAAACTTGATGCAGACCAAACTTTGCCCAAAGTGAATGTCATTCCTCAGGATATAGGAAGGGTATTGCTGAACCTGATCAACAATGCTTTTTACGCGGTTTCGAATCGTAACCTGTCAGGTTCTAATAACCTCACAGCGTTTAATTACAAACCCACCGTGATCGTCAGTACTAAAAATCATGGCAGCAATTATGAGATCCGGGTAAAAGACAACGGGAATGGGATTTCTGAAGGGTTAAGGGACAAAATCTTTCAACCATTCTTCACTACCAAGCCTACCGGTCAGGGAACCGGATTGGGCTTGTCGTTGAGCTATGATATTATCAAAGCGCATGGCGGGGAGTTGAAGGTGGAGTCGAAGGAGAGGGAAGGAAGTGAATTCATCATTATTTTAAATATTTGACCCGATAATTGAAAAAAATCTATGCTAAATAATCGCTTCTATTCAAATGCAAAATGGCTATGCTGCTTAATCATGCTTCTGTACCATTTGCAATTATTTGCCCAAAATGAAAAGATTGCCTTTGAAAAATACGGTGTGGCGGAAGGCTTGCCCGAAGAATATGTGTCGGATGTAATACAGGATGATAAAGGCTTCATCTGGTTTTCTACACAAAATGGACTTGTAAAATACGATGGTTACCGGTTCCAGGTGTTTAAAGCGGTTACGGATAAAAAAGATACCACAAGTTTACAATTGAGAAATCTGAACGGAGGCTTATTAAAGGCAAGGGATGGCAAGATATGGATGGGCAGCTATTCGGAAACTGGCGGGGTTGCTTCATTCGATCCGGCAACAGGGAAATTCAGGAATTATTATCCTGATACAGATAATGTTGAAATTTCTGAGGATGTCATTAGTTATTTATTTTTGGAAGATGGGAAAGGAAACATCTGGTTCCAGCTTGTTTCTTACTTAACTGGCGAAAGTCATATTTTTCGCCTTGATCCCGTAACACAGCTAATTACGCGCTATCCGGTCACCGGGAATGACCAGTCATTTAACAATGTGGGAGTATTAGCTGAATCATCAAACAGTATCTGGTTGCTGGATGATCAGAATAATCTGAACAGGTGGAACACGCAAAATGATAGTTTTGAAATCGTTATCCCTGCCGGCAGCCCTGTTTCTTCAGGTGGCCGGCCGGATACCATTCAAACTGTGATGAAAGGAAGTGAAAATCGCCTGTTACTTACCAGTGCCCAAGGGTTCTATGTTTTTGATTCGAAAAACCAAAAAGTGATCAGGAGCTATTTCAATTTTGCCGAAACTGGCAATAAACTACCTGCTGCTCCCCTTATCTATGCTTTTGAGGATTTGAATGGCAAGTACTGGGCGATGCATCTGGGGGGTAATATTTCATTAATAGACCCTGTTACCGATGGCATTAGCACTTTCATTTACGGCAGCGCGCCTCTTTTCTTTTCCGGAGGGCCCGAAGAAATGAGCGGATTTTGGCTTTCTTCACAAAATAAAGAGGGTTTATGGTTTCAGGCTTTAAATGAGTTTTCTGAACCGGTTTTTTTTATGTATTACAATTTTGATACAAAGGCATTTCGGTTTTATGATGGAAATTTTAATTTCAGCAAAAACCCGATGCCTCAGGCTCCCTACCTCTATGGTTTTTTGGAAGACCGTACCGGTCTTTTATGGCTCGGCACAAGGCCTGGCTTGTATAAGCAGGCCTCCTTGAAACGCCAGATGGATCTATATCAAAACAACCGGGATGATGCCAATAGTTTACCATCAGATAGTATCAGGTTTTTATTTGAAGACAGCAAACAGCGGCTTTGGATAGGTACTTTGAACGGACTGGCTGTTTACCAGCCTGGTCAGGACAATTTCCTTGTTTTCCGCAGCGATCCGTCAAATGCCGGTTCTCTCAGCAACAGCAGGATTCAAACCATAACAGAAGATGCCACGGGCAAAATATGGGTGGCTACCCAAAATGGCCTTAATCTATGGCAGGAATCAACCAACTCTTTCAAAAGGTTCTTTTATAATCCAGGAGAAATAAATAATTGTCGGTTTGTCTTTACCGATATTCAGCAAAGGCTTTGGCTCTCAGTATGGAATAAAGGGGTCTTTGTGCTGGATCCAAAAACAGGAGAAATATTAAAAAGCTATATCCCGGATTTTGAAAATCCAGCTTCCCTCTCCAGTAAACAGGTAGACAGATTTTTTGAGGATTCAGGGGGAATTATCTGGCTGGGTGACAGGGGGGAAAATGCATTTGGCTTGTATCGTTTGAATGAACAGGAAGATGGGTTTGTCCACTATCTGCCTGTACCCGGAGATAGCACTTCCATAAGCAGTAATGAAATTCTTTTTATTGCCGAAGATGGGAAAAAGCGTTTATGGGTAGGTACAGATGGTGGCTTGAATGTATTTGACCGTGAGCTCAACCGCTTCGCACGTTATGATGACAGGAGCCTGGCATCTGTTTCTGGTTATGCAAATGATAATATGGGCGAACCCTGGTTTGGCACATACGCGAGCGGAGGTTTAGTTTCAGTGAATGTTGAGTCAGGAAAAATAACAGCTTATGGAGAAGAACAGGGGTTATTGCATATTGATCTGGGCATTATAGGCCGGATTGCCATGGATAAATTCGGCCGGCTCTGGTTACCCAATCAGAGAGGTTTATCTGTATTTGATCCCGAAGAAAAATTGTTTACGAATTATTATGAAAAAGATGGATTTCAGCCTTATGACAGAAGATATGCTACATTAAAAGCCAGTAACGGTGATATTTGGATTGGCGGATTCTCTAATGGCCTGAATCGAATAATACCGGATAACTTGTTAAAGAAGGATTCCACCCTCGCTGCCGTTGTCATTACACAGATAACAATCGATGATTCTGTTTATACTGTGCCTGATGGCGAAATTTTTACCAAAGCGGTTGCTTATACCCATGATTTCAAACTTCAATACTGGCAAAAGGACCTGGATTTTGAATTTGTTGCCCTGCACTATCTGCGTTCAGAAGACAACCAGTATTCATGGAAACTGGAAAACTATGATAAGGATTGGTCTGCACCTTCGAAACAGCGGAAGGCTTCGTACACCAATCTTTCACCCGGCACCTATATTTTCCATGTAAGGGCTTCCAATGCAAACGGAGTTTGGAATGAAGAAGGAACCTCTATCACATTTGCTATATTACCACCCTGGTGGCTTACCAAATGGGCTTATGGATTTTACATATTACTTCTTGTTGCAGCAGTGTTTGGAGTAGATCGAATCATGCGAGACCGCTTGATTCAAAAAGAAAGGGAACGCAGCCGGGCGTTTAAATTAGAGCAGGCAAAAAAGATCGAGAAAGCTTATGACGAACTCAAATCTACCCAATCACAACTCATCCAATCCGAAAAAATGGCTTCACTTGGCGAACTCACTGCCGGCATTGCCCATGAAATCCAGAACCCGCTTAATTTCGTGAATAATTTTGCTGAGGTAAGTATTGAGTTGATTGATGAAATGAAACAAGAGTCGGCGGTCGGCGGTCAGCGGTCGGCGGTCGGCGGTCAGCAGTCAGCAATAGAGATCATGGATGACATCAGACAAAATCTTGATAAAATATTGCATCATGGCAAGCGGGCCGATGCCATCGTAAAAGGCATGCTGCAGCACAGCCGGACAAGCAGCGGGCAAAAAGAACCCACCGATATCAATGAACTGGCAGATGAGTATTTAAGGCTGGCATATCATGGCTTGAGGGCAAAAGATAAAACATTCAATGCAGCGATGAAAACCGATTTTGATGAATCCATCGGAAATATTAATGTGATCCCCCAGGATATCGGCCGGGTAATCCTGAATCTTATTATCAATGCCTTTTATGCCGTTGGTGAAAAAAAGAAACAGATGGCTTTGGACCTGTCAGGTTTAAAAACGCTGACAGGTCTGAAGGAATACGAACCAACCGTTACAGTGAGCACAAAGCGCTCCCTCTCCTCAGAAGGAGAGAGCCTGTCCCGATCTATCGGGAGCCGGGGTGAGGTTGTAATTTCAGTTAAAGACAATGGCAACGGCATTCCAGAACATATTAAAGATAAAATCTTTCAGCCCTTCTTCACCACCAAGCCCACCGGGCAGGGAACCGGATTGGGATTGTCATTGAGCTATGATATTGTGAAGGCGCATGGCGGGGAGTTAAAGGTGGAGACGAAGGAAGGTGAGGGAGCCGAATTCATTATTTGTATTCCTGTATAATTATGCGAAAGTTGCGGATCATATTTTTTACGTTTTTAGTTGCTTGCGCAATTTCATCTCAGTCGCAGAGTAATGAAAATGCTGTGAAGGATATTTTAAACGATACGAACCGTATCTTGTTGCTGAACAAACAGGCGTATGAATTTTACATGCAAGGCCTGAACGACAGCTGTTTGGTGAGTTCTTCACTTGCTTTGCATTTATCTGATGAACTGATTGAATACATTTATAAAAATAAGGATGTAAAATACCTGGATCGCTGCAAAATCCTGAAAGCAATGTCGCTGAAAAATATTGGAAGGAGTATCCGGAATACTGACCCCGAGCGTGCTTTGGATACTGTTCAATTAGCTTTGCTCCTGGTGCAGGATGTCGGTGATAAAAATGAAGAGGCTTCAGTGTATTCGCTTATTGGATTAATTCATGAGGAGACCTATCAACCAGCCCTTGCTATGGATTTTTTCCGCACAAGCCTCGAACTTTACCGGGAAACCGGGAACAAGGATGGCCAGGCAAATCAATTGCTTAACATTGGTATTAACTTGAGGTATCAGGGGAACTTTGGCGATGCGCTGGAAAATATCATGGAATCACTGAAAATCAGCCGGCAATTGGGCGACAGCACAACCATGGTTGAAGCGCTCCTCGCATTGGGTTTTGTTTATCTGTTTGTTGAAAAATATGATGATGCGATAAGGGCTCAGCAGGATGCCCTCCAAATTTTTGAGCAGATGAAAGATTCAGCAGGCATTGCCAGGATTTACAACGATATGGGCGTTACCAATATGCACGCCGGCAAACTGGAAGTAGCACTTGAACAACACCAGGCCGCGCTGAAAATCAGGCTAAAAGGAACCGAATATTATTATACCTCTGCCTCTTATTCATACATAGCCAGCATTTATGAAGACCTGAATATGTTCTCTGAAGCAATCACCAACTATAAAGCTGCCTTGGATTACAATGTGCTTGATGGTTCTCAAATAAGCATCATCCATGCCCATCTTGATCTGGGGTCAGCCTACATGAAAAATTCCGAGACTGATAAAGCAATGGAACAATTCTTAACCGCATTGGAGTTGAGCCATGCTGAAAACTACCCCACCACTGAAGTTCAGGCTGCCATGAGCATCGCTAAAATTTACCTCGGAAAGAATCAACCCGGTGAAGCCCTTGCCTGGCTGAGAAAAGCTGAAAAAAATGCACCAAGACCTTTGCCGGTTTTTTTAAAGGATCTTTATCTCAATATTGCTATTACCTACTCAAAGCTAGGAGATTATAAAAATGCTTTTCTCAACCTTGAAATGCATAACCTGGTGAAAGATTCAGTATTTGCTGCCGAAAACCTCGAAAAAATCACAACCCTCTCAAACCGGCTGGAGTTTGAGAACAAATTGGCTTTGCAGAATGAGAACCACGAAAAAATGCTTGCCCTCAACCAGGCCCAGATAAAACGACAGAAAATCACACGGAATTTCAGCTTGTTCGGGATGTTTGTAGCATTTGTTCTAGTCGGGATTGTATTTGTCCGTTTTATTGAAAAGAAAAAATTGAGCAACCGGCTCAACATTACCCTTGCTGATCTCAAATCCACCCAATCACAGCTCATTCACGCCGAAAAAATGGCTTCCCTGGGTGAACTCACCGCTGGTATTGCACATGAAATACAAAATCCGCTGAACTTCGTTAACAACTTCAGCGAAGTGAGCAATGAACTGATGGTTGAGATGAAGGAAGAATTAGCTGCAGGAAATCAGCAAGTGGCCATTGAGATCGCCGAGGATATCAGTCAGAACCTTAAAAAAATAAACCACCACGGTAAACGTGCCGACGCCATCGTGAAAGGCATGCTGCAACATTCCAGGACCAGCACCGGCCAGAAAGAACCAACCAACATCAATGCCCTGGCGGATGAATATTTGAGGCTGGCATATCATGGATTACGTGCCAAAGACAAATCTTTCAATGCCGAATTTAAAACAGATTTTGACGAAAATCTCCCCAAAATAAATGTCATTCTGCAGGATATCGGCAGGGTATTGCTAAACCTGATCAACAATGCGTTTTATGCCGTTTCGATGCGAAACCTGTCAGGTTCAGCGAACCTGACAGCGTTTAATTTTAAACCCACCGTGATCGTCAGTACTAAAAATCTTGGCAGCCATATTGAGATTCGGGTTAAGGACAATGGCAACGGTATTCCACAAAAATTACTGGATAAGATATTTCAACCCTTTTTCACTACCAAGCCTACCGGGCAGGGAACGGGATTAGGGTTATCCCTGAGTTATGATATAGTTAAAGCGCATGGCGGTGAACTGAAGGTGGAGACGAAAGAAAATGAAGGAACTGAATTCATCATCATATTGCCTGTTTAAAAATTGAAAATGCCAGCATTGAAAATAATAGCATGAAAAAAGACAAAATGAATCTGAAATTGATTGCCTTGTCCTGCCTGATAGCCGTGGCATTAAGTCCTTCGTTGATGGGGCAAAAGCCTAACTTTAAATTTAAATCCATCAGATCCTCCGATGGATTGATCAACAGCACCGTTCAGGCCATTTTCGAGGATTCTTACGGCTTCATCTGGCTGGGGACGCATCACGGCGTTCAAAGGTACGATGGAAGATCTTTTACAACCTTTACCACTGAGGACAGTGATTCGACGGGTTTGTCCCATAATTATATCAACGATTTTTGTGAGGACGAAAACGGCGATATCTGGATCGCAACATCTATCGGATTGAATCGCTATTCAAGGGAACAGGACAGGATATATCATTACCGCTGGAAAGGTGAAAATGCACAGGATTTTGATAATCTCGGCGTTCTGAGGGTTATTCACGACGAGCAAAAACCCGGTACCATATGGATTACCTCCCAGGGAAGATTGATCAAACTGAACACGAAAACCGATGAGGTTGCGACATTTACCATCCCTGCCAAACGAAATCCACAGGTCCTTGTTCCATTGAATTCCTCGCTTTATCCCAATCATTTACTGGTGGGGACCACGGAGTTATATTTGTTCGATAAAAGCAACGGGGAATTAGAAGTTATATATGCCCTGGATCAGTCGAACGATGTATTCGATAACCGTTTTAATGATTTAGCTTTTGACCCCAGCAATGAGAACGTAATCTGGTGTGCTACAGGAGATATCTGGGGTCGTGGAACCCTCGGTGGCTTGTTGCGAATAAACCTGGAAACCGGAGACTCCAGAATATTCTCCCGGGAAAATCGCCCGGGCGACATACCTGACCGGCATATTCTCACAGTTTGTTTTTCCGGACCGCAAGAACTATGGGTTGGAACCAGGAATAATGGAGTTTTACTTTATGACCTCGGACAGGATCGGTTTTTCAACTATCAATACAATGAATATGACGAAGGTTCCCTGGTAACTGAAAATGCCATTCGGTCGATGCTGGTGGATCAATCGGGGACCCTGTGGCTTGGCACCTGGGGCGATGGAGTGTCGTTGTTAAGTCCCGCACGGCAGAAGTTCACCCATTACAAACACCTTCCGGGAGTGAACGACGGACTTCCGGACAACTGGATTTCAGGAATAACTGAAGATAAAAACGGAAACATCTGGATCGGCACCAAATCGGGGGGATTATCCATGTTTGATCCGGTCAGTAAAACATTCGAAAATCACTTTCAGGAATTCAATACACCCGACGATCCTATCGAGATCACATACGTTTATTACGACAGCCGCGACAATCTCTGGATCGGGACCTATGCCCATGCCTTGTATCGCTACAATCCGGAGACAGGTAAAAAGATCCATTTCCCCATGGGCGATACACCCCATTCAGTTTCACAGAAAAGAATATCGGCTGTTGCTGAGCTTGTACCAGGCGAAATACTCATCAGCACCTATGGCGGAGGGTTGAATATATACAACTATGAATCGGATTCATTCATCAGGTTTGTAAATGATCCGAATGATTCTACCAGCATTCCTGACAATCAAATATGGATCCCGTTTTTGGGAGATGACGGCAATTATTACGTAGGCGGAAATTCAGCAGCCGGCCTCATCCGGTTCAATCCAAAAACGGAAAAATTCACTGAACCGCTCACCCGGCCTAATTTTAATACATTCCTGAATTCAGTAAAAGACAGCCGGGGCCGAATATTCATTGATGCTCTTTCCTTCGGGTTGTCGGAACTTAATTTAAAGGATACAATCACCGTGCGCCCATTGACAGATAAAGCAGGTAATCGTATCATCGGGGGAGAAAGCGCTGCTGTTGACGATAAGGACATAATATGGATTGGTACTGACAATGGTCTCGTTAAGTATGATCCGGCAACAAAGGAACTGGTAAGGTATGATCCTGACGATGGATTGCAGGGATTTCAGTTTTACCGTTTTGCGGCCCATGCATCCCCTTCAGGTACTATGTATTTTGGCGGTCTTAATGGACTGAATACCTTCGATCCGGATCAGATACAACTCAGTGAATTCCAGCCACCTGTTGTATTAACCGAATTTAAACTGTTCCAGCAAAGCCTGGAAATAGAGCCGGGATCTACCTTGAAGAAGAACATTTTACTTACCGATAAGATCGACCTCGGTCATTTTGAAAATGACTTCTCCATCTCCTTTTCCGGATTGGATTTTTCGAACCCGCACAAAATCCTTTACAAGTACAAGCTGGTTAATCATGACAACGACTGGATAGATGCAGGAAACTTTTCATATGCCGGTTATACCAACATGGATCCCGGATCATATACCTTCATGGTTAAGTCAACCAATGCCGACGGGTTATGGAATGATAAGATAACTTCCCTTGAAATCGTCATCCACCCGCCATGGTGGCAGACTACTGCGGCATACATTGGATATGGATTGATCCTTATTGTTGTTGTTATCGTGATTGACCGTTTGCAGCGTAAGCGCCTGAAAGAAAAAGCACGCGCACAGGCACGTGAAAAAGAACTTGCCCAGGCCAAAGAAATTGAAAAGGCTTATGTTGAATTGAAGAATACACAAAAGCAGCTCATTCAGTCAGAAAAAATGGCCTCTCTCGGTGAACTAACCGCCGGAATTGCCCACGAAATCCAGAATCCGCTGAATTTCGTCAATAATTTTGCTGAAGTCAATACTGAATTGATTGCTGAAATGCAGCAGGAAATTAACCAGGGTAATTATGAAGATGCAAAAGCAATTGCAAACGATATCAAAGAAAATGAGCAAAAAATAAGCCATCATGGCAAGCGAGCCGATGCTATTGTAAAAGGCATGCTGCAGCACAGCCGGATCAGCAATGGGCAAAAGGAACCCACCGATATCAATGCATTAGCTGATGAATATCTGCGCCTTTCATACCATGGGCTCAGAGCCAAAGACAAATCCTTCAATGCTGATTTTATAACGGATTTTGACCAAAGCCTGCCTGAAATCAGTGTTATTCCGCAGGATATAGGAAGGGTATTGCTGAACCTGATCAATAATGCATTTTATGCGGTATCGAAGCGTAACCTGTCAGGTTCTTCATACCTGACAGCGTTAAATCAAAAACCTACTGTGATCGTCAGTACAAAAAACCTTGGCAGCCATATCGAAATCAGGGTGAAGGATAATGGAAATGGAATCCCGAATGAAATCAAAGATAAGATCTTTCAGCCCTTTTTTACTACCAAGCCTACTGGTCAGGGGACAGGATTGGGATTGTCATTGAGCTATGATATTGTTAAGGCCCATGGCGGGGAATTGAAAGTGGAGACGAAAGAGGGCATTGGAACCGAGTTTATTATTGTTTTACCAACCTCCGCGTAGCGGATTAATTATTGTAGTATGAAAATATTAGTTGTTGACGACGAAAGAGACATTCAAACCTTGTTTGAACAAAGGTTCAGGAAGGAAATAAAGGAAAATCAAATGAGCTTTGCCTTTGCTTTTTCAGGCGAAGAAGCCCTGGCATATCTTGAACAGCAGGAGCATGGGGCTGTTCTGATCCTGTCGGATATCAATATGCCGGGCATGAGCGGACTGGAACTGCTGAAGCATATCAAAACAAAGTATCATAAACCGCCACCTGCCGTCATGATGATGACGGCTTATGGCGATGCGGAAAACTTTAACACGGCCAAACAACTCGGGGCCGATGATTTTCTCACGAAACCGATTGAGTTTAATCTCCTGAAAGAAAAATTAAATACTTTAAGATAATGGCAAAAATATTAGTGGTGGATGATGAGGCTGACCTGGAGGTCCTCATCAAGCAAAAATTCCGTCAGAAGATCCGTGACAAGCAATATGAGTTTGTCTTTGCAAACAATGGGAAACATGCCCTGGAGCAACTCCTCGAGCATACCGATGTAGATATCGTGCTGAGTGATATCAACATGCCTGAAATGGACGGCCTGACCCTGCTGTCCAGGCTGAATGAACATCACAGCCTGTTGAAATCGGTCATAGTTTCAGCCTATGGCGATATGGATAACATCCGCACGGCCATGAACCGGGGGGCATTTGACTTCATCACGAAACCCGTTGATTTCAACGACCTGGAGCTGACCATCGAAAAAACCCTTAAATATGTTTACCAGATCCGGGAAACCCTGAAAGCCATCAAGGAAAACAACATCCTGAAAATGTATGTCGATGAAACCGTGCTCAACTTCATGGGCAGCAGGGAGTTTGAATCGTCGTTCATGACCAATGAAACGGTAGAGGCCAGCATTGTGTTTATCGATATCTGCAGTTTTACCTCCATCAGTGAAAATGAAACCCCCGATACGGTTGTGAAATTGCTGAACCGCTATTTTGATGTGATGGTCAAAGAGATCATTGCCCAGAACGGCTATATCGACAAATTCATCGGCGATGCCATCATGGCAGTTTTCCGCGGGGATCATCACCTGGACCGGGCCATTGAAGCCTGCCTGGCAGTCAGGGCAGAAATCGCAAAACTGCCTTCCCTTTCTGAACATGTCACCTTCAGGCCCAATGTATCTATTGGCATCAACTCAGGCGAAGTGGTTTCGGGAAATATCGGCTCGGCCAGCCTGCGCCGGCTCGATTATACCGTGATCGGCGATGTGGTGAATACGGCACAGCGGCTGCAATCGGCCGGAGCACCCGGGCAGATCATCATCAACGAAACCTCTTACCAGAAAGTGAAAGAATATTTTAACTGCCGGAAAGTCGGGGAGGTGAGCCTGAAGAACAAAACCAACCCGCTGGTTATTTATGAGGTGCTGGAGTAAAAGTGCTGCCAACCCGGAGGTTGGAAACCTCATTCAAAACAGAAAAATCAGGGTTTAACATATAGTTAACAATATATATTATTATATGTATATATTTTTGCATCTCTTAAATCAAAAAGTAACCCATTAGAATGGTATTGCCAAAGTGCCTTCTATTATTTAATAAATCATTTTGATCACGTTTGCACATTTTCATTTGCAAACAAAGATAAACAGCGATCGTTGTTCAACTATTTAAACAATAAAATGACAAAACCATGAACCACAAATTTATTTTGACAAGAAAAATTCTTTATGCCTTACTGGTCATTATGATCTTTTCAATTTCATCGTGTAAAAGCACAAAGCGCACGACAGTAATAGCCCCGAAACCAGTGCCTCCGACAGAGGAACCTGTCGTCACCACACCGCCACTCCCCGAACCCGAAGCAGAAGTAAAAAAGGAAGAACAGGTTTACAAGGGATCAGCCACCTATTATGCCGACATATACCAGGGAAAGAATACAGCCAGTGGAGAGCCTTACGATAAAAACGGTTATACTTGTGCGGTGCGATTCAATACTATACCATTGCCTTACGGTACCATGGTGGAAGTTTACAGTGTAAAGCGGGATAAAAAAGTAATTGTCAGAGTAAATGATAGGATGGGAAACAATGCTGCTGCCATCATAGATCTTTCTTTCAAAGCAGCCGAAGAAATAGGGCTGAATATAGACGGAAGAACAGAAGTGACTGTCAGGGTTGTTGCTGCGGGGGAGAAATAAGAAAACAGGGTTTCCAGCCCCGGGGATCGTATATCCCTTTCTATCTGACTTTACATAATTTCGCAACCCGTCACATGGAAATAACATTTTATTAACTCCTGAGCAGCAGGCATGAACTGTTCGCAGAATATGGCATAAAAGCGAGTTTCCCACATTTCAACAGGACAACACACAGACTATTGTTGACAAACTTGGGGAAGGAACATATGCTGCTCAATATTGTGCTGACCTACCATACGATGGATATTCTGATTGGTATTTACAAAGCAAAGACGAATTGGATCTTTTATACCAGGCAGACAAAAATGATGTGGTTGGAGGGTTTGCACATGAATTTCACTGGAGTTCAACGGAGATTTCCAATAGCGATGTATATTACAGAAGCTTCTATGATGGCAGGTTTTATACACCAATTAAAACCAACCATCCCAATAAGGTACGCGCGATCCGGAGTTTTTAAATAAAGTTCAATTAACCGCAGAGGTATCAGAGGTTGATCAGAGGTAACAGAGAAAAAAATGATTTTGAAAACTCTGTTATCTCAGTGTATCCTCTGTTACCTCTGTGGTTACTAAAAAATGGCTTTAGAGAGGCAATACTATTCCAGGAAATTTCCTAAGCTAAAGCATCTCGAATGCTTATCAATGGTTCTTTAACACAAATTAACAACTTCGCACCGTTAAATAACAGATATTTAACACCTCCCCTGGTTGCCCAGATATATTTTTATGTTTTACAATTTTTTAAAATTATATCCTAACCACCATTGTTGTTTAGGCTGAATTAGTCAATTAGAAGTATTGAAAATGGGAGGATATTATTTCTAATTTTAGTCGTATGACAAAAACCAGAAGAAAATTCAAACCAAAATAAAAACAAAACTCTTTATACTTCCTAACCAAACTAGTGAGTATTTGTCTCAATTCCAAGCCCAACCTGTCTTCAAGACTCAAAAGAATCAAGTTTCAAAAAGGCATTTCTCATTCTGTCTCTTTAGAATGAAAACCATTCCTGAGTTTATAAAATCGCTGGACAGCATCCCAGGATTCCTTGTATTCGTTTAAAGCACGCATCCAGTTTCTATCGCCTATTGCTGCTTTCACAAATGAATTAACGTAGATACCCATTTCCATTCTATCTTCCCAATTATCCCATTCTGCCGCACCCAGAGCAAATGAACATTGGGAAGATACCTCTCCAAGCAGCGGAGACTCTCGTTCTGCAGCTGCTATGAGATGGTTGATCGCTATATCCACCTTTATGCGATCAGTAGATCGCGCTAGCCCTTTAACATGTCTGAGAAAAGTGTTTATTATTTGTTCCCATCCGGACTGGCCAGACTTAAGGGCTTCAGCTAAATAATAAGCGAGATCATAAGGTCTGGAGTCGCTTTTATCGATTCCATCAAATTTTCCTTCTCTAATCCAGAGTTCCCAAACTATCTCAAGATCACGGCTGTCGGAGAATTGCCGGATCGCAGCGAATGCCGCGTCGGAAGCAAATCCGAAAGGACCGCGTGAAGGGTAAGTAACAAGACGAACGACACAATTGCGCTGAGATGCGGTCAATCTGTGACCGTTCTCTGAAATGAATCCCGCAAGTGCTTGATCATCAGGGGGTGAGCAGATGCTAAGCAAGTTCAGTGCCTCGTCGAACTCAGGATTAGCCATTTTGCCACCGACAGCGGTCCGCAAAACCCCATCGGAACCAGCTTGTGCTAGTACATGTCTCTCCAGTGCATAGGTGCCAGCCCCGACTTGTGCGAACAAATAAGCCGCGGTTATTGCAACCCGATATCTTCGATCATCAGAAGCGAGGTCGTACAATGCATTAAGAACAAAGTCTAGTTGATGAAACGGGGCCTGTGCCACACTTTCCAGGTTTGTAAATGAAAGGCCTTCCCCGGTAAGGCAGCCATCTATGAGAGGTGCCAGGTCAGGCTCCTCTCTCCTAATTGCTTCAATATCTGCTGCCAAACGTTTGCTTCCCGGCTGTGGCAGAGGTATGCCTACAATAGCTTCGGCAATTTTCAGCACAGCTCCCTCGAAGTGGTGAGGGTCTGTTGCATCTACACCTAGGTTTTCACTAAATAAATAGTGGGTTTGAAGGTTCTCGACAAAAAGCGAACATATAGGTTTTGGTGGCTTACAATCCCTGGCAAAAGACACTTCTCTCTTAACCCATACAGAATTTGCAGCAGAGGAGGTGGCTATTACTAAAAGAAAATCTGAGGTTTGAATCTGTGATTCGATTGCTGAACCTAAAGCATCGCCAATTCGCAGTTCCCGTTCGTCCAACCAAACCTGTATGCCATAAACGCCAATTCGCCGCGCTACACGACGGGCGATCGCCTTGTCATTGTGATTATGGCTGATAAACAGCGTTGGCATTTTTATTGTTCTTCGTGTTGTGATCCTGTAGTACAAACTCTCAAGTGATTTCGGCCATACAAACTCCTATACATCAAACAATTTAACCATACATCACTTGATTGAGATTTGCTAAATTAATTAATAATCAGTAAATTATATGAATATAGATTCAATAAATCACCAAGGTATTTTTAGAGTTGTAAACAAATATAAGAAAAAATCACGTAAACAATTTGTTGTATCTAGATCTGGAAATTAAGACTAAAAAATTACAGCAAAGTAATTGTTTAATGATTACTCATGATATTCTTTATCTTATCCATCTTCTCACCCACTTTAGATTTTTCGCTTTCAGATTTGTAAAAGAAATCATAAGTGATAACAGATTCTCCTATATCCAGGTAGCAAATCAAAGGATTCTTAAAAGTGGGATTTCGAACCCGCTCTTTTCTGGCATAATTTAATTAATTTTGTTACGTTAATTAACAAATCGAAATAACCAGTAAAGGTTCCAGAGGATATCTACGTTACTCCCATTATATTTGAATCCGGTAATATTTCCTATGCTCTGCAATTCATTAATGGCTATTGCCTTAACTGCAAAGTATATTTAGTTAGATGAAGATTTTACTTGTATCTCCCTGCCAGCTGCAGGATCAGCGGCCCAATTCGATGGATATCCCCCAGCTTACCCTTTCCCTTATAGCTGCACTTACACCTCCTGAACACGAAATTCAGATCGTAGAGGAAGTCTACGGCGAAACGGTGAATTTCGACGGTGATTACGATGTCATCGGCATATCCATCATGACGCAAACCAGTATCCGGGGTTACCAGATTGCCAACGAATTCAGGAAGCGCGGTAAGATAGTGGTATTCGGCGGGATCCATGCCACCTCGATGCCCGATGAAGCCATCCGCTTCGGGAACGCGGTGGTGATCGGCGAAGCGGAAGGCCTCTGGGATATCGTGCTGGAAGATATTAAGCACAACCGGCTGAAACCCTTCTATAAGCTCGACAAACTGCCCGACCTGCAAAATCATGTGATGCCAAGGCGTGACCTGATCAAATGCTCATCAGGCAAATTCTCGATCGCGCCCATCGAAACTACGCGCGGCTGCCCCTACAACTGCGATTTCTGCTCTGTTTCCAGGTTTTTCGGCACCCGTCAGCGGCACAAAGCCATCCGTGATGTTATGTTCGACATTGAATCCTGCAACCAGAAAAATCTCTTCTTCCTCGATGATAATATTACCGGGGATAAGCGTTATGCAAAGGAATTATTCAGGGAGATGATACCGCTGAAAAAGGTCTGGGTAGGCCAGGCCTCCATACAGGTTGCCAAGGACCCGGAACTGATGCAGCTGGCTTACAAATCAGGATGCAGGGCGCTGCTTATCGGCTTTGAATCCATGTCGGATTCCGGTATCAATCAATACCGCAAAACCCTGAAAACCATCGATGAAAATGTCCGGGCCGTGAAAATACTTCAGGATAACGGGATCATGACAATGGCCTCGCTTATCTTCGGCCTTGATTCCGATACATCAGAAGTGTTTGATGTGGCCCATGATTTCCTTACCCGGTCAAAATCCGCCTTCTTCCAGGCCTGTGTCATGACCCCTTATCCCGGGACGCCCGTTTTCAGTAAATTGAAATCGGAGGGGCGCATCCTGACTGACGACTGGACCCGTTACGATGCATCGAAAGTCATTATCCGCCCTGAAAATTTATCTCCGGAAGAACTGCTTGACGGATACAACAAAATGAAATATCATTTCTATTCCAATAAATCCATCCTCCAGCGCTCCTATCCCAATATTAAGATCGGGTTTTACGAGGCCCTGCTTTATTTTTCTCTAAACAAAGGATACCAGAAAAAAAACAACCCTTCCGTCAGTTCGCAGGTATATGCCAATCCTGACGGGATACCCGTTGATTTTGATGTGACGAAATATGTAAAGCCCCTGGAGACAGTTCATTTATTTGATGAAGTGACGCCCGTTGCATCCTGCGAACTCGTCCTTGACGATCCGGCCGTTTAACCTAGCGGTGTGAAAAGATCAGGCAGAACCAGCCGGTTTATCTTGAAGATCATTTTATGGTCTTTCCTGGTCCTTTTCCTGTTGACAGCCTTTCTGTCTGACAGGACGCTGAAAATTTTATTCAGGGATAAAATCTGGGCACATAAAGTGAACAGCCTCGAAAAGCTTGATGAAGTTCGCGGCCTGTTTGCAGGTGCGGAACTAGATGTCGTTTATCATGCTGAAAAAAACTACTTTGAAATCAACCACCCGCCTGATCCATCAGCCAATCTTTCCCTTCTTGATTATTTCCTGTCCCAAAAAAGCAACCATGATTTTCATTACTGGATTGATCTGAAGAACCTTATAAAAAATAATGCCGTAGCATCCTCAAGTTTACTTGATTCTATAGTCCGGCTGTGTGACATCGATAAAAGCCAGGTCATCGTGGAATCCGGCAATCAACAGTATTTAAAACCATATCTTGATAAAGGATTTCTCACGTCATACTATTTACCTGCCGGCTTGCACGGGTTCAGTGATGACAGCCTGAAACAGGTTCTTGAAAAAATCAGGATGAACCTGGATTTGCATGAGAATCATTATATCTCCGCCGATTACCAGGATTACCCTCTTATAAAAAATCAATTCCCGGACAGGAAAAAACTGATCTGGTATACCTTAAAGGGTCCTTTGAATATATTTTCATCGAGAATTTTGCTCTACCAGATATTACTGGATGAAAATGTCGATGTGTTGCTCATTCCATATCAACCAAAACATGGAAATAAGAAGGACTCTTAAGGAAATCTACCCGCCCTGGCTGGTCCTGCTGGTTTTTTCTCCTGTCATAACAGGTTATATCATTGATCATGAACTTTCCGACAGCAGGTATATTTTAATTAACCTGGTATGGATCCCGGTTTTCACCATTCCTTATATGCTTTCGGGCAAAAAGATCATTTACTACGTGGCTGCCGTGTTGTTCTTTTTAACAGGATTATTTGAAATCGGCCACTGGATAATTTTAAAGGGGCCTGTAACCTTAACAAGCCTCCTGGTCATATCCAACACCAATCTCCGGGAAACCGTCGAATTTTTTGATTTAAAAGCATCTGCCGGATTATTGATCCTGATCCCCTATATAGTTTTGTTTTACTTCACCATCCGCCGGGCCCCTGAACTTCACCGGTCGAAGATCAGGCCATACATTGCCGGTGCGGTTTTAATGTTTTTGGCGATATTTATTTTCGAGAATACCATTCACGGGCGACTGGCCAGGAAAGGCACGCCCCAGGTGGTGAAGGTTGTCTTTTCCTTCATAGAACAGCGGACTCTTTACCGGGAAGCCATGCAGGATATTGAGCCCCGGAAGGTTGATGCAAAAGCCGGGTTAACACAGGACAGGCAGACGTTTGTCCTGATTTTAGGTGAATCCTGCAGCAGGCGGCATATGTCGCTTTATGGGTCTTCCAGGAAAACCAATCCTGAGCTGGAAAAAAGAAATGACCTGGTCATTTATGATGACGTGGTTTCACCATATTCCAATACGTTGAATTCAGTATTATCCATGCTTTCCGAATCTAACCTGGAGGAGATCAAAAGCTTCGAAAACAGCGTGGATATCATAGATGTTTTTCACTCCGCCGGGTTTAAGACCTACTGGATCTCAAATCAATCCCCTATCGGGATCTGGGATAACCTGGTAACGGTATTTGCAAAAAAATCTGACCATGTCCAATTTGTCAACACGACAGGCAATACTTCATTTGAAGCGACATTGACCAGCTCATTCGATTCCAGGTTATTCAAGCCCTTTTCATCAGCCCTGGATGAGGATGCCGGAAAAAAGTTCATCGTCCTTCACCTGATGGGAAGCCATTCGGCTTATTCAAAAAGATACCCGGCCCAATTCGATATTTTCACGGGAACCGGAAGGAAGGAAAAAACCATAGCTGAATATGACAATTCGATACTTTATAATGATTTTATCGTCGACAGCCTGATGAATATGATCATCTCAAAAGATGCTGTGCAAAATGACCGGCTTACCTCGGTCATCTATATTTCCGACCACGGAGAAAACGTATATGATGAAGGTGACAATGTTGGTCACGACTACGCTAAAGAATTGCCCGCGGTCAATGTAGAAGTGCCTTTCCTTGTCTGGCTTTCACCTGCGTATACCAGGCTGTATCCTGAAAAAGCGGAAATAATTAGCAGGAACAGGCAAAAGCCTTTTGTGGCGGATGACCTGTTCCATGCCATCATGGATCTGAATGGCATCCGGAGCCCTTACCTGCAGGAAGAAAGAAGCATTTTCAGCAAAAAGTTCAACGATAAAAGGCTAAGGATCCTGGAAGACGGCAGGGATTACGACAGGTAGAGGGACTCCATCCCTTGGGATGGAGTCCCTCAAAAAACCTCACCCGTCCCCAAACCGGTAACCTATTCCCGATTCAGTAATGATCAGCCGGGGTTTTGAGGGATCTTCCTCGATCTTCTTCCTGATCTGTGCTATAAAAACCCTGAGATACTGTGTTTGATTTATATAGCTGAACCCCCAGATCTCCTTCAGGATAAACTGGTGGGTCAGCACCCTTCCCTGGTTTTTGGCAAGCAGGCATAAAAGGGCGTATTCTGTTGAAGTCAGTTTAAGTGTTTCTTTCTTTCTTCTAACAAGATGATTGACAAGATCAATACTTAAAGAACCTGCTTCAATAATGGCATCATCCTCTTTAACTTCACTGTATCGCAGGGCCGCCCTGATCCTTGCCAGCAACTCCCCGCTCTTAAATGGCTTTGTTATATAATCGTTAGCGCCATGATCGAGGGCCATGATGATCTCATCCTCGGAATTCCTGACAGATAGCACAATGATTGGCCTGGAGTACCATTCCCTTAGTTTTACCAATACCTGCTGTCCATCTACATCAGGAAGACCCAGGTCTAAAATGATCAGGGAAGGATGATGGGTGGCGGCGGCTATAAGCCCTTCTTTACCGTTGGAAGCTTCAGAAATACCATATTCATTCGCTGAAAGGGTAATTTCCAGTAACCGGCGGATCTGCACCTCATCGTCGATGATCAATATAATTTCCTTATCAGGCATCGCTTTTTTCTATTGAAAGATCAGTCATATCCGGAACATCAGTTGGAATAGAAACTGTTACAACGGCTCCACCTCCAGGCCTGTTTTCAGCAATTACATGACCCTTATGCGCTTCTGCAAAGCCTTTGACGATGGAAAGCCCGAGCCCTAATCCTCCTGTCCCTTTTTGATTGACCCTGAAGAACTTATTAAACACGTCTTCCAAAGATCCGGGAGGGAAACCAGGTCCTTTATCCAAAACTTTGATGATCAGGTAACCTTTTGCATAATCTGCCATAACCTCGATCTCTGATGCCGCGGGGGCATACTGGCAGGAATTGAAAATCAAATTGTACAGAACCTGTTCCATCAGGCCAAAATCAATCCTGACCAGGGGTATATGGTCAGGAATATATATTTTTAAATTAAAGGCCTTCAGTTCATCTTTAAGATCAGAAGTCACTTTGTTAACAAGGTCATTAAGGTCATACCAATCCAGCCGGAGAGCGATCCTGCCACTTTCCAGGCGCGACATATTAAGAAGATTCTCAATAAGGCGGTTCAGGCGTAATGAAGCAGTATAAATCTCTCCTGAAATAGCTTTTTGCATGCTGACGGTTTCAGGAGATCCCAGCAAGGCATCGGAAGCGGCTAAAATGGTGGCAACAGGGATCCGCAATTCATGGGAAACAGAATTAAATAGGGTTTTGTAAAATTTGTCCGATTCAGCTAAAAACCTTGCCTGGCTTGCCAGTTCCCCTAATAATTCCCTTTCCAGGGCATTGGAAATCTGGGTCAGGAAAGTATCCCAAAACGCCTTCTTATCACTTGTAAAGTCTTTTTCCTGCTTTAACACAACCACGCCGGGATTCATGAGGGTGCCGCGCAAAGGATAATACGTATGATTTTCATGTTTGAACTCATCGGTATATTTCCCTGCATTTCGTTCATGTTTGAACACCCACTCTGATATTTTAAACCCTTCAGGATCTAACTTTAATCCTGGCTGCAGCATGTCATATGGCAGCAGTTCAAGATCATTGCCACGAAGGATGATGGCTGATTCCCAGGAAAAATGGTTTTTGATTTCCTGTAATGAAACCCTGATCACTTCATCTATACCACTGGTTTTAGACAGTTCCCTGGTAAGTTGAAATAAGGCATCGGTATGTGCTTCCCTTTCACGTGTAAACTTCTCCTGCCTGCGAACCCTTGTGGTGAATACTCCATTTAGCAAAACAACAAGTCCGAACATGGCGAACATCAGTATATCCTCCGTTTTTTCAATATGGAAAGTTAAGTGAGGCGGGATAAAAAAGAAATTCCACGCCAGCAGGCTCAGCACAGATGCAAATAAAACGGGTCCGGTTTTTAAAAATGTTGCCAGAAAAGATACAATGATCAACAGGATGAATGAAACAATATAGTAACCCTGGATTTGTGCCAGCCGGACACACAAGAATGCTGCCACTGCTATGACCGCCAGAGCCAGCAAATATTGCTTTATCCTTGAATACAGGAAAAATAACTGTGCTTTACTTATCTCCAAGATATTATTACTTTCTGATCTTCCCATCAAAGTTAACACTTAACATCAGAGTTTTATCATGAACAAATCCATGTTTTAAGATCACCTGTTTATTTACTCCAAAAACTTCGGGTAAAAAGGATGATCACTGTAAAAATTTCTAATCGTCCGATGATCATAAGACACGCGAGCAATATTTTACCCATTCCGGGCAAATGGGCAAAGTTACTTACCGGGCCCACCGTACCAATTCCCGGACCGATGCCAGCCATACAGGTTGCCACCGAACTGCCTGCAGTCTTCAGGTCAATACCCATGACTGACAGGAGTGTAGTGCCGATAAAAAATATGATGATATACACAGTAATAAATGTCAGGATGGTGCTGTTTGTTTCCGGGCTGACTTTGTTTTTATTAAGCCTTAACGTCAAAACGGCATGTGGTGAAAGTACCTGCCGGAAAATATTCCTGATGTTTTTTAAAAACATAAGATGCCTGGCCATCTTTATGCCACCGGCGGTTGAACCGGTACATCCGCCGAGGAACATGGCAAAGAAAATGATCGTCCATCCGAATTCCGGCCATAATAAATAATCGGCAGATGCGAAACCTGTACAGGTAATGATGGATATGATCTGGAAAAATGCATCCCTGAAGGAGGTTTCAAGGGGCTTATTCATTTTAAAGAATAATAATGCGGTCAGAATCATTCCTATTATTATGACTATCGTTAAGTATAATTTCAGTTCTTCATTGTTTTTAATTTGTTTAAATTCACCTTTCAGCAAGTAATAATGGATGATAAAGTTCGTGCCGGCCAGTAACATAAAAATCATGATAACATATTGAATATAAGGCGAATATTCAATGATACTTGAATTCCTGGTACCAAATCCACCGGTGGCAACCGTACCGAAAGAGTGGCAGATACTATCGAAAAAACTCATATTTCCCAGCAGGAGCATAATTACTTCTGCGATTGTAAGTCCAAGATAAATCAACAACAGGCGCAATCCTACCGCCCTTATGCGGGGCTTGATTTTTTCCTGAAGCGATGATTCAAGTGTAAAGAGATGATACCCCCCTATTTTCAATGAAGGCATGATCAGGATCACCAGGACAATAATTCCTATACCGCCGATCCAATGAGTCAGGCTCCTCCAGAACAATATCGATTTCGGTAAAACTTCCACATCTGTAAGTATGGAGGCACCCGTTGTGGAGAACCCGGAAACAGACTCAAAAACAGCATCAACCACAGAAGGAATTGCCCCGGAAAATAAATAAGGAAGGCATCCGACAATACATATGAGTATCCATGATAACGTTACGATCAGGTAAGTGTCCTGTTTATGGATCTGATCTTCTTCCCTGACCGGCCCGGCAAGGAGATAAAACAACCCGCCTGCAATAAAGCCTGTCATTGAAGAAAAAAGGAAAGGTCTGACATCTTCTGAAAAAATAAGGGCCACGCCTGTGCAGAGTAATATGGCAGCACTCACAATAATCAAATTCCGGCTTATCACTTTAAAAACTATCCGGAAGTTGATGATATTATTCACCTGTATCAATTTATGCCCTTTAGAGGCCGGCAAAGTTGATCAGGATGTCATAAAAACTTTGTAAGGAATCAGGGATAGAGCATAAAGATTTTATAAAGAACCGGGATACAATGATCATGGTATAAGGAACAAATCCGTGCATGTTGATCACATAATTATTCAGGTCAAATTATCACTTATCTTTACCGGTTATAAATAAGCAGGTTTGGCAGCCTGCATCTATTTTATAAATCATAAAAAATACTACCATGGAAACCTATATTACACCCGAAAACCTGGCTGAAAAAACACAAAAGTGGCTGAACAGAATAAAGCCCGTGAACCAGCACAAAATACAATTCAACAAGGAAAAATCAGCACTCCTAGTCGTGGATATGCAAAAGTTCTTCCTTGATCCTTCTTCGCCCACGTTCACCAGCGGGGGGCCGGTCATAATGCCGAATATCAAAAAGCTTATCGCTGCTTTTCGTGATGCCGGCCGGCCGGTCATCTATACCTGCCATGTACACCATCCCGGCCATATCGATGCCGGCATTATGGGATGGTGGTGGGAAGGCATGTGCCTGGAAGGCAGCCCTGAAAGTGAGGTTCATGATGAAATCGCCCCGCTTCCCGGTGAAAAGGTCGTTTTAAAACACCGCTATTCAGCCTTTTATAATACCGACCTGGAAACTATTCTCAGGTGCCAGAAAATTGAGGACCTGGTCATTGCAGGCATCATGACCAATCTATGCTGTGAATCCACCGCCCGGGACGCCTATTTCAGGGACTACAGGGTATTTTTCCCTGCTGATGGTACCGGTTCTGTTTCTGAGGAAATGCACATGGCCAGTTTGCTGAACCTTGCTTACGGATTTGCTTATGTGACAGAGACGAATACTATCATTAATGATCTGAAAGTTTTAGAAACCACATAATGAATTCCTTTTAATTACCTAATGACAACTCCTCAACAAACCGGTTTTAATCTCAACGATCCGGCGCTGGTCAGTGTCCTCGACGAACTACCTTTCTGGTCTGCCCCTTTCGGGATTAAACTCCTGGAAAAGATCATTCCGCAGAAGAATATCCGGGTGATCGATATCGGTTATGGTACCGGCTTTCCTCTTATTGAGCTGGCCATGCGCCTGGGGGATACCTGCAAGGTCTATGGCATTGATCCATGGCAGGCTGCCGCCGACCGTGCCAGGGAAAAAATCAGGATGTTCGGGATCAATAACATTGAATTGCTGGCGGCCACGGCAGAAAATATTCCGTTGCCAGATCATTCCATCGACCTGGTCGTCAGTAATAACGGACTAAACAATGTGCCTGACCTGTCCAGGGTACTGGGGGAATGTGTACGGGTACTGAAACCCGGCGGCCGGCTTCTCTTTACCATGAACCTGGAAGACACCATGATGGAGTTTTACGATGTGATGAGGGAAGTTTTGTCGGAGTATAAACTGTTTTCCTGTATGGAGGTTATGCAACAGCATATTTACCAGAAACGGAAACCAATGGATGAAGTCGTTATGTTGTTGCTGAACCATAACTTTGCCGTAAATGATATAGAGCATGACCGGTTTTCTTACACCTTCGCCGACGGTACCACCATGTTCCGCCATTTCTTCATCCGCCTTGCATTCCTCGATGCATGGCTGGAAAATGTACCGACAGACAGGCAGGAGGAAATTTTCAATGAAATAGAGCAGCGAATAAACCGGATTGCCGATAAAGAGGGATATTTCAGGTTAAGTGTCCCTTTTGCAGTAATAGAAGGCATTAAAAAATAAACCTTTTTCATTACCATGAAATAGAACGCATTAAATCAGATTACAAATTCATGGAACGGCACTTCACAGATGCCCGTTCTGTTATCTTCCCCTTCTTTACATTTTAGCCCTCAAAGAAAAGCACGAAGACGTTCATCTTTTTAATGATAAGGCAGTCGGCGGTTCGCTAACGATGACTTCGGTAAAGATTTCATCATAAAATTTTGTTTTTGCATTCTTTTTATTCTTCGCTTTTCTTTGCGTGAATCATAACTTTTTGTTTCACGCAGATTAACGCAGATCTAATGCAGATTCTCGCAGAATATTAAATATCTGGTAGTTAGCATCTGCGATATCTGCGAATAAATCAGCGAAAATCTGCGAGAAATATTGTTATGGATTGTCACAGATTCTAAGTAAGGGAGAAAAAATAATGATAAATTAATTTTACCCGTTTATATCCCAAAATAAGAAATCCTTAAATTTACTGCCACTATTGGCTGAACATAAATTTCGATCAGATTCAGCCTGAACTAAACTAAACTAACATTTTATGAAGCGGATACTGCTTTTGATCGGGAGTATTTTCCTCTTGCATCCTCTCTTTTCCCAGGAAAAATCTAAAAGAAACAATTATGAAATCACTGCCGGGTTCGGCATGCTGATTTACCAGTCGGCGTATAATATGCAGGACTCTTATGGATTTGAAGCCACTGCCCGGGGTAACATTACCGGTTCGCTCGACTGGCAGGGCGGCATTCGATTTGGACTCAACCCGGCTTTACCGGAGGTATTCGGGCGGATACTGGCACACCAGGAATCCGGTGCCTGGAGGCCTGAGATCGGCCTGGAGCTGGGCATGACAAGCCGTGCCTATTTTGAAGATGGGGCCATGCTGCTGCGCGAAACAAGGGAAGCCATGCAAACCGATATTAATGCATTCTATATGGCCGTCCATGCTGCTCCTCTTGCTTTCAAAATAAAGGAAAAATGGAAGCTGAGCGCAGTGGAAATCGACTTTGGCACTCACTTTACAAATTTCGGCAGAACATTAAGGGCACAGTTGACGGTAATTTCCATAGGAAGAAAATTTTAGGTATGTTTTTCTTGAGGTTGTCTGAAAAGTATTTAAACCACAGAGGTAACAGAGAATACGCTGAGGAAACAGAGAAATATAGCATTGATTATCAAAACTCTGCGTTCTCTGTGCATCCTCTGTTACCTCTGTGGTTAATCAAAATAATGACTTTTGAAACACCCTCTTCAAGGAAGTAAAAAATTTAAGTTTATGATAAAACTGATCATGTTTATACTAATTACAGGCTCAACTTTAATTTTCAGCGCCTGTAAAAAAGATCCACCCGACCGGTCTGGTTTTGAAAATGCGGTCATGGTCGCCTCAAATGTCGATGAGGAAAGGATCATGCCCTGGGTGGAACAGCTTGCTGAAGTGCGTGCCAATGATATCCCTGTCGATAATACCGACTTTCCACCGCATGAGTTATTTCCTTCTGGCCACCTGACCCGGAATGCTTCTATCGGCCTGCTTACCGGGGCTTTCGAATCCATGGGCTATTCACCCGACACCGCAATCCTTGGTGAAGGGCCATATATCACCTATAATGTTTTCGCCGAATGGCCCGGGACGACCCATCCGGAAGAAGTTATCCTCGTTGGCAGCCATATCGATGCATTTTATGGTGGTGCCGATGATAACGGATCAGCCGTGGCAGCCATGCTCGAAGCAGCCCGTGCCGTGCGAAGTTTCAATTTTTCGCGAACGATCCGCTTTATTTCTTTCGACCTGGAAGAATATGGCTCGATCGGCAGCACGCGTTATGTCGAAGCAGGTTATGCAGACGATGTTAAAGCTGCCATCGTGCTCGACCTGGTAGGATATTCCTCCAGCGAGCCGGGCAGCCAGAAAAACGTGATGGGAATCAGGCTGCCGGATGTTGGTGATTACCTGATGGTGGTAGGTAACAAAGATTCAGAGGAGATCACACAGCAGATAACTGATCTGGGGAATTCATACGGGCTTTCAAAATCGCTGGGGGTGCTGGCACCCGGCGACGGAGCTTACTTCCTGTCGCAGGCGCTGATGCGCAGCGACCACGGGCTGCTCTGGTATAAAGGGATACCAGCGGTCTTTTTTACCGATGGCGCCAATTTCAGGAATCCCCACTATCATTTGCCATCAGATCTCCCTGAGACACTAAATGAAGATTTCCTTACCGGGAATACTAAATTATTAACCGCGGCTATTGCCCTTTTAGCGGAGGTACAGCCATGAAAAATACAGCATTCATCATCATTTTTGTTCTGACCTTCATTTCAGCGGTAAAAGCCCAGGATGCCATCGAATGGACCCCGTTCCTGCATCAAACAGGCATATATTACTCTTCTGACAACATCACCAGCGACGGTTTCGGATTTGGGCCTCGGCATTCACCTGATTCATAAAAGCCAGGTAGCCGGCCAGGTCGATGTAAATATCCTCTGGGGCAACGGGAATGCCTTTTCATCGCGCTTTGCCGCAGGTTACCAGCGCAAGGGCCGGTGGACACCTGCAGCGTATGGCACATTGAACCTTCTCTGGGGCCATCGGACGGAATTATTGTCGGAAACCGGGCAGCAGCCTCCCGTCCCGGTTTGGGTTATCGGGATAAGGATCACCCCGCTGAAGTTTCAAACTAAAAACGGCTATGTCTCCGCCCTGGAGTTCGGATACGGCTTTGGGCCGGATAATGGAAGATCGATTGAATTTTCAGTTTTATCGATTGGAATAAATCTCTGATATATAAAAAAGATACCCCTGAATTTTTCCCTTATCCGTTCAGGAATTGGTTTGGGAAATCGACTGGTTAATAAATTGCCGAAAGGAGGTCGTCTTAAAAGTATTTTAACCACAGAGAAAACAGAGGTTCAGCAGAGGAAACGGAGAAATAATTATCTGATTTCCAATCCTCTGTTTCCTCTGTTTATCCTCTGATACCTCTGTGGTTAATAAGAAATTGGACTTTTGAGGCAACCTCCTGCCCAAAACAAATTTCATTGTTTATTGTTTGTTGGATTTACCATAATCCAACATGAAAACCAGGAACCTCCAAAATTTGCCATTAACCCGATTCCCTTCGCTATCAGAAAGTGCTTCCCTGAGATATTTGACTTTTTCTGCCTTATACGTTGCCCAGGGTATCCCGCATGGGTTACTCTGGTTCGGATTACCGGCCTGGATGGCGATGAATGGGGTAAGTGCCGCCGAGATCGGGGTATTCGTTGCCATTACTGGTATTCCATGGAGTTTTAAGATCCTGGCCGCCCCGTTAATGGACCGGTTTACCTACCTTGTCATGGGCCGAAGGAGACCATGGATCATTTTCGGGCAGTTTGGACTGATGGTCAGCTTCTTTTTAATGGCGCTCATTCCTGATCCGTTAAACCATTTAACACTGCTCGCCCTGGCAGGTTTCATGATAAACCTGTTCACGATATTCCAGGATATTGCCGTGGATGGACTTGCAATTGATATTGTACCAACTGACCAACAGGCCAGGGCAAACGGTTTGATGTGGGGATCCAAGACTTTGGGGAAATCTGCTACAGTGGCAGGAGCAATTTACATCATCAATACCTATAGTTTTTTTTATGCGATCACCCTGATGTCTGTGATGATCCTGATCATTATGATCATCCCTGTCATCTTCAGGGAGAGGGCAGGTGAAAAAATTGCGCCCTGGAGCAATGGGGCTATCTCCGAAATCAACGAAAAGCTGCAGGCGCATAGCTGGAAAGCTATCTTAAAAAGTCTTTACCAGGTATTTTTCCTGCCGGTGAGCCTGTTAATGGGGATCGCCGCATTCAGTTTTTCTGTAGGCAGAGGTCTGATTGACACTTTATTGCCAGTTTTTACCGTACAGGAACTTGGCTGGGCCGATACCGATTACTCGCAGATATTTGCTTATGCCAACCTGGCTTCCGGTATCCTGGGCATGTTTGTTGCCGGAGCGATGATCGACTTTTTTGGGAAAATAAGGATGATCACGATTTATATCATTCTTCTCATCAGCATTATTATTGGAATGTCAATGCTTAAAGTTTACTGGGAACAGGAAGCGTTTACCATAGGGTTTATTTTCGCCTATTATATTCTTGAAACATTTCTTGTGATTGCAGTTTTTGCAACGGCCATGCAGCTTTGCTGGAAAAGGATCTCGGCCACGCAATTCACCCTTTTTATGGCCATTTCAAATTTAGGACACTCCCTTGGCGCTGCATTGCTTGGACCTTTAAAAGAGTATTTAAATTGGGAATATGTCATTTTTTCATTCATTATCTTCGCTTTGATTATGCTGGTCATCGTCCGGTTCATTCATTTTGACAATCACCTGGCACGGGTGAACAGGCTGGAAGAGCTACAGCTGGCAAAAGATGAAAATTCTTTAATTATTATCCCTGTTGAAATAGAGAAAAAGAACCAGCCAGGAAACCATGATCATGGGCAGTGACACGGGCAGAGGATTTGCTGAGGATTGATTAATTTCATGTAACTTTATGATTCTTTTTTACAAGACCTAAAACCAAAAAAATCTAATGCCATGAAAAAATTAACCAGAACCAGGATCTTCCTGATTATTGCATCAGGATTGCTGCTCATTCTTACAACTAATTGTGAGAAAGAAAAAGTGCCGGTTTTAACTACCTTACCGGTAAATTATATTTCACAAAACTCAGTTACCAGTGGAGGTGAAATAACTAGTGATGAAGGTTCCGATGTCACGGAAAGAGGTGTTTGCTATGGCACTGATCACAACCCGAACATTGATGACTTAATAACTGCCGATGGAGCCGGTAGCGGTAGTTTTCTCAGTGCCATCAATGACTTAAATGCCAACACAACTTATTATTTGCGTGCATATGCCACCAATACTGCAGGTACCGGTTACGGAAATGAAATTTCGTTCAGGACCTGGCATGAGGAGATCGTTTATGACCTAGACGGCAATCCTTACCATGTAGTAACGATCGGAAGCCAGGACTGGCTCGTTGAAAACCTCAAGGTGACGCAGTACAACAACGGGGACCCGGTTTCCTATGTGCCGGATAATACCGAGTGGGATAATATGTCCACCGGGGCTTATTGCGATTATAACAATGATGATGCAAACAGCGCAATCTATGGCAGGCTGTATAACTGGTTTGCAGCGAGCGACGGACGAAATTTAGCACCGGAAGGATGGCATGTTTCGACAGATGCAGAATGGACAGACCTGGCAAACCATTTAGGTGGGGAAGCCGTTGCCGGTGGCAAACTGAAAGAAACAGGATTCACACACTGGCTGGAACCGAATTCAGAAGCCACCAATGAAACCGGTTTTTCAGGACTTCCGGGCGGAGGAAGGACCTGGGGAGGCATTTATGAATATATTAACGGGGGCGGCACCTGGTGGACTTCCTCCTCAGATAATGGCACGGATGGCTGGATCAGGTACCTTGACCATGGTGCCTTTGATGTCTGGAGATACGTTGACCCTGTTGTGTTCGGCCGATCGATCCGCTGCGTAAGGAATTAATTGAATTTATTAAACCGGACCAAAGTTATGCCAGCATACGTTATAGTAGAAATTACCGTACACAATCCTGAGGAGTACGAAGAATACAAAAAGCTCTCCCTGCCTTCCCTGGCCCCGTTTGGCGGTAAATTTATTGCCAGGGGTGGACAGGTGGTGACCCTGGAAGGCGACTGGCACCCGGAAAGGATGGTGATACTGGAGTTCCCGTCCGGGGAAAAAGCCCTGGAATGGTGGAATTCTAACGTATATGCGAAAGCAAAAGTCATCCGTCAGCGGACGGCTTCGACAAAAATGATCGTAGTCGAGGGGGTGTAATTTACAAGAAGCTGTCTCAAAAGTGCTACTATGTTTCACGCAGATTAACGCAGATGAAAAGCAAATTTTCGCAGATTATTTATAATCATTGATACAAATTCCGCGAAATCTGCGAGAAATAAGAAAACAGGGACTTTTGAGACAGCTTCAAGAAAAATAAAACCATCGGAAAAAATAAACAAACATTCATGAAACAGTGGTACGAAGAACTCTTTGAAAACTATGGCCTGAAGTACGACGAAGAAGTATTTACGCAAGGCACAATGGGCGAATGCGATTTCATAGAAAAGGAAGCCGGTTACAACAAAGGAATCAAGATCCTCGATATCGGCTGCGGCACAGGGCGGCACGCGATTGAACTTACCAGGCGGGGCTATAACGTGACTGGCGTTGATCTGTCGGAATCCCAGCTTTTCAGGGCCAGGCAGAAAGCCAGGGCAGCAAAGCTGGATAGTAAAATTTCTTATGCACGATGCTCGATTGCTGCCATTTAATCAAAGAATTCGACCTGGCCATTATGCTCTGCGAAGGCGGATTCCCCCTTATGGAAACCGATGAGATGAACTACCAAATCCTGCAAAGCGCCGCAAAGGCATTGAATGACAAAGGAAAGCTGATCTTTACCACGCTGAACGGACTTTTCCCATTGTTCCATTCGGTAAAGGAATTTCTCGCCAGGGAAGTCGCAGGAAGGTAATGCCAGGTATGATGAAAACACCTTCGACCTGATGACCTTTCGTGATCATAACATCACCTCAATAACGGATGATGATGGAAACGTGATGGAACTGGCCTGCAACGAGCGGTATTATGTCCCTTCCGAGATCACATGGCTTCTTAAATCACTGGGATTTAAAAAGATTGATATTTACGGCGCGAAACTCGGTGCTTTCAGCCGCAACGACAAGCTGACCACAGAGGATTTTGAGATGCTGGTTGTTGGTGAAAAGTGAAAATAGTGCAGTAATACTGGACAAATATACCACTAAGGCACTGAGAACACACAGAAACACTAAGATTTAAGATGATTTTTAATATTCAGATTATTTATAATTATTCTAAGTGTTCCTTAGTGTTCTCAGTGCCTTAGTGGTAAAATAACAGAAAACTGCAAATTATTCCTTAAATTTGCCTGACCAGACCAATCTGGCCCTTGTACCTGACGGCCTATGAAGAGGAAAATCTCATTTCTTGCCTTCATTGTTGTAAGCCTGACACTTGAGCTAAACGCTCAGAATATTTCTACTGACCCGGGCTGGCAATGGGCAAGGCTGTCAAATATCCACAACTCTTCAAGTAATGAGGACTTTAGAAAAGATTTTGATAATAACTTTTTATCATTCTATTACTATGCAGATTCAATTATTATTGATGATACAGCCTTTTATCATGCCGGAAATTATCCGAACGGCATGGCCAATTGCATAGCCATTGTTAAGCGCAATTCAAAAGGTGAGTTTCTTAAAGCTGCTGACATCTACACAACTCCGAATGAATATCTATTCAGTACGGAGATGGAACTGGATAAGGAATCGAACGTTTACATTTACGGAACATTTACTGATACGTTATTTGTCAATGGTCATACTGTTCTTCTTCCAAATCCTGACCATGTTGATGTTTATCTCCTCAAATTAGATAACAACTTCGAATTTCAGTGGGCACAGACCATTTCATATATTTACCAGGATGACTGCCGTGGTATCGAAATTTCCGAAGATAATTATATTTATCTCTCTGTTGAACACATGGCCGGCATGAACACTGGTCACGTCTTTGCCAATTACTTTAACCAGGATTCAGCAGACGTTTATGGCGGGCTGAGTTCCTTGCTGAAAATTGATACCGACGGGCAAATCATCTGGAGATGCGAGATCAGGGATCCGGAAAACGTGGATTCAGAGATAGACAATACAGCCGTTGGCAAGGATGGTAAAATATATATCACTGGCAATTCTTCAGGCGATGTTTATTTCCAGGGTGATACAATTAAATTTCCTGATTCGACAGGTTATTACAATTCCAACTTCATAGTACAATTTGATCCGGATGGATCCCACCATAATGCCTTTTTTGAAACGTATACCAATTTCTATTTTCTTAGTTCATCGTTAAATATTGATAAAAACGGTAATTACTGTATTTCCGGTATAATACAGGATACGCTTATATTCGGTTCCGACACCATCCAGGTTTCAGACGACAGCACCTACGCCATGATCGCAAGAATGGACCCTTCATTTCAACCCATCTGGTACCAGGGGGTCAAGACGAGCAATGGTGTGTATATAACCTTTCAGATCGAATTAATTGACGATAGCATTGCTTTTGCCTTTCATGGGAAAAGCAGGTTTACCTTTATGGGTATTGAGTATGCCTTCAATGCTGTCGGACAGGTATTTTTAGGTTTATTCAGCCCGGAAGGGGACCTGGTAAATTTACAGCTTACAGATGCCAGCATCGGTGCGACGCTTACTAATTTTCTAGTTGACAATTGCGGTAATTCATTGATAGAAGGGCGCCTGCGAGGATTTGCACATTTTGGAAATGAAACACTGAATGCAGGAGATGGTAATCTCTCCTACCAGGCGAAAAATTCCCTGGTTGATCCAGCATTGATATCCCTGCCGCAAGACACGGCCAACTGCGGTCCTTTAAAATTATATGCCCCGGAAGGATATTACTATTACCGCTGGAATGGGCTATTATCAGATCAGAACTGGTTCATGGTTAACAATTCCGGAACAGTTAATTTAAAGGTAGCCAATGAAAATTGCTGCTGGAGCGAAGCCGAAATAGCAGTTACCATCTGGGATCCGGTTGAATTTTCACTGGGCAATGATACCACGATCCTTTTAACCGGTACACTTGAATTAAGGTCGGATTCCGGCTATGAATCTTATCTGTGGTCAACAGGAGATACGACCTCAAATCTTATCATTCCCGCCAACCGGCTTCAGATCGGAAATAATGTCATCTGGCTGGAAATCAGCAATAATAATTGTATTGCTTCTGACACAGTTATAGTTACTGTTATTGATAATTCGTCGGTATATGAAACAGTTAAATCCTGCCTTCATCTCATTCCTAACCCGGCAAAGAATTATGTGCAGATTGTCAGCAATCCCGATATGATCCCTGAACGGGTTGTGTTTTTTAATCAGCAGGGAATCAAGGTACTGGATATAAAATCTGAAAGAACTAAAATTGATATTTCTTTACTGGAAACGGGTATTTATGTTGTTGAACTATTTTTCAGGGAAGAAGTGATAAGAAAAAAACTGGTTATCAATTAATTGCCTTGACATTTTTACCACTGAGGCACTGAGAACACATAGGAACACTAAGATATCTTTCGATAAAATAACTTTTACTAATTATGATTACTTAGTGATTCTCAGTGCCCTCAGTGCCTTAGTGGTTTAAATCAACCAAAATAAATCCCGGGAGTTATTATCTTTGGGAGGAAGAATAAAGAAAATCTGAAAAGAACAGCCCACACAGTAAACCTCATCATCATTTTTCTCCTGGCAACAACCAGTCTCGCCCAGGAGAAAAGTATCACCTTTAACCACTACACACATGCCGAAGGCTTGTCGAATAACTGGGTATTCAGCATTTTGCAGGACGATCGGGGATTCTTATGGATAGGGACCTGGGAAGGGCTTAACAGGTTCGATGGTAAAAATTTCAGGAATTATTATTATGACCCTGACACGCCTGATAATCCCGGTGGAAACCAGGTATGGTGCCTTGAACAGGATGGCCGGGGAATGATATGGATGGGCACTGAAAACGGCATGTGCAGCCTGGACCCGCTAAAGGAGAAATTCACCAGGTTTGAATACGGAAAATCGATACCGGACTATGCAACCAGGCATGGAATCAGGTCAATCGCCATGGATCCGGAAAGCATTGTTCGCTGGGCAGGTGGTAACGGATTATTCACAGCAGATCAACAGGACCAATTGCTCATTGCAGTGCCTGGTAAAATAAACCAGGAACTTTTTTCTGATGAAGGTACTTATATCACTCAAATCCTTCCTGTAGGAGATTTTCTTTGGCTGGCTACCTCCCGGGGCCTGTTCCGGTATGATTTGCGCGATTCAACATTTCGAAAAGTAGCGATTTCGGAAACGGTCAGAATACCGGATCAGTTTAGTCATTTCACCAGTATTTTTCTTGATGAAAAAGGGAAATTATGGGCTACGAACTGGGGAGCCGGTCTCATGGAAATTGATACGGCACTGCTGCAGGTTGTCGGCGCCTATCTTGTCGATCCCGGCTTCCTCGATGGCGCCCACAATATCCTGCATGACATTTCACAGACCAACAATCCGGGAGAAGCTGATATCTTATGGCTCAGCGGAATTTCTGGTGGCCTGTATGCGTTTGACAGGACTTCTGAAAAATTCACCTGTTTTGGCACAAAAGACCTGGAAGATTCCAAAGGGGTGTACCAGGAAAGCAATGACATTTATTTCAGTTCATCGACCGGGCTGTGGATCGGGACCCGGCTTGGATTATATCAATATGATCATGACCAGCAATTGATGAAGGAATATGATCCCCTGGCGGGAGATGGCAAAGAAAATAAAGACGTTTATTTCAGCCTTATCTATGCCGATCCGATCGACAGCACAGGGAAAACTTTATGGCTGGGCACCAATAACAAAGGGCTTTATACCTACGATCTGGCTACAGGAAAATTGAAGAAAATGAATCAGCTTTTTGAACCTTTTCTTCCTGAGGAAATCTTTGTCACACAAATCTTTCGGGATGAAAACCAGGATTTGTGGATTGCCACCCTGCTCAATGGTTTGTTGAAATTTGATCACCGGACACAACGCACAACCCAATTCGAATTCCAAAGCGAATTCCGCTCAGGCATCCGTTGGATCAACCAGGTTGTCAGGGATTTAAATGAAAAAGAAATTTTATGGATTGCCACAGATCATGGCCTTTTCCGGTTCAATCTGCAAACTGGTGTATCGATCCCTGTGCCCATTGGCCAGGATAACATTCCTTTTAATAGTCCTTCAATAGGCAGGCTATCCATGAGTTTTGACGGGAAATTATGGGTAATCGGATATATAAGGCCGGATGAGAAGGAATTTATTGCCTGCATTAAGCCTGGTGAACTTTCAGGCAAAACTATAGCTGATCCGGCAGGATACAAAGATTCTGATTTCCTCGACATTAAGGATCTGGCTGTTGCCCCTGATGGGACCGTATTCCTTGCAACACCCGGGGGATTGTATTATTTTAATTCCTCCGGTGACAGTCCGGAGATCAGGGAATTTCAGCATAATCTCAGTTCGTTGGGCACCAGGGCTGAGCAATTACAGCCCGATAAAAACGGAAATATATGGGCACTGATTTCCGATGATCTCTACGTGGTGGATCCGGGCAAGATGATGATTCACGAAGTGATTTTTGATAATATCCGTAAAAATTCAAGTATCAACCTGAACCTGAATGAAATAACGGGAGAGATCATGATCGGGGCCTGGTTTAAGTTTTATACGATTCATGGTTCCGATGAGCTACTCAATGAAAAACCATTACGCGCATTTATCACCGGGATCAGGGTTGGAACGGATTATTACAATGAAAGGCCTGAGGACTTTACCAATAAAAAGATCATCCTTCCTTATGATAAGAACAATCTGACAATTGAATACACAGCGATCAATTTCCAGGCTGGGTCGTTCAATGCATTTTCTTATAAAATGGACGGTTTTGATGAGAATTGGTCTTATACCGACAATCGTTCAGTAAGCTATAAACTACCTCACGGCAAGTACGCTTTCAGGCTGAAAGCAACTAAAGCCGGAGGCCCCTGGGAAGATGAACAGGTATTTGTGGACATTCGCATCAAGCCGCCTTTCTATCGTACCTGGTGGTTTGGATCGTTGATGATATTGTTAATTATCGCACTGATTTACAGTATTTACCGTTACAGGGTAAGTCAATTGCTTAAATTACAGAAAATGCGTGATCATATCAGCCGCGACCTTCACGACGATATCGGGTCTTCACTGACCAATATCGCCATCATGAACGAACTGGCCATTCAGGAGAAAAGGAGAGGGGGAGACACGGAGAAGATGCTCAGTAAAAGTGGGGAAGATATTCATGAAGTGATCAGTTCGCTGAGTGATATTGTCTGGAATGTAAACCCGGCATATGACGACCTTAAATACTTGCTGGCACGAATGAGGTGGTATGCATCGGAATTGCTGGAAAATACGGAGATTATTTATAAGATGGAGATTGAAGAACCGGGAGAAAAGGTCAGCATGAACATGGCCCAGCGACGTGATTTTTATCTTATTTTTAAAGAAAGTCTGAATAACCTGGTCAAATATTCCGGGGCATCTAATGCGGAAATATTTATCAGGCCTGAAAATGATTCGGTTTATATGTTGATCAGAGATGATGGGAAAGGATTTGAGCCTGAAAAGGTTAAATTCGGGAACGGACTTAAGAACATGAAACAACGGACTGAAGCCTGGAGAGGGAGTTTCACAATGAAAAGCCAACCTGGTCAGGGCACGGAACTGATTTTCATCATCCCGGTTAAAAATTAACCCGATCGGGTACTATGCACGATCTGCTAAAGTGAATAAATTTGCACTATGACGACGAAGCTGATCATTTTCGAGGATAATGCAAAACTAAGGCAGTCGCTTGAACAGTTCCTGGATGACAAGGTTCAGTTCAGGGTAGTGGCCACCTATGAGAATTGCCTGTATGCCCTTGAAGCCGTGAAGCAGCATAAACCACAGCTGGTAGTCATGGATATTGACATGCCTGGTATATCGGGGGTAGAAGGCGTGAAGATGATCAAGGAATACGCCCCTGATATCAAGGTCATCATGTACACAGTGTATGATGATAATGACAATATCTTTGATTGCATCTGTGCCGGTGCCGACGGGTATCTTTTAAAGCAAACCCCGCCATATAAATTAAAAGACTCTTTAAAAGAAGTGATGGAAGGTGGATCTCCTTTAAGTCCTGCTATTGCGGGAAAAGTTTACCGCCATTTCCAGAAGCAGGTTATAACATCCCCGAAAAACGATTATAATCTTTCTCCGCGCGAGACAGATATTTTACAAAGCCTGGTGAAAGGAAACAGCTATAAAATCATAGCTGCGGAACTTTTCATTTCGATCGATACCGTAAAAAAGCACCTCAAGAACATCTATATGAAGCTCCAGGTGTGCAGCGGTACTGAAGCCGTTGCTAAAGCACTGAGGGATAAGATCGTTCTGATCTGATTTACAGTTTATCCCAAAAAGCACCCTATCGGGTACTTGCGTCCAGCGTGATTTCATGGGAAATTTGTGATTGGATTTCTCACAGAGGACCCAGATAATCTCACAAAGACCACAAAGGGAAATACCATGTTAAACTCTGTGTTCCTCTGTGCCTAATCTCTGTGATCTCTGTGAGATAAATAAAAAGATTACCTATGAAAAAACACATCCTTCTTTTAGCAATTATTTTAATGAAGTCCATAACCTTCAGCCAGACCATCAGCCTCATCGGTCCGGCAACACCCTCTAGCGACTGGATCACCGACTACAACATGATCCAGGACGGTGGAAACCCGAACCTCTGGACGCTCACCGTCAACCTGTCGGCCAACGATCTCAAATTCAGGCAGGATGCGGATTGGCTGAACAACTGGGGGAATAGTGCATTTCCAACCGGCACGGCTATTGCCGGCGGCCCCAATATCCCGGTCTCGGCAGCCGGAACCTACAATGTCAGCTTTAACACATCGACGCTGGAATACAATTTCAGCCCGACCGGAGGCGGTGGTGGCGGAAACGTAGGCATCGGCACCCCCTCCCCTGATCTAAGCGCAATGCTCGACATCCGGAGCACCGAAAAGGGTGTCCTGGTCCCGAGGATGACTTTGACGCAACGCTCCGCTATTGTCACACCTCAGACCGGGCTGCTGATATACCAGACCGATTATACCCCGGGCTTCTATTACAATGCCGGAACCCCGGCGACGCCAGGCTGGCAGATGATCGACGGCAACGGCACAACAGGCGAATGGAGCGCCAATGGCAGCGACATCTACTACAATTCAGGCAATGTAGGTATCGGTACCGATACTCCCACAAAGCTGCTGGATGTGAGCGGCGATGCAAAAGTGAACGGCGTGATTCTTGGAAAGGGGAACGGAAACCAGGATTACAACACTGCATTGGGTATGAATGCCCTGAACAACAACGGTTCCGGCAATTTCAACACGGCGGCGGGGAGAAGCGCATTGCAGCAAAATACCACAGGCAGTAATAATACCGGGGTTGGTTCTTACGCATTGTTTTCGAACACAGAAGGGACAAATAACTCGGCATTCGGGATCAATGCTTTAACGGCAAACATTACCGGTTACAGCAATACCGCTGTGGGTGGTGATGTATTATCTTCCAATACAACCGGCAACCAGAATACATCATCCGGTCGCAACAGCATGGCTTCCAATACAACGGGAAGCAATAATACTGCCAATGGCGCTTATGCTTTATTCAGCAATACCTTCGGTAGCAGAAATGTTGCGATTGGAACCAATGCTTTACACAGCAACACCATCGGGAAGGATCTTACAGCGGTCGGGGACTCAGCATTGTATTCTAATACAGATGGAATTGAAAACACGGCATTAGGGTCAATAGCTTTATGGAGCAATACAACTGGAGACCAGAACACAGCATTGGGGTATGGTTCGCTTTTTTTTAATTCGGAAGGAAATTTCAATACGGCTTCAGGGGCTTATTCGCTTGCACATAATACAATGGGTTCTCACAATACTGCAACAGGATTCAATACGCTATACTCAAACACTTCAGGTCAACAAAACACAGCTAACGGGTTTTATTCGCTTAGGCACAACACAGAAGGTCATTCAAATACCGCAATTGGTTCTTATTCGCTCTATATCAATACGCTTGGCAACGAAAACACAGCGGTAGGATTCGGCTCATTGGCTGTCAATTCTGAAGGCGATTTAAATACGGCTACCGGGAAAAATAGTCTTTACAGCAATACAACCGGCAGCAACAATACTGCAAATGGAGTTAATGCTTTGTACAGCAATACCATAGGAAACAATAATGTGGCGATTGGAATCGGTGCTCTATATTTGAATACCAACAATTCCAACCTTGTTGCAATAGGTGATTCAGCGCTTTATAATAATGGCCTGGGGGCATCTGAGGATTGGCATAGTAATAAGAATACAGCCATAGGCTCAAAAGCGCTTTTTGCAAATACTATAGGATCATATAATACTTCTTTAGGCTACTATGCTTTGAATCAGAATGTATCAGGTGTTTCTAATACTGCATTAGGGTACAATGCCTTGAAATCAAATACAGATGGTGAATACAATTCTGCCATTGGTTCTGCTTCGATGCTTGATAATCTAACCGGAAGATTCAATACTGCAATTGGCCATATATCTTTAAATAAAAATGTTTCAGGAGACGGAAATACAGCAATTGGAAGGGCAGCATTAAGTTCAAATATATCTGGGGATAATAATTGTGCCCTTGGACAAAACTCTCTTTACCTTAACTCTTCAGGGTCTGGCAATATAGCGGTTGGTAAAAACGCTTTATACAGCAATATTGCAGGAAGCAAACTGGTTGCTGTGGGTGATTCTGCATTGTTCCATCAAAATGGCGGAAACGGCAGGAATACAGCTACAGGCAGCAAAGCGCTTTACTCAAACACAGTTGGAGCGTATAATACGGCAATCGGATATCAATCGATGTATAACAATACTACCGGTATTCATAATGTAGGATTTGGTTACAAAGCGTTAGAGTCAAATATACTTGGGAATTATAATACAGCAGTTGGATCATGGTCATTAAACTCTAATACAGGATATGGCAATACTGCGGTTGGTATAAATACGCTGTATTCGAACGGGTCAGGCTCTGGAAATGTGGCAATTGGTTCAGATGCCCTTGCTTTTAATCAAACAGGTAACAACCTTGTTGCTATTGGCGATTCTGCTATGCGTTTTCAAAACGGAGGTATAGGTAAAAATACGGCTGTGGGAAGCAAAGCACTCTATGTCAATTATACCGGAAATAGCAATACAGCAGTTGGCTATAGAACGCTTTATTTGAATGCAGGTAATGATAATACTGCTGTAGGAAGAGAAGCACTGGATGAAACCGATGGTTCTTACAATTCAGCATTTGGCAGCAATGCCCTCGGCGCATGGGATGTTGGCGATTATAACACAGCATTGGGCTACAATGCTTTGGCTAATGCGATTGGGGCTAACAACACCGCTGTCGGCAGCAATAGCCTGTCCCTGTTCACCGGGAATAACCTGACTGCCGTTGGCCAGGGAACAGCTGTGTCGGCCAGTGGTTTATCCAATGCCTCAGCCTTTGGCTACACAGCCATTGTCAATGCCTCCAATAAAGTCAGGATCGGCAATGCATCTGTACAGGTTATCGAAGGGCAGGTGGCCTGGAGCTTCCCGTCGGACGCACGGTTTAAGTTTGATGTGAAAGATGATAACGTACCCGGCCTGGAATTTATCAATAAACTCCGCCCGGTCACTTACCATTTCGACACAAAGAAATTTGATCAGCATGTCAGGCAGAACATAATCCAGGATGGAGGAGAGGTACTGACGGATGCAGATTATGCAGCAAGTACGGCAAGAGTCCAGACCGGTTTCCTGGCCCAGGAAGTCGAACAGGTTTGCAATGACCTTGACTATGAATTCGATGGTCTGCATGCTCCTGAAAATGAAACCGATAACTATAGCCTTTCCTACGATTCTTTTGTGCCGCTGCTTGTAAAAGCCATCCAGGAACAGCAGTTGATCATCGACACGCAGAACAAGCAGATTGAAGAAATGAATGACAGGATTAACGCACTGGAAAGCGAGAAGGAATAAGCATAAGGTATTTCATTTAACAATGAAACATGAAAATATCGATTTAATCTGGTATATTTGTCATACCAGACCATTCTGGCCCTATACCAAACCATTTTATTCAAGGGCCTATGAAAAATCTCAACTTACTTCTTGTTATCAGCCTTAATTTTCTATCAATCCTACTAATAGCCCAGAACCGGGAATCAGATCCCGGCTGGCAATGGGCGCGGCTTACAAACACTGTTAATGCCCTTGGCAGTGAAGAGATCCTGACCGATGCTGATAATAACACGATTTCCTTGTTCTACTATGGTGATTCAGTGCTTATCGAGGATACAGCCTTTAACCATGATGTGAATTATGCCAGCTACAACATTGCCATTGTCAAACGAAATTCTGAAGGTGATTTTATCAAAGCGGCCGACATCTATACAAATCCGGGAGAATTCCTATTTAATACAGACCTGGAAACCGACCATGAATCCAGTATTTATCTCTTCGGAACTTTTTCAGACACGCTATTTATTAATGATACCATGATCATCAGGCCGGAACCCGGTATCGATATCTACCTTCTCAAGTTTGATAAAAACCTGGAATTTCAATGGGGAAGAACAATTTCTTCCGCATACCAGGATGATAGCGAATGTATTGCGGTTTCTGAAGATGATTTCATCTATCTGTCAGCCCGGCATTGGAACAGCATGGATACTTCTCATCATATGGTCAATTACTTTGACCAGGATTCCGCTGATGTCTCCAGCGGACTGAATTCTTTTTTAAAGGTTGATAAAGATGGCCTGATCATATGGAGGGCAGAAATTCGTGATGATTACGATGGCTTTGCAGAGATAATTAATACGATCGCCGGTTCCGACGGCAATATCTATTTGGTTGGGCATGCAACCAATGACCTTTATATCCAGGGTGATACGGTTGAATTTCCATCATCTCCGGAATTCTATATGCCTGGATTCATTGTTCAATTTGAACCGGATGGGGTACATCATGATGCTTTCTTTATTCCTTATCCGCAGTTCGGTTTTTATATTCCTGAAACGAATATCGATGCAGATGGTAATTATATCATTTCAGAGGAAATTTCTGAAACTATGATTTTTGGGTCTGATACAATTGAACTCTCAAATGACAGCACCTATACCATGATTGCGAAATTTGATCCATCTTTTCAACCCATATGGCAACGGGGAATTAAAACTGCCGGAAGTGCATCAACCTTTTTTCAGATCGATTTAATAGAAGATGATATTGCTTTTGTTTTCCAGGGAAAGAGCAGGTTCACCTTTATGGGACAGGAATATGTGCTAAACGCTATCGGACAGATATTTTCAGGCCTCTTTTCCGCCGAAGGGGATTTGGTTGAACTGCAGGTGACTGATGCCAGCATTGGAGCCAAACTTCACAGTTTTAAGGCTGATAATTGCGGAAATTTAATGATCGACGGGCTTATAAGGGGGCTTGCCCATTTTGGTAACGATACACTCTATACAGGATATGCTGACCTGCCTTTCCTGGCTAAAAACTCGCGAAATCCGCCAGTTGAATTCTCACTGGGGAATGATACCACCATCCTTTTAACAGGCACACTCGAATTAAACTCTGTGCCCGGATATGATTCCTATCTCTGGTCAACGGGGGATACGACCTCAAGCCTCATCATTCCTGCCAGCCAGCTTCAAATCGGGATCAATTCGATCTGGCTGGAAATCATTGATGGTCATTGCTTATATGCCGATACCATAAACATTACTGTTATTGATAATTCTTCAGTGGATGAATCAGCCGCACCATACATCCAGCTCATTCCAAATCCGGCCATGTATTATGTACAGGTCATCAGCAAACCCGATGTGATCCCTGAGCGGATTGTGTTCTATAACCTGCAGGGGATAAATGTTCTGGATATTAGACCGGGCGGCAATATAATTGATATTTCTTTTATTGAAACGGGTATTTATATTATCGAACTTTTTTTCAAGGATGAATTGGTAAGGAAAAAGCTGGTTATCTATTAATTGACTTGCCTTTTTTACCACTGAGGCACTGAGAACACTTAGGGACACTGAGATATCTCCCGATAACATTACTTTTAAAAATTAAATTGATTATTTCTTAGTGATTCTGAGTGTTCTAAGTGCCTTAGTGGTTAATGATCCCTGATAAAAAGTTTCATCAAAAGCCAAATTTTCCAGCCCACTATTTCATTATCTGACTTATATTTGAATGTTCTATCTGAATTGAAACGAAACTCATTAAGAATTCAAAATTTTGAATTAAAAATTCAACATTAAGCATTCAACATTATCAAGCTTATGCCTACCAAGAAAAAATCCATGACCATCGGCATCCTTAGCGCAGGCGGCGACTGCCCCGGGATCAATGCCGCTATCCGCGGCGTCGGTAAAACGGCCATCGTCGAATACGGCATGCAGGTAATCGGCATTTCCGATGGCTTCCTGGGCCTGATCAACCAGGAATACGAAGTGCTTACCGAGGAGAAACTGTCCGGTATCCTTACCCTCGGCGGCACGATCCTGGGCACCTCGCGCGAAAAGCCGTTTAAAAAGGACAAGGACAACCTGGAACAAATCAACAAGCCAAAACTGATCAAAAAGAATTACAAAGCCCTCGGCCTTGACGCCCTGGTGTGCATCGGCGGAAACGGCACCCAGCGAACAGCCTCCATGCTCGTGGAAGAAGGGCTCAATATCATCGGCCTGCCCAAAACCATCGATAACGATGTCTGGGGCACGGATATCACCTTCGGCTTCGATTCAGCTTTAGGTATCGCGACAGACGCCATCGACCGGCTTCATACGACCGCGAACAGCCACAAGCGCATCATGGTGATCGAGCTGATGGGGCACAATGCCGGATGGCTGACCCTGTATGCAGGAATTGCCGGAGGGGGGGATGTGATCCTGCTGCCGGAGATCAGGTATGACTTGGATATCATTGCAGATTATCTCATCAGGCGTGCCAAGGCAAAAAAGCCCTATTCCATCGTGGTTGTCGGTGAAGGGATCGATAAACCTAAGAAGGAGAAAGCCGCAAATTATATCGCTGAGAAAATCCAGCAACGTACCGGGCTGGAAACACGGGAAACCATCCTCGGCTATATCCAGCGTGGTGGAAGCCCTTCGCCCAACGACCGCATCCTGGCCACCCGCTTCGGCGCCCATTCCGTAGAACTTATCGCCAAAGGTAAATTCGGCCAGATGGTGGCGCAGAAAGGAGGCGAAATGACTTCCGTGCTCTTAAAAGATGTCGGCTCCAAAACCCGCCTGGTGCCATCTGATTTTCCACTGATCGGCAAAGGAAGGAAAATGGGAATAAGCTTCGGGGATAGATTTTAAAAAAGTAATTAAATGATCCGTATATTCATTTTTTCTGCCATACTGGCCCTGGCCTCAATTTCCAGTGCCCAGGAAAATGCCCTGATCACCTTTTACGAAAAATCCGGTTTTACATCTACCCCTTCCTATGATGAAACCGTTGCTTATTGCAAGTTGCTGGATGAATCATCTTCACAAATCCTTTATACAACTTTTGGGAAAACACCGCAGGGAAGAGATTTACCCTTGCTCATTATTGATTCGGACAAACAATTTACCGCAGGTGAAGCCAAAAAAGCAAATAAATTCGTCCTCCTGATCGAAGCCGGCATTCATCCCGGTGAGATCGATGGCAAAGACGCCGGGCTGATGTTCTTCCGTGACCTGGCGGTAAAAGGTCTTTATGGTGGGGTACCTGAAAATATAACCTTCCTGTTTATCCCGATCTTTAATGTCGACGGGCACGAACGCTTCGGGCCGTACAACCGCATCAACCAGGATGGCCCGGAGGAGATGGGCTGGCGGACAACGGCCCAAAATCTCAACCTTAATCGGGACTTTCTCAAGGCAGATGCCCCTGAAATGCAGGCCTGGCTTAAACTCTACCAGCAATGGCTACCCGATTTCTTTGCAGATATCCATGTCACTGACGGGGCCGATTACCAGTATGTGATGACTTACGGACTGGAGACTTTCGGAAATATGGACAATGGGTTGACGAACTGGGTTTCAGGCCGGTTTACCCCGGCGATGGATTCATATATGGAAAAGGCCGGCTACCCGGCATTCCCCTATGTGATGTTCCGGAAATGGCACGATCCTAGGAGCGGGTTGAGGAGCAGTGTGGGCGGGCCACGCTACTCCCAGGGATATGCTGCATCGCAAAACCGGATCGGCCTGCTGGTCGAAAATCATTCCCTGAAAGACTATAAAACCCGCGTGAGCAGCACCTATGAACTGCTCAAGTTTTTAGGTGGTTACCTGTCTGAGAACGCATCAGCCATCAAGGTGATGAATACCTCAGCCGACTTATACACGGCGTCAGCAGGGTTTCGCGAACAGCCTTTCCCCGTGAATTATACAGCAGGAAAAGACAGCATCATGGTTGATTTCCGTGGTGTGGAATACGATGTCGAAAAAAGTGACCTTACAGGTGGGGACTGGTTCAAATATTATCCCGACCGCCCGGTAACTTTCAAGGTCCCCTATTTTAACCAGCAACTGCCTTCGGCCACCGTGCAAATCCCGGAAGCTTATATTATCCCCCCGGAATGGAGCGAAATCATTGAAAAATTACATCTCCACGGCATTGATTATTCCGTCCTGGATAAACCGGTAAAATTCAGCATTGAAGCATACCGGTTTACAAAAGTTGAATATAGCAAGACTTCTTATGAAGGCCGCATGCAAGTCACGCCTGCTTTTGAAACTTATACTGAAGAACGGGAATTCCCTGCAGGATCAGTTGTTATTCCGACCGGCCAGCGAAGTGCCAGGATCATCGCACACATGTTCGAACCGGCTTCCCCGGATTCATACCTGCAATGGGGCTATTTCAATGTCATCTTCGAGTTGAAGGAATACTTCGAAACTTATAAGATGGAAGAATATGCCCGGAAAATGCTTGCCGAAACACCAGGCATGAAAGAGGAATTTGAAAAGTGGAAGGCGGATAACCCGGAATCAGCTAAAAGCCAGTGGTCACAACTGGAATGGTTCTATTTCCGGTCGCCGTGGGTGGATGCTAAAAGGAATGTTTACCCGGTGGGACGCGTGATGGAGCCTGAGGAGATTAAGAAGATAGGACTGTAAGACTGTAAGACAAGAATCTGCGAACTGTGAACTTCGATCTGAAACAATCCGTGTAAATCCGTTGCATCCGTGTCATCCGTGTTCTATTCTGGCACATAGATGGCACGAATGCAAATTGAATATTTTAATATGAACGACATGGCGAAAACGATAGATGAAGTGCTTGAAAAGCTTGATGTTATTATTGCGGAATCTGTAAAAAACAACGATCACCTTGGCTACTTCGCTTACATATACCGCAGAACGACGGCACAGATCAAACAGGCTATCCTTGAAAAAAAGTTTGAGGATAATGCCCGGATGGAAAAGTTCGATGTGCTTTTCGCGAATAAATATCTGGAAGCATACTATAACTTCCATAATGGGCTTCCTGTATGCAAATCGTGGGCTGTGTCATTCCAGGCGAAGAAAGAAAGGCGGACTATCCTGCAGCACATCATTTTAGGGATGAACGCACATATCAACTTCGATCTTGGAATGGCAGCAGCTGAATATACTCAGGGGGGTGATATTGGCGCCCTGAAAAACGATTTCATGCAGGTAAACGAGGTCCTGAACAGCCTGGTGGATGAATTGCAGTTGAAGGTCGGCCGCGTATCCCGGCTGATGTTCCTGCTCGACTGGATTGGTGAACGAAACGATGAAGTGGTGATGAATTTCAGCATGGAAAAAGCGCGTAAGCAAGCCTGGAATTTTGCTGTGGCAATGTCGGTTTTAGATGGCCGGGCAAAAGAAGCCATGATTGATGAGGTTGATGGCATTATCGGCAGACTCGGGGATATGATAAAGCATCCCCCGGGAAAATTACTTCCTTTTACATTAAAGATCATTTCATTTTTTGAAGAAAAAGATGTGAAGAAGATCATTGCCAGGCTTGAAGCAGAATATTTATCCGCGTAAATCCGCTGAATTCGCGTAAATCCGCGTGCCATAAATAGAACGCGGATACCGCGGATGCGGCGGATGACCGCGGATTTTTCAAAATAATAGATCTTCTTTAGATTCGAATTCCAGCAGCCAGCTTTTTCTCCACAATCCACCGGCATAACCCGTAAGCGAGCCGTCTGATCCTATCACCCGGTGGCAGGGAACGATGATGCTGACCGGGTTGGCGCCATTTGCCACGGCGACAGCACGGATCGCCTTGATATCACCGAGCCTGAGCGTTAGGTCCTTGTAAGACACCGTTTTCCCGAATGGGATTTTCAACAGTTCTTTCCAGACACGCTTTTGAAATTCTGTTCCTTGCAGGTCAAGCTCAAGGTCAAATATTTGACGCTTCTTATTAAAATATTCATCGATTTGAAAGAAGATACGGGAATCCATTTTATCTCCTCTGCATCCCTGGCCTTCATGTTCATCAACAAAGATAAGGGAAGTGATTCCTATCTCGCTAGTTACTACTTTAATGCAGCCGATGGGGGAATAATAGAATGAAATCATAATTCTGATATCTTCGCATAAAATTAAATTAATATTCACCACATAGGCACATAGGACACAATAGAAGGCACAATAGATCCTATGTGAATCCTATTGTGACCTATTGTGTCTATTGTGGTTAAAATAACAACAATTATGAAAAGAATAATTTTACTTTTTAGTGGCCTTTTAATTTCGTGCGTAATATTTGCACAGGCAACGGAAGTTAATATCTACAATCCTGAAGCCGATGCCAGAGCAGATATCGCTTCTGCCGTCAAACAGGCCAAAGCCGAAAACAAGCATGTGCTTCTGCAGATCGGCGGGAACTGGTGCCCCTGGTGCATAAACTGCATGGATTAGAAACCTCAGACACGACAAATCGATTCGCTGCTGAAAGCCGATTATGTGGTTGTATTGGTGAATGTCCCCAGGGAAAAAGAAAAACGGGACCCGGAACTGATGGCATCACTCGACAACCCGCAACGGTTTGGATTTCCCGTGCTGGTGGTGTTAAACCAGGAAGGGGAGCGCATCCATACGCAGGACAGCTGGTACCTTGAACAGGATAAATCCTATGACAGGGAAAAGCTGGTGCATTTCTTTAAAATGTGGACTGTAGGAGCTGTCAATAAATGAGTAAATACCTGTTTCAAAGTAATGAAATCCTGGCCTTTACTGCCCTTTCTCCAGTTTTTCCAATCTTGATCTCAATTCTTCAATGATGACCTGCTGTTCCTGGATAGCTTTTGTTAGTACAGGGATCAGTTTCTCGTACGACATCCCCCAGAGCTGGTTTGTCTCATCTTCCGGCTTTGTTACTGCCTCGGGAATAAGCGGGAAGACTTCCTGGGCAATAAATCCGATACTATTGGCACCTTCGGGCTCAATCACAAGTTTATTATTTATTGTAGTGGAATGATGTTGAAAATAAGCAAGAGGGTTTAATTCTAAAATTTCATTTAATCCGTATGGAATACTCCGCAGGTTTGATTTAATTCTTTTGTCGGAGTATGTATTCCAGGCATTTGCCCTTGCTCTTCCTAATCCATCAAGCGTTGAATTGGGTAATTCGAGTGCATATGTCGGATTTACAACACTATGCAATCCGATCCTCCCACTTTTTAATATTGTCATTGCATTGCCTGTGGTCTCATCATAACCGATCACAAACAGTCTGTCATTTTCGTCCCACCCGGTCGGGTTAGAGGCTGTGTATGATGTATTGTCTATCCCTATAACAAATTCGTATGCTGATGGGGCAGTTAAATCATATCCCATCGCAATTGAATATGCACCTGATGCCGTTGTATTCCTTCCCATTGCTGTGGAGTAATCACCTGATGCGGTGGTATTCTCGCCTCCAGAAAACGATATATACCCTGATGCAGTTGTTCCATATCCGGTTGCAGTTGAGCCGCTTCCAGAGGCAATAGTCTGGTACCCCATGGATGTGGAATATTGTCCCGATGCATTAGTTTCAAATCCCATAGCAGTCGAATAATCACCCGTTGCATTGGTTCCCCTTCCCATGGCGGTGGAATTACTGCCGGCCGTTGTGCTAACACCCATAGCCGTTCCGCCAAATCCATATGCAGTAGTCCCTGTCCCTAATGCAGTACATCGACTGCCAAGAGCCTTGGTATTATAACCTAAAGCAACTGAGTGATCACCAATGCTGTCAGCATCCCAATGCAAACCATCCACTTCACCTGCCCGTAATGCCGCCCTGTTTGGATACCACATAAAACGAACGCTTGCACCGGAGGCAGGAGGATCTCCTGCTAAAAGGCCAGTTCTATATTCGCCTTCAAACAGAACATTTCCGCCGCCTTCCCCAAATTGATCAAGATGCAGTAAGGCAGCAGGAACATTAGTTCCAATGCCCATATTGCCATCCTGGGTGATTCGCATGAGCTCGTCAGTGGAATTCCCTTTCATGAACCTCGTCTCACCCGTACCACCATCCTGGTTGAAATACAATATTCCTGTCTCTGCCGGACTAATGATCATATTATTTACAGAAGATCCTCGTATAGAAGGACGAGCAGGGGAATTCTTCGTCCCTGAATATAAATCCAGGTAGCTTCCAACGCTTAATTGTTGTCGTGGATTTGAAGACACAACTCCAACTTTACCATCACTGACAACAAGGACATCCGAAAAACTTTGGTTGACGGTCCAATCCCACCGATCGTCAAAAGTATGCCCAGTTGTATTGTCAAAATTTAGGTAAACACCAAAACCCATGTTTATGTTTGGAGCAATTGCCATAGGTGCTGACCAGGTAGTGCCCCCACTAGAGCTGATCTGGATGAGATTTGGATCAGGGCCGGCATTTTGAATCCGTACAGCAAAATTTTTGGTCCCTGTGCCATTATAAGCTGAGATATCTGCCGACAAATCGTTCAGCCCGGATCCAGTAAAAGTAACACCGGCCCATTCTCCCGGCTCAGAAATATGCAATTTGCCGGAGGGATTCTCTTCTCCAATACCAACATTGCCATCGACACGGTAGATGTCCTGGCCGGTTACCTGCCATTGCCCTGATGCACCTCCGATTTGTTGCCAGGAAGGTGATGATGGAATTCCTCCATTATAATAAAACCCAGATGCAGAATTCGTTTGATAGATAAGTAACCCATGTTGCGGAGATACAATAGCATCTCGCTGCTCCAGTGTCATACGGGGTATAAGAACGCCTTTGTCAGTCGAAGTTAAATCAAGCACGGCAGATGGATCGGGAGCTGTTCCATCTTCATTGATAGCTACACCCTGGGAAACTACAATCCCTGCAGTTAACAGGAAAATTGAGAGAATAATTGATTTTTTCATATAATTTGGATGTTTTGGTTTTAAGAACTTGGAAATTAATACTCCCCTGGCTTAATCAGGAATATAAAAAAATTATAACAATATAGGAAGATATTTCGATATGAATAACTGAACTACTGGAGATTAACAGATATTTAACAAAAGATGGTTCCGGGAATCAGGTACTAATTACTTAGTATTTTCCTGGCTTAAAGCCTTAATTGGTTTAAAGAAATTAACATCTTAAACCTTGTTCATTTTCAGAACCCATTCAGTTTCATCGTAACCGTCGGGATCAGGAGCAAAAAACCAAGGATGAAGAATATCAGGATCAGAGGCCAGACCCAACGGAGCCATTTATCGTAAGGAATCTTTGCCACGCCCAATGCCCCTATCAGAACGCCTGATGTCGGGGTGATCATATTGGTAAACCCGTCGCCGAACTGGAAAGCCATGACGGTAGCCTGGCGTGAAAGATTAATCAGGTCGGAGAATGGTGCCATGATTGGCATGGTTAGGGCTGCTTTCGCTGATCCCGAAGGAATAGCCAGATTAATTATGGTCTGGATAACATACATGGTGCCCACGGCCTGTATCTGTCCCGCCTGGTGCAGGGAAGCGGCAAGGCGGTATAAGATGGTGTCGATTACCTTCCCATCCTCCAGGATGACGACAATACCTCCTGCCAGCCCTACTACCAGGGCGGCGGAAACAATGTCCTTAACTCCATCCAGGAAAAGCTTTACCTGCATGTTACCGCCATATCCCATGGCAACCCCTGAAGCAATTCCCATGGCAAAGAATAGCGCCGCAATTTCCATGATATACCACGAGTATCCCATCACCCCAATAACCAGAAAAATAATGGTAAACAGTAAAAGAGTCAAAATAAAATAATGGACTGTTTTTCTGAGCGTAATCAGTCCCAGCAAAGCAAAGAGGCCAGTGGCTACAGGTATGGCCGGAATGTTAAGTGGTGCTGAATTGCCGATCTTTATTTCTGTCACCGGATAATAAAAAGAGAAAAAAATAAGGGCTGTCAGCGTTAAGCCAAATGAAACCCAGGCAGAAACCGGGGTGTGAAACTTAATTATTTCCGTATTCCCTGCAGCCCTGTCGCGCCAATAAGCATCCACCTCGTAAACAGGCGATTTCCGTGGATTTTTCTTTATTTTCCGGGCATACCAGAGTACAAATCCAATACCCACGATATTGATGACAATAAAACAAAAAAACCGGTATTCCAACCCGGAAAACAAAGGCAACCCGGCAATCCCCTGCGCGATACCTATGGTAAAAGGATTGAGCATGGCGGCTGCAAAACCGATATGAGCCGCAAGGTAACACATGGCAATACCGATTATCGAATCATATCCCATAGATATGGCCAGCGGCACTAGAATAATCACGAATGCTATCGATTCTTCACTCATTCCGAAAATAGCCCCAAACAGGCTGAACATGAGCATGATCAGCACAATTATCACATTGTCGACCCCGATAAGTCTGAAAAACCTGAATTTTTCCAGGCTACGGGTAAAACTGATAAAGGAAAGGATACCTGTATCCAGCGCCCTCGTTGTGTTCATGATCCAGAATGCACCGCCTATCATCAGGATTAAAACTATAATGCCCGCCTGCCTCACAAACCCTTTGTACATCGAGCCAAAAACCTGCCAGGTCTGTGGCGCACTATCCAGAGGTTGAAATACCAATTCTTTAACCTCTTTTCCATCAACGGTTTTGACCTGTTCAATATAATCCCCTCCGGGAAAAATCCAGGTTAAAACCGCAGCCAAAAGAATCAGGCTGAAGATGATGACGTATGTGTGCGGAAATTTTAATTTCATAATGCAAAAGTTTAATGAACCCACCCCCGTTGAGGGTGTATCAAAAGTAAAAATATGATAAATTTTATCTCTGTGGTCCTCTATGTCTTCTTTGTGGAACTCTGTGTAACTATTACTTATAAGTTTCGCAGAGTTTCGCAGAGGAATCACTGAGTTTCACAGAGGCCTATTGATACACCCTCCCAGGGGGAGAGTCTATTTATTTTAACAGCAATGCATTAAATAACAACTTGTAATTCGCAGCTGTCGATGCCCTGAACTGCGGATTGAATGCAAACAGCACAAGTTGACCCTTCCCTTTCCTTAACCAGACCAGGCATGATTTATCCTTTAGAAGTTCTTCTTTCTCAATATAACCGCTTAACAAAATATCCTTTTCAGGGAATTTACCGATCACGCGCCGGTCCATATCGAATCCGGGTGCACTGGTAATGAAAACCGGGTTCCCACGGTAGAAAATACCCGTTTCTGACGGCATTCCCAGGGTAAGAGGATGACCTTCCTTTAATTCCATCTTAAGAAAGGAACCCGGAACGTAAAGTCCTTCCAGTGTTTTTGAAATGTTTGCATACGGAAGTTGGAACTCCTCCGTTTCGGTCTCACTTCTCTTTATCTTTAATATCCCCGTGAACAAATCGGTGGAAGCCCCCCAGGAGATGACCAGGCCGCCCTTATCGATAAAATTCAACAGGTTTTCAAAACCCTTCTCCCCCATACCTTTAGTGAACTCCGGAGGATAACGGCTGAGGTAATAATCACCGGCTTCACTTTTATTTTTGCCTTCCTTCAGAATATCTTTACTGGTGGAAGGAAAAACGATAACATCAAAATTTGCTGTGAAATCAGTCTTCTCAAAATCGCCAGGTTTAACAATAGTATAAGCCACGTGATAGGTATCGAAAATAAAACGGGTCCAACCGGCATCCATATCGTGCATATTGGTTTCTATGAGGGCGATCCTGGGCAAAGCCAGCTTTTCAACCTGGCAATCCGGTCGTTCTGCCAGGAAAACCGGATCGGCATTCAATTCTTTGTTTAAAAGGTCGGGTTTGTCTTTTCCGCCCAATCCACTGATAATAAAACTGCCCGGGTTAAGTGTCACTCCCTGGTAAACCATTTGGCTGGTCATCCGCTCTACAGTTAATCCCAATGACATAGCATAAAATGCTACCTTGAAACTTTCATTACGTTCCACCGGCAGGGCAAATCCCCAGAATTCGGTCATCATTCCCTTTTTCAGGTCATAATTACCGTTTAGCTGCTTTAAACTCTTCGAAAGGTCAGTATCAAAAACATTGATCTCTTTAACATCAACCCCGTTATGAAGCGGCAGTGACCAGCTTGTGATATCGTAAGGTTTTATGATCTCGCCATTCGGTGTATAATGCCTGAGGGGATAAACCTGTTTCTCAAGCACCTCTTTGATAAAAGCACGGAATGGCTGAGCCAGCGGGACTACCAGGTCGCCGGGAGAAGTAAATACGTCGCCAACGATTGTGGTCAGGTAGGTATTTTCAAAGATATTTACACCGTGTTCCATCAGAAGGTTCACCAACCGTACCATTTCACCCGGATCATGCTGTTCTTTTGGGATGATATAATAAAACGGCGCTTCGGTCAGGCCTTTCTTCACCTCTTCCCTGCATAGGTCATTTCTGAATTTGAGGATATCTTCCTTATGTTCCGCTGCAGTTTTGATGATAGAATAGGTGCTTGTTTTCTCGTAAGCGACAAGGTCGCTGAGCCTCCACCAGCCCCCCGGCCAGGGTTCGGGCATATTGATGCTCTTTTCGTATTCTGACAGGCCTTTGCCATAAACAGCCAGTTCATCTGGCTCGATATAGACAGGTGTTGCCATGTCAGCCGAAGCACCTTCGGTAAGCATGCCGATCACGTTTTTCCAGAGACAGGTTTCAGTAGATCCCGGCCAGTAGTCATCGAAAAGATATCGCTGGGCAATGCCAGTCTGGCCCTGCCGGGTCATGTCTTTCATCATGCCGGAGCCAAATACCCCTATCCAGTTCCAGATGCCGGCGTCAACATTTTCAGCGATAGGATCGTGTGGCGGTGGAACGAAATACCGCACCCCCGCCGAGCCCATCTGGTGCTTCTCCACCATCACCTGCGGGAACCAGTCTTTGTTGTATATAGCGGCGATCGCCCGTGTATCCGATTGGCTCAGCGTAACAAAATCGCGGTTATTATCGTGACCGACATATTTATGGTAAACCCCGGGCATCGAGCTGCCTTCATACTTTGTACCCTTGTATTTGTTGTAATGATCGACGATCATGTCCATCCCGTCAGGATTATGGCAGGGGACCATCATATAGACAACGTCATCAAGGTAATTTTGAATTTTGAATGTTGAATGTTGAATTAGGGAATTTGTCACTAGTTCATAAGCAATTGAAGGGGCGGATTGGGATGGGGCCTACTTCAGTGGAGTGCATCGACAGGGTGGCAAGGAAAAACACTTTACCATCTTTCACGAGTTTTTGTTGTTCCTCGTCTGCTCAGATCCGGGTCCAGTGCCAGTTTCCGGTTGATCTCTTTGAGTTCGTCTAGCCGTGCAATATTTTCTTCGGAAGATATAAAGCAGATATACATCGGTTTGCCCATGGGTGATTTACCGATTTCGACCATCCTGACCATCCCAGAGGCATCATCCAGTTTCTGGAGATAACTGATTAGTTGCTCATAATTGAAAAGCATCCTGTCCGTCCCGGGTTCAAATCCGAAGAAATCTTTCGGACTTTGTACTTGAGCCCATGTGAATAATGAAATAAGAAATGCGAATATTGAAAGAAAAAGTTTCTTGTTTTTCATTTTCAAAGTTTTTCATTTAAAGACACGAATAATGGCACACGGATTAACACGGATGCAACGGATTTCACGGATATTTAAATTTCATATTATAATTCCCAAATGACTAATGACTAATGACCAATGACTAATGACTAATGACCAATGACCCCTTTCAGAACTTCTCATCATACTTCGTCCACAGGTAATCCCCCAGTTTCCAGGCTTTATCTGATCACAACAGTACCCCAGTGATCTGTATAGCCCGTCAGGAAGGCACGGCCTTTCCCCGGATCCTGCTTATACATCTGTACAGCCTGCTGTTCGAATGCCGTCTGCCTGTCGAACAGCTCCTGCTGGATCGGGTTCCAGATGGCATCCACGTCATGGCGCATGTCGCCCCAGCGCTGGGCCGTCAGGGTGCCCAGGCGGTTGAAGGCCCACCATGCCGATTTATTGCTGAACCCTTCGATGCGCCCGTCGACCTTATACGGTTCCGGCAGGTCGGTAACACCGCAATAAACCGGGATATAGACCGAAGTTGCCACGTTGTCCATGGCCAGCCAGACCACTCCGCCGATATGATCCGGCAGGAAGTCGCGGCACTGGATGATCGTCGCATACATGGTGTACCAGCGGGCAATTGTCCGTTCTCCCAGCCATCCCCAGCCACCGTTGACCTTGAACAGTTTGTTGGCATCATAAGGCATGTGAGGATTTGCCAGTGGTGAGATCACCGCTTTGCCATTTGTCATCGGCAACGATCATATCCTTGGTCATATCGAACGGCGTTCCTTCGTAATAATCTTTAAAGATCGAAACAAGTTGCGGGAGGGTAACCGGGTTATCGGGCTTTACAGAGAAAGGATAATTTTCGGCATTAGGATCAAGTTTCAGTGAAGGGGCCACCATGTCGAGCACCCGCCATTCCCTGCGGCGGGAGGCAAAAGAAGTGCGGCTTTCCGGGGCATAAGCATAGCAGAATTCGAAGTCCTCCTGCGAAGTGCACCAGCCGGAATCGATGGCTACCTGGAAAATATTCTCCGAAGCCAGGAAATTGGCCTTGTCCTTCAGGTTGATCTTACGGATTCGGCTGGCGTTGGCATTGACCGACACATGGTCGTCGGGCACCCGCTGTGCTGCCCAGATCGAGCCGACCTTTCCTTTTCCCGGGCCCAGTATCTCGAAGTGCCAGACCTCTTTCTTATCCGCTATCGTCAGGCATTCCCCGGCATCGTTGTAACCGTATTTTGCAGTCAGCTCCCCGGCCAGTTTTATTGCTTCCCGGGCGGTAGTGCAGCGTTCGATCATGAGCTGGCAAAGCATCGTACAATCGATCAATCCTTTATCCGACTGTAACTGCTCCCTGCCGCCAAAGGTAGATTCGCCGATGGCAAGCTGGTGCTCATTGATACAGGGGTATGCCGAATTCACGTAGGCATGCGTATGACTCACCTGGGGTATCTCCCCCACTTTATCATAAACATACAGTGGCATGGCAAACGTATCACAGGGTACTCGTTTGGTGATATCGCACATGCTCCCTGCCGGGTGATCCTTTGCCGGCTGGATATTTATCGAAGAGCGTGTCCGGTGGCTGTCGTCGGTATGAGAGGTGATCACCGAGCCGTCGATGGTGGCCAGCCTGCCGCAGGTGATGGATGTGCAGCCGTCGGGTTCATTGCCGATCCAGTCGGTTCTGTCGACCTGGGCGGTTGATTGTAATGTCAGGGCAATAAAGGGTGCGAGAAAGAAGTATTTTATATTAACCATATTGAATATTTGTTTTAACGAGTTAAGAAAACAAATATACAGTTTTGTGGGGATTGAAATATTAAGTGTAGGGGTCACCGGCCGGTGACCCCTACAAGGTAATTTCAATTAATGTTGTACTACCCATTTAGTGCTCGCAATCAAATGGTTACCAGACACTACGTTGACAAAGTAAACCCCGCTTGTGTATGCGGAAGCATTTAGTTTTGTCCAACCGGTATTTGATTCGACCGGTCTTGTTTCACGCAGTTTTCCTGTAGCATCATAAATCATAAGGATTAAATCACCAAGATCATTTGACCCGGGTAGTTTTACGAGCGCATCTGCCGAGGTAGGATTAGGAATGATGGCCAGCTTTTCGGGCGATTTAGCTGCACTTTTGATCGAGGTGAGTAATCCGTTGTACTTTAATATTGCACTGATATCTGATCCCGTCCCTTCAAGCCAGCCGTTCGTGGCATCTTTAAATTTAATTCCCCAGGGAATGGCTGATAGATTTGAGTCAACGACTACAACAGTAGAAAAAAAATCAGGTGTGAACAGTATTTTCGTGGCATAACCTTCTAAAGTATTTGTTGACACCACGAATCCCCCATCGAACCCGGATACAGCACTCATCCCTGAATAAGCATTAAGATCTACTGATAGTGAGTCAATGGACCAATTATCGCCTCCATCAGCGGTGCGATAGAGTGGTTTTTTACCGCTAACAGTACCCGGGTATTGGTTTAAAAGAACCCCTTTCTGGGAAGTAGAAAAATCCATTGAAACCCAACCCAGATTTTCAGCGAAGACCGGCGAAGCGGTCCAATGATGTCCACGATCAACTGATTTGAAACATCTGGCAGAAAAAGTTCCATTCTCATCATATATCAGTGTTGGAAACCAAATGATATCACCAATAACGCTGAAAGAATTTGCTGCACCCATTTCGCCTGGAAGGACGGCCGGAATTAAACTTGAGTCGACCCTGTTCCAGGTATCCCCGCCATCGGTTGTTAACTGAATTTCAAAATATCCGAGAGTAGGATCTCCCATGGCCACACCCTCATTTGCATCAAAAGCCACATAAAAATTAGCAAAAGCGCCGGGCTCTGAAAACGACGTTCCTGTTTTATTCTCCCAGTTTGCACCCCTATCACTGGTCTTCCAGATCGAACCACCTGACCAATTGTCTGTAAAGACATAATAACAGGTATTAGGGTCCACGGCAAACAAGCTGCTGATAATAGGTTCTCCTGGCGCCGGAATTGAGTCAAATTCCCAGGTGTCGCCGCCGTCATGAGTGTGGACTGCATATGTATATTGAACCTGCGTGGTAGCATCACTGCGCCTTGTCCCAAGCCATACATTCGATTCATCCACGATAGAGATGAATTCCGGGTAGTTATCATAAGGCGAATCCTGGTAATTGATATCTACTGGTACAAACTGGCTATTGGCATTAATAGCAATGTAAAGCAAGATCACTGGAAAGTAAATTTTTCTTTTCATAAGTTTTCTTTTTTAATGAATGAATGGTTTAATATTTATTAAAATTTAAATGTCAATTAACGTTTGGAAGCATGACAATAGCAATACCTCCAACGGGTTTCTTATAGCATTAAAAGAAAAAAATACCTTGAATGGTATATTGGCAGGATTAATTTAGGAATCAGCGATTATGATAAATATTATTTTTATCAATTCTAAACAAACATAAAAACAAATAATACACAAGGAAGGAAATTAACATTTTGTTAAGAATTTAATCCAAAGTGTCCACTTACAGTTCTATTGTTAAAGTCTGACTGCATAAATCGAATATCTGCTGATCGCCTGATCGAGATTTCGTCTGATGAGTCTAATCGCCGGTTCGGCTGATCGGGATTTCGTCCGATGCTTTCGTTTTTTCGTTGATTTTAGGACACCACGAGATGGCATCTCAAATTTGATCTTAAATCTATGTATAACATTATTAAACAATAACTTACAGAGTTTTTCAAGCATTTCCGAGATGGCATCTCAATCCTACTTGTTAAACATCCGGTTTCCTTTGCCATTCAAGCTTTTCCAGCATTTTTTGAGTGCAATCTGAGATGCCATCTCAAGTCAATACGATATAAAAATTTTTACCGCTCTGATGAATGCTATCAACCAACGACTCTTAAGCCGGCTGAATTGCTATCAGTGCGCTATTTTACTTCAAATGCATTAGAAAAATAGGACTGATATTCGTGACCAGGTCTCACGATGAACTGATATTCCAACCGGTAGGTGCCTGTAGTGAATTCAACTTCGAGAGTATCCTGGTACGATTCACCGGCCTGAAAATCCAGACAACAAAAAGAATTATATCCATTGCATATCGGCGCCCAATACCCCTTCCACTCTTCATCGGTCAGTTGATAAACGACAGGTGGTATTCCTTCATAAGAGCTGCATTTAAAGTACATTGCTATTGAATCGCAGGTATTAATGATCTCAATGGCAACCTTCTTGTTCTGATCATAAGATAACTGGTTGGTCTCAATTTTAACCGGATAAACATCACCCGGGAATTCGGGTTCAGTCCTGGGAATTTCATTTTCACAGGACATCAGGATAAAAATTGACAAAAGCAGGGCAGCTATATTTTTAACAAGGTTCATTTTTCGCCACAAAAATACTAAATCACCAAAGTACACAAAAATCATACAAAATATAAACAGGATTTTGTGCTATTTTGTTAAACCAGGAGAAAATCTCTACTTTTATCGAAAATTAGCCCATTAATATATTATATGAAAAAACTGATCAAATTCGGTGAAGATGTAGAAGGATATAATATCCCGGTGTTAAATGAGCGGGAAATAAGGGCAGCCGCAGGATTGCTGTTTTTAGCCACCTTCACCTCATTAATGTACATCCTGTTTAAAGGGAACTTTGTTCCGATTAAGTATGTGATCATCATTTTCCTTGCGGATTTTCTGATCCGGGTTTTTATTAACCCCAGATTTTCGCCAACCCTGATCCTTGGCACGTTTGATTGTCAGGAACCAGACCCCGGAATATGTCGGGGCCGCTCAAAAGAAGTTCGCCTGGATAATCGGCGTGGTCCTGGCAGGGACCATGTTCATCTTTTTCATCTTTGTAAATGCCTATAGCGCGATTACAGGCATCATCTGCCTGATTTGCCTGATATTCCTTTTCTTTGAATCGGCTTTCGGAATATGCCTGGGATGTAAGTTCTATCCCCTCTTCTTTAAGGATAAAGTACAATATTGCCCGGGTGAAGTATGCGATGTGAAAAATAAACAGGATATCCAGAAAACCTCTAAAGGACAATTACTTATTCTGCTGGCTTTTATTGCATTTATTTTTCTGACCGGATTTTTATTGAATGATAAATTTCAGGAAGCGCCTTACGATTTATTTGGGAAAAATAGCGTTGAGCAAACCAAATAAGATGGAAAATTCTCTTGTTAATACGGCAGGATTATCTCCACTTTAGCCACTTTCGGATTGCCCTAATTATTTTTCAGATCATATATTTGCATCCGTGCCCCGGTATTCAGTTGTTGATATTTCGTTTCACTACGGGAAATATCCTCATGGCGGATCAGCTTCGAAAATTCTGGTAAGATATTCTGATGCTTTTTCATGTCCTGATCAATGACAACTTAATGACAACTTAATGACTTTTCGATAATTCGCTTACCTTTGCACCAGTCCATTAAACACCACGATGAGCGAACCCGTCAAACACGAATGCGGCATTGCGATGATCCGGCTTCTTAAGCCGTTTGAGCATTACCTCGCCAAATACGGCACTTCTTTTTACGGCCTGAAAAAACTGCACCTGATGATGCAGAAGCAGCATAACCGCGGGCAGGACGGCGCCGGTATCGCCTGCGTGAAATTCGACCTGGCCCCCGGGCATAAATTCATCGACCGTGTCCGTTCCAATTCCGGCGCCGCATTGGCGGAAATTTTCGAAACTGTTTACAAACGCATTAACGCTATAAGTGAAAAGGATTCCCGCCTCCTTAACGATTCACACTGGCTGAAATACCATTCCGAGTTCACCGGGGAACTCTTTCTTGGCCACCTTCGCTACAGTACATTCGGCAAGCAGGGCATTGAACTGCTGCACCCGGTGCTCCGCAGCAATAACTGGGAAACGAAAAACCTGGTCCTGGCAGGCAATTTCAACCTTACCAACACCGACGAGCTTTTTGAACGCCTTATCGACCTGGGACAGCACCCTATTGAGACTTCCGACACGATCACCATGCTCGAAAAGATCGGCCATTTTCTTGACGAGGAAAACGAACGCCTTTACCGGGAATTCAAGCAAGCCGGCCATCAGAAAAGGGAGATCTCGGGGCTGATCGGTAAAAATCTCGACCTGCAGGCCATCCTTTCTCAATCGAGCAAAGACTGGGATGGGGGATATTCCATCATCGGCGCCATCGGGCACGGCGATGCTTTTGCCCTGCGCGATCCTTCCGGCATCAGGCCCGCCTATTATTACAAAGATGATGAAGTGGTGGTTGTGGCGTCCGAACGGCCCGTTATCCAGACTACTTTCAATGTACCATACGAATCCGTAAAAGAGATCAAACCCGGGCATGCGCTGATCATTAAAAAAGACGGCCAGGTGTCGGAACAACTTGTCATCGAGCCTCTCGAAAGAAAATCCTGTTCATTCGAACGAATTTATTTCTCCAGGGGAACCGATGTGGAAATTTACCGGGAACGGCAAAAACTGGGGAAAGCCCTCACCCCTGCCATCCTGGATGCCATTGACCATGACCTCGAAAACACCGTCTTCTCATACATCCCCAATACGGCATCTGTAGCCTTCCAGGGACTGATCGATGAAATTGAGCATGAGTGCGCCCGGATTAAGAAAGAAAAGATACTACGACTTGGAAAATCACTGACACCCGAAAAACTGGAACAGATCCTTTCCATCAGGCCCAGGGTAGAACAGGTTGCGGTTAAAGATGCCAAGCTTCGCACTTTCATCACCCAGGATAAGGACAGGAATGACCTCGTCGGGCACATCTACGATATTACATACGGATCGATCAGGAAAGGAGTTGACAACCTGGTGGTACTTGATGATTCTATTGTTCGCGGAACCACGCTCAAACATAGCATTATCCGGATCCTGGACCGCCTTCAGCCCAAAAAGATCATCATAGCCTCCTCTGCGCCGCAGATAAGGTATCCTGACTGTTATGGCATCGACATGTCAAAACTCCATGATTTCATTGCCTTCCATGCAGCCATCAATTTGCTAAAAGAATCCAACCAGGGTCATATCATCAATGAAGTCTATAAAAAATGCAGGGCCCAGGTGAACCTGCCAAAGGAAGAAGTCGTAAATCACGTAAAGGAGATATATAAACCATTTTCTGCAGGGCAGATTTCGGCAAAGATAGCCGCCATGCTTACTACCAGTGAAATCAGCTCGGTCGTAAAAGTTGTTTACCAGAAAATTGAAGATCTGCACGAAGCCTGCCCCGATCACAGGGGCGACTGGTATTTCACCGGCAATTACCCTACCCCGGGAGGGAATAAGGTGGTCAACAAGGCATTTATTAACTACATTGAGGGCAGGGATATCCGGCCTTACTGATTTATCTTCGAGAATTCCGCACTGATCTTTTCAACCAGTTCAAGAAATTCTTCTTTTGACAAGGCCAGTTTAGGTTTGCTGAAATCGATATCGTAAACGGTATTGATAGGCACCAGGTGAATATGGGCATGGGCCACTTCAAGTCCAAGAACAGCAATACCGATCCTTTTGCAGGGCACAACTTTTTCCACGGCAAGTGCAACTTTCTTGGCGAAAAGGAATAAATCGCCATATTCCTTGTCATCGATCCTAAAGATATAATCTGTTTCTTTTTTAGGGATAACCAGGGTGTGCCCCTTGGCAAGCGGATTTATGTCGAGGAATGCAAGGAAATGATCGTCTTCGGCTACCTTGTAGCAGGGAATTTCCCCATTGACGATCCGGGTAAAAATACTGGGCATGGCATTATGGATTATAATCGTGAGATTTCAATGATCTCAAAATTCAGTTTTCCGGCGGGGACATCAATTTCCACTTTATCGCCGACTGCTTTTCCAAGCAAACCTTTCGCAATAGGAGAAGTGACAGATATCTTCCCAAGCTTCAGGTTGGCCTCCGATTCAGGGACAAGTGTATAGGTCATGGCAGAGCCATTCTTCAGGTTAAGCAGTTTCACGGTGCTGAGGATGAGCACTTTCTTTAAATCCATTTTAGATTCATCGATGATCCTGGCATTGCTGATCTCGTCCTGAATCTTTGCAATTTTCATTTCAAGCATGCCCTGTGCATTTTTAGCAGCATCATATTCGGCATTCTCCGACAGGTCTCCTTTGTCACGAGCTTCGGCGATTTGCTTGGAAATGGACGGTCGTTCCACTGTAGTCAGGTGATCCAGTTCCTCCCTGAGTTTATTTAAACCTTCACTTGTATAATATTTAGGTTCTGCCATGACTTTTAAAGATATCATCCAAATCAAATAACAAAAAGACCCTTAAAAAATTAAAGGGTCTCTTTGAGAGTACAAAGATACTTATAAAATCCTTTTTCCGGTTTTAATATTTCAATCGTATACCGAAGGCCTGTGTCCCCTGGAAATTGTCGGTCGACTGGTAAGCGTAATCGACTCCCAGGATCAGGCCGCTTTTCTTGCTCAACGGCACTTCAACGGTAGCACCAAGACTAAGGCCTTTATAGGCATTGGTCCTGTTGGGATCATCCACACCGGCAGTGATGCCGTCTTCATAAGTATATGCTCCGTGCAGGATCAAATACTCCTTCAAACTATATTCGAGTCCAAGCGTAAACTGGTCTTTGGAAAAAGAGTTTGAAGTAAAGTTCGCGGCCATGGTAATCCTGTTCCATTCTCCAATGAGAAAATCGTAAGATGCCCCGATACGCAACTGGGTCGGCAACTCAAAGCTTTCCGAACGCTGGTAGACCGATATTGAATTTTCATTTCCCTGGAAAAATGCTTTGATGGAAAACCCATCACCCGTGAATTTCATGGTAGGTCCGAGGTTCCGTAGCGCAATGCCGAATTTGGCCTGGTCACGTTCACCGGCAACGTACATAACACCTGCATCGATAGAAATCCCCTGTGCGCTTGCATCAGGAATGGATTCTGAAATGATCCTGATGGTAAGGCCGGCAGAAATGCTGTTTGAAAAAGTTTTGGCGTATGATAAAGCGAAATTCAGCAAACTGGGACTGAAGGTAGCACCAGTGCCGTCAGGCTGATCGGTTGTTGTGACGTCCAGGTCACCAAATTTCATAGAAAACACTGAAAGCCCGATAACCCCTGTCTCTCCTGCCCTGACACCAAGCCCGAAATTGGAGATCCCGATGCCGGAACCTTTTAACCAGCTTGTCTGGGAAAACCCAATATCCAGTTTACTGACAAATGCCAGGCCTGCGACGTTGGCAAACATCGATTCAACGCCCCTTACATTGGCCGTATTCACCCCTCCCCAGCCTGCGCTTCCAGTCCATGGATTAATAAGCAACTCCGGGGCCCCGGCTTGTCCTGACCGGTCTTTATTTCCAGCCTGCACCCCAATAGTTAGGGAAGATAATGCAGTGATGATTGTCAGGGCTGCCAGGTATCTGTAAAAGTTCTTCATGGTAGATGAAATTTTATTATTAATCATTTATCCTAGCCTTTATTAAAACACGTTAAGATCAGGGATTCGCAATCCGCCAAACCATTTGATGATCCTTTCACCATCTTTGGATTTAACATGGATGATATATACGCCACCCGCAATAGGAACCCCTGCAAAATTCTTCAGGTCCCAGTCGACTGAGGTTTTTTCTTCATCCTTGGTAATTTGCCTGATCAGTGTGCCACTGATATTGTATATGGAGATAACGCATTGTTCCGGCAAATTGGTGATCTTGATCCTGTTGTCAAGTGCATTCCGCTCATAACCGGCACCACCGGCATACGCGTAATAAGGATTCGGTACAACCTGGATCAGATCCAGGTCTGTTTTAGCTTTTTCAGCATTGTCATATTCTGTCGCAACCGATTCGGTTTCAAACCGGTACATAGGCCATTGGCCATTCTGGGAATTGGCGATCGCAGCTGAATCCATCGGTGTGGAATAATACCTGGAATAAGGCTTAGCTACCCTGATGCGGATCTTTGCTTCGTTATTCAGCCATTCTTTACCGTCGACCGCGAGTGGGATCCCAACCCAGGCAGCCGTAGAATACCAGACCTTATCATAAATAAAAATCCCTTGTTCATGCACCTTATAGCCGTTTTTAATATACTTGCAACCATCATAAGCAGGGAAGTCGTATGTCAGGTTAGCCTCCGTACGGCTGACATGGCTCATAACATAAACATAGTGCTTGCCACCGAACCTTGCCGCGCCGGAAACAAGATCACCATAAGTGGAGGTCGGATTGTAGAGCATGTCCCTTCCGTTGTCTTCCACCAGCCAGCTGTCTTCACCAAACATGATGTTCATCCGCTCCCCGGTCTCAACGTTTATGGCATAGCCGGGGAACCAGCTCATGCTGCTGTCGGAGATATAATTCGGTGCATTCGGATCTTCGCTTGGTCCGCTGCCAAGGCTGGCAAAATTACCATCCTTGTCGACAGAAGGTGAAGCCCTGAATTTAAACCTTTCCGCTTTACCCTGAGACAGGTTAGCCTCGGGGCACATTTCAACGACAACAGACCTGGTCCATTTGGACTTATCCGGAGTAAACACAATATCTACACTGAAAATATCATCCAGTTTGGAAGAGAGCTTTGAATTCAGGCTAAAACTCGGACCGACAATGATCCTGTTCCCTGGCGGCGGTCAAAGACATAAGGCGCCCAGGTGCCACTTGACGATCCTCTCATAATTCTGATCAGGGTCCACCGGCCTTACCGGCATACTATAATCGTTTGCAGCTGCAGTCGCCTCGTTCGCTACCTGGTAAGTCCCGGAACGGATCCAGTTAAAAGGAGAACCCGGCTCATCGATATCAGGAACACCGCCCAGCCAGCGATATGAGCTGTCAGCGTATGTGAGGGATGATTCCAGCAACCCGTTGTTATCTGCAAGCACTTCCCAGATAGGGGTAATATCCGTACCAAAAGGTGTTGTAGCTGTGATCTGTCCGACTTTTTTCGGTCCCGGAAAGTATATTGATTTCATATTTACAGAGATCCCCAGGTCGAGGAAAAGCTGTTCATTTTGCTGATCAATATCAGCATCCGACTGGTATAAACTTTACCGGTGGCTTCATCAATCAGGTGCCAGGATCCGGTAATAATACTGGCTGTATCGCCACCCGGATCCAGAGCAGTATTGCCCGTTATATTGGTATTCTTCTTTAAAAATAAGGTGTCAAACTTCAGTATATATTTTCCTGTAACAATATTCAGCGGATCGATAATTTTCACGTTGACCGGTCCAAAACCATTGACATATTCAGCCTCATAAGCGATCGGATATTGTGGATGCCCGATATCCACGGTATCACCATCGATTACAGTCCCAACAGGGACCTTCGACATGATCTCGTCAATAGTCTCCTGGGTGAGTTCCAGTATCATTCCATCATTGCCCTGTCCTTCAATACGGATCACCGACGGGCCATCTCCATATTCCGCATTCATCACAATCCCATTGATCGTTTTATGAGGAATGGCAGTATAGGTCTCAATATTCTTCCGACCAGGCAGATAGGATTGTTTCTGTCCGAATTTCCCAATCTGATCTTCCGGATCATAAGGCAGAAAATTATTGTATGCATAAGCGACTACAGTAAAATAATACTGTTTGTGGTTGACAAGCCGCTTATCTCCGGAAGCAAAAGCATCGTCAGTTAAACGGAAGGAATGCTGAATCCCTTCGTCCCCGCCTTCAACTTCCACAACCGGGATATTAAATCCGATAGCTTTATTGAAGTAATGGTTGATAATACGACCCACCCCGTTCTTGATATCAAACTGAGCCACGAGCCTGATCTTGTCAGGATCATAATTACCATACTGATCTTTTGCATCACCCAGAGTAACAGAAGCATCCTTCAACTGGAAGATCTGGTAACCTTCAAAGCGATAGATTGAATCACTTCTTTCGTCAGGATATTTGGGATTTGGCTGAAGGATATTCGGGTCAAACTCCGCATATTTTTCCTGGAAGTTATTTGATCCTTTGGGGTTATCAATAAAAACGATCAATTCCCGGTCAAGTTCAGTGATTACAAGATCAGGGGCGTTAGGGCCGTCAATAACCTTGAAGCAGTTATCAAACAACGCCTGGCATTTATCATCGACAACCCGCAACAGTTCCACAGAAGCCCAGGGCCCGCCTGAAGATGCCTTGGCCCAGGGAATACCAACCGTGATATAATTAACTGCGCCCGGTTTAAGGGTAAAAGGGCCGGCTGACTGCATGAACCGACGGTCGCCTGGTTCATTTCCCGATTCTTCTTCGGTCCAGTATTTTCCATTCTGGTTATAACCTCCGTTTGGTGGCTGGAAATTGGTGCCCCAGTTACAGGGGTCAGAATCGCCAGGGAACATGAATTCGCAGATAGGCCCTACAGCAGCCGGATCGCTGGTATGGGCCGTTCCGCCATAATACATAAGGGAATTATCTTTCCAGATACCCCTGAGGAAATTATAATACTCAGCTGCCAGATTCGGGTCAGTAGTTGCAGGATTTGAAGAAGTATTATTATGGTAAACAAACCTCCTCATACCATAACGTTCATCATCAACGATCCCGTTGCCGAAATTCACCCCGTTGATGGCCATCTGGTCAACTTCAAAATTGGTACCCTGGCCAATCAGGTTACATTCACCGGTAAATCTTGGGTTATCATATCCATCCGGATCAATATAAGGGCCCTGGAAAAAGTCAACCCCGATAGCCGGAGGCTGGGTTCCGTATGCTTCAACTTCACCGCTGCCATCAATAGCAACGCCATTATAGCAATATCCAAGTCCTCTCAATACATCGCATCCAACATAATCATCCCATGCATATCCCAGGTCGGTATCAACCCAGGGACAAAAGTAAGTCTGGGTCAGTTCAAATGTTGAGCGGTTTATGACTTCATATGAATAGAAAGTCATGTTATTGATTTCATCATTGGTGGCAAAAGCAAAGGCCTGTGCCCTGACTTCCATGCCAATAGGAGAGCCCTGTGTTTCGGTATGGGTATTACCTTTATCATTAAATACCCACCATAATGTCTGGTCGCCTTTGATAACCTGGTCAACCAGTATACTGCCAAACAGCGGAACTTTATATTCTGTAAGATCTTCTTCCAGTGTTCTTGCCGGGATATAATTGGGGTCACCGGCAAAATTGATCGGGCAAAGCTCATTTTCGATATCATAATATGGATAATCCCCATTATTCGGGTCATATTCACCGTCCCCATCGACATCGCGGAAAGGTGCCAGGTAATAGCTCTGCAATTTATCTACGTCGCCATGGGCCGGCCAGTCTAAAATTGATTTGGGGATACTGTAGCCCGGGAATTCTTCGGATTTATTTTCACTGGTCCACCATTGCAGGAATTCATCCACCTCAAGGCGGGTGATAAGATAATGCTTATCATATTTGGCACAGGTTTCCTGGTCAACTGCAGCTGTTCCATCCGTGGTCAGCGGACCAGGCCAGTAATCATTGCCAACCTGCCTGTAACGGATAGCAGCCAGTTTCAACTGATTGTTAATATCAAGACCTCCGATCCAGAGTGATCCGGAAAACATGGAAGTGGCGGTTCCTGATTTGGGAATAAAATATTGTGCCCCGATTCCGCCGGGAAGGTCCCACCACATATCACCCCCGGTGTTGATCCTGGTCCTGACATTATTGATGTCCAGGAACCGGAAACCGGAAGCAGCGGAACATCCTGCTGCCGTGGATTTAATGGCATTTGCATTTTTTTGTGACCCTACAAATTCCCTGGAAAAGGTAACACCTGTCAGTAACACTCCTATTAGCAGAACAGATAGGAACCGATAGATATTTCTCATTCTCATATTATAATTTCTTTGTATTATCATTTCAAGAATCGTTCAGTGTTGACTTAGAAGTTAAAGATGACGCCCAGCCGGACTGTCCTGGGATTACTGTAATTATCGGGATTATTTACCTTGACGGCGTATAAATCACGGTAAGCCTGCTCACTGAGAGCTTCGCTGATTTGCTTTTGTGATTCTGGCGCGGTAAGGTAGCCATCATCATCAGGATTCCCGGTAAATGAATAAACCTGCATGATATTTTTCTGGTTAAGGATGTTATTTATACGGATGTAAACATTGACAAAGCCGGCGCGTTTATTCTCACCACTGCCCATATCAAAATGGAAATCCTTATCGATCGTCATATCGGTTCTGAACTGCCAGGGCCCGCGGGAGCCGAAGTAAGTGCCTTTGACCAGGTTTGTTCCGGCCTGGTTGATCCCAACGACATTCCTGGAAGTAGTATAAGGAGTTCCTGATCCGCCATTGAGGGTAACGGTAGCCCCGAAGTAACTCAGCCACTGGATAGGGGGTTTACCTGATCCGGTCCTTTTGCTGACCGGGCCGTTGTATTCTGCTCCACCTCCGAAATGATAATCAATGAAAATATTGAAGGAATGGCGGCGGTCAGACTGGATCGGGAAGGTGCTTCTGAGGTTTGGTAGGCCTGAAGCAACCAGGGCTGCCGTGGTGTTCTCGTTAGAACCCGTTGCATTGGCAAACTGAAGTGTATAATAAGCACTCAACCTTACATTTCCTGTCTTCCGCAGGTCATACTGAACAGTCAGACCTTTTACAGTTCCAAAGTCAATATTATTATATGAGGTATAATCTTTCGGATAGGCTCCATTATAACGATAGACCTGGAGCATATCACGCATCTCACGGTAGAAAGTAACCAGTTTAACGGATGAGGAATTCGTCAGTTTCTGCTGGAAACCAACTTCATAGTCGATCGTTTGAGTCGGTTTTAGACCGGGGTTATTGATTGTACCTGAAACATTATCAAAGAAGTAATAAATTGAAGGATCTGCAAAAACATACTGTGTCGGACGTTGTGTTAATACATCGTAGTGGGCGAAAAACAACGCTTCATCAGATATCGGGAATGAAAAGGCGATACGGGGCATGACGGACCACTGCGGGGCATAATCTTTAAAAGCAGCAGTAGTAGGCCTTTCCAGGGTCGGATCAACAAGGTAGGGGGAAATACCCGAACCTACATCAAGTACATTGGGGTCCTGTATTTCAGCTCCTTCGGCATTAAACCAGTCATACTCATTACGGTATCCGACGACCCTTGTTGGATTATTTACATTATCAACATAGACCACATAATCGTCACCCATATTAGAGGGGTGGACAATAGCATCACCACCAACACTCGAAACCTCACTGACTGATTTCGCTTCATAAACCAGGAAGGGATCTTTCAGCATCTCTGGTTGGCATCGAACCGGTCTGCACGCAAGCCGACATTGAAGATCAGGTCGCGGAAAGCGAATTTATCCTGCAGGTAGAAGGCCATATAATTGGGCTCATAGGCCCCGATAGGCCGGGTATAGTTTCCATTCTCATCCTGTTCGTTGAAGAAATCCTCAAAACTGGGCTGATCTTTCAGTTTATTACCTTTATAATCAAACCCGGCATATCCGACATAAGAGGAAATACCGTCATTTAACAACTCATCGGCGCTGAACATATCCACAGAGAATAATTCTCCACCTGTGCTGGTGGTATGCATGACGCCGTTTTTATCATAATAATTTATGGAATTAGTATTGAAATCGTATGAGTCAATATCGATAAAATCAAGCCCGTCGGTGGGCAAACCGAGTTTTTGACGGAGGTTGTAGTCAAAAGTGCGCTGGGATATTTCATCATATTTCCTGAAATATTTAATGGTATCAAGGTTCGAACCTTCTACCACGAAAGGATTTTCAATATCAAGTTCACTGATATGGAAATTGGTGATACTTCTCATCAGGTCCCAGAACCTCCGTGAATCATACCCGTAATTGCGGTCGCTTCTCTGATCATACTGGAATCCGAACCTGAACTCATGATCCCCGATATCCATGGCACCGGAAACATTAAAGGCAAACTGTGAATTATCGAATTCATTGTATCCTGATTGCACGGTTCCCGGGGCGGCCCAGAGCCCATAAACATTATCAGGGATCTGCCCGTTCAAAAGTCCTCCGCCTAACTGGATCTGGTCAGCATTCTGATAATTTCCAAATGGCTGCCCCTCGAAAAGTTCATAATAATTAGTGGTATAATTTGCAATGAGCGGGTTGTAATCAAACGGGTCAAAAGTAACCAGGGTGTCAAAATCCCAGCTGTTCAAAATACAGGCCTGCGAATAGAAGCTACCGTCTACCGTATCAGAACCGATCTGGTAGGTTGGTGTTTTATAGGTGGTGTATTTACCTAAATAACCATATTTAAACAGGTCATCCTGATGGTCGGCATCTTCATTATAGCCACCATCCCGGGTATAGTCAGCCTGGATTGAATAATAGACATTCTTAATCAGTGAAGTACTTTCCCTGTCTGACGGGAAGCGCTGGGTAAAGCGGCCGAATACCCTCCAGGTATTTCTGACCTGGTGGACATTCTTATCGTAATTGAACATGGAGTTGTTATAATCGAAATTATTCTGATCGAGCGCAAAATAAGATCCTCCGAAGGTCAGGTTGATGGTTTCAGTTGTTTTGACATCGAATTTACCGGAAAGGCTGATATTGTAATTGCTTGTATTCTGCGTGGTTTTGATCTTCTCGAGGTCGCTTTTCTCGGTGTAAAGAACGTTCTGATAGGTCCCGAATCCACCTGGTGCAGGCCTTAAGGGATTATCTTCAATATATTCAAGGTAATCTGTCATCTGCTTTATAGAAATCCGTTCCGATAGGATTGCCATCCCTGTTATATGTAAAATCACCTGCCAGGAAGAACCCTATGAGTGAGGTAGTCCTTTTCCCATTTTCATCTTTCTTTGAAAATAACGGGCCATTGATGTTGAGCCCAACACGGTTATAACCATAGGGATCAAGTATCTCAGAGGTTTCGAGTTCTATACCTGCCCCGAAATGTACGTGAAGGGCCTTTGGTCGTAACATTGATGATACCACCTGTCGCGTCGCCATATTGCGCAGGAACACCCCCAAGCACAACGTCTACCTGTTCGATGGCCGAGGCAGGCAGGTTTGAATAGCCCCTTACCCGGATGCCGTCGATGTACATGACTGTTGCATCTTCACGGGCACCCCTGACACGTCCGCGTTCACCGTCAGCTGAGATATACGCCCCCTACCGTAGAGGCAATAGAGTTTGCCGACCGGTTAGGCATCTTGGCAATTTCTTCCGAGGTAACAGACGCACCTGAAGTGGTCTGGTCCTTGGAGATCAGAGGTACTTTATAATCAATGACTTCAAAGGTTTCCAGCAATTGGGCTGTCGACTCCATTTCGATATCGAGAAACTGGATCTGATCAGCCGCGATAGCCACACCTTTATACATAGTAGGCTTATAACCAACATATGTGGCTTTCACATCGTACTTCCCGGGAGGGATAGGCTTGATCATAAAATTTCCGTCGAAATCGGAGGCCGAACCGCCAACGTTGGTCCCCCCTACTTCTACCACAATATTCACAAACGGGAGTGGTTCCCTGGTGACCTTATCTAGCACTTTTCCTTTAAGCGCACCTGACTGTGAAAAAACTAACAAGTTGGCAGACAGAATAATGCCAAGAGTGAAGAGTAACTTTCTTAACATACCATACAAATTTATGTTAGGTTATATAATGCGCGAATTTGAAGCGGGTAAAGTTATAAATAAATAATTCTAATCTTAAAAAATTATTAAAAGTGTATTTAAAAATATTTATACCTGGTAAACATTGTCAAACATACGGCCTGTTAAGGATTTCAGAATATATGACAGCTTGCCTCAGATCCACTCTTGCCCTCCATTCCGCCTCTTTATAATCCTCCGATAATACCTCATCTTCCGGCAAAATAACCTGCCCGGATTTCTCCATTGTAAATGGTTTATCCATCTCTTCAATGGATGTTATTCCCCTGAGGTTGTATTCCCTTTCAAAGGAAGTTTCTCTTAAGACCGGAGGGATCCCGTCAGTGGTAAATTGCCTTGTTGCAGGCACAGGTTCCGGTTCCTCATCAGGGACAGGTTCGGTGCCGAGCAATATTTCTTCCAGAGATGGAAAAGGGGCCGGACCACTGCGCGGAACTGGCTGCTGCTGACTGGCCTGCCGCGCCGCTTCGCTCTTTTTCTGGGATTTGCGGTAAAAAGCAAATACAACCCAGGCGATCAAAACAATCAGGTAAATAAAATCATCCATGGCGCAACAATTCTGGTTGAGATAAAAGTACTAAAATCGCCGAAAGGTATGAATAATTAATCAGTTAACGGCTCGCGACAATCAGTTTACGGCAAAGGTGGAAACGATATATTATTGATTATAAATTAAATATGATCTCCATTATTTTATCTTTTTTTCGACGGGAAACCGGGATGCGGGTCCCGTCAGTCATTAGAATATAACCACCTTCCTGCCTGATATAACTTTTAATATACTTTATATTGATAAGATGGGATTTATGGGGCCGTATAAAATTATGCTGGCTGAGCAACTCTTCATTTTCTTTCAACGTTTTAGAAATCAGCAGTTTTCGACCATCTACAAAATAAAAATAAGTGTAATAATTATCCGACTCGCACCGGATAATATCATCAACACTAATAATATGGATCATTTCAGAGGTGGAAAGAACGATTTTCTTGCTTCTCTCACCCTGCTCCTTATCGTCACCAGGATTAAGTTCCAGGCTCCTTTTCTTCATGTTTTCGGCCTTCTTTTTTTCGACCCTGATAACAGATTCGATCAGGTCCTGTGGGATGATGGGTTTTAACAGGTAATCCAATGCGCTGTATTTGATGGCCTTAATAGCAAACTGGTCAAAAGCTGTTGTAAAAATGATCTCGAAATCCACTTCTCCGATTTCTTCCAGGAGCCTGAACCCACTCCCGTCAGGCATTTGAATATCGAGGAAAATTACATCAGGATGGTGTTTCCTGATCTCTTCCATCCCCTTCCGGTAGCCATCCGCTTCTGCAACTATTTCAACTGTCGGGCAATATTTCTCCAGCAAACGGCGAAGAGTTTCCCTCGACATTTTCTCGTCTTCAATGATAATTGCTTTAATCATAACGGGGGTCTTACATTTCTTTATACTGAATGGTAAATTCGACCATAGTGCCTGCGGGTTCTCCATGATCATCTTTCAGGTCAGTGATTTTGACCGAAAAGTTCTTCCTGCTCTGGCTGTTGAAAATATCTATCCTTTCCTGGGTGATGATCATACCTTTTGATTGTCTTTTTATACCCGACTTATTCCTTATCTCTATAGCTTTCTCCCTGCCGATCCCATTATCTTTAATGCTGCAAAGCAAGGTCCCGGCATTTATCTGACGAACTGAAATTTCAAGAAAGCCGGGTTTGGGACTATTCACCAGCCCGTGAATGATGGCGTTTTCAACATACGGCTGAAACAGCATGGGCGGAATCTCAACAAACTCTTCATCAATGGCTGGTTCCCTGAGGATTTTATAATCGAATTTGTCATCAAAACGAAGCTTTTCAAGATCGATATAATAGGTAAGGGCATTCAATTCATCTTTAAGCGTAATAAGCGATGCGGTAGAATTAGCCAGGATCATACGCATGAGGTGCGAGAACTTCGCCAGGTAATTGACAGCCTTATCCGTATCGTTGGCAAGTACAAAGTTTTGGATGGCATTTAATGAATTGAATATAAAATGAGGATTCATCTGCAATCTCAGGGCTTTCTGTTCAAGTTCGAAAACCTGTTTTTCGATTAAAAGGATTTTCTTTTCAACCTCATGTTTTTTCCTTATATTATTGATCCTCATCAGGATAATACTCCAAATAAGGGTAATAGTCATAAGTGCAAAAGCAAGACGGAACATCCAATTTTTCCACCATGGTGGTTTTATGATAATGGTCAGGCTTATTCCTTCCTGGTTCCAGATGCCGTCATTATTTGATCCGGTCACCAAAAAACGGTAAGTACCGGGATCGACTTTCCGGTAATCAGCCCTTCTCTGGATGGCTGAAGCAAACACCCATTCTTCATCATAATTTTCAAGCTTATACCTGTAAAGGTTTTTAGATGGATTGGTATAATCCAGCCCTGAAAATTCAATTGAAAAGAAATTCTCGTTATGGTGCAGCCTGATGATCTCACCATCGTCTATAACTGTTTCCAACAAATCGTTTAAAACCCTCAGCCCGGTAAATACCATCCTTGGAGGGACTTTATTCAAAGTGATTTCGCTCGGGTGAAATATATTTATACCATTCATGCCGCCAAAATACATTTCACCCTTTTTATTCCTGAAATAGGCACCGGCATTGAATTCATTTCCAGCGACACCATCTTTGGTGTCATAATTCACGAACGTCCCGTTGAGTTTATTAAACTTTGACAAACCCCTGTTGGTGCTCAACCAGAGGTTGCCCTCTTCATCATGCAATGTTGCATAGACAACATTATTCGGCAGCCCGTCACGTTCAGTATATTTTCTGAATTGAACTGACACGGGATCAAACCGTATAAGCCCTCCGCCCATGGTAGCGAGCCAGAAAATGCCTTCCTTATCCTGGTATACGGAGAATATGCCGTTACTGCTGATTGATAAAGGATCCGATGGGTCATTCCGGTATGTAACAACCGATCCAAGATCGGGGGATATTTTATTTAGACCATCATTTGTTCCAATCCATATGTTGCCTTCCCGGTCCTCATATATCGTCCAGATCTTGTTGGTACTCAACCGGACTTTACTGTCAGCGCTCCTGGATATGAGAGAGCATGTCCCGTCTTCCGGATCTATGATGTTCACACCTTTGTTCACAGTTCCAATCCATATCCTCCCTCTGCTGTCGACAAATGTCGACAGGATATTATTATCGACTATGGAGGAAGGATCATCCGCCTGGTGGAGGTACCTGGTTATTATACCGGTTGTCCTGTCAAGACGGTTCATACCGTCACTTTCTGTCCCAATCCAGATAAAACCGGAACTATCGAGGGCCAGGGTCCTGATCTTATTACTCGACAAGCTTCCTGGATCACGAGGGTTATGTTTGATAAACGTGTATTTTTCATTGGCCCGGTCAAAGATGTTGACACCTTCATAAGTCCCTATCCATACAAGGTTGTTTTCATCTTCAAGTATAGTGTAAACAATATTATTCGACAGGCTGTTCGGATCATCAGGATCATTCTGGAAGTGAGCAAACCTTCCCGGATTCCGGTCAACTTTGTTCAGTCCTTTATAGGTTCCGATCCAGATCGTGCCGGCCTGATCTTCGTATATGCTCCTGACATCTTCATTACTGAGGTTGTTTATATTCACTCCCGAACTAAAACTGGTAATAACATTGAAGGCAGGATCATACAGGTCCAGGCCTGTATTTGTACCTATCCATACCATCCCTTTTAAATCGATAAACATATCATTGACCTGGTTACCGGAAAGGCTTCGCTCCTTTTCCTTTTCAACCTTTAAATGATGGATTATCCCTATTCCCGGATTGATGACATACACGCCATTGAGGGTGGCCACGTAAACCATCCCATTTTCATCAATTTCCAGATCCTGGACATAATTGCTTTTTTTATATCCCGGTGCTGTGGCGACAGTTTCCATTTTATAATCCTCGAAACTCTGTTGTCCTGGATTAAAGCAATGCATTCCGGAATGTGTCGCTATCCAGAGTCTTCCGATTTCATCTTCCTTCACCCGTGTGACAAAATTGGTAAAAGAACTATCGGCATTTCGCTCAAAAAAATTGTATGAAGTGAATATTTTCTGGCTTTTATCGTACCGGTTTAATCCGAATGCTGTACTGATCCATATGTAGCCATTTTTATCCTGGTATATATGATTGATAAAATCATTGGTGAGGCAATTCGGATATTCCGGTACATGATGGAATTGCATAATATTACCTGTTGTCAGGTCAAGCATATTGAGGCCATTCTCCGTCCCGATCCAGATGCTCCCTTCATCATCTTCCATAAGTGCATTGATTGTCGGATGGCTTAAACCGTTGGTATTATTATAAATTAAAAAGTCATAGCCGTCATACCTGTTTAAACCATCCCATGTTCCAATCCAGATAAAACCTTTGGAATCCTGGATAAGACAATAGATGGAATTCTGCGATAATCCTTTAACAATCAATTTATTTTCCGTGGTCAGCCGGTCAAACTTAAGGGGCGTTTGCTGACCAGATGTATACACGGGGATCATCATAGAACATATTATAAGGTAAGCTGTACTGATTACCTTAATAACAGGATTATGAAAAAAATCCCGGTAGTATAAATGAAATGGTTTCACCGCCGCCTTGACTTGTTTAATTTCTTAGATTGCCGTTCGGTTTCCTTCATCATCCAGCGAGTTTCTTTGGATTGCATTTTCTCATGCTGCTTCACCCTGTTTTCGTATGATTTTTGCTCTTCAGCCGCCAGTTTCTTCTCCTGTTTTTCATAGTACTTTTCTTCACGGGCGGCAGTTTTACAAGAAACAGCCAGTTGTAAGGCAAGTAATAATACCGATAAAATGTTGAGTATCCTTTTCTTCACGTGATCTATAAAATTACTGCTAAATTATGCAAATTAGCTTCCAGATTTACGAACATACAATTCCGGTGGATAACCGGTCGGGTTTACCTATCCAATAAGCTAAAGCAGAACGGGCAGAATTAGTATCTTTGCACGCTGGGATCAATAACAAGGGAAAAGATGAAGAACTTTAATATAATTAAGATGATTGCCGGGGTGGCCATCATGATGTTTTCTTTTTTGCTGGCGGCATGCACTAAAGATAATGGCGACAGGCTGCCACTGCCACCGATCAATATCACTATCGATCCGAATTCCACCATATACCAGGAGCTGAATGTCACCGGTGGATGGCTTTACCTTAATGAAACAGACGGTGCCGAACCCCCGAGCCGTGGTATCATCGTTTACAGGTTATCATTAGATCAGTTCCTGGCATTTGAACGGACCCCTCCTTTTAAACCCGACAGTTGCTGTAATGTTGCTAAGACTATCTGCAGCAGCCTGGTAGTGGATAATTATTACCCGTTTGTTATGGATACCTGTACCATGTCGAAGTACCTGATTTTGGACGGTTCCCCGGTTTCAGGCCCTTCCAGCATGACTTTGAGTATGTATGTGACGGAATATTTCGGGGATTTGCTGTATATACACGACTGAGAAATGTTGAATTTTAAATGTTGAATTTTGAATGAACCCGAATTCAACATTCAAAATTCAACATTCAACATTAATACCGGTAGTGGTCCGGTTTATAAGGTCCTTCAGCCGGGATGCCGATATAAGAAGCCTGCTCATCGGATAATTTAGTGAGCACAACGCCAATATGTTCCAGGTGCAGGCGTGCTACCTCTTCATCAAGTTTTTTCGGCAGCCTGTAAACATCAACTTCATAATTGTTCTGCCAGAGGTCTATCTGGGCCAGTGTCTGGTTGGTAAATGAATTGCTCATGACAAAGGATGGGTGGCCGGTGGCACATCCAAGGTTTACCAGCCTGCCTTCAGCAAGCATATAGATAGAATGTCCATCCGGGAAAATGTATTTATCGACCTGTGGTTTGATATTGACCATTCTGTATCCCTTTCATCTCATTTAGCCTGTTTACCTGGATTTCGTTATCGAAATGGCCAATGTTGCAAACGATCGCTTCGTCATTCATCTGTTGCATATGCTCCAGGGTGATCACATCCATATTTCCGGTTGCAGTTACGAAGATATTTCCCCTTGAAAGAGAGTTTTCCAGCGTATTCACTTCGAAGCCTTCCATGGCAGCCTGGAGTGCGCAGATCGGGTCGATCTCGGTAACGATTACCCTGGCGCCATAGGATTTCATTGATTTGGCGCATCCCTTGCCAACGTCTCCATATCCAAGCACCACTACGACCTTTCCGGCGATCATGATATCGGTTGCCCTTTTAATCCCATCCGCCAGTGATTCCCGGCATCCGTAGAGGTTATCAAACTTCGACTTTGTTACAGAATCATTAACGTTAATGGCAGGGACCAGTAATTCGCCGCGATCTTTCATCTGGTATAGCCGATGGACGCCAGTGGTCGTTTCTTCGGAGACGCCTTTCCAGTCTTTTACAGTTTTATGCCATTTCCTGTTATCTTCAACATAGATTTTCCTGAGAAGGTCGAATATTGCTGCTTCATCCTGGCTGTCGGCCACCCTGTTCAGGAATACTGGGTCTTTTTCTGCCTGTAACCCCCAGTGCAGGAGCAATGTGGCATCGCCACCATCGTCCACGACAAGGTGCGGGCCTTTGCCCCCGCGGAAATTAAGCGCCTGGTTTGTGCACCACCAGTATTCTTCAAGGGTTTCACCTTTCCATGCAAATACCGGGACACCTCGCACTGCAATAGCAGCAGCCGCATGATCCTGTGTGGAAAATATATTACAACTTGCCCACCTGACTTCGGCGCCAAGTTCTATCAGGGTTTCGATCAGCACGGCGGTTTGAATGGTCATATGCAGCGAGCCCGAGATACGCGCTCCATTCAGCGGTTTTGAAGCACCGTATTTCTTTCTCAGCGACATCAATCCCGGCATCTCTTTTTCAGCCATTTCAATTTCCTTGCGGCCCCAATCAGCCAGGCTGATATCCTTAACTTTATATTTCAAAGCACTATCTATTACGAGGTTATCCATCATTTCATTTTTTGAGGCTGCAAAGTTACAAAAATTGTTCATCCGGGCAGCATTTCTTCTAATGGTTACTCGATGATTCCTTGTATTTTTGAAGGATATTATTTATCAGTATATGGCTGAACTGCTGAGGAAAATTATAGATGAGCGCACCCTGTATGCGGTCTGGAAGATTACGGAAAGTGTCGAAGAATTGCGGGATGCGATCATTCTGCGGGAAGCCGAGGAAACCCTTTATCAGTCGTTTGTTGCTGAAAGCCGTAAAAAACAGTGGCTGGCATACCGCCTCCTGATCCGGACATTGCTTAAACCGGATGATTTCCCCGTGGAATACGACCAGTCCGGCAAACCTTTTCTGGCAGGAAGCGACTATCATATTTCCGTGACCCATTCTGAAGACCTGGCTGCCGTAATAATCAGCCGTTATGCCAGGGTAGGCATTGATATTGAAAAAATTAAACCAAGGATAGAAAAAGTCAGGGATAAATTCCTTAGCCCTGAAGAATCAGCTTTTGTCGGAAAAGAGAGGGAAATGGAGCAGTTAACATTAACCTGGTGCGCCAAGGAAGCGCTCTATAAGTTGTATGGGAAGCGGGATCTTGATTTTCGTGATCAATATCCTGGTTGAGATCCCCCCATGCGCGGGGATGACTTTCAAAGCGGAGATCAGGTATTCGGGAAAGCTTGATAAATACTTGTTATTCAGTGAAATGATCGGGAGCTTTATCCTCGTTTATTTGCTTGACCCATCGATTTAAAAGGATTCAACAAAGTGCTTATTCATTATTTTGTATTTTTGCAGCAGACATCCGGGTATGAGCATATACGAAAAGATCAGAATTAATAGCCACCGCAAGTCTTTCGCGGTATTAATCGACCCGGATAAATACGACAAAAAGGGTCTTGACCTTGTCATCTCTTCCGCAAGTGAGAACCATGTTGATTTTATCCTGGTCGGCGGAAGCCTGCTGACTTACGATCACCTTGACGAAACGTTGCAGGCCATTAAAGACCGGGCTGATATCCCGGTCATCCTTTTTCCAGGCAGCATCTTGCAAATTAACGAAAAAGCCGATGCCCTCCTGCTGTTGTCGCTCATTTCCGGCCGGAATCCTGACATGCTGATCGGCAAACATGTAATTGCTGCACCATATCTGAAGAAAAGCAAGCTTGAAATATTACCAACCGGGTATATGCTAATTGAAAGCGGACCTGTCACAACGGCTCAATACATCAGCAATACCCTGCCGATACCCAGGCTGAAAGACGATATCGCCATTTGCACAGCTATGGCCGGAGAAATGCTCGGGCTCAGGTTGATTTACATGGATGCCGGTTCCGGCGCTGAATTGCCCATTTCGCCTTCCATGATAAAAAAAGTTAAAGCAGAGCATATCAATTCCTTTGATCGTTGGCGGAGGTATCAGGACACCCGAGCAGGCACTTGCAGGATGTGAAGCCGGCGCGGATATGATCGTGGTCGGCAACGCCATAGAAAAAGATTATTCCTGCTTAAAAGAGATTGCCCATGCGATCCATTCCCTGTAGTATCCATTTCAATTAAATCTCAATCAAAATGAAAATGCTTAAGTATTTATCTGCTATAATCATTCTTATTCCGATTTTATCTTTCTCCCAGAAAAAACTTACCATCGAGGATGCCAGCGGAATGAACAGGGCCCTTTACCCCACTACCCTTAGAAACCTTCAATGGCAGGGCACGGGTGACCGGTTCACCTACCAGGAAAATGGCGTTATCATGACCAGGAAGGCCAGTAGCACCATAGCTGATACACTACTGAAACTCCGGGATTTCAACCATATTTTGAAAAATTCAGGGATAGATTCATTATCAAGGATACCGTCAGTCACCTGGATCGATGAATCATCATTTTCCTTTACCGTAAAAAATAATGTATATGATTTAAATATGGTCAAAGGAACTGTTACCCTGGTTAATACTTACCCGGAAGAAGCAGAAAATACCGATTCCGGATTGAATGGAAAGCTGATTGCTTATACCTTGAAGAACAATCTTTTCATTGCCTCTTCCGGCAAGCAGGTGCAGGTGACGGATGATGTGAATCCAGGCATCGTGAATGGCCAGACGGTCCACCGGAATGAATTCGGTATTTTCAAAGGTACCTTCTGGTCACCTGCCGGGAATTACCTTGCCTACTACAGGAAAGATGAAACTATGGTTACAGATTACCCGCTGGTCAACATCGACAGCCGTATAGCTACCGTTGAGAACACAAAATACCCCATGGCCGGAATGGCCAGCGAGCATGTCACCCTCGTGATCTATAATATCTCTGACGGAAGCCATATTACAGTAAAGACCGGCGAACCTGCCGACCAGTACCTCACCTCCGTCACCTGGAGCCCGGATGAAAAGGACATCTACATCGGGATCCTCAACAGGGGACAGAACCACTTGAAATTGAACCGCTATGATGCCATGTCAGGTGAATTGGAACAAACCCTGTTTGAAGAAAAGCATGATAAATATGTTGAGCCTGAACACCCGTTATTTTTCCCGGAATCAAAACCCGGTGAATTTATCTGGTTCAGTGAAAGGGACGGATACCAGCACCTTTATCATTATAAAACCGACGGAACCCTGGTTCGTCAGCTGACCAAGGGGCCATGGGTTGTTACCAGCCTCATCGGCACAGATCCGAAAGCGACAAAAGCCTTTTTCCTTGCCACGAAAAACAGCCCCCTGAATGAGGATATTTTCTCGGTTGAACTGAAAACAGGCGTGGTACATCCGCTTTCGCTGAACACCGGCGTGCACAGCCCATTGTTAAGCCCGGATGCCAGGTACATGCTGGATATTTTCAGTGATACGCTGGTTAGCCGGGAATACGCTGTCATCGATACCAAGGGCAAAGTCATACAGGTCATAAACCGCAGTGATAACCCGCTGGATGAATATATGCAATGCAAAAGCCAGATATTCAAACTTCGTTCCGGTGACAATACCGATCTTTTTGCCCAGATGATCCTGCCACCGGATTTCCGGCCTGAAAACAAATACCCGGTCATCGTTTACGTTTACGGGGGCCCGCATGCCCAGCTGGTCAACAACACCTGGCTCGGTGGCTCCGGCCTGTTCAATTATTACCTGGCGCAGCAGGGATTTATCATCTTTACCCTTGACAACCGCGGATCTGCTAACAGGGGCCGTGACTTCGAGCAGGCTGTATTCAGGAACCTGGGGACCCTGGAGGTCAGTGACCAGATGGTTGGGGTTAACTACTTGAAAAGCCTTTCTTATGTAGATCCGGACCGAATTGGGGTTTCCGGCTGGAGCTATGGCGGTTTTATGACAATTGCGCTTATGCTCCGTGAACCCGATGTTTTCAAGGTGGGCGTCTGCGGCGGGCCGGTCACCGACTGGAAGTATTATGAGGTGATGTACGGTGAAAGATACATGGATACGCCAGAAGAAAATCCCGATGGATACAAAGAGGCCAGCCTGCTGGAACGTGCCGGCAACCTGAAAGGCGATCTGCTGGTCATCCATGGTACCGCTGATCCCACTGTGGTATGGCAGCAATCGCTTGCCATGATGAAAAGATTTATTGAAGAAGGCAAAATGGTCGACTATTTCGTTTACCCCGGACATGGTCATGGCGTCGGGGGTAAAGACCGGGTCCATCTGAACCGCAAGATTGAGAAATTTTTTGTCGATAATTTATAGCCTTAATTTTAATGGATGAGAAATATTTATCGTTACACCCCTCTTCTCCTATTCCTCTTCTCCCTCCTGGGCAGTAAGGCTCAGCTTGTTATCACCGATCAGCAACATTCAGATTACCGGATCATTATCCCGGCTGATCCTGCACCAGGGGAAGAAAAAGCCTCTCTGGAACTTCAGCATTACCTGCTGGAGATTTCAGGCGTTTCTTTGCCTGTTATAAAAGATGATGAAGATGTTTCAGACTTTGAAATAATTATCGGAAAAAGCAAGCGCCTGGAACAATTCAAGGTTAAGCCGGGCTTTAAGGAAGACGAAAGTGATGGTTTCCTGATCCTAACAAAAAATAACAGGCTCTTTATCACGGGGGGCTCTCCTGCAGGCACCCTCAATGGGGTATATACATTCCTTGAAAAATACCTGGGGTGCCGGTATTACAGTCCAGAAGTACAAATCATTCCGAGGTTGCAACGTATTGTCATTCAGCAGATCAAAGACCGACAGGTACCTGTTTTTTCCTTCCGCGAACTTTATTTTCCGGGAAGGTATGACCCGGATTACCGGGCCTGGCACAAGCTTAATTCCCATCACGATGGTAGCTGGGGCATGTGGGTCCATACTTTTGATGACCTGGTCCCCCCTGAAAAATATTTTTCAGAGCACCCTGAGTATTATTCTGAAATTAACGGAAACCGGGTACAGAATGGCCAGCTTTGCCTGTCTAACACTGATGTATTCAATATCCTGGTTGCAAACCTCAGGAAAAAAATGGCGGCCATGCCAGAGGCGAAGTATTGGTCGGTATCGCAAAATGACAATTACCTGGCCTGCCAGTGCAACGAGTGCCGCAAGGTTGTAGAAGAAACCGGCGGTGAGTCCGGGCTGATGCTTACATTTGTAAATAAGGTCGCAACCCTGTTTCCAGACAAAATCATTTCTACCCTTGCATATCAATATACAAGGTCAGCCCCGCATCATGTTAAACCCCTTCCGAATGTCAATATCATGCTTTGCACCATCGAATGCAACAGGAGCGTGCCTATTGCCGATGATCCATCAGGCGATTCGTTCGTAAAAGACATTAAAGACTGGACGAAACTGACCGGGAACATCCTGATCTGGGATTATGTCGTCCAGTTCAGGAATTATATCAGCCCGTTCCCAAACCTGCGCGTTTTACAGCCCAACCTGGAATTCTTTACGGATAAGGGCTGCCGGTTGATGTTCCAGCAGGGAAGCGGTGCGGCCCTGTCAGAATTCGTGGATCTGAGGTCCTATATGATCGCTAAACTGCTCTGGGACCCTGAACAGGATCCGGAAGAGATCATGAAAGATTTTCTGTATGGTTATTACGGTGATGCGGCACCTTTCCTGGCAGATTATATAGAGCTTTTGCATGATGAACTTGAAATTTCAGGTGATAACCTCTGGATTTACGGGTATCCTTACAGTGGTATTGACAGTTATCTCAGGCCCGGACTGATCCCTGTTTATAAAGATCTGTTCGATCGGGCAGAACTAGCTGTTGACGGTGATCCTGCAATCCTTGACAGGGTGTTGTTTGCCCGGTTACCTCTCGATTTCGCCATCCTGGACATATCCCTGCACCGGGTTGATGAAGATCTATCCTGGTTTTCCGGGGAAAACGGGCAATATAAGCTGAAACAGGATATGGAAAACCTGCTGGACACGTTCACCGCACGATGCAACCGAATGGACGTTAAAATGCTCAACGAGCTGGGGTTTACACCCGATGAATACAGGCTCAAGGTGAGGGAATATATTTTAAAAAATGAAGACCTTCACCTGGGGATCGGCAAAGAAGTTACCTTACTGACCCCATTCAGCCCCAAATATGAAGCCGGGGGAGCCAGTGCTCTGGCAGACGGGCTCAGGGGCATTGACGACTATCATTTTAACTGGCTGGGATTTGAAGGGGAAGACCTGGAGGCTATCATTGACCTGGGGGAAGAATCGAACATCCAGGTGATCAGTGCTGATTTCCTCCAGGATGTCCAGTCGTGGATATTTCTTCCAAAACAGTTAACGGCTTCATATTCTTCTGATAGCGTGCAGTTCACTAAAATAGGAACTGTTTCCAATATCACCCCTGCCGGTAAGACCGGGGCATTTATACAGACCTTTACGATTCCGGCTGACAGTATCAAAGCAAGGTATATAAAAGTCACCGCTGAATCCTTGAAAACCTGCCCCGCCTGGCACATCGGCTCAGGGAAAAAATCATGGATCTTTACAGACGAAATTGTAATAAAATGAAGATTTTTAAAGAACCCCGGGCCATTAATTATTCTCTGCGTAACTCTGTGCTATCTCTGTGTAACTCTGCGAAACTTAACAAAAGCTATTTCGCAAAGTATCGCAAAGTGACCGCAAAGTTCCGCAAGGAAAGTTTATCTAAATATTTGATTTTATTAGCCCTGGCCTCATTCTTGTCGATCAAACTGTTCGCCCAGGACTCCCCTGTCAAAGTAATGACATTCAATATCCGGTTAGATAATCCTGCAGACGGGACCAACAGCTGGGAAAACCGTAAAACCCTGGTTATTCAAAGCCTCCTCCGGGCTTCTCCCGATATATTGGGGATGCAGGAGGTGCTGCAACAGCAGCTGGTTTATCTGGGTGAAAATCTCCAGGGTTACGGCTATATAGCTGCTGGACGGGATGATGGTAAGTCGGCGGGCGAATCTGTGCCGGTGTTTTACAATCTTGATCGCTTCAAATTGATTGATAGCGGGACATTCTGGCTCTCGCCAACACCTATGGATACCGGCAGTGTGGGCTGGGACGCTGCCCTGACGCGGATTTGCACCTGGACTAAATTACTTGAGTTGACTTCCGGCCTTGAATTCTATTTCCTGAATACCCATTTCGATCATATGGGCCAGAATGCCAGGGTTGAGAGTGCGCGGCTCATTTTGGATTTCATCAGTAAACAGACGAATGATCTTCCGGTTATTCTGACTGGTGATTTTAATTGCAGTCCTGATGATAAACCTTATGCAGTATTAACGGGACCTGAGGAAGGATTGCACGATGTCTGTCAGCATTTGAATTCCTCAGAGTCTTGCCTTGAAGGGACTTTCAATGGATTTGGCAATGAGAAAGATCCTCAGCGGATTGATATGATTTTTTACAAAGGAAGATGGAAGGCAGGTGCTTACGAAGTGCTTAAAATTAAGGACGGAAATATGTTTGTTTCCGATCACTGGCCGGTTTCAGTCAAATTGGAGCTTAGGGATTAGGTATAATTTATGGGCTAAAGCCCGGATTTTTGAAGGTTTTCGCTATCCCCGGCCTGAAGGCTGGGGTAAAGAATGGGGATGCCTTGATCTTTACTTTCCCCAGCATAATATCCGGGGTAAAGATATGAGCGAATTAAGGATCAACGAAGATGTGATTTTGACCTTAAATTTTCCCAGCCTTTAGGCTGGTGTCAGGGAAAACCGCATAATAAACGGGCTTTAGCCCAAACTTAAAAGACCAATATCAAAAATCAATTTGCCCTATGCTATTCAGATTAATAACCATTTTGTTGATCTTACCCCTGGCCTCTTTATGCGGCCCGGGAGACACAACCATTGTCCAGACTTTCACATTTGACTCAATCGTTACCCGCCGTGCAGTGTTCCAGTTCCCGGAAAAAGGAAAGAGATATGAGAAGATCCTGATGTATTATACACTCAAATGTGACTCCCTTACCCCCCACGATAAATATCCCTGCGGAGAATGGGATTATACAACCTACACAAGGGTTTATCATCGCACAGGAAAAACCGACTCAGTAAAATATTCCCAGCCCGGTTTCGTGGTAAAAGGCAGGTCGCCTAAGATGTACTTGTATTCTGAGAGCCCTACATATACCTATTATGATTATTATACGGAAGAGGAGACTGGGAGACAAGGGGAAGAGGAGACTGGGAGAAGAGGAGACAAGGAGAAGAGGGGAAGTGTGAAAGGTGATAGATTTGCCCGGTTTGAAGGGGCTGATTATATATCGGTTCCGGGAGAGGCATTTCGGGGTATCAGTGATGAGATCACCATCGCCTTCTGGTCAAACGGTGATCCTTTCTTTCAGCCCATGGCTTCAACCATTTTCGAAGGATTAGATATTGAAGGCAGGCGGGTGATCAACCTGCATGTGCCATATGATAACGGGGTGGTTTACTGGGATGCCGGCGGGCATGGCGAAGGGCTGACCGATAATATTTACAAAGCGGCTTCTCCCCTGGATTATAAAGGAAGATGGACTCACTGGACAGTCACTAAAAATTCAAAAACAGGCGAGCAATCGATCTATATGAATGGAATACTTTTCCAGAAGGGAAAAAACCTGAATAGGACCATGGACGGGATCAGCACCTTCAGGATCGGATCGAATGGCTCCGGAAATGCAAAGTTTTACCGGGGCAGCCTTGACGATTTTGCCGCCTGGGGAAGGGAACTGGACAGTGCTGAAATCAAGTCGCTGGTAACTACCTCTCCAAACCAATTCCCGAAAGAAAATATTCTTTTTGCCTACGATTTTAATAACCTATCAGGGCTTCCCTTAATACCTGATATCAGCGGCAATGACCGGCATGGACACAGTTTCGGAAATCCATCCATCATTGATTATAATCGACTCCCCTATTCTGAATTCAAACCTTTGAATGGCCTCCCCCCGGCAAGGGACAGTATTGTCAACCCACTGGTTTCCGTCATAATATTTGGTGACAGTCTTAATCCCGGCAATGCGACCGACACCCTGCTGGTTTGGCCCGGATATCATTACTATTGCAACAGCCGCGGCCTGCTGATCGATTCTGCCGCTGTCGAAGGTGCTGACACGCTTCAAAGAAAAACACGGACCTGGTTCGGCGAACCTTTCGAAATCATCGAACAGTTTGAAATAGGCCGTTTCATTACCCCTTACGGAAAAAGACTTGACCTGGGCTTGAACGGTTTCACCTGGGTTTATGATGTTACCGACTATGAACCGTTGCTGCATGGCATCGTTGATTTGCAGGCTGCAAATGGCCAGGAACTGCTGGATCTCAGGTTCTTGCTCATTGAGGGCGTGCCTCCCAGAGATGCCATCTCGGTAAGGAATATCTGGCCGGAAGGGTCATATACTTACAAGGAACTGGCTGATGATGATGTGCTGCAAGCTTCAAGCCTCAAGCTGCAAGCCGGAGCGGAATCATTTATGCTCAGGGCCAGGATTTCCGGGCATGGCCATAACGGGCCTTTTAATTGTTGTGAATGGGATCCTAAAAGACATACCTACGTTGTCGACGGGGAAAAGAAATTTGAATGGAAGGTATGGCGTGATTGCGGGATGAACCCTGTCTACCCCCAGGGCGGCACCTGGCAGTTTGACCGCGCCGGCTGGTGCCCGGGAACATTTGTCGATACCTATGATTTCGAGATCACACCTTTTGTTCAACCTGGAAGTTCATTAACAATCGATTATCAAATACAGCCTTACGACCCCGATAACGGCGAAGAAGGCGGAAATTACGAAATGGCGATGCACCTGTTCGAGTTTTCGGCACCCAATTACCAACTCGACCTCGAGATGAATGATATCCTTGCCCCGGGTACCCGCCAGGAATATCTCAGGATGAACCCGGTCAGCCTTAACCCGGTGATCAGGGTCAGAAACACGGGCAGTGATACGGTCCGGAGTTTTACTGTGAATTATGGGCTCGTCTATGGACGTAACAACCGGTATGAATGGACCGGGAAACTCGGGTTTATGCAGTCGGCCGATATCATCCTCCCAAAACCCTCATGGAAAAATATGAACGATGAGTCTGTTTTTCAGGCTGTTATTATGGATGTAAATGGCACGAAAGACAGCCATGATTCAAATAACAGCCTCACCTCGTCCATAACAAATCCTGTCATTCTCCCGGCGGAATTTTATATTTATGTCAAGACCCAGGGTTTTGGCCGGGCGGCTGATAATTCGTATAAAATTATCAATGATAAGGGTGAAATTGTTTTTGAAAGAGGGATTTTTGAAGACGATTCGACATATCATGATCTTATCCGGCTGAAGCCCGGCGCTTATGATTTCACTTTCAATGATAAGAATGAAGACGGGATGATCCGCCACTGGTGGCTTTACTGGGAAGACAAGGAAAAAGTCGGCGACAATGGCGAACTGAAAATTCTCGATGCCGAAAAAAATGAGATCATGAACCTGGGGTATGATTTTGCAGAAAAACGGACGCTGCAGTTTTTTGTCGGTTTACCGGAGTAGAATGCATTGCATCGAAGCTGTCTAAAAAGTCAGGCCAGCCTCTTTTTTTAGTGCTCCGACGGGTGAACCCATCGGTTCAGTCTATTATGCAAATGGAACCGACGGATTTACCCGTCGGACTGTGGACTAAATAGCCGTCGGTTATTCAGGTTTCAATAATTTCTCTAAATTTTCGATATAATCCAGCGAATCATCCTCAAAAAATTCAATGTGCGGGATGATCCTGACCTGTTTTGCTATTCTTTTACCGAGCTTATACCTGAATTCCGGAATATGGGTCCGCAAATCTTCGATCGGGGGCTTTTTATCTTTCATGGCAAAAACACTCAGGTGGAACCTGGCGATCGATAAGTCTTTCGTCACATTGACCTTGGTGATCGTGATCATAGCACCGGGATAAAGCCTGCGCATATCCAGTTCGAAAATATCTCCCATCTCCTTCTGAAGCAGGCGGGACATTTTTTGCTGTCGTGTTGATTCCATGATGTAAAGATAAGAATTGGTAAATAATGAACGACAACAAAATCTTATTAAGATTAAATAGAGACATTAACTTAAGATTAACTTTTGGATAATACTAAATGAACATAAGACAGTGGAACCGGTATGTACTTTGCTGAAAAATTTCACTCCCATGAAAAAAATTATTACCCTATTGATCTTATTGGCATCAACTTTTGCGGTTTATTCTCAAACAGGAGTTATCAAGGGCCGGATAACGGATAGCGACGGGCTTGTTATGCCAGGTGCGAATGTATTGATCGAATCGCTTCGTATCGGCAATGTCACTGACATGAACGGTTTTTACACTATTGTGGAAGTCCCGGCAGGAAATTACCAGCTATCGGTAACCTACATTGGCTTTTCCGGTGAAACGGCAAGTGTAACCGTTGAAAACGGGAAGACATCAACTATTGACTTCAGGTTGAAACCCGGTATCATGCTGGGTGAAGTGGTCATCGGGACACAGCTCCAGGGCCAGGCCAAAGCACTCAACCAGCAAAAATCCAACCCCAATATAACCAATGTGGTATCATCAGACCAGGTAGGCCGTTTTCCGGATCAGAACATAGGCGATGCTTTGAAAAGAATTCCGGGTATAAACGTTCAATATGACCAGGGTGAAGCCAGGTTTGCCCATATCAGGGGCATGGAGCCGAGGTTTAATTCCTTCATGGTCAATGGGGAACGGGTACCTTCGGCAGAAGCGGAGATCCGTTCTGTCCAGCTCGACCTGATCCCATCAGATATGATCCAAACTATCGAAGTTAATAAAGCACTCACTCCCGATATGGATGCTGATGCTATAGGGGGTTCCGTGAACCTGGTAACCAGGGCTGTGCCTTCCGAGCTTCGAATCAGCGCTACAGCCGGATCAGGCTACAACTTTCTTTCGAAAAAGCCGCAATGGCTGGGTTCATTGGTTGTCGGAAAACGCTTTTTCAACGACAAACTTGGCATTATGCTCAATGCGTCATTACAGGATAATCAGATGGGATCAGATGACCTGGAGGCTGAATGGGAGCAGGATGACGACGGCACGGTATATACCAGTACACTTGAAGTTCGTACATACGAAATTGAGCGGCTTCGCCAGAGCTATTCCCTTGCCTTCGATTTCCGGATCAACCCGAACCATACTTTGTTCCTGAGTGGCATGTACAATCATCGCAATGACTGGGAAAACCGCTTCCGCCTGGAACACGGTATCGAATATGATGCTGAGACAAAAACGTATGAGGCTGAGATTGCCAGGCAAAATAAACAGGGCAGTTCTGATGTAAATAATGCCAGGCTTGAAGACCAGCGCACCATCAATGCAACCCTGGGGGGGGACCACCAGTTCGGCAAGGTTAATCTCAAATGGCATGGCACCTATGCAAAAGCTTCTGAAGACCGGCCGGATGAAAGATATATAGGTTATAAAGTGGAAGGGGTTGAATACATCCCCGATCTGTCTGATCCGCGTAAACCTGATTATACTATCGAAAATCCTCTTTATGCCGATTTTTCAGAAGAGTACGAATTCGATGAACTGACCCAGGAACATGGCTATACTGATGAACAAGATATGAATGCCAGGTTTGATTTAAATATCCCGCTGGCTAAAGGCAAATTCAACAATTCGATCGATTTTGGGGGGCGATACCGTGGTAAAGAAAAAGAACGTAATAATGAATTCTTCGAATATGAGCCTGTCGATGAAGACGGTTTTGGTGCAGATATCCTCAACAACCTGGACGATAAAACAAAAGATAATTACCTTCCCGGGGATTACCAGGCCGGCCATTTCGTTTCGGCTGAGTATGCCGGTGGTTTAGATCTGGACAATGCTGATTTATTTGAGAAGAGTGAGGTCTATGAAGAATTTGCCGGGAATTTTACTGCAAAAGAAAATGTCCTCGGCGGATACGCTGCATTAAGACAAAACCTCGGGGAAAAAGTATTTGTGCTGGCTGGCGTAAGGCTTGAAAATACCGGGGGGAGCTACCAGGGATTTGAGTATAACGATGAGGAAGGCCTCCTGGTCCCTACCTCTGAAAATACCAACGATTACCTGAATATCCTTCCGAATTTACATGTGAAATACTCTGCAACTCCCTCAACTATCCTTCGTTTTGCTTACACAAATACCCTGGCCAGGCCGAATTATTTCGACCTGGTCCCTTATGAGCAAGTGTTCCCGGAAGATGGCGAAATATCAATTGGTAACCCGCTGCTTGAACCTACCACCTCTTTAAACCTGGACCTCACGGCTGAAAAATATTTGAAGTCGATCGGTCTTGTTTCGATAGGCGGTTTTTATAAGAATATACAGGATTTTATCGTGCAGGTGACCAGGAATGATTTTGAATATGAAGGCATCGTCTGGGATGACTTTACCCAACCTGTTAACGGAGGTGATGCTACCATCGCCGGCCTTGAAATAGCTTATCAGCAACAGTTCACTTTCCTGCCTGGCGTATTAAAAGGTATTGGCGTCTATTTGAATTATACCTATACTTATTCGGAAGTAAAAGATTTTCTGATTGAGGGAAGGGAAGATGAAAAACTCTCTCTTCCGGGAACCCCCGAGAACACTTTCAATGCTTCTTTATCATATGAATATAAAAATATACAGTTCCGGACTTCCCTCAATATGGCTGATGCATTCCGTGATTCAGAAGGCATTGGTGAAGAAGCATTCTACGACAGGTGGTATGACAATGTTGCTTACCTCGATGTCAATGCCTCCTATACCATAAAAAAGAACTGGAAAATATTTGTTGAAGCCAATAACCTGACCAATCAGCCGTTGCGTTACTTCCAGGGTATTGATGAAAGAACCATGCAGGCCGAGTATTACAATGTGAAGCTGACGGCCGGCGTTAAGTTTGATTTATCATTAAAAGAATAAGTTAGTTATTTTTGATTTTTGAAGAATCCTTATGAATGTATACAAATGCATTTCCATAATTAGTATTGGGATTGTTCTGACTGGCATCATCTCATGCCAGAACCAGACTGGATCGAATTTCCCGGGTGTGACCGCTGATGTGGAAACGGAACCGGTAAGCAATGCAGATGACGCTGCCGACGATCCTGCCATCTGGGTAAATCCGGCTGACCCATCGAAAAGCCTTTTAATTTGCAGTAATAAGCAAAGCGGCATCGTTTTGTATGATCTGCAAGGTAAAACAGTGGCTGAATATCCTGTTGGTAAAATCAACAACATAGATGTCAGGCAAAATATCCCTTTGAATGATACTGTCAAAATTGATGTTGCTGCCGGCAGTAACCGGACCGATAATTCCATCACCATTATGGAAATCCATCATGATGGCACATTGACCGATATCACAGCCAGGAAAATCTACTCAAATTTTTCCGAAGTTTATGGTTTTTGTCTATATCATGATTTGAAGAACGATGAGGTTTATGCTATTGTTAATAACAAGGAAGGACTGGTTGAACAGTGGAGGTTGTTCGGGACAGACAGTCTTAAAATAGATGCTGAGCTGTTACGTACTTTTAAGGCCGGGACAGGCCAGCTGGAGGGATGCACCGGGGATGATGAGCTGGGTTATTTATATATTGGTGAAGAAGATAAAGGCATATGGAAGTTTAATGCAAATCCCAACAGTGCTGTTTCAGCCATTCAAATAGATGACCTTTCAAATCCTTCATTAAAAGATGATATAGAGGGGCTTACGATTTATTATGGTAAGGAAGGAAAGGGATACCTGATTGCATCCAGCCAGGGAAACAACAGTTTTGCCATCTACCGGCGTGAAGGCCAGAATGAATATATCGGAAGCTTCAGCATTATCGATGGTATAAACATTGACGGGGTTTCCGAAACCGATGGAATTGATGTCATATCAACGCCGATTGGAAGTGAATATCCTTCAGGTATTTTTATTGCCCAGGATGGTTATAACCATGAAGGAAAAAAATTAGTTAACCAGAACTTTAAAGTTGTAAACTGGGAAACAATTGCAAAAGCCCTTAAGTTAAACTAAACACCAAATTCAAATCCCAAATCCCAAACAAATTCAAAGCTTCAAAAAATAAATTCAAAACAATTTTTGGAATTTAGTTGTTGTGATTTGTTTGGAATTTGGTGTTTCTTGGAATTTGGAATTTCTAAAGTGGGATGTTCCCGTGCTTCCTCGGCGGATTGGATTTGCTCTTGGTCTGGGTCATTTCAAGTGACTGGATCAGCTTGAAACGGGTCTGTTTCGGGTAAATGATCTCATCGATATATCCCAGTTCAGCTGCTTTATATGGGCTGGCAAAGGTATTCTTGTATTCTTCCACCTTATTTTTGCGTTCTTCTTCCGTTATCGTATCCTTCTTAAACAGTATATTTACTGCACCTTCCGGGCCCATAACGGCAATCTCGGCAGTCGGGTAAGCAAAGTTCACATCCGCACCGATATGCTTGCTCGACATCACGTCGTAAGCCCCGCCATATGCTTTCCGGGTGATAACGGTGATTTTCGGCACGGTAGCTTCACAATAAGCATAAAGCAGTTTCGCCCCATGCTTGATGATCCCTCCGAACTCCTGGTTGGTGCCCGGTAAAAATCCGGGTACATCTACAAAAGTTATGATCGGGATATTGAAGGCATCACAGAAACGTACAAACCGGGCGGCTTTGACCGAGGAATTGATATCGAGCACTCCGGCTAAAAATGCCGGGTTATTGGCAACAATACCAACCGAACGACCATCCAGCCGGGCAAATCCGACCACGATATTCTGGGCATAGTGGGGCTGGACCTCGAAGAAATTATGATTATCCACTACTGTGGTGATAATCTCTTTTATATCGTACGGCTTGTTAGGATCTTCCGGGACGATGGTCTGAAGCCTTTCATCCTCCCTGTGTATATCATCCGTACAAACCGCCACCGGCGGATCTTCCATATTGTTGGAAGGCATATAGCCCAGTAATTCACGGATCATCATAAGTGCCTGCTCATCATTCTCTGCCATCAGATGGGCCACGCCGCTTTTCGCATTGTGTGTCATGGCCCCGCCCAGGTCTTCCTTGGTAACTTCTTCATGCGTCACAGTCTTGATCACATCAGGACCGGTAACGAACATGTAGGAGTTTTCTTTCACCATGATAATGTAATCGGTCATGGCGGGTGAATACACGGCCCCGCCGGCACACGCGCCAAGAACCGCCGAAATCTGCGGAATTACCCCGGAAGCCATCACATTGCGATAAAAAATATCGGCATACCCGGCCAGACTCTCCACACCTTCCTGGATGCGGGCCCCGCCGGAGTCGTTCAGCCCTATTACCGGGGCCCCCATGCGCATCGCCAGGTCCATGATCTTGACGATCTTATCTGCATTGGCCCGGCTTAATGTCCCTCCGAAAACTGTGAAATCCTGGGCAAAAACATACACCAGCCTGCCGTCGATCTTTCCATAACCAGTTACAACCCCATCACCCGGGATTTTATTCTTATCCATGTCAAAATCCTTGGTACGGTGGGTCATGAATTTATCTTTTTCCACAAATGTGCCGGAGTCGAGCAGAATTTCCACCCTCTCACGGGCAGTAAGCCTACCCTGCGAGTGCTGCTTTTCGATCCGCTCGATGCCACCACCAAGTTCGGCAGCTTTGTTTTTCTCTTCAAACAACCTGAATTTATCGTCTAATTTTGTCATAATCAGCAATTGGTTATCGGGTTCCTGTTTTATTCGATGATGATCAATGGCTGGTTGGCACTGACCGTGTCACCTTCCTTAACTTTAATTTCTTTTATAAGCCTGTCTTTCTTAACCTTGTATTCACTTTCCATTTTCATTGCCGAAACAATAACAACTGTATCGCCGGCTTTGACCAGGTCACCGGGCTTCACCAGGATTTTGACCACTTTGCCCGGCATAGGCGATGAAATAACGACTTCTTCCAAATCATCAACCCTTTTACGGCTTTTCTGGTATTTTCTTTCAGCATCGACCACTTCGGCGTCAAATGCATAAAACAGCGTGTTTACCTGGTAATTCTTCGCACCTTCAGTTGACATCAACTCGACGTTGTACGACCTGCCGTCAAGCAGGATGGAATAGACCCCCCGCTCGACCATGATAATGTCTACATCATACAACTTATCATCGACCCTGATTTTATATTCACTGTCCTTTTTGCTGATCAGTTCGACCTTGGCTATTCTTTCGCCGACTTGTATCTCGAGTGACCTCATTGTGTTAGTTCTTGGTTCTTGGTTCTTAGTTCTTGGTTCTTGGTTATCTGCTGACCGCTGACCGCTGACCGCCTCTTACCCGTACATGTTCTTTTTTCGGCCGCATTCTTTCCAGTTACTTTTTCCGTTTTTAGCCAGCACTTTTGTCTGGAAATTATCAACTTTTACGAGATAATCCACAAATACCGACATGATGGCCACATCTTCCACACGGGGATTAATGGAAGGAACATCGAACAGGAATTCGCGGTTTTTTTCAATAAAATGCGTATTGTATTTCCCGTCTTTAAAGTCGGGTGTATCCATAATCCTTGCCAAAAGGCGGATGGATGTTTTCACACCGGTGATCTTGTATTCATATAAAGCTCTTTTCATCCTGGCGATGGCCTCATTACGCGTTTTACCCCAGCAAATAAGCTTGGAAATCAGCGGGTCGTAATACAGTGGGATCTCATAACCTTCATAGACATAACCATCACAACGGACACCAAGTCCGTGGGGTTCGGTGATATGCTTGATCACACCCGGGCTGGGCATGAAATTGCGGTCAGGGTCTTCTGCATAAATACGGCATTCGATAGCATGCCCCCTTTGTTTCAGTTCTTCCTGCTTCAGGGCCAGCACTTCATTGTTGGCAACCCTGATCTGTTCTTTCACCAGGTCCACCCCTACAACTCTTTCCGTAATAGGATGTTCAACCTGGAGCCTGGTGTTCATCTCGAGGAAATAATAGTGCAGGTCTTCGTCCACAATGAATTCGATGGTGCCGGCACCGGAATAATCCGCGGCTTCAGCCGCTGCAACGGCAAATTTCCCCATTTCTTCCCTTACTTTGGCCGTCAGCAAAGGCGAAGGTGTTTCTTCGACGACTTTCTGGTGACGCCGCTGGACCGAACATTCCCGTTCAAAAAGATGGATCGTGTTCCCATGGTTATCGGCCAGCACCTGGAATTCGATGTGGTGGGGGGATTCGATATACTTTTCGATATAAACGGCATCGTTGCCGAATGCAGACAGGGCTTCCGAGCGGGCTGCCCGTATCGAGCCGAGTATCTGGGCTTCTTCCTTGACCAGCCGCATGCCTTTTCCGCCGCCGCCGGCCGAGGCTTTGATCATCACCGGCAACCCGATCTCACGGATAACATCCAGGGCTTTGGTTTCATCGGTGATAGGCTCGGTAGTGCCCGGGACTACCGGTACGCCTGCTTTGATCATCGTCTGCCTGGCAGTAATCTTATCGCCCATTTTCCGGATGGAATCACCTGATGGACCGATGAAGATAATGCCTTCCTTCTTGCAGCGATCTGAAAAATCAGCATTTTCGGATAAAAATCCATAGCCCGGATGGATCGCGTCGGAGCCTGATTTCTTCGCCACCTCGATGATCTTGTCGATATTCAGGTAACTTTCGTTGGAAGGGGAAGGACCGATATGGTAAGCTTCATCTGCATAACGGACATGCATGGCACCGCCATCGGCATCGGAAAAAACTGCCACCGTGAGAATATCCATTTCCCGGCATGACCGCATGACCCTGATGGCGATTTCCCCCCTGTTGGCGACCAGTATTTTTTGGATCATATCTTTATTTATATTGATTTCAAATAAGCAAAAAATCTATAAGTATCCTGACGTCAGTATTTTAAGTTTTGTGGCATTTAGAAAAGGATTGTAAAGATAACAATTTTTTAATTCTTAGTGGTTGAGGAGGGAGAAAAAGAGGTCGCAGGTTGCAGGCATTTCCAAATGTAAGCCTTAGAATATAATCACTTTTTCCGCCTTGCTAAATCCATCTTTAAAAAGAACCTTCAATATACAAACTCCATGGGTATTTGGAGGAAAGTTTAGCCTGACCTGAGGTTCCCCGTTCGGGTTCATCCAGGAAGTAAATAATCTTCCCGACATGTCTGATATTGTTACACTGACAATTTCAGAAGATGAACAGCTAATTACGATATAATCTGTTGCAGGACTTGGAAAAATCTGCACGGAATTCCTGATGGAAATTGGTTGACCGGACGAAAGTACAATATGCAGATTTTCATACCAGGCTATTTTTCCATCACCTCCGGAAGAAGAAAGCACATCCAGATCGCCGTCTGCATCAATATCCGAAGCAAACACACCTGAAGCCCATATGACCTCCTCATTGATAATTTCAGGTTCATTAAATACTCCTCCACCGATGTTTTCGCACCAGATGATCCGGGATGAATCCATTGAAATAATAACCGTTGACAATATATCTTTATCCCCGTCTGAATCCAGGTCAACCATGTAAGGGCCATAACGATAATCCCCTTCTGTAATAACCTTTTCTTCACTCCAGTAATTATTTCCCAGGTTTTCATACCAGACAAGTTTTGCAGTATAGGCATCTTCCAATGTGGCTACAATATCAATATAACCATCAAGGTCAATATCTGCTGTCTTTACAGAACCAGGATTAAGACTGGTAGGATAAATATAATGGTCTTCCCCAAAATTACCCAGGCCATCATTATAGCGGCAGGCAATATAGTTATAATCCGGTGAGGAATAGACAAGATCAGCTGTGCCGTTGTTATCGAGATCGCCCGCACAAACTGAAATACCATACCATGCGAAATAATGGATCATAATTCGCGGACTGAACTGACCGTTCCCCAGGTTTTTATACCACTGTATATCTGAATATGAAGCGAGCAGGATATCCTGAAATCCATCCATATTCAGGTCTTCCAGGCACATATCCTGTGGTTCCCACCCCTGGTCAAGTTTTTGAACCTGGTCATACAGGCCGGTTCCATTATTCAAAAGGACATAATTATAAAACCCACCTACCGCAAGATCCGGATCACCATCTTTATCAAAGTCACAACAAGCCACTGCTGTTCCACAGGGGTTACCATGATTTCCTGCTACCGAATCATTAATCAGTTCAATATCATCAAATAATTGAATGCCAATATTTTGAAACCAATCTAATTCACTCCCATTAGCTTTTGTGACAATATCAGGGTCGCCGTCAAGGTCAAGATCAGCTGCAATTATACTGGAAGGCCCTGCTGTAACACTTGTTAAAAGCCTGGGTCCGTTAAATGAAAGACCACCATTATTTGCATACCATGTTACCCGGCTTGTGATATAACATAAATTGACGAAATCCTGCAAGCCATCGTCATTAATATCACAGGATATAATGTCAGTGATACCATCTTCATCATGTAACATCACGCCGGAATTGAAAACCCCATCACCGTTATTTTCAAATAATGTTATGCCATAAATATCAAATGACCCTGTAAGCAAATCCATATCTCCATCAAGGTCTGCGTCAGAACAGCTCACAGTATTGAGACTAACATAATTATTGATAGGATGCGTGATGTTTAGTAATGGATTAGTCTGATTTTCATTCCAGTATAATTCATCTGAATCTCCGTTGTACAGGACAAGATCATCATCTTCATCGGAATCGAGGTCGCCGGTTGTAAAGAACCATGAATTACTTTCCGTTGTAATGGTATGCAAAGCAGTGAAAATACCCTGTCCATTATTTTCAAGCCATTGGATGTGGTTTTCATTCTGGATGATCAGATCGGGATCTCCATCCCTTTCTTTATCCCAGATACCTCTGACTACTCCCTCGTGATAAGGAGCATTCAATTCCTGCAGGCTAAAGTTTGCATTACCATCATTTTCATACCAGCAGGAAAAGTCATGAGGTGAAAAGGAGACAATAATATCTTGATCACCATCCAGATCAAGATCGCAAACAAACAAGTAACGTGGATCGTAGGAAACATTATTCAGTATTATATAAGGATTGAAATTTCCATTTCCTGAGTTTTCGATAAAGCAGAGATAGTTAAAACCTCCATGGGCGAAAACGATATCTTCCAAACCATCTCCATTGAAATCGCCCGGTTCAAATTCCACACCTGGAAAATCGGGCATCAGGGTTTCCTGGAATGCGAAATGGTTTTCGCCAAGATTACGGTACCACACAATACCGGGTGTCCCCGAAACCATGATATCAGGAAGGCCGTCATGATCAATATCTGCCACTTCCAGGTCCCGAGGTGGGCCGGATTGACCGCTACTCAGTAAATTCTGCGTTCCGAAAGGCTGCGCTAAAGATGAAGAAAGATTAAAACATATAATCAGTAAAGTCAGAAGGAAATGTCTTGGCGGGTATTCAAGGGTATAATATTTATGGAATAATGCCTGCAAGAGCAATAAATTCAGAAAGTAAATATATGTAAAATTTATCTCATTTCACAATGACAATAACATTTCTCAATCATTGAAGGTTGAAGAATGAAGATTATTGAGAAATGATACTGAGCAATGCTCAATGTGAAATGATTGTGATCCCGAAGGGACTCGAACCCTTAACCCTCAGAACCGGAATCTGATACTCTATCCAATTGAGCTACGGGACCGGATTGAGTTCTGAGTGCTGAGTGCCGAGTGCTGAGTGTAGAGTTTTGAGTTATGAGTTATGAGTTAAGAATTATAAGTTATTGGTAAACGTGTTCAATTTAAAAATAACTCTGAAACTCGGAATTCAGAACTCTACACTCAGCACTCGGCACTCAGAACTCAGAACTCCATTTATTTCACTGCAAAAGTAAGCAAAAAAACAGAATAGTCTTACCTTTGCGCCAATCTTATTTGTAAATCTAAATCATTAAAAATATGTCAACCAGAGTATTAGATCATATAAAACCGGGCGTGGTGTTCGGGGATGATGTCAGCAAAATTTTTGAACTGGCTAAAGCCGGCCAATTTGCTTTACCCGCAGTTAACGTGGTGAGCACCAATAGTGTAAATGGAGCGCTGGAAGCCGCCAAAGCAGTGAATTCGCCGATCATCATACAATTTTCCAACGGCGGCGCATCATTTTATGCCGGTAAGGGATTGTCTAACGACCAGGAAAAATCAGCCATTGCCGGTGGTATTGCAGGTGCTTTACATATTCACCTGCTGGCAGAAATGTATGGTATCCCGGTTATCCTTCATACCGACCATGCAGCAAAGAAATTATTGCCGTGGATTGATGGGCTGTTAGCAAAGGGCGAAGAGCACTTCAAACTATATGGCAAACCGCTTTATAGTTCGCATATGCTGGATCTGTCAGAAGAACCGATTGAAGAGAACATAGCAATTTGCAAAAAGTATCTTGAGCGGATGTCGAAAATAGGGATGACGCTTGAAATTGAACTCGGTGTTACAGGTGGTGAAGAAGACGGGGTAGACAATACCGGCATTGAAAGTTCGAAACTCTATACCCAGCCGGAGCATGTGGCTTATGCTTACAGTGAGTTGCTGAAGATAAGCCCCCGTTTCACCATAGCAGCCTCTTTCGGAAATGTCCACGGGGTGTATAAACCGGGGAATGTCAAACTGCAGCCTGTCATCCTGAATAATTCCCAGAAATATATTGAGCAAAAATTAAACACGGGCCCGAAACCGGTCAATTTTGTGTTCCATGGCGGATCAGGCTCAAGCCAGGCGGAAATCCGGGAAGCCATCTCCTATGGCGTGATCAAAATGAACATCGATACCGATACCCAGTGGGCATTCTGGGAAGGTGTGAAGGATTATTACACAAAATACAAAGATTACCTGCAGGGCCAGATCGGCAATCCTGAAGGGGAAGACAAGCCTAATAAGAAATACTACGATCCGCGCAAATGGCTGCGTGAAGGGGAATCAACCCTCATAAAAAGGCTCAAAACTGCTTTTGAAGACTTAAACTGCCTGGAAAGAAATTAACTTCACCCCCTTGCCCCTACCCCAAAGTCCCCTCCCCCAATTGGGGGAGGGGACTTTGGGGAGGGGGCTGCAGGTCAGCGGCTCAGCGCCACCAGCAGTTCCTTCGGATGTATGCTCAGAACCGGTATCGGGGAATGGTTGACCATTTGCTGGGCATATGGGCCGAGCAAAAGATTTTTCGCCGAAATTTCCTGTTCTGTCATGATGGAGATCAGGTTTGCATTTACTTTAAGTGCATACTCTATGGCGGAATCGGTCAGGTTATCTGCATGAACGCTTTCCAGCACATAACGAATGTTCTCTTCCTCAAGGTGTTTGACTACCTGTTCAGCGTAACTGTCAATCTTTCTTACGACAGCCTGCACCGATGAGGTATAAACGCGCAGTACATGCATTTCAGCATTGAATATCTTGGCCATATAAGCCGTAAAAGGGACTTTCTGGCGGGTTTCCGGGGTGCTGTCAAGCGGCAGTATTATTTTTTCAAGGTGCCGGTTGATGTTGACCCCTCCCCTGATCGTTATGACAGGCTTTCTAAGTGAGCTGACAATACGGTTGGCGTTGCTCCCGATCCAGAATTCTTCAAATCCGGAGGCCCCGTGTGTACCTGCCATCACCAGGAAAACATCCTTATGGTCTGCCTCCTTGACGATCTCCTGGTATACCTTCCCTTCCCTGATCAGGAAATGCATTTTATGACGACCAAGTTTGGGCTGGTATTTTTCAATCAGTTCATCAAATTTATCCTTGACCATTGAAGATAAGGTCTGAGGGCCTTCCGAAAAGATATCCCTGGAGGAATCAGGTTTGATCACAAAGATCATATCCAGGCCCGCGTCTGCCTTATTAGCAATCGTAATAGCATGTTCCAGCGCATTGACTGAACATTCAGAGAAATCGACGGCAACCAGTATCTTTTTCATAGCGCAAGTATTAATTCATTTCTGGAAAATTTATTTCATCCTTAATAACCCATGCATTGGGGTAATCTATCAATATTAACTGTAAAGTCTTTTCAGCTTCAAGCCTGGTCCTGAAATCCCCGATCCTGACCCGGTAATTAGGCGATTTCCAGCTCACATAAGCCTGGATATCAGGGTACCTGAGCAGGAATTCATCCCTGGCCTGCCTGGCACGGTCACTCGAATTAAGGCCCGAATCAAAAAAGATCTGTATCCTGTAGCCCGGTATGGCTTTATTATCAGGGTTTTCCATGATCTTTAACCTCAATGTCTCATAATCATGCATCACACTGTCAATCAAATCGTCCTGGATAACAACTATATGGCCATCAGGATCATATTGTGCAAATGATCCTGTCATGATCAGAAAAAAAAGCCCTATCGTCAATATCATTTTCATGATCATACACCTGTTGTGATAGACACCAGTTCTTTCGACCTCATGCTGAGTACCGGGACCGGGGAGTGATTGACCATTTGCTGGGCGTAAGGCCCAAGGAAAATATTGGCCGTTGTGGTCTCCTGCTCGGTCATAATGGCAATCAGGTCCGCCCCGATGGATTCTGCATAATCAATCGTGGTCCTGGTAATATTTTCCGTTTCTTTTTTTACAGAAACGTACCTGATCTTCCGTTCTTCAAAATAGTCGGTTACATGTTTGGCATAATTATCAACTCTCTTCTGCACTGATTTGAGTGGGGTTGAATAAAGCGACAGAACGTGGATTTCTGAATTATATAATTGTGCCAACTGCGATGCAACGGGGATTTTCTGTCTTGTTTCCTGGGAACTGTCGATGGGAATGACGATTTTATGGATATCGCCAACTTTAAAATCATGCCTCAGGGTGATCAGAGGACAGGGAGCATTAGTGACAATCCGGTAAGCGTTACTCCCGATCCAGAATTCCTCAAATCCCGAAACACCATGCGTTCCGGCAATGATCAGGTCAGCATTTATGCTTTTGGCCTGCTGGGCTATCTCTATATAGACTTTCCCTTTCCGGGTCTTGTAGTCGAGTTTACCCCCCTTCAGGCTTTTTGCATACTTTTCCTGTAACTCTTTGAGTAAAGCGACCTTCTCATTCCTTTCCTCGTGGGCAAATCCTTCAAAGATCACTTCCTCACTGGTGGTGTTATCCACCCAAACCATCTGAACATCTGCTTTTGCCTTATTGGCAATATGGATTCCATAGGCAAGGGCATTCAGCGATGTTTTTGAAAAGTCGATTGCGACTATGATATGTTTCATGACCTGGCAGTTTGAAAACACAATTTTCAGTAAAGTTATTAAATATAATTATAATTTTTATCATCCCGGTTAACAAACGGAAAAAAGAATTGAAAAAATTGTTCCATAGTTCCATAGTTCCAAGATCAATGCTGACTGTAATAGAACCCTGGAACTTTGGAACAATGGAACTATGGAACTAATTTAGTACATTTGTTCATCAATTAGCCTATGATGAACGACAATCTTGACCCATCGGGCAAGACCCTTACTCCAGCGGAAAAAGAAGCCGAACAGGTGCTCCGCCCGGCAGACTTCGGCAGTTTTGCCGGCCAGCAGAATGTCAAGGAAAACCTGACGATTTTTGTCAGGGCAGCCAGGCAGCGAGGCGATGCCCTGGACCATGTCCTGCTCCATGGCCCGCCCGGACTTGGAAAGACTACACTATCCTATATCATTGCTAATGAATTGGGTGTAAATATCCGGATATCTTCAGGGCCTGTTCTCGATAAACCCGGTGACCTTGCGGGTTTACTAACAAACCTGGAACCCAACGACGTGCTGTTTATCGATGAGATACACCGTCTCAGCCCTGTCGTGGAGGAATATCTGTATTCAGCCATGGAGGATTACAGGATCGATATTATGATCGAAAGTGGCCCGAATGCGCGGAGCGTGCAGATCAAGCTGAATCCATTCACCCTGATCGGTGCTACCACTCGATCCGGATTGCTCACGGCACCCCTTCGTTCACGATTCGGGATCAACCTGCGCCTGTCTTACTACGATGCTGAAATCCTGGAATCTATCCTCTACCGGTCTGCCAGGATTTTAAATGTGCCCATCGCCAAAGAAGCTGCACGGGAAATATCACGCCGGAGCCGGGGAACACCCAGGATCGCCAACCTTTTGCTGCGCAGGGTGAGGGATTTTGCCCAGATCAAAGGAGACGGGACAATTACCATAGAAATCGCGCAGTTTGCGCTGAAAGCGCTCAATGTCGACCTGCACGGGCTGGACGAGATGGATAACCGGATCTTGACCACCATTATCGAGAAATTCAAGGGAGGGCCGGTGGGGATCAATACCATCGCCACAGCCGTCGGGGAAGAGGCCGGTACGATCGAAGAGGTCTACGAGCCATTCCTGATCCAGGAAGGTTACCTGATGCGGACCTCCCGGGGAAGGGAAGTGACCGAACTGGCATACCGGCACCTGGGTAAGAGCCTGCTTCCGAAACAGGACAAATTATTCTGATTAGTCTTCCCGATCATATTAAATCTTTATAAAACACTGATTGGAAACCGCGGACCATCATGAAATCTCACAGTGGATCAAATCAAGAGCCGGGGCCCTCGGCTTCTCAGCCTGCGGCATTGCTGAAGCCACATACCTGGAACAAGACGCTGACAGGTTAAATCATTGGCTCCTGAAGGGATATCATGGCGATATGCTCTACATGTCCCGGAACCGCGAAAAAAGGCTTGATCCGCGGTTATTGCTGCCGGGCGCCAGGTCTGTCATTTCCGTGTTACTGAATTACTTCCCCGAAAAAAAGCTCCCGGAAAATAACAATTACAAAATCGCCAAATACGCTTACGGCAAAGATTACCACCTGGTTATCCGGGACAAACTGAACCGGTTTACTGGAGAAATCAAGGAACGTTTTGGCGATTTCCAGTCCCGTTCCTTCACCGATTCAGCGCCGGTAATGGATAAAGCCTGGGCTGAAAGGGCCGGCCTGGGCTGGATAGGAAAGAACACCTGCCTGATCCATCCAAAACTGGGATCCTTCGTATTCATCGGAGAGATTATCACCGACCTTGAGCTAGAGTATGATAACCATCAAATCAATGATTTATGCGGGGGATGCAACCGATGCATAGAAGCCTGCCCGACCGGGGCTATCTTTGCACCCCGATTGCTCGATGCGAATAAATGCATCTCTTACTGCACGATTGAATTTCGGGGTGAACTGCCACAGGAAGATAAAGAAAACTTCCAGGACTGGATTTTCGGTTGCGATATTTGCCAGGATGTCTGCCCCTGGAACAGAAAAGCTTTACCACATAACGAAGATTACTTCAAAACACTTACCGGACTGCAGGAAATGGATAAAGAGAAATGGGAAGAACTAACAGAAGAAAGGTTCAACGAAATTTTCAGAGAATCGGCAGTTAGCAGGACTAAATTTAAAGGTTTGAAAAGAAACATTTTATTTCTGAAAAACATCGGTCTTTAGTCCCAAAAAATAAATATTTTCGCACTCTGGAATAGATTGATAATGTTTGAGTTATAAAAAGTCGTAGTACGACTATAGTCGTACTACGGAAAACAATATTAAAAGCATGCGGTCATCCTTGATCATTCTTATTGGCTGCCTTCTCTTTTCCCTCCATGCAGGAGGCTTTAATTATTATTCCATGTATCTGATAACTCCTCCTGATACTATTCCTCCACCTCCCAACGGTTCACCAAATCAGCTTTCAGGGCCTTCTTCTTCCTGTGTTGGAGACACTTCTGCATATTACATCGATGTGCCCGTCGCATGTTCCTGCCAATGGTATGTTAATGGTTCGGTTCAGCCCGGTTCCTCATCTCCTTTCATCATAACCTGGAGCCTATCCGGGATGCACGAGGTCTCTGTAGTCTTCCTTTGCTCAAACGGACAGATATCCGACCCTGTGACCATAACTGTCCTGGTTTCCGAAACTCCCCAGCCTATGCCTATTTCCGGTGATAACCCGGTCTGCGAGTATACTTACCATACCTATTCAACAACAGCAGGGCCATATGACTCGTGTGAATGGAAGGTAAATGGTGTCATCCAACCCGGCTACTCGCCTGAAATTTCATACACCTTTGGTGAAACCGGCGTTTACGAGTTTGAGGTCATTGTATATAATTCTTGCGGTGTAAGCCAACCACAAACACTTGATGTTACAGCGCAGGGAAATGCCCCTGCACCGCCTTCACCTATCCAGGGGCCGGCAGAATCCTGTACGGGCAACACTAGCACCTATACAACATCAGTTGGTCCCGGCGAATCTTGCGAATGGCGTATCGATGGTGCACTGCAACCGTCGACGACAACCACCCTGGAAGTTGCCTGGTCTGAATGGGGCGAACGGTTGATCGAAGTGCGGGCTGTCAGTGATTGCGGCACAGGCAATCCGGCCTTAAAAAGCGTGGCCGTCTTTTACGAACCTTACGTCTTCCTGGGAAATGATTCTACGATCCTTCAGGGCCAGACATTAATACTGGATGCAGGTAACCCTGGCTCCGAATATCTCTGGTCAACGGGGGCAACGACCCAAACCCTGCCGGTCAGCTTAACAGGGACATATGATGTGATCGTTTCGAATTATTGCGGTGTGGATTCAGATACCATTGATGTAACGGTCTTTGTCGGGATAAATGAATCCATCAGTAATGTAGAGTGTTCCAGGTTAACCGCAGATCACAGGAGGATCTTCTTCATGGATATGCCTGCAGGCGTAAATCAAATACAGGTAAGCAATCTTGCCGGGATGGTTTGTTATGAAGGGCCACCGTTGAGCGAAATTCAAGTTGGCCGCACGGGAATTTATTTTGTTCGCGTGATCTCCCCGACAACAGTTTGCAATAAGAAAGTTTTCGTTCCCTGAAAAAATCAGTTTACCAGCCTGGTTTGAACTGGTAAAACAGGCTCATCACGAGGCAATCGTTGAACTGGCCGTAGTTTCCCGGGAAAATTCGTATGACATCTCCCGTGGCGTTATCACTGCGTATGTTCAGCAGTGAATTATTCGTGCGGATATTGAACATCAGGTGATCGGTGATATTGATATATAACCCGGCATTGATCTGAAAAGTCACCTTTGCCGCGGGATTCCCATCTTTAATCTCCTCTTCGTTCTTTTCTTCGTAATAGTTTATCAGAAATCCCAATGAAGGACCGGCTTCCAGCCTGAACCGCTGATTAATGATATACTGGTATAGTACAGGCAATTCCACGTAATTTACCCGGAAAATATATTGATCATAGTCATTGTTTTCAGCATCAGGATTTTTTCGGCTGCCTTTCTGGAAATACTCCAGCTCCATCTGAAACGCCGAATGCTTGCTGATTTGCAGGTTTACAAATCCCCCTGCAAATATTCCGGCCTTATTGAAACCACTATATGTATCACCCGCCACCTGGGTCCCTGCCACTCCCGCCATGAACCCGCCGTTAAACTGCTGGCTTTTGACCGAAAAGGTTGCCGCGATAAAAGTTAACATAAATATAATAAACCTTGTTTCCTGCATCATCACTATCATTAATTAAAATTCCCGTCAAAGATCGTAAAATTAGACAGACCAGGTAGTATATCAGGCTATAACATCTCAGATAATTTATTACCTTCGTCGCTAAGCGAATGATTCTGATCCAAGCCATTATAACAAAAAAGATGGAACCAAACAAAATACTTTTAGTGGATGATGAGCCGGACATCCTGGAATTCATAGGTTATAACCTTCGAAAAGAAGGTTATGAAGTTCATACCTGCAATAATGGAAAAGATGGCCTGGCTAAAGCCAAAGCCGTCGTGCCACAACTGATCATCCTGGACGTAATGATGCCTGAGATGGATGGAATTGAGACCTGTCGTGAGATCCGCCAGGTCCCGGAATTGAAGAACACGATCGTTGTCTTCCTGACTGCCCGCGGAGAAGATTATTCCCAGATCGCGGGTTTCGAAGCCGGTGCAGATGATTATGTGTCCAAACCTGTAAAACCAAGAGTCCTGGTAAGCCGGGTCAAGGCACTGCTCAGGCGGTATAAAGAAGAACCCGGGGAAAGTGCCGGTCATATTGCCGAATTAAAAGAGTTCTCCATAGATCGTGAAAAATATGTGGTCGTCAAAGATGGCCGGGAATTCCAGTTGCCCAGGAAAGAATTTGAACTCCTCAGCCTCCTGGTTTCAAAACCCAATAAGGTTTTCACGCGTGAAGAGATCCTATCCAATATATGGGGTGACGATGTCATCGTTGGCGACAGGACGATAGATGTTCATGTGCGCAAGATCAGGGAAAAACTTGTAACCCCGAATATTAAGACAATAAAGGGGGTTGGGTACAAATACGAAGATTGAAGATTGAAGATTGAAGATTGAAGGTTGAAGGTTGAAGATTGAAGATTGAAACTGTTAAAAGTGCAGTTTATGGTAATCGAATGTTTGCTCATCCCTGAATTTCCTTATGATGATGGCCAGGTGGATGAAGATATCCAGGTCATTTTTTCTCAGCCATGCAATTGCTTCCGGTTTATCATGGCAGGCGTCGGCGAAAACCATGAGTAAGTGGAAATCATTTTTATTCAGCCACTCGTAGGCTTTTACGGAATTGTCGATGGCTGAGTCGAGCGCTGCCAGGTGAGGATAGTGGTTTTTAAGTAACCATTGGACGGCATCATCAGAACCGCGGATCGCACTTGAAAGTGCCGCCAGCTCAGGGTAACCATTCTTAAGCAACCAGGTATAGATCTTGTCATTCCCACGGATCGATTCCCCGAAAGCCATTAAAATCTTAATATCGTAATTGTTCATCTCAGTAATATACTTGAGCTTTAATACCTGATTTTTCAACCCGGTCGGCTATACTGACCAACCCGGCAAATGAAATTTTTTCAAGCGTTTGAAGCGGCGTCTCCCTGTCAATGGGATAAATCATCACGTATTTCGGGTTGATGGCCTTGATATGTTCCAGCCATCGTGAGATTTCAGGTTCGGCCGTATTATCAATCAATTTTCCGTCAATGCTCCCTCTCAGGAATAAAGACTGAATGATCAGTTCCCCGTTAAATTCTTTAAGTTTTTCAACGATAGAATGAAGCGTTATCCCGGAACGAGGCCCGTTTATGAGCCTGAACATCTGTTCCGTGCCGGCATCCAGTTTGAGCATACTGTTCCCGGTTCTTTTCAGTGCTTGGAAGATCGCCGGCTTATCAAGCGTAGAAGCATTTGAAAGCACCGAGACTTTAGCTTCCGGGAAATACTTATCCTTAAGGTGTATCGTATCTTCCAATATTTCAGGAAAAGCAGGATGAATAGTCGGCTCCCCATTTCCTGCAAAAGTGATCGCGTCAGGATGCATACCCGATTCAAGCATCGACTTCAGCTTATCTTCCAGCCGTTCCCTGACCATCTCACGGGTCGGGAGTTTTTTTTCTCCCTGGATTTTTTCATGGGTCCAGCCACACTCGCAATAAACACAATTAAAAGTGCAATACTTAGCTTCGACGGGTAAAAGGTTAATCCCAAGAGACACGCCCAGCCGCCGGCTTTTTACCGGCCCGAAAACAACGTCATGGAATAGAAATGACATAAAGCCTTCTCCTAAAATTAATTATCCTTTCATCAACAAAGTTAAACAATTAAGGGAGATGTTCATTTCTCCTGTTGTCTTCATATTTGTATTATTTTTGAACCCTTACAGGGCATCTTATGAGTACTTTGGAAGAGATAAAAAAGCCCGTTCAGGTCAACCTGCAGGAATTCGAAAAGAAGTTCCGGAGCTCAATGAAGAGCTCCGTGCCGCTCCTTTATACTATCACCAATTACATTTATAAACGTAAGGGTAAGCAAATCCGTCCCATGTTTGTTTTTCTCACGGCGAAGATGTGCGGCGAGATCAACGAGTCGACTTACCGTGCCGCTTCGATGATCGAGCTTCTGCATACGGCCACGCTGGTCCATGATGATGTGGTTGATGATTCCAATGAGCGGCGGGGGTTTTTCTCGATCAATGCCCTGTGGAAAAACAAGATTGCCGTCCTGGTCGGTGACTACCTGCTTTCAAGGGGTCTGCTCCTTTCGATTGACGGGAATGATTTCCATCTTTTGAAGATTGTTTCCGGGGCCGTGAGAGAGATGAGCGAAGGGGAATTATTGCAGATTGAAAAAGCCCGACGGCTGGATATCAGCGAAGAAATTTATTTTGAGATCATAAGGAAAAAAACAGCGTCGCTTATCTCCTCCTGTTGTGCTTGCGGGGCAGCTTCTGTCGGCTCATCCGAAGAAATGACCAGGCATATGAAAACATTCGGGGAATATGTGGGCATCTCTTTCCAGATCAAGGACGACCTGTTCGATTTCGAATCGGGCAACAGGACCGGAAAGCCAAACGGTATCGACATCAAGGAGCAGAAAATGACGCTGCCCCTTATTTATATGCTCAGCCAGCTGGCGCCTGGCGAAAAAAGGCGCACCATCCGTATCATCAAAAACCATCACGACGACCCGGTGCGGGTTGCAGAGATCATCGACCAGGTGAATCACAGCGGCGGGATCAGTTATGCCCGCAATAAAATGCTGGAGTATCGCCAGAAAGCCCTTGATATGCTGCAAACCATGCCTGAAAGCGAAGCAAGGGAATCTTTGGAGCAACTTGTGATTTACACTACGGAAAGAAATAAATGAGTGTTGAGTGCTCAGAACTCAGCACTCAGAATGATTCCCTTTTCCGTTATAAATCCGGTTATCAGCCCGGCAGGGGTTACGTCAAATGCCGGGTTCAGGGCTGTTGAGCCTGGTGAGCAAACCAGTATCCTTTCTTTCCTTCCTTCTTTCGTTACTCCTTCCTGGTAAAGGACTTCATCAGGATCACGCTCTTCAATGATGATATGGTTACCGTCAGGGCAATCCATGTCGAATGTCGATGAAGGTGCTGCAATGTAAAAAGGTATATTGAAGTGCCTGGCAGCAATGGCTTTTTCCAGTGTGCCTATCTTATTGGCCGTATCACCGTTAGCCGCGATCCTGTCGGCACCGACAATCATCAGGTCTATCTTTCCCTGCGACATATACCAGGCCGTAGCATTATCAGGGATAATCGCATGCTGTACCCCGGCGTTATGCAATTCCCATGCCGTCAGCCTGGCACCCTGGCTGCGTGGCCGGGTTTCATCCACATACACAAATATGTTTTTGCCTTCCATGTGGCCCCTGTAGACAGGTGAAAGAGCGGTGCCATAGTCCACAAAGGCCAGCCAGCCGGCATTGCAATGAGTGGCAATGCGACAACCATCGTGGATCAACGTATTGCCATATTCCCCTATTTTTTGAGATGCCAGGGCGTCTTCATCGGCTATCTTTTTCGCTTCGGAAACAGCCTGCTCTGCTGATATTAGTGCTGCATTATACACCCTTTCGACGGCATAAAACAGGTTCCTGGCAGTAGGCCGGGTCGATTCAATATCTTTCCTTGCATTGGAAAGGAAAGATTCCCCGGATCCGGAGGGCGCTTCCAGGGACGCCTGGGCCATGGCATAACCAGCTGCGGCCCCGATGGCACCGGCACCCCTGATCATCATGGTTCGGATACACTGGCAGGTATCGAGGTAATTTTCAGATTCGAAAATCCTGAAATCAAACGGAAGAAGGTTTTGTTCGATCATGAAGACAGACCTTCCTTCCATCCAGACAGTCCGGTAATCAATTCCGTTTACGTTCATATTTGAATAAAGAGGGAATGTATCAAAAGTCTGAGTTACCTCTATATTGTTGTAGTCCAACGACTAAAGCCGTCGGTTCCAATTTTGTAACATAAATAGAACCGACGGATTCATCCGTCGGAGCACCAAAAAAAGGAGGCTGTCCCAACTTTTAAGACACCATCTTCGTTTGAGAATAATTTTTATCTTACTTGATTTTGAGTGATACGCCGACATTAAAGATGGAAATCAAGTAACCCAGTTCGGAATAAACTGCAAAATTATCATTGAAATACCATCTGGCGCCAACATATACACCACCTGCAGGACCTGTGCTTGCTGCATCCCAATCATCGTCGTCCGGATGGTTCCCGTCACCTTTCCATCCACCACCTACTATATCTGCGCCAAACCAGACGCCGGCGTATGTATCCAGCTTATCATGAAAAATGAAATGATAATTTGCCCTGGCTGCGATAATAAAATTATAATAGCGATAATAAACATCATCCCAACCATAATCATACTTTGAAGTGCTCCATCCAAGATATCCACCAGCACTAACTACACCAGTAAGCTCAGAACCCATAGGAATTTCCACGATCCCATATTCATAGGAACCTGAAAAAGATGGTAAGAATCCGGAATAATAAGAGCCAAAATAAGCTGTGTTCCCAACACCAATGCCCACATTAACTACCTGGGATCCTTTTTCAAACACCTGCGTAAAACCAGTCATTCCCGTAAAAACGATAATGGCCACCATCAACATTAACTTTCTCATGTTTCAAAGATTTTAATTAGACGTTATCTTTAATTATTACCAAAAATAATATATAATTCGAAGTTACAATAATTCATTAACAACAATCCATGACATCATTCCCATTCCGGTTTCCAGGCTTGTTTCATCGACATCAAAAGTTGAGGTATGAAGATTGGATGTGATGCCCAGTGATTCATTCATTACCCCGAGACGATAAAAACATCCCGGGATTTCCTGTGCAAAATAGGAAAAGTCTTCCGCAGTCATCCGCATTTCCAGTTCCACCACATTTTCTTTCCCCAGATACTCTTCTGCGTGTCCCTTTACCTTGGCGGTCAAGCCGGGATCATTATAAACAAAAGGGTATCCTTTATGGATATCCACGTCGCAAATGCCTCCCATGCCTTCTGCTATTGACGTTGAAATTGCAAAGATCCTTTTTTGCATCTCAAGGCGCCATGCTTCGTCGAAAGTGCGCATAGTACCTGAAACCTTTACTTCATCCGGGATGATATTAGCCTGGCCATCGGCTATGATACGACCAAATGAAAGCACGGATGGTGTTGTTGGCTGGGCATTCCTGCTCACTACCTGTTGAAGGGCCAGGATAATATGTGCGGTGATGATAACGGGGTCGATAAGTTTGTGCGGGATGGCGGCATGCCCCCCTTTTCCTTTTATGGTAAGATGGACCTCATCAGTGGATGCCATGTATTTGCCGCTTCTCAGCCCAATTTTTCCCGCTTCCAGCTCAGGGTAGACATGCTGGCCCAGGATGAAACCCGGCCTGGGATTTTCCAGGACGCCAGCCCTGATCATAGGCAGTGCGCCACCGGGATACTTTTCCTCGGAAGGCTGGAAAATAAGTTTGACCGTCCCGCAGATCTCATCTTCAAGGGATTTGAGGATCCTGGCGGTTCCCAGGAGAGAGGCCATGTGGACATCATGCCCGCATGCGTGCATGATACCCGGATTTTTTGAAGCATAGGGAACTTTATTGGCCTCAAGTACCGGAAGCGCATCCATATCTGCCCGGAGGGCTATTACCTTATCGCCGGGCTTAGTTCCCCGAATTATACCAACTATACCATGTCCGGCAATGCCGGGCTGGTGTTCAATGCCCCAGGCAGTCAGCTGATTTGAAATAAAAGCGGCAGTCTGAACTTCTTTGGTTGATAATTCAGGATGAGAATGCAGGTGCCTTCGCATAAGGGTAATCTCTTTCAGGTACCCCTTTGATAAACGTTTGATCCTATTTTTCAGGTTCGGCATTTTTTTATCAAACTGCAAATATAAACATTAACCCTAATAAACCGGCAGTCGGCTGCCCCTTCCCCTAACCCCTCCCCCAATTGGGGGAGGGGAAGGGGGTAGGGGCCGGCCAATAAAAAAGGCCATCTTTAAAAAAAGACAGCCTTTTCAAAAGAATATTTTTGAAATTTTACTGCAAAGTAAATTTAACCGGCAGGTTATACTGGACGCGGACAGCTTTACCACGCTGCTTGCCCGGTGTCCACTGCGGCATTCCTTTAACCACCCGGATGGCTTCTTCATCGCATCCTCCGCCAATACCCCTGAGAACGCGGACATCGGTAACGGATCCGTTCTTTTCAACCACGAAAGTCACGAATACCCGTCCCTGGATCCCGCTTTCCTTGGCCATTTGCGGATATTTGATATTTTCCGCAAGATATTTGTAAAGTGCAGCTTCACCTCCGGGAAATGCGGGCATCGATTCAACAACCATGAATATCTGTGCCTCTTCGGCCGACTCTTCTTCTTCAACTACCGGGGCTATGTATTCCTGCACTTCGGTATTCTGGTCAGCCTCCACGTCAATGTCAATATTATCATCCACTTCGACATCATCTTCTACGATGTTGATTTTTACAACCTGCTGCACAGGCGCCGGTGGTGGTGGTTTAATCTTCTGCTCGGTAATAGGAATGATTTCTTCGGCCACATCTTCTGCCTGCCTTGAAGCCACTTCCATAACGATTTTATCATAGGTTTTCCATTCGAAAGCCACCAGCATGAGAGCCAGTCCTATAATCAGGCCGATTTCAGTGAAAATGACCTTTTTGCTTTCCAGGTCAGCTTTTGGTGATTTCTTCAGTTCCATGGCATAAATATTTTAAGGTGATAAAAATGGAATCAGATTGTAAAATTAAGCATAATTTAATTTCAACGGTTTTAACACCGTAAATACTTCAAATATTGTACCAATTGAAGATTTTTCAGGCCCCCACCAATTCTTTGTATTTTGCCGCATCCAGCAATTCATCTACCTGTGATTTTTCCGAAACCCTGATCTTCACTATCCAGCCTTCCCCGTAAGGGTCCTGGTTAACTTTTTCAGGCTTCTCTGCCAGGCCTTCATTAAACTCGATCACTTCGCCGGAAACCGGCATGAACATATCGGAAACCGTTTTAACGGCTTCAATGGTTCCAAATGTTTCTTCTTTGTCAAGGTTTTCCCCGATAGTTTCAACTTCTATAAAAACAATATCGCCTAACTCGCTCTGAGCGAAAGTCAGTAATGCCGACAAGCGCTGTATCGCCTTCCAGTTTTAACCATTCGTGATCCTTGGTGTACTTAAGATTTCCAGGAATATTCATCGTAATATTTTTTATAGAATTAACGGATCAAAATTAATTGATTTTATAAAATAGAACCATAATTGTACTATTTTAGAATCGTTCCATGTATATAAAATTACTCATTAACTATTGCGCCAGTGAAAAGCGGATCGAAATACCGCCTTTTGTTGTCGAATTCCGGTATTGATTGGAAACAAAAGGATTATTGATGATCTTATCAAAGAATAATCTGATTGTCACACTTTTACTTAGCATATAATCGATTGAGGAATTGATCGACATGACCCGCTGACCTGCAGAAACCTGGTCGATGTCCTGGTCAATGCGGCGCAGGACAGTCCGGTTATTCCTGACCGAAAAATCGATCTTGATATCCAGGTCGCTTTTGATCTGTGTTTTTTGACCACCCCCGCCCATGGAGCTGACGGTGAAAGAAACGTCTTTTATCCTGTAACCCAGGCCAATAATATACTCGTCAGTGTTCAGGTCGGTCAATTGTTTGTGTGCTCATGCTGAATGTAAGTGTTCTCGATTTCTTATATTCGAAACGGGTGAGCAGGCTGTTATTCCAGGTCATGTCAATACCGAACAAGGGGGCAAACTGCTCCTGGATAGTGTTACCTGGGTGAGGTCATACTCCGGGAAGTAAGAATTGGAGGCCTGGTAAAGTTCGGATGCTTTTCCATCTGTTTCACCATAATACAGGTTTGATTGGAACGAGCTGATCGTATAAATCGACCGGTAAGCATGAGAAAGCGTAGCTGATTTAAATATTTTCGCCAGGAAGGGTATCTTGGTCAGACCATCATAAGTCACCCTCCAGTTGGGCAGGGGTATCTTCGGGAAATAACCCAGGTATACATCTACTAGTGCTCCTGTTGCCATAGGCTGCCAGGAATGACGGGATCAGGACATCCTGCGAAGTCGGGCCATAACCTGTCGGGTAATACTGCTGGGTCACTGAATCATAAACAGTGCCGACTGAATTGGGATTTTCTCCCGCAAGCCTGTTAGCAATGTCTAACCTGTAATCCTTCATTTTTTCAAACGAAGCCGAGTATGCGGTGTCATAATCTACTCCGAAAGCAGTACCCCAGGTAATATAGGACATGCTGAAACTACCGGCATCTTTCGGTGAAAAACCCTCTTCAGGAAAAGCACCGCTTGAATCGGCGCGGAAAAATTCAGTATGGTTCTGTGCATAAGTCCGGTCGGCATTCAATTCAATTTTAAACCCTGGAAAAGGTTCAACCGATAACCTTGCACTCAGGTTAGTGGTATATTTTGTTGCATATGCCTGGTTTAACAAAGTATCCCGTGTAAGCCAGCCTTCTTCGCCTGCTTTGACATGGATATCTTTCTGGCTTCCGAAAGCAAACCCGAGACCCGGCGCGTTGTTCGTCCCAATTTACCCCTAAAGCCTGCGGTGAGGGCATAAACCCGGGGATTAAGGTCCCGGAACCCTCAGAATATGTAATGTTTCCCCTCTTCACTGCCATCAGCAGCTTCAGGAACTCATCCCCTATGATCTTAAGATAATTAGGCTTGTCAAGACTATCTTTTTCTTCGGGTTCCAATTCCAAAGGAACCGTTCCCGGCCTCCCTTTCGGGGCATTTTTGGCACCCGATTGATTAAGGGCACCCAGATAAGGTATTTTGCCATATAGCTTGGTCAGGTCGACAGTCCCGGTAAGCTGGACGGTCCTGGAATTTTCGATCGTATTGCCCAACCGGCTTTGAACGGACAAGGGGGACGCAACCCAGTTGTATATTGAGCCATAGGATACCTGTGCCGTAACCCAGTCGAGCAATGGCAATTTATCTATTGGAATCCTGTAGTTAACATCCAACGATTGCATATAATTCCGCCTGAGACCTCCCTGGGCCAGCTGGTTGCCAATATCGATCGTATCTGCACCGGCCTCGTCATACCAGGGGGAATTAGGATCCGTTGATCCGGCAGCCTGCCTGATAAATGAATTGACGGTAGCCCGGTATTGAACGGTAAGACTGGTGGCCAGGTCAAATTTCAGGTCATAAAACCTGTTCCAGTCCCATTTCCTGGCATAGGTTGGCCGTAAGAGGATCAAGCCGGCACTTTTATTCCTGAGTTTTTGTTCTGCTTCCTCTTTGACCATTTCAGTCCTGAAACCGAACTGCTTGGGCAAATAATAAAAATTAAAGTCGCGGATGAGTTTCAGGGCTTCCGTATTTGCAATGAAGCCTATATTCTGGAAAGGCTTTATGTTTTTGGGAGTGATATTGAAGTTATATCCCAATCCACTGTTATGGGTTTTTTTCTTGTCATATTCAATATCGATATTTCTCTGGTTAATAAGTGAATAGGCATAACTAACACTGAAATTCTCGATATCATAGAACTGCGGTTTCTTTTTTGCACCAACCCTGTCTTTCCTGACATTCATGAAATTGATATTGAACCGGTCGGTAAAGTCCTGGACAATGTTGCGGATTGAATCAGATTTATCCTGGGCATCATAGGATTCCAGTTCATCTTTCAGTTTCAGGTCAGGGCTGAGGGGGTCATACTCCGGTGTTGAAATCGTCTGGGAATAGTCGATATGCATGGGTACCCTCACACCTGCCTCATCCGGGAGGAATTTTCCAAGATTCAGATCAGAGGCAACATCCCATTGAAAAAGTGATTCCCGCTGGGTATCATTGATTTTTTGCTCCAGGCTGCCGAAATTTGGTGAGCTGTACATCCCTGAAAACACGACCTGTCCAAGATCCCCAAGCTCTGAATTCACCCTGAGTAACCCGGCATAGCCTGCCTTATCATTAAAGCCCGTAAGCCGTAATTCATTGATCCAGACTTCGGCACATTTGGGAAGCCCGTCATCTTCGCTATCAACTGTTTGCCGTTTAGGGTTCCGTATACCGACCATAATAGCCATCACGTCGCTGATGGCAGGAACACCCAGGATCGTGATCTTATTGAACCCGTCATAGGTGACGTAGGGGAAATTGACTGAAACGCCCCCGGCCCCTGTGCGGGCGGCAATGTCACGATCAAGCTTTGCCTGGACAAGGTTTTGCAGGTCGATATTAAACCTGTTCGGCTCCGGCCAGATAGCCTCTGCGTTGGTTGCCGATGTATACCAGGGGGTGAAAGTGAGGGGGACTTCATACTCATAATAGTTCTCCGTAAAGTCAGAACCGATCCTGATGAATACAGTCAGGTCACCATAATTAAGTTCCTCTTCTTCCCTTGATTTTTCTGCATGTACGAACATTTCAAGGTTTTTATACTGGCGGAAATCGAAATCGGTGGTTTTGTAGGCTGCCTTGGCATCCCCGTCGAGCAGGTCACAGACTTTCAGCACCATAGATTGCTCATTCAGCCTGACCAGGGTGGTTGTCCCTATATTTTGCTTCCCGTTCGATCCCGGGCGGAATAACATACGGGACAGGCTGCCTGCGGCCGTTTTCTTCGATGTTTACACTGAAAATATCAAAACTGGTCAGGCTCTGGATATCATCAGGGATATATTCACCGGAAGCAAGCAGGTCGCCTTTATATCTCCTCCATTCCCCCCTCACCAGCTCCAGGGTGGCAAACCGAAGGGCCACCGGTTTTTCGAATCCGTTGACGAACATCCTGAGGAAGCGGATGGATTTAAAATCGCTGATATTTCCTACCACGCGGTTGGGCTGGGCGACAGGCACCTTAAACTGGTACCAGATTACTTCACCTTTAGAACCGTCAGCCAGTGGGACACCCTGGGCATTTCGGATATCGGTGATGTAATTCTCCCCGACCTTCATTTTTGCCGGATCAAGGTCGATCATATACTGGAAATACCTTTCTGCCTCGCTAAGGGTATTGTCGCGGTTCAAGTCTTCGACATTGGGGTTGACCGTGGCTGATGTCGGGTATTCTTCAGGATTTTGCTCATCGGTGGGCGAGTTGCCATCAGGTCCGTTGTACTTTTTATATCTTTCCAGGATGCTGCTGTACTGGTCTTCGGCATCATAATCCGATCCGCGGAAATAATGATAATCATCTCCCGACGGGTCCTGCAATGCATTAAAATAAGCTATTGAAGCCGGACCGTATATTTGCTGGATCCTTTCAACGTAAGGATCGGCAAAAAAAGTCAATTCATCCTCATTCCTGAGCCCGTCGTAACCCACATCCTGGAAAGGCCTTGAGGCTAAATCATTATCAAAGGATTCGACAAGGTTCTGCAGGGTCGGGACCCTTCCCCACATGGTGGTATCAACATCGGTAACCAGTTCTGATTTGGGAAGCCCATTTTCAAAGAATTTACGCGAATCTTTTAAAATATCTTCTGAAATATCGCCGAGGTTGATATAAAGTTTCCCGGAATTATCCAGGTTCCGCATCGCTGTTAAACGGGTCCATCAGCCAGAACTCAATGTATTCAACATTGGTGGCCTCAAAGTCTGTCGATTCAATCTTTCGCATGATCCCGCCCCAACGGGTATCAGGATTATTAAGCAATCCATTGCCATCAATCCCGTCAGATATGCCGGCTAAACCTTCCACATCATAATTGTAAGGCCCTCTTTCAGAAGGATAGAAAGCAATATTGAAGACCGGGATATTGGTCGGGATGCCATTCGGGATTTCCTTATTCGGGAAAACCTCTGTTTCCAGGACTTCCCTGACAGTATGTTTGGACAAGTTCATCTTTTGCAATGTTTGGGGGCCTCAGGTTGTTGTTCCGGTCATAAAACAAAGGATCGATCGTATACCAGGCCGTTTTCGCCCTGTTGAATCCATATTCCCTGGAGTTGGAATTAGCTTCCGGGAAAAGATCGGGTTGTCCCTGCGGAGTGCTTGCCAGGAACCATGTCCCCACATTCCGGAGGTCTATCGTTGATTTGGCTCCTTCAAAATCATCGATATACACAATGCCGCTTCTGCCGATGGCATTGGAATGGCCCGGGATAAAGCTGGCAAATTCCCCTTCGACATTCACCTTGGAAGGTTTTTTAGTATCGATGCCGGGCAATTTGTCGACGATGCTGGTGATAAGGCGCGATTCGCCCTGGTAGCTTCCATCTAGTCCCCAGACGGTATTGGAGATGGGATCATTGCCATAATCCACTTTTTGTGTCAGCGGCCTTTCCGTGAGATTCATAAGGGTACCACCAAACCGGATATCCTTACTTAACTGGTGATCGACCCTCAATCCCATCAGCCTTTTTTTCTGGACACTGAACATGGCCTGGTTTTCAGTGGTAATATTGATAGGCAGGCCGGAATTTAAAATGCCTTCGTTGATGATCCTGACCCTGCCCAATGTATAATCGACTGTATATTCGACATTCTCTGTAAGCGTTCTTCCGCCTGCCGTTACTTTTACCGATCCACGGGGAATGTTGAAAGCGTTCAGGTCAATTTCCGCCCCTGATTCAGAGGTATAAAAGCCCTCCAGGAGATACTTGTTCTTCTCCGTTTGCTGTTCAGCTATTGTTTTGGTGGCCCGGTAAAGGGTATCGAAAGCATACTTTTCAGCCAGGTCCTGGTATTCAGTCCCGAATTTGTCCCTGATATCTTTGCCAAATGGTTCAATCGTAGTAAAATACATGCGCCCGTTGGAGGAATTCATGGTACCTCCCTGCGTAGCCGCGTTATCGATAAAATCGAACAAACCATCGGCAGGCGGATTCATAAGCTGGTCGAGGTTATCCAGGTTGAAGACCTGGATCAGCGGAAGGCCTTTGATCTCTTCAGGGCCTTCGGTAAAATAACCAGTAGGGACGCCATTCTCGTTACCTGAATAAAGTATATTGAGGATGAAACGGTCGCGGCTGACCCTGTATGCGCCGATAGAATATACGTTTTTCATCATCAGGTCCCACATGGGCACCTGGGTGCTCAGCGAGCTGCTCTTCACCATTTTAACAACCAGGCAGTTGGCTGTATTGGCTGACTGGTCAGAAAACTCGCCGACCTGGAACACACTGTCGATACCAATAACTGTGTATTGGAAAGCGACAGCGAGCGACTGGTCGGAATTCAGTGTCGTATAAAGAGAAATAAAACCCAGCTTGGTATTCAAAGAGTATTCGGAAGACTCCAGTTTTCTTGCACTTTCAATTTTTTCAAAATCTTCGCCCGCGGTAAGATACCCTGAACCTCCGATGCCCGAAAGGGTCGCCGCTCAGGTAATTGCCAACCGTGTTCAGGTTGCGGAGCTGGTTTACATCCAGCTGGGTTAACAGGTCATTGGAATTGTTTGCCGGGTAAGGCACGCCAAAAGTCGGATGAATATAAGGGCTGTGTATCCTGCTGTATTCACCGAGATCCTGGAAGGTGATCAGGTTGCGGTTTTGCTGAACAGCAGGCCCGATATTGGTTACCCAGACTTCAATGCGGGTGATGTTGACATCTGAAGTGATGATGGGTAGCTCGGCGAGAGCATGGTCATAACTTTCCCGGAACAGGTGGGATAGGAAGAAATGCTTGTTTTCTTCATAATCGGTTGCTTTCAGCAGGAATTTATTGGTTTGCGCACCATCTTCGACGACCACGGTTGAACTCTGGCTTTCCTGCTCGGAAAATAAACCGGTGACTGTCGTTTTGCCAAACTGAAGTTTCGCCTTGAATCCAAACAGGCTCTGCGTACCGGTGATCAGGGTCGTGCTCAGCGGCATAGATACATTCCCTGCTTCGATCAGTTTGATGATCTCATCTTCCTTGCCTTCGTAATTCAACTTTAGCTTATTCTCAAAATCGAAGATGGCTTCGGTATTGAAATTGGTGTTGAATTGGATTTTATCCCCGATTTTCGCCTGGACATTCATCTGGATATTCTGCTCGAAGTCGAAATTGACCGTCTTCTGCTGGCTCACATTGAGGGTAGGATCCTCACGTTTATTGGCCAGAACGCCAAAAGTAAGTTCGGCAGATCCCTGGGGCCTGATGTCGATGGTGTTGCTTCCGAATATCCGGTCAAAGACCTCACCGCCAATATAAATGCTGGGAATGATCCCGTCGCGTGAAAGGCTGCTGCTTGTCATCGACCGTTCGCGCCAGTATTGCTTGATCGACCTGTCCAGGTCAAATTCCTGGTACTCATCGAACGACATATAAGTGGGATTCCGGTAATCGAGTTTACCGACCTTATTCTGAAAATAATACTGGTTGGATTCAGGGTCGTATTCTATCTCGGTACTGAGGTTTTTTGGCGGGCGCAGGTAAAGCCCGTTTGTATCTTCAGGCATATACATCAGGTAATCATCCTGCACGGGTGCCGGGAAAGGGAGTATCACAGATGTGTCACCTCCTTCCGTGGTATCCGGGGGTGAGTACCATGACAGATAAAATGCATCAACCTTTCTGTCACCTACATTCGCCGGAATTTTCCACGAAAGCAGGAAGATCAGGAAGATCAGGCTAATAGTAAAAATATTTCTCAATACTCTCCGCAAGGAATTTCCTGATTTTTGGCCCTTTTCTAAACAAAATTGAAAACTTCGGGGAAGTTTTCAATTTAAAGTCAGTCTTTTAAATCTATATCTTTTAATTAAAGCCTTTTCAGGGCTTCTTTTATCAATCGTTCAACACTTAAGACGGCCGCTTCATTTTCCTGATCAGCAGGCTGCCGAAATTCTTTGATCACCTCGTCCACGGCTTTTTCGGCCACTTTCCTGGGAAACCCTAAAATTACTAATCCTGATAACGACTGTTCCCTGATAGTATTGTGTGAAAAATCAACTTTTTGGGTCCACGCTGTACCTTTATCCAATTTATCTTTCAGATCGACGATGATCCGTTGTGCCGATTTCTCCCCGATACCTTTGACAGATTTCAGGACGCCGACCTTGCCCATTACAATGGCCTCTTTCAATTCAGCTGTATTCAGGGATGAAAGCAGCAGCCTCGCCGTGTTTGGCCCGACCCCTGAAACAGATATCAGCAGGCGGAAGAGTTCCCTTTCTTCGGGATCTGCAAAACCGAAGAGCACATGGGCATCCTCCCGTACAACCTGGTGGGTGTATAACTTGCAGTTTTGCAGGCTGTTGATCTTTGTATAAGTATTCAATGTGATATGCAGGATAAACCCTGTTCCACCGGTATCAATCACCGCGTAAGCGGGGTTAATTTCTGCAAGTTTTCCCTGTATATACTCGTACATGTCAGGATTTTATTAATTACTGTTTACGGCCGGGCAAAAATATAAATTTAATTTAGAACTAATCTTCCTTTCAATACGATAAGGAAATGATTTGAAAATATTATTTTTGCTGATCGTGTTAATTACTTAACAATAAATTTTATAGAAATGGATAACCTTTTGAGTAAACAAGCACTGGAATATCATTCCCAGGGCAGGCCGGGTAAACTTGAAGTCGTACCTACCAAACCTTACAGCACACAAAAAGATCTTTCGCTGGCATATACGCCGGGAGTAGCCAAGCCCTGTCTCGAAATTCAAAAGAATCCGGAAGATGTTTACAAATACACCATGAAAGGCAACCTGGTGGCTGTAATTTCTAATGGTACGGCCGTTCTGGGACTCGGAGATATAGGCCCGGAAGCCGGGAAACCGGTCATGGAAGGGAAAGGTTTGTTGTTCAAAGTCTTTGCCGACCTTGATGTGTTTGATATTGAAGTCAACGAAAAAGATATCGATAAGTTTGTCCAGACGGTCATTGCCATAGCACCGACCTTTGGCGGAATAAATCTTGAAGATATCAAGGCGCCGGAATGTTTTGAAATTGAGGACAGGATCAAAGAAGCGCTTGATATTCCCGTCATGCATGATGACCAGCATGGGACGGCCATAATCACGGCGGCCGGGTTGCTGAATTCCCTCGAAATAACCGGGAAAAAGATCGAAGACATCATCGTTGTGGTCAATGGTGCCGGGGCATCTGCCATTTCCTGCACAAAGCTTTATTTGTCACTGGGGGTCAAACGCGAGAATGTCATCATGGTTGACAGCAAAGGGGTTTTACGCGCCGATCGTAGCGATTTGAACCCATACAAGCGGTTTTTTGCCACAACCCGTGATATCCATACGCTCGAAGAAGCATTAAAAGGTGCTGATATGTTCCTTGGTCTTTCTGTTGCAGGGGCATTGAAGAAAGAATACCTGGCTGGCATGGCTCCCCACCCGATTGTTTTTGCCATGGCCAACCCGGTGCCGGAAATTCTTTATGATGAAGCTGTTTCCACGCGTGACGACTTAATTATGGCTACCGGGCGTTCTGATTATCCCAACCAGGTCAATAATGTACTTGGCTTCCCGTTCATATTCCGTGGCGCCATGGATGTTATGGCAACCAAGATCAATGAAGAGATGAAGCTTGCAGCTGCCAAAGCCCTCGCATCATTGGCAAAGGAGCCCGTGCCGGATGAAGTAAACATTGCTTATTTGCAAAAAAACCTTAAATTCGGCAGGGATTATATCATACCAAAACCTCTCGATCCGAGGCTTATTTTGTGGGTAGCCCCGGCTGTCGCCAAAGCTGCCATGGAATCGGGCGTTGCCCGTAAACCCATCACCAATTGGGAAGCTTACCAGGATGAACTGAGCAAACGCATGGGGCTCAGCAATCCATTGACCAGGCAGATCCGTACCCGCGCCGCGCATGATATACAACGGGTGGTTTTTGCCCAGGCTGAAAATTACAATATGTGCAAGGCGGCGGAAATCGTGATAAATGAAAACCTCGCCGTTCCTGTTCTTCTGGGCAATGTTGATAAGATCCGTAAGATTATTCATGACAACGAACTGGAATTGCAGGATGTCGAGATCATTGATCCGCGTTCGGATGAGCAAGCCGCCTGCAGAGCCGAATTCGCTGAAGTGCTTTATAAGAAGAGACAACGTTATGGTGTCACTATCGGTACGGCCGATGAAATGCTGGTCCACCGCAATTACTTTGCACCCATGATGGTTGAAACTGGAAAGGCTGATGCCATGATCTCGGGCCTGGTCAGGAATTATCCGGATACGCTCAATCCGGCTATTGAGGTTTTAGGCAAAAAACCGGGAGCCCGGCTGGTTTCCGGGATGTATATCATCAATACTAAAAAAGGATCTTTCTTCTTTGCGGATTGCTCGGTGAACAAAAATCCCACCATGGAAGATTTGGTCGAGATCACATTGCAGACGGTATATGCTGTTGAGCAATTTAAGCTCAAACCCAGGGTTGCTTTCGTGTCTTATTCCAACTTCGGTTCAAATCCCGGCAGGGTACCTGATATGCAGCGCGAAGCTGTAGCTTACCTGCACAAACACTATCCTGACCTGATCGTTGATGGTGAAATGCAGGTAAATGTCGCTATGGATCCTGAAATCCAGAAGGAACATTTCCCATTCTCCAAACTCGTCGACGGGCCTGCCAACGTATTCATTTTCCCATACCTGACCGCAGGAAATATCGCTTATAAACTGTTGCAGGTCATCGCCGATGCAGAAGTTATCGGACCGGTGATCAACGGGATGAACAAGTCAGTTCATGTGCTTCAGATCGGGAGTTCGGTCACGGAGATCGTAAATATGGTCTGTGTTAGTGCCATTGATGCAATCTGTGTTAAAGGCAGGATGACAGGGGATAAAAGTTGCAAGTAGGTAGTCGTCAGTCATTGGTCATTAGTCATTGGTCATTGGTCATTAGATGTTCAGTCCTTAGTTACTTATGTGAGCATTCGGCTGTCTATGCCGGCTGGTTTCTTGTAATTTATTATTTTTGATGCGCAGCTCAGTATGTTTGATGCACTAACTGTAATCAAGAGCTTTGAACAGATGAAAACTCTAGCCAGGTCTACCTGCCTTTTTCTCTTCATATTTTCCCTTTCACCTATTTACGGCCAAAATGAAATAAAGCAGTTTCCTGAAGAACTTACATTGCTCTTTAGCAATGAAGTAAGATTGGTCATCGAATCGAGTGAGATCCTCAAAATCCCAACGGATAAAGAACAAGATACCATCTTTAGGAACCTGTTAGCAGATATTAACAAAGTGCAGGATTCATTGTCTAAATTGAACGGGCCTTTATCAATTTCCTGTTCCATAATTGACAAAAACAACAGAAAGTTGTCGGTTACAGCTAATTGCGAAACCAGAACCGAGTTTATTATCAGTGGCAATTCCGACACGATTACAGGCAGTTTCTATAATTACACCGTAGAATGCAGTTTGGGGAAGAACAACAAACTTGTTCTATACACAAATGAGCTATCTGAGTTAAGCAGCCTGAACGATATTGCATTTGCCGAAATAGTTCAGCAGGCACAGTCAGACATTTCCGGAAGAAAAATTGCTTCCCGCATAGTCAAGACATGTTCATACAAAGTAGAGAACAACGAGATTGTCTTAGCCAGCGCCGATATCGAAGAAAAAGGGGTGTCCGTGATATCTCCCGGCGCAAGTATAGGCATTAGTTACATTTATGATCGTTTTCTTGCAAATGTTTCGGCATCAGTTGGATATGTATTCTCCCCAAAAAGCGAAACAAAAAGAATGCTTGGAATATCCTTTGAATGCTTTGCGAATATAGACCCCAATGAAGCTTACAACGTGCAATACAACTATTATATAGATGTCTTCTATGGTGCCAAACTACCTCGTAATAGATTTTACTTCTTAAGAGATACAAAAGTATTCATAGGATATCTGCTTTATCGCGAAGGGGATGTTTTCCAGGAAAACACATTCCGTTGGGGCCTTGAAATGCCGGCTGGTGAAAACTTTCGGATAGTGTGCGTGGGTTATCACACTAATTTGCAGAAAGGTAATGAAGGTCTATTTGAAATAGGGATAAAATACAAGATATTCTAATGATCATAACATTATAATGACTACTTAATGACCATTTATGACTACCTAATGACAAATATCTTTATATTTGCATGCTTAGAATCTTTCCCAGTTGAGTACTTATAGAAAAAAACAAAAAAAGAACACGCTTATGAATAAGATTACCGTCGTCGGCGCCGGCAATGTTGGCGCAACCGTTGCAAATGTACTGGCACAAAAGGACCTGGCCCGTGAAGTAGTTTTGCTTGATATCAAAGAAGGCGTTGCAGAAGGTAAAGCTCTGGATATCTGGCAGACATCATCTATCCTTAATTTTAACACACGGGTCCGCGGTTATACCAACGACTACCTTAAAACAAAAGGATCAGGGGTCATTGTGATCACTTCAGGTATTCCCCGGAAACCGGGCATGTCGCGTGATGATCTGATCAAGACCAATGCCAGTATCGTGAAGGAAGTTGTGGAAAGAGCCATCCGTTATTCACCGGATGCCATCATCCTGGTAGTTTCCAACCCATTAGACGTAATGACTTATGTTGCCTACAAAGCTGCCAACAAAGATCCAAAAAAGGTATTCGGAATGGCAGGGATCCTTGATACGGGACGGTATAAGGCTTTCATCGCCGAAGCCCTTGATATTTCACCAAAAGATATACATGCTTTGTTGATGGGCAGCCATGGGGATTCGATGGTGCCTTTGAGAAGATATACTTCCGTAGGCGGTATCCCTGTAACTGAGCTGATGAATAAAGAAGAACTGGACAAGATCATTGAAAGGACCCGTAAGGGTGGCGGAGAGCTCGTCAACCTGATGGGCACATCAGCCTGGTATGCCCCGGGCGCCGCTGTTGCCGAGATGGTAGAGGCCATCGTGGATGATCAAAAAAGAGTTTTCCCGGTTTGCGCTTACCTGAATGGTGAATATGGCCAGAAAAATATTTACCTCGGGGTGCCTGTCAAGCTTGGCAAAAATGGTATCGAAGAGATCATTCAGCTTGACCTGAATAAGAGCGAGATGAAACTTGTTGAAGAATCCGCTAATTCAGTCAAAGAAGTGATAGGCGTACTGGATGATATGAAGCTTTTTGAGTGAAAACGAGATACGGGATACGGGTTACGAGATACGGGTTAGGGAATTGTAAAATACGTAACACGTAACGCGTAACTCGAAATCAGAATCTTTATCGTCTTCTTTTACCCCCTCCCAGCACTCCAAATATTCCTCTTGTCAGCTCTGAGATCAGGGTGCGCCCGATCTGCCTGGCCATCGGGTTTTTACTGATCTCTTCCAGGACGGAAGGTATTTCCGGCTCTTTACGACTCTTCCCCGCTTCCCCGCTTCCCTTTTTCCCCTCCATGCCTCCATGCCTCACTTCTTTATCTGACCGCTGACCGCTGACCGCCGACTGCTGACCTATCCTGGCTGATAGCATCTCAAACGCACTCTCCCGGTCAATCTCCCGGTTGTAGAACGGAACCAGTTTGGAAGTGTTGATGATCGCATCAATTTCCTGGGGTGTGAGTATATCCATTCGGCTCATGGGGGCCCTGAGAAGGGTTGCTGCCAGAGGTGCCGGCCTCCCTTTTTCATCCAGGGCAGTGATCAGCGCTTCGCCCATTCCCAGTGATGTCAACAGTTCAGGCACATCATAAAAATCTGACTCCGGGTAATTTTCTGCCGTTCTGGTAATCATCTGCCGGTCCTTTGCTGTAAAAGCCCTCAAAGCATGCTGGATTTTTAAACCAAGCTGGCCCAGGATTTCATCAGGGACATCAGAGGGGTTCTGTGTGCAGAAATAGATCCCGACCCCTTTCGAGCGGATGAGGCGGATAATGGTTTCGATCTGGTTTTGAAGGGCCTTTGATGCCTCATTAAAAATAAGGTGGGCCTCATCGACGAAGATCACCAGCTTAGGTTTATCTGCATCGCCAACTTCAGGGAAAGTGTTATAAATCTCGGCTAGCAGGCAAAGCATAAAGGTGGAGAATAATTTGGGACGGTCCTGGATATCAGTAAGACGTAAAATAGAAACGAAGCCTTTTCCCTGCATATTGGTGCGGCAAAGATCCTCCACATTAAATGACTCTTCCCCGAAAAACCGGTCGGCATCCTGTTGTTCGATTTCAATGATCTTCCGCATGATCGTTGAAACTGAAGTTGAAGAGACAGCGCCGTAAGTTTCTTTTATCTCATCTTTTCCTTCATTGGAAAGATATTGCAGCACTTTTTTAAAATCCTTCAGGTCAAGCATCGGGATGCCATTGTCATCGCAATATTTGAAAGACAGTGAAACAACGCCGGCCTGGGTTTCATTCAGGTCCAGGATGCGGGATAACAGGACAGGGCCGAACTCGATGACTGTGGCCCTCATCCGGGCTCCTTTCTCATCGGACAAACTCAGGAATTCCACCGGCACCCCTTTGCCTTCCCAGGGAATCCCCATGCAGCTATGCCGTTTTTCGACATGCTTGTTGAAAGATCCGGGCTGAGCGATACCACTGAGATCGCCTTTTATATCCATCAATAATACCGGCACACCGTTTTCAGAAAGCTGTTCGGCGATGATCTGCAGGGTCTTGGTTTTACCTGTTCCGGTAGCCCCGGCAATCAGTCCATGACGGTTCATCGTTTTCAATGGGATTTGCACCTGGGCCCCTGGCACACATTCCCCATCGAGCATGGCACTTCCCATAACCAATGCACCACCCTGGCAGGTGTAACCTTCGTTTATCTTTAGTTTGAATGATTCGTTTCTGTCCATCTTAATATATTTTATGGCAAATTTAACAGTTTATATGGCACAGAAAATGAAGAGAGCCAACGGGAATTTAAATTTTACAATATACACTTTACAATCTGTAATCTGAATCTAAGAAATTCAGATTTAAAATTTAGATCCTAGATTCTATTTTGTAAATTGTAAACTGTAAATTTTTCGTATTTTTATGTTCCAACAAAATCAGTATGAAAAAGATCGTTGTCCTGACCGGTGCCGGTGTCAGCGCTGAAAGCGGGCTGAAGACTTTCCGCGATCATGACGGGCTATGGCATAACCACCGGGTAGAAGACGTGGCCACGCCCGAAGCCTGGGACCGAAATATGGACCTGGTACTTGAGTTTTATAATGAACGCAGGAAGAACCTGCAGGAGGCACATCCCAATGCAGCACACATCGCCCTGGCAAGACTTGAAGAAAAATACGATGTTCAGATTATTACACAGAATGTCGATGACCTGCACGAACGTGGCGGTTCAAGCAAAGTGCTGCATCTTCATGGCGAGTTAAAGAAGGTCCGCAGTTCGGTTGATCCTTCACTGGTTTACGAGCTCCAGGGATGGGAGTTGAAGAAGGGTGACCTGTGTGAAAAAGGCTCGCAGCTCCGGCCTCATATCGTCTGGTTTGGAGAGCCGGTACCACTTATCGTTGAAGCTGCCTCATTATGCGAACAGGCCGATATCCTGATCATCATCGGGTCATCGTTGCAGGTCTATCCCGCTGCCGGGCTGATCCATTATGTCTTCGCCGGCGCGCCAAAATATTACATCGATCCCAAAGCTGCAACCGTACGATTTATCCCAAACCTGGAAATCATCCGGAAAACGGCCGGAGAAGGAGTGCCGGAACTTGTTGATAAACTGCTTAAGTAATGTTGAATGTTGAATGTTGAATTTTAAATTATAAAATAATCCCGAATCCAACATTCAAAATTCAAAATTCAAAATTAATCTATATGTTATCTGACCCTAAATATATCTTAACCAAACTTCGAGGGTTTTGTGCTTTCCAGGAGCGCTGCATCAGCGATGTTGTTGGTAAGCTTAAGTCATGGAAAGTAAGCCAGAAACATGCTGAAAAGATCATTGAACAATTGATCAGGGAGGATTACCTGAACGAGGAAAGGTTTGCCCGGAGCTTTGCCGGAGGAAAATTCCGGAACAACCATTGGGGAAAGACCAGGATCATCTTTGAACTGGAGAAACGGCAGGTCCCGGATCTCATCATCCAGATCGGGCTGGAAGAAATTGATGACGATGAATACGAAGAAACCCTTAAAGAACTGCTTACAAGAAAAAATCGCGAGATCCATGAAACAGATCCGCTTAAACGAAAGCAGAAACTTATTGCGTTCGGGATGCAAAAAGGGTACCATTACGGGTTGGTAAAGCAGGTTGTTGGAAAATTAAATTTTAAGGTTTGAGGGTTAAGTTCGGGATTAAAGCATTAATCATGAAAACATTTAACAAATTTGCCGGCCCTTTTTTCATTGTCCTCATACCTTTCCACTTATTCTGCCAGACTTACGAATGGACCGCAGCTATACCGCTAACAGATTCGCTGACGGATAACAGGAATGCGATAGTCATGAACCTGGACTTTTATGATAGCTGGGGCTATTACGTTTTCTGGGAGAAATCATTCGATACTTCTTCAACCCATATATATACGATGAACTATTATGCACAGGATGAGCCAATTGTTCTGGTTGAAGGAGATTATCACAACACTGATCCCTGTATTTTGAGGATCGTTGATGAATGGTATTTTCCTCCGAATGACACTTCTTTTTACCTTTTTTATCTTTCAGACCGTGACGGGGATTATGATATTTATTACCGTATATATTCCAGCAACGGCATGTCTGAAGAATTTTTATTTGACCAGACCCCCGGTGATGAAAAACATCTACGGAGTAACAGCGCCAATGGCCTGACCTGGGAATATGAAGGGATGATCAGGTACGTATCATTGAGAAAGGTAACTGGCGGGCCTTTTTATTTCACCGCTATCACGATGGCTGACAGCGGCAACTGTAAAAATCCCGTCCTGGAGCCTGTTGCGGCATTTGACTGGGGCGAAAATTACCTTGCGTGGGAAAAAACGGTGAATGACAGCTCCAAAGTGATGCTGAGTGGCTGGGATTATGTGTCTGATACCTGGTCAGTCCCGGAAATGGTTTTTGATACCGGTAATTGCACGGATCTTAAGTTTGAAGAATCAACCTGGTCGCAAGTGGTACCGACACTTTCCTGGGATTTGCTTGAGGCATCCGGACAAAGGAAAATTGTAAGCTTCGATCCATGGTACCTGGATTACTTTATGCTTGATCTGGACCAGCAGATGGAATACATGCCAACCGTATTCAATATCTTCGTAGGTGTTTCCGACATCTGGTTCTTTGCCCTTTTAAGTTTTGTTAAGGAAGAAAACGGCCAGACGGATATTTATGGCGGGTACCATGAGGCCTGGTGGCCGGATGCATACACAAATCTATCAGCCTCACCTGCAATAGAAACCAATCCCCATTTGTGGAACGGCAACATATATTTTTATTACCAGGACGTGATCAATATATGGGAATCTAATCGTAGCGGCCACTGGCAACTATACACTTCCAAAATCGAAGTGCCGCTGGCAGGAAGTGTTGCCGAAAGAAATCAAAACAATTCAGGCCTGCTGCAGGCATTTCCGAACCCGTTTATCGACGAAGTTACCGTGACTTTCCATTCGGATATACAGGGAAAAGGTTCAGTTTCTCTATATGATCACCTTGGCCGGGATATCGGTATCCTCCTGGAACCTGAAATTCAAAAAGGAGACCAATCCTGGGTGGTGGATCCCGGAAAAATATCAGGCCGTGAACTTCCGCCAGGGATATATTTTATCAGGCTACAGGTTGGGGGAATGGGTTTCTGTGTAAAGATTTTGAAGTATGAAGATTAGTATTTCGAGATGGCATCTCATTTTTCTGATTTTTTCATTGTAAATTGCTGTATATCTGCGTTTAAGAATGATTAATATTAAATTTTGAGATGGCATCTCATTTTTAAATCTTTGTCTTCCAAAACTACTATCAAACAAGCGTTTCAGAGTTTTATAATGATTTCCCGAGATGCCATCTCAAGCCAGTACATTTTTCAATTATGGAACCCTTGAACATTAAAACATTGATACAAGAATTTCTTTATCTTTGAAGCTTAATCTCAAATCTCATACATGATCACTCAGGAAACCTATAGAGAACTGAATCAAAGGCTTGATGCTTTGAGGAGGTTCCTTTGACGTCGACCGGAAGAAGCAAACCATCCGCGAAAAAGAAGAACTGACACAAGCACCCGATTTCTGGAACGATCCCAAAAAAGCCGAAGAAACCTTACGTTCGATACGTGACATCAAACGCTGGACAGATGCTTATGATGAAGCCATGTCTTCGTTTGAGGACCTGACGGTCATTTATGATTTTTACCAGGCCGGGGAAGCTACCGAGGAAGAAATTGATAAGCAGGCCGAAAAAACCGTGAAGATTATAGAAGACCTGGAATTTCTGAATATGCTCAGCCAGGAAGAAGACAAGCTTAGCGCCATCCTTCAGATCAACTCGGGTGCAGGAGGCACAGAAAGCCAGGACTGGGTGCAGATGCTCATGCGGATGTATATCAGGTGGGCTGAACTGCATAACCATAAAGTCAAGGAATTAGACAGGCAAGACGGCGATGTGGCCGGTATTAAATCCGTTTCCATCGAAATAGACGGGGAATATGCTTTCGGTTACCTGAAAGGCGAAAACGGTGTGCACAGGCTGGTAAGGCTTTCTCCTTTTGATTCTGCAAACCGCAGACATACATCCTTCGCATCGGTTTATGTTTACCCGATGGTCGATGAAAATATCAACATTGAAGTTATCGCGACCGATATCACCTGGGACACCTTTCGTTCCAGCGGTCCCGGCGGGCAAAATGTAAACAAAGTTGAAACGGCGGTAAGGTTGAAACATGAGCCCAGCGGCCTCATCATCGAATGCCAGGAAACCCGATCCCAGTTGCAGAACCGGGAAAAAGCCATCCAGATGCTAAAATCACAGCTTTACGAGATAGAACTTCGGAAGAAAAGAGAGGCACAGGCCGAAATCGACAGCAAGAAGAAAAAGATCGAATGGGGGTCTCAGATCAGATCATATACCCTGCATCCATACAAATTAGTAAAAGACCACCGCACCGATCTTGAAATTGGCAACGCGCAGGCAGTGCTTGATGGGGAGATCGATGATTTTCTGAAGGCTTTTCTGATGGAGTTTGGAGGGAACTAAGAAAGTCGGAGGTCGGAGGTCGGAGGTCAGCAAATGACAATTGAACAACCAACAATTTAACAATTTAACAGTTTAACCATTTAACAATTTAACAATCAATCATATTAACCAAAATCAACCTGCTATGAGTACAAGAATCGAAAAAGACACGATGGGAACGGTAGAGGTGCCGGCCGACAAATACTGGGGGGCACAGACCCAAAGATCGGTGATGAATTTCAAGATAGGCGATCCGGGCTCCATGCCGGTGCCGATCATCAGGGCTTTCGGCATCCTGAAAAAAGCCGCCGCGCTGACCAATTTCGAACTGGGTGTGTTGCCGAAAGAAAAATGCGATATCATCTGCAAAGTCTGCGATGAGATCATTGAAGGCAAACTCGACGATAATTTCCCGCTCGTGATCTGGCAGACCGGTTCCGGGACCCAATCCAACATGAATGTGAACGAAGTTGTCGCCAACCGGGCCCATGTGCTTTTGGGAAACAAACTGGGCGAAGGAACACGTTTCATCCACCCGAATGACGATGTGAACAAGTCGCAGTCATCCAACGATACCTTCCCTGCCGCCATGAGCATTGCCGGTTACAAGATGATAGTCGGCACGACGATTCCCGGTGTTGAGTTGCTTCAGAAAACGCTGCAGAAAAAATCCGATCTCTTCATGGACATTGTAAAGACCGGCCGCACCCACCTTATGGATGCCACACCGCTGACTTTAGGCCAGGAATTTTCGGGCTATGCTGCCCAGCTTGGTTACGGCATCAAAGCCATCAAAAACACGTTGCCGCATATGGCAGAGCTGGCCCTGGGCGGTACGGCAGTGGGAACGGGGATCAACACGCCCAAAGGATATTCAGAACTTGTTGCCAAGAAAATTGCAGAACTTACCGGCTATCCTTTCATTACCGCTCCGAACAAATTCGAATCCCTTTCTGCCCATGACGCTGTCGTGGAAGCCTCCGGCGCCCTGAAAACCCTTGCCGTAAGCCTGATGCATATTGCCAGCAACATGCGCCTGCTTGCTTCCGGCCCGCGCTGCGGCTACAGCGAGATCATCCTGCCCGCCAACGAGCCCGGCTCTTCGATCATGCCCGGCAAGGTCAACCCGACCCAGCCCGAAGCAATGACCATGGTCTGCGCACAGGTGCTCGGAAATGACGTTGCCATCAATATCGGCGGCACGCACGGCCACTTCCAGCTGAATGTGTTCAAGCCGGTGATGATCGCCAACCTGCTGCAGTCTGCCCGTTTATTAGGCGATGCCTGCGTATCTTTTAACGACAACTGCGTGATCGGGATCGAACCGAATCTTCCCAATATCAAGAAGAATATGGAGAATTCGCTGATGCTCGTGACAGCGCTGAATCCGAAGATCGGTTATGATAACGCGGCATTGATTGCAAAGAAAGCGCACACGGAAAACAAAACCCTTCGTGAAGCAGCTCTTGAGACTGGGCTGGTGACGGCGGAGCAGTTTGATGAGTGGGTTGATCCGAGGAAGATGATTTGACGATTTGACGATTGGACGATTGGGCGATTTGATTTTGGAATTTCAAATTCTGAAATAAATCCTGTCTTGTCCTGAAATACATAAGCCGGACAATTTGCCTTGTCATCGCCAATTTGAATTGACCTTCGCAAATGTCCGGCTATTGAAGGATACAGGTGGTTAGTTACCACTGGCGAGGACTTGAAAATTTATCAACTATGTCAACAAATTTCATTACTTGACTTATTCTCAATTTTATTTTAACTTTGCACAAAAGCATCTGTTATTAAAAAGTCTTATTAGAAATTGATTGTCAAACCAGCTTATTATGAAAAGACTTATATTCGTTTTATTTATTTCATTTTGTTTCTTTTCTGCCAGCTCACAACAACCATATCCCGGGACTAATTTACGGGGAAAAGTTGTAAGGTTTGATGCATATTATAATACTTATATACCAATTCAAAATGCATCAGTAGAATTACAACAATGGAGGTGGACGGGAGCTTATTATCAAAACGGTGAACAGGTATGGCAATGGATAACAATTGCAATTGCCTATACCGATGTAAATGGTTTTTATTACTTTTATTATATCGCTTTGAATAATTATCAAATAAAAGTAAATGGAGGTAGAAGTATTCCTATCCAGGTCTTCTGGATAGATTACAACCTGTATCAATTTCAGGATATACCGATGATTAATTTATGAATTCCCCTAATGCTTTCTGATATGAAGATTTCTGGAGTGAGTTTAAGATATTCAGTATCCTCCAGATTAAAAACTAATATAACAGGATGGTATTATTTTTTTTATTTTTTCCTGTTCCTCTTTTGAAAGATTATTATTCATTAAATAAAGAGATCTCAGCAAAGTTAAGTTCCCAATTTCGAGGGGGAGAGTGTTTAATTGATTGCCAGATAAATCCAGGGATGCCAAATTTACTAAATTCCCAATTTCCGGGGGGAGAGTGTGTAATTGATTGCCAGATAAATTTAGGAATGTCAAATTTGCTAAACTACTTATTTCCGGAGGGAGAGTATTTAATTGACTGCCGGATAAATACAGGAATGTCAAATTTGCTAAATTCCCAATTTCCGGGGGGAGAGTTTGTAATTGATTGCCAGATAAATTAATGGTTCTCAAATTTGCTAAATTCCATATTTCCGGGGGGAGAATCCTTATTTGATTTCCAGATAAATCCAGGAATGTCAGATTTGCTAAATTCCCAATTTCCGGGGGGAGAGTGTTTAATTGATTGCCAGATAAATTTAGGAATGTCAATTTCTCTAATTTACCAATACCCTTAGGAAGAGTGTTTAATTTATTATCAGATAAATACAGGAATGTCAAATTTGCTAAATTCCCAATCTCCGGGGGGAGAGTGTTTAATTGATTGCCAGATAAATTTAAGGATGTCAATTCCTCTAATTTACCAATACCCCGGGGAAGAGTGTTTAATTTATTATCAGATAAATCCAGGAATGTCAATTTCTCTAATTTACCAATTTCCGGGGGGAGAGTGTTTAATTTATTATCAGATAAATCCAGGAATGTCAATTTCTCTAATTTACCAATTTCCGGGGGGAGAGTGCTTATTTGATTACCAGATAAATTCAGGAATGTCAAATTTGCTAAACTACTTATTTCCGGAGGGAGAGTGTGTAATTGACTGCCGGATAAATACAGGAATGTCAAATTTGCTAAATTCCCAATTTCCGGGGGAAGAGTGTTTAATTGACTGCCGGATAAATACAGGAATGTCAGATTTGCTAAATTCCCAATTTCCGGGGGGAGAATCCTTATTTGATTGCCAGATAAATCCAGGAATGTCAATTTCTCTAAATTACCAATTCCCGGGGGGAGTGTATTTAATTGATTAACAGATAAATTCAGGGATGTCAATTTCTCTAATTTACCAATTCCCGGGGGGAGAGTGTTTATTTGATTGCCAGATAAATTCAGGGATGTCAATTTCTCTAATTTACCAATTCCCGGGGGGAGAGTGTTTATTTGATTGTCAGATAAATCCAGGAATGTCAAATTCAATAACTTCGAGATTTCTTCTGGCAGAGTGGATAATTTATTATGATTAAAGTCAAGCAATATCAGATTTTTCATTTTCCCAATCCCGGCTGATATCCTTTCAATTTCGTTACGATTCAACAATAATATCCTCAATTCATCGTAATTATATATTACTTCATCTATATCCTTCAGATATCTATTACTTAATTCAAGGACCTGCGTTTCCGGCCATAAATAAGTTATATCTTTGGAGAGTAAATATTCATTACCAGCAGTGTCTATTAAATAATAAGAGTCACCTTTACTTACTCTGGCCAGGCCTGTTTTTTCATTAAAAGGTGATGCTTCATCGTAAATAAAATCAAGTTGTTCGTTTCCCAGTGTATCGATAAAACCGAAAAAACCTCTTTTATAAGTAAGTGCAAATTTGTCACCATAGAAATACATTTTGTCTATAACATTCTTTAAATTTTTTGTCTTCTCCTCAGCCGTGGTTCTATTGATATCCGCTTCTTTTTTTCGAAATCGAGCATTTACAAAAGCGACTACTGCTATAATGAGAAAAACAATAGAAATTGTTGTAGCCAATCTTTGTTCTCTTAACCTCTTTTTTTGAGCTTCTAGCTCAATCTCTTTTTGTCTAAGTTTTTCCTCTCTTTCAGCCCTGTCCTTTGCTATTTCAGCTTCGGCCTTTGCTCTTTCAGCTTCGGCCTTTTCACTTTCTACTTTTTCCAATCGGCGCTTCCGGGCTTTAAGAATTGGTTCAATAAGGCTGTCATGGATCAACTCAATGTGCTCCATTCCACGCCAGATCTCTTTCCGTAGAATTCTATTATCAATTAAATTGTTAATATGGGCTTCCTTAACGACCCCGGAATGGGTAATATCCCCAATTGGTTGCAGTTTCCTGTAACCATCTTGAGTTAATAAACCATCTTCCAATAGATTAATTGATTCCTGGGGTAATTCCTTTGTTTTATTTCTGTAAAACACTGATATAATATCTTTGATCTCGATCCTGTTCAGCAGATCAACGGATATTTCAGACTGATTTTCCTCTATTCTCTTATTATTGATTTCAAAGCAGAACAAACTCAATAAAAATGGTTCGATGTCCATTTGAGGAACTTCTTCCCCTTCTTTTTTATTTTCTGCCTGGTTCCGGAAAACAAGATCGAGAATTTTTTCCGAATTTTCGAGCGAGATAATTTCTTTTCCAGGTTTATAAATCGCTTCAAGGGCCTGATCCCTTGACATTTGGACAATCCGGTACCGGCTCTTCTTCAGAGATGGCATATGTATACTCAGCGTTTCCAGCCTTGCCAGAAAATCTTCGCGAAGACTGAAAAGAATCCTGTAGTTTTGCGAATTGAAATCAAACGGTATTTTTTTATCCTGATAAGCAGCCTGGAAAGATAATGGCATCTGATTTTCCACCAGATCAGTTAACTCAGTTATAAATTCATTAATTTGATCAGGTAGTGAGGCTCCGCGGGTAAATAATTCTTCAAATTGATCAAATATCAGCACGGGTATTACATATCCATTAAGGATCTTTACCTTGTGAAAATATTCCCATAGCGTTTCATTTACAAGATCATCCAGGGATGGATCAAGCATTTTACACTGCTGATTAATTACAGATTTTAAATTACCTGACACTGTTTTTCTCTGATCATCGAATTTTAATCTGAGGTAAACCGGAAAATAGCTAGCATTCCTCAGTTCAGGCATCAGGCCGGCTTTGATCAGGGATGTTTTGCCCAGACCTGATTCTCCTGATAATACTGTAACTACATTGCGCTGGATCAGTTTTAATAATTTCTGTAAATCATCTGTCCGTCCAAAGAAGAATTCCTTATTCTCCTCCCGGAAATATTCTAATCCAAGGTATGGATGCTCTTTATCAACAATTATTTTAGAGTCATAGCTAATAGATTCATCCTTCATTGCTAACCAGGTTTAATTTGTTCTTAATGTGATTGATCAATATATTTTTATCCATCTTATCTATAGTTACCTGACGAAAAGCTACCGGGATCCTGTCATCGGTTACTTGAGTATCGTCAATAATAACCGGTAAAATAAACGATTCCTTTACTTTATCATATTCCCTAAGTTTTCTTCTGGCAATAGCCATATCCCATTCAATACTATAAGCAAAACTTTTTGGATCAGAAATTGAAGCTTCAGCAATAAATGGAATAAAAAGAGCGCATTGTGCGATTTTATCCCGTATGATCATTTCGTAATTATCTCCAGCATGTAAGTCACTTTCATCATACCACGGATCAATCCCCTGGGCGATCAATTCATCGCGAATAGGGATTATTTCTTTCCTGTTCTTACTATTGAAACTCAGAAAAACTGTACCTTCATATCTTTTAGGGATTAATTCACGATCACTTTCTTTCCATTTTTCATAAAATTCATTAATAAATACAATCGGATTTTGATATTCTTCATTAGACAGATCTATTATTTGTGTTCTGAAACGTTTGAGAAAAAGTGATAGTTTGGTATCTTTATGTGAGTAATTATCTGCGATGATCTTTTCTGTTTTTATTTCACTAATTATAAAAGGCTCGTTTGTCAGTATTCTTATGAAGAATCGATGCAACCAATCCGGGAAATCACATCCTAAAAAAAGCAAGTTCTTTCCTTCAATTTCATTGAAAAGGAAATCTCTTAAGGGGCTTTCATTCTTTAATGAAAAAACATATTCCAAAATCTCTTCATCGGTAATTGCGCACACCTTCACTTCCATGGTACCCAGGATATTAAAAACCGTAGGCTTGTGACCTTTTTTGGGCAAATCTTTTTCACTGATGGCTTTATTCGGATAGGAATAATGGACCACTTGAATTTTTTGATCTTCTGTGCCTCTTTCTTTTCGCAGAAAGGACTCGAAGATTTTATCGAGAGTGGTTGATATATAGAATATAAAACCTGATATACGGGCAAGTTTTTTTAAATGATCATCAAAAAGAACACCTTCATCGATTATTTCCTGGTAAGACATTTCAATAGCCTCCGATAAAAAATCTTCATTCTTATGCTCTAAAATGAATTCTCTGAAATTAAGCAGGCCTGGATCGATTTCTAATTTTTCACCTAATTTTTGAGTAAGATAATTGTAAAAAGGAATAATTTTATTATCCTTCTGAACTAATATCAGGTCACTGCCAATTATGGGGATAATTTTATTTTCCCGAACCAGCCGAAGGAATAAATTCCATTTGAATGTTTCCATTTTCAAAATAGTATTTCTATGTTACTTCATTTAATAAAATTTGAGTCACATTCATCCATCAGGTCAGTGCAATGTATTGGTCAAAAAATAAATGCCAGAAGAATGCCCAGCCACCTTATACCAGAACTATTCAATTGAATGTAAAACTATTATAATTGGTTAATTTATAACAAATATAAGCTAATTAGGTAGAAATTCAAAATTTTTAAAAGATGTCTTGTCCTGAAATAAATCACCTTTCTCAATCCCCTTCATAATTCCCTTCGTAAAATCGATAAAACGTCCAATCGCCAAATCACCAAATCGTTAAATCAATTAACAACTTCGATCTGCGTCTCCAGCCGGTTTCCGTTTTCATCTACCAAAATTAAGGCATGCCCGCCTTTTCCCGGCTGCAGGCTCATTTTGTGAATATCGCGGGTAAATCCAAGATATGTATCATCGAGATGCCAGTAAATAATGGCGGTAGGAATGAGATGTGCGGCCTCAAAGATCACTTCTCCCGGATTGCCATCCTGCCCAATTGGAATCATGATCTTTTTGTCACCTGCCGGGTAGATGAACTGCATCATCCTTTGCCGGTCATCTCTGCAGCCTGGCATCAGCGAGGGTAAGGGCCTGTAATAAGGATCCCTGTATTTGTAATAGTTACTCATGGCCGGTGGAAGAATGAACCAGGGAACCGGAACGATCTTTTCAACAGGATAACAATCGGCATTGACCCGGTACTTGCCGCTTTCGTCGAGGTGTATCAAACGGTGGTATGGGCAGGGCATTGACCGGAGCCCTTCAATGGCAATATATACCGAATCCTTTTCAGGACAATAAACCGATGGCCGGTGCCCGCTTTGCCGGCAGACCTCAGTTTTTTCAAGTTCATCATATGGTGCGCTGAACCAATGACCGGATGCCGGCAACAACCTGAATACCTCGAACATAAGTGGAGCTGCGGCCGAAACGCCCGTCAGCCCGGGCCGTCCTTCGCCATCGGCATTACCAATCCACACCCCGACAAGGTAATCCGCCGTCATCCCCACTGACCAGGCATCGCGAAAACCGAAGCTGGTGCCTGTTTTCCAGGCAATGTCCCTTGATGAGGCGAAAGCTTGCCAGCCTTGTTCTTCATCAGGACGGTTTACATCACGCAGGGCCTGGAGGGTAAGCCAGGCGGAGCCGGCGGAATAAACCGGGGACTCCATCTCAACCGGGTGAGACTCCATCTCAGCCGAATGAGACCCCATAAGGCTTTCATGAGATTTTAAAAGAGACTCCATCTCAATCCGGTGAGATGGAGTCTCATTCTGCACCCCCCGGTAATCCCGGTCATTCTCAATATAGCTCTTCAACGTCCTGCCCATGCCGGCATACATCGAACAAACATCCCATAAACTTGCCTCCGCCCCTCCCAGGATTAACGATAAGCCATAATGAGATGCAGGTTTGCTCAGTGTCGACATGCCCAGCTTTTGGAGCAAATCATAAAAAGGCTGCACACCGTATTCTTTCAGCAGGTAAACGGCCGGAATATTTAATGACCGGCTCAGGGCAAAATGGGCCGGTACGGCGCCATCGTAAGTCAAACTAAAATTCTTCGGTGAAAATCCGGCATAATATGACGGTACATCCGGGACCAGCATCCCGGGCAGCAACTCCCCGGCGTCCATCATGGCTGCATAAAGGAAAGGCTTGAGGATACTGCCACTGCTGCGGGGAGCCATGATAATATCGACATCGGGACTGTGGACGGGATCTTTCCAGTCTGCCGTATTGCCAATGTAGGCAAGCACTTCGTTGCTGTTCAGATCAATGACCATTAATAGCCGCATTGAATACCTGGTTGGCAGCAAGCATTTGCTGGTAACGTTTACCGACTGCCAGAACCTTTGCCTGCAGGCTTGCATCAATTGAACTGAAATATTGCTTCCCCTTATGATCTTTATAAATCCGTCCCACCAAGTGTGGCGCCAGGTCAGGCAGCTGCAGCGGGTTTAATGGCAGGGGTTCATCACAGGAAAGGTTACAGGTGATCTCGTCAATGATCCCCCTGTCAGACAGGCTTTTCAAAAGCCGGTTCCGCTTTTCGAACAGCACATCCCGGTTCCTGCCGGGATGAATTGCTGAGGGGGCATTCGGGAGTACGGCAAGAACGGCAGCTTCAGCCCAGGAAAGCTCTTCGGGAGGCCGTCCGAAATACCGCCAGGCAGCTGCACCTAGTCCCACGGTATTTCCCCCGAATGGGGCATGCGAAGCATACATCGAAAGAATACTCTTTTTGGAAAAAGAGACCTCGAGCCTGAATGCAAGCCAAATCTCTACCAGCTTCTCCCCTACCGTTCTAGGTTTCCCTTTCCTGGAAAGCCGGATGGTTTGCATCGTCAGGGTACTTCCCCCACTTACAATTTTCCCTGCCCGGATATTTTGCCAGAGCGCACGCCCCAGCGATACCGGGTTAAAGCCGGGATGCCGGAAGAAATGCCGGTCTTCAAACTGCAGGACGCAAACAGTAAATTTATCCGGAACAGAATCCAAAGGCGGAAAACGCCATTGACCATCACCGGCGATCCTGGCCCCCAGCAGCTTACCCCCGCGGTCATATACCACCGTGGCATACGGGTCGTTAAAAAGCGGTGAAGGCAGCGACAACCAGAAAAGCACCAGGATAAGGGCAAAAGCAGCTATCCAGGCAAATCTCCTACCTGACCACTTCAACCCAACGGCCTTTGCTGTTCGCATGAATATTTGTTTCATACATGGCCTCACAAGATACAGCCGGCAAATAATACTTGCCGGCATAGGCCGCATTGAGCCTGATCCTGAAAGTCTTCTTATTGTATTTAGCAAGGTTGAAAAAGGTATTAACACGATCATCCCTAATATCGCGGTAATCGAAAATATCCTCCTTTAACCCTGAATTAACATCCTGTACCCTGGTATTGATGATCTCCCAACCTGATGGGAAGACCTGGCTTAAAGCCATATCGGTATAATCGAAAAACACCCCCGGATGTTCCACCGTCACCTCGGCGATAAAATCTGTCCCTTGCTTTAAGGAACCGACATCCAGGATATTACCTTTATCAGTTTTATACACGACGCTTAATTTCAAACCGGAAGATTGCTCCGTTTCAAGCCCTTGAACCGGCTGGCCCGTAAGCGTTATATTCATGAACAACCTGGCATCAGGGCTATTGTTTTTCAACTGGATATTTCCTGAATTATCCGTGTTTTCTTCCAGGTCAACCATAAAAATGGATTTGGCGGTTTTTACCGTCTCATTCTTCGACTTATTCAGCATATAATCGAAAGAAATTCCTTTACCAGCATTTTTACCGGTATAACGTGCAATGGCATACAAACAGAAGGATGTCGTCTGGGTACTGTAATAATTGCCCTTCAACTGTCCGGCCATTTTCTCCATCAGCCGGAAAGCTTCCGCGTCTTTTTTCAGCATATCCAGGACTTCAAGGGTAAATGCCATGTCCCTCAATCCTGACCCATAGGTATATCCTGCTGAAATATAAGTATCCGTTAACCCGATCTGCCTGCCGGCAATCAATTCCTCTGCCACTTCAGGTTTCCCGGCGTAAAGGTAGGCTGCTGCCAGGACCCATGACGATGAAGGCGACAGCCTGCCCGATTCCCTCATCCTGTTCATGGCACTCATGTTCGGCTTTTGTGCCAATGCCAGTGTATACAGTCGATAAGCCTGGTTCATGTCTTCCCATGATTGGCTTTCGCTGCTGTGAAACTGGTAATTGCCAGCCGAACGGTATTGATACTCCATCCATTTTTCCAGCAGCCCTGGCGGTAAAAGGTACCCTTTACCGGCAGCCAGCACCAGGAAATGACCGGCATAAGAGGTCGACCAGCTATTGGCGTCGACCTGCCCGGGCCAGTATGTCATGCTTCCGTCTGCCAGGGTCATCTTCGAAATCCTATTGATCGCAGCCCGGATATTGCGGTCTGTCAGGATTTGATTGGCCTGCGAAAGTTCCGTTAAATCAGAAAGGTAAAGCTGTGGGAAAACACTTGAAACGGTTTGCTCAAGGCACCCATAAGGGTAATGGATAAGATAGACCAGGTGCTTGTCAAGACCGAAATCAGGTATCCCGCTTAAAGTTACGCGGCCCTTATTGGTACCATCCATTCCGAAGAAAGAATAGGGAACCGTGAGTGACTGCCCGGGTTCAATTACATTGTCAAGGGTCCTGGTAATATAAGGATTGGGATTCCGTATTTCGACTTCAAACTCCTGGAAAGCTGTTTCCCTGCCGGAGGTTGCTATTACTTTTATTTTCCCGATACCGGTTTTTTCATTGACCTTCAACCTGAAATAAGCCATTTGTTCACCAGCCTGGGCAAATGACAGGCGATTGGAAGAAACTGAAGAAACAAGCAGGTCGTTTACTTCAACCATGACCTCAACATCTTTAATATTGTCATTCATCGCAAAAACAGATACGGGCAACTCCACCTCTTCAGCAGGTCCTAATACCCTGGGTAAGGTGGCCAATACCATCAGCGGTTTTCTGACCGGGGTGGTTTTTTCGGCCATCCCATATGCGCCATCTTTTCCGGCAATGACCATTGTCCTGACCGATCCGACATAGTTGGGCATGTGTAACCTGATTTCCTTTTTCTCTCCTTTTTTAATGCTGAAGGGCCCGGCATACCTTACGACCGGCACAAATCGCTGGGCTTTCTTGTTTTTGGCAAGCATGGCTTCCTCATCGCCTCCAATGGCCAGGACTTTTCCAAGACGGCCCCCGTAAGCACCCAGGACCAGGTCGAACATATCCCAGGTTTTAACACCGAGTGCTTCACGTGCATAGAAAACAGCATGCGGGTCAGGTGTTTTAAACCGTGTCAGGTCGAGTAAGCCTTCATCAACTACAGCGATGGTGAAGGTCATCGGTTTCCCGTTTTTTTCGCTGACTTTTACCGTAAAATCCTCTTCGGGTTTTAATTCTTCAGGCATCGAAATGACCGGTGCCAACAAGGTCGACGGATCTTCGATCATCAACGGGATCACGCCGTACATGCGGATAGGGAGATCGTTGGCCGTCTGCTTGTGAGGCTGGATCAGGCTCAGGTAAACGTAAACGTTCGGAGCCATGCCTTCGGTGATCTCCACTTCAAAAGTCTCTTCAGTCTCGCGGCACATCTTCCACTGGCTGGATATAACATTGCTGCCCGATTCAATGCTGATCAGCGCCCTGCTGCCGGGCGTAGCCGGGAAGCTGATCACTGCCTTCTCACCGGTGAGATACTTCTCCTTGCCGGCACTGAATGTCAGCATGGTAGCCCCTGCCGGATTGGCACGCCCGGAGCGGTTAACATACGACGGCCAGTCGAAATAAACCGGTAATCCTGCCTGGTGGCCACCCTCAGGATCTTTAACCAACACCAGGTAACGTCCCCATTCCGGGTAATTGATGCGAAGGTTAAACGAGCCCGTGCCATTAACTGCATCTATAACGCCCTGGTAAACTATTTCCGCATCCTGGCTGCCGATATAATAGGCAAGGTCTTCTTCACCCGAGCTCCACCACCAGCGCCACTGTATCCTGTAAACTTTTACCTCAAGTCCCTTGCTCGAAACGGGATTACCCTGCCAATCCACGCTGGCAACCTCCACCCGGTGATCTTTGTCGGTTTCAAGCATATTCTCATAGCCACCGCCATCCGGGATATGAATGCCGATATATTTTTTAAACGGCGAAAACTGCCTGGTGAAGATATCCGTACTGAAATCACCCCCTTTTTCAAATGCCCTGACGAGGAAGACTGCATCCATCATGCCCGGGGCACTGGTGCTTTCAGGAAGTTCGAAATTAAAGCTCGCTTTCCCCTGGTTGTCGGTTTCCTTTTCGAAAATATTCCGCTCCTCTGCCCAGAAATAAGTGGCCGGGTTTTCGAAAGTAAATTTCTCATAACCTTTGAATTCGGTCCTGGTCTTGCGGAAACTGAGATTGATATTCGTTTTTACCGCCGGTGCCACTGCCCCGTGCAGCCAGCGGACCTCCAGGTTCCCTGCTGGTTTTTGCGAAAACATATTCAGGATTTCCTGGTTGAAATCCAGTTTTATTTTAAGCCGGTTAGGTTTGACAGTTTCAACTTTTATATTTTTCTCGAAAGATGCCCCTCCGACTTTTACCAACGCGCGCCAGTTCCCGGTAGGGGCTTCCGTGTCGGTAGGAACACTGAAAGCGAAGAATCCGTCAACACCCTTCGCTTTTTTGGTGCTGTATGCCAGCTGACCCCTTGAATTGAACAACTCAAGCTGGACAGGGTATCCTGATGGCAACCGGTTTTGAATATCATCGAGGATGAAGGTCAGGAAAAGGGTATCTCCCGGCCGCCAGACGCCCCTTTCGCCATAAATCAACCCTTTCAGCCCTTTCTGGATTTCCGCACCGCCTACATCAAAATGACTCAAAGATAGAGAGGTGCCATCATCCAGCCTCATCCAGGTTTGCTGTCTTTCTTTATATGCCTTAAGGTAAAACGGCCTGTTGTCGAGGATTACTTCCGCCTTGCCCACGGGGTCGGAAGTAATATTCCCGACCGGCTGGTTCTGGTAATTGTAGAAATCGATCCTTACATCGGCAAGGGGCTCACCACTGATCAGATCGGTAGTATGGATAACAAATTGCTTTCCATCGGCCGACTTGGCGATGACCCCGATGCTGGAGGCAATGATCATCTTCTGCTTAAAGCGGTTACTGCTATAGTAGGAGTTATGGCATGGATTGTCTCGCTGGTCCCATGTATAATCCTCCGGCCATTCATCGTCCTGGAACCATTCGGGGGTGTCCCAGTCGTCCAATTTTTCCTGAGGATAGGTGCCGTCGAGGATATATTTTGAAATGTCCCCGTCTGTTGCAGGTTCGCACTGAAATATTGAATATTCCTTACGGAAAAAGAGCTTTACACGATAAATTGCCCCGGGATCCTGATCAATTAACGGGGAAAGATCAAGCGAATAATTGTTCCACCGGTGCAGGTCTGTTGATTTATCCTCGTCCAGCATAATGGTCTTAGCATAAACAGGCCTTCCAAATTGCCTGAAATTATAGAAGTCATCTTCAGTTAAAATATGACCCTGCAAATAGTAGGGAATATTATTCTCAAAAATCTTGTAAACGATAACATCAACAGCTTTAAGACCGACCGTGCGGATTGGAAGCAACAGTCCTTCAGGGTCGGGCATGATTACACCCTGGCCTATGAATTCCGCAGCCGGCTTGAGTTCCTCAAAAAGCACCTCTTCCTCAACTCTTTCTTTCAGGGTTGCCCTGATATCATTTCTCACAGAGTTTTCAATTATTAAGGTACGCGATCCTTCCAGGCGCTGGACCGGGTAAAGACGAATGATGCTGTTGTCAATGACCAGGCGGACAGGATCGCCTTCTTTCAGGTACACCAGCCCGTTAAGATCCTGTGCAGGATCGATCGGATCAGAAAGCATAATATCGATATATTGATCATCGCCCTGGCCCAGGTTGTAACCAATGTAGAGAAAATCGTAGACCGAAGGGATCTCATAGGTATAGCTGCCTTTCACATCGATGCCGAGCGGATCGCCATCCCAATTTAATTCCAGCTGGTAAGATTTTTCTTCTCTCGGCAGGCTGTCGATGACGAAATTAAACTCATTCATGCCGGCACCCGGCTCCCATTTCAAATTATATTTTAAATTTTGCGAAGAGGCTGTCAGCAATTTTCGGACATCCTCCAGATCCATAATATCGGCGGAAATGAGTTTTCCTTCTGCCTTCTTCATTTTCTTTTCCTTCTCCCCGGTCGAGATCAGGTTGCCGGGATAAACGCTGAATGAGGGTTGAATGATTGAAAATTGAAAATTGAATGTTGAAAATTTATCCGGGACATCCATTAGCTTGCCAAGATTTAAACTTGCACTGATAGTTTTTCCGGCCGGCCAGGAGGATTCAGGTTGAAAAATGACGACGTCTTCGGCATACATTGAAGTACTGCCTTTTACAGGTGGATCGAAGGAAAAAATGTCGTCCGGTAGCGACTTTCCAGTTTCAAATTTCAAATTTCCAGCAGCAAGTTTAATCCTTACCGGGTCCTTCTTTGAAATGACACCAGTGGTAAACCCGTGGATAAACTCTGCAAACTCAGCAGGATCTGTTGTTCTGGCAGGTTTTATACAACCGCCCATGATTATGATTAATGCCAGTGATAAAGACAGGGTCGTGATTTTCATAAAAGTGAGCTTATTAATTTCAAAGGAACAAGGTAAGAATAATTAGAGAACGAAAAAAACAAACTTTTCATCTTTATCAATAACTTTGGCCATTAACTTTATTCCAACAGCATGCCGGAGATTTCTGTGGTTATCATGACGCTCAATGAAGAGCAAAAGATTGAAAGATGTTTACATTCGGTAAAGGACCTTGCCGAAGAAATCGTGGTTGTTGATTCATTTTCTACCGACAGGACTGAAGAAATTTGCATAGGTTTTGGTGTTAAATTTATCAAGCATCCTTTCGAAGGTTACATTGAGCAACGGAGATACTCTTTAGAACAGGCTTCCTACGTTCATGTCCTGGTAATAGATGCAGATGAGGTTTTAAGCGAGGAACTGAGGACTTCCATTCTCGAGGTGAAAAAAAACTGGACACACGACGGTTATCATTTTAACCGGTTAAACAGTTACTGCGGGCAATGGATCAGGCACAGCGGCTGGTATCCCGACCGGAAATTGAGGTTGTTTGACCGGAGGAAAGCTACGGTGAAAGGCAGCAATCCGCATGATGAGATTTTTTTGAACCAGGGCGCGACCCTGAAGCATATAACCGGGGATCTGTTGCATTATACTTATCTGTCGGTAGAGGAGCACATCCGCCAGATAAACAGGTTTACTGAGATCCAGGCAAAGGGAAATTTTGATCGTGGGAAAAAAGCGAATTGTTTTTCAATCCTGTTCAGCCCGGGATACAAATTCATCCGGCATTACTTTTTTTATTTAGGTTTCCTTGACGGATATTACGGTTACCTGATCTGCCGTAATATGGCACATTCTACATTTCTCAAACACGCCAAGCTGAAAGCGCTGTGGAAAATGAAGAGCTAGCCCCCATCCCTAACCCTTCCCCCATTCGGGGGAGTTGTAAGGCCCCCATCCCTAACCCTTCCCCCATTCGGGGGAAGGGAAAAGTATCAAGGCAGATTATTCGTGATTTTTGAGACCACCTCATCCAGATTATTTAAGACCTCTTCATTTCTGAAGCGAATCACATTTAAACCCAAACCGTTCAGGACTTTGGACCTTTCCTGATCTCTTTCTTTTTGTGAAATATCATCATGAACTTCTCCATCGAGTTCAATGACCAGTTTGGCTTCATAACAGAAAAAATCAACAACGAAATCATTAATAGGATGCTGTCTGCGAAAGCGAAAGCCCATGATTTGCCTGTTCCGGAGGTTCTTCCATAATGCTTTTTCAGCTTCAGTCATTGTATTTCGCAGATCATATGCTATTCCCAAAACTCTTGGCTTAGCACCATAGTAAATTGGATATTTTTCCCTTCCTCTGATTTTTACCATAACAATATAGATTAAAAATTGAAGTTTGAAAATTATCATTTCCCTCCCTTCCCCCGAATGGGGGAAGGGCTGGGGATGGGGGCCAGGCGTAAAGGGAATGATGCCAATAACTATTAATCCTGATTTTCTATAAATATACCCGGAGAAAATTAAAAATTTATAATTTTGCATCCCCATTGGGATGTTAGCTCAGTTGGTTCAGTCCCGAGTGCTCGGGATCACAAGCATGAGTTCTTTATTTGGGATGTTAGCTCAGTTGGTTCAGAGCGCATGCTTCACACGCATGAGGTCGGGAGTTCGAATCTCCCACATCCCACAAATTATAAGTCAGTAAGTTATAAATACACTTACTGACTTCTTTTTTTATCTGGTGTGCCTTTTGGTGTGTTTTGTAGCCTGTTTTTGCTAAAATTGTTAAGACCTCCTCACAAAATTAGGACACTTCTACATTTCAGCATTTATTACTCTGCGCCTATATGGCCAAACAATCTTATGAACCAGCCCAATTTGTTCAATATCATTTGAATAAGTTAGCATTTGAAGTGGTCTTAGCATAAAAGGTGGCCTCCGAGATTCGCCTTGAGCAATGATAGCAACATTATTCTTTGCTATTAATCCCATTCCAGCTTCTATGCAAGTATTTAGGTTGTCGTCTGTAATGTCAGCGATGATTAAAAAGGATTCCCTGATTTTTTCAATGATTGAAATATTAATAGGTTCTTCCATTACTTCAGTACCAATTATGGTTTGTATTCCTGTAACTCGTTCAATCAAATTTCTAATTGGTCCATTAAGGCTGGCTGCCTTATTATCTAAGTCCATTGCGCAAAAAATAAATTTAGGTGAAGGTGGTGAAATCCATTCAGCCCATAATGATTTAAGGGCTTCTTTTATTTCAACAGGACAAACTGTATCGCCAGTCTCCATTCTAAACCAATCCTTATCTGAACCATCCGAACGCGTTACCTTAGGATCAGCAATAACCAAACAAGGTATGCCAAGCTTCACGGCAAAATCTATTTCTTGTATAAAATATCTATATGGTTTATCTGAACTATTAGCAATGTTGCAGTCTCTATAAGGAATGATACTTACTAATGCACCGCAACTTGATATTATTCTCTCCACCCTATTATTTGTTCCGAATCCAACTTGATCTTTCGAATCACCTATAAGACGAAAACCTGAGTCAATTAAATTTCTTTTTACTGCAATGGCGCTGGTATCATCATTTTCCCCCCAGCTGCAACTAATATAAACATCTCGCGAATTCCTGGGATTGGGTCTTTTTTCACCCGGGTAAAATGCTTTAATAATTGCTACAGCCGTCTCTAAATTGAATGAATCAGTCGAGACGTCAATCCAAGTTAAACCAGGCATAAGAAAATCTTCAACATTAGCATTATTAATTCTTAAAGGCACTATGCGAAAATCTTCATGATTTGCTTTTTGATCCATAGCTGTATTGTATTCGATTTTTACCCAACCCTTACCCACAGCTACATCTGAAGCAATTAGAAACATACCCTTGCATCGCTTAATTGCAGTTTGTAAATCTGACGCAATCATGGCTCCTCCGCTAAGTTCGATGGCATCATACCAAACGTTAAACCCAACTTTCTTTGTTAACCAATGGTATAGAAATTCAACAAATTCTTTATCACGATGTGCATGACTAAGGAAAATATCGTAATCCCGCTTATTTACTGAGAGACTCATTTAATTACATTAAAAAATACTAAAAGATCTTAATAAAACAAATATAGTTAATTTTAGAGCAATGTCAAAAGGGGAAGAGTAAATTAAAAACCTAATAAAAGGTAATTTTGCATGCTTAAAACGCATAAGATCAGGAGTTCGAATCTCCCACATCCCACGAAAAGGGTGTGGGCGTATTCGTAGCTCTTAATTATCATTTCAGAAACTTGATTTCTTTCCCGATTTTTAGTAATTTTCGACTCCGGTCTTAATTCCTAAATCATACTGCTATGAATAAGATTTCCAGGTGCTTATTGTTTCATAAAAGTGCGACAAAAACCAGGTTAATGTGGCAGGTCCATAATATTATCGCAATATTTATCCTCGCGATAAATATCCTCTTCCCAACCTATTCAGCCGGGCAGACAGCCAATGATGCAGATCCAGAATTATTAGGGATATCAAAAAATGCATCGCCCGTAAAAGTTGATGGTGAAGTTTTATTTCGCGTCCTGGGCATATCTTCCTTTCCCTCTGAACTTCGGGCAGATGCCATCAGTAAAAGGATCATAAAAGCAGCCAAAGACCCTTCGGTCCCGGCAGATTCGATCCGGATCATAACTGGAGAAGACCGGCTAATGATCTATGCCGGAGAAGAGTTTATTATTAATATACACGACTATGATGCTGAATATGAAGGCATAACACCTTCGATCCTGGCTGAATATATTGGTAAAAAAACGAGTGAAGCCATAAAATCCTACAGGTATGAGCGAAGCCGGCCTGCCCTTGTAAAAAAATTGATCAATGCCCTGGGGGCATTATTCCTGATGACTGCGATCATCTTTGCACTCCTTTGGCTGACAAAACGGTTAAGAAACAGCCTGGAGAAACGGCTTCAGGCCAGGATCAGCAGCGTGGAAGATAAATCGTTCCAGCTAATCCGGTCAAATCAATTATGGAAAGCATTTTGCATGTTTTTTAAAACATTAAAATTCATTATAATCACTGTCATTATAATCGCTTTTCTTCAGTACGTACTGGGGCAGTTTCCCTGGACCAGGCAAGTGGCCGATTACACATTGGGATTGTTCATGGATCCTGTCATAGAGCTGGGAAAAGGATTTCTCAGGTTCCTGCCTAAACTGGCTTTCCTGATTGTTATATACCTGGTAACGCGATACCTGCTAAAGTTGATAAAACTGCTTTTTACCGGCATCCAGGAAGGAAACATGAAGGTCGCGAATTTTAATCCTGAGTGGGCCATGTCAACCTTTAGGTTAGTCAGGTTAGGCGTTGTAGTGTTTGCCCTGGTCATAGCTTACCCCTACATTCCCGGGTCCGGAACAAGTGCTTTTAAAGGTATTTCAGTATTTATTGGCGTGTTGTTTTCCCTCGGGTCCTCATCCTTCATTTCAAATATCATCGCCGGGTATTCGATGACATACCGGGGAGCTTTCAAAATAGGAGATCGTATACAGGTGGATGATGTCATTGGTATAGTGGCGGAACAGAAACTTCTGGTCACCCGTTTGCTTTCGTTAAAAAATGAAGAGATCGTTATTCCAAATACAACTATGTTAAGCAGCAACATAGTTAATTACAGCTCAAAAGCTAAAGATAAAGGATTGATCCTTCATACTTCGGTGGGTATCGGGTATGAAACACCCTGGCGACAGGTGGATGCCATGCTGAAACTGGCTGCTGACCTGACGGAGGGGCTGTTGAAAAACCCGCTGCCTTTCGTTTTAAAAAAATCTTTGGGTGATTTTGCTGTCACTTATGAGATCAATGTTTATTGCGACGATGTATCCAGGATGCCCATGTATTATAGCATTTTGCATCAAAATATACTGGATGTTTTCAATGAAAATAATGTCCAGATCATGACCCCGGCTTATGAAGGGGATCCCGAAATACCGAAAGTAGTGCCGAAAGATCAATGGGATATACCTTTAGCAAAGGAGTAGAATAAAAAAGGATTTATCCTTGGAATCCTACCTGAATTTCTTTATCTTTATACCTGGTTTTCAAGTCTTAATTTCACGGTTCGTGACATATTTGTTTTTAAACTTCACTGTCATGAAATCAAAGAAATCTGCACCCGGTATTACATTCCTGCTTTTGAGCCTGGTTTTAACAGCTCTGGCATTCCGGTCTCATTCACAGGACGTATTGGCCCAGGATTCAATTCATCAGGAAAATTGTGTTCTCAAGTTGCCAAAGGCCTGCCTGCAACAGTCTATTAACGACACTGTCCTACCAACCCTGGGCAATTCCGGAAATGGACTCTTTCATTGCGAATTTATTATGCTTCAAGCTGATGGAACAGCTTTCAGGAGCGTTATGCAGGATGGTAAAGAACCTGTTATACTTCTTTACGAAAGCTATTCAGAGGAAGAATTGAAAATATTACAGGAACAACAGCGCCTGATGGAAGAACAATTCTTAATAGAATGGCAAAAACAAATGAGAAAAGACAAAATGGACCTCCAGCTGGGAGAGCTCATCAAAAGCTTTTATATGCAATCCCCTTATTAAATAACCAATTATTATGAATAGAAGATTCATAATTTTGATATTTACGCTAACTTCAATATTAAGCCATTCGCAGGACTTCTCCAATCTTCTACCGCCCCCGCCTAAAACTGCGAAAGAAAACACTCAAATGCTGCTTATCGGATTCTTGATTCAGACAACGGGAATTGCCATGACGGCTGCCTCAGTCTATGTTTATCTTGAAGGCGATGAATATCAATCCGAAATTGCAGATACAGGTATGGTAACCGGCGTCGGTTTGACCATCACCGGCTCCGGTTTGATAATTGCCAGCATACATAATATGATGATTGTGAGACGATCAATACGTGAGCTGAAAAAGAAGCAAAAGAATAACAGCCTATCTTTTCACCTGGAGCCTACAAATTATGGAATAGGACTGGTTTGCAAGTTTTAATGAAATTAGATGAATCCGCAAGATGCTTTATTTGAGGTGTTTATAAAAAGTTGTAGTACGACTATAGTCGTACTACAACTTTTTAATATTCATTATAAATAATTACTTTTACCACACCAGGCAATATCATCATTCTTTAATTCTTAATTCTCACCATCATGGATAAAGAATCATTTAACAAGTATCTCAAAGAAAGGTATTACGATCAGATGGACTATTACGAAAGGTCTTCGATGAAGAACCAGAAAAAGTACCAACGATTTCAATGGATATTGATCGTTCTATCAGCTTTAACCCCGGTCCTGGCAGCCCTGGAATGGGAGAAATTCGATTTCCAGATACCGGTTATCGTGATCTCGGCCCTGGTTGCCATCTTGACCACAGGTATGAAAACCTTTCAATACCAGGAATTGTGGGCTAATTACCGTGCAACACAGGAGCAGCTGAGACCAGAAATCCACTATTTTAATTTTAACGTGGGACCATACGGAGCGCCCGGGATAGATAAAGAAGCCCTTTTTATTTCCAGGGTTGAAACCATCCTGGATAAAGAGCACCAGGGCTGGCCACCGGCAAAAAAAATCAGGGAGGACCGCAGCCTGGGGGATAATTCCGGCGCACCACCTGCCGATGCCCCTCCCTCATCTTCCGAGCCTGTAAGCTGATTGTGACCAACTGCTGTAAGGGTTTGAATTAAATAACCCCAGAACAACCAGCAAAATACACTAAACTAAATATTTAAGCTTAATAGTGATTTTATTTAGAATCTTTCTAAATAATATTTAATTTTGTATATTTGCATCCTCTATTGTAAATGACATATACTACCAATGACTTTGCTGTTGATTGTGTCTAATTTCAAAATACAGCCTTAAAGAAGATTAAGTTACCCTTCGCTTATCCAAATATTTGAAAAATAACTTTAAACAACAAAATTATGGCAACCATCTATCAGGCAAAAAAACCAGTCACAGCAAACGACATCAGCAATGTTTTCCCTAAGGTTCATCCCAAAGTGGGCATCGCAAAAAAAAGCGAAAACCTTAATGGCTTCGTCGCAACGTATAACGACTATGCAGACTATTTTGCAATTGACACCGTCCTGGAAGTGTCCCACTTCTTTGCCCAGGTGGGCCATGAATGTGATCAGTTCAATGCATTCAGCGAATATGCAGACGGATCTGCTTACGAAGGGCGCAAAGACCTTGGCAATACCCAACCGGGTGACGGCCCCAGGTTCAAGGGCCATGGTGCCTTGCAAACCACAGGAAGGATAAACCATCAGAAAGCAAATGTGGAATTGTTAAAGCTTCCTTTTCTCACCACCGAAGAAAAGGCGTTATTTGCAAATGACGGGCTTCTAAGAAACCCGCTGCTGCTCACTGTTCCAAAATGGGCTGCTCTATCAGCCATGATATACTGGATTAACAAAGATCTGAACAGCCTCTGTGTTCCAGATGACCAGCAGGTAATAATTAAAAGGTACGATGGTACCAAATGGTACAACTACACCTGCTCACCGATTGAAGGTATAACCCGCAAAATAAATGGCGGCATCAATGGCCTGGAAGAAAGAAAATTACTCTATCAAAAAATGAAATCTATCATCAGATAGGGTCATTGAAAATTTGGGGGTTGCAATTGATTTCAGTCATGTACAACGCATTTATCTCATACTCACATGCAGCAGACGATAAGTTTGCCCCGGCGCTGCAGAATGCACTTCAAAAGTTTGCAAAGCCCTGGTATAAAAAGCGTAACCTGGAGATCTTCCGTGATGAATCAAGCCTTTCGGCCACGCCGCATCTCTGGAAGAATATTACCAGGGCGTTAGACGAGTCTGAATACCTTATCATACTGGCATCTCCGCTATCGGAAAACTCACATTGGGTAAATAAGGAAATTGAATACTGGCTGGAACATAAATCCATTGACACCCTGTTGATTGCCTTAACCGGGGGCAACATGGAATGGGATAAGCATAATAATTGTTTTCTAAACCCGGAAAATAATTCATTGCCACCGGCGCTGGATGATAAATTTACGGATGAACCCTTTTACATCGACCTGCGCCAATCTAAAACAGAAGAGGATCTTTCATTAGCAAATCCCATTTTCAAAAAAGAGGTGTTAAAGCTGGCTGCCAAATTACACGGTAAGCCCCCCAACGACCTGGCCAGTGAAGAAGTTACGGTACACCGGAAAATGATAAGAGTTAGAAATACTGCTATTGGAATCCTTATAATTCTTTTAATTGCAGCAATTTTTGCATTCTGGCTTGCCAATAAGCAGCGCAAAGCAGCCGAATACGAGACCCAAAGAGCTCAAAGCCTCACCCTTGCATCCATTGCTTCCGAGCAACTGGACAAAAATCCGACCCTTTCCATTCGTCTCGCTGAACTGGCATGGCAAAAATCTCCCGCTATCCTGCTCCCCCTCTCAGTACAGAAAATTGTTTACAAAGTATTCTATGAATCTTTGGAATACAAAAAGCTATTCTATAAACACAATCTGTTACATGAGGATATTGTATTCACGCTGTATTCTCACCTGATGGAAAAAAGATTGTGACTTCTTCCGTTGATAATACAGCCTGGATATGGGATACTGAAACCGGGAAGGAACTCCACACACTCCCTGGGCATCAGCACTATGTTAACAGCGCTGAATTTTCACCCGATGGGAAAATGATTGTGACTTCTTCCTGGGATAAAACAGCAAAAATATGGGATGCCGGATCAGGCAAGGAAATCCATACACTTACAGGGCATAAGGATATTTTATTCAGTGCTGTATTTTCACCCGATGGGGAAAAAATTGTGACTGCTTCCGATGATAAAACAGCAAAAATATGGGATGCTAAAACCGGGGACGCACTCCACACGCTCCAGGGTCATAAGGCTAGGGTTAGAAGCGCTGTATTTTCATCACCCGATGGGAAAAGCATTGTGACTGCTTCCTATGATAAAACAGCCAGGATATGGGATGCTGAATCAGGCATGCAAATCCATATGCTCTCAGGGCATGAGGACTGGGTTAACAGCGCTGTATTTTCACCCGATGGGAAAAGAATTGTGACTGCTTCCTCGGATAAAACAGCCAGGATATGGGAAGCTGAATCAGGTAGGCAAATCCATACGCTCTCAGGGCATGAGAACGGGGTTACCAGTGCTGAATTTTCACCCGATGGGAAAAGAATTGTGACTTCTTCATCGGATAAAACAGCCAGGATATGGGATGCTGAAACCGGGAAGGTACTCCATATTCTCTCAGGGCATGAGCGCAGTGTTGAGAAAGCTGAATTTTCACCCGATGGGAAATGGATTGTGACTGCTTCCCTTGATAAAACAGCCAGAATATGGGATGCTGAAACCGGGAAGGGACTCTACACGCTATTGGGGCATAAGGAATGGGTTAACAGCGCTGATTTTTCACCCGATGGAAAAAAAATTGTGACAGCTTCTTATGATAATACAGTAAAAATTTGGGAATTGGAATCAACGAAAGAAATCCATATACTCTCAGAACATCAGGAAATGGTAACCAGCGCTGAATTTTCGCCCAATAGTAAAAGGATTGTGACTGCTTCAGGGGATCATACAGCCAGGATATGGGATGCTGAATCAGGCAGGGAAATCCATACGCTCTCAGGGCATGAGGACTGGGTTAACAGCGCTGTATTTTCACCCGATGGGAAAAGGATTGTGACTGCTTCCGATAGTGCAGCCAGGATATGGGATGCTGAATCAGGCGGGGAAATCCATACGCTCTCAGGGCATGAGAACGGGGTTACCAGTGCTGAATTTTCACCCGATGGGAAAAGAATTGTGACTGCTTCCTCGGATAAAACAGCCAGGATATGGGATGCTGAATCAGGTAGGCAAATCCATACGCTCTCAGGGCATGAGAACGGGGTTACCAGTGCTGAATTTTCACCCGATGGGAAAAGCATTGTCACTGCTTCCTATGATAAAACAGCCAGGATATGGGATGCTGAATCAGGCAGGGAAATCCATATGCTTTCAGGGCATGAGGACTGGGTTAACAGCGCTGTATTTTCAATCGATGGGAAAAGGATTGTGACTGCTTCCGGGGATTCTACAGCCAGGATTTGGGATGGTGAAACCGGGAAGCCTCACCATACGCTCAACGGGCATGAGGACATGGTTGAAAGCGCTGAATTTTCACCCGATGGGAAAATGATTGTGACTGTTTCCTTGAGTAAAACAGCCAGGATATGGGATGCTGAAACCGGAAAGGAACTCCACACGCTAAAAGGTTATTACGGCTTTACGAGCACTAAATTTTCACCCGATGGGAAAAAAATTGTGACTGCTTCCAATGATGCAACAGCCAGGATATGGGATGTAAGATCAGGCAAGGAAATCCTTGCGCTCATAGGACATGCAGGCCTTGGTTTTCAGCGCTGAATTTTCACCCGATGGAAAAAGGATTGTGACTGCTTCACAAGATAAAACAGCAAGAATATGGCTAACGCCGGAAGGCATTATCGATTGGCTGGGTAAACAAGAAAACATTTATAAGCCTACTAACAGGGATATGGAAGATCTGGGCATTGATTTTATTGATCTGGAAAAATAAAATGTTGAGCCTACTCAAATTTCTAATTTCTAATTTCTAATATCCCATTTTAACATCTCTTTCCTATCTTTGCCTAAAATCATCCCTGTGAACGAAGTGGAATTTTCGGTCGTCGTGCCTGTATTTAACAGCGAAGCCTCGCTGGAGGAATTGTTCAGCAGGCTTACGGCTGTTCTGGAAAGTACCGGGAAAAACTATGAGGTTATTTTTGTGGATGATGGCAGCCGCGACGCAAGCTGGGAAGTGCTGAAAAATATCAAGGAAGGGCGCCCGGATGTTACCACTGTCATCCGCCTGGCCAAGAATTTCGGGCAGCACAGCGCTACTTTCTGCGGTTTCAATTTCGCCAAAGGTAATAATGTCATTACTATCGACGATGACCTGCAATGCCCTCCGGAAGAGATCCCCAAGCTGATCAAAGCGATGGAAGAAAGTGATGCCGAACTGGTTTACGGCATCTACAAAAACAAGAAGCATTCGTTTTACAGGAACCTGGGCAGCAAATCATTAAAAAACGTTTCAAATTTCCTTGGCAAACCCAAGGATGGGTCTTCTTTCCGCCTTATCTCAAAAAACATCATCCAGAAGATCATCCTCCATCACCAGAATTTCGTTTTCATCGATGAAATCCTGAACTGGTATACCGATTATGTCAGTTTTACGCATGTGGTGCATCAAAAGCGGAAATACAAGAGGTCAGGCTACAGCAACCGGAAAATCTGGAGCCTGCTGGCCAATATCATGTTTTATTATACGACAGCACCTCTCAAATTGATGGTTTATGGCGGGATGATCTCTTCGGTCTTCTTCTTCTTCTTATCTGTCTATTTCATCCTTCGAAAAATCCTTATGAACGTTCCATTGGGATATACTTCGCTGATCGTCGCCATCCTCTTCTCAACCAGCCTTATCCTGCTTTCACTGGGCGTGATTGGGGAATACCTCAGCAGGATCTATATGGTCCAGAATAAAAAGCCGCTCTATTCTGTGAAAAAAGTTCTTTGATGATAAATGAACTTTTTCCTATGGTCTTTATTAACCACTTAGGCACTAAGGGCACTTAGGAACACAAAGAGGAAAATAGCTTAAAAGGTTTCTTAAAACTCCCAAAATCTCAGGGACACTTAGTGCCCCTTAGTGTTCTAAGTGCCTAAGTGGTTAATACAAAGGATTCTGAGACAGGTTTACTTCTAAATTAAAAACTAATTTCTCGGAGCTGTAGCCTTCTTTCTCCAGATATTCCAGCAACCGCGGCAATGCATACAGCACTTTTTCACGGGCTTTGATATTGTCATGAAAGACTATGATGGCGCCCGGCCTGATGCCCTGCATGGCGGTCTGAAGGCATTCTTCCCTGCTTACGGCAGGATCATAATCCTTTGTCAGCACCGACCACATGACAACCCGGTATTCCTTTGACAGGGCTTTTGCCTGCCGGTAAGTCATCAACCCGTAAGGAGGCCTGAATAATCCTGATCCGATGTAATTTCCTGCTTCCCTTATATCATCAAGGTATTCAGTATAATTTGTCGACCATCCCTTAAGGTGATGATGCGTATGGTTACCTGTCGCATGACCCTGTGCCAGGATCTTGTCATATATTTCCCGGTATCTTTTCACATTCTCGCCGACACAGAAAAAAGTGGCTTTAGCATTGTATTCCAGCAGAATATCCAGGATTTCATCCGTCAATCCGGGAACAGGGCCATCATCAAAAGTCAGGTAAACCTTTTTTTCTTCGGTTTTTACCTGCCATACCAGCGAAGCAGGAAGTATACAGGTGAAAATACCGGTGAGCAGCTCATTTTTCAAATGGAGATCTTTTAAAATATCAGGGATTGTAAGATTCTCCGACGTAAAGGTTATAATAGAGATCGAGGGTCTCCTCTGCCTTGGCCGCTATATCCGCCTGCTTATTTTCCTGGGCAATTTGTCCTACGGCGTGCAGCACCGCCATGGCCTGCTGGATATCCATACTGATATATGCCCGCTTATTTTCCGGAAACCTGAAGAAATAACCCAGTTGCTCATCCTGGATATCGGTCATCCGTTGCAGGATTTCTATCCCTTTTTCAGGCTGTCCGGCCCTCAGGTAGCCTTCTGCAATGGAAAGGTTGAAATAGTTATAGGGTACGATGTCGTCCGGGACAAGTTCCTGTATCCTGTCACAAACCTGTATGGCCAGGTCATACTTTTTTTCCGCGACCAATGCTTCCACCAGCCTTGAAAAAGTGCTTCGCATGGTGATGGTCATCCTGTAAATATCATCGCTGATTAAAATACCGGGTTTACTGATATCGAATTTGAATTTATTCATCAGGTTGTCGAACATCACATCGGTGTTCACACCCCCGGTCTGGTTCTGGTCTGTCACCTGCTTTACCGGTACCAGCCGGTAAGCAAATCCTTCCAGTTGCAGGTAATCATCAAGGCCTATGTAAGCCTCACGTCCCGTGGTACTGACATAATAAACCGGTCTTTCCCAATTGTTATGTGCCAGCAGGTCGAGCATCATGAGATAATTCTTGGTGATGGCATTTCCGCTGAAGCGCCATTCCAGGTCGGTCACCAGCCCTGCCTGCCCGGGAGGCACTGTTCCGTTACCGACAACTGTGGCAGAATCTACCGTGATCCTGAATTTTTTGGTCGGAAAATAATCGGCAATTCCTCTTCCCGTATTGATCTGAAGTTTTTTATCATCCTTTTTGATGATATCGAAAAGATCTTTCACCTCCACAAACTCCGTGATGTTCTCCTGCTCAACCAGGTAGGTTACATCGTGGGAACCATTCCTGTACAGATCGCGGGGAAGGGAGAAAGGGACCGGGTCCGAGTCATAAGCCTGGCGTACCATCTGGTCGATATACCAGTCGGTATTGAGCAGGCTCAGGTTACAGACGCGTACGTCGGTGCGGATGCCTTCGACCTCCTGGGCATACCAGAGGGGGAAGGTGTCGTTGTCGCCGTTGGTGAAAATGATGGCATTCGGGGCACATGAATTCAGGTAGTTGGTGGCAACCTCCAGTGCCGTGTATCGTCCCGAACGGTTGTGGTCATCCCAACCTTTTGCAAGCATAATGAACGGCACCAGCAAAATAATAATTCCGGTTGAAATGATAGCTGAAAGCTTCAGCGACATCTTCTTAGAGAGCAAATCAAACAGCCATAATACGCTGATACCTATCCAGATAGCAAATGCATAAAATGAAGCGGCATAGGCATAGTCACGCTCACGGGGCTGAGGTGAATGCTGGTTGAGGTAAATTGTGATCGCCAGGCCTGTCATCAGGAACAACAGGAAAACCACTGTACCGTCTTTGGAATTCTTTTTAAAATGATAATAAAGACCGATTATGCCAAATAACAGGGGCAAAAAGAAGAACGTATTCCGGGCTTTATTGGAAAGGCTTTCCGGGATATCATCCTGGGGGCCCAGACGGCCGTTATCCATGAAATTGATCCCGCTGATCCAGTTACCGTTCAGAATATCGCCGTACATGCCCTGGTTGTCGTTCTGCCTTCCCACGAAATTCCAGAAAAAGTACCGGAAATACATGTGATTCAGCTGGTAGCGGAAAAAATAACGCAGGTTCTCTCCGAATGTCGGGATATGTTTGTTCTCCGGATCGTTCTGGATCCCGGCCCAGTTCTTATAATCCTGTATATACCTGTCTTCCTGGTTATTCCACATACGCGGGAAAATCGTCATATATTCAGGGTCGTACACGGGAACCGTACCTTCGCGGCTATCCGAGACAACATACTTTCCCGTTTTATCATCGCGTTTGTAAACGGGTTTACCATCCTCACGGTCAGTTACCGGTGCATTATAATACTGTCCGTAAATCAAAGGGAAACTGCCATATTGTTCCCTGTTCAGGTAAGATAAAAGGCTGATGGCATTTTCCGGATCGTTCTCATCGATCGGGGGATTTGAATTGGAGCGGATCACCAGCATGAAAAATGACGAATAACCAATGAGGATGAAGACCAGCCCGATCAAAACGTTGTTTAAAAGGGCTTTCCTGTTCCTCCAGAAATAGAATACACCAACGATAGCCCCGGCAGCCAGCAAACGACCGAAGAAATTACCAGCTGAACTGGTTTCCAGCATGAATAACAGGACCAGGATAGCTGACAATCCGAGTATGATCTTCGGATAAAGCTTATTATCAGTAGTGGTATAAAGCAGCCCAAGCACCAGCAAGGAAACCAGGAGCATCATGAAGAAATAGGTCCCGGAATTAAAAGGCATCCCGAGTTTATTGACGAAGAACAGTTCGGTGTTGGCAAACAAGGAGGCGATCTCGGGCACAATCCCGTAAAGGATCACAGCAACCAGGATAAAGGATATACCTAAGGCTATGACAAAGCCTTTCCAGCCCGGGATTTTATAGTTCTTATAAAAGAATACGAAGGTAACGGCAGGGATAGCAAGCAGGTTAAGCAAGTGGACGCCTATGGAGACCCCGATCAGGTAAGCGATGAGGATCAGCCAGCGGTATGAATGCGGCTGCCCGGCAACCGCTTCCCATTTGAGGATGGCCCAGAATGTCATGGCTGTGAACAGGGATGACATGGCGTAAACTTCTCCTTCCACGGCGGAGAACCAGAAAGAGTCGCTGAATGTGAAAGCAAGTGCCCCGACGATCCCGCTTCCGAAAATGGCGATCATGCGGGCCTGGTTCATAGCGGTTCCGCTGAACAATTTCCTGGCCAGCATGGTAATCGTCCAGAACAGGAAGGCGATGGTCAGTCCGCTTGACATGGCTGACATGGTGTTGACCATCCTGGCTACCAGGGAAGTATCTCCAAAGGCAAACAGGGAGAAAAACCGGCCCAGTAGCTGGAAAATCGGTGCGCCCGGGGGATGGCCGACCTGGAGTTTATAAGCGGTGGCAATATATTCGCCACAATCCCAGAAAGAGGTTGTAGGTTCCGATGTGATTATATAAACAAGTGACGCCAGGCCAAAGAGGACAAAGCCGATGATCCTGTTCAGCTTCTTAAAGATGAGGATCCATAAATGAGAGATCTTTGTTGATTGAAAAATATTCCGCTAAAGTATAAAATAAAGACTTTCTTCCTGTCGTTGAGGTATAACTAACATCAAGTTATCGAAATCTTTATATTTTTGCGCAAAATTTAGTAATCATGAACAGACTGGTATTGCTTCGGCACGGCGAGAGTGCATGGAACAAGGAAAATCGCTTTACAGGATGGGTCGATGTCGGCCTCTCCGAGCAGGGAATCAAAGAAGCAATGGAAGCGGGCAGGGCTATGAAAGAAAAAGGATTCAGGTTCAGGGTTGCTTATACGTCATACCTGACCAGGGCTATCAAAACCTTATGGCTTGCACTGGAAGAAATGGACCTGATGTGGATCCCGGAGATCAAGAGCTGGCGCCTAAATGAAAAGCATTACGGCCTGTTGCAGGGACTGAATAAAATCGACATGGCCGAAAAATACGGCGCTGAGCAGATCCTGCTCTGGCGCCGCAGTTTCGATGTTCTCCCCCCTCCTATTCCAGAAGAAGATGAAAAGAATGCCAAATATGATCCGCGTTATGCCGGATTAAAAGATGAAGAGATCCCACGCACGGAATCTCTCAAGGAAGTCATTGAACGGATCATCCCCCTGTGGGAAAATGAAATATCCAAAGCGATTCTTTCAGAAAAAGAAGTGCTGATCGCAGCCCATGGCAACAGCCTTCGCGCCATCGTGAAGTTCCTGAAGAAGATGAGCAACGAGGAGATCCTTGAGTTCAATATCCCAACCGGAATACCTTATGTTTTTGAGTTTGATGATCATTTAAACCTGCTGAACGATTATTTTGTCGGTGACCCGGAGGTTATCAGGCAGATGATGGAAAAAGTGGCTAACCAGACCAAGAAGAAATAGACTTTCATGGCTAAACAATGGGTGATCCCTGATATACATGGTTACTCCGGTACTTTACAGGCTTTAATCGAGGAACAGATAAAGCCTTCCCGTAATGATACCATTTATTTTCTTGGCGATTATATTGACCGGGGACCGGATAGTAAAGGGGTCATTGATTATATTATCGACCTGAAGGAAGATGATTACAATATCCGGACCTTACGGGGCAACCATGAAGATTACCTGGTCAGGACCTTTGACAATGAAACCGTTCACAGGAACCATCCTTGGAATTTCATACCCCAACAAACTCAGGAAAGAGTGGTTTAAATATGGCGGCAAAGAAACCCTGGAAAGTTTTCATGTTTCCGATGTCCATGAAATCCCGGCAAAATATATTACCTGGATGAGGGAACTGGAGTATTACATAAAGCTTGATTCCCATTTCCTGGTGCATGCAGGTTTTAATTTCGGCATCGAAGATCCTTTCAGTGACAAGCCTTCCATGCTCTGGATCAAAGATTTTAAAGTTAATCCGTTAAAGACCGGTCAACCGGAAGGTTATCCATGGCCATGTGCCGGTGAGCCTGGATTTCATTGATTTATTGAGGTCCGGCAACCATTTTGATTTTATCGACCTCGATAACGGAATTTATATCGCAAATAAAGCAGGTTTCGGTAATCTTGTAGCACTGGAACTCACTTCCATGGAGATGAAGGTCCAGCCTAATGTCGACAATCCCTGATCAATCCATCATGCATCAGTTTCCCGGTAACGATTTCGTTACCAGCCTGCAGGCGGTAGAAATACATCCCTTCAGCAACACGGTTTCCGGCGCTGCCCGAACCATTCCAGCGCACTTCGTGGGTACCTGCACCAACCTCAGCATCAAATAACCGGTTAATAAGCTTTCCGCTGATATCATAAACTTCCAGTGAGACCCTGCTTTCTTTCTCTGATTTCAAAGCGGATCACGGTTTCATCCCGGAAAGGGTTCGGATAGCTGCCTGCTTTGATTGATGATTCAGGCTCATTTTCACTTACATCGGTCCAGATGCCCTGGATATTAAAGAATTCAAGGATCTGGATCATCAGGTCGTCTTTATTCTTATCACCGTCCTGCAATCCGCCGAATTCAAAAGAAAACCCGACTGTGCGGTAAGTACCTGCATCATATGAATACGCCGGCTCCATATGAAGGAGAGGTATTCATGAACATCATCTGGGCAGGTGCAATGGCTTCAATATGGTCGATATAGCTGTTATCGCCGTTGAAAGCGAAAGACATCCCTTCCGCGATCGAGCCGGCCTACCATCTAATTGTGCAGATCGCCACTGCCATCTTCAATGCCTGCAATATTGAACATAGGGTGAACCGGTGTTGGTCGGTAAACTTGCTGGTCGTAATACCAGGTATCGGCACCTTCCATGTATAAGTTCCCGCCCTGTTCCAGGTAATCGGCCAGTATCTGGCCTTCTTCAGCCGTCAGTACGTGATTATCAGAATAAGTTCCGAGGCAAACGAAAATGGAAGCATAAAGGTTCCGGTCGTCCGGGAAAGCCTCCATCTTGTCATAACCCACTTCCAGGTTATTCAGGCACTGTTCGATGACAGACGGCGAGTTGTGATTTCCATCCCAGTCGAGCAGCAACACAGGTATCTGGCCGACATATTCCACGAATTCCCCATGTCCGGTATATTCATGGACGGCTGCAAAGTCGAACAAAAACATGGCAGATTCACCGGAAGGTGTATCTTCGCATCACGCCTACTTCAAACGATCTGAACACCGGTCTGTCCTGCCGGGATATCACCATAATCCAGCGGGCTGTTATTTACAGTGAGGTAGCTGTTTGTGCAGGAAAGTGCTCCCGATGACATTCGGAAGCACCGGCGGAGCCCGAATTGAGTGCTGTCACCGTAATGAGTTGCGGTTTCACCCGGATCGAGCCTTCCGTTATTATTTCCGCCTGCATCATCGATGGTATAACCGTCCATTTCCAGGACCGGTGCATGGCCGGTCAGTGTAAAGCTGCTGCTCCAGGTATCACGTGTATGCAGCTGTAGCATGCAGGTCGAAAAGTGCGCATGTGGAGATCCGGGATAGTGCTGTAAGCCCCTATTTCGGAAACCATCCGTCACGAATACCGTGTCACCGGCCGGGATGGTCCCGTAAGGCAGCGGAATCATTAACTACCTGGACATTTTCATCGGTTGAAATAGACTAGCGGAAACATTCGTTGCATCTGCCGTCCCAACATTGACCAGGCCTATCGTCAGGTTTACCATTTCACCATAATCCAGCAAGCCATTGCCATTAGCTCCGCATCATCGTCAATTTCAACAGAAGCAATGGTAACATAAGGCCCGTCAGGCGGGATAACGTCTGGCATCTTCATAAATCGTTTCCGTATTGAAACCGGTCACAACCAGTTTGGCGGTCCCCGGGTTAAGTGCCTGTTCAATAGTTACACTTCCGGATAGCGTCGGTGATGCCGGTGAAGAACAAATCGCCCTGGCTGAGGGTAACCATGGCATTTTCAACAGGTCCATCTGACCGATGTCACAGTAGTGGTAAAAGGAATGCCGACCATGATCAGGGATCTGGAGAGGGTAATATCCAGAGGTGTTGCAGTTCGGGCCTGCAATGAAGGATCGCCAAAGAAATTCCATGTCTGGGCAGTCTCCCAGTCGGAGCTGCCGCCTGATTCGACGCACATCAGGGTAAGGCCGTTAAATATAACCGCTCCGAGTGTGGTCCTTTGCTCGGTGGTATTGATACCGCTCTGTCCGGGATGGGCCGAATAATCATATCCTCCGATCAGCACATCCATGAAATAATCCTGCCCGCGCATGGGCTCATTCCAGGGCTGGCTGATGGAAGCGCCCATGAACATGATGGCGCCGCCGTTTTCTTTACGCAACCATGCTTCGGCAAAGCAGGTACCCAGGTCAAAATCGCCATTGTTACAGGCAACCGAGATGATAAAAGGAAGCTTATCACCATTTGTCAATGCAGCCACATTGGATGAACTGAAGCCTGTAGTACCCCAGCCATCGCCCCAGCCATGGCCGGTGTAATTGATCACGCTGGTACCGGTATTGACGGCATTGGTCACCATGGCACTGGTTGCGCTCGGGTCGTATATCGGAGTAAAATTATCGTAAGTGAATGGATCAAGTTTGTCATTGTAAATCACATCCACATGCTCGTAATCCAGCTCCCCGTCGTCACCGCCGGCCCCTGGTTAGAAGCAATGCCGGTTGCGCTTGCATACCATGTTCCGGCCATTTCCGGCATTTTCTCATAATTGATCACTTTATTCACCTGGACAGTCACATCGGCAGGGGAATTGGCTGAAAAACGCCCGACGGCAATATCTGCAAAATCATCACCTCCGACCACGGTTCCTACCTGCGGATCCATTGGTCGTCCGGAGCCGCTGGTGGTACATTGCAGATCGGCCCAATCGCCAACCAGCAGGACATAGAGGATATTATTATTGTTGTCATAAGCTGCCTGAACATTTGAATTGACGGTTGTACCGGAGGCAACAACCTCCACCGAAACATTGTATCCTTTTTCCTTTTTCCACTGGACATAAGGCTGGATGGCCGCTTCATCCCTTGAAGTAACGATCACATGGATGTCGCCGGATTCGCCGATGGTGAGGTCATCACGGTTTCACGGAAGAATAATTGATAAAAACAGACCTGTAAATGCCGTCCATTTCGCGAACGATGGTGACCGTGTTCATTTTACTGAGCGGATTGAGGGAAATTGTATTATTCTCGACGAGCCTTACAGTAATCGATTTATAAACCCTTAAAACCTGGCGGGCTGCATTATACTGAAAAGGATAAACATATACGCTTGTGCCCCGGATATCCCTCAGGATAAAAGGATCCGTATTTTCGGCCAGGGCAACAGGATACCAGGTATCAGTAACGGAACGCGGATCAATGACATAAGGCACGGTTGCCGGGTCCTGGTCGCGGTAGATCACCCCGCGTGAAGGAACCAGCGGGTAGCTGAGGCTGATTTCTTCATAATCGCCAGGAATAACCTCGATGGTAACATTTTTCTGCGGATCAAGCATAACCGAGGCATTCAGGTATGGCAGCTCTGCAAAGCCTTTTTTCTGAGTAACAATTTTTCCTTCAAAAACAATGCGGGAATAAGTCACTCCCTGCAGTTCGACATCGGTAACGTTGAAATTATCCGTTGTAAATTCGAGCTGATGGGCACCGCCCTGGGGCTGGCTGTACTTTACCTGGTATCCGTCAGATGCGAAAAGCATAAGCTGCTGTATAAGCAAGGATCACTGAAAGAATGGCTCTTTTCATATTGATTATATTAAATATGATTCGAAAATAAACAAATTATTTATTGATGATCAATTTTTTTGTAATCCGCTCGCCGGCAACGTTCAAAACACAGAAATACATACCTGTGCCAAGTTCCGAAGTTTCAACGGAAATCCGGTTTGAACCTGCTGAAAGCATTTGTGCATTCACTATTTCCCTGACTTTATTACCGGTAAGATCATATATCGTGACGGTAACCGGGGAAGAAGAGGAGAGCTGGATATACAGTTCTGCCTGGTTCCTGGCCGGGTTAGGCATGATGAAGAAATCTGACTGGTGTTTTACGGGTGCTTCATCAACTGAAACAAACGGGGCAATAGCCGGGAAAATAATGTTATCTATCCAGGCGGCATCTGCACCTGAAGCGACTGAGTAGTCCTTGTTGATAAAGCCATTTAAACGAGTGTTGTCCGGCAGTGACGGGATAAGCAACCCTTGCCCAGTCCATTTCACCGTCCCAGCGTTCTACTTCAACATCATCGATAAAAAATCCAAGCCAGTCGTAATCGTCATTATAAGGATCATCTTCACAGGAAACTTTGCGGAAGAAAGAAATACTGTCATCAATCGCCACATTCATATCGACAGTGATACTTGAAGTCTGGTCATTTCCTATTATACCTGATCTGGCTGAATAGATCCCTTCATAAACGTCCTTCTTCGGTAATCTGCCAGGGTTGCGTTCCACCCATAATCCATGCGAATGATTCAAAATTTCCGGTTTCAAAATCTTCCATGATCAGGCCGACCGATGCGTTGAACAATTGCGTCGATGAATATAAGGCCCGGAGGAAAGGTCAAAATTAAGGTCGATAAGGGTCCCGGCAGCAATTTCTTCAGCCAGGGTTGCTGTGAAGACGGCTTGCTTCATCCCGCCCCAGGTGAGGGTATCAAAGGTATAAGTTGTGTTTTCAATAGTGATATAAGGACTGGAGGACTGTAAGACTGTAAGAATGCCGAGTGCATCGCAGTGGCCGCTGTTATGGCAGTCAAGCACTAAATCGACGGTTTCACCGGCATCGAGGCGGAAATTGCCATTTCCACCGTCAGTATCGCACAATGGCCAGGCTTCCGATTTCCATAAGCGGGAGCAAATAACGTCACTGAAAAAGAGGAACTCCATAGTTCACGGGTTTCATCCTGAATGCTGAGGTTAAACGGCACGATATGCATATCCGGGATATAATCGGCCACAATGAACTGGAAAGCATCCATCTGCATCACGGAATCCTGGGCAGGGATGGTACCATAATCCTGGTTATCATCTGAAATGCTGACAAATTCATCATCGGTCAGAAGTGTTGCATTGGTATTCAGGGCATCGCCATTTCCCCAGTTCTTAAGTTCGGCATGGAGCAGGATATTTTCCCCGAATTCAATCATGCCGTTATTATTCCCGTTAATATCATCGGTTAAAAATTCATTAAGCATTACGTAAGGGCCTTCCGGATTGGCAATCAGAACGGTACCGGTATAGGGCTGGAAATTCTGAGCTGTAACAACAACATCAGCATTTCCTGGTTCAGGTACAGTGAGCAGGGTAACTACTGCCAGGCCGGTTGAATCGGCAAGTGCTGCGCCAAGGCCGATGCCATTCATCGAAACAGCAACATAGGCATAAGGAGCTGCATTGACCGTAAATAGTGCCGCTTCCCAGAGGCAGCAGCGGATCGTAGGTCACGGTCATTTCAGGGGGTTCCGAGAAATAGATCATCAGGGAAGGGTCACCCATGAGGCAGTATGCTTCCCAGTAATATTCAGCAGAGCCCGGAGAGCCTTCAGTAACGGCCAGGTTCCCGGCAAAGACCATCTGGTCCATCGTGGTGTACCATTCGCCGAAAGGTTCGCCATGGGTGTGGAACATCCGGTCATAAGCCCCCAGGGTAGTTTCTTCATAGGAAGGCGGATCGGCGGTTATAGCGCCAACTCCGACGCCAAAATAATAATCTTCATCCCAGTAAGTGCTGTTGGAAGCGCCGATATAACCCACGGCCCCTTTATTAACGGCACGGACAATTGCTTCGCCGAAACATTCACTCACCTGGTACTCGCTGGTGGAACAGCAATTGCCAACCAGCAGGCCATATTTGCCATCATTTTGCAGGGCTGGGATATGACCGACTGTGAATCCCGGATCGGCCCAGCCGTCAGGTGAACCATGTGCGGTATAATTGGCAAATGTCACCCCGTCGCTGATATTCTGGCGGATTTGTGCGGCATTGCTGCCTGATTCCGGGTATAAATAAGTATGGGAATAAAGCCCATTGGAGGCATTGAAATAATTTTCGGTGCCGTAATTGATCTGGCCGTTACCGTGCACAGGCCCGTAAGTGCCATCCATACCGGCGATCATCACCACGGTATCAAGATATGTGGTAAATGGCATCGTATATTGCTCATACATGAGGGTTTTATCGATCTGGGGCTGCAACTGTGCACGTATTTTGCGCCGAATATCTGCCATAAAATATCTCCGGGAAATAATCACCAGTATATTCGCAATAATAGAGATCGGTCACATGGCCTGCAGCCTGGCCGGTCCAGGTGGGTACCTGCGCTATATCCCCGACAAAAAGCACGAAAGTGGGCGCCGGATCTTCAGTGTGTTGCGTTATCATAAAGGCTTTGCAGGTATGCTTTGATCTGGTATGTGGTTGTGCCAACATTCGGATCGTCGGTGTAAGCTTCGATAACGGTGAATCCTTTCAGTGTCTTCCACTCGATGAGCGGCTGCAATTGTTCCTCAAACATCGGGTCGGAAACGATCACATACTTTACCGGGTAACGGCTGAAATTTTCCCTGCCTGCATTTTCCGGTTGCCTGTAATTAAACAGGGAATTGAAGACTGGTGAAAAATAATGGTTCCCATATACCTGCTTGCTGAGTTCCGTAGCCGGCAGATCAGCATTTTCAAAAGTAACCTCAATCTCAATCTTTTCATAAACCCTGATCATCCCCGTTACCGGGTTGTACTGAACAGGCATAATATCCAGCCGGCCGATGTTCACCCCCCTCATATTCCCGAGCAATATAACCGAAGCAATTTCTTCCTGGGTGAAAGCATTAATCTTGTAAGCACTTTTTTCATAGATAAATTCAGGGATCTCACCTGTTTTAGCTACGGGGGGCTGGTTTGGCATAACCGGGTAACTGATCCCAAGATCCTTGAGCAAATATTCTTTCACTTCAAAATTCAGTATGCTTACCATGACTTCTGCACCTTGCCGGCATCTCGATCAATTCTCTGCTGACGGGCAATTCAGGGTAGCCGAAGATGCCGATGACGAGAATAGGAAGGGACTATGATCCGGGTAAATATGCCCTTTGGTGTCTTGACATCAATTGTTTTAAATTCGGAAAAGGAAAAATTTACCGTGAAGCCCTGTCCGGTGTTTTCAGTGATCCTGATGTCATTTGGATTGCTGTTGAGTTTTACCGGGTCCGCTTCCAGGGAAAAAGAAATGAACGCCATCGCAAACAATAAGCCGGTTGTCAGTCTTCCAAAACGTGTAAAAAGTCTCATAATAAATGATTGATTGAGAATTAAGGTTAAGATTGAAATGCAGGTTAAGTGATGATTATAAGGAACAAAGATATAGATTTTTATTTATCGTGTCAGAAAGAAATTCATTCGTTGCGACAGGTATTTTCTGGAAATCTGCCTCACCGGGTACCAGGTGGTGGCGGCCCCGATAACGATCACTGTCATCATCACATAGATGAAATCCAGGAGCTGGACTTTTACGGGGTAGGCATCCACGATATAGGTGCCTTCGCCGCCGCCCAGCCTGAGGAGGCCGAATTCCTGCTGCAGCAGGGCCAGCAGTCCGCCCAGGAACAAGCCCAGCAATCCGCCGGCAAGGGAGATCATCATCCCTTCCGTAAAAAATATCTTCCTGATCTGCGATTTACCGGCACCCAGGCTCCAGAGCACGGCAATATCTTTTTTCTTGTCGACGATCAGCATCGACAGGGAGCCGATCATATTGAAAGCCGCGATGACCAGGATCATAGCCAGGATAAAGAAGACGGCCCATTTTTCCGATTTCATCACCCGGTAAAGGGTAGCCTGCTGCTGGTAACGGTCTTTGATTTCGAAATTGCTCGCCGAGGATTGCAGCCAGTTCTGAGATAACGGCATCCTGGCTGGCATCCTCCGTTCAGGCCAATCTCCAGAGCGGTAACCTCATTCTCATATTCGAGCAATTCCCTTGCCAGGCTGATCGGAACGATCACGTAGGAAAGATCAAATTCCTGCTGTATGGTGAAAACCCCTGCTACATGGACCGGCAGGCTGTTGAATGATTGATCGGGTGTTCCGGTAAGGGTTTTCCGTGTCCGTTTTGGAAGATAAAGAGACATCGGGACGGCAAATTCTTCCGGGTAAATACCGAGGTAATAAGCCACCCCGGCCCCGATAACGGCTGCAGGTTTGTTGTTGCTGGCCAAGCGTATAATAGCCATTCAGCATAAAATCATCCAGCGGTGTCATTTCAGTAAAACTTTCGTCAACCCCTTTCATCATCACAATGCTTTGCTTGTCGCCAAACCTGGCCAGGGCATTTTCCTCCACTGTTTCAACATAAAATTCTATGCCGGGGATTTGTTTTATTTTCCTGCTTTGTTCTTCAGATAACCATAAAGGATTTCCCTTGAATTGCCTCGACCTTCAGGTCGGGGTTGAATGAATTGAATAATCCCAACACCAGTCCTTCAAATCCATTGAATACAGATAAAACGATGATCAGCGCACCGGTACCCACCATCACCCCGATCACCGATATAATTGAAATGATATTGATGATGTTATGCGATTTTTTCGCGATGAGATAGCGTTTGGCGATGTAGAAAGGGAAAAGCATAAGGCAAAGATAGATAAATGATCAGGTGAAAGAACGATCAGGCGATATTCGAAGTCAGGTGTTAAGCACACACCGCACCCCGCCCGGTCCATCTCGGCCACGCAGATATTGCAATGATTGCAGAGAGATACATGATGGGGATCCTTCGCTACGTTCAGGACAAAGTCAGGATCGTGGATCAGCGCCCGGCCAATGGCCACCATATCAAACCCCGCATTCATCGCTTCTCAACTCCTTTTGCCGAAACAACCCCACCGAGGTATGCCAGTGGCATTTTGACGGCCTGGCGGATCTTTATGGCCAGTGGCATGAAAAAATTCTCTGAAAATTCATACTTGCCGATGATGAACCGGCCGAAAACGGCAAAGGCGGCTTTGTGCCGGATCTGTCTTTCGGCACTGATCATTTCACGTAACGGGACGTCGCCGCGCATCAGGTAAAATGGCGTTTTGCTGGTAAAACCGCCGCTGAGCACCAGGGCATCGACACCGGCCTGTTCCAGTTTTTTCGCAAATTCCACCGCTTCGCCGATCTCCAGTCCGCCTTTGAATCCGTCACTCAGGTTTATTTTGCAGAGAACCGGGATATCTTCACCAACGGCCTTCCTGACCGCATCAACGACTTCCAGGGGATATCGCATGCGGTTTTCCAGGCCGCCCCCATACTCATCTTTCCTCCTGTTGGTGTGCGGGCTGAGGAACTGGCTGAGCAGGTATCCATGTCCCATATGGAGCTCTATCGCATCAAATCCGGATTCGATGGCGAGTTGCGCACTCCGGGAGAAGTCGTTTTTGGTCATTAGTAATTGGTCTTTGGTCATTGATCTCGAGAAAAAGATACCACTGAGCAGACCATAATTATTTAATATGCAGCTGGGGCCGATAGGGCGTTTACCGGTTACCAGCCTGTTATTGGTAAAAAACCCGCAATGGGTGAGCTGGATGGATGCCGCACCTCCATGGCGGTGAACTTCATCCGTCAGCATTTTCAGACCCGGGACAACCTCCGGCCGCATATACATCTGCGTTTCATTGGTCCGGCCATCGGGGTGAACAGCACCATATGCTATGGTGGTCAGCCCGATTCCGCCCTGCGCCAGCCTGGCATGATGTTCGATGAGTTGTTGGGAAGGCAGCCCCTCGGTCCACATGCCTTCATTGGTGGCGGTCTTGATGAAGCGGTTGCGGATAGTAAGATTGCGGAGAGTTATGGGAGTAAAAGCTTTCTGCATGGTGAAAGAATTTTTGGCGAAGGTAAAAAATCTGCTATATTTGAATTCTGTTCAATACAACAATAGCACGCGGATTCCGCGGATTTTGCGGATCAACGCGGATAAATAATCCGTGATAATCCGTCGCATCCGCGTTAATCCGTGTGCCATTAATAAACTTTACTATGAAAAAATCAGCCTTCATTTTACTTTTTGCTTTTTGCATTTTGCATTTTTCATTTTCTCAGGATAATCAGCGAATGCAGTGGTTCAAAGACGCCAAACTCGGCATCTTCATCCACTGGGGCATTTATGCCGTCAACGGCATCGACGAATCATGGTCGTTTTATAATGAATATCTTCCTTATGAAGATTATATGAAGCAGCTGGATGGATTCACGGCTAAGAACTACGATCCGGAAGCTTGGGCGAAACTGATCAAAGAAAGCGGTGCCAAATACGCGGTCATGACCAGCAAGCACCATGATGGCGTGGCACTCTGGGATACAAAAAAAGGTGACCTGAGTGTGGTGAAGGCTACCCCGGCGGGCCGGGATCTGGTTGGACCATTTTGCGAAGGGCTTAGGGCAAAGGGCTTAAAGGTTGGTCTGTACTATTCATTGCTGGACTGGTCGCACCCGGATTATCCCAATTTCACAAAAACACAAAAGCGATATGGGGAAGATTCGCTGCGCTGGGAGCGTTTTATGGAGTTCAACCTTGGACAGATCGATGAAATTGCAACAAAATACAATCCCGATCTCTTCTGGTTCGACGGCGACTGGGAACAAAGCGCAGAACGCTGGCATGCGGCGGAGATCCGGGAGATGCTTATCAATAACAATAACAATGTCATTATCAATTCCAGGCTGGCGGGGTATGGCGACTATGCCACGCCGGAGCAGGGAATTCCCGTCAGTAAGCCAAAGGATGAATATTGGGAGCTGTGCATGACCATGAACGATTCATGGGGCTATCAGCCTTCCGATAAAAACTACAAGCCCGTCAACCTCATTATCCGCATTTTTGCCGATGTGATCGGCATGGGCGGCAACCTGCTCCTTGACATCGGCCCAAAAGCCGACGGCACCATTCCAGATGAGCAGGCGAGAATCCTGCAGGAATTAGGCACATGGACCTTCAAGCACAGCGAAGCCATCTACGGCACCCATGCAGGGGTATCCAAAGAGTGTTATTACGGGCCATCAACACTTTCAAGCGACAGTACTATTTTATATCTTTTTGTGCCCACAGACCGAACAATGGATCAAATGCCCTCCCAAAACGTCACACCGTCATACAGTCCTACCATCATGCTTAAAGGGATCACCAACAGTATAAACGCCATGTGGGCTGTCGGTAACGGGACAAAACCCGAACAGAAAACCTGGCTCAAACCCTGGTGGAGCGGAAACCCGGGGCTGATAACCATCGAAATTCCAAGAGAGGCGCTGGATGCGCATATGACCGTGGTGGCAGTGCTGCTGGACGGGAAAATAGAATTGAAATTTTGAATGTTGAATGTTGAATGAGATTTAGTGAACATATCGTTTTGTTTTGTGTTACTTTATATGGCCGATTCAGAATAATTACCCTCAGTTCCATTTAAAATTATATTCAACATTTAACCTTTAACATTTAACCTTTAACATTCAACCTTTAACATTTAACCTTTAACATTCAACATTTTATGAAGATTATTGATAAAACCAAACCCATTATGATTACCGGTGCGACAGGATATGTTGCCGGCTGGATAGTAAAAAAACTTCTGGATGAGGGCCTGACCGTTCATGCCGCCGTCCGCAACCCCGAAAATAAAGAATCTGTCAGGCATCTGGATGAATTGGCTGTAAAAGCACCCGGCAAGATCATCTACTTTAAGGCCGATCTTCTTAAAGAAGGCTCTTATGATGAGGCGATGACAGGATGCGAACTCGTATTCCACACAGCTTCCCCTTTTACCAGCAAATTCACCGATCCTCAGAAAGAACTGGTCGATCCGGCCCTGAATGGAACTAAAAATGTTCTTGGATCGGTTAACAGGACAGCATCAGTAAAAAGGGTGGTGCTGACCAGCAGCTGTGCAGCCATTATCGGCGATGCTATCGACTGCCTGGATTATCCCAACGGGACCGGTACAGAAGAGCAGTGGAATAATACTTCATCCCTTAATCATCAGCCTTATTCATATTCAAAGACGGTAGCGGAAAAGGCTGCATGGGAGATTAATAAGGCTCAAAACCGATGGGACCTGGTTGTCATCAATCCCTGCTTTGTCATGGGGCCTGGAATAAAGCCGGATGCAACTTCCGACAGCCACCACTTTTTTCAGCAGTTAGGTAATGGAAAGATGAAGACGGGCATTCCCGATTTCAGAATTGGGATCGTAGACGTCAGGGATGTTGCGGGGGCGCATCTCAAGGCCGGTTTCACTCCGGAAGCCCACGGCAGGCATATCATCTGCGCCGAAAACACCAGTTTCCCTGCGATCTCTTCTATCTTACGAAATAAATTCGGTAATGCTTACCCTTTACCGAAAAGGACCCTTCCTAAGTTCCTGGTTTGGCTTATGGGTCCGATGGTTGGATTAGAAAGAAAAATGCTCAGCAGGAATGTCGGTTATCCCTGGAAAGTGGATAATTCAAAAGGCATCAAAGAATTAGGCATGAAATACCGCCCGCTTGAAGTTACGATAACAGAATTTTTCCAGCAAATGATCGATAATAAAGTATTCGGTTAAATTCTTATAGTCCTATCTTCTTACAGTCTTAAAGTCTTACAGTCTTACCTCCCTGTAAGGTACCTCAGAACACCATACATAATCTCCTGTAATTCAACGAATCTCGCGGGTGATGCCATAAGAATCTCATCTTCTGACTGGATATATTTCCCCGGCACAAGTTCGTTCCGGAAATGGAAAACAAAGTCCTGCACGGTTTTCGGGGTTGCTTCAGGATGGAACTGAATAGCGATCACGTTCCTGCCCACCTGGAAGGCCTGGTTTTTGCAACCGTCGCTGCCTGCGATCCGAAATGCCCCGGCAGGCAGGTCAAAAGTTTCACCATGCCAGTGGAGGAAAGTAAATGAAATTGGAAATTGGAAAGTTGAAATTTGGGGTGGTTTTAGACCGGTTATTGGGAACCAGCCGATTTCTTTGTTTTTATTCGGGTACACCTTAGCTTCAAGGGCACTGGCGATCATTTGCGCACCGAGGCAAATGCCCAGGACGGGTTTACCGGTTCCGATAAACTCCCGGATGAATTGCTTTTCCTTGATCAGCCAGGGAAATTTATTTTCATCATTCACGCTCATCGGTCCTCCCATGATGATTAAAAAATCTACCTTGCCGGGTGCCGGCAATTCAAATGGCCTGTAAAAATGTGTTGAAGAGATTTCATAACCATTTTCTCTAAGCCATAGCTCAATATTACCGGGACCTTCAAACGGAATATGCTGAAATATATGGGCGTGCATGTCAATATCTATTTATCTGGCAAATTTAAATAATATACTTGCAGTGGCATGATGTCTTCACCAATCTGTGTTTAATCTGTGTAAATTTGTTTAATCTGTGGTAATAGAACTGTTCACCACGGATTACTCAGATTTTCACAGATAATCCACAGATTAATTAAAAACTTTATGAGACTGCGTTTTCTGATTACAGGCCTGATCATCACTGGAATTTTTAATTCTTATTCGCAAAAACCCGGCTTTCCCTTTAAGAACCCTGATTTACCAACGGAACAGCGCATTGATGACCTGATCTCGCGGATGACACTGGAAGAGAAGACCTCCCAACTGCTTTATAACAGTCCGGCCATTGACCGGCTGGGTATACCGGAATACAACTGGTGGAACGAATGCCTGCACGGGGTTGGCCGGGCCGGGAAGGCAACCGTTTTCCCGCAGGCCATAGGACTGGCAGCAACTTTTGATGATGACCTGGTGAACCGTATTGCAGATGCCATCTCGACAGAGGCACGGGCAAAATACAATGAAGCCATCAAGAAGGGCAACAGGGCGCAGTACCTCGGCCTGTCATTCTGGACCCCGAACATCAATATATTCCGTGATCCCCGCTGGGGCCGGGGACAGGAAACTTACGGGGAAGATCCCTATCTCACTGGCCGGATGGGAAGTGCATTCGTAAGAGGGCTCCAGGGCGATGATCCGAAATATCTCAAAGCGGCAGCCTGCGCCAAACACTTTGCCGTTCACAGCGGCCCTGAAAAAACCAGGCATGTATTCAATGCCATGCCGGATGAAAAAGACTTCAGGGAAACCTACCTGCCGGCTTTTAAAACCCTGGTGGATGCAAAGGTTGAAGCAGTCATGTGCGCTTACAACCGGCTTTATGATGAACCTTGCTGCGGCAGTAAGTATCTTTTGAAAGAAATCCTCCGGGATGAATGGGGATTTGAAGGCCATATCGTGACCGACTGCTGGGCCCTTGACGACATCTGGCTGCGGCATAAAGTGGTGGAAACAAAAGAAGAAGCTGCCGCAATGGCAGCCCTGGCCGGTGCAAACCTGAACTGCGGATATATTTACAGGCATATCCCGGATGCCATTGAGAAAGGATTAATTGAGGAAGCGACCGTCGACAGTATCCTTCGGCCCTTGCTGAAGACCCGTTTCCGCCTGGGAATGTTCGATCCGCCGGAACTGGTCCCCTGGTCCGATCTTGGCCCTTCGGTGGTCAACAGCCCGGAACACAGGGCGCTGGCATATGAAGCCGCGGTCAAATCCATAGTCCTGCTGCAGAATAAAAATAACATCCTGCCGCTTAACCGGGACTCCATCTCAAATATCTTTGTTACGGGGCCGACTGCCGCAGATATCCTGGCATTGACCGGCAATTACAATGGCTGGTCGGGCGATATGGTCACATTCCTCGAAGGGATAACACGTTCAGTGGATGCAGGGACCGTGGTGGATTACTCGCTGGGATGCCAGATGAACACACCTGGCGGTTATACTGGTTTCTGGGAAGCCCGGATGGCGGATGTGATCCTGGTTTGCCTCGGGAATACCCGGATGCTGGAAGGAGAAGAGGGCGATGCCATGCTTAACACCGATGGCGGCGACCGCGTGGATATCCGCCTGCCTCAAAGCCAGCGTGAATTTATCCGGCTTTTACGGGAAAAAGCACCGGATAAGCCTGTAATTGCTGTCATAACCGGCGGCAGTGCCATCGCGCTGCAGGATGTCATGGAAGTAGCCGATGCCGTGCTGTTTGCCTGGTATCCCGGGGAGCAGGGAGGAATGGGGTTGGCGGACATTATTTTTGGAAAGGTTAATCCGTCAGGCAGGTTGCCGGTTACATTCTATAAATCGGTAGATGACCTTCCTCCATTTGACAACTACTCAATGGAAGGAAGGACGTACAAATATTTTGAAGGAGAGCCGCTCTTTGAGTTTGGTTTTGGATTGAGCTATACTACATTTGAATGTGTTGAAGTAGGTTGGGAAAAGCATGTATTTAATACAACAGAGAATATACCGTTAAAATTAATCATCCAGAATACTGGACCAACTGCAGGAGAAAAAGTGGTCATGGTTTTTGCGGCTATGGAAAAAGAAAATATAGTTGAACCAAGCATGACAGATTCACCAGCCATCGGCTCACTGATTGGATTCGGGAGAACTGAACTGCAAACCGGCGAAACCAAGACTATTTTCATGGAATTTGATATGCAGGATATACATCATTGGGATCCTGGCCAGCAAAAGTTTACGGTTGAAAAGGGCGCCTATGTATTTGGTCTTGCTCCTGCAATTCACCCATCCCATACAGGCTATCTTGGTAGAATCATCATCGAATGACTCACAATTTTTACTATTCCAGGCTACTGATAATCTGGTTTTTAGCAATTAATTTTATTATGACCGGGTATTTTTAATCTATTTTCCCGATTAAGCTATGTAGTTCAACCCCTTTCGGGGTTGGCTCCTTTCTGGCTAAATAAAAACAAAGCTTTTAGTGTTTACCCCCCCGGATACTCCGGAGGTCATCAAAATTTAAGTCCTTCGGACTTTTTAGCGCCACGAGGTGGTCGAAGGACTTAAACTCTGACGACCTTTCGGACTTTTTACCTCTTCCAGGTGGTCGAAGGACTTTAACTCTGACGACCTTTCGGACTTTTTACCGCTTCCAGGAGGTCGAAGGACTTTAATTCTGACGACCTTTTCGGACTTTTTTATCGCCACCTAAAGTCCGAAGGACTTAAACTTTGATCACCCCCAGTGCAACTGGGGGTCTGGCAAAAATTACTAATTATTCTAAGTTTAACCCTCAACCCCGAACGGGGTTGAATTAAAATCAAAAGCTATGGGCAGTTACCGTCAAATTATTTTTCATTTAACATTCCGGACTAAATACAACATTCCGGCAATCGGCCTGGAGCATAAAAAAGAGCTTTACAGGTATATCTGGGGTATTGTCAAAAACAAGAATTGCATTCTGTTTCAAATAAACGGTACAGAAAATCACGTTCATATCCTGTCTGACCTTCATCCTAACATATCGTTGGCAGATTATGTTAAAGATATTAAAGTAGCATCATCGATCTGGGCAAAGGAATCCGGCAAATTTCCAACGTTCAGAGGCTGGGCAGAAGGCTATGGCGCATTTACAGTGGCTTACAGGAACAAGCAAACGGTTATCAATTATATTAAAAACCAGGAAGAACATCATCGGAAAATCAGTGTCAAAGAAGAGTATATTACTTTGCTCAAAGAACAGGGGATAGATTATGATAAGAGATACATCTGATTTTTCATTATACTTGTATCAATATTGAGTAATAAAAAGATTGAAATTAAATCTAAGTAATTTAATTGAATATCACCATCGACAATATCATCCTGATCGGGTCAATCCTGCTGTTCATCAGCATCCTGGCCGGTAAGACCAGCATCCGCCTGGGGGTACCGACACTGATTTTGTTTGTCATTGTCGGGATGCTGGCAGGTTCGGAAGGGATTGGCGGCATCAATTTCAACAATCCGAAGCTAGCCCAGTTCCTGGGCATTATCGCGCTCAACTTTATCCTGTTTGCAGGAGGGATCGATACTGACTGGAAGTCGATCCGCCCGGTACTCTGGAAAGGAGTTACTTTATCAACATTTGGGGTGTTCATGACTGCTACCACTGTTGGACTTTTCGTTTACCTGGTTACCGATTTCACTTTATTGGAAGGCATGTTGCTCGGTGCTATCGTGTCATCCACCGACGCCGCCGCGGTATTTTCAATCCTGCGGGCTAAAAACCTCGGACTGAAAGGCAACATCAGGCAGACCCTCGAGCTGGAAAGCGGCAGTAACGACCCGATGGCTTATTTTCTTACCATAACCCTCACCATGCTCATATTGGAGCAGGATAAGAATTTTCTCGATGTCATCCCCCTGTTCCTGATGCAATTTGTTTTTGGCGCCCTGGTTGGCCTGCTGATGGGAAAAGCCGGGAAATACATCATCAACAGGATAAAACTCGATTATGAAGGCCTCTATCCCATTCTCGTCATTGCCCTGATGCTGTTCACTTTCATCTCGACAACCTATATCAACGGTAACGGGTTCCTGGCCGTTTACATATCGGCGCTTTACCTGGGAAACCAGGAACTGATCCATAAAAAATCGATTATCAGGGCTTTTGACGGCTTTGCCTGGCTTATGCAGATCGTGCTTTTCCTGACCCTGGGGCTTTTGGTCTTTCCCAGCCAGTTGCTTTCCATTGCCATTATAGGAATAGTACTATCCTTATTCCTGGTTTTCATTGCCAGGCCTTTGAGCGTGTTTTCCTCTCTTTCTTTTTTCAAGATAAAGAACAGGGACAAATTCTTTATCTCCTGGGTCGGGCTCCGCGGGGCTGTACCCATCGTTTTTGCAACTTACCCCTTGCTGGCAGGGATGGAAAAAGCAGGAATGATATTCAACCTGGTCTTTTTTATCTCCCTGACATCAGTTTTACTACAGGGGACAACATTGCCGCAGGTTGCACGCTGGTTGCATGTAACCCTGCCGGTAAATATCAGGCGCCGCTCCCCGCTGGATATAGCACTTTCCGAAGAGTTTAAATCGGAATTCCTTGAAATTGACATCTCTGCAGATAATCCCTCTACAGGTAAAAAGATTCTTGAACTGTCGTTCCCTAAAAAGGCACTGATCGTCCTGATAAAAAGAAATGGCAAGTACCTGACCCCGGGTGGTTCAACGGTCATCCAGGCAGGCGATACACTTTTGATCCTCGCTGAAAATTCGGATGCTCTTGAAGAAGTGAAAGGCAAAATTGGGGTTTAAATGGTCGGTTTATTTTTTCAATAGGTAATGTGAAAATTTGAAAATCTTTATCGTATTTTTGAATTAAATTTTAAATCTATGACAAAGTCAAAAGATACCAAAAAAGAGGTTAAAAAAGCCCCGACTAAAACCCTCAAAGAAAAGCGTCTGGAAAAGAAAGAGAAAAAGGCGAAATAAACGGGCAGATGTAATTGTCGATTGTCGATTGCCGATTGTCGAAGTTCGAGGGTTCCTGGCTGGCTTTTACTTTCTGGTTGTAATTGTTTAGGAATTTCATTATGAAGAAATTCACATTTATTTTTATTCTCTATTGCGTATTATGCGCATTACATGGGATTGGACAAAAAGTTGATACCCTGATGATTGTTCGCGATCCTGTTTATAAGAACGTGATCAAGCTCAATCCCACCCCCATGATGCTGTGGAACAAGAAAAACGTCACATTCACTTATGAACGGGTGTTGAATCCGAAACAATCATTTACGGTCGGACTGGGGTACCTGGTATTTAATAATTTCCTGAAAGATACGATCCTGAATACTTTTAAGATCAGCACGCGGGAGAAAAGCGGTCTTAATTTCTCTTTTGAATACCGGTTCTACATGACGAAAAGAAATGCCAGGACCATCCCCGATGGTCTCTACCTTGCACCTTTTTTCAGCATGTATCTCTACCAGTTTGAAAACGGGCTTGACATCGTCAATACACCTCCCGGAGATTTCGCAACGCTGTCGGGAGGTTTCTATGCTTTTAACATTGGCGGTATGCTGGGTTACCAGCTGGTATTATGGAAACGGATGACCATCGACCTGGTATTGATTGGGCCTGCATTGAGTTACTATGGCGGAAAGCTGAATGTCAAAGGGGATGTAGACCTGGAGCAAATCAAGGAGATCAACGAGGACCTGTATAGTAAAATCATTGAAAAATATCCTATGGTTGATGATGTCTTAATTGATAAAACCTTTAAAAAAAATGGCAGGGTTGATATCATGAGCGTTGGATACCGTTACCTGCTTCAGATAGGGTTCTTATTCTGAGTGTTGAGTGTTGAATGCTGAGTGTTGAGTTTAAGTTTTGTGTTTTTATTTATCCTTAGAAAATTGCATCAAACCAAAATACAATCTTATCACAATAAGGTTTATGCCGAAGGATGTAAACCCCATCAGGATGTTTCAAAAGTATTTAACCACAGAGAAAACAGAGGTTTAGCAGAGGAAACAAAGAAATAAGTGTCTATTTTTCAATTCTCTGTTCTCTCTGAGAATCCTCTGATACCTCTGTGGTTAATAAAAAAATAGACATTTGAAACAACCTCTTTTTTTTAATTTTGAATGCTTATTTAATTACCAAATTTCAATTTTCTAATTTTAACCTGCATGTCTAAGCCTGTTATCATCGTTCTCCTCGCCCTATGCTCTACGCTCTTTGCCCTAAGCCCTTTGCAAGCTCAATACGTAGCTGATCCTGACCCCCTCGTTCAGCAAAAGCTTGAAGCCTGGCAGGACCTGAAATTCGGGTTGCTGATGCACTGGGGGCCATATAGCCAGTGGGGCGTGGTGGAATCCTGGTCGATCTGCGCGGAAGATGAAGGCTGGTGCAGGAGGAAATCTGACGATTATACGGCTTATAAAAAAGAATACGAGGGGCTGAAAAATACATTTAATCCCGTGAATTTCGACCCGGCCAGGTGGGCTGAAGCGGCTAAAAATGCAGGTATGAAATATGTCGTTTTCACGACCAAGCACCATGATGGCTTCTGCATGTTCGACACCAGGCAGACCGATTACAAAATCACCGACCCGGGTTGCCCTTTCAGTTCCAATCCAAAGGCCAATATCGCCAAAAACATCTTCGATGCCTTCCGCCGTGAAGGGATGTGGACCGGGGCATATTTCTCCAAACCCGACTGGCACTGCCCGGATTACTGGTGGCCCAATTTTGCCACACCCGACCGGAATGTGAATTACGATATTAAAACCTATCCTGAAAGATGGGAAAACTATGTGCAGTTCACGCACAACCAGATCATGGAGCTGATGAGCGATTACGGGAAAATGGATATCCTCTGGCTCGACGGCGGCTGGGTGCAGAAACTGACCGATGAGCAAATCTCGCGCTATATCAACGATCCCGGTTATAAATTCCAGCATTACCAGAGCCAGGATATCAGGATGGATGAACTGGTGGGCAAAGCGCGTGCAAAACAACCCGGGCTGATCGTGGTCGACCGCGCGGTGCCGGGGAAAAACCAGAACTACCTGACCCCTGAAAATGAAGTGCCGGAACACATGCTGCCATACCCCTGGGAATCGTGTATCATATCGGGCGGAAGCTGGTCGTGGGTGCCCGATGCAAAATACAAATCCCCGCAGCAGGTCATTCACTCTGCTGGTGGATATTGTGGCCAAAGGAGGTAACCTGCTGCTGAACATTGCCCCGGGGCCTGACGGCAACTGGGACCAGGGTGCGTACGACATGCTGTCGGGTGTGGGCGACTGGATGTCTGTCAATAGTGAAGCTATTTATGGGACCAGGCCGCTGGCGCCATACAAGGAAGGAAAAGTCTGCCTGACGCAGGGGAAAGATGGTGCGGTTTACATGATCTACCTTGCGGGTGAAAATGAAACCACACCGCCGTCAAAGATCTGGTTTTCTATGCTGGAACTGCCTGAGGATGCAGAAGCAGGCATGCTGGGAATAAAAGAAAAACTGGCCTGGGAACGGGTCGGGAACGGGATCGTGGTGAATGTGCCGGAATCGTTGCAGAAGAATCCGCCGTGCGCTTTCGCCTGGGTGATTAAGATTGATGTGTGATATAATTTCTCGCAAATTTTCGCAGATAAAATTTGCAGATTCCGCACATAATAATCTGCGTTAATTTGCGTCCTGATCTGCGAAAATCAGCGAGAAACCTTAACAAGCTCTTTAGAAATTTCTGTATTTTCAGTCGATATCCTTACCAGATAAATTCCTGATGGTAAATGACTGATATCATGCTCTACCGGAAAAGTAAAGCTTTGCATTTCATGAGTAAGCACTACCTTCCCGAAAATATCAATTATTTCAACTTTCAGAACTGAATCTTTGAACTTTGATCCGCCAGCTGGCGGATGAACTTTGAACTTCCCTTCTGTCGGGTTAGGCCAGACTTTTACCTGTTCATCAAAATCTGCATTTTCACCTGCTCCGATCCAGACAATCTCATAAGCGCCCATATCGATGGTATTATGGCTTACCCGCGGATTTCCGGCCAGGTCAAATTCAGGTAACATAAATCCGGATGTATCGGTTGATCCGGTATTGTAACAGGGTGAATCCCAGCTGAGTTCATAAGGGTATTCCCCGTTTTCGTTGAATTCCGGGTCAATATCTATGCATTGCTCATAAGCCCCGAAAAAGGCTTCTCCTCCCCCGCTGCCGCCGAATAAAGAAGGTCCACCTTCGACATCGCAGAAAAAGAAATCAGCCTGCGAATAAACTTCGAAAAGGTACCCCTGTGGTCCCACAGCAGCAGTATTCCCCCAGATGATCGTATTATAAAAATCAGGTGAGATGGAATCTTTGCAGTAAAAACCTCCCCCGTATGCTGCGGAATTAGCGGCGATCGTGTTGTTAATGTATATCGGGCTGGCGTTAATACTCGCCACTCCTCCGCCGAAGTACAGCGCTGTATTCTCAGTAAAAGAATTGGTGCTGATACGGTGGCTGCACTCCGGGATGTGCAATACGCCCAGGGCGCCGCCAAGCGCACTAAAATTACCTGTAAAAATATTGTTGTAAATATGGCAATCTTCATACCTGACCGAAACCGCCCCCCCTATTCCCGTGGATGAATTACCGGTAAACACATTCCACCTTATATCCGGACTGGAATTATCAGAAGAGATCGCTCCGCCATAACCCCACGGGGATATTGCCAGCCCGCAGCGGTTGCCGGTAAATACCGAATTATAGATCCCGATACTGGCCGAATCGAGGGAAACAGCCCCGCCGTTGTAAGTGGCAAAATTATCCTGGAACAGGCAGTGGCTGATGCTGACTTTATCATAAGCTTTGACACAGATCGCCCCGCCGTTTCCAACCATCGGATCTTCACTGACCATTTTACCAAACGCAAACCGGCAATGATCAAAGACCGACATATCATTGGAATACCGGTTATGATCAAACCTGATCCCTCTCCAGCCCCCTTCAGGGATAGTATCTGTCATAAAACCGGTGGTATCCGCCACCTGGAAGAAAATCATGTTGTCTTCCAACCCTATGGCAGAAACAGATCCTTCAACATAAAATGCATAACTGCCCTGGAACTCAACTACGGTCCCCGGCCAGATCAACAGGTTTTCCCCATCCGGAACGTTCAGATCACCAATGACCCGCACCGTATCGGCGTTCCATTCACCTGATACGTTACCGGAAACAGTGATGTGGTCAGCTATACTAACTCTTGACAATCCAATGATTATCATAAAAATAAAGAGGAGCTTTAAAAATGATTTCATCATTAAAATATTAAACTTGCTGAAATAACACTGTGCGAATCTTTGCGATTTCTCTGTGTAACTCTGCAAAACCTATTATTGGCTATTACGCAGAGTTTCGCAAAGTTGCAGCAAAGTTTCGCAAAGGTAGTTTTCTTACAACAATTTATAATCAGGCTTTGAAAACCCAATTTCTTTTTCTTGCAAATATTTTTATAGTTTTGACCTGTCAAAATATTATGAAAATTAAAACAATAAACATATGAAAAGGAACTTATTCTCAAAGATCATCCTTACTTTTTCTTTACTGGTAATCGTTTTATTAACAGGAAGCGAATTGACTTTTGCACAGGACCACAAAGTTGAAATAACACCATTTGGTGGTTACCTACTCGGAGGCAGCGTTAAATTTTATGAGGGTAAATTTAAGATCGAAGATGCCGCCTGTTACGGAGGTATGCTTGCAGTGCAGGTCAAAAGCGGCAATTTTATCGAATTTTCCTATACCGGGATGAGCACCCAGGGCAACTGGAATCCTTACAACGATTACGAGGTGAGTATTCCGGAAGGAACCGTAGATATGGCTGTAAATCACTTCCAGATCGGTTCGGTTAATGAAATTCCACTGGATAATGAAGCTATCCGGCCATACGGAACAGCCACCCTGGGTACGACCTGGTTTAATATACAGGATGATGATGCAACGGATGAATGGCTGTTTTCCATCACGCTCGGACTTGGGCTTAAATATTTTTTCAATGAAAGGATAGGGATCAGGATCCAGTCACGCATGCTATTACCCGTGGTTTATAATGGAGGTGGATTTTATATCGGCACCAGCAGCAGCGGGATGTATGTCTCTTCCACTGCCCCGATAGTCCAGGGAGACTTTACGGGCGGGTTGATTATTGCTCTGGGAGAATACTGAGAGTGATGAGTTCTGAGTGCTGAGTGCTGAGTTTAGAGTTCGGAGTTTGGAGTGAATGAGTTGATTATTTTCTCAATTCAAAAACTCAGAATTCAGAACTCTAAACTCAGCACTCAGCACTCAGAACTCATCACTCAGTATTTTTACTATCTTTGCCGCCACAATTTCGCCTCTTTAGCTCAGCTGGTAGAGCAGCTCACTCGTAATGAGCAGGTCGTCGGTTCGAATCCGATGAGAGGCTCCAACATTTCGCATTGCACATTTTGCATTTTGCATTTTGCATTTCATTTTTAATTTTTCATCTTTCATTTTTGATGCTTATATCATATTGCCTGAGCAGATCGTTATCTTTGTATTTTTATCAAGATAAAATGCATGAAGAATATATTGTTCCATTCCGGCAAGCATAAACCGCTTTCAAGCTTTGCGCTACTGCTGCTGAGAGCCTCTTTCGGCCTTATGATGATCACACACGGATATCCTAAACTACTTAGTTTTATCGACAATCCATCGGCGTTTCCCGACCCGATACACATTGGCCCTGCCCTTTCACACGGTCTTACGGTTTTTGCCGAATTTTTCTGTGCCATCCTTATCGTCATAGGCCTGGCAACCCGCTGGGCGGCTATTCCACTTATGATTGCCATGGCTGTTGCCGCATTCGTCATCCATGGAAATGAGCCTTTCGGCGAAAAAGAACATGCTTTGCTCTTTTTGTCCGGTTATACTGCCATCCTGATCCTGGGAGCAGGGAGCTATTCGCTGGATAAAGCGATAAGCGGGAAATAGTCATTGGTCATTAGTCATTAGTCATTAGTCATTGGTCATTGGTCATTGGTTATTAGGTTGTAATTAAGTTGTATTTAAGTTGTAATTTTGAATTTGTAATTTTGAATTTGTTTGGTCCGCCAGCTGGCGGATGGATTTTGGAATTTGTAATTTATAAATATTATGTTGCCAAAAATCATCACCCATAACGCCATCAGCCTTGATGGCTCTATATCGGGGTTCAGCATTGATCCCGGGAAATATTATGCCATAGCCGGCAGTTTGCATCCGGATGCCATGCTGGTCGGATCATCCACCGCCAAATCAGGCGTGGAAATGTACTCCGACGGCATCCCTGACGAACGCCCTGCGGATTTTGTCAAACCCCGTATCACTGAAGATGATAAACGGCCGTATTGGGTCATACCCGACAGCCATGGCCTTTTGCAGGGAAGGCTGCACATATTCCGCCGCTTCGAGTATTGCAAAGATGTGATCGTCCTGTTATCTGAAAAAAGCCCGGAATCTTACGTCAAATACCTGATGGAAAGAAATTACGACGTGATCATCTCAGGGCATGAAGATGTGGACCTGAAAAAGTCACTCGAAATCCTCACCCAGAAATATAGTTGCCGGATCGTGCTGACCGACAGTGGCGGTAACCTGAATAAAGTGCTGCTGGAAGCAGGCCTCGTGGATGAAATCAGCCTGATCATCAATCCTGTCCTGGTGGACCAGCGTCACCCCAAGCTATTCCGCAACCTTGACCTCACCAGTCATGCTATAAACCTGGAATTGATCAAGTTTGAGAAACTGGACGGTCAGTTGCTGGTGCTTTATAAGGTCGTAAAATAATCCCCGCCCCTACCCCTGAATCCCCTCCCCCAATTGGGGGAGGGGATTCGGGGTAGGGGCGGGACTCATTTGTGCTGCTCCAGAAGCCATTCCCAGAACTCCGGGTTTTCATAGGTCTCTGTCCATGAATCATGGTCGGCATCAGGATATAGTGTGAATTTCACATCGCTTCCCGCCGCTTTCAGCGCATTCACCATATTTTCAGACAATTCCGGGGGGACAATATCGTCCTTCGCCCCGTGGAAAACCCAAACCGGAAGATCCTTGATCTTTGCCGCATCCCCCGGGTCAACCCTACCGCAAATAGGCGCTATGGCTGCGAACCTGTCAGGGTATGCTATGGCAAGGTCCCATGTGCCCTGCCCGCCCATACTCAGGCCCGTGATATATATCCGTGAACTATCCACCCGGTACCGCGCTTCCATCTCATCCAGCAACATGTCCAGCACCTCTGTTGACCATCGCTGATCTTCAGGACACTGGGGTGAAACAAGGATAAAAGGAAAAGATTTTCCGAATTCCACCAGTTTCGGCGGGCCGTTCTTTTTTACCATCTCCAGGATATTCCCGCGTTCACCTGATCCATGAAGAAAGAGTACCAGCGGCCAACGCTGGTTTATCGTGTCGTATCCTTCAGGCAGGTAAAGCAGGAACCAGGTCTCAGTGAAAACATCTTTCTGCACCTCTACCTTAAAATACTTATTGGTTTGTTGTGGCAAAACTTTCAATGGATTTAAAAATGAAAAATTAAAAATTAAAAATGCAATAAATAAGTGTAGAAGCTTCATTGTTAAAATTTAAAGTTGGATTATATTTCACGCAAAGGTGCAAAGCATTTTTAAGAACGCAAACAAATCCGCGGACTAAATTTGCGATCTTATAAATTCATCTATTCATCTTTGCGTGAACTCAATCTAAATAAGCCTGAAAAATATTTGTCTTAATTGAGAAAAGTATATTTGTATTATAAATCAGATCAAAATTTTCCTCATCAAATAAACTTACAACCTATGAAAAAGATTTACTTAGTTACGTTACTGATGGCAGTCTCCTGCTGGGTGTCAGCCCAGACATTCCTTTACGAAGATTTCAGTGCCGGTGCCATGCCCCCGGCAGGCTGGACCATTGATGCGCATGCCGCCAACTGGTCGGCTGATGCAAGTGCCAATGCCGGTGGTATTGCACCTGAAGCCGTGTTCTTTTACAGCCCTTCTTTCAACGCAGCTACCCGGCTGATCTCCCCGGAAATCGATATGACCGGGCAAACTTCAGTGAAACTCATGTTCAAACATTTCCTGGATGATTATGACGGGAGCGGGTATTCACTTGGCGTTGCCACCCGTTCCGGGGGTGGGGCCTGGAATATTGCCTGGTCTGTTGACCCGACAGGCGATATTGGACCTGTAGAAATGATCGTTGATATCGAAAATGCCGACGTCGGTGCATCTGACTTCCAGTTTTGCATCTATTTCAACGGAAATTCCTACAACCTGGATTATTGGTATATCGATGATATCCAGTTATTCGTCCCATTTAACCTGGATGGGGCCATGGCAAAGATAACTACTCCTACCTATGTCGGCGGGCCTGTCCCGGTGGAAGGCGAATTCAGGAACCTTGGCAATGAAACTATTACAACCGTAGAGGTCTCATGGAAAGTCTCCGACGATATGGTTTATACCACAACATTCAACAGCCTGCTCTATTTTGGGGAATCATTCACTTTTTCCTGCGATGATCTTTTTCATTTCCCGATAGGTGGTTACGTGCTGGATGTATGGATTTCAGCTGTGAATGGCGTGCCGGATGACAATCCTGACAATGATCTGAAAACCAAAATGATGAGCGTATACAGCCATTCGATTTACCGTAAACCCGCATTTGAAGAATTTACCAGTTCAACCTGCTCACCCTGTGCCTCTTTCAACACCTCATTCAATCCCTGGACAGAATCACATGCAGATCAGATCACCCTCATCAAATACCAGATGAACTGGCCCAGTCCGGGGGATCCCTATTATACAGCTGAGGGCGGTACCCGCCGCAATTATTACGGTGTTTCATATGTGCCATGGCCGCAATGCAATGGCGCTTATGTAGATTATACCATTGGAGCCGTGCAGGCTGCCTTTGATGAAGCCATCCTGCTTCCCGGCATAGCGAAAATCGCAGCATCCCATACTTTAAACGGGACAGAGATTACTGTCAATGCCAGTATCCTGCCGTTTGCCAATTTCTCCGATTTCCGCGCACATATCATTGTTATCGAGAATACTACAACAGAAAATACCGGGAATAACGGCGAAACTGCTTTCCATCATGTCATGATGAAAATGATGCCGGATGCAGATGGCACCACCCTTAATGTTAATGACCGGGAATCAGTTACTTTGACAGAAACCTTCGACCTTGCCGGGACAAACGTTGAGGAATTCGATGATCTTTCTGTTGTTGTTCTTTTCCAGGATTATGGATCCAAGGAGATCTTCCAGTCGGAATATTCCATAGAAGAAGGTGAATTTGCTTCGGAAGCCAGTTGCACCGGACTGACTTACAACGGCATGCCGGTTCCCGGGTTCAGCCCCAACGTTTACAACTACGAAATTGAGCTCCCGGCTGGCACCACTGATGTCCCGATTGTTGCCGGGTCCGCTGCTGATCCGAATGCGACAATGGTCGTTGTCCCGGCATGGGAACTTCCCGGAACAACAGTTGTTGATGTTTTCGGTGAAGACCTCGTTTCCCGGATGACCTATAACATCAATTTCTCAGTGGCTGTAGGCCTGGATGAACCGGGTGTGAAAAATGACATCAGGGTATTCCCGAACCCTGCGAATGACAGGATCTATCTGAAGGAAATTGAAAAAGCCGACATCCGTTTCTTCAACATTACCGGGCAAATGGTATTGGCCATGAATGGATTCAAAGGTGGCTCTATTGATGTATCAGTTCTGGAAAACGGCGTTTATACAGTGCAAATCGTTTTGGAAGACAACTCGGTTGTTAACAAAAAGATCACCATATTGAGATAGCAGGGTTCACTCAAAGAGCGCTAAAAGAATAAATAAGGGCGCAAAGGAGGGCTCAAATGTAACAGCCTCTTTTGCGTTCTTTTTTAATCTTTGCTCCTTTGCGTGGAAAAAATGAAATAAATATTGCTACTTTTATGATCATGAAAGCCATATTTTTAAAAAATATCTGTGTCTTAGGTTTCCTGCTCATCACTGTTTCCGTTTCAGGCCAGTGTGAAATCCAGCATCGCATATATCCTGACGGGAGTATGCTATATTACATTGAGCCGGTCAATTTCTACTGGACCCAATCCAAGGATTTGAAAGGCGGTGTCGTCACCGATAAGGAAAATTACTACCTGGCCCTGCAACCCTCCCCGTTTCCTGAGAAACCTCTGGGCTATAAGCTGAAAGATGACCTGGAACTGAAATTGGCCAATGACAGTGTTTACAACTTCAAACATTTTGACTCCCGTTACATGGAGCATGATACCGTCATGCAGTTGCTTTACTTTATTGATCCTGTATACGTCGAAGATTTGTTAAATTTTGAAGCCATCTCGGTAAAAATTAATATGGAAGGAGAAGAAGGCCTCAGAAGCTATGTTTTTAAATTGCACAAGTCGGCCATACAGGAGCAATTGACCTGTTTTCTGAAAGAAGTAGAAAATAAAAAGAAAGAGTAATCACTCCTCCACGGCCGGCGGAGCAGGTTCGACCGCCAATCAGTTTTCCCACTTTGCTTAAGAGGTTGTTAACCGTGAGGGTCAGCGAAATGACATTATAGATCATATTGCCATCATCACGCGGCACAAATTCATTCGTGTAAGCCAATTCGATCTGCAGATCATCTGTTATTAAATAACCGGCCGCAATAGAAAAAAGATTGCGGTCAAAATAGGTCATGCCTGTTTCTTTGGCTTTGGACCTGAAGATAATTTCTTCCGAAGCAAAAATGTAAACCACTCCTTTCCTGAGCATCCGGCTGTTAAGAGGTTTCATATATTTCAACTTCTGCCGGTACCGGTAAATGTCATCAAAGACACCTTCTTCATCACTGATAAACCGGAGTTCGGCGCGCATGTCAGTAGTCAGCGTGTATCCTATTTTATGAAAATAGTATCTCCCCTGGAGACCAAGCCGCCATTCGGGCGCTTTATACTGCCCTATTTCAGGGACATCCTTATTCCGGTAATATGCCAGAAAAGAAGATAATTTCCATCGCGGCGAAAACTGGTAGTGCGCCCAGGCCATGAAATTTCTCTGGATATTGGTCTTCAGTATCCTGGGTTCCTCAGGGGTGTTGCTATAAGTACCTGCGAGATCAAGTTCAGCGGACCACCTGTCGTTGATCGTGCGCACGAGATCAACCTCGCTCGAAATCTGTGTATAATTTGTCTGTGCTTTAATAATTAAAGAAAAAACAAAAAAGAAAAAGGATAGTATGACCGGATAGCAAATGATTCTGGAGGACCTCATCTATGATTTATTCTACACCAAAAATAATGAAAATGGCTTCAGATAATCTGCATTTTCACAATATTCCAGCTATGGTAGTACCAAAGTACTATTTACTTAATATGATACTTATACTAATTTTATATTATAGAATGATACCCTGAGAATTAATTATCCACATATGAATTTAAGAAGATCATTGATAATCCGTTTCAAGACAGGGCTTCTCCTGGTAATAGGCCTTACCGTCCTGTTTCATCTTCCTGCCTGTAAAGATGAGCCTTTTGAGTATAAACTTGACAGGGCATCTGCTTTCTCTTTCAAACTGGACACCTTTGACCTGGTGACCACGGATGATGTGGTTTTTTATTTAGGACCGCAGGTTTTGCATGATTATGATGATACTTCCCAGGTCAGGTACCAGAGAATTTCACTTGAAGCCCATGGATTTACCCCATCTTCAAAAGAATACTGGTTGATCGTGGATTTTGACACGCATGCTGATGGCGATGCTGTAGGGATTTACCGGACACAATATGATTATGAAGACGGGGGGATAAATGATATGCGGCTTATCATTTTTGATAATAATGTATATATAGAGTATAAAGCGATCCGGGAAGTGAATTCCGTTTATTTCCAGGTGGAAGCCCAGGAGACAGATGAAAGGCTCATGAAAGGGGTTTTCGGAGGTGTTCTTTATAAAGATGGCAACCCGTCAAACCAGGGAGCGATCATTTCAGATGGTGTTTTTAAGGATATTTATTATTAATAAGAAGATGAGTATGAAGAAATTAATAACTATTATATTTCTGGCATTCATTACTTCAATTGCTTTTGCGCAGCAGGAAGCCGATTCGATCCTCGTGAAAGTTCCGTTAAGCGTAATCAGGCCGAAAGCACCGGATACTGCGGTAAGGATTTCACCGGATGTCATCGTGAAAACCAATGGCAACCTGTTTCAATGCAAGATCTTTGAGGTGAATGACAATGAGGTCAGGTATAAATTATCTTTAAAAGATACGTCCGGGACTTTTTTAATTATACCGAGGGGTGAAGTATATGCGATAGCATATGGCAACGGACTTGCCATGGTCATCAACCCGGAGCTGATGGGCAAGAGTGCCGACATTTACCCGGAAGATTACTGCGAAGCCCTGGAAAACTTTAAGAAAAGCCTTGGCCAGGGCAGCATAAACGTGGGTATCGGGTTCATAAGCTTCTATTCACCCATTAAAAATATAGATTCCTATGAAAGTAACCAGACCATGCCTTCCGTTTTTGCAGGTTATACTATCAGGATCAAAGGCAAACTAAAAGCCGGCCTGCATCTTGGCGTCGGCGGAAATGAGCTTTCCAAATCAGGAGAAAGCGAATATGACCAGTTAAGGGTCAGCCAGGAGATTGATGAAGGGTTCTTTTGCCTGGGCCTGTTTGCCCGTTATGACATCCTCGATGGTGCAATCAAACCTTTTGTAAAAGGTGGGATCGACTTTATCGGCGTTAACATAACCACAACTTCTGTGGCTGAGTCGCTTGATGGCAAAACTGCTTCACTTAAGACTGTGGTTCACCAGAAAGGCATAAAACCGGGCCTGATCCTCCGGGCAGGACTGGATATGTATTTTGGCGATAATTTTGGTATTTATGGTGATGTCGGGACCGGGTTAAGCCTGGTCCAGGTTGGTATTTTATTTAACCTTGAATAATATGAAACGAATGAAGATATTTTTATTGATCGTAACTATTTTCCTTCCAGTTTTCCTTTTTTCCCAGGAAAATACTGAAAAAGAAAGCAAGGAAAAGGAAAAAAGAGTGCGGGACCATGGATTGATCCTGCTGCTGGGGCCTGCCCTTAACTATCATTACGGGCCAAAAGGAGGGGACACAGCCTATAACAACAACAAGATCTCATTCCAGATGGATGGCCAGTTCGGGTATTTATCGACCAGGCATAATACCAACAGGGGAAATTTTCTTGGTGTATTTGGTTCCTTTGGTTCCATCAGCTCGGATGTGCTCCAGGAAGTGGCTGACCATGCCGGGACAGAGATCCTTTTCAAGCAAAAGCAATTTAACCAGTTCTATTCTCTCGAAGCCGGGTTGATAGTTTTTAATTTCATAAGGTTAAGCGGTGGCTTAGGCAGGCAATTTTATGAAGATATCGCCAACAATATTTCCTCGATCAATTATTTTTCCCTGACCGGCGGCCTGAATTTTAATTTCGGCGCTGTCAATCTCGGAGTAAATGCCAATCTGCTCACCGGGGATGACCTGGCAGAAAACCAGCTCAGGTTTTCAACAGGGATATTGATCAAGTTTTAAATAACGAGGTTGCTTAAAAATGAACTCCAAGCGAGACTGAATACCGCAATAAAGTACTAAATTGTGACTTCGTTCCGGAATATTGAAGCCCATCATCGCTGAATACGGTTCCCAGGTGAGGGAAACGGTCTAATAATTTATCGACCAGCTCCTGGTTTATATCCTGAATCTGGTCAGGGTCAAGCCCCCCCCTGATGCTAATACTTTTTGAAATCAAGCTGTAAGATGGGCCGAACAATAAAAGATCAAGGGAGAAACGCTTCCAGAATATAAACTGGTAACCCAGTTCAAACCCGATATTTCCGATTCTCAGATTCGCTTCAAGTGTGCCTTGCTGGTCTAATGTAGTGTTAAGAACATCAAAATTATTAGTGGACCTTAAACTATAATAGGATACATATCCGCCGATATACAGGCCGTCGGGTGCAGGACGCCGGTTCCTCGCAAAGGGATAATACCGGTAATCAAACGCCAGGTTAATCCCATTCCTGCTCCTGTCATAAACCGAAATAAGGTTTAAAATCGTGTCATCTATAATATTCGGAAAAGCAAGATAACCTGCCTGCAATGCGAGGGATTGATCTTTTTTTATTAGTCTTTCATAAGATAGGGTGATGTTGCTCATGTCCCATAGTAACATGGGAGTCGGGTTAAATTTGATGACATTCAGGTGATATGGATCCAAAAGAACCGGTTTTTCCTTCTTATTCCCCTTTTTGATCGTATCGTTATTATCCTGCGCCGATACGGAAGTTGAAAATAATATGAGCAATATAATGCCGACCAGGTAAAGCTGTTTCATAATTCAAGGATTTTGTAATAGTCTGATAATCTGGTAATTTCATTTTATTATACGGATTGAAGAATCGTATAATAAAAGTAATTCATTTTATACCGATACTGAATGCATTTGCGGGAAATTATTTCTGCGTTGTTCAAACTTGGATAATAATCATGATATCTTTACACTACAGTCCGGTAAAACAAAGCCTGATGCTCGTAAATGCCTGTTTGTTAAACCTCTACGAGGTATTTCTACTTGACGGGACAACTTGGATTTTACAACACTTAGTCGCCTATGGCGAATTATGCGTAGTAGATAAAGTGCTGTAGAAGTGTGATATGCAAAAAAACAATAATTCCCCATCGGGGATAAATAAAAGTCAACCGGACTACAGTGTAACTAAATGCAAATTACAAATTCTTCTTTTATATGAGCCCGCCAGGATTTAAACTAAAACTTTTTCTGTTATTAAGTGCATTTATAATTTTAGCAGAGTTTCCGGCCTCGTATGCCCAGCAACTTGAGCCACGTTCATACTCAAACATTCCTGTCGGGTTGAATTTTATGATAGCAGGTTATACCTATGCTTCTGGTGGGGTTTTATTTGACCCGACCGTTCCACTTGAAAATGGAAATATAAAGATTCATGGATCTGTAATAGCCTATGCCCGTTCCATTAAAATTGGACATATGTCAGGAAAGATTGACATGATCATACCCTATTTATGGCTTTCAGGTTCTGCCGATTACCAGGGACAACCCGTTTCCCGTCAAGTTTCCGGATTGGGTGATACCCGGATACGCATGACTGTGAATTTCGTGGGAGCGCCGGCACTAACGCTATCGGGATTTAATGATTACAGGCAGAAAATGATCATTGGGGCGAGTTTACAGGTGTATATACCTGTAAGTCAATACGATCCAGATAGGCTTGTCAATATTGGCACAAACCGTTTCACCTTCAAGCCGGAACTGGGTATTTCTAAGACATTCGGCCATCTGTACCTTGAACTGGCAGTAGGTGCTGCTTTTTACACAACTAACCATGAATTTTACCAGGGTAAGACCCGTTCCCAGGACCCTATCGCTTCTATTCAGGGACATGTTATTTATGGTTTCAGGGGTGGCATCTGGGTAGCATTAGATGGCACTTATTATTGGGGTGGGCGCACTACGCTTGATGGTGTTGAGGGAAATGATTTGCAGGAGAATTCGCGTATGGGTTTGACATTTGCCCTTCCGCTAAACATCCACCATTCACTTAAATTTGACCTTAGTACAGGTGTCTCGACACGCACGGGCAGTGATTTTAACGCGATAGGCTTAGTCTGGCAATATCGTTGGGGCAGGGATCTTTCAAAAGTTAAAAAACCTTAGATGCAATTTTTATACCTATCAATGAGTATTGAATAAGACTTGCAACAGAAGTATTTTTGCTATCCTGCTAAAGTTTGCCACTTCATTTAGATTATGTGATACTTGACTTTTCATTTTTAAGGTGGTAATTTTATGCTCTGCTTTAACTAAACCAATTATGAAAAAGAAGAAATATTTCCTTTATGGAGGCCTGGCCCTGCTGGTCGTTATCATTGCAATTTTCATATTTATCGGAGGGTATGCCGACAAGTTGATTGACCCGTACGTGCGCTCTTTGCTGGAAGTGACCAAGCCGATGGGTCATAATATCGAATATAAAAAGATCCGGGTCAACCTGTTGAGTGGTACTATTATCGTTAAAGATGCGAAGATTTATCCAGGCGATTCCTTAAGTGAGGATAGGGTAAAATATGAGATCAACGTGTCCGATATCAGGCTCACTGATGTTAAAATCCTGAAGATAATATTCGATAAGAGAATGATAATAAAGGACATCGTTATTGCTGATCCTGATGTCAGAATAATTCTCCCGTTAAAGACAGTGGATGCCATTAATGAAGTCAAGGAAAGGCAGGCGCCCAAACCCAAAAAGCAGCTCCTGAAGGAAATCTTTCTCGAAAGGATAATCATTTCCGGCGGATTTTTCAAACTTTTCCGCAGTGATACCTTGGTGGCGAGTTCAGATGACATCAATTTCATTGCCCAATCAATCAACCTTAAGAGAAATAGCCTGGCTGAGCCTATTGGATATACCTTCGGCGACATTAGCCTGGGCATCAGGAATATTGATATTTATGCTCAAACAGGACTTTATGATATGAAACTCGGATTGTTTGAAGCAAGTAAAAAGGATTCCTCCATCGTATTGGAGGGATTTAAAATGATCCCGAAATATGACAAAAAAGAATTTTCGGGTATGCTCGAATTCCAGGGTGATCGCATGGATGTGAGCATTGGCAGGATAGAAATAGCCGGTGTGGGGCTTGAGAGATGGCTGGCCGGCCAACCGCTGATGATCTCAAAGGTGATGATCGACAGCGTGGATGCAGACATCTACCGCGACAAGAATGTACCTGTTAATCTAAACCGCTTCCCGCTTTTTTACAATGAATCATTCATGAAGATCCCTATTCCTTTGTACCTCGATACCCTGGCTATAACTAATTCTAAGGTTTTTTACAACGAACTGGGCGAGGGGCATACTGTTGCCGGGTCAATACTCCTGGATGATTTCAATCTTCAGTCGTATGACCTTACTAACCAGGTGGCTGAAGATACGATCGAATACTTCATGCATTTGTATGCCCAGGCAAAGATTATGAGTGAGGGGGCCATGAACTTAGAATTGATCCTCCCGCTGGAAGGTGACTTGCGTGAGATTAAATGTTCCGGCAGTGTCGGGGCCATGCAGATGAGCCCTTTAAACGATATCCTGGAGCCTTCCATTAATATTAAATTTAAAGGGGGAAAGGTAGACCAGATGACCTTTGGTTTTACCGGTAACGATAATACCTCTAAAGGCTGGATGGAATTTCTTTACAGTGATCTTGATGTAGCATTAGTGAGGAAACAGTCGGAGAAAGATAAGAATTGGGGTTTTGTATCTCTTCTTGCGAATGCAGTGGCCGTATCGAATAATCCCTTAGAAGACAAAGATGCCAAGGTCGTGGAGATCGGAAACGAACGCGATAAGAACAAAGGGCTGATCGGCTATGTATGGAAGACCATCCAGAGCGGAATGGTGCGGACCATCATTCCCTCGGATAAGTACCAGATCAATGGGAAAAAGGAGAAAAAAGAACAAAGCCAGGTTAAAAGCGATGATAAAAAGAAGAAGAAAAAATAATTACGCTTTATATTATTTTTAAAAAAATCCATATGAAAAACGAAATTACGAGCAATACTGTTTACGACACCACCATCCGGCTGTTCATTCTAATACTGATAGTTGCCTGGTGCCTGATGATCATGTACCCTTTTGTCAGCATCATTTTATGGAGCCTCATACTCGCGATAGCCATGCAACCGCTGCACAGCTTACTCGCCAGGAAAATGGGCGGAAGGCCAAAGCTGGCCTCATTTATTATCATTTTTTTAATACTGGTCATTATTATCCTTCCCACCGGGTTGCTGATCGGTTCCCTGGTTGAAGAAGTTAAAGAACTCAAGATAAAGTATGATCAGGGAACGCTGAATATTCCACCACCCACAGAAAAGGTGAAAGAATGGCCGATAATCGGGGAAAAACTTTATGATACCTGGCTTTCTGCATCTGATAACCTGGAAGGATTAGTCATTAAGTATAAAGACCAGCTTTTTGCATTCGGCAGCAAAGTTGGAAAAGGCATATTAAGCGCTGTTGGGGGTGTGGTACAGATCGTACTTGCGCTCATTATAGCCGGGATACTTTTAGCAATAGGAGGAGCAGGCGAGTCTATCCGGAAATTTTTCAGGAAATTAGCCGGTGACAAGGGTGATGAAATTGCTGATGTGATAAGCAAGACCGTTGGTAATGTTGTCAAAGGGATTCTTGGCGTAGCCCTCATACTGGCCCTTTTGCATGGAATCGTTTTCATGCTGGCAGGTGTGCCCTATGCAGGAATATGGACTTTGCTGGTATTTGTTTTAGGTGTCCTTCAAATCCCCTTATTCATTATAACCCTGCCCATCATCGTTTATATGTTTGCAACAAAAGAAATCATGCCGGCGATACTGTGGACAGCATTGTTACTGGTAGTTGGCTTGTCAGATAACATCCTCAAGCCCATATTGCTTGGCAAGGGCGCTCCGGTTCCCATGCTGGTCATATTCATCGGTGTGATTGGCGGATTTATTTTCTCCGGCTTTATTGGCCTCTTTACAGGGGCAATCGTGATGTCGATAGGTTATAAGTTATTTGTTGGATGGATTAATTCAAACAATAGCTGATATTAATAATTGGGTTCGTACATTTTACTTTTAATAAACGTCCGAATATCTTCAGGCCTCTCAACCCCGGCTAAACCGGTGTTAAATATCTGTTCCGCAACTCTCACTGCCACATTCAGGGATACTTTAAGTATATCGCTGACACGGGGATAGATCAATCCATTTTCAAAATCATCCTGTGAAACCTGCTCGGCAACTGCTTCCGCTGCGGTAATAAACATTTCATCAGTTACCCTTTTCGCCTCTGTTGCAAATATGGCCAATCCCATGGCCGGAAAAATAAATACATTGTTTCCCTGGCCAGGAGTAAACGTTTTTCCCTCGTAAACAACCGGTGCAAACGGGCTGCCGCTGGCAAAAACCGCCTTCCCTTTGCTCCACGTATAGGCTTGCTCTGCAGTACATTCAGAATGGGATGTTGGATTAGAATAGGGAAATATGATCGGCCGTTCATTGACCAGGCTCATGTTTTCAATGACCTTTTGATTGAATGCCCCGCCAACTGTACTTACTCCGATAATTGCAGTTGGCTTAATGGCCAGAACGGCTTCAGCAAAATCATTTATATGCACGCATTCATGGGCAAATTGTTTTTGATGCTCTTCCAGGTCATTCCTCGAATTTACAAGCAACCCTTTAACATCAAACATCCAGATGTGTTCCAGGGCTTTTTCCCTGCTTAATCCATCCTTTTGAAATTTCTGCACCAGCAGGTCGGCAATCCCGAATGCGGCGGCTCCTGCCCCAAGGAAAAGAAACTTTTGCTCAATGAATGGCCTTTTCATTAACCGGCTGATAGAAATAAAACCGGCTGTTGCAATAGCTGCAGTACCCTGGATATCATCGTTATAGGTACAGACTTTATCACGGAATTTGCTTAAAATACGGATGGCATTAACTCCTTTGAAATCTTCCCACTGAATGCATATTTTTGGGAAAACCTCGTTGATGGCTACTACAAAGGCTTCAATAAAATCATCATACTCTTGCCCTTCAATTCTTTTGTTTTTTAATCCGGGATAGAGCGGATCATTCAGATATGCTTCATTGTTGGTCCCGGCATCCAGCACGATAGGAAGCGTGTATTCAGGAGGTACACCCGCGCATCCGGTATATAGTGCCAGCTTGCCAATCGGTATGCCCAGGCCGCATATGCCAAGGTCGCCCAGCCCAAGGATCCTCCCTCCATCAGTTACTACTGTAAAGCGTACATCTTCCACCGGCCAGTTCCTGAGGATTTCTTTAATATGGTCTTTTTGGTTTATGGAGATGAACAGTCCCTTCACCCGCCGGGAAATATGCCCGAATTTCTCGCAAGCTTCACCTACCGTCGGCGTATAAACCAATGGCAAAAACTTGGCCGGATCATTCATGATCAGGTTAAAAAACAGGGTCTCGTTGGTTTCCAGCAAATTTGACAGGTAACTGTATTTATGGATCGGAAGCTCTATCTGGTTAAGCTGTTCATTTACCCGGAGCATCTGTGTTTCGAGGGATTCAACCTGTTCAGGCAACAGGCCTTCCAGCCCGTATTTCTTTCTTTCTTCGATAGTAAAGGCGGTCCCTTTATTTTTCCTGGGGTCACGCAGCAATGAATAACCTGTTTTTTCTTCCATAACTCAGTTCTGATTTTGAATCCCATCGATGAAGACCTGCGCCCCGGTCTGCAGCTGGGCCGCATTGGCTTCATCCGTGTCGATATGCATGGCAAGGGCATAGTTCGGGTTTACCCGGATAAGGACATCGCCAAAAATTAGTTCGCGATCTCCTGTAACACGGACCTTGACAGTGGTCTTGTCTTTCAGGCCATAGCGGAGCGCGTCTGCAGGCGTCATATGGACATGGCGCAGTGCGCAAATGACGCCCTGCTCAATATTCACGCTACCGGCAGGTCCTTCAAGTGTACATCCGGGAGTCCCCTTAAGGTCGCCGGATTCACGGATTGGCGGATGGATGCCTAGCTTGAACTGCTCGGTCATGGAAATCTCCACCTGGGTCTCTTTTCGAGTTGGCCCCAGCACACGGACCTTTTCAATTTTGCCTTTCGGTCCGATGATGTTGAGCTGTTCCTTGCTTGCAAACTGGCCGGGTTGCGACAGGTCGCTGTGCCAGGTCAACTGGTGGCCTTTGCCAAACAGGGCTTCAACATGATCCTGCGATAAATGTATATGATGAGCGGAAACTTCCAGCAGGAAGGGTTCGGTCTGCTGTGTTTTCACGATCTCCTTCAGGTAAGACCGGCTTATAGAACGCAGGGTTTCGCGCGCGATCATGCGCTCCTCGTCAGTGGGTACAACAAGTACGGTAACCGGTGAATCATCAGTTGAAATGCGGCAAATCTCCGAGAATCCCCTGGCATCACGGTTGCGTTGTTCGTCGAGATGGATCCCCATGCACTGGAGGCCCTGCAGGGCAAGCGAACGTGCACCTGCACTGCCCTGCCCGATACCCCCGGTAAAGATCAGCACCTCCAGTCCGCCCATGGCAGCCAGGTAAGCCCCGATATATTTCCGGACGCGGTAGCTGAAAGCCTTTAACGCCACCAATGCCCTGACATCCCCGGCGGCTGCAGCCTGTTCAACTTCGCGCATATCCCCGGAGATCCCGGAAAGGCCAAGCAACCCGCTCTTTTTATTCAATATCTGGTCAATCTGCGGGACTGTAAGGCCTTCCTCCCGTTCCAGGTAAGTAATTACCCCGGCATCGAGGTCACCGCAACGGGTCCCCATGATCAGCCCTTCAGCGGGGGTGAAGCCCATGGAGGTATCGACTGAACGGCCATGGTCAATTGCACAGAGTGAGGCGCCGTTGCCCAGGTGGCAACTTATAATTTCCAATTCATTTACCCGCTTTTTAAGATACTCTGCGGCCTTAAGACATACATAGGAGTGCGAGCTCCCGTGAAATCCATACCGGCGTACGCCCTTCTTTTCGTAATATTCATAAGGCAATCCATACAGGTAAGCGTAGGTTGGCAGCGTCGAATGAAATGCTGTATCGAAAACGGCCACATGCGGAACTGCCGGGAAAAACCGGCGTGCTTCTTTGATACCGGTGACATTCACAGGATTGTGCAGCGGGGCAAGGTGACTCAAGGCTTCAATTTCCTCCAGGATTTTATCGTCGATCACGATCGCGTCGCTGAACTTTTCGCCGCCATGCACCACCCGGTGGCCAACGACGGTGATTTCGGAAGGATCACGGATGACCCCGCTTTCAGTTGAAGTGAGCTCATGCAGCATCGCCTTAAATGCGTCTTCGTAACCTCCTCCGGCAAGGTCACGTTTCACTTCACCTGACGGTCCGCGATGGCTCAGGCAGGTGCCGGCAATGCCGATGCGTTCCACCTGTCCCCGTGCGGTGTTGGATTCATTTTCCGAATCGAAGAAAGCATATTTAAGTGACGAAGAACCGCAATTGATCACGAGAATTTTCTCCGGGCGTTCACCTTTCAGCTGAAGGCCATAAGGATCTTTACTCTCCCGGAAAGCCGCAGCAGCTTTTTCCGGGTCTGCGGACAATTCTTTCATTCGGTCCATCACCGTCTTCGACACATGGTGCAATGCATCCGGTTCAGTCATGATGATTGACTGGAAGAGATCGACAGGGATCCGAAGCACCTTGCAACGTGTTTCAGCAATATAATCAAACACAATTTTATCACCACTTAATAAAGCCATTTCACCGAAAGTATCCCCGGTTGAAAAGTGACCAATTTCTTTAGATGAGCCATCATCTGTCAGGGCTGAAACCGACAATTCACCTTCCAGCAGGACGCCCAGGAAACTGGCTTCTTCACCAAAGTGAACCACCACTTCATTGGGTTCGTATGACACTACCTTTGAGCCTTTAAGAATATCCGCAAGATGTTTTTCGGAAAGATGCTGAAAAAGACCAACGCGGGTCTTGAGAAAATCTGTGATCTGATCAATCATTAGAATATTATGGATAAAATGTAGATGAAGAAAATATAAATCATGGCAAAATTAACAATTAAAAGTCTGATTGTTGCTCCGACGACTAAAGCCGTCGGTTCCGGCATCTCCTTCCCCCGTTTGGGGGAAGGCCGGGATGGGGGTTGTTGGAGTCAATTCAAATGCTTTGTAGCTTTCAGATGATATTATTCGTATATTTGAATCAGGAATTCATTTTTTCTAACATCATAATATTATGAAAAACGGTTTTTTGTTACTGGTTTTAATTTCGATCAGTTTGTTGAGCCTACCTGTTTTTTCTCAAACAGAGAGCCAAACGGAAGCTGACACGACTTTATTAGGCTTGCCTGGGGATAACCTGGACCTTTATGCCGTACTGGATCTTTTTCAAAAATCAAAGACCATCGAGGACTTTGAAAAAACACTGAATCTCGAATCGACCGGAATCAACAACCTGGATCTTGATCTTAACGAAAAAGTCGATTTCATCAAGGTTGTAACAAAGAAGGATGACGATGATTTCACATTTATACTCCAGGTCGATGTAACTGAAAAAGAAACTCAGGATGTAGCGGTCATTTTTCTGACAAAAGATAAAGATGGGAAAATGAACCTGCAAATTGTCGGGGACAAGGATTTGTATGGTAAAGATTTTATTGTTGAGCCCAAAACTACTACAACTCCTGCAGTTACGGCCAATCCCGCGTATACCGGCGACGACCCTGTTACTGAAAGTGTTCCGGCAACCACTACAGTTGTGGTGGTTGAATCGGCGCCTATCGTGCAGTATGTATATTCACCTGTTTATGTACCTTATGCCCCTCCTTATTATTACGGGTATTACCCCCCCTATTTTGCGGCGGCTACGGTAGTGGCGGTAGGAATCTATCGTCATAATAATTATTATCACCATGGTGGTCTATGGTTATCATGGTAATACTGTTGTCATTCATAATACAAATAATTATAATAATTACAATAATTCCCGAAATAGCTCCAATACCGTAAACCATAATAATGCGAATGGTAATTATAATCGTAATAACGCATCGACACGTCCTTCAACCGGGTCCGGGGCCGGAGCATCAAACCGTCCTTCAGCCGGGACTACTCCCTCGACACGCCCGTCAACCGGGGCCGGAGCCGGGGCTGGCACTTCAAACCGTCCTTCAGCCGGGACTACTCCTTCGACTAAACCGTCTACTGGTGCCGGGGCTGGAGCTGGCGCCTCGACACGTCAATCAAGCCCTCGGCCTCGACACGTCAGTCAAGCCCATCGGCCTCAACACGTCAGTCAAGCCCATCGGCCTCCACACGTCAATCCAGCCCATCAGCGTCAACACGTTCATCAAGCTCATACAGTGGCGGTGGCCGCAGTGGCGGAAGTTATGGTGGTGGCGGTGGTGGTGGCTATAGCGGAGGAGGAGGCGGTCGCGGCGGCGGCGGCGGCAGAAGATAAAAAGAAGATCGCTATTTGCTATTCCTCCACCGGATGAGAAGTAGCCATATCCCTGGCACATACATATTTACCATTTCTTTTCACAAAGAAACTGAAGTAATGTCCGTTTTGTAAGATTACACCTGTGGAATCCACCATTTTATATGCCCCAATCTCAGCTACATTATTGCCATCATCTGATACATAAATTTCCATGGTTTCATTGATAATTTTTGCCCCTTCCGGAAAATACAATAATTCCTCTTCGATGAATTGGTGAATAGCCTCTTTACCAGCGACAGGCTTTTGTCCTACAAAATAGCTGACAGCATCATCTGCATAATACGTAAGGGAATCTGTATTTCTATGGGTGTAAATTGCTGCAAAATCATTCTCAATTGCCTGAATTTCTTTTTTTATCTGTTCCTTGTCGATCACTACTGCAACGGGTTCTGCTTTCTTTGGGCTACAGGCAATGATGAATGATAATGCAAATGCTAAGAATAATCCTGTTATAACCTTGTTTTTCATAATAAGCAAGTTTTTAATTAATATATTGGGGCTTAAGCTTTAAAGTTGAAATTATATTAAAATCACTGTTATTCCATCTAATTAAATTTGGAAGAAGCTGTCTCAAAAGTTGCTGATTTCTTATTTCTCGCAGATTTTCGCTGATTCCTGCGCAGATTTCGCGGAATTTATATCATTGATTATAAATAATCTGCGAATATTTGCTTTTCATCTGCGTTAATCTGCGAGAAACATAAAAGCCCTTTTGAGACAACTTCTCATCACATCCTGCCAAATATGTTAGCACTATTCTTTTACCTTTGATTTATGTCTTAGAATCAGAGTAAAATTACAAAAATATCTACCGGCTTGTCATTGCTCATTCAAAATAATATAATGTCAGTTAATCAGCAGCACCCAGAGAATCGCCAGCAAGGGACCGAGAAGGCCAACCAGGAAGCCCCCGATCCTGAAGTCTTTTTGCTCGAGCAAGCCTGTACTGTAAGCAATCGCATTCGGGGGTGAGGATACCGGGAGGAACATGGCGGTGGAGGCTGCAAACGCGATGATCAGGGCTATTTCTTTTTCAGACCCGACCATGATGGCCATACCCAGGGGGATCATAACCGTGCTGGCGGCTGTATTGCTCATGATATTCGAGACGAGCATGGTAATATAAGCAAAGATGAACATCAGGACAATGCTGTTTATTTCCATGGTAATCAGCTTTCCGGCATAGTGGTTCAACAGGCCGGTTTGCTCCAGGGCTATTCCGAGCGACAAACCACCGGCAACCAGCAAAAGAGTATCCCAGGGCAGTTCCCGGATATCTTTGCCTTCCATGACACGTGTAAGGGTAAGTATTACCAGTGGAACAGCACAAACCGCGGCTGTTTTAATCCCATGCAGTGATGAGGTTAACCACAACCCCACAGTAACGATAATGACCACAATGACGACCCGCCGCTGCCTGGTAAATTCAGGCGAAGTGTCTTTTTGCTGGTTTTTGAGGAAATCCAGGGAAATGGCTGTCTTATCTTTGATAAACATCCTGATCAAAACGAAACAACTGATAGCGGTAAGTGCTAAAGTAAGGGGGACGCCATATTTCATCCATTCGATGAAATCAATGGGATTGCCTGCATTTTCCAGGGCACCAGCGGCAATGGCGTTTGGCGGGGTCCCGATTATAGTACCCATACCACCGGTAGCTGCGGCAATAGGAATTCCCAGGAGTAAAGCTTTCGAAAATCCCGAGTTTTTACCCAGCGATGCCAGCAGGGGCATGATAGCTGCAATCACCATGGCGGTCGTGGCTGTGTTCGACATCAGCATCGAGGCCACCATGGTGGTTAACATTAAGCCAATAAGCAGGTTCCTGGGATTATTGCCGGAGATTTTCAACGTCAGTTTGAAAAGGGCCTGGTCAAGTTTTGTCTTGGTCATGGCGGAGGCCAGGAAAAAGCCGCCGAGCATGAGCCAGATCACACTGCTGGAAAATGTATTGACATAGGGTGCGATATCCTCTGGCGCTGAATTGAAGTATTCATTTCCCAGGGCAAACACCAGGAATGCAATGATGAAAAGGCTGACGGCAAACGCCGGGATAGCCTCTGTAAGCCATAAACCTATGGCAAAGAACAAAAGGAAAAGAACGTACACCTGCGAATCGGTGAACCCGGGTTCTTTGATTAGAAGGGTGATCCCAATTGCAACAAATAAGGAAAGCAGGAACATCACGAGCTTCTTCATCCGGTTTTTGTTGAATTCGTCCATGCCTGCTTTCCCTTTAGTATAATTTAAAATTTAAAACTTATAATTTAAAATTATCAGAATATAGCCAGCGGTGATACAAAGCCGATGGTAAACCTACCAGTGGTATAATCCACGGCACTTAAACGCTCTTTTGCATAATCAGAGTAGTTGTAAATTCTGCCAACCCAATTGGCATAAAAGCGAAGGTTGAGATTATCGAACGGATAGTACTCTACAGTCGGAATGAAACCCCAGGCAGTCCTGATGGCATCGGAGTCATAACCAGCGTGCTCAGGGTCTTTATCCGCATTCTTCCATGATGCAAAATCCAGCATGGCTATAAAGGCAATGTTAAATTTCGGATTTATACGGTAATAAAGATGAAGCCAATGCTCACTATAAAGACATTCTTTTAATGCATAGGGATAAAGTGTGTCATTTACTGTGGAGGTGATAATCCCGGTCCGGTCAAGGTCTTCCATGCTCAGTTTATAATCATATTCCACGGTAAACTTGCCTAATTTAAGCTGATTACCGAGGGCTATATAATTCATGAAAACATCTTCAGCCTCCGTATGAAGTGCATAGGACCATATGGTATTGAATTTTCCTCCAAAAAAACTTCCCCTCCAGTTACCAACAAGCGCCAGGGGCATTTTTGACTCCACCATGCCGGGTTGTTCCCCATAAAGCTCCTCAAATGATTTAGTCCTGGAATCCAGTACCTGGAAAGTGAAAGAGTGATTCGGAAGGGCCTGGTAGGAAACCTGGACCCCGCTCAGGAAGTTATCAGCCATTTCCACGATATCCGCGTATTCATAGATATCGATCGGGTTGGCATCAAATTCGTAACCGCCCCAATCGGCACACATTTTACCTGCTGACAGGCTCCATTTATCTGAGAGCGTAACGCGGATATAAGCCAGGTCGACGGACCCAAAGATATTATCGATCGACTGCGTGGTGGGTGTTTTTGTGTAGCGGTTCCTGAAACGGAAGTAAACCTTTTCATGGACCTGTCCGCGGAATTCCATCCTGAACTGTTCCATGGTGAACCGCGTCTTGGCAAATTCTCCGTCATAAAACTCATTCCGGAGCCCAAACCGCATATTGGCGATCATGCTCATGTTCTTCAGCAATCCTTGCTTTTCTTCAGGGATCAAAGTTTTATAATAGGTCGTATCACCAACCTGCAGCTCCTTTTTCTGGGCAAATAACAACGTCGGAAGAAAAAGGAGAGCCAGAAGCCATATGTAATTAACGTTTGCTTTCATATTGCTTTGTTAAGTAAATATTAATATTCAATAAACAGATTCTGTAAATCTTCCCTGCTCCTGTCTTTTTTCAGCAATGCTAACATTAAAAGTATCCTGGCTTTCTGGGGATTCAAATCAGCAGAGGATACGGTGCCGTATTCTTCATCATTGATTTCCCCTTTAATCAGAACTGCACCAACCGGCACCCGTGATGCCCTGACAACCGGTATTCCCTTTTGAGTTGCTCTTTTAACTGCCTCCAGGGTTCCTGCATTCATGTTACCGTCACCAACACCGGCAACAACGATGCCTTTCGCCCCGGCTTTAACCATTATATCAATTAAATCTGCAGATACGTCGGCACAGGTATAAACAATGTCAACGCGTGGTAATGCTGTCACTCCGTCAACAGAGAATTCACTATCTACTGTGTGGCGTCCGAATGGTTTATGGAAAAATTCCACTTCGCCAAAAATGCAGGTCCCCAAAAGTCCTTCTAGCGGAGACTCGAAAGTATGGACAGGTGTTGTGATCATCTTTTTAACATCATGCGCTGAATGGATGTCGTCGTTCATTAATACCATCACACCATATCCTTTGGCTTTTGGACTGGCTGCAATAGCAACGGCATTATACATGTTCAGCGGACCATCGGCGCTCAATGCTGTTGAGGGACGCATAGAACCCGTCAGCACAACCGGCTTATCGCTTTTCACCACCAGGTTCAGGAAATAAGCGGTTTCTTCCTGGGTATCGGTCCCGTGGGTGATGACGATGCCATCCACATCACTGCTTTTTAAAAGTTCGTTAATGCGCTTGGCCAGAGTGAGCCATACTTCCACGCTCATATCCTGTGAACCCACGTTTGCGGTTTGTTCCCCCTTTAAATTAGCTAAAGAACGGATATTCGGCACCGCATCGATCATGGCTTCGATCTTAACCTGGCCGGAAGTGTAAGCGGATCCGGTCGAGCTTGCACCTGCCCCGGCAATGGTACCACCGGTGGCAAGGATGACTACATTGGGAAGATCCTTGTTTTGTGCTGAGGCAAATAAACCCGCCAGTACCAATGATATAACGAGTATGTTCCTGATTTTTAAAGCAATTGTTTTCATAAGGTTATGGTTTTAGTAATTCAAAATTTAAAATTTAAAACTCAAAATTTATTTCTGTCCTGTCATTGCCGCCGGATCCAGCAGTTTTTCAATCTGTTCCTCCGTAAGCAATTTCTTTTCACGGATCAGTTCCAGGATGCCTTTATCTGTTTCAAGGGCCTCCTTAGCAAGTTCGGTAGTTTTTTCATATCCCAGGACCGGGTTCAGGGCAGTCACAATTCCGACGCTGCGCTCAATATATTGTTTCTGCACATCTTCATTAACTGTAATTCCATCAATACAATTCTTCCGGAACAATGGCATGGTTTTGAAGAACAATGCCTGCGATTCCATGATGGCAATGGCAACCACAGGTTCATAAGCGTTAAGTTGAACAAACCGTCGCGTGAAGCAAAACTTACGGTTAAGTCATTCCCCATTGCTTTATAGCAAACCTCATTCATCAGTTCAGGCATTACAGGGTTAACTTTTCCGGGCATGATAGATGACCCTGGCTGAAGCGCCGGCAGGTTAATTTCAAAAATGCCGGTCCGTGGTCCCGTGGCCAGAAAAATTAAGTCGCTACTGATTTTGGACATGGTAACGGCCAAATTTTTCATCGCAGAGGAGATACATAACAAATCCCTGCATGCTGGAAGTGGCTGAGATCAGTTCCGGGGCCAGTTTAATCGGCTTCCCGGTGATTTTAGCCAGGTGTGCAGCACATTTCTCCCCATAACCGGGTGTTGCAGTTATGCCTGTTCCAATAGCTGTTGCTCCCATATTGTCTTCATAAAGGTACTCTTCGCTTTTCCGTAAAGCATCAATTGCAGCATCCAGTTGATTGCCGAAAGCATGGAACTCCTGGCCAAGCGTCATGGGAACTGCATCCTGTCCTTCCGTGCGTCCCATTTTCAGGATATCCTTAAATTCATCTCCTTTTTTATGGAAAGAAGCGGAAAGCGCCTCAGCCTCGCTGATAACTTTATCGTTATGCAGCAATAACGCAACATGAATGGCCGTCGGATAAACATCATTAGTCGACTGGCCCATGTTCAGGTCATCATGAGGTTCAATATACTGATACTCGCCTTTTTTGTGGCCGCTCATTTCAAGCGCAATATTTGCCAGCACTTCATTGGCGTTCATGTTGGCCGATGTTCCGGCACCACCCTGGTACAAATCTACCAGGAACCGATCATGGTATTTCCCATCAATGACTGCCTTGCAGGCTTTTTCAATAGCATCCAGTTTTTCTTTGCTGAGCCTGCCTTCGACTTCATTATTTGCACGGGCAGCAGCCAGCTTTACCATGGCAAAAGCCCTCACATAATCAGGATAAAATTTTGTAGTCACCCCGCTGACCTGGAAATTCTCCAGGGCGCGCATGGTTTGAACACCATAATAGGCATCGGCAGGGATCTGCTTTTCACCCAGGAGGTCTTTTTCTATTCTGACCTGGGCCATCCCGCTCAATCCAAAGAGGAGAGCAGTGGCGATAAAAATTGTAATAACTTTAATTTTCATAGTATCTCAATAATTTAAAATTTAGAATTCAAAATTTATAATTTACAGCAGAAATGACTGAAGTAAGAGCCCTGCAATCACTGCAGCAGCTGTAGTGACCAGCCCCGGCAACATAAAACTGTGATTCAGGACATACTTCCCGATCTTCGTTGTGCCGGTCCGGTCAAACTGGACAGCAGTGAGCAGTGTAGGATATCCCGGGATGACAAAGTGGCCGTTGACAGCCGGGAAAATACCCACCAGGAAAGCCGGGGCCAATCCCAGTGACAATCCCAGGGGCATCAGGGCTTTGGTTGTGGCTGCCTGGCTGAACAGCAAAATGCTCATGATGAACAATGCCAGGGCAAAGAGCCAGGGATAAGAGGTGACAAGGCCGCCCAGCGTATCCTGTATTATCGTGTAATTATGGTTCATGAACGTGCCGCTCATCCATACCACGCCGAAAACGGCAATGGTGGCCTGGCCGGCTGAATTGAACAGGCTTGCCTTTGTGACCTGTGCGGCGGTTGTATTGGCTAGAAGAATGATCAATCCTGCAGCACCCAGCATGATCATCATGATCATGGAAGGCATCTGGACCTGCCCGGAATCATTCAGTGCAAAACCGGGTTCAAATCCTTCAGAGATCGAAAACTTTGGAAGTAATGCGGGGAATGATCCCAGTAATACAACGCTCAAAACGGCCAGGGCAAAAATGATGACCGATTTTTTTGCACCGGGCTTGAGTGTTATGGTGGCCCCGTTCTGATCATCCGAAATGCTTTTTGCAAAGGCAGGGTCCTTCATCTTTTCCAGGAATTCAGGATCCTTACTCGAGCTCTTTTCCTTTTTTCCAGACGAACAGGATCCCGACGATCACCCCAATCAGGGTGGAAGGGATGCAAACCATCAGGATGTCGGCCAGTTGCACTCCACTGGCAGCCAATACGGTAAGCAAGGCGGCGGAAGCAGCCGATACCGGGCTGGCTGTAATGCCCATGTGGGCGGCTGTTACGCTCATGCTCATCGCCCGTTCGGGACGGATGCGCGCTTTGGTGGCCACCTCGGCGATGATCGGCATGATCGAATAGGAAATGTGAGCAGTACCGGCAAACAGGGTGAAAAAATAGGTGACCAGCGGCCCGAGAAAGGTGATCTGGCCGGGCCGGCTCCGGAGGATCTTCGCTGCCACATTCACCAGGTAATCCATGCCCCCGGCGGCCTGAAGCGCGGCGGCGGCTGTAACGACACTTAAAATGATCAGCATCACTTCAAGAGGAGGATCAGCAGGTTGCATGCCAAAGACAAAGATCAGGATCAGTAATCCGATCATCCCCATCACGCCCAGGCCGATACCTGACATGCGTGCCCCGATGAAGATGCAGATCAATAAAACGGCTAACTGTAGAAAGATCATAGGATTATGTTTTGGTCATTGGTCATTAGTTCCTGGTCATTAGGTTTTGTTATTTGTTATTTGTTTGGAATTTGGTGCTTGGAATTTGGGATTTATCAGATCGGGTTTACACTGTATCTTATAAGATCGATCAAGGCCTGGCCGTCTACCGGTTTGCGCAGATAGGCCACTGCACCGTATTTCTTTGCACAATCCCTGTTGGCATCATCATCATATCCGGTTATGATGATAACGGGCAGAAATATTTCATTTTTAACCAGGAAATTAAGCACGTCACAGCCGTTCATGCCTGGCATGTTCATATCCAGGATCAGGATATCGTTTTCACCAGGCTCGATTATTGAGATAAAATCCTCCGCCTTTTCAAAAGACAAGAATTCCAGATCGGCTGATCTGCATAGCAATGCAAAACCTCTCCTGACAAATTCATCGTCATCCACGATATATATCATAATCATTCAATTTAGTGACCCAGAACAAAGTTAACTCAATCCAGGTGGGAATGTAAATAGTACCTTGGTTCTATTGAGACGGTAGGACGGTAAGAAGATAAGACGGTAGGTCGGTAAGACGGCAGGACTGTAGGACGATAAGACTATAAGACTGTAAGACGGTAGGACGGTAAGTGGTTAATGATATTGATTAAACCAGGTTGAGTTTTTGGGCCAGGTTGACCATTTCGGCAACTGATTTGACGCCGAGTTTTTCCGTGATCCTGCCCCTGTGAATTTTCACGGTGTGCTCGGCAATATTCAGTTCAGAAGCAATTTGCTTATTTAGTATGCCGGTGATAATTAAACGATAGACCTGGTATTCCCTGGCTGTAAGAGAATCAAATAATAATTTAATCTTATCAGTTTCGTGGTGTTCAGCGATCTGCCGCTGGCTTATGGCAACGGCTTCCTCCACGGTTTTGATCAATTCAAGGTCGTTCACCGGTTTCTGAAGAAAATTTATGGCCCCCTTTTTCATCGCCTGCACGCTCATCGGGATATCACCCAGGCCGGTAATATAAATAATGGGAAGGTGTGTGAACTTCTGATGAATCTCTTCCTGTAATTCAAGCCCTGATCTTCCATCCATGAAGATATCCAGGATAATGCAACCTTCCTCTTTAATATTTTCGTAATCAAGCAATTCCTCGGCGCTACCAAAAGACTCCACCCGGTAACCGGCAGACCTCAGCAAAAGAGAAAGGCTCTGCCTGACCCTGTCATCATCATCTACAATAAATATCTTACAGGAATCATTGATCATCATTTATACTCTTAAGGCTGAATGAAAACTTCGCCCCTCCGCCTGGAATATTTTCCGCCCAGATCTTTCCCCCATGATTATCTATAATGGATTGGCTGATGGCCAGTCCGATCCCTAATCCTTCCTTCCGGGTGGTCATGAAAGGTTTGAAAAGCTTTTCTTTATTGGCTTCATCAAACCCATTTCCCGTGTCGCGGACGGAAACGGTTACCAGTCCATCCTGTAATAATTCAGTAATAAAGATCGATTTTTTCCCGGGTTTTGAATAAATTATTTCCAGGGCTGCATTGGTGAGAAAGTTAAGGAGGACCTGCTGGACCTGTATGCGATCAGCCATAATATAAACAGGGTTTTCAGCAAGATTTACATTCAGGTTGATATTCTTTTCGATTGCTTCACGATTGAAGATATTCACGATTTCCTCAATCAGGGAGTTCAGGTTTGTCTTTTCTTTCTCCCTTTTTTCCAGTTTCAACATGCTTCGGATACTGCTCAGGATTGAGGCCGCCCTTTTATCATCTTCCACAATATTCTCCAGGATTTCCGTCATTAATGCCTTATCGATCTTATCCGATTCGATAAACCGGAGGCCCGCCTGTGCGGTGCTCAGAACTGCCGACAGCGGCTGGTTCAGCTCGTGTGAAAGAGAAGCGGTCAGCTGGCCCAATCGCAATATCCTGTCTTCCCTCACTAATTCGCGGAACCTGTTTTCAGTATCAATCAGCCTGCCTGGTGACCTGCTTTTGCTTCCTGTTAAGGCGGAAAAGGTTGAGAATTAACATCGATTGCAAAACTATGAACAGGACGGCCAGGATAATGATCAGCCTGTACTTTTCGAAAAAATTAACCTCTTCAAACTTAATTATACTGCCTTCAGGAATTAGTTTTGAACCGACCAGGCCCCACCTTTTCAATTCTCTCCAGTCAAAAAGATATTCGTAAATATCATTTTCCTTTATCATGATATCAGCCGGGTCAGCACCATGAAGGATTTTAACAGCAGTTTCTCCGGCAAGAAGTCCAATTTTGTTGAAACTCAGGAGGTAACCACCGACAGCCCCGTCACCGAAACCGATATCAGAATAAGCAAACACGGGGGCATTCGCAGCCTGGCTGATGAGCCGGATTGATTCAGTGTTGTAATAAGGCACCCCCTTACTATCAACATTGAATCCGGGAATTACTATGATGCTGCTGTCAGGAAGCTTACGCACCAAGCTCAGGGCTTCATCCATTGAAATGCCGGTAATGAAATGGTATTTCCTGAGTTGGTCAAACTTATCTGCTGCTTCCCTGGCAGCATGTAAGTAAATACTGTCAATACTGGAAATCCCGCTGATAAAATATACTGAATGTGCATCAGGGAATAATCCAAGCGCAGTATTCAGAATAGACCTGACATTCAGTGTCATCCCGATAACAGTTGACCTGTCATTTAACCCAAGATCCATGTAAATTCCATATTCTGACAAATCAAAATCAATAATGACTGCAGGCAGGTCCAGTATTTTATCACTTGCATTCCTTTTAACCGGTTCAATGATCCCTACCCCGACACAAATAAGTATATCGAGCCTGACATCTTCATATTTCTCGTTATAAATGTCAAATCTTTCTTCAGGATATTCACCCTTTGTATATCGATCTGCATCGAGGTATTCCATATGGAGGTTAAAGCCATCCCCATAAGCTTTTGTGAGACTGGTCCTGATACCGTCAGCGATAACCCTGTAAGCCGGCCTGCTATGATCCAGGGCATAAAGGATAAGGATATTCTTGCTTTGTCTGTTTTCCTCAGAAAATGCAAATGGATTTATAAGAAAGATAAGAATGCAAACAATAATTATCTTTCTTGCATTTATCATTATGACACTTTAAATAGGGTTTTAATATGTAAAGATATAGAAAATTAAAAATGACACTACCTTTAAATAGGTTAATTCAGGTCCTGCCAACCTGAACTGGTATAAACCCTGAGTTTCTGCAGTGAACTGTCATAATATACTGCCCCTTCTTCTGTAGTAGAAGGAGGCGAATCCAGAGGTGTAAGCCGGATAAAATCCTTTAGCCTGATCATCCCGTCGGCTTCCCTGATGATATTGTTCCCGATGTTGATCTGGTCATTGGCAGAAGGATTGGGGATATCGGTATCCCAACCTATGCATATATTCCTGTAGCCTGTTCCCACATTGATTCCCGCGTGATATCCGATCCCAATGTTCCCTTCACCTTCAATTACAAATTCACCTCCTATAAGCGCCTGGTCGCCAATGGCAACTGCGTTGCCCCCATCGTTCCATTTTGCTGCCCAAAAACCAAAAGCATTCAATCCATAACCGTTATTATAGCGTCCTGCTTCCAGGCCAAATGCATTAACGCTGGCCGACGTGTTTTCCTGGGCTGACATCGCGCCCATGGCATTGACCTCAGAGCCGGTGTTATTCTGACCAGACTGGCTCCCCAGGAAATTAACGGACCATCCATCGTTATTTTCTCCTGCGGCAGGTCCCAGTAAATTGACCAGGCTGCCTTCATTGTTCCTTCCAGCTCCTTCATTCAAAGCATTTACTCCCCACCCTGTGTTGTTCATGGCAGCCTCCAGGCCGATCGCATTGACAATGTCCGCTGTGTCATGGTTATTTTGAGCCGCCCTTACCCCAAATGCATTTATATCGTTTCCCCCGTTATTTTCAGCCGACTGCCATCCCATGGCATTTACAACATCTCCTGTATTATTATCACAGGAATTCGGTCCCAGGGCATTTACTTCAAAGCCGGAATTATTACTGGCGGCGGCATTTCCCAATGCATTTACTGCATTTTTGGAGTTGTTACCAGCTGCATCCGCTCCTAAGGCATTCACATCACTACCGGTATTGTCATAAGCAGCATAAGGCCCCATCGCATTGACATTGGTCCCATCATTGCTATAACAGCTTTCCAGTCCAATCGCATTGACAAATTCACCCTCGTTGCTGTTGGCAGCTCCTGAACCCAAAGCATTGGTATTCGGCCCGTTGTTTGACGATGCGGCGTATACCCCAAATGCATTGACCCCAAAGGCGCTGTTGGAATAAGCTGCATATTGCCCCATAGCATTGACATTTTCACCGTAATTGTTGTAAGCCGTTTCTAACCCCAGGGCATTAAGGTACCTTCCACTATTATTGTATGCTGTATTCAATCCTATAGCAACCACACAGGCATCTCCTATGGTCGTTTCGGAATTGCAAGCGCCATTTCCGATTGCAACATTATAATTGGAGGGCCCTCCAAGGTCGCCGAAAGCACTGTTACCCAGGGCTACATTGTTAGAACCGAGTAAAGATTGATCCGCGCTGTTAAGGGAAAGTATATTGTCGTTTACATCTATCCAGACATCCCCACCGCTTCCGCCTGACCCGGTCATAAGCCGGATCCATTTTGCCTGGTCTGCCCTGAAATAATAAAACCCCGGGCTGACCGGTTCAGGCCCGCCACCAAAATTCGTATTGTAGACGAGCAGGCTGTTAGCTGGCGATGGAATCGTTGTCACATCCCAAACAGTTGCCAGTGAAACACGGGTGATCAGAAGACCCATATTGGTCTTTTCAAGCTCCAGGACTGCAGATGGATTCTGGACGGTAGGGTTGTCACCGATTTTAACCCCCTGCTGGGCAAACAAAGCGGTGACCAGGAATGTTAATAATAGCACTCCGATGGTTTGAAATAGTTTAAAATTTTTCATGGGTTTGGCTTTCCCCAAAAATACGAAAACTGAAGGTGAAAATCAAGTAGTTGAGTAAATTTATTACTGCATAATCAATCCCGGCTATCTTTTTCTTTTACCGGTTTCATCAGTAGTTTCCCGACAAGGAAAGCCATAATGATGGCTACATAAAGCTGGCCTGTGACGGCTATAAAATAAGCGAGTGTCTGGGTCTGCGGCAGCCCGGGCGTAATATCGCCATAACCTACTGTTGTCATGGTTATGAAGCTGTAATAATTAAAATTAACAAAAGCAGGATCAATAATATATGCAGGAAAATTGTAAGCCCCGGGAAGGGTCTTATAAAATATAAACGATAGGCTGGAAAAAATGAGCCCCATCAGCAGGTATATGTTGATAGCGGTGATGATAACATCCCTGTTCACTTCAGGAGCCTTCCTCATAAACTGTAACAGATAAAAGGTAACAAATAGAAAAAACAATATGATGAGTAACAACCGGATGAAATCCAGGATGGGCACCTTTAAACCTACCGGCTCCAGCCAAAAGACAACAATCATAAGAAAAACCACGAAATACCTGAGGCCGAGCCATTTTGATTTTTTTGTCGTGGCTACGATCATACTTTGAATGGAAAGAAAACTCATACTGGCGACAAATAGGATCTCTCTCAGGATCCCAACACCGGAAAAAGCGGGCAGAATTAAAACAAAGAATGTTGCAATAAGCAGCAGTCCAAAACGATGACTTTCCACCCAGCTTACACTTTTTTTGTATTGCCTTTTGATCATAATGTCTGATTGAAATGCCTCATCAACCTGCGGATAAATATAGACAAATAAATAATTGCTATTAAACCAGGATATACCAAATTATTAAAATGTAATTTTGCCTCCTAAATCTTTCGAAGATGCATCTCGTAGAAGTGAACGACAATAAGACTGCCCGGCAATTCCTGGATACCGCCAGGATCATTTACAAAGATGATCCGGTGTGGGTCTGCCCGCTTGACATGGACATCGATAAGATATTTGATCCCGCCAGGAACGCATTCTACAAAGATGGCAGCGCAATCAGGTGGATACTGAAAGATGACAGGGGCAGGCTGATTGGAAGGATAGGGGCATTTTACAATAAAAGGAAGGCTTACCGTTACCAGCAACCAACAGGGGGTGCAGGATTTTTCGAGTGCATCAATGACCAGGAAGCGGCTGATATACTGTTCAATGCGGCTAAGGACTGGTTAACCGCCCAGGGTATGGAAGCTATGGATGCGCCGGTCAATTTCGGCGAAAATGACAATTTCTGGGGACTACTGACTGAAGGCTTTACCCGGCCTGCCTATGGCATGCCTTACAACCATTCTTACTACCAGGCACTATTTGATCATTATGGGTTCAAACCCTATTTCACTCAAATCACAAAGCATCTTGACCTGAAAGTCCCTTTCCCGGACCGGTTCTGGAAGATCGCCGAATGGGTGAACAAAAGAGGGGGATATGTTTTCAAGCATTTCACCTACAAAGAAGCGGATAAATTCATGAAGGACCTGAAGGAGGTTTATGACCAGGCCTGGGTGCACCATGAGCATTTTATCCCGCTTGATGTGGAATTGGCCAAAAGGGAACTGGAGAGTGCCCGACCCATCCTGGAAGAAGATTTTATCTGGTTTGTATATCATGAAGACAAGCCTGTTGCATTTTTCGTCATGTTCCCCGATGCAAACATGATTTTCAGGCATTTTAACGGGAAGATGCACCTGTGGAATAAGATTCGCTTCCTTTACTACAAGAAAACAAAAGAGATCACCCGGATCCGTCAGACCATGATGGGTGTCATCCCGAAATTCCAGGGATCGGGACTTGAATCTGCCATATTCTGGCACTTGCGGGAACCGGTACTGGTAAAGCGGCCCCACATTACGGAAATGGAACTGTCATGGGTCGGGGATTTCAACCCGAAAATGATGGCGATCCAGGAAGCGGTGAATGCAAAGCCTGGGAAGATCCACATCACCTACAGGCGGTTGTTCATTGATGAAAATGCCGAGCAGCATGCAGCCCGGGTCCGTTAAGATGCTGATTTGATAAATTGAATATCAGGATATTTATTTAACCTCTCATGAGAAGGACCCTTATTCAACTGATTATCATACTTTCATTCAGTTTTCCCCAGGGTAAAATAATAGCCCAGGATTGGGAATTTGCCAAAGAAAAGGATGGCATAAAAGTTTATACCCGGTATGAGAATGAAAGCCGGTACAAATCATTCAAGGGTGAGGTCGATATCAAGGCAGATATTGCAGCGGTCAGTTCCCTGATCGAAGATGTGAAGAACTTTGACCGGTGGGATGAGGGCGTCACTGAAATCAGGGTCCTTCAACACGTCCAGGGGAAAATGATCAGGTATTACGTGGTGTATGATGTCCCCTGGCCTTTTAAGGACCGTGACCTGTGTGTGGAGGCGGATATTACGACAGATAAGGCCAGCGGGTCACAACTGATCCAGGCCAGGTCAGTCCCGGAATTCGTCCCGCTGAATGACGACAGGGTCAGGATTGTGGATTACCGCCAGAAATGGATCATCCAGCCTTCCGGGAACGGTAATATCAGGCTTATAGTGGAAGGGTTCGCCGATCCTGCCGGTGACATCCCGGCCTGGGTGGTCAACATGGCTATTACCGATACGCCATTGAACATGCTAAACTCGATCAGGGATAATCTGAAATAGTTAACGCTAAACCAGAGCACCTATATTACAAAGCCTTTATTTTTCTTCGCTTCAGGTAGGATGTAATGACCGGTGCGGAAGCTACAATGGCGAACCCGAGCAGAAAAAAAATAGAATAGTCCATTAATTGGGGGTATCTTTTCCCAAGGAGGTAACCCAGTGGTGCAAGCGTACCAATCCAGATCACGGCACCCAGGATATTATAAAAGGAAAACCGGCTGAAGGAAATCCCGGAAGCCCCGGCCAGCATGGGTATCAGTGTCCTGACCACCGGCATGAACCGGCCGATAATGAAAGCGACCACCCCGAATCTTTTATAAAACGCTTCGCTTCGCAACAGGTATGATCTTTTGAAAATTTTGTTTTCTTCCTTGTTAAAGAGCCTGGGACCGAGCCACCGGCCTTTTCCATAGCCGGTGTAATCGCCAAGAATAGCGGCCCCTATCATGGCAGGAACAAGCGCAAATATGGATATTTCGAGAAATTGTGTCCCGGCGAGCAGGCCGGCAGTAAAAATCAGGTAATCGCCGCCCGGAAGGACCAGCCCGAGAAAGAACCCGGTTTCAAGAAAAATGATGACCAGTAAAAGGATCAACCCCCCGATGCGGATCAGGTCCGTGGGATTGGAAAAAATTTCAAGAAAACTGTTAATACTGAGAAATTCCATAATTTTAGTTAATAGTATAAGAACAAACAATAACGGGGAATGTTAATATAAATGTTTTGATAATGTGGATTTTAACATTTTTTAAGCAGATTCGCGACAGCCTCACCCCCAATACCCCCAGCCCCCTATTCCCCCTCTCCAAATTGGAGAGTGGGACAGGGGGTGAGGTCGTCGTGGTGCGGCAACGAAAAGAAGAAAAATAAGATTGCCAAAGGAATTGGCATTCATCACGGCACAGTATGGCAAAATACTCAACCACAATGCCCACGCCTCAGACACCATCGTTTCAAAAATTACAATTAAATTTGAATGGAAAACTGTCCAGTCAGACTAGGCCATCTCATAAGCCAAGGAGTCTATTTTGTGAGTGTATCGGATGATAGGACGGTGCAGGTGGGAAAAGTTATTAAGCAATGACAGGACACAATGCAGTGAAAAAATTTCAGGGAATCATAAAAATATTTACATTTTCGTGATCTTATTCACTATATTTATATAAATTTGGTGAATATAACCCTTGTATTATGATAGAAAGAGAGTTATCCCTGCTTGTCAATGAAAAGCTTTTTGACGGAAAATGCATTATCATTTTGGGAGCCCGGCAAACCGGAAAAACCACCCTTGTCAAAGAAATCCTTGCAAAAACCGCGCAGGGACTTTTCCTGAATTGCGATGAACCTTCAGTAAAGATCATCCTGGAAGATGTTTCATCTGCCAGATGGAGCCAATTGATTGGGGAAAACCGGATTGTGGTGATCGATGAAGCCCAGCGCATAAAAGATATAGGAATTAAACTTAAGCTGGTAACGGACCAGTTCCGCGATGTCCAATTGATCGTTACCGGTTCTTCATCTCTGGAACTGGCAAACGAGATCAATGAACCGCTTACGGGTAGGAAATGGGAGTATTTCCTGTATCCGGTATCCTGGCGGGAATCGGTGAAAGGGCTTAATATTGCTGAGCGCATGCAGCAAATTGAGCTTCGAATGATCTATGGGATGTATCCGGAAGTACTCATGAGACCGGGCATGGAAGCAGAAATTCTGAATAACATTGCCGGAAGTTATTTGTATAAAGACCTTTTATCATTCAGGGGTATAAGGAAGCCGGAACTGCTTGATCGCCTCCTTCGGGCCCTGGCCCTGCAGGTAGGCATGGAAGTTTCATTTAATGAGCTGGCAAACCTTCTGCAGGTTGATAAAAATACCGTGATGACCTATATTGACCTCCTTGAAAAGGCATTTATCATATTTAAACTAATGCCATTAAGCCGTAATCTAAGAAAAGAAATATCCACCAGCCGGAAAATCTATTTCTTTGACAATGGCATCAGGAATGCCCTGGTAGCTAATTTCAATCCTTTGAATATCAGGAATGATTCCGGACAGCTCTGGGAAAATTTTATGATCAGTGAACGTGTTAAATACAACCACTACAACAGACGATTTGTGAATATGTACTTCTGGCGGACACACGACCAGAAGGAAATCGACCTGGTGGAAGAATCTGGCGGCAAGTTTGATATTTTCGAGATGAAATGGGGGAAAAACAAAAATAGACTTTCATTCGAATTATTTTCAGGTAACTACCCCGTGAAATCCCGGGAAATTATCACCAGGAATGAAATAGATGATTTTCTAGGTTCAGGCGATTGATGCTGGCAAGTATGTGGAGCAGTGATTTGCTGAGTTTATCCCCTCCGGGGAATGGGGTATCGCGGGGTGACCTTTTTTACAATACTTGATCGCCTAAGGCGAAATCCTTGATATGTTCCCGCTATAACACAACAAAAAAGTCGACCACCTACTTTTGACCAGTGACCAGTGACCAATGACCAGTGATCTCTGACCGGGCACCAATAAAAAAAGCAGTTGTCCAACTGTCCAACTGCTTAATGTCCAACTCTTGTAGTCGGGATGGTGAGATTCGAACTCACGACCTTCCCGACTCAGTCGGGACGCGCTAACCGGTGTTAAAATAAAAAAGTCAACAGAGTTCCTGTTGACTTGTTAGTCGGGATGGTGAGATTCGAACTCACGACCTCCACGTCCCGAACGTGGCGCGCTAACCGGGCTGCGCTACATCCCGCTTTGTTTTGGGAGTGCAAAGATAGTTTTTTTATTATTTTATATTGAAATATGATGAAGAAAAAGGAAGAACGCTTACCTTTATCATGCCAATTCCTTAAATCCAACCAATAAAAGGTTGGATTTACTATTATGGCACATTATCTCTACATCCTTTTCAGTGATTCCAAAGACCGGTTTTATATCGGGCAAACTGATAATATGGAATCAAGGCTTGCATACCATAATTCCGGATATGTACATTCTACAAAGCATGGTCGTCCATGGAAACTGGTTTACTGCAAAGATTATCCAAGCCGAAGTGAGGCAATGAAAGAGGAATCAAGGCTGAAAAGAGCGAAAAACAAGGCTTATCTCGCATGGCTAATTTCGACCGGTTAGCGCGTCCCGACTGAGTCGGGAAGGTCGTGAGTTGATGACTTGTCCTAAGAGAGCGCCCTCTTTTTTTTCCTTTTGTTGCCGCAACGGTGTTTTTTATTTTCTAACACTAGTTGTGGTGGAGCGACCTAGGGACGCGGACTGAGGAGCGCAGCGACGAGGGAGCGTTCCAGTCGCGGTGCGGCAACAAGGCCTGCTGGGTCTGAGGAGAAACAAAAAAAGATATTGATAAAGCGGAAATTTTTTAAATGCTTTACTTATCTTTACTTAATCGATATTAACCTGCCTAATATGAAATCGTTCATTGTAATTCTATTATTATCTGTTTCACTCAGCTGCCTTGGCCAAAGCAATTATTCAATCGCAGATACTTCCAAGAGTTGGAGCTATGTCTCTGGCGGATTGGGAGCGTGGATGGTCGTATGTTGCCTTCACAATTATTTTATACACTTCAATGGGGATACTATTGTAAATGGCAACAGGTATTTAAAAGTTTTCCAATCTACAGACTCCATTTATTCCGATGATGAGTTTATGGGCTTGATTTATGAAGATACCATAAACCAGGAAATTTACTTTCGCGACCCGGAAGGTAATGAAGGCTTGATTTATGATTTTAGCATTTCTGTTGGGGATACAATTAATATTGTTAATTATTGCTATAATTATGAACAAGTTCTTGTCTGCAATGCCATCGATTCTTTGATAATTGAGGAACAGTACAAAAAGAGATTTAGTTTTTCAATTAATTATGCTGCAAGATACATTGACGATATATGGCTAGAAGACATCGGAAGCATGAACGGTATATTATACCCTGGAGTTATGCTATCGGGTGGTTTCAGGGAATTTCTATGCTATAAGTACAACGATACATTGATTTATACCAATCCAATTCACCAGACTTGCCGAAAGGATGCATTTTATCCGTATATAGTCCAGGAATATTATGATACAGCTTACCTGTATTATCCATATGAATTCCGGTTTCAAATTACAGACACAACTGAAATTGATAATGTAAGCTGGTATGGTTGGGAAATCCCTCCGGATTTTTATTTGGACGAGGCAAATGGGATTCTTGAAGGATATCCTTCACAGCTTGGTTCATTCTATTGCTCTATAACAGTGAAAAATTGGTCTTTTCACACCGATTTGCTTCTGGGATATATTACCGTAGTTAATCCAACCGGAATTAATTCGATTTCCCTTGATGATAGAATTGAGCTTTTCCCTAATCCCTGCAAAGAAAAGTTGTTCATAGATATTCAATTACCAAAAGACATCAAACTGAATACCACTATTTATGATGTGAGGGGACAGGTCGTATTTGAACAAACCAGACAGCCGGAATTGAAAAACGAAATTGATTGTCAATCATTTAAAACTGGAATTTATTTTGTAAAAATAGAGGACCCTCATGGCAGGTTTATCGCCAGAAAAAAGTTTGTTAAAATGTGAGTGGATTTAAACCGGTGATAGAAAAATTAAATTAAAATGAAAAACATCCTTATCTCACTAATCATTGCTCTGATAGCTGTTTCCTGCAATAAAGATATTGTTTCCCTTGAATTAGCAGAAATCATTAAACCGCCCGAAGCACCTGCCATCTATGACAATAGCAGCGTTGAGCCTGAATTAAGGATTAAAAATACCGGTACGATAGATATTACGAGTATTGCCATAACCTATCATATTGACGTGAATAATTCCGGTACGGGATATTCTGGTGGACCTACCACAACCTGGTTTGGACTCATTAAACCAGATCATGACGCAGTAATAATTCTAAACAAATGGGAAAGTTTTGCTGACAGGGTTCCATTACATAATGGCACTCATATGCTTTTCATTGATATTTTCCAGGTCAATACGGAACAGTATAATGGTTTTGATTTATACGAGAATAAAAGACTGTTTAACCTTGAGGACAATGATTGATTATCATTTTGTCGATTATATCCGACAAATATCCATGAATTTGGCGATTACAACCATGATATGTTCAATGCTTTATTGATATTATTCCTGCGGCTCTTGGGCCTTTTGTTGCAATGATGGTATTTTTGTACCTGTAATAATCATTCTATCATTCACCATTATTCATTAATTGTTCAAACCTGATATATCATGCTTAACGACAGGATAACCGTAACCTCCAAACATATTGATGCCGCTATTGTCGTGGTTGATGAGCTTTTGCCTCGCCTCCGCCCTAAATATATCATTGCTATTGGCGGGGAAGTCGGCTCCGGCAAATCAACCCTTGCTTTTGCCATTGCGCACAGGCTCAAAAAAGAGGGAATCAAAAGCAAGATCATCGACCTTGATGATTTTTATAAAGTCCCCCCACACAGCAGAAAGGCCTGGCGGCGAAAAAATGGGATTGAAAGTGTTGGACCTTCGGAATACGACTGGGATAAAATAAATGACGTGATCAATGACTTTAAACATGATCGCGAATCAATACTGCCATGCGTTGACCTGATCACCGATGATGTGGATCAGCTCAGCACTTCTTTTAAACATGTGAATGTGCTTGTCATTAATGGCCTGTATGCTACCAAACTTGAGAAGGCCAACTTTAAAGTCTTCATCGAACTGACTTATACCGAAACCAGGGAAGCACAGCTTTTCGGACAGAAGGAAGAGATGACCGATTTCAGGAAACAAATCCTTGAACGTGAACATCAAATGGTGCAGGCCCTGAAAAAAAGCTGCCAGATGTTTTTTGATTTTGATGCCACACTGGATAAATACCACCTGTAACTTGTCTTAAACCGCGGAGACGCGGAGACGCAAAGTGATGATTATCAATTGTAATTTCTCCGTGTCTTCGCGCCTCTGCGGTAAAAAACCAACTTTTGTGATATACCCGCAAAAGGGGGCCGGGGGTAAGGTCAGTCGCTAGAGAAAATCAATCCAACTTCCTTTTTAACTGCAGATCATCAATAAATAACTCATTGACAGTCCCGCCAAATTGGAATTGCACGGCAGTCCCGGATGTGGGGAAAAATATCAGCGAATAATAGGTCCATTCACTTTCATTAATATAAGCATTCGGGCCGGCCCCGGGGATAAATGTTCCTTCCCATATCATCCCGAAATTGATATTTAAAAAATCCTGGTTATCCTGTCTGTATGAAAAAGAAAATGGGTCCATCATATTTGCAATACCTCTGACTTTATACCAGAACGAAAGCTCATATTCTTCATTCTCACTCAATATAAACTGCGGATGATCCAGGTGAAATGAGGTGCAATAATAATTAACAGTATCAAAATCACTGAAAAGGTAAAGGCTCCTGCTGCTATTGTAACTTAATGAATCAATGATATAAACGTTGCCTTGTATTGTCCATGTTGAGAAAAATAAAGTTTCATCTTCAAAATCCCCCCCGGTAAAGAAGTTCCTGTTTCCGCTGGTAGCACTTTCAATATTACTGCCGCCTAATTGCCCGAAAGCATTCAATACAAATACCCGGTAAAACATTGTTGTTGCATTCGGTATGGATAGCGTAACTATGGTATCCTCCCTGGATGTTGCGACATGTTCAAGTGTCCCGGTCGTTTCATCAAGGCCTGAGGTCGTATGGCTGTATATTTTGTATTCCCTGAAATCATCCGCCGATGATTTATTCCATCTGACTGTTACTTCATTTACCACAGTATCAATATCAACACCCAATAAGCTTACCGGGTTGGGAAGCAATAAAAAATCCAACATTAAATCGCCATTGACATCAAGTTCAAATGACCTGGTGATAAATGAACCATCGTCATAAGTTTTGGCTGTCTTCAGGTTATGATCGCCTTCAGAAACATCCTTGATCTCAAAGTATCCGTCACTGCCTGAAGTAGCCTGGAATTGAACCATATCATCCAGGTTGACACTTGCATTCGCAATGGGTTGGCCGTTTGTATATAAGTACCCGGACACGTCATAGTTCGAGTCTTTGTTATCATCTTTTCTGCAACCAAAAACAAGCAGGCTAAAAAGAAAAAGGATGAGAAAATAAGTTCTTGCATTCATGACAATAGATCTTACTTATTATTGATAACAGCAGGCTTATCAAACCTGTAAAGTTAATCCATACATTTATCAAAGGCAAATATTTTCATCTTAAATAAATTCAAAACGTTATCTCGTCCCGGCCAATAAAAAAAGGAACGCCTTTGGAAAGACGTCCCTTTTAATTAAGTGGTGGTTTAAACACCAAGCGGAGGAGAATATATAGAGACTACCTGGAATCGGCCGTTTCGTCAAAATTGTTTTCACGAACTACGACCACCAGGTACTTGCTTTTTCCCCAGAACTTCTCAGGATTAGTAATCTTAATAGTATTTACATTATCATTTTCATAAACCAGTGAGTAGCTGGACGGGTCCTGGTTGGTGATGATCTCGAATCGTTTTGCTTGTATCGGGATGTCGGTCACTTCGCGGGTGTCTATCTCCAGGAATTTTTTATTATCCAGTCCATTAGCGAGGCTCTTCTCCTGGTTGATGCCCAGGAACCCTCCTTCTTTTTCCACGATATTCTGGTCACGGAGCTCCTTGTAGGTGCCTATCGCGTAATATGCGGTATGCAGGTTGCGTTCCTTCTCCAGTAATATCTGGTTCTGATTTTCAATGACTGTCGTCTTTTGTGCGACTTCCTGGTCCAGGTTACTGACCTTCACTTCCAGATTATTCCTGGCTTGAGTGGTTACTTCCAGGCTCTGCTGCAAATCCTGCTTTTCGGCAAACAGTACGTCCACCACTTCCTTATATTCCGTCACCCTTGCATTGAGATCCTTTATGGTCTTACTATAACTGGCAAGTCTCGAATCTTTTTCGTCGATCTGCTTGTTCAGGCTGGCGATGAGCTCATTATTCTCTTTGATCAGCTGTTCGATCATCATGATCTCATGCTGGATCCGTTCTTCCGGCATAAGTTCGCTTTTGTTCTCTGCACTGACCATATTCTTCTGGATCATGTTTTCATACTGGGCGATCCTGGCCAGGTTGCTTTCGATCCTGTTATAGGATTCCATCACGCTTAATTCCATGGCCTGCTTATCTTCTGCTGCCTTTGCCATAAAGGTCTGTTTCTGATCATACTGTTGATAGGCGACAACGATCCCTGCCATCGCGATCAGCGATACCAGGATCATGGCTATGCTCCAGGTCATTTTTGTTCTGTTGATTCTTTGATTTTCCATTTTAATATTCTTTGTTAGTTATAAGATAAATTATCAGGATTATAAAACTCATGGCAAATGACCATAGCCAAAGCCATGCCATCCGGCAGCCAAAGACTTAACCAGCTCATTATCAATTATAAAATAATTTAGGAAGAGTAATTAAATTAATCAGAATGAAGAAGATTTTCTCATTTTGATAAACCGGGAGCGGGATCAGGTTTCCTTTATCATGCGGTAGATGGTAGCCTGGCCGATTCCCAGTTTTTCGGCTACCAGTTTGATGTTATGATGATATTTATTGAGATAAAACCTTAAAATCTTCTGTTCATATTCCCTCAGGGTCATCTCTTCGGAGAGCACATCCGCCATCAGGTCGGATTGGCTGAGCATGATATCGGCGGCCTTCAGGGTATCGCCCGAAGTCATGACCATGGCCAGCTCCATGACCGATTTCAGTTCCCTGACATTCCCGGGCCAGGAGTAGCCCAGCAGCCTGGCTTTTGCATCATCGGAAAGGTTTTTCGGTGGCCAGTCATTTTCTTTACAGAATTCTTCCATAAAATGCCGGGCCAGGATCAGCACATCATTTTCACGCTCACGCAAAGGCGGCAGGTCGATATTTAATCCATACAGGCGATAATACAAATCCTGCCTGAACGTCCCTTTCTTCACCTCCGCCTGCAGGTTGCGGTTGCTGGCCACTATGATCCTGCAGTCAAATTTTACCGTTTCATTGCTTCCCACGCGGGTGATCTCCCGTTCCTGCAATGCCCGGAACATTTTTGGCTGGAAATTGATGTCGGTATCGGCTATTTCGTCGAGGAAAATTGTCCCGCCGTGAGCCTCTTCGAACTTTCCTTTCCGGCGTGCCACGGCCCCGGTAAAAGCACCCTTTTCATGGCCAAAAAACTCGCTCTCGAACAGTTCTGAAGGAATAGCGCTCATGTTGACCGGAACAAACGGCCTGTCCTTACGGGCAGAATGAAAATGCACCGCTTTGGCAACCATTTCCTTACCTGTGCCGGTTTCCCCGGTAATGCTCACGGTTATGTTGCTGGAAGCCGCTTTGTTCATTAGCTCAAATACCTGCCTCATGGCGGGGCTGTTGCCCACTGATCATCTTTTCAAAATCATATTTTTTCCCGACTTCCTGCTCCAGCACCCGGATACGCTTTCTTAAACCTGCATTTTTCCTGATCTTGCCGATGGCTGTTATGCAAGCGTTCACCTATCTCAGCATTTTTGATAAGGTAATCGAATGCCCCTTCCCTGAGCAGGTCCACTGCGGTCTGGATATCTTCCTGTTCCGAAATCACGATCACTTCGATCCCTTCATCAAAATCCCTGATCTTCCGGAGCAGGTCCGAACCTTTAACATCAGGCAGGCGGTAATCAAGGGTGATGACATCCGGCCGCTCATGCAGATGGCTCATCAAATCCTTGCCGTTAAAGAAACTCCTGACCTGGAAATCGGGGTTCATGGTCAGGTGGTGAACCAGTAACCGGTTGTACCAGTCATTATCCTCCACCACAAAAATGACGAAATTGTTCTTCCTCCATAGCTGGCAAATTATTCATTTCATTTCATTTCCTGACTCTATATCATTCCTGATCAGCTCAAACTCGCTATTCGCCTGGCTGATAAGGTCCGTCCACCGGCAAAGTCCTCCCGGGGTCACGCAGCCGTTGTTCAATCTCCTTCAGCAATCCATAAAGCCGTTCCGCTTTCAGGTGACGGCATGGCGAACTGATCTTGTGGGCCATATCAGCAGCTTCTTCCCATTGTTCCTCACCAATGTAACCACTTAGCAAATCCAGTCCTTCTGACGTATTCTTCAGAAAAAGCCCGACCATTTCCCGGAAAAATACCATATCCCCGTTACTGGTTTGCTTCAATGGATGACAGGTCATAAACCGGGACTGGCGGCTTATATTTTATTACAGACAAAATGGCTTTTACCAGTTGTTCTTCCTCGAAAGGTTTTGGGATATATTCGTCCATTCCGTTGCTGCGGAATATTTCCAGATCGCCTGCAGTTATGGCTGCACTGACCGCTATGACAGGAACTGTTAATCCCCGCTTCTCTGTCCGTAATTTTATTTCGCGTGCAGCTTCCGGCCCGCTCATCCCGGCCATCCTGATATCCATCAGCACCACATCAAAATCATGCTGATCCACCAGGGCCAGTGACTCCTCCCCGTTTACTGGCCCCTGTGACCACACATCCGTATTTACGCAGGATAGCCATCATCAGCTTCAGGTTGAACTCCTCATCATCCACGACCAGCACATGAAGGCCATCCAGCGACGCTGCCACCGGCCGTGTTTCAGCAGTAACAGGTACCTGTGATTGATCCGTTTTTCGGAATGGAATGCTTACCCTGAATGTTGATCCTTTTCCAGGCTGGCTGGTGAGCGTAATGGTTCCTTCGAGCATGGTTGACCAGCTTTTTAGTGATGGCCAGTCCTAATCCGGCACCGGTTGATTTTCTGAGGCTAACATCAATTCCCTGTTCAAACTCTTCAAAGATCTTTTCACGGTCAGCATCATTGATTCCAATCCCCGTATCGGTCACTTCGAAAACAACCCGGATCTTGTCACCAATGTCTCCGCCTGGATAAGCCCTAAGGTTGACCTCCCCCGAATCGGTGAATTTGATGGCATTACCTACCAGATTAAAGAGGATCTGCCGTATCCGGACCGGATCGCCAAGGACATAACCCGGGCAGGTCAGGATCGGCAAAGGTTGACAGGGTGATATTCTTTTCACGCGCTGCCGGCTCAAACCATTGTTGCATATCCCTGGCGATTTCCGCGGGACTGAAACCGGTTTCGATCAGTTCCATCTTACCGGCCTGGAGCCTGGACAGATCAAGCAAATCGTTCAGGATCTGCAGCAGGTGGTCGGAGGATTTTTTCACCATGGTGACCTGGTCACGCTGGGCCGGGTCCAGCCGGCTTCCCAGCAACTGGCCCGGTAAATCCGGAAATGATGTTCATGGGCGTCCTGATCTCATGGCTCATGTTGGCAAGGAAGCGTTCCTTTGCCCTGGCAAGCTCTTCAGCCTGGTCCCTGGCGGTTTTCATGACCCTCTGGTATTCATTGTTTTTCCGGACATAGCTATAAATCACAAGTGCCGCCATAAACAGCAATATGGAAGCCGCCAGTCCAAAGGCTATGATAATGAATTTAACTTCCATGGCATTTCTTTCGGCTTCCCTGGTACCTGATGCCATGCGGGCCGCTTCCAGCGCTTCCATATCTGCAAGCTGCTTTTTTATCCGCTCCATAATAAGCCTGTCCTGCATTAACAGATCCCATTCTTCCTGCCTGAGCGTCTTCTCCCTGGCCATGGCTTCTTTCCGGGTCAACCTGACCTGGCGGCTCAGCTCCTCGAGGGAAGGTGGAGGGGAAGTTGGGGAAACGGATGTTGTGATGACCGTATCGATAACCATGATCGTATCGGCCACAACATCTTTTTCTTTGTTTTTTTTGCGAAAAAGCCTGGCGAAAAAATTTTCCTTCTTCACAGGTTGTGACGGGACAGAATCCAAAATCACCGGTTCAGCTATGAAGGCCGTATCAGTCTTGATTATCCCGCCAGTATCCTTTTCCCGCTCACGGATGTTCTTCATCAAACTGTTCATGGCCTGCTGAACCCTGAATTCATTCTGTATGACCAGCAGCCTGTCGAGGATCATGAATTTCTGTTCGACCAGCCCATCAAGCGTATCGATATAAACAACCATCGTATCGCCGGGGGAAACGAGTTTTTCAAGATCTTCAAAACGGTCACCGGTGGTACTGGTGAGCTGATAAAACCTCTCCAGGTAATCTTCATTCCTGGTCAGGGAATAAGATTTCACACTGTTCTCTGCTTCGGAAAGGTCGTAGTAGATCTCTTTGACCAGCCAGAGCTTACGGTCGGGGCGGCTTCCTTTGTTCACCGTCTTGATGATCTGATCCAAACGAGAGTATGACAATACCCCGGTCACGATTACCAGGATGAATACCAGCAACAGGGTAACTGACACGATGATCTCGTAGAGGTGAGATCCCCTGTTCATATTTTTCGGCTTTTTAACCCTTGTATTCATGGCTAATTATCCCCGGGAAACGTAAAAAGACTAAAGTACGAAAAAAACGGGAAACCTTATTTGCTTTTGTCCTTTTTACCAAAGACCTTATTAAAGAATTTTTTGACCCCCGTCTCATTTTTCTTATCCCGGGCAGTTGGTGGATATTTATTTTCAGAGTGGACCTTATGGACAGGTCTGGCGTTGGTCCTCAACCCTTTCCTTTCAGAAAAGTCCTCGCAGGCAAGCATTTCCCTTGATTCTTCAGATATCCGGAAATCACCATCGACATATTGTCTTAAAGCTTTGTCGCTGTTCATTTTCCGGATAACCCTGGCAAAGACCGGCAGGGCCGATTGAGCGCCGGACCCCAGGGATCCGCTCCGGAATCGCATCTCCGGACTGTCGCCGCCTGTCCAGACCCCCATGACCATTGACGGGGTCATCCCGATAAACCACCCGTCTGCCTGAGCCTGGGTAGTCCCTGTTTTTCCGGCAAGGGCATTATTCAATTCCCACCTGGTGCGCAGGGAAGAGGCCGTTCCACGTTCCACGACAGCTTCCAGCATGCCGGTGACAGTTTCAGCCGTTGAAGGTGACATGACCGGCTCTCTGTCAGTAACAGGCGGGGCCTGGTAAATAATATTGCCATTGCGATCTGTGATTTTGTCTATGGCGTAAGGCTTGACAGGTACACCCCTGTTCAGGAAGGCCGCGTAGGCGGTGGTCATTTCAAGAAGGGAGACATCGGCTGAGCCCAATGCCAGAGATGGAGACTGGGGCAGTGCCTGGGTGATGCCCAGGTGCCCGGCCAGGTCTGACACTTCCCGGATCCCGGTTTCCATCAGGATCTTCACACTGACTGTATTCACGGAATTCACCAGTGCGCCCTGTAAAGAATAATAGCCTTCATAGTTATTGTCATAGTTACGCGGGGCCCAGCTTTCATATTCATTATACGTCTCCGCTTCGGCAGAATAAAGCCTGCACGGATCTATGCCCTGTTCCAGGGCTGCGGCATAAACTATCGGTTTGAAGGTGGAACCTGTTTGCCGGCTTGACGTCACATGATCGTATTTAAAAAATCCATAATCATCGCCGCCCACCCAGGCGAGAAGGGCCCCTGAGGCCGGGTCGACAGCCACCAGCCCGCACTGCAGCATTTCAAAATGATACAAAACGGAATCGAGAGGAGAGATTAATGTATCGCGGACACCCTGCCAGGTAAAGACTCTTGAGGGCCTGGGAACTTTCATGGCCTGCACGGCCTGCTGGTGGTCCAGCCCGGCCTTTACAAGGGACTGATAAGCAAGGCTTTGTTTGATCTGCAATGTTGCCATGGATATATCCCGGCGCCAGGGTTCTTTACCGTCCCAATTCTCCCGGAATGCCTGCTGAAGTAGGGGAAAATGTTCCTGGACAGATTTTTCAGCATGCCGCTGAAGATCGAAGTTAAGGGTGGTCTGGATGGTAAGCCCATCGGTGTAAAGATTATAACTTATCCCGGTCTTAGTGCTTATTTCTTCCAGTATGTCCCCTATTTCCCTGCGGATGTATTCCCTGAAATAAGGCGCGGGGCCGCTGACATGGTCCAGTTTCATATAGCTGAGCTTTACCGGCATTTTTTTCAGTGAGTCAAGTTGCCGCTCATCCAGGTAGTCATACCTGTACATTTGCCGAAGTACAATATCCCTTCTCTGGCGTGCCGCTTCAGGGTTCAGCCGGGGATTGTAGGTGGCGCTGGCCTTCAATGAGCCAATCAGCAATGCTGATTCTTCCAGGCTCAGGCTCGCGGGATTTTTTGAGAAAAATGTCAGTGAGGCGGTTTCAATGCCATAGGTATTTTCGCCAAACGTCACCGTATTGAGGTATAGTTCCAGGAGTTCGTCCTTGGAATAGATCTTTTCCAGCCGCCGGGCGATGATCATTTCCCTTGCTTTAGCCACAGGGAGGGTAAACAGGCCAAAGTCTTCCCGGGGAAAAAGGTTTTTAGCCAGCTGCTGGCTGATTGTGCTGCCCCCGCCTGAACTGCGGTCTCCTAAAAGCAAAGACTTAACAAGAACCCGCATGGTACTCCTGAAATCTATCCCATGATGGCTATAAAAACGCGCGTCTTCAGTGGCAATGAGGGCATTTACCAGGTAGTCGGGCAGTGTTGACAGATCGGTGTGGGTGCGGCTTTGAACATAGTAAAGACCCAGCAGTTCCCCGTCGGAGGCCAGGATCCTGGCCGCGGTGTAAGATTCCAGTTTTTTAAGTTCTTCCTTGCCGGGCAATGCGCCGAAAAAGCCCAGTCTTATGGAGCCCAGGAAAAGGGCCGCAGCTACAATGAGGATCAAAACCGCTGTAATCAACAATTTCCAAATTGTTCCCCCTGTCCGCTTCCTGGATTTATGTGGCATAGATTTTCCGGGTAGTTTAATATTAAAACCCAAAAAAGAAATATTTATTATCCAACCCTGCCTGCACTAAATTAAATCCGGCTGGAAGGGTTCCAGAAATGCTGGCTTTTTTTGGTGCTGGGGGTGTATCAAAAGTCTGGATTCCACGCAAAGTTCGCAAAATGATTTATAAAAGAACGCAAATTAGGTTACTGATTATAAATACTTTGCGTATCTAGTTTTTAGCATTGCGCGCTTTGCGTGGACCAAAAAAAACACTTATGATACAGTTTCTTGTAACCGGTTACTTTTTGATGATCCGGGAAACGCTTACTGTTTCACCGGTATTGATCCGGACAAAATAAATACCAGCAGGATAAGCTGTAAGGTCAATTTCAACCTGCCGGTCAGAAGAAGCAATGGCCTGCAACGGCTTAGACTTACCATAGATATCGTATACCCGGATATCATCTCCGGTCACGGTTTCCCCGTTAAGTTCAATGGTTAACTTTCCGGAGGTCGGGTTGGGATAAACCTTAAATTCACTGTGTGAACCGGCCTCATTTTCTACCGGCAGTGGCTCTGCTTCCGCTGCCTTGTCATCGTTGCAGCTTACGGAAGATGCAGTTGCAAATGCTGAGTGCGCGTATTTCTGTCCATTGCTGCGATAGCTTTTAACCTTCCAGGTCACTTTTACACCATTAAACGGAATATCAAAAGTGCCTCCTCCGGGAACGAACAATTCAGGCTGATCATCTGCATTGTATGATCCAAACCCGGAAAGGAAGTTATCAGATCCAACCGGGATGTAAACCTCCGTAACATTGTTACTGGCATAAGTGAAATGGGCAATGAAATTATAGCCCTCATTATCAGGATCTTCCAGTGCTTCCACACAATCCAGGTAAACCTTGATCTGCCTGGCCGTTATCCCGTTCGGATTAACATATAGCGGTCCGTTTACGGGAGTAAAGATATAATTGGTTGCCGTTGCAGCAGGGATGATCTGGTAAGTCCCGGCAGCACCAGTATATTCCGGGCTGACGCTGAAGTACAATGTGTCGACAACCGATTCATCATCACTTCCGATGAATCCGCTGAAGGTAGCTGTAAATTCAGGCAGCGGATCATAATCGTAGATCCATTTCAGATCGGCGGTAACGGTAACTGACACCGGCGAAATGACCAGCGTATCCGACGCCCCGCCGACATAATTGGAATCAGCCACAACAGCCAGAACCAGGTAGGAACCGGCATTCACCGGTCCTGCAGACAGGCTGTCATAAGTCACATTCACATTCAATCCCTCCGGGATGGTTGTCACTGCCACTGTTTTAGCAGTACCATCGTAAACATGACTGAGCCCTGTTGTATCTATCACGACAACAGCCGTGTCAGGAACTATGTCTAAAATACCCGGAAGGTAAGATATATTAAAGTTATTTGACAGGAATGACCCGGGAACGATAAAATGCTGACCGACCGTATTGCCGGTAATGAGGTTAATCCCCAGAAGTTCGACATACCCGGTGGAATCGCCCGACAGGATGGTTATATCATCCCCCCCAAGAATAACTATTGCCTGGCTGTTATTATCGGCATTCACCGTGTTTGTGTTCACCAGTGCAGTTGCGCCTCCAAAAGCATTGCTGATCACAGTTTCATCATCCAGGTTAACCGTATTCAGGATCGTACCCGTGGAATCTACCGTATTAACCACAACATCACCGTTTACAAGTGCTGTAGCAGGGGCCAGGGCTGATTTTCCGGTGAAACTGAGTACATTGACCAGGGCTGTTGCGGTCTGGAAAGAAGGCCCGCTGATAAAAGTGCCATTCACCAGGGCAGTGGCAAACTTGTTAAAAGTTGCATTGGAGATCATCATGCTTTTGTTAACAAGGGCAGTCGCTGTGATAAAGGATTTAGCGTTGACCAGGGCCGTTTCATTCACCAGGGCAGTGGCGTAATTTGCCCTGAAAGCGGATAAAATGGCCAGGCTGTCGGCTTCGCTGATCTGGAATCCGTATTCAAGATTTACGGAATCATTGTTGAAATGAAACTCATAATCAAATCCTCCAATGACATCGCCATAAGTAAAGGTTGTGTCTTTGGGACTGATCACCAGGTCGAGTTTTTCGATAGTTAAAATCCCGCTTACAAAATCAAAATTGAATCTTTCCAGCAAGGAAATATCGAGTGAGTCGACTGCCGGAATCCCGCTCAGGGGATTCAGCGGATCATTGCTGCTGGCCTTTATTTCCCATAACCCGGTATTGCTGAAAGCTGCGGCAATTGTTTCAAAAGCCACGCTTCGGATCCGCCCGGTTTCCTCAGGTGTAAGTCCTGCGGAATCGAGCGGTGTCATTCCGTTAATATCTTCGATGAAATACCCGGCGGTAAATTCCGGGAGCCCTTCACCATATTTTTTCGACTTATCATCTATCATAACCACAATGCTTTCACTGGCCGTGAAATAGAGCGGTTCAGAGAACCCACCGTCCGTTCCGTTCGTGCCTTCCATCGGGGGGTTGTAAACCTGGATCAACGGGTATCTTTCATCAAACATGGGAATCGTTGTGGTAACCACCGTATCGCCAATTACCACCGTTACGCTGTCAAGCGGGACCCCGTTGAAATAAACCCGGGCTGCATCGGTAAGGTATTGCCCGTAAATGGTAATTTCAACCGGGACCTGGCCCGGGGTGAGGGTAGTATCATAAGAGATCCCGGTAATGTAAGGAGCCGGATTGGCAAGTGAAGATAAAGTTCCGTCGGTGTTGATAAAGCCGGCACCTGACTGTGGGTCGTATCCCGGGGTATACATGTCAATTGCCGTACTTTGCATTAGATCCTCCAGAACTGCCGGTGAAAGGGTCGTCCCGTAATATTTTTGCCTGGCTTCCTGGATCAAAGCAGCAATGCCGGCTGCGTGCGGTGCCGCTGCCGAGGTGCCGAAGAAATTCGGGAATTCATCCCCGTCAATATTAAAACCTCCCAGGTCAACCGTGGTATTCACCCCGTTCGGTGCCGTAATTTCCGGCTTAAACCTGTTAATACCATTGACAGGTGTTCCTCCGCGAGAAGAGAAAGAGGCGACAGTCGGGGGATTTACACCATACTCAGGGGTATTGCTGTAAAGGACAGCGCCAACCGCAATAGCACCTTCGGCATTAGCCTGCCCGACAAGCGTCGATCCACCGGTGGTGGCATATTCGTTAATCTGGATATCGCCCCTGAAAATGATATATTTAAGCACGGCAGCCCCGGAGCCTGCCGCCCTGATGATCATTAAATTGGACTGGGCAGTATCGCCAACTACAGTAAATGGAAGGACTTCCAGCGGCGCACGGCCGGTATTTACCCTGTTGAACCCGAATAATGTCGATCCGTCATCTTCAGAAAGGTAAATATCAAAATCAGAGTTCGTGTAATTTCCCGGTGTGCCGTCATCCCATTGTAAAACTACAGTATAATTGCCCGGAGCGAGTGTAATGTTCTGGTAAATATCCGTGCCTCCGACCGTGCCGGCAAAATTGTGGGCTTCGCCGGTAATACTGTCAGGAGCTGTCGAAGGATAAAAGGCACTTTCATAGGTTCTGGATCCGAAATTTCCGGCAGCAGAAAAATAAGTTACCCCGAGGGAAGCCACACTGTCGACTGCTTTGGCCACAATGCCGTCACGGAAAAATGGCTCGGATATGTAAGTAATATCATCCACAATAATATCACAATCAGCCTGCTGAAGTTCAATGATGCCCTTTGCAAAATCTGCCGGTCCGAGAAAACCTGTCCGGAAAGCAAGCTCAGAGCCCGGCGCAACATCATGGATGATCTGAAGCATGGCACGGCCTTCATCTGAACGGGGCCCATAAGGATAATCCTTGATAACATCAACCGGAATTGAATTATACGGATTTGTGAAACCGGGCAAATCGCCTCTTAAAACATCGTCACTTGCCGGATCGCCCAGCTTGGTGTTATAACTGTCTGACAAAACTCCGATTTTTATTCCCAGCCCTGTCACATCAAAGGCTTTCCTGGCCAGGTATGACCTCACGGCGGTATCTCCCTGCGAAGTTACTATTCCTCTGTTGCCCAGCGCCGTATAAACCGGCCTTGCTTCATTGATCAGCAAAGGAAGGTCATTAAGCGACAAAAGATTTACGATCGGGAAAAGCCCGGTTATAATTAGCTGATCCGGATCCCCGGATTCTGAAGTAAGGCCGTATTCCGGTGTTGTCAGCAATTCAAGTGTGGAATCATACTGGCCGGTGTTGACAAAGATATCGATCGAAACATTTGTGTCCACGATCTGGAATATATCATCTGAAATATAACTTCCGGTATTGATGTAAGTATTGTACAACGATGTAAGCTCAGCACCTATCAGGTCATATATTTTACCTTCTTCAGGTGGCGTGTAATACGGTATAATGTTTTCATCACCACAATCAAGAATTGATTGAAAATCAGCCAGGGAAAAACTCGCAAATAGCTGATTGCTCGCTGTTTTTATCATTGTTTGCTGGTCCTGCAATCCACCTGCAAGCGTGTAGGTTATGGAAAATGATGCCGCCAGTCCGTTCCCCATCCCATTGATGCCCACGATCCTGAAACCCTGAAAAGGACAATTGCCAATGTTAGGCCCAAAATTAATGCTTGAATAAGTAAAATTTCCCGACAGGTTTTGAACTGATATGTTAGAGTAGGTTCCGGGATCAGCTTCAACAGAATAGTGGTTTATCTTTTGGCAACCTGGCCCGGCGCAGCCGTTATTTTCCACAATGAGCACTATGGTATGACTGCCATCTGTATTTTCCGTGACAGATGAAAGGCTTGTGGTGTATCCCTGGCCATGATACAGGTTGATTTCACAAGCTGATGGATCAACTACGCTGGCATAGCTATATATAAAAAACAAACTGAAAATAATTGATAATCTCAGCCCGGGGGGAAGCTTTTTATGGGTTTTCATGAAGATGTCTTTTGATAAGTTTGGCTTATTTAAAATAATTCTAAACAAATATACGGCGACAGCTCAAAATCAGCAGTTAATTAACACTCTTTTAACAAAATAGTTTACCTTTAACGCATCGAATTAGTTCAGATGTATTTTGAATGATGAATAGCTTAATTCGCTCATTAATACTGATTTTTCTAATCTTCTGCTCTGGAACAACTTCCGCCCAGGATGCCTTCAAGGAGATGGACCAGGTTTATGGCCCGGATCCGCTGCTTTATAACGGGAAGAAATATTCCTACTTCCTGCCGCACGGTACCGGCGGCCACCAGTTTTTAATTTCAGAAGAATATCTTACCGGGGAAGTGACCATCAAAGGGATAAAATTTGACGGAGTTGCACTGAATTATGATATTTATAACCAGCAACTTTTACTGCAAAGCACCAATGAAACAGGGGCCTCAAATATTATAGAAATTTCAAGGGCCTGGCTGGAAAGCTTCCGGCTTGATACACTTGAATTTAAGTACCTCAACTTCGATCAGGATCCCCGCATCTACCAGGTTTTAGGCGACGGCCCCTGTCAAATATTGTATTACTGGCGTAAAAACCTCAAACTGAGTAATTTCAGTGGCCATGCAAATTACACTTTCTTACCACCCGTGAAAACCCGGTATGTGCTTACCGGGGGCGAATTACACCCCTTCAGCTCCAAAGGCAGTCTGATTGCCATATTTGACCCCATGCACAAACTGGAGATCAAAAATTACATGAAAAACAATAAGATCAAACTGAAACAGGCTTCCGACCAGGTCATGACAGAACTGATCCACTTTATCGGTAATTTAAATTAAAGTGAAAAAATTACTGCCGGTCATAATCCTGCTTCTTCTGAAGTTTCCTGCATCTGCGAGTCTCCCGGAAACAAAACCCGATTCGCTTTTATCCTTCAATCTCAGCCAGGTTCCCTTCCCTGAATTCTGCAATTTCATTTATCGCGAAACAGGCATTAAGATATACTATCAGGAATCCTGGGTCAGCGGTCTGACAGTTACGTTAAATGCAGACCAGATCAGCGTCAGATCGGCGATGGATATGGTCCTGAAAAATACCGGCCTGGAGGTGTCTGCCTGGAATGACGGCTTTGTTATCCTGCCCGGGGAAAGACTTCTTGACGGCCTGCCGTGGTTTGGTTCGGAGCAGGAGCAGGAAGGCATTCCCGGTAACGACGGAGAATCGATGACTCAAAGCGAGGCACGTTATCTGACCGGCAGGAAAGCTGATGTGACACAGATCATACAGATAGGCAAGAACGGGCAGCCGGGAAAGAAACAGATGGCGACTATCCGTGGCCGGATCACGGAACAGCAAACCGGCGAGCCGGTGATCGGCGCCACCATGTATCTTGAAGAGATGAAAAGCGGTACATCCACAGATCAGAACGGTTTTCTCACCATGGTACTCAAACCTGGCACTTATACCGCCGTTTTTGCTTATGTCGGGCTTCAAAGGAAAAAATACCAGCTGGAGGTTTTATCAGATGGTGATTTCAATATCGAAATGCAGAAGACGGTCATCCTGATGAAAGAAGTTGTAGTCTTCGGCGACCGCCAGATGAACATCCGCTTCACAGACCCGGGGCTGGAAAAGATCTCCGCAAAGGCAATCAAGGAAATCCCGACCATGATGGGCGAACGCGATATCCTGAAAATCTCGGAAATGCTGCCCGGGATCGTTACAGTAGGTGAAGGCTCGTCAGGACTTAATGTCCGTGGCGGGAACTATGACCAGAATGCTTTTTTTATCAACAAGATACCGATTTATAACACCTCCCATCTTTTCGGGTTCTTCCCTGCTTTCAACGCCGATATGATCAAGGATTTCTCGATTTACAAAGGCCATATTCCCGCCCAGTTCGGGGGCAGGCTGAGTTCGGTATTCAATATTATCGCCCGCCAGGGAAACCGCAAGCGCTTCACTGCCCGGGGCGGGATCAGCCCGGTGGCCGCCAGCCTTCTGGTTGAGGGACCTTTAAAGAAAGATGTCAGCTCATTTCTTGTCAGCGCCAGGTACCTTTATTCTGACTGGATCCTGAAGCAGATCGACGATCCTGTGATCCGGAACAGCAAGGCCGGTTTCAGTGATTTCTCCGCAGCCTGGAACTATGATTTCAAAAAAAGCCAGTTATCTTTCTTTGGGTATTACAGCCATGATGATTTCCAGCTCTCGGACCTGAATAAATATAATTACACCAATAGCGGTGCATCAGTTAATTTCAGCCATAATTTCACTACTTCCCTAAGGGGGGAATTTGCCCTGGCAGGTGCCCGGTATTCTTTCAGCACCATCGATCAGCAGGAAGAACTGACGGCTTACCGGCAAGATTATAAGATAGGCGATTACCGGTTCACGGCGGATTTCATCCATGACCTCAATGGTAAAAACACCCTCGAATATGGCGCAGGGCTCACATTTTACAAGCTCGACCGGGGAACTGTCGGGCCTTACGGCTCAAATTCCCTGCGGTTACCCGTGGTGTTGGGTGAAGAGCAAGGTATTGAAAGTGCCCTTTACATTTCCGATGTGTATGATATACTGCCATGGATGAACATCACTGCCGGCTTCCGACTGACGTTGTTCAATCCGCTTGGCCCGGAATCAGTATATACTTACAAAGACGGAGTGCCAAAAAACATTCAGAATATTGACGACACCCTTTCCTATGAATCGGGAGAAGCGATAAAATGGTATTTCGAGCCTGACATCAGGGTGGCAGTGAATATGAGAACGGACGCTGACGGAACGGTGAAGCTCGCTTTCAACCAGATGCATCAGAACCTCTTCCTGCTGAACAATACCATCGCCATATCCCCAAATGCCCAATGGATACTGGCTGATTACCATCTTCCCCCGGCTAAAACCAGCCAGGTGTCGGCAGGGATTTTCCGCACTTTTCCGCTTACAGGTTGGGAATCATCACTCGAGTTTTATTATAAAAAGACGGACAATTACCCGGAATTTATCGACGGGGCTGATTTCCTCAATAACCCGCTAATAGAAACCTCTGTTTTACCGGGGAATCAGAAGGCTTACGGGATAGAATTCCTCCTCCGGCGAAACGGCCGAAAACTCGAAGGATGGCTGGCCTATACTTTCTCCCGTTCTATTGTCCAGGTTAACGGTGACCAGTCCTGGGACCGCATTAATGAAGGGCTTGCGTATCCGGCAAATTATGATATCCCACATGTTATAAATACGGTGGTCAATTACCATTTCAGCCGGCGGGTGACCGCTTCCGGTGTCCTTACTTATCAGACCGGCAGGCCTGTAACTTACCCGGTTTCGGTGTATTACATCAACGGGATCCCTTACCTGGATTATTCAGAACGCAATGAGTACCGCATTCCTGATTATTTCAGGATCGACCTCTCCCTTACCATTGAAGGGAATCTCAGGCGAAATAAATTTCTTCACAACTCTTTGATTTTCAGTTTGTATAACCTCACAGGACGGGATAATCCATATTCAGTTTACTATAAAGTGGAAAACGGGAAAATAAAGAGCTATCAATACTCTGTTATCGGTGTGCCCGTTTTCACGGTTACATGGCTTTTCAAACTTGGAAATTATGCATCAGATTAAGAACATAATACCTATACTGGCCCTGGTGCTGCTGTTTGCCTGCATCAAGCCCTATAATCCGCTGATCGAAGGTGATGCGTCAAGCAGGCTCGTTGTTTCAGGAAGGATAACTGATACGGAAGGCTGGCAGGAAGTCAGCGTTTCTTTGTCATCGCCAATTGAAAATGCCGCTTATATCCCATTTCCGGGATGTGAGGTTAAGATACTGGACGATAAAGGAAACACTTTTCCTCTTCCGGAAAGCGGTTCAGGAACTTACCGGGCCTGGATCGGACAGGAATACCTGGTCCCCGGGACCGCCTACAAGGTCTCTTTACTTACCCCGGAAGGCGAAACAGTTGAATCGTCTTATGATACGCTGATGCAAGGTGCTTCTTTAGACTCGGTTTATTATGCCATTGAAGAAATCCCTACCTCCGATCCCGATGTAAATTTAAGAGGCCTTCAATTTTATGTGGATCTGGATGCTACTGAATCTGACAGCAGGTATTACAGGTGGGAGATAGCTGAAACATGGGAGATCCACGCTGCCCGTCTCATGGAATATTACTATGACGGCAGATTCCATCAGATCATCCCGCCGGATGATTCATATAAAGTTTGCTATAGCAATATGATGGTTAGAAACATATATATCCTTTCTACCAAGGATCTCTCACAGAATGTTTTCCATCAAAACCCGCTGCATTTTGTCGACGGGCATACTCCCAGGCTCGGAATTCTATACAGCATCCTGGTCAGTCAGCAATCGCTGAGTGAAAGCACTTTTAAATATTTAGAAGTGGTCAGTGCAAACAGCGCCGGATTCGGAGGGCTTTATGAGAAACAACCTTTTTCTATCAAAGGGAACCTGGTTAACCTGACCAATCCGGAAAAAGATGTGCTGGGTTATTTTTATGCCACTTCGGAGTCCTCCAAAAGATATTTTTATAAAGATATAGAAGGCCTGGAACTGGATTTCTCGAATGGATGCCATGAAGGGCCGCTGCCTTTGACCGGCTGGGGGGGCTTTAAAAAATGGACATATCCGGTATATTACTACTATACAGAAGACGGCGCGTTACTGATACTGGACGATCAGTGTGTCGACTGCCGGTTACTGGGCGGAAAAACTACAAAACCCGATTTCTGGCCGGAATAAGATGAAAAGAAGATTTGTCCCATACTGCCTTTTCATATTCTTGTTGATTTCCGCGGGGCTGAGATCACAGGATACTTCCATCGTTATTCCCGGTGAAGGATTGCAGGTTTGCACCGACCGGACCATGTATATTGCCGGGGAGAAAATCCATTTTTCAGCATTCATCATTAATGCACTGTTTGACCCGGAAGAAGAGATCAGCCGGATACTTTACAATGAACTGATCACTCCCGACGGGACCCGCCTGACAGGCGGAAAATATACTGTGGATCATTCAACCTCGGGTGGCTGCCTGCTTATTCCCGGAGAGACCGTCACCGGAATTTATTTCCTGAAGACTTACACCCGCTTTATGAGAAATGGAAGTCCTGAAAATTATCATTATATCATGCTTAAGATCATCAATCCATATAAGGATGAGGTGCTTACCGGTTATGAGGTGACGGACACTTTTAATTTTCAGGTTGAAGATTACTTGCAAGGGCAAACAGGTACATCATTCAAAATATCACCGGATAAAAAAAGTTACGTTAGCCGTGAAGAGATTGAGATAAAGATTGAAGGTAATATGAAGTCAGATCATCCGGGAAAGTTATGTCTAGCTGTAATTCCGGAGCTTGCTTACGATGATCAGCACCCGGATAAAAATGAATCTGTTATCTACCCGGGCGCCTTTCAATATTACCCTGAGACAAGGGGGATTTCATTGTCGGGAAGACTTCTGGAAGATGATACCGGTAACCCGGTCCCAAATGCCCTTGTGAATCTTTCCATTATCGGTGATAAAGATGTCATGGCAATCAGGACCAATGCATCAGGCCAGTTTTATTTCACCTTGCCGGGTTATTCAGGGAACAGGGATATTTTTCTCTGCGGGGAGGATATGCCGGGATTATCATCAACGATTTTTATTGATAATGATTTCTGCTCCCGGCCGGTAAACCTGCCTGCGCCGGCCTTTCACCTGACCGAAAATGAAAGAGAGACCGCATATAAGCTGGCAGTCAATCAAAAACTGACCACCATTTTCCAGCGTGATACATTAAACGGCAGGACAGGGATTCTAAAAGACAGCATATCATTTTACGGGAAGCCTGATGAAATCCTGGTCATGGAAAAATTCATTGACCTGCCTACCATTGAAGATTATTTCCATGAACTCGTGGGTTCGGTAAATGTCAGGAAATTCGAAGGAAGGAAGATTTTCAGGTTTAACACCAACCGCACCGAGATGACCATTTACGATCCACTGGTGCTGATTGACTGGGTAGCAGTAAACGACATTGAGAAGATCCTGGCCATGTTGCCTAAACTGATTGAACGGATCGAACTGGTAAACTCCCCTTATATCAAAGGGAATATCATGTACGGCGGGATCATCAGCTTTGTATCGAAAAATAACGATTTTGCCGGCATCGACCTGCCCACATCCGGGACATTCATCAATTACAATTTCCTGGATGAGTTTTCCCAAATCACGCCTGCCGGCCCGTCAGCCGATAACATTCCCGATTCCCGGAATACCATTTATTGGCACCCGGATGTTAAAATCAATGAAAAGGGGGCAGTTAATATCCGAGTTACAGCCCCTGACACACCGGGTAAATACATCATTATGCTAAGGGGTATTGGGTTTAATGGGGATAGTTTCATGATCAGGGAGGTTATTGAGGTCGATACAAAGAGCTATTAAAACCCGAACCTCGCATTGACCGCATTATTATTTTTCGAACCAAAACGGTAAGACACACCGATATTGATACTGTAACTCAATCCCTGCTCCATTTCCCACTGGCCGGTCAAATAATCATCAAGGTCGCCTGTAACCTGCCTTAAAGATCTCTGGTTCCGGCAATATCCGATCCCACCGGAAACATTTAACGACAAACCTTTGAACAACCTGAAATACGCGATGGCGCTGGCCCCGAGTGAATACTGTGACAAATCATCCAGATAAGCGGTTCCGAAAGCAGAGGCCGAGACTGTGCCCCATGGCTCATAATAAGTAAAGTTGATGGTCAGGTCTTGCCTGAACATGTCATCGACGAGTTTATCATACACGGTCACCACGTTATATTTGGAATGTTCATACATTATGGCGTACATGATCCTGCATTGCCTGGTAGAGGCCTCATCATAACTGAAAATATTGTATTCCACAGCAGGGCCGGTTATCATTTGAAAGTCCAGGTTGCTGTACTCACTTTTACCGAAGGAAGTAAATCCCCCGGCGCCAAAATGATCACCGAGGCTTTTCACAAGCAGGTTCTGGGATGACAGGTCCTGCTGGCTCATGCTATAAGTAGCTAAAGTATCATCAGAAAAATAACTGAATTTACTTTCATTAAATGCAAAGTAATTGCTTGATTCTATTTTGATTTCCCCTGTAATTTTGCTCACATATAAACTGCCATTCAAGCTGTAGCTTTCAGCATATTTCTGGCTGGAAAAAGAACCTGATCCTGAGATATCAAATACCCAGTTTTTCCATGGATCTTTTTCTTCAGCCATAACCGGGCTGCTGTCGATCGAAAGAAAAAGCTTATCGCTGTAAGGTGTTTTTAGCAGGTATGGGACCAGCCCCAGCCGGATCTTATCCAGCAGGGCCTGGCGGGATTCATCTGCTGAAAAATCTTCCGAAATGATGGCAGTCACCGTATCGATCATCATTTTATACCTGCCCTTTCCGATCAGCCTGATACTGTAATTCAAACCCCCACTGCCAGTGGGCAGAGAAGCCACAAGGATGTGAACATCGGCATCGAACACATCGTTGACATAATTCACCGAGGTGAAACTGGTCTTGAAATATTCAAAATCACATTCATTGCAGTCCAGGAATATATTCAGCGCCGAATTTTTGACTGCAGTCGCCGTATCCGGCTGTTGTTGTGAAAATGAATAATAAAATGATGCAAAAAAAAGTAAGATGATGGCTATCCACGTTTTCATTTTTCAATGATTTAAATTCACACAAACCTAAGATCATTAAAAGAAGAAAACATGGTGGAAATCAGCCAGCTGAATTTTTAGCGGATTTCATTGAAACATTTCTCAGACAGGTATTTGAAAAGTAAACTTTACTCCCTGGCCGGGTTTTGATTCGATCACCATCTGACCGTTCAAAAAATTAATCCTCGACTGGATACTTTTCAGGCCAATAGATCCGGATTCAAGCTTTTCTGAAACATCAAATCCATTTCCGTCATCAGTGTAGGTTATATCAAGCATGCCGGGAAGCACACTGATCCGGAGTTCTATTTTGCCGGCTTCAGCATGTTTCAGTGTATTGTTAACCAATTCCTGGACTATCCTGTAAAGCATAATTTCTTTATTTTCGGACAATCGCTCCTGTTCACCGGAAATCTGGCAAACCACATTCAGGCCATTTGTATCGCCCAGATTTTCGAAAAGATCTTCCACAGCCTCATAAAATCCCAATTTTGTCAGAAGCCCCGGCATCATATTGTGGGAAATTTTCCTGACATCGCCGGAAGCCTGTTCCAGCATCTTTGTGGCCTTATCGATCAGTTCTTTATTTTGCGGGCTGCTATCGCTGATGATCGAGAATTGCATTTTTGTTGCGGATAATAGCACGCCGAGGCCATCATGTAGTTCGGTTGCAATCCGTTTGCGTTCTTCTTCCTGTCCTTCAACCAGCAACTTCGCGGCCATCAGTTTCTTTTCTTCTTCCAGCTGGCGGATCTTTTGCCCTGCAATGAACTTATCATGGGTAGCCCTTTGGCGTAAATAAATAAAAATGAAAAGGGCCAGCACTATTATGCCCAAACCGCTGAACATATATGCATTGCGCTGATTGGTCTTTTGAAGGTTATCCTTTTCCAGGGCCAGTATATGCGCCTGGTCCTTTTCTTTATCATATTTCAGAGCCAGGTCATTAATGACTTTTGTCTTATTAAAATTGAAAACGCTGTCTTTCAGGATATACTTCTGCTTAAGAAAATCAAATGCTTTCCGGTAGTCACCTGTTTTTTGATAATTGTCTGAAATATTTCCCAGAATATCAATGCGTAGTTCCCTGCCACCTTCCTGGTAGGCCAATGCAAGGCAGGAGTCCTGCAGCGACATGGCCTGTTCAATGTTTCCAAGCTCTGAATATACGGCTGCCATATTTTCCATGGCCACAATTTTTCCCCGCCTGTATCCGGTTCTCCGGTAATCTTCCAGGGCATTGCCAAATGCCGTCAGTGCCTGTTCATATTTTTTTTGCTTGAAAAAAAGATCCCCGTAATTATTTTGCAATTCTGTGATGCCTTGATTATCCTGGTACAATTTGAATAACTCATCTGCCTTGTTATAATAGTCAAGTGCTTCTTCGAATTCATATTTTTCACTTGCAACGCGGCCCAGGTTGAGGTAATTTTTGGCAAGATTCCTGGTCGTGTTATTTTTTTTATTGATCTCCAGGCTCAGATTAAAGTACTTACTTGCATTATCATATTGCTCATCAGCAAGGTATACATTACCAAGATTGCTCAGGATATAAGGCATGTTCCTTAAATCACCGGTATGTTCACACAGGTTGATGACTTTAAGGAAATAATAAGCTGAGGAATCATACTCTGATTTCCCTTTAAAAATATTGCCGATACAATTATAGTTCGCGATGATACCGGTTGTGTCTTTAAGGGGCAGATAAATATCCAGGCTTTTCTGGCAATAAAAGCGGGCCAGGTCATAATCACTTAAATCCTGATGCAGGTTCCCAAGGTGACTGTAACCTTTCGCCAGCCTCAGGCTGTCCTCCATATAAAGGACCAGTTCGGTGTATTTCTCAATATTGGTAAGAGATGATTTAAAATCCATCTTCCTGAAAAATATCAGGCTCTTCAGGTATAAAGCATCTGCCTCGCCTTCGGAGTAATCTATCCTTGCTGAAAGATCATGTGCCTGATCTAAATAATAAAATGAACTGTCATAATCGATAAAATAATAATGCCGGCCCAGTTTTAATAAGTTAACTGCTTTTTCCTGGTTATCAGGCTGACCGCTTATAACCATTAAAAGGCTGTCAGCATTAATTCCCTGAGAAAATCCTTCACCTCTGAATATCATGAAGAAAACCAGGGGCATTAAAGAATAATTAAGAAAAAGGTGGTAATATTTCATGATTAAGCAGTTTACAAAAATAGTATCCTCCCCTTTAAAGGATCTCAATCGGATCATTGTTCGAAATCGTATTCGTCGACTGTCCTCCGGTGTCAGTTGTATTTGGCTTGCTATTCACTTTTGCCGATATCTCATATTTTGCAGCCAGTAATCGGCGGAGCCTGGTCCGGAATGCGGGCTGATCCTGGTCATTATATGGTATACTCACCTGCTTAATGATTTCAACAGGGGTGTCATCCATATAATTATAAGGCACGAGTTGCGAATCATCACGTGCATGATCATAAGTTTTTATGACCTTTTTAGTCACCGGATCATATCCGGTCATCGGGCTGGTAAGAGATTCCTTCTCCTTCAGTTTTACCGTAACATCTGATTTAATGCAGACGTTCTTTAAAAACCGGTTGTAAACAAAATGAAGGTTGTCCTGGCTTGGTTCGTAATAGTCCATTTTTTTTGGGTTTTATTGGTTGATTTTGAAAATCGAGCTTAAGTTACAATATTCGTCATGCAAATGCAAGTATTTCACAGATATTCTGTTAAGGATCAATAATATTCCTAATTACAGCAATTCAATATCCGAATTCTCTGCAGCATTGATTTTCACCCCCTTAACCCACTCTGGCAGGTTCTTTATCCGGAAGACCACTTCCACATCAATTTCGACATCCATAAAATCCTGGTGGGTATCATCCAGTGTAAAATCCAGTTCAAAAATGCCATCGGCCGGTGCTGATTTATACTCCCTGGGTATAAGCACCGGTGCAATTAAGCTTTTTATAGTGGCGACACCTTTTGCCTTAATAGCCATCAGGTCAGGTTCTGAAGGCTCCTTCAGGATTCTTATGTCTTTGACGTAAGTTATCTCATTCTTCATGTTTGCAATATTATGGCATATGATAAAATCACCTATGGCAGATTACCACGAAAAAAAAATCTAGTGGTTTTCTGCTATGGATTCGCATCGACACCATCCTATATTTGTGCTCATCATATACTTCACAAAATGAGCTTTTGCCAAGCTATATATATATTATCAAATTATCATCTTGTTAAAACTTTTCAAGATCCTGGTCTGGTTTTGCTAGGCTGTATCTGCACCACGATGGATTCTATAGGTAATAAGGTAGCAAGAATCTTGCGACTGAGATTACTAAAGAATCTGATCAAGAGAAGCGGCTCTCGGTTGCAGGTAATGCTGACTTTAACCTGAAGTATGAATAATCCCTCCAAAAAGTATCAAATCGATACAGGTATCAATTAATCCACCAACGGTGAACCAGCAGGAGACCCGCCAAAAAGGCGGGTTTTTTTATTCACAGCTATAAAATAACTACGGCATCCTGGTTCGAAATAGTGTTGGTAACCTGGCCTGTTAAATTGCCCTTATCATTGTATACCAGGGATGTCAACGAGCAAAAACCAGATTTTGCCAGATTGGCTTCAATGCCACTGCCAATAGCTAGCTTGAGCTTGGATAGATCCGTCATCTGGGACAGCTCTTTATTAGTAAAGAACTTAATTGATCTTTCCTGCTCAAAGACATAGGGATCCCTGATAGCATTATTAATTGTAAGATAATATTCTATTTTCGCTTCAAATGAGGCGTTGAATTCAGTATCCCTGCTAAAAAGGGAAAGCCCGGCGGGCATGAGGACACTGAGTGACGATTTTACATACACGGCAGAATCGCCTTTGATGTAAACAAAACTAAGGCGCTGATAAGGCTCGTAGTATTTCATGGCATATAATTTAAAGGTGAATAATTGGTTAATATGTAATCCGGGGTAAGACTAATCTAAAAAGTCGTTTTCCGTTGCCCACCGGATCAGCCCGGCAGTATTCTTTACACCGGCTTTGCTCATCAGGTTGGCGCGGTGACTTTCAACAGTATGAAAACTGATAAACAGTTTGTCGGCTATTTCCTGGCTCGACAACTCCCTGCCTATGAGCCGTAAAATCTCTATTTCCCGGTCGGTTAGTTTAGGAAAAAGGGATTTCGTGTCCTCCATTTTGAGCTCCTGGCTGATCATCCTCAGGGAAAGCCGCTCGCAATAATAGCTCTCACCTCCATGTACGGTCCTGATAGCTTTCACAAGGATATCCTTACCGGAATCTTTTAAAAGGTAACCTGAAGCCCCGTTTTTTACCATTTGTTTCACAAAACGTTTTTCGTCATACTGCGAGAGGGCTATGATCCTGACATGGGGAAATTTTTTGTGGACCATTTTTGTGCAGATCAGTCCGTCGAGCTTTGGCATATTGATATCCATGAGAATGATATCAACAGGAAGACCTGATTCGAGTTTTTCAAGGACCTGGTACCCATTGTACACTTCAGCAGCAATATTGATATCCTCAATACCGGCCAGGGTCGCTTTAATGCCATCGATAAGTAGCTGATGGTCGTCTGCAATTAGGATGTTGATCATGATTGGGTTGGGTTTGTTGGCATACAAATATAAACATTAAATCAGATTTTTCCAAAAAGTATATTTCATGCCAGCCACCGGCGGTCAGCTATCCATGAAATCCACTAAAAATTATTATCACAATTATCTGCCATGTTCAGGATTTCAGGTCACCCTAACTTTGTTTCATCAAATTTAAAAAAAGTTCTTTCAGTATTTAAAATCAAAACAAACCATCATTAAAAAACGGAGGTTATCATGAAAGCTTTAAAGTTTGCATTGATCGCGGCAATAGTTGCCTGCACAATGGTAAGTCTCGCAAACGCAGACGAATTCAAGAGTAAGCCCAAGAAGGTTGTCAGTATGACTTTTGACAGGGCTGTTAAAATCCCGGGACTGGTCACCGCCATCTACCAGCAGGTCGACCCGATATTCCTGAACAAGATCGAGCAACTGTATGTTGTGGAGGTTGTATACAATGGAGCGATTTACCGCATCCTGGGTTCCCGCATGAACTGGATCAGTTTTTTCAGGCCGAGGCCGAGGCCGCACCCTCCGGTGCTGAAGAAATATGACGGCATCATGGCTAATGAATAGTTATTTCAGCAAAAGCAAGGGAAGCCCGCCAATCATACCGGCGGGCTTTTTTTATTTTTTAGTTTCCCGGTAATGCTATGAATTTACTATTTTAGATGTCGGGATTATTGCTGACTATGAAAAAGACCCTGTTTGTCTTCTCCTTTACTATACTCATTCTCACTTTCCATAAACCATTTGAGAGAATCTCAGCCAAACCTTTATCTCCGGAAAACTACCGGGAATTACTGGACCAGGCACAGGAAATTATAGAAGATCAGCCTGGTAAAGCGATTGAAATGCTGCAGGATGCCCTGCAGTTGATCGACAAAGACGAAGATCCGGTTGCAGCTTCAAGAGCCTATTTTCTTTTCGGAGAGGCCTGTTTTTATCTGGATGACCTGCCCGAAGCAATTAAAAACTACCTGGTTGCCGTTGACATCGACATTTTATCTGGGAACGATCAAACGCCTGAACATATCAATATACTGGGCAACCTCGGATATATGTATGACGCTCTTGATCAGAAACTTATTGCTCTTGGTTTTTATGAAAAGGCCCTGAAAATTGCCCGGGAGACCGGGCAAAAAGATGAAATCGCCGCCAACCTTGCCAACATTGCCCAGCTAAAGACAATCCAGGGCTTTTACGAAGAGGCGCTGGTATATATGGAAGAAGCGCTGGCCATTGACCTTGAGGTTGGGGATGAAGCCATCATTGCAATAGACCTGAATACCATCGGGCGGGTTTACGAATCGTGGGGAATGTTTGATAAAGCCGTCGATTATTTAGAGCGGGCCCTTGCCATCGACCGTAAACTGAATAATGAGGATAAAATGGCCATCCGCTATAACAGCCTGGGATTGGTTTATAAAGGGTGGGGCAGGTATGACAGGGCGCTCGAATATTTTGAACTGGCGCTTCAGATTGACAAGAAACGCGACAGTGATGAAAAGGTGGCATTACGACTGGCCAATATCGGCAGCACATATATGGAAATGCAGGAGCCGGATACAGCTATTACCTTCCTGGACAAGGGGCTCGAATATTTTTTAAAAAACGATCTTCCTTCCTATTGTGCAACTGCGTTGAACGACCTGGGCCGCTGTTACCTGCAAAAAAAAGACTACGCAAAAGCCGAGAAATCATTCTTACAAAGTGCTGATATCAGCCGTAAACATGGATTTATAAGGTTCCTGATGAACAGTCTCGATTATCTTTCCAGGCTTTACCGGGAATCATGCCAGTACCAGAAAGCCTTCCATTCCCTCCATGAGTTTGTGACACTGAATGATTCCGTGTTTAATGCGGAAAGCCTGAAAAAAGTAGCCGAGTTTAATGCGAAATATGAGCTGGATAAAAAACAACAGGAAAATGAATTATTGCGGAAAGATAATGAACTGTCAAAAAAAAGGCATACCGTCATTGTTCTGATCTTCTCCCTTTCCGCCCTTCTTTTAGTCATCCTCCTGCTGGGCCTGCTGGTCAGGCTGCGGGGAAACCAGAACCGCCGCCTGCATGCTGAAAAGGAAAACGAAAAACTGAAAATGGACCTTGAGCAACGGAATAAAGAGCTCACTTACAATGCCATGTGCATTATTAAGAATAATGAAACCGTCGCAAAAATAGCTGAGACCCTTGAAGATGCCATTACTTCGGGAGAGGACCATTCAAGCCTGAACCACATGGTCCGCAAATTGCAGAATATAGAGCGGGAGAAGAACTGGACCGAATTTGAGCTCCGATTTACGCAGATCCATGAAGATTTCTATCAAAAACTGAATTCCCGTTTTCCTGATTTAAGCCCCAATGAAAAGAAACTTTGCGCTTTCCTTAAACTGAATATGACAACCAAGGACATTGCCGCAATTACCCACCAGAGTGTGCACAGTATCAATGTCGCCCGCACCCGCATGCGGAAGAAACTGGGAATTGACCAGACGGAAGAGAATTTGGTGAATTTCCTGTCTTCGCTTTGAGTCAATGGTTCCTGGTTCCTGGTTCCTGGTTCCTGGTTCTTGGTTCTTGGTTCTTGACAAATGACTTTTTTTCCTTTTGTATTAATAATGTATCAGTGTAAAATTTGCTTTATGCAGATTGGCCTTATAATTTTACATGACTTTAAGACGAATCAGCAATATGAAGTGTTTTGAAAAAGAACGATGAAATAGAATTGATAAAAGAGCTGGAAAAGATGCTTGTTCGGATACAGGATGAAAACACGGCCCTGTACCGGCTGATTAAAGCATTGAGAAATAAGGAAAAACTGAATCAGCAAGAAGGAATAACAAAAAAATCAAACCGATAAAAAAATCAATAAAATGAAAACCAAAATTCTAATCATTGTTACGATTACCTGTTTGCTGATGACTACATGTTTATATGCCCAGCAGGGCGTGGCCATCAACACGACAGGAGCTGCCCCTGCTGCTTCTGCCATGCTGGATGTGAGCAGCAATTCCAAAGGGATGCTGATTCCCAGGCTCGATAACGGGCAAATCACCAGTATGCCGAACCCGGCGCACGGACTTCTGGTATTTAACACAAGCGTCAATTGTTTCTATTATTACATTTCGACCGGGCCAGGCACAGGGGCATGGAGGCAACTCATCGACAACGCCAACAGCAACACGCTTTATGACATTGATGGTGATAGTTACCTGACCTTCAAGTATGACGGCGGGCACGACGATACGCTTTATATACTTTTTGATGAGACGGAAAAATTCAGGATCACAACTAAAGCAATTGAGCAATTGAACAATGGAGGTTCTGTCTTTATCGGGGAAGGTGCCGGGGTTAACGATGACGGAACGGATAATTACAATACTTATATCGGTCACCTTTCAGGAAATCAGTCGATAAATTCAGCCTATAATACCGCGGTCGGGGCTTATGCATTGCAGGACATGAACGCGGGTGGCAGCAATACGGCAGTGGGTTATGAATCTCAGAGTGAAAGAATCACAGGGACACATAATACTTCAATAGGGCACCAGTCATTGAAGAAAAACAATAAAGGCTCTAATGTTGCTGTTGGCAGCTGGACCATGTTAAACGATACTGCGGGTATTTCAAACACAGCTGTTGGCATGCAGGCTCTTGCATTTAACGCCAGTGGAAGCCGCAACGTGGCGGTTGGAAGGTATGCCTTAAATAATAATGGAACCGGGAATGCTAATGTGGCCATAGGGATCAATGCATTGCATAATAACACCTTCCGCAGCAACCTGGTGGCTATCGGGGATTCGGCATTATACAGCAACAGTCAGGGTGTGCCGGAATCGCCTTATTACACTTCTGCTGGCAATACCGCAGTAGGCTCTAAGTCGATGAAGAGCAATACTTCAGGATACGAGAATACTGCACTTGGATCCAGGTCGCTGTTCAACAACACACAGGGAGAGCGTAACACGGCCATTGGATACCAGGTGATGTATTCCAACCAGGGCGGCAACTGGAATACGGCTGTTGGCTATCAGGCGCTTTACTCAACGAATGGGGGGATCAATAACACTGGCGTTGGTTACAATGTGCTGCTGGACAATACAATGGGTATAGGGAATAATGCCTTCGGGAATAATGCCCTGGCAAACAATACGACCGGTTATTACAACATCGGGATCGGCATTGCAGCTCTTGTCAACAATACCACCGGTAATTCAAATATTGCAATAGGTAATGAAGCGCTGGTATCGAATACAATCCGCGGTCACCTGGTCGCCATTGGGGATTCTGCGCTGTTTTCAAACGGATTGACTGCCAGCGGGGAAGAACAAGCTACAAATAATGTAGCCGTGGGATCCAAGGCACTTTATGCCAGTAACACCGGTCATAATAACATTGCTGTCGGTTTTGAAGCGTTGAAAAATAACACTTCCGGATCCATGAACGTGGCTGCAGGAGCCAAAGCATTACATTCCAACACATACGGGAATGGCAATACGGCTTCCGGTTTCCGGTCTTTGTCATCAAACGATGGTGGTCATTTTAACACGGCTATGGGGTATTATGCTTTGAAAAGCAATACCTTTGGAGAATATAATGTTGTTGTGGGAGCACAGGCAATGGAAGATAATATCGACGGTTATCATATTACTGCAATCGGCTCGTTTTCGCTCTCACATAATACTACTGGTCATGCTAATACTGCACTGGGTTTTTGGTCCCTCCGGTTAAATGAAACAGGGGATTTTAATACGGCAATAGGAAGTTATGCTCTTGAAGCCAATAAAAATAATTCCCGGAGTACGGCGATCGGGTATTCGGCGATGGCAGCCGCTGACAACCGTGATGATGGCCGTGATACCTATAATACTGCGGTCGGCTATGAAGCACTAAGAGGTAGTGCGAGTTCAAGCCTCAACACTGGCCGTTATAATACAGCAGTTGGTGACCAGGCCATGTATTACAATGCGGCCGGGGATTCCTGCACGGCGAATGGCTTCAAGTCACTTTACTCCAATTCATCAGGAAAACAAAATGTGGCTTTTGGCAGCGGTGCCCTGTATGCCAACACTTCAGGCAATTATAATACAGCAACCGGCAATGGCGCGCTCTATACTAACAAAGCCAACAGCCGCAGCACCGCTATCGGCTATGGGGCAATGTATTATGCCTACAATCAAAACACATCCGTAAGAGAAACATTCAACACGGCAATGGGTTATGAAGCTTTGCGGGGCAGCACCAGTGCCTCTTCCAACATTGGGCAATACAATACCGCCGTTGGCGATGTAGCTCTCTGGGTCAATACTAGCGGAAACTACAACACCGGTATCGGTGCCCAGGCCTTGTACCAGAATACAGCAGGAGAGCAAAATACCGGCATGGGATATGGCGCCCTCTACAGCAACAAAGAAAATGACCGGAGCACGGCCATTGGCTACATGGCCATGTATTATGCCGACAACCGCACTGTAAATGAAAGATCGACATACAATACGGCGGTTGGCTTCCAGGCGCTCGTCGGAAGCAGCACCCCGTCCGCCAATACAGGCCAGGAAAATACCGCTATCGGCGACCAGGTACTCAGCGTGAATTCATCCGGCAGCAGCAATACCGGGTGTGGCGCATTTGCCTTGCAGGCCAACGGAACGGGTAGCTATAATACCGCCGTCGGAACCTCATCAATGGTAAACAATTTGGGTGCGTCATATTCAACAGCCGTAGGTTATCAAGCTATGTACGCAACAACTTCCGGTGGTTCCAATCTGGCTGTGGGCTACCAGTCTCTATACAATAATGTCGGGAAAAGAAGAAATACCGTAGTTGGGATAGAAGCCATGTATTACGCGGACAATACGGCATCGAACGTCGATGCCTTCAATACGGCCATTGGTTACAGGGCTTTATATGGGGGCACCGCTCCAGCTTCCAATACCGGCACCTCCAACACCGCCGTGGGCGATGCGGCCATGTCGGCCAACACTTCAGGCAGCGGGAATGTGGCGGTTGGAAGAGGCGCGATGTCGACCAACACGATTGGCAATAACAACACTGTTATCGGCTATAATGCCAATGTAACCTCTAACAATCTGAGCAATGCGTCTGCCATCGGTTATGGCGCTTCGGTGGACGCCAGCAATAAAATCGTGATCGGCAACAGCAGTGCGACAACGGTTGGCGGTTATGGAGCCTGGTCAAACTGGTCTGACGAGAGATTCAAGGAAAACATCATGTATAAAAATGACCTTGGGCTGGATTTTATCATGAAATTAAAGACCGTCTCCTATAACTATATTGAAGATGAAAATAAAAGAAGAAGGGATGGCCTGATCGCCCAGGATGTGCAGCAGACGCTCGATGAACTCGGTTTGGAATTCAGCGGACTGATCATTGATGACAATCCTGATAAAACCATGAACCTCGCCTACGGCGAAATGGTCATCCCGCTCATCAATGCCATACAGCAGCAGCAGGCCGAGATCGAGATGCTGAAAAATACCATGAAACAGCAACAGGAGGAGATAGAGCGGTTGAGGGAAGAACGGCAATAAGGTAGACTGTAAGACTGTAAGACTATAGGACGGGAAGTTGTTTACAGGATTGTGTGAATAACTATATTAACTAAATAATCTTATTAACCAATAAAAATCAAAACTATGAAAATCAGATTTCTTTTTATTGCACTATTACTTCTGAACGTTACTCTTCAAAACGATCTCCTGGCCCAGCAGGGCGTGGCCATCAATACCACAGGCGCTGCGCCTGCCGCTTCGGCGATGCTGGATGTGAGCAGCAATTCCAAAGGGATTCTCATTCCCAGGCTCGATAACGGGCAAATCACAAGTATGCCAAACCCGGCCCACGGTCTGCTGGTATTTAACACGGGTTGCAACTGTTTTTATTACTACATATCTACCGGTCCGGGGACAGGGGCCTGGCGGCAGCTTATCGACAATGCGAACAGCAATACGCTGTATGACATCGATGGCGACAGCTGGCTGACCTTCAAGTACGACGGAGGGCATGATGATACGCTGTACATCCTGTTTGATGAAACGGAGAAATACCGGATTACCACACAGGCCATTGAAATTCTGAACAACAGCAGATCCGTGATGATTGGCGAAGGAGCCGGGAAGAATATGGACCTGTCAGGAGATAAGCACAATATTTACATTGGTTATAATGCCGGGGCTACCAACCAGGATGCAGGCGCCAATACCGGGATCGGATATTATGCCCTCTCGGCCAGCACCGGATCACAAAATACCGCTGTAGGAAGTTCCGCTTTAAAATTCAATACGAATGGCAATTTCAATACCGCTATCGGTGCAACTTCGCAATGGCTTGGGACTACAGGCTCTCATAATACCTCAGTGGGGCAAGGTACATTAATGTTTGCAAAAGGGTCATGGAACGTTGCTGTTGGCAGTGGCGCCCTGGGTTCGGATTCAACAGGATCAGGCAATACGGCTATGGGGTTCAATGCGATGATGGCAAGCAGGAGCAGCCAGTTTAACACTGCTGTCGGAGGCTATACCATGCAATCCAATAAAAACGGCACCTGGAATGTGGCCATTGGATATCAGTCGATGACCAGTGATACATCAGGAATAAATAATGTAGCTGTAGGAGGTGCTTCCCTTGTTTCGAATAAAAATGGCAGCAGGAATACAGTCATCGGGAAAGATGCAGCATGGAGCAATACCACAGGCAATTCCAATGTTGCCGTTGGTTACGGAGCTCTTTACAGCAGCAGCTTCCGCAGCAACCTGGTTGCGATTGGGGATTCAGCGCTCTATAATAATGGCATTGGCGCTGATCCCGAAAATATTTACCATGCAAGGAAGAATGTCGCAGTAGGGTCCAAAGCCTTATTTGCCAATACGACTGGGTTTCAAAATACTTCAGGCGGTTACAATACATTGAAAAACAATACGGATGGCTATTCGAATACCGCTTTGGGAAATGAAGCGCTTTATTCTAACACCTCTGGCAAAATGAATACTGCAATAGGAGACGAAGCGATGCATGCCAACACCATAGGAGATTATAACACGGCAAACGGTTATTATGCATTATCACAAAACACAGAGGGTGATCTTAATACTGCAATTGGATATATTACACTTTTAAACAACACCACCGGGATTCGAAATACAGCTTATGGGGCCCAGGCAATCGGGAGGAATACCACAGGTGACTACAACACGGCTGTTGGTTTCAGCGCCCTTTATTCCAACAATGCTAACAACCGGAACACGGCCGTCGGCTATAAAGCCATGGCGCATGCAGATAACCAGACCGTAGGAAGAGACGCATACAACACGGCGCTCGGATATGAAGCCCTGAGAGGAAGCACCGATACGGCCAGCAACACGGGGCAATATAACACGGCTGTTGGCGACCAGGCCATGAACCTGAATTCATCAGGATATAACAATACGGCCAACGGTTATCAGGCATTATATTCAAATACGACAGGTTATCATAATTCAGCCATCGGTAACCAGGCGCTGTACAGCAATATCACCGGCTATTATAATACTGCGAATGGCAGTGCTGCCCTGTATTACAATAAAGGCAATTACCGGAGTTCTGCTTTTGGCTACCATGCTTTATATTACGCCGACGACCGGACTACCGGAAGGGCAACATACAATACAGCTGTCGGATATGAAGCATTGAGAGGAAGCACCACATCTGCTAACAATACGGGCCAGAAAAATACAGCCATGGGTGACCAGGCCCTGTTTTCCTGCACTTCAGGCGCCGGTAACACAGCCAACGGCTACCAGGCGCTTTATTATAATACTACAGGATACGATAATACTGCCTACGGTCTCAGTGCATTGTACAATAACCAGGCAGGCTGGGCAAATACAGGGGCTGGTATAGATGCCGGAAAACATTCCTCCATAGCTCTTGCCGGGAATTCAAATACTTTCCTCGGGGCGTATACTACCTATACTGATGGCAATATCACCAATAGCACCGCCGTTGGGGCTAATGTCTCATTAGCTTATTCAAATACCCTGATCCTTGGCAATGGTGCCAATGTGGGAATAGGAACGACCAATCCGGGCCAACCACTTGATGTTTCCGGGAACGTCCGCCTGCGTGCCTACTTGTATGATTATAATAATTCCAGCGGTACGACCGGCCAGGTGCTGACCAGAATAGCCAATGGGGTTGATTGGCAGAATAATGTCTCTTCACAATGGGTAACCAATGGGAGTGATGTCTATTATAATGCAGGAAGTGTTGCTATTGGAACTACCACGCCATCTGCAAAGCTGACTGTAGCTGGCGGTGACGCCTATATAAATGGCGTTAACGTTGGAAAAGGTGGAGGTTCTATAACCAATAATTCAGCTTTCGGAAGTAGTGCACTTTCCGGTAATACTACTGGGACCAGCAATACTGCTATCGGATTCCAAGTACTTAACGTTAATGAAACAGCGTCAAACAATACTGCACTTGGGGCTTATGCCATGCTGAACACAACATCAGGGGGCAATAATGTTGCCATGGGTTTCGATGCCCTCACAAATAATAGTACGGGAACTAAAAATGTTGCTGTGGGCTATCAGGCACTTGGAAACAATTCATCAGGTTCCAATCTGGTTTCTAATGTCGCCATCGGTTATATGGCCGGCGGGCTTATGACCACCGGCTATGGCAACGTGGTAATCGGGGAAGAAACCGGGAAAAACATCTCAACAGGCTATGATAATGTCTGGATAGGAAAAATGATCGGGAACAGTGGTACCCTTACCTATAGCAATTCCGTTGCAATAGGCCTCGATGTGACAATCGGCGGTACCAATACCGTCAGGATCGGTAATAACGCGATGACAAGTATTGGTGGTCAGGTGGGCTGGTCAACACTGTCTGACGGAAGGTATAAGGCCGATGTCTCTGAAGATATCAAAGGGCTGGCCTTTATCATGGAACTTCGACCTGTCAGCTATCGTTACGATCTTCACAAACTGGATGCTGACCGGGGAAAAACACCTTCAGAAGAGTCATTACGAAGCTATGAAAATGAAAACATAAGATATACCGGTTTCGTCGCGCAGGAAGTGGAAGCTGTAGCCAAATCACTTGGCTTCAACTTTTCCGGTATTGATAAACCGGCTGATGAAAACGGTCAGTATGGCTTACGATATGCTGAATTTGTCGTTCCCCTGGTGAAAGCTGTCCAGGAGCAGCAGGCAGAGATCGAGTTTCTGAAGAAAGAGATTGAAGCACTGAAAGAGAGAGAATAGGACTGTAGGACTGTAAGACGGTATGACGGTATGACGGTAAGAGGCTTGTGGCTTGCGGCTTGTAGCTTGTGGCTTACGGCTTAAAGAAGCTCTCAGAGGTGAGCATGGCAGGTTAATGGCTTAGATTTGCTGCATGGGAATGCTGATTTCCATGCTGATATTGATTTTCATGGACTTGATGCAAACTTCCTGGAATTGTCCGGTTAAGAGGCCTTCGAAGTGGGTTTCGTCGATTGAATAAATAGTCAATACCGCACTTTCATGCCGGAAATGATAAACCAGGCCGTCGATATTTATGCCGAACTCAATCCATTGGCCTTCTGCACTCGGAAATGTGACCTGCGGGGCCCCGGTGCGATAAAACACCATGCTCATGATGTTTTCCCCTCCTGATGCCATGTTGTTGTCGTCCCCGAGGACCAGGTGGACATACCAGGTGGTCTCATTTGCCACTGACCAGAATCCAAGGTTTGGAGAGAACTCATGTTCGTATCCCTCAAATTCACCTTCGGTAATTTTCAGGGTGTTGAATTGCTTTTCGTTATCCTTGTCACATGCATCAAAGGCTAAGGCAAAGACCAATAAGATAGGATACAGGATTAGCTTTTTCATATTGTCATTATCTTTATGATTCTTTTATCCCGGTGAATTACAAATTTAAGCAAAATGGCTGAAATCTTAATATGAATATCACTGATCCCTCCTTCGGCGGAATGACGTGGCTTCGATATTAAAAAAGGAAGAGCGGCGCGGCATGTTGTGGTTTTCCGTTTTCGTGGAGATGACGGATGCCGCGCCGCTCTTCCTTTTACGTGTCTGCTCCGTCATTCCGAGTTATAAGACTTTTACAAACTCCACAATATGAGATGACAAGAAATTAAATAACCAACTTTTGAATTTTCTAGCCATTGGTATTGATAACCGTTAATTTGGTTTTTCGAATTCACTCCGGAGGAGTGTAATATTAATAGCAGACCCGGAATCACCATATAATTTTCCCCTCCCGCGAAAATCCGTATTTTTCAGACGAAATTGGCAAGGGAGGGGATCAAGGGGTGGGAACATGGAACGTGCTTTCCCTCCCCAACCCCTCCCTGTGAAACCTTTTCACATTAAAACAAATCACCAAAGGGAGGGGCATTGTTGCGTTTCTCCCGTCATTGCTATTAATATTGCACTCCTCCGGAGTGCTGTTGCTATTTGTAAATCAGTCATTTATATAACTTGTCATTGGTAGGAGCGTAGCGACGAGGAATCTGTTAGCCAGCCGCGCCGCTCTTCCTTCAATTTCCCGGTTAATGCGTCATTCCGAGGAGCGCAGCGACGAGGAATCTGTTAGCCAGCATGATTTAGAGATTTTGCGAACTTATCAATATCTTTCCGACCTTTGCATCAAATTTTACTGCCAAACTGTCTGATAAACATAATTAAACAAACTGGCAACAAAATTGATGAATCAATGTTTCAATGTTTCAATGTTTCATCTTCATTTTTAATTTTTAATTTTTAATTCTATGATAGCACCAATCTGGATCATATTCGGCGTTTTCATGCTGTTGAGCTGGCTGATCTCATGGCAGCTCAAATCAAAATTCAAGAAATATTCAAAAGTCCCTATTAATTACAACCTTACGGGGAAAGAAGTGGCTGAAAAGATGCTGCACGACAATGGCATCATGGATGTCAAGGTGGTTTCCACTCCCGGCATGCTGAGCGACCATTACAACCCGATGAATAAGACCGTAAACCTGAGCGAAGGGGTTTACAACAGCAGCAACGTGGCCGCTGCAGCAATTGCCGCACATGAATGCGGACATGCCGTGCAGCATGCCACAGCTTACAGTTTCCTGCAAATGCGTTCAAAACTTGTCCCCGTGGTAAGTTTTACTTCGAAATGGGTGCAGTGGGTATTGCTGGCCGGAATTTTACTTGTTCAAACCATGCCTTCCGTTTTATTGATTGGCATCGTCCTGTTTGGCCTGACGACCCTGTTCAGTTTCATCACACTTCCGGTTGAGATCAACGCCTCAAAAAGGGCACTGGTCTGGCTGAACACCAGCGGGATCACCAATGTGCAGAATCATGACAAGGCAGAAGATGCATTACGCTGGGCCGCTTACACTTATGTTGTGGCTGCTTTAGGCTCACTGGCTACATTGCTTTATTACATCATGATCTTCATGGGAAGGCGGGACTAGAATCATTGCGCATTTCTCATTTCTCATTTAGCATTTTGAAAGACCATGACCAATGACTAATGACTAATGACCAACTATTTTTACTTACTTTGCGGAAAATTTAAGAGATGATCATTATCGGAGGAAGGGATTTGTGCCTGGAAGATTTCCGGCAGATCATTTTTCACCAGGTGCCTGTAGCACTTGATTCGGATGCGCTTCAGGCTGTTACCGACAGCTATGAGTTTCTAAAGGATTTTTCAAAAGATAAGATCATTTACGGCATCAATACCGGACTGGGCCCGATGTCGCAATACAAAGTCAAAGAACATGACAGGCTTACTTTACAGTACAACCTGATCCGCAGCCATGCGGCCGGTGCAGGAAAACCTATCGATGAGATACACGTGAAAGCCCTGATGGTTGCCCGGCTCAATACGCTGATGAAAGGCTATTCCGGCATTCATCCTTCAGTCGTGGAATTACTCCGTGATTTCATCAACCACGACATTACCCCTGTCATACCCCGGCATGGCGGCGTCGGCGCCAGCGGCGACCTGGTTCAACTTGCCCACCTGGCCTTAGCCCTGATCGGTGAAGGTGAAGTTACGGTTCACGGCAAGCTCATGGATACATCCGAAGCTTTGAAACAGGCCGGGCTGGAGCCAATAAAAATGCATATCCGCGAAGCGCTTTCCCTGATCAACGGCACCTCCGCCATGTCAGGCATCGGCATCATCAACGTGATTTATGCCCGCCAGCTGCTCGACTGGGCAGTGGCCGCCTCGGCACTGATCAACGAAGTTGTGGAAAGCTATGATGATCATTTCTCCCTGGAACTGAACCGCGTCAAATTGCACCCGGGCCAGATGGAGATCACCGGAAAACTGCAAAAGATACTTCACGACAGCAGTCTCACCAGGAAAAGAGCAGACGACCTGTTCAACGGCACAAACGGTGAAACGGTTTTCACCAAAAAAATACAGGAGTATTACTCATTACGGTGTATTACCCAGATACTTGGCCCTATAACCGATACCATTCATGCCGCTGAAAAAGTCGTGATGAATGAGATCAATTCGGTAAATGACAACCCTGTTATCGACTTCCGCAACCGGAATGTATACCATGGCGGGAATTTCCATGGAGATTATGTATCTCTTGAAATGGATAAACTGAAAATCTCCGTCACTAAACTTTCTATGTTAGCAGAACGGCAGCTGAGCTTTTTAATGAACGACAAACTGAACGGCAAACTACCTCCTTTTGTGAACCTTGGGGTCCTGGGATTAAATCTTGGCATGCAGGGGACACAGTTTACGGCCACCTCCACCGTTGCCGAAAACCAGGTGCTCTGCAACCCGGTTTATGTTCACAGCATCCCCACCAACAATGACAACCAGGACATGGTCAGCATGGGCACCAACGCTGCACTGATGACCTGCCAGGTCATTGAAAACAGCTATGAGGTTATGTCGATCCACCTGCTGACTTTATTACAGGCTGTGGATTATTTACAAATAGAAGATAAAATGTCGGCATTCACCAGGGATCTTTATCACAAGTTAAGGGCGGAAGTCCCCGTCTTTAGCCAGGATCATGTCATGTCGCCGGATATACGGAAGATGAATGAATACATCAGCCATAACAGTTTGAATATTGATTAGATGAAGAAATACGCGTTGGTCACCGGGGGATCCAGGGGAATCGGCAGGGCTGTCTGCCTGAAACTGGCTGAATTGGGTTACCCTGTGATCATCAATTATAAATCCAGCGAAGACAGAGGCAAGGCATACGCAGGAGATTATTACAGGCAAAGGCGGTGAAGCGGAGCTTCTCCCGTTTGATGTCAGCGTAAAAGAAGAAACTGAAAAAGCCCTCGATAGCTGGGCTGAAAAACACCCTGAAGCTTACATTGCCTGCCTCGTCAATAATGCCGGTATCCGTCGTGATAACCTGCTTGTTTTTATGATAGATTCTGAATGGAAAGATGTACTCGAGACAAATCTAGGCAGTTTCTTTTATATTACCCGTAAACTGGTTAAAAATATGATGGTGAACAGGTACGGCCGGATCGTGAACGTGGTTTCCCTTTCGGGGATTAAAGGCCTTCCCGGCCAGACTAATTATTCAGCGGCCAAGGCCGGTGTTATAGGCGCAACCAAAGCCCTGGCGCAGGAAATCGGGAAGAAAAATATTACGGTAAACGCTGTTGCACCCGGTTTTATCAGGACCGACATGACGAAAGACCTGAATGAGAATGAACTTAAGTCGATAATTCCGCTGAACCGTTTTGGCGAACCTGAAGAAGTAGCGGAAGTGGTGGCATTTCTGGCAAGTGACAGAGCAAGTTATATAACCGGTGAGGTTGTGTCGGTTAATGGAGGGCTGTATACTTAATGTTGAATGTTGAATGTTGAATTATTTAATCCCGAACTTAAACCTCAATACTTAAAATGCGTCGAGTTGTAATCACAGGTATGGGCATTTACTCGACGATCGGGAGGAATCTCGATGAAGTCAGGGAATCACTGTACCTGGGAAAATCCGGGGTGGGTTTTGATCCGGTTCGGAAGGAAATGGGCTTCCGTTCGGGCCTGACCGGGATCATTGAAAGACCGCAGCTAAAAGGTTTGCTCGACAGGCGGCAGCGGATCGGCATGGCGCAACAGGCCGAATTTGCTTATTTGTCGACCGTTGAGGCACTGAAACAGGCCAGCATCGACCAGGATTACCTGGATAAAATCGAAGCCGGCATTTTATTCGGCAACGACAGTTCAGCGGTTCCTGTGATTGAAACGATCGACATCATGCGGGAAAAGAAAGACACCGCGATGGTTGGATCAGGACTGATCTTCCAGACGATGAATTCCACCATATCGATGAACCTGTCGGTAATTTTCAAGCTGAAAGGAATAAACCTCACCGTCAGCGGCGCCTGTGCAAGCGGTTCGCACGCGATCGGCATTGCTTATTATCTCATCAGAAGCGGATTACAGGAATGCATTATTACCGGCGGTGGGCAGGAGGTCAACTTCGAGTCGATGGGGAATTTTGATGCCCTGAATGCTTTCTCTGTCAGGGAAAATGAGCCTCAGAAAGCATCCCGTCCATTTGACCGCGACCGTGACGGCCTGGTGCCAAGCGGCGGGGCCGCGACGCTTGTTCTGGAAAGCTACGAATCAGCCATGAAAAGAGGAGCGAAGATCCTTGCAGAAGTGATCGGTTACGGTTTTTCCTCCAATGGCGATCATATTTCCGTGCCCAATCTCGACGGGCCGGTAAAAGCGCTGAAGATGGCTATAAAAGACGCTGGCCTGCTGGCAAAAGACATTGAATACATCAACGCGCACGCCACTTCCACCCCTGTTGGCGACGCCAAAGAAGCCGAAGCGTTACACCTGGTATTTGGCGATTCAAAACCCTGGGTCAGTTCCACCAAATCGATGACCGGCCACGAGATGTGGATGGGAGGTGCCAGTGAAGTGGTCTATTCCATCCTGATGATGCAGAACGGTTTCATCGCCCCTAACATCAACTTCGAAAACCCTGACGAATGTTCTGCAAAGCTGAAGATCGCGGATAAAACAATCAACCAGAAATTCAACATTTTCCTATCCAATGCATTTGGGTTTGGCGGGACGAACAGTACTTTGATCGTCAGGGGTCATTAGTCATTGGTCATTGGTCATTGGTCATTGGTCATTGGTCATTGGTCGGAACCAATGACTTTTTTTTCATCTTTTCAACAAAATTTCCTTATTTTTGTTTACCCAAAAGCAGCAACTTGAACAAGGGAAAATGGAGAAGAATACAATCATAGGAGAAATCAATGGTTTTTTGATCGAGGAGTTTGAGATTGAGGAGCATATGATCAATCCCGAAGCTTCCTGGAAAGAGATTGGCATTGACAGCCTCGATTTCGTCGACATCGTGGTGATCATTGAGAAAAGCTATGGTTTTAAATTGAAAGGGGAAGAAATGGCTTCCATCAAAACGCTCGGCCAGTTCTACGATTACATTTACCAGCGCATCCAAAACCAGAATTAGCCATGGCCACCTGGCAGGGCAAAACCCGCGGCGGACTGCTAGGTCACCAGATCTTCGTATTTATCCTGCAATACTTTGGTTTGTCGCCAGCTTATTTCCTCCTATACTTCGTTTCCTTCTATTATTTTATTTTTAGCCGAAAATCTAACCTATTCATTTTTAACTATTTCAGGAATATCCATAATTATTCCTCATGTAAGTCAAGATGGGCCGTTTACCGCAACTATTATATTTTCGGCCAGATCCTGATCGATAAAGTGGCAATCTATTCCGGACTGGCAAATAAGTTCACTTTCGACCTTGAAGATGAAAAACACCTGGCAGCGATGGACCGGGGCGGCTTTATGATAAGCGCCCATATCGGCAACTGGGAGATGGCCGGGAAAAAATCGGACCGGATACACAAGACCATGAACCTGGTGATGCTCGACGCTGAACACCAACGGATCAAGCATTACCTTGAAGCTGTCATGAAAGACAGGAATTTCAAGGTCATCCCGCTGAAGGACGACCTTTCGCACCTGATATCCATCCGGCAGGCATTGGACAACGGGGAACTGATCGCCATCCACGGCGACCGCTTCATGGAAGGGATGAAAACCCTGACGGCCACTTTTATGGGCAGAGAGGCACGCTTCCCGGAAGGGCCGTTCTACCTGGCCCTGCGGATGAATGCACCGGTGAGCTTTGCTTTCGCGATGAAAGCCGGCCGGAAGCACTATCATTTTTATGCAACGCCGCCAAAGAAATACGACATCCCCGAAGGGAAAAGAATAAGTTCAGAAGATTTAATGCCGGTATTGAAGGATTATATTTTAGCATTAGAGTCGATGCTTGAAAAATACCCGGAGCAGTGGTTTAACTATTATGCTTTCTGGAAATAAAATAATCCGCGGAAATCCGTCGCATCCGTGTCATCCGTGTTCTATTACGGCACACGGATGACACGGATATTACGGATGTACACGGATCATTTATTTACATTTGACAATATTATTACAATTCTAAATGAAAAAGATCCTCATTATATACTACACCCAGACCGGGCAACTTAAACAAATTGTCGATTCTATCACTGAACCGCTCAAAAAAGATTGCCAGCTCCTCTTCGAAGAACTCAAACCTGTCCCTTCCTATCCTTTCCCCTGGAACGGCATGCCCTTCTTCCAGGTCTTCCCGGAATCGGTAAAAGAAATCCCCTGCAAACTCAAGCCTTTCCAAAATGATTTTACGATAGATTACGACCTGGTCATTCTTGCCTTTACGGTCTGGTATTTATCGCCATCGATACCCGTTTCATCTTTCCTGCAATGCGATGAAGCTAAAAAATTGCTGAATGGCAAGCCGGTCATCACGGTTTCAGGAGTTCGAAACATGTGGATCATGGCACAGGAGAGGGTGAAGGCCATGATTTCCGATGCTGGTGGAAGGTTGGTAGGAAATATCGTCATGGCTGATCCGGCGGGGAACCTGACGAGTGTCATTACGATTGTCAGATGGATGATGAAAGGAGAAAAGTCGCCTTTCCGCTGGCTGGGAATGAAATTTCCGGCAGCCGGGGTACCGGAAGAGGAGACAAGGAGAGGGGGAGAGTATGGAGAAGTCATCAGTACAGCCATTAAAGTGCATGATTTTGAAGACCTGCAAAAAGAGCTTGTGGCACTCAGGGCTGTAAAAGTCGACCCTGTTCTTTATAACATCGAAAAGCGGGGGAAGATGATGTTCGGCATCTGGTCGAAAATGATCCTGAAAAAAGGGGCTATATAACGATCCGGCCAGGGAAGGCCGGCTGAATGGATTTAAATATTATCTCTTTACTGTCATCTACCTGATTTCTCCATTTGTTTCAGGCCTTTTCCGGTTAATTTTCTTTCTCAATCCCGGGGCTGCGAAGAAAGTTATCAAAAGATATTCAGGGATTTGACAAGCTGAGACTCCATCTCATTCCACTGAGACTCCATCTCAATTGAATGAGATGGAGTCTCAGTGTGTGGGAAAAATTTTAACTTTGCGCCCTCATTGAATCTTTGAAGCTGCCTGAATATTATGAACGAGGTTTACATTACACGTCTGGCAAAATTCCTACCTAACCGTCCGGTTGAAAATGAAGAGATGGAAAAATTCCTTGGCATGGTCGATGGAAAACCATCCAGGGCGAAACGGATCATCCTGCGCAACAACCAGATCAAAACGCGTTACTATGCAATTGATGATAATGGTAATCCTACTCATAACAATGCCCAGCTTACCGCTGAAGCCATCAAAGGACTATTTGACGACCGGTTAACCTTTAATGATATTGATTTGCTGGCTTGCGGCACAACGGCCCCCGATCAGACACTACCCTCTCATACATCAATGGTTCACGGCGAACTGGGAGGTAAGCCGCTGGAGATCATCTCCCCTTCCGGCTCCTGTGCTACCGGCATGCATGCAATGAAATATGCTTACCTGGCCATAAAATCAGGCGATAAAAATAATGCAGTATGTGCTGGATCAGAATTGTTTTCCAACATGATGCAGGCACATAAATTTGAGAAAGAGACCGAAAATCTGCACCTTCTCGACCAGAACCCTATCCTGGCTTTTGAGAAAGAATTTCTTCGCTGGATGCTCTCCGATGGCGCCGGGGCTGCCTTATTACAGAACAAACCGAATCCCGACGGACTTTCCCTGCGTATCGACTGGATCGAATCGGTTTCATTTGCCAACCAGCTGGAAACCTGCATGTATTCAGGTGGTGACAAGCAAGCTGATGGCACGGTCAAAGGCTGGCGTGAGTTCGAAGCTGAAGATATCCTGAACAAGTCAATGTTTTCATTGCGGCAGGATGTGAAACTGCTCGGTGAAAATATTTACCAGATGAGCAATACTTTCCTGGCTGATATCGTGAAAAGGAGAAACCTTGACCTGGCTGAAATCGATTATTTCCTGCCTCATATATCTTCCGAATTTTTCCGCTTCAAGATCGATTCCGACAGTATGGAAAAAGGCGTTCATATCCCCCAGGAAAAGTGGTTCACCAATCTTGTCAGGCTGGGGAATGTCGGGGCCGCATCGATCTATTTCATGATGGAAGAAATATTTCACTCGGGTTTGCTGAAGAAAGGACAGAAATTGCTACTGGGCATTCCTGAAAGTGCCAGGTTCTCATACGTTTACGGTCTTCTTACCGTAGTGTGACATCTTTACTTATCTTTGCTTTTTACCCGGACCTGAATTTATTCTATGCTAGTTTCCAAAGATAATATCCTGGATCTGATTCCACAGCGTTACCCCATGGTGATGATCGACAGCCTGGTATCCTGTGATGAAAAGCAGGTAGTATCGCAATTCACGATCCGCGAGGATAATATTTTCATCAACAGCATGGGACTGACCGCTTCAGGCCTGATGGAAAATATGGCACAGACAGCCGCTGCAAGGACAGGCTATCTCCTGAAAAACGGAAAGGGTGAATCGAACAAAAAGGTCCCGGTCGGTGTTATCGGAAGTATTAAAAACTTCAGGCTTTATTTTACGCCTTCAGCAGATTCGTTATTGGTTACAACAATAACTATAGAATATGAAGTAATGCAGGCTACTGTAGTGAAAGGAAAAGCGGAGGTAGACGGAAAACTTGCGGCAGAAGGCGAAATGCAGATTTTTTTAACTGAAGATCAACCAGAGCAACCATGAAAAAAAAGGAAGTCCCGCAGGATGAGGGTTTGAATGAAGGTCGTTTTGAAGATGTCTGCTACGCACTTGATGAGAACGGGAACTATGTGGCAGTGCTGAGCAAGGGCTGGCAACCCAAGACGGACGCCTTGCTGCAGGCCTGGGAAGTTATCGGTGAAGAAGTGGAACTTACCCGGCAGCGTGTGCTGTCCGGAGAGGTCAGCCCTATTGCCTATTACATGGAAAAGAACCTGATGGACCTGAAACTGCTGTCAGATTATGTCGGTCTGCCTAAACGAAAGATAAGAAAGCACCTCAAACCGGATCGCTTCAAAATGCTTGATGAAGAAACCCTGCTGAAATATGCAGAAACTTTCGGAATCAGCGTGGAAATGCTGCGCGATTTCAGAGAAACACTAAAAGATAAATGAGCGAAAACAACTATATAATAGATTTTAAACACCAGCAGGCTGCCCATTGCGAAAATGGGGTTACCTCCAATCTGCTTCACCATGTTGGTGTTAAATTGAGTGAACCCATGGTATTCGGCATTGGATCAGGGCTTTTTTTCTCTTATATGCCGTTTCTGAAGCTGAACAATCTGCCGGTTGTGTCGTTCAGGCCATGGCCCGGGAAGATTTTCAACAGGATAACAAAACGCCTGGGACTGAAGATCCAGCGAAACAAATTCAAGGACCAGGCCGAATCAATGAACGCTCTTGACCGGAATCTGGAAAAAGGAATCCCTACCGGATGCATTGTAGGGGTATATCATCTTTCCTATTTCCCTCAGGCTTTCCGTTTTCATTTCAATGCCCACAACCTTGTTGTCGTGGGAAAAGAAAATGGCGAATACCTGGTGAGTGATCCTATCATGCCTGGTATTGAGCGACTTAGTTACAACGATCTCCTCCGCGTTCGGTTTGCAAAAGGGACTGTATTTACCCCGCAGGGAAGAATGTATTCAATTCTTGGGACTTCAACTGACTACAGCCTGCCGGAAGCCATTGTCAAAGGCATTCACCAGGTATGCAAGGATATGCTGGAAATTCCCATTCCTTTTTTCGGCGTCAAAGGCATACGGCTTTTAGCAAAGAGGATGAGGAACTGGCCGACAAAACTGGGTGATAAAAAAGCTTCCCTTTACATGGGCCAGGTGGTCAGGATGCTGGAAGAGATCGGTACAGGCGGGGCAGGTTTTCGATTTATGTATGCCGCCTTCCTGCAGGAAGCGGCACGCGAACTGGGTCAGCCCTGGCTTAAGGACCTGTCGATGGAAATGACCGAAGCCGGTGACCGGTGGAGAGAATTTGGCACGATTGCCGGCAGGATCTTCAAAAACCGGGCCGGGCAGGAAGACAGCTACATTGCCGCCGCAAATTTATTATTCGATATTGCCGACCGTGAAGAAAAGATCTACCGGAGGTTACGTCAAATCAAACTTACCTGATGCCCGAATCTCCAGCCATCGAAATCTTCGATCTCGTTAAAATCTATAAGGGAGCTGATGAACCCGCATTGAACGGGGTAAGTCTCAGCGTTCCGCAAGGTGAGATTTTTGGCTTGCTCGGGCCGAACGGAGCCGGGAAAACAACCACTATCAATATACTCTGTGGAATACTAGAGGCCACTTCAGGTATCGTTAAGATTTCAGGAAAGGAATCGGTAAAATGCCGGGAAGAGATAAAACATATCATCGGGGTAGCACCCCAGGATATTGCCCTCTACCCTACCCTGACCGCCCGTGAAAACCTTCTGTTTATCGGAAGCATGTATGGACTTAATGGAAAACAGCTAAAAGAGCGCGTTAACCATTGTCTTTCCATTTTCGGACTGGAAAAATTCGGCAACCGTCTTATCAGGACTTATTCCGGCGGGATGAAGCGCCGGATCAACCTGATCGCCGGTATCCTCCACCAGCCGCGGATCCTGTTTCTTGACGAACCTACCGTAGGAATAGATGTACAGTCGAGGACCGTCATTATCGAATACCTGAAACAATTGAACACAGACGGGACAACCATCATCTATACTTCTCATTACATGGAAGAAGCGGAGCTGATATGCTCCTCAATAGCCATTATCGACCAGGGGAAGATCATCACCCAGGGACGGCCATCGGAAATGATCGGCATTAAGCCCGAATATACAAACCTGGAAAGTATTTTTCTTCATCTTACCGGTAGAAAACTGAGGGATTACTGATGAAAAGGCTAATTGCATCATTAAAAAAAGAATTCCTTCTCCTGATCAGGGACCTGGCAGGTCTTGGCCTGATCTTCCTGATGCCGGGCGTATTGGTGCTGGTGATGACTTTGATCCAGGACGCCTCTTTCCGCAAACTCAATGAAACAAAAATAACCCTTTTATATTATGACGAAGACCAGGACACCCTTGGTATCCAGGTCATGCGCGGGTTAACAGAAACCGAATATTTCGAAGTGATCACGAGCCTGGAAAACCAGGAACTGGATGAAAAAGCAGTCCTGGGCCAGGTAGCACAGGGTAATTTCCAGATTGGCATCGTCATCCGGGATGGTTCCACGGATGCCATCCGGCAGAGAGGACAGCAAATAGCGCTGCAAACTATACTCGGGCCGGACAACCTGGCCGTTACAGATACAAATTTAAAGGCAAGGATCATCATCTATTTTGATCCGGCCATGAAAAACTCCTTCAGGCTTACCGTGCGCAATGCCCTCGAGAACTTCACTTCAAAGATTGAAGCAGGTATTATGTTCCAGGCACTTGCCGACGAAATTGCCCAGTATCTCCCGGAACCTCCTGCACCGATGTCAGCTGCCGGCAGCAGTATTATTTACGAAGAGATTTATGCGCGGGACGCTTATACGGATATCATTCCCAATTCCGTTCAGCACAATGTGCCGGCCTGGACGATCTTTGCCATGTTTTTCATTATCATTCCTTTAACGGGAAACCTCATCAGGGAGAGGGAAAGCGGGTATGCTACAAGGCTTATGGTCATGCCGGGAAACCAGTTCCAGATCCTTGGTGCTAAGGTGATCCTATACGTAACGGTCGGATTGTTACAATTCATCCTGATGGTCCTGCTCGGGAAATATATCCTTCCGTTGTTCGATCTGCCTTCCCTGGTTCTTGGGCATGAAAAGTTCGCACTATTTATCATGGCCCTTGCGACAACGCTTGCTGCAACAGGCTATAGCGTGCTGGTCGGAACCGTGGCCCGCACGCACGACCAGGCGGCCGTTTTCGGTATGGTGTCGGTGATCATCCTGGCAGCTATCGGGGGTATTTGGGTACCGGTGTTCATGATGCCCAACCTGATGCAATCTGCAAGCGTCATATCACCGCTCAACTGGAGCCTGGATGGATTTTATAATATATTGTTACGGGGAGGCGGATTACGGGAAATAGCAGGGAATTTCACCGCCCTTATGATCTTTTTTGCAGTAAATTTGATTATTGCCATATGGGTGGGAAGCAGGAGGGTAAGACTGTAAGACGGTAAGACGGGAAGACGGTAAGACGGTAAGACACAAAGTTGGCGCGCGTTTTTAACGCGTGACGAAATAGCAGGCAATTTATTCAGCACGCGTTGGAAACGCGCGCTAACAATGGGACCAATGACCAATGACCAATGACTAATGACCAATGACCAATGACCAACGACCAACTAACATCAACCATAGAATTCCCCGTTCGATTCAGCGAAGTTGATTCGATGCAGATCGTATGGCACGGGCATTATGTTAAATACATGGAAGAGGGGCGTGAGGATTTCGGACGAAAATTCGGCATCAATTATATGCTTATCAAGGCTAACGGTTACATGGCGCCGGTGGTGAAGCTGACGTGCGATTATAAAAAGGCACTGTCGTATGATGACCAGGTTATTGTTGAAACAAGATACGTTGATAGTCCTGCAGCCAAGATCACTTATTCATTCAAAATCTTTCGTGCATCCGACAAGGAGCTGGTTGCCACGGGTGAAAGCGTGCAGGTTTTCCTCGATATGGAACGCGAACTGGTGCTTACCATTCCGCCTTTCTTTGAGGCATGGAAAAAAAAGTGGGGCTTACGCTGAGAATTTCTAATTTTACCCGCCAAAACCGGGATTATGCGAAGGGTTTATTTCGGAGCCGATAACATCATCACATCTTTAGGATTTTCCACAGAAGAGAATGCCGGGAATATCAAGTCGGGCAATACAGGCATTAAGGTTTTGGAAGATAAAAGCCTTTCCCCCGGGCCGGTGGCTTATTCAGCTGTTAATTCTGAAAAACTGGAACGGAACTTTACAGATTCCCTTAAGAAATCGTGCATTTCTGCATCTGAAATAAGAAATTTCTCCCGTCTTGAGAAGATGTTTATCACTTCCATCACCGATGCGCTTCAAGATTCCGGGGTTGATACTTCCGATCCGAGGACTTTATTGGTCATTTCAACAACAAAAGGCAACATCGATAGAATAGCCTCAATTCGACAATCGACAATCGACAATCGACAATCGACAATCCTTCTCTGGGAAATGGCCGGTTTCATTGCTCAATTGTTCAATTGTTCAATCTGTTCCCATTGGTTGTCAGCAATGCGTGTACTTCAGGTTCTGTGGCCATTATACAGGCAGCCAGGCTAATTGCTGCAGGGAAATATGATCACGCTATAGTTTCAGGTGGTGATATTATTTCAGAGTTTGTCATCTCGGGCTTTCAATCATTCCAGGCTTTGAGCCCGGAAGCTTGCCGGCCATTTGATGCTGACCGCACCGGGCTTTCACTGGGAGAAGGCTGTGGAACGGTTATTTTGACTTCAGATCCGTCTTTAGCAGGAGAAGGTAAACCTGTAGCATACCTGGGAGGAGCCACCAGCAACGATGCCAACCATATTTCAGGTCCTTCGCGGGATGGCGAAGGGCTTTACCTGGCTATCTCTGCCGCGATGAAAGAAGCCGGTGTCACTGCCGGTGACCTGGATTTCATTTCGGCTCATGGCACGGCAACACCATATAACGATGAGATGGAGTCCCTGGCATTGGCCTGGGCAGGACTGGAACAGGTGCCGGTAAACAGCTTTAAGGGTTATATAGGCCATACGCTCGGAGCAGCAGGTGTGATCGAGACCATCCTGTCCATTTATTCCATCCGGAACGGCATTCTTTTTAACTCAGCCGGTTATTATAATAACGGCGTTTCGAGGCCATTGAATATCATAACACAAAATATTAACCTGCCTGTCAGGAGGGTTCTAAAGACCGCTTCCGGCTTCGGGGGGTGTAATGCGGGTTTGGTAATTGGCTAAGCGCATATTCATCACCGGCTGCGGTATCATCACCTCCATCGGGAATAACCTGGCGGAGAACCTGAAATCGCTGACTTCAGGCAGGTCGGGCATCGGGAAGATCGGGCTCCTGGAAACAATCCACCGCGATACACTTCCTGCAGGAGAGATCAGGCTCAGTGATGATGAACTTGCCGCATTGCAGGAATTGAACCGGAAGAAGGAATTACGCGAACGGCTTTGCTAGGCATGATCGCAGCCCGGGAGGCATTTCTAAATGCAGGATGCACTATGCACGATGGCAAAAGGACAGGGATTGATTTCTGGTTCTACGGTAGGGGGTATGGTTTCTACGGAAAAGTACTACCTGGATTTCCTGGAGAACGACAGCCGCAATGCCTGGATCGAAGCCAACGAAAGCAGTGAAAGCACCGAAAGGATCGCCCGGCACCTCGGGATCCGTGATTTTGTCTCCACCATCAACACGGCCTGCTCATCATCTGCCAACGTGATCATGACAGGTGCCAGGCTTATCCGGGCAGGGATGCTCGACAGGGTGATTGTCGGGGGGACAGATGCGCTTTCACTTTTTACACTCAACGGCTTCAATACCCTTATGATCTACGACAGGGAGCCTTGCAAGCCTTTCGATGAACATCGCAATGGGCTCAACCTGGGAGAAGGGGCGGCATTCCTGGTTTTGGAATCAGAGGAATGTGCCGGATCACGGCCAGTCCTCTGTGAGCTCAGCGGTTACGGCAATTCCACGGATGCCCATCATCAGACGGCTCTATCGCCGGAAGGTACCGGGCCATACCTGGCGATGAAGCTTGCCCTGGAACGCGGCGGGCTGAAACCCGGAGATATCAGCTATATTAATGTCCATGGAACAGCTACCATCAATAATGATCTTTCAGAGGGTATGGGCGATGCTGAAACTTTTCGGGAGAAAATTCCCCCTTTCAGTTCCACCAAGTCTTTCACCGGGCATCTCCTGGGCGCATCGGGTGCGGTCGAGGCGGTTTTTTCCATCCTTAGCATTCAGCATGATATCATCTGGACAAACCTGAATTTTACCACACCCATGAAGGAATTTGGCTTTAGTCCTGCCAGCCAGGCCATCCATGGCTCCGGGATACAGCACGTGCTGTCGAACTCCTTCGGCTTCGGAGGCAACAATACCTCACTCCTGTTTTCAAGAATCTGAAATGAAGATCTATATCAATGGCATAGGTAATGTATCTCCCCAAAAAACCTGGGACCCAGCCTCATTTCTTAATGAGGTCAAAGCTTATGAAGGGAGGATGTTGCAATGCCTTGAACCGGAGGTTGATCCCGGGCTTGACGAAAAGTACCTGAGGCGGATGAGCCGGCTGATCAGGCTGGGATGGATAGCGGCAAAGATCTGCCTGGACGATGCCGGAAACCAGCGTCCCGATGCCATCATTACCGGTTCAGGCTGGGGTAGTGTGCTGGATTCGGAAAAATTTCTGCTCTCCATTTACAGGAACAAAGAAAGCCTGCTTCCGCCTACGCCTTTCATACAGTCGACCCACAATGCGGTCGGCGCCCAGATCGCCATGCTGCTGAACAACTCTTCCTATAACATGGCTTATGCTCATGCCAGTTATGCCTTTGAGCATGCCCTCCTTGACGGGATCCTAAGCCTGAAAAGCGGCGACTGCCGGAATGTCCTTCTCGGTGGTTTTGACGAGATCACCGCCAACCAGTTCATCCTCACCGACCGTTTACACCGCTGGCGGGAAAAAGACGTGAACAGCCTGCAATTGTTTGATAATAAAGCAGATGGAACCATTGCCGGCGAGGGTTTCAATTTCTTTTTCCTTCAGGATCAACTATCGGACAATACATATGCCGAAGTGAATGATGTGATGACCCTGTTTTCAACGGAAAAGCCTGAACAAATCGCGGCAAATGCTTTGTGATTTCCTGGAAAGGAACGGGCTTGAGCCCGGAATGATCGATTGGGTATTTGCTGGTCTTAACGGAGATATTGATGGGGATCAAGGTTTACATGGAATGTTACTTTCAAAGATTTTCCCTTCCGGTTATAACCTGGCAGCCTGGAAACATCTCTGCGGGGAATACCATACTTCTTCGGCCTTTGCCACCTGGGCCGCCGCGAAATGCAATCAAACGCCAGGCTGTTCCGGATATTCTCAGGATAAAAACCAATGATAACCGGCGCGATATCAGGAATATCCTGATCTATAACCATTTCAAAGGGATCCATCACAGTTTTATCCTGCTTTCACATCCAGGCTGAATGAAACGAGTATGATGAAAAACAGAAAAGTCTTCCGAAATTCCCTCACCAGTTCTTCTATTTCCTGGGTCTGCACATCAGGATGATGCTGTTTAAGACTTACAGGCCGCCTGGTTCCTCCCCACGATGGCGGTTTATGAGAAAGCGCAGGGTTTCTGGATTTCCAGGGCCATTGTCGCTGCCTGTGAACTGGACCTGGCCGACCACCTGGCTTCCGGCCCTAAAAATATCGGCGAGCTGGCAAGACTGAGCAATACCCATGAGGCAAACCTTTACCGGCTGATGAGAACCCTGGCCGGGGAAGGGATTTTCAGGGAACTGCCGGGCAGGATGTTTGTAAATACCCCCCTATCGTCGGCGCTGAAAGAAGGTGACAACTCCATGAAGTATATGATCCTGCAGCAATTTGGCGAAACGAATATGATGCTGTTCTCTCAATTCAAGGAATGTATCCGTACCGGCGAGGGCAATTCACGCAAACTGCTCGGGAAGGAGATCTTTCAATTCCTGGAAGAAAACCCGGCCAAGAATGAGATTTATAACAAAGCCATGGATAATTCTTCAGGTTTTTCAGTCCAGGCGCTCCTTTCCGCATACAATTTCAGGGGAATCAATACCCTCGTCGACATAGGTGGTGGTCATGGGATCCTCCTGGCCGGCATACTTGAAAAATACCATAATATCCGCGGCATCCTTTTCGATCAGGCGCATGTTGCAGAACCTGCCGGAGAACTGATCGGGGAATATGTTTTACAGGAACGCCTCCGGGTTTTACAAGGCAATTTTTTTGAAGATATGCCCGCAGGGGCTGATGCGTATTTGATGAAAAACATCCTCCATGCCTTCGGCGATGAGGATTGCCTGAAAATTCTCAAAAAAGTTCATGCTGTGATGGCATCAAACGGAAAACTGATCATCCTGGAAATCATTGTCACGCCCGGAAATCATCCTTCCTTCGGCAAACTGATGGATCTGATGATGATGGCCGGCACAGAAGGAGGAAAAGAAAGGACCCTCAAAGAATTCACCAACCTGTTAACGCAGTCAGGATTCCGTCTCGAAAAGATAATCCGGACAGTCGCGCCTTTTTCCGTCATAGAGGCCTTCAAAAAATAAATTTCGGCTTACTTCCGTTTGATTTTATGAAACTCTTTTACATTTGTGTTAAGAGATGAAAGAAAAAGACATTTATATCGAATACAAAACCCACGAGATCATCCTTTATGCTGAAAAGGAGGATGAATCTTATGCCCCGGTGGTTTGTGGATCATATGCGGCAAAGCATCACCTTGACGAGTTTTTCAAGATGAAAGAGAACCTTGAGAAAACGTTGCGCCAGGATCTTTTGGACGGAAAGATCAGCCCGGTATATTATTTTATGCTAATGCAGGATATGGGCCCCGGCGATCTGGCCAAACGGGTCGGCATAAGCAAACGGAAACTAAATAAACATTTCAGACCTGATGTTTTCACAAAACTGAATGATACCATGCTTCAGAAATATGCCGTTGTTTTTGGCGTTAGCGTTGATAAAATAAAGGAAACTAATTTTTGCTAAATGACCTGACAGAAATTCCATTCGAGCACAGGATGGCTGCACATTGCGAAACGGGCACGGTTACCGCTTTATTGAACCATGCAGGGATGTCAGATTACAGAACCACTGGTATTTGGGATATCGGGCGGGATATTTTTCGGCTACCTTAAATCAGCCGATCTTCCTTTCCCGATGTTCATCCTGCGCAGCAAACCCGGAAATATTCGTAAAAAGATCTGCTAAACGGCTGGGTGTGAAATTCCATGAAAAGCGCTTCCGCTCACCGGAAGAGGGAGAGGCAGCGCTTGACGAAGCTATCCGGCAGGGGCATCCCACCGCCGTGCAGGTCGATTTCTTTTATATGGACTATATGCCGGATTGGCAAAGGGTACATATCAATGCGCATTACATCATCGTATTCGGCGTAAATGGGAACAAATACCTGGTGAGCGACAGCTATTACAAGGCAGAAATCCGAGCTCGACAGGCAAAAGATGCTGACGGCCCGTTTTGCCGGTGGTATGATGGCCCCGAAAGGGACCATGTTCTACACGAAACATATTCCGGATAACATTGATCTTACAAAACCAATCTTAAAGGGAATAAAGAGGGCTTCATTCAATATGACGCGGTTGCCCATCCCTTTCCTGGGCGTGAAAGGGATCCGGAAATTTGCAGAAAAACTGAACGAATGGCCTGCCATTGCCAGGGATATGGAAGACCTTGCAGACCGCGTGATGAAGATCAATATTTTAATGGAAGACCAGGGTACCGGAGGTGGCGGCTTTCGATACATGTATGCCACTTTTCTTCAGCAGGCGGCTGCCATTACAAAAGATGAACGTTTAAAAACCATGTCAAAAGAAATGATGGACATCGGTGACCAGTGGCGGAATATTTCTTACTTTGCAGCCAAAATCAGCAAGAACCGCGACCTGGGCCCGGAACGGATCAAAGAACTCAGCATGATGGTTCATGCCCAGGCCGACGAAGAGCAGAAATTCTTTAATGAGCTTTATAAACTGGTAAAATAATTCCACTATAAATGACTGCTGAAGAGACTCTCATTGTTGAAGACAGAGATCAAGGAACTCATCATCCAGACTTTGAATATTAAAAATATCCGGGCTGACGAGGTGCAGGACTCCGTGCCATTGTTTTCCCCGGAAAATATCCTGAACCTGGACTCCATCGACGGGATCGAACTGGTGATGGCAATACAGGACAAATACCAGGTGCGCATCGCCGACCAGAATGTGGCCCGGAATGTCCTTGAATCCAGTTGACAGCATCGCCGATTTCCTGGTCAGGGAAAAAGGGCTCTGACCTTCACGCTTCATGCATTCCTACATCCTCGCCGGCATCCGCATGGGACCACTCATGACATTATTGCGGAGGCACGGTTTTACCCCTTCCCCGCGAAACCTGGGCCGACTCCTTTTTCTTTTTCAAAATGCACTTTGGTCTTCTTTGCTTGGCTGGCGGGAAAAGAAGGTTTATGGTGAAAAACTCAAATCTTTCAAAATACCAGATGATCCGGTGATCATCATCGGTCACTGGCGCACCGGCTCTACTTTTTTGCACCAGCTCCTGGCTCTGGATGAACAGTTCATTTCCCCGACCGTTTTCCAGGCCTCTTTCCCCGATAGCTTCCTGGTATCCGCCAGGTATTTCAGGCCGATCTTTGGCGCCCTGGTAAAGAAAAGGCCTATGGACAACGTGAGGATGGGATTCGACGACCCGCAGGAAGACGAATTTGCCCTGGCGAAACTGACGCCTGACTCACCACTGCTGAATATCGATCTTTCCCGAAAAACCAGGGTATTTCCTGAACGATGCCATTGATTTCAACCCGAAAAATGAAAACAGGGAATTGTGGAAGAGCCGGATGGCTGCTTTTTGCGCTAAAGTCAGGCAGGATTCCGGGAGGACCGTCCTTCTGAAAAATCCTGCCCATTCACTTCGCATCCCTCTTCTTTACGAGCTCTTTCCCAGGGCAAAGTTCATTTATCTCCACCGTCATCCTTACAAGGTGGTGGCTTCGTCGCTGAACCTCTGGAAAGTAATGGCCAGTGACAACCAGCTAAAAGGAAAGCCGTATTTCCCTGAACTGGACGAGGTCACAAACGGGCTGATTAAATTTTATGATGTCATCGGACGCGACCTGGCGGGGCTCCCTTCCGGAACATATTGTGAAGTCGGCTACGAGGCCCTGGAAGCAGATCCTGTGGCCGAAATCAAAGGGATCTATAAAGCGATTGGCCTTGAATTACGGTCAGGCTTTCGAAGACCGTATCCAATTAAACCTTGCAAAGGAGAAGGATTTCAAAAAAAATTCCTATAATTTTGATGATGAACAGAAAGCGCAGGTTTACCATAAGATGAAAAAGCAGTTTGAACAATATCATTATAAACCCTAAGGATGATCTTCCGCCTGATATACCCCAGATGGACCAGGCTTGAAGGGCAAACCCCCTTTATCCTGCCACCCCTCGGACCTGCTGCTTTTGCCGCGACCATACCGGATGATGTGACCATTGATTTTATCGACGAAAACCTGCAGTCATTCAGTTATGATGACCCGGCAGACCTGGTAGGCATTTCGGTCATGATCACCGCGCAGATCCGCAGGGCCTGGGAAATTGCAGATGAATACCGCAGTCGTGGGAAAAAGGTCATTTTCGGCGGGATCGCCACCATGCTGCATGCCGAAGAGACCATGGAGCATGCCGACAGCGTTTTTCTCGGGGAAGCGGAAGGCAGGACAGAACAGGTTTTCCGGGATTTCAGTGAAGGCAACCTTAAAAAGCTTTACAACTACCTCCCCTATCCCCCGGATGTGTCATTGATCGGACCGGCAAAACGGAGCATCCTTAACGACGACCTGTATTACCATAAGGGGATCCGGATGGTGGACCTGTTCCAGGCATCCCGCGGTTGCCGCTTCAGTTGTTATCCGTGTGCCGCTTCATTCCTGGGCGGGCGCAAATTCAGGCCACGGCCGTTTGATAAAGTTGCAGAGGAACTGGACGCACTGGAAAACAACCGGCTCTTTATTGTCGATAATTCCCTGGCGCAGGATAAGCAATGGGAGAAAGAACTGTTCCGGATGATGATCCCGTTTAAGAAAAACTGGTGCAGCCATACCATCGATGATGATCCGGAAATCCTTGACCTTGCCGCACAGGCGGGGGCCTGGTACGTTTACCAGGCCGTGATCGACGATTCAGATTACATCCGCAACAGGATCAAGCGATACCACGACTTTGGCATAGCCGTGGAAGCCACGGTACTGCTTGGGATGGACAACCAGACCGAAGACGACATCCTGCGGCTGATCGATTTCCTGCAGGAAGTCAACCTTGACCTTGCCGAATTCACCGTTCTGACACCTTTCCGGCATACAAAAGTGTGGGACGATATGGAACGAGACGGGCGTATAATCGATCGCGACTGGAACCATTACAATGCAGGCAAGGTGGTTTTCAAGCCATTGCACATGTCGCCCGACCGGCTGCAGGAGCTTTACCATTATGCCTGGGACCAGTTTTACAAAAATGAAACCCAGGAGCAGAAGATGTTCAAGCTGATCATGCGGGTGATCGAAAAGGAACGGCAGCAAGGCACTTACCGTTCGGCGCGCAGGGACCTTGCGAAGATGAGTTTCGGCAAACCTGTCGACCGTTGAAAATCATGGAAAAGAAGCAGAAATATATTGATGAGATCTATCATTTTAAAGGAAAATGGGAGATGCCATCTCTTTGCGGTTTAAAAGTCATTAAAAAGCTGATAATCATATCATTATACTGACTGAACTCTATGAAGAAAACCCCGGCAGCTCAGTGACGGATATGATCGAAATCCTGGCAGGGGAAATCGTTGCAAAATACGCCATTGAACCGGAATCGGCTGATTTTATTGTCAGAAACCCTGAACGAAGTTCACATTATACCTTTTTTGCCGAAACGTTTCATCGAGCCAGGATGAATTGGGACGGGGAGAAATTTACGGGGTTGTCCTGGGAGAAGCTCGATATTGATGAATTGTTTTATGAAAAGTTTAATCACTAAGGCGCACGAAGGATATTATCTGAGATTCAAGTACTTTGTGTTACTTTGTGAGAACCCTTTGTGCGCCTTCGTGGTAAAAAAATGACTGAATAAACATCTGCAATTCATTGTAATTGCCGATTCCCTCATGTATCTTTACTTCATGCTTTCCACCAAATCGCTAACCGGTTTTCTGATTGTAATCATCCTGTCTTGGTCTTCAATGGCCGCTCTTTGCCCAGCAAATGCCCCTGCAGTCGATACGGGGAACGGTTGTCGACAAGGCCTCGCAATCGCCGCTGCCCGGGGCCAATATCACCGTTCTCACCACAGAGCCTGTGATGGGTGCATCGACCGATGCGGATGGAAATTTTGCCATCACCGAAGTTCCAACCGGCAGGCACAACATACAGGTAAGCTTCGTCGGATATTCGACCCTGACATTTAATAACCAGATGGTTACGGCAGGAAAGGAGCTGGTGCTTAAGATTGAAATGGAAGAAAATCCTATCCAGGGGCAGGAAGTGGAGATCATCGCAAAGCAGCGGAAAGACCAGCCGGTGAACCCGATGGCCCTCATCAGCGCCCGTTCCTTCACCATCGACGAAACCAGCAGGTATGCCGGGAGCTACGGCGATCCGGCACGCATGGCGGCAAATTACGCCGGGGTGGTGAGCACGCGCGATAACCGCAACGATATCATCGTCCGTGGCAACTCGCCTTACAGCCTCAAATACCGGGTCGACGGCATGGAGATCCTCAACCCGAACCATTTCGGGGCAACCGGAACTACCGGAGGCCCGGTCACCATCCTGAACACCAACCTGCTGGCCAATTCCGACTTTCTCACGGGGGCTTTCCCGGCTGAATACGGTAACGCCCTCAGCGGCATCTTCGATATTAACCTGCGTAACGGCAACCCTGACCGGCATGAATACTGGGGACAATTAAGTTTCAACGGGCTGGAATTCGGCCTGGAAGGCCCGTTCAGCAAGGGGAGAAATTCTTCTTACCTGGCCTCTTACAGGTATTCCTTCACCGGTTTGCTGGAGGCTATGGGCGTGGAATTGAAAGAGAGCGCCAACTACCAGGATCTCTCCTTCAAGCTTCACTTCCCGACAAAAAAGGCCGGGATTTTCAGCGTGACCGGGCTGGGAGGATTAAGCAGCATAGCCCTGAAGGATTCCGATCAGAACCCCGATGAATGGCTTTTTAACGGTCACGGGGAAGATCTCATGACAAGTTCCAGGCTTGCCTCCATCGGGCTTTCACATCTTTATTTCATTAACCCGGATACGCGTATCCAGAGCTATTTATCCTTCATAAGCACCGGCATCGAAACAAGTATCGATACGTTTGATCTGACTTCCGTTGCCAATCCTTTCCACTGGGCCGGGGAAAATTCGCAGGAGAATAAAATATCGGCATCGATCCACCTGGTAAAGAAGATCAATTCCCGGAACAGCCTGGAGGCCGGAATCAGCTACGACTTAAACCTGGTAAGTTATACCGACAGCCAGTATGTTCATCACGATTATATCTATTATACTGACGCTGATCAGGACATGGGGCTTTTCAGGGCCTATGCCAGTTTGCAGCACCGGTTCCATCCCAGGGTAAATTCTTCCGCAGGCATACATTTCCAGTACTTTTCACTGAATAGCTCCGTCGCCCTGGAGCCAAGGCTGAGCCTGAAATGGGACCTCACGCCGGTGAGCGCGCTCAGTTTCGGCTTCGGCATGCACAGCCAGATGGTCCCCGCCATGCTTTATTTTACCCAGGCGCAATTGCCGGATGGGCAGTATTCCATCACCAACGAGGACCTGGACTTCATGCGCAGCATCCATGCCGTAATGGGATATGACTACCTTATCAGGGAATACCTGCGCTTTAAAACAGAGGCCTTTTACCAGTACCTTTACGATGTCCCGGTCAAAGAGAGCATCCCGCAATACTCCGTGCTGAATGAAGGCATTGATTATTATATCCTGCGCTACGACAGCCTGGTCAGCCGGGGCAGGGGCTGCAACTACGGCATCGACCTCACCCTGGAACGATTCCTGCACCGAAACTACTATTATCTCTTTACCGCTTCCTTATATAGGTCATATTACAAAGGCTTTGATGAAGTGAAGCGCAGCACGGCTTTCGATAACCGTTATGTATTCAACGCCGTCGGAGGCTATGAGCTGCCCTTCGGCAGGATGAAGAACCAGTTCTTCATCCTCGGTCTACGGGCCACCTGGACAGGCGGAAGGCCCTATCTTCCTTATGACCAGGACAAGACCGTGACGCAAGGACAGGTGGAATACGACTGGAAAAATGCCTACGATGTCCGCTTTGATGATTATATCCGTTGCAGCCTGAGGGTGGGTTACCGGCGGAATGTGCCCCATGCCAATATCCAGCTCCTGCTCGACCTCCAATACCGGAGCAATTATACCAGCATCGATCTTTACCGGATCGATGTGATCTCGGGTGAAATCGTGCAGGGATACACCATGGGATTTTACCCGATGGCGACGTGGAGGATACAGTTCTGATATGTATCTTTGACCAATGAAGATTAATATAATCGGTGCAGGCGTTTCCGGTTTATCAGCGGGTTGTTTCCTGCAGATGAAAGGTTTTGAAACGGAGATCTTTGAGAAACACAATATACCCGGGGGGCTTTGTACCAACTGGGAGATCGGTGAATACACGTTCAACGGAAGCCTCCACTGGCTCTTGGGATCAAACAAAAGCAACCCGTTTTACCAGTTATGGTCAGAGCTGATCGATATGGAATCGGTTGAATTTGTGCACCATGAGCTTAAGGTTGAAATCGAACTGGAGCATAACACCGATAAATACGGAAGCAAGGTTTTTCATTTTTATACCGACCTGTCACGCCTGGAGAATTACATGCTGGATATTGCACCGGAAGATACAGCCCGGATCAAAAAGCTGATCCGCTCCGTTCGCCGGATCCAGCGCTGGGAGGTACCACCTGAAATAAAGACCCTGCCGGCCTTCTATACCCTGAAGCAGAAGATGGGTATGATAAAGCACCTTCCGCTGCTTTTCTTTATGCTCCGCAGCAGGCATGTTACGAATTTTACCTTCGCTGAAAAACTAAAAAACCCGTTCCTGAAAGAAGCCTTCCAAATGATCTATGACGGTACGGAAGTTCCACTTGTTGTAATTACAATCCCACAGGCTTTTGCCGATCTGAAAGCGACCGGTTACCCGATTGGCGGCTCTCTGGGCTTTTCGAAAAGGATAGCGGAAAAGTACCTGTCACTGGGAGGGAAGATAAATTATGATTCAACCGTGAAAGAAATACTGGTTAAGAATGATATTGCAACGGGAATCCTGCTGGAAGATGGCCGGGAGATCGGGTCTGATATCACTGTTTCGGCGGCCGACTGGTATTTTACTGTATTCAAGGCCCTGAAAGGCAGGTTCACGGATCAGAAAATGCTGGACCTCCGCGACGGGAAAAGCTTCCAGGTCTATTATGCCGTGATCAACATTTCACTTGGGATTTCGAAGCCCCTCAACGACCTGCCGCATTTCTCCAGGTTCCCCATTCCAAAGGACCTTGTTTCGCCCGATGGCACTGTTTATAAGAGGCTGGAACTGCATATCTACAACTACGACCCTACCCTGGCCCCGGCAGGAAAGACGAGCGTTTCGGTCAGCTTTATTACGCAGAAAGGTAATTTCTGGATAGAGTTACTTAAAAATGATCCTCAACAGTACAAAACGGCCAAAGATGAGTTTGCCCGGGAGGTGATCGATCTGATCGAACAAAAAGTGGGGGGTTTGAAGGATTATATTGAAGTGATCAATGTGGCTACGCCGGCAACCTATTACCAGTACACCAACAACTGGCAGGGCAGCACGCAGGGCTGGCTGCCGGGAAAGAACATCATGGCCTCTTCGCCGGTTGGATTTGAGCTTCCGGGCCTGAAAAACTTCTATTACAGCAGCCACTGGTCGATGCCCGGAGGAGGACTGCCGATAGCGGTCAAAACGGCGAGCGATGTGGCGCAGGTGATTGCCCGCAAGTATAGTAATCATGCAGGGTGAGTGATTTTTCCGCACTTTTAAAAAATACCCTCTGAAACCTTTGATTTTATTTAATTCTATTTTCAAACTGGGTGTTGTAACGCTGATACAGGACAGGAGGTAAGAGATATATGCTCATATCACCACAGATTACTCAGATTTACACAGATTAAACACAGATTAAAATAATAAAGAATATTCAATAATCGGCGGGTATTTTTTCCATAATTCCGGATAAATATGTAAAAACTATTATGGAAAATCTCAATGAATTGACTTACCAAATTATTGGCTGTGCATATAAGGTTCATTCGACTTTGGGGCCGGGATTATTAGAATCAACTTATGAACATTGTCTGGCACAGGAACTGGCTCTGAAAGGAATTCTGTTTGAAAGACAGATCGGATTGCCCCTTATTTATCAAAATATTAGAATTGATGCAGGATACAGACTTGATTTAATCGTTGAAAACCAAGTTATTCTGGAACTTAAATCCGTAGATCAGATTGCTCCTGTTCATAAAGCACAATTGCTGACGTATTTGAAATTAAGCGGTAAGCGAATAGGATTATTAATCAATTTCAATGTAGCAGATTTAAAAGAAGGTATTCACAGAATGATTTTATAACCCAGTGAAAAATCTGTCCCTAATCTGTGTTTAATCTGCGTAAATCGGTGTAATCTGTGGTGAATAACAATGATATCTATAAGTGAATAACTATATAATCTTTGTAGCTGGGTGTTGTAACGCTGAAAACAATTGGGAGTCATGGTCCTTAGTGCCCCTATGTGGTGAAACATCTAAAATAAAAATCAAATTCCGCCGTTTTCTTCCCAAAACCAATAAAAATCAATTACAAATGAAGAAATCAACCTTATTGTTGTTCAGCATGGTCTTGCTTATCGGATTTACAAATGCACAGGAAAAAACTCCCAAACAACCCTGTTTCAGGGTATCTTCCTTCAGCTCCAGTTTAGGATTCGGAGGAGCTTTGACTTCAAATACGGACGAGGATTATTACATCCTTAAAAATGCTGTTGAGAATCCTGATCTGTTTATTGATATCAAAGGATACAAAAATGAAGGTTCAGGCTGGGGTTATTATGACATGTACTCGTATAATAGCGTTTACTACAGCGGAGGAAGCGGAAACGGGAACCTGCTCTTTAACCTGGGATTGACACCTTACAGCAAAAAACTCGGGAAGTACCGCGAAAACAGGGAACTTCGGTTCAGCATCGGCGGAAGTCTCGGCTCAAGGAACAATTTCTATTATTACGATAATACGTATAACACGATCGATACTTTTCAGTCGGTGAACGGCAGTGGTGTTGTTTATGCCGATTCGGTGATCACAAAACATTACAGCTACACGCTTGACTTCACGGAGATCAATTTCGGGGCAAGTTACCTGTTCAAGACCGATATAAACCGTAGGGTGCATTTTTACGCCGGGGCAGGGTTCAATTACGGAATTACTTTGAGTTCATCTGTCAGCGTTTATGAAGATACTTTCCGATCCGTTTATTATTACAACGAGTATGATAAGCCTTCAGAAGATGAAAACTACTATTATTCCGGAGAAAATTACAGCTCTTCCTATTCTTCTTCCGCAACCAACCTGAAAAGCCCGATGCAGTTCGTAAGGGTCTATATTCCCTTTGGTTTAAGCCTCAATTTATCCAAAAAGCCAAGTTCGTTCTTCAGTCATGTGGATCTTTATACCGAATTAAATCCAGGTGTCGAGATACAAATATTGAGTGCTGACAAAACCTATGCTAACCCTTATTTTGGGGTTGCGTTTATCGGGTTCAAATACCGGTGGTAAAATTTTAAATTTTGAATTCTAAGTTTTAAATTATAGAACTTAAACCCGAATTTAAAATTCAAAATTTAGAATTTATAATTTCTAGAAGGTTTCGTTAAGATTAAAGTACACCCCCATCTCCCCTCCTTTGCCTACTCCCCAGTCGATGGATAGGTTCGAGAGGGTTTTACGGTTGAACATCACGCGTAAACCCACACCGGCTGCCGTGTCAAAATATTCGAAGAGCTCCCGGGTATCGTCGTCAGAGCTGGCAGTGGTGGCATTGACGAAGACCACACCTCCCAGTATCCCGGTATAGCGGCTGATGGGGAAACGGTATTCTGTTTCGCCGTAAATGAAATTCACCCCGCGGATGCTGCCCTGGATATAACCCCGGCCTGATCGGTTGTACATATCCCATGCAATAGCCGGCAGTCCGAGGTAAGGCACATCGCCTTTGCGCGTGAACTGGCCTATATACCAGAAACCTACCAGGTGATCGGGGCGTTTGTCCGAAACATTGATATAAGTCCTGAATTCGGTGTTCAGCATGATACTGCTTTTTGTACTTCCAAGGAATTTGAAATTCGGCCGGAAAGCCAGGTCGGCAAAATACCCTTTTGTCGGGCGGATCGAGTTGTCACGGCTGTCGATCAGCAATTCAAGGCTTAAGCCCGACATGGTCTGCTTTTCGGGATTAAATCCATGGTCGGTGCTGTACTGGTAATGATGAGTGATATACTGAGGGACAGTATCCAGGTCCAGCTTCTGATCAACGATCCTGGTATAATTATCCAGGTTATAGCCGAACCCGGCATATAGCCATCTGTTAAGTTTGAAATAAAAAGACTCGTAAAGCCTGATATAGTTATAATTGATCGGCTCCTCATCAGGTGTGATCGGCTCGGTTTGCCCTCCGTCAGGCAGGATCAGGCCAATCCTTCCCTGGTGTTTAATTCCGGTCCCCAGCCCGAAAGTTGACTGGGAAAAGATAAGGTACCGCCAGTCGCCCCTGAAGATAAACTTCGAATAGTCGGTCATGATGTTGGTCCTCAGGTTCATGAGGATCTGGCCTTTGACCGTAATATTAGCAGCCACAACGGCAGAAGAAATGGGTGTTGTTTCCGGTGAGCCCAGGTACATCCCGACCGTACTGCCAACACCTACCAGCAGCCCGTACGCCGGGTTATAGCCAACATATGGCGTAACGGAAAAGTAGGGTTTGTAAAGAATTGCCGGTTTGGCTGTAGCGCTGTCGCGGGCAGCTTTTTTACTTTCTTTTACAAAAATTGAAAAAACATCATCCTGCTTGAAGGTCTTTTGTGTCTCCTGGGCATGGAGGGAAAGGGGGACAAGGAGACAGGGAGACAGGGGGACAAGGAGAAGAGGGGAAAGGGAGACAAGGAGGGATTGGATGAAAGTTTTTTTCATGAAAACGGGTATCTCTTTCACAAAATTAAGTTAAAAATAACCGCTGAGACGACAAAGTTCCAAGAAATTGAAACTGTGTTTCCGCAAAGCATTACTTTTGGACTAAAGTCCGTTAATTACCTCGTTATCAATTACCCCAGTCTTAAGACTGGGGTAAGGCGAACAGCTGAATTACCGGGCTTTAGCCCAAAACTGCCAGGAAAAGTACGTTACCTGGGGTTCCAGTTCCGCCAGTCTCCTAATCTTTCGTATTTTTGCGACTCTTCAAGAATTACGACAATGCTTATAACCCAATTCTGCTCGGTTAATCCAGCTGTTATCAGGCTCAATGGTTCGACTGTTTATGAAGAAAAGGCCGAAAATGCGTCCGAATTCCTTAAATCAGCCTACCGGCAATTTCATATACAGTACCCTAAATTCTTCAAAATGGATAACCTCTGCAAACTGGCCTTCCTCTCTGCCGAGATCCTGCTGAAAGATACAGAGCTCACCACCAGGCACCCGTCGGAAGAGATCGGCATGATCATTCTCAATTCTTCTTCTTCCCTTGAAACCGACGAAAAACACCAGGAAAGCATCAGCGACCGTGGGAATTACTTCCCCAGCCCTTCTGTTTTTGTTTATACGCTGCCTAACATCATGACGGGCGAAATCGCTATCAGGCACAAGATCAAAGGGGAAAATGCGGTCATCATCAGCGAAAAGCCGGATGCGCAATTGATTTTTCAGCTGGTTGATGAACTTTTTTCCCGGAAGAGGGTTAGTTGTTGCATTACAGGCTGGGTTGAAGCCTACCACGACAGGCTAACTTCATACCTGATGCTTGTGGAAAATGAGGAAAAGGCAAAATCCGTCACAGAACCGGAGGAAATAATTATCTTTGACCCCTCAAATATTGAACGAATTTTTAAAGAGGCTTAACAGGATGGAAGAATTGACGCAAAAGCTTAAAAAAGAGATTATTGAGGTTTTAAACCTGGAAGATACCAGGCCGGAAGATATTGATACGGATGCAGCTCTTTTTGGTGATGGCCTGGGACTGGATTCCATCGACGCACTGGAACTGATCGTTCTCCTCGAAAAAAATTACGGCATCAAGATCGAAGATCCCAAGGAAGGACGCAAGATATTCACCTCCGTCCGCACCATGGCCGACTTCATCCTCGAGCACCAAAAAAAGTAAATTATGGCTGGCCGGGTCTTTGTCACGGGCATCGGGATCATCTGTGCCATCGGTAAAAATACCGGCGAAACCCTTGCCTCGCTTCGGGCCACCCGATCAGGCATCAGCCACCTTTCCATTCTCGATTCCATTCACCGCGACATTCTGCCGACAGGCGAGATCAAGCTGACCAACGAAGAACTTGCCGTTATGGCCGGCGTCACCGACCTGGACATGCACCCGCGCACCTCCCTGCTGGGGCTGATCGCTGCGGAAGAAGCCGTTAAACATGCCGGCATCGACCCGAAAGACAACCGTTTCCGGACCGGCGTCATTTCTGCCAGCACCGTCGGAGGCATGGACAAAACCGAGATCAATTACCGGAACTATCACCTCGGAAAACCTTACAACGACTTTGTCCTGACCCACGACTGCGGCGACAGCACGGAGAAAATCGCTGTCCGCCTGGGATTCCGTGATATGGTCAGCACCATCAGTACAGCCTGCTCTTCCTCAGCCAACTCGATCATGTTTGGCGCCAGGCTGATCAAACACGGCATGCTCGACCGGGTGCTCGCCGGCGGGACCGATGCCATGTCGAAATTTACCCTCAACGGGTTCCACACGCTGATGATCCTCGACAAACAGCACTGCCGGCCGTTCGACAAAAGCCGCATGGGGCTCAACCTCGGTGAAGGCGCCGCTTTCCTTGTCCTGGAATCGGAACAAGCCCTCGAAGGCAGGATACCGCTTTGTGAACTCAGCGGATTTGCCAATGCCAATGACGCTTATCACCAGACCGCTTCATCCCCGGATGGATATGGGCCATATCTCTCTATGACGCAGGCTTTGGGCTCCTCCGGACTGAAGCCCGGGGCAATTCAGTATATTAACGCTCACGGAACCGGGACTGACAACAATGACCTAACCGAAGGAATAGCGATAGAGAGAATATTCGGCGGGCAGGTCCCACTGGTCTCATCCACCAAGCCTTTTACAGGACATACCCTTGGCGCTGCAGCAGCCGTCGAGGCAGTTATCTCCATCCTCTCGATACAAAATGAAATGGTCTTTCCTAACCTGAATTTCAGGGAAAAAATGGATGAACTGCATTTCGAACCGGTGAAAGAAATCCTCACGGGAATAATGCTTAAGCATGTGCTCAGCAATTCATTCGGCTTTGGCGGGAACGATTCGACACTCATATTTTCAGCTTGCTGATATGGAAGCATTCATCCGGGGCACAGGAAACATCTCACCGCAGCCGACGTTCGACAACAGCGCCTTCCTGGAAGAAATACGGGAATATTATACGGCAAGGCTTCATTCGGTCGATCCCGATTACAAGCAATTCATCCAGCCTAACCAGTTGCGCCGCATGAGCCGGTTGCTCAAGATGGGGGTTACTGCCGCCGGGATTTGCCTTCATGATGCAGGGATTGAGAAACCCGACGCAATCATTACCGGCACGGGCCTGGGCATGATGGAAGAGACTGAAAAATTCCTGAACGGGATACTCGACAATGGTGAAAAGCTGCTCAACCCGACCGCCTTCATCCAATCGACCCACAACACCGTTGGCGCCAGCATTGCCGTAATGCTGGGCTGCAACGATTATAACCTGACCTATGTCCACGGCCCGGTTTCGTTTGAAAATGCCCTGCTCGACTGCCTGATGCGACTGGCAGAAAGACCGGCCGATAAGGTACTGCTTGGCGGGATCGAAGAGATCACCGCCGCTCATTTCGTTATTACCGACAGCATGGGGTTCTGGAAGAAAAGCGGGATCAGCAACCTGGACCTGCTCAACGATAAAACGCCAGGCACCCTGGCCGGTGAAGGAGCCTCTTTCTTTCTACTGAGTAATGAAGAACATCCCCATAATTATGGCAGGATACATGGCTTGTCAACATTATTCAATCCAGGCCTCGAGCCACTGGCTGCAAACTTTATTGACGAATTTCTATCCTCGCATAATCTGAGTAAAAATGACATCGACCTTGTCATCCTTGGCCTGAACGGCGACCCCGAATCAGATGCCATCTATGAACCAGCGTTAGAATATTTTGAAGGAAAATCATCCCTGGCCTACTATAAACACCTGTGCGGGGAACATTACCTGGCATCCTCATTCGCCCTCTGGCTTGCGGCACGTATTTTAAAAAGCCAGCAAATCCCTGCCGCCGTCAGGTTAAATGAAACGCTAAAACCGGGTAAAATCAATCATATCCTGATCCAGAATCATCATAAAAACATTCACCACTCCCTCATCCTGGTCTCGTCATGTTAAATTTCCGTTCTGCAAGCATCTATATGATCATCCTTGCAGTCGCGGCTTTATTGCTGATGACCGTCAACATTCAATACTGGTGGCTCCTCCTCGTAATGGCCATCATATATCTCTGCCTGCTGGTGATGGGATCGGTTAAGATATGCTCAGGTTTTTATACGGATACTTTCTGCAGGGGCTCATCAACAGATAAAAAGTTAACGCTGACCTTTGATGATGGCCCGGATCCGGTCCATACCGCACAAATCCTTAAGATTCTTGAAAAACACCAGGTCCCGGCGACTTTTTTTATCATCGGAAACAAGGCTGAAAAGCAGGAAGAATTACTGCGTCAAATCATTTCAAAAGGGCATACCATTGGAAACCATTCTTTCAGCCATGCTTTCTTTTTTGATTTGTACCGAAGAAAAAAGATGGAACAGGATTTGATGAAGACTGAAGGTCTGTTGTTAAAAGTGGTCAGGATGAAACCCTATCTGTTCCGGCCTCCTTACGGGGTGACAAACCCGGTGGTGGCAAAGGTGGCAAAGAAGCTGGGGTATAAGGTGATCGGCTGGTCGGTAAGAAGTCTCGACACGGTGATCAAGGATGCTGATAAGATAACGGAACGGGTTGTTGAAAGACTCCATCCCGGGGCGGTGATCCTGATGCATGACAACCGGGATGTAACGCCGAAGGCGCTTGAAATGATCATCACCAGGGCAAAAGAGGAAGGATACAGTTTTGTTGGTCTGGATGTTTTATTGGCTTCTAAAAAAAGTTACACAGCGGATCACGGAAAAGACGCGGAGGAACACAGAGATTAATAAAATAAGAATGAAATCATTGATAATACTATTCATATTTACATTTCTCAACATGCTGCAGGATAGCAGCCATCGGCTTGTTGTGACTGTAACCGGTTTGAAGCCACTAAAAGGCGAACTTTACCTCAGCCTTCATAACCGTCCGGAATATTTTCAGTTTGCTGACAGTGCTTTCATGAAAACCATAATCATTGTGAAAGAGGAATCGGAGACCATTTTTTTCGATAATGTCCCCGAAGGTCGGTATGCTATTGCCATCTATCATGATGAGAACATGAACGGGAAGTTGGATGCTAACGAAATGGGCATACCAAGGGAGGGATATGGATTTTCGACGAAAAATAAAGTGCCGGGAAGACCCAAGTTTGAGCAGGCGGCTTTTGATCTGAGCCGGAATGATACCATCGAAATAAAAATGATCTATCATCCGGTTCCGGGGCCTAAAAAGGATACAGTTAAATGATTTTTTACACTAGGCACAGTTCACACAAGGCACTAAGCTTAGCGCGCGTTTAAACGAAATGATACAAAGCATGAAACTAGTGAAGTGCCTATGTGGGTAAACTAAAAACATGAAAATCAACTCATTATAATTTTAATCTTGTCAAGCCTGACAATATTTAATGCCATCGCCCAGGAAAATACTGAAATCCCTGCGAAGGACCCTGTAAAAATAACAGAGCAGGTTAACCAGTTCTCTCAAAAAACAAATACGATCACGAGTGACTTCACGCAGGTCAAAGAAATGAGCTTCATGGAAGAAAGCGTCATTGCTTCCGGGAAGTTTTATTTTCAGAAGGAAAAGCTGCTCCGGTGGGAATATACCGAGCCCTTCAGGTATGCTATCATTCTGAATGACAGCCGTGTCCGGATCATCGATGAGGGGAAGAGCAAAGAGTTTGATGCGGGATCTGACCGGATGTTCCTGCAGATCATTGAAGTGATGACAGGCATGGTGAACGGCACCCTGCTGAATAGCACCCTGTTTACTGCAACCTGGTTCGAAGCCGTGGGGTACTTCAGGGCAGACCTGGTTCCAACCGAAGCATCCCTGAAGGATTACCTCTCACATATCGAACTAAAAATCAACAAGCTGGATTATACCGTCGAGGAACTGAAGATGTTTGAAAAATCCGGGGATTTTACAGCGATCACGTTCCGAAATAAAAAAATAAATGAAACGATCCCCGCTGAAATATTTCGCATGGATTAGCCTTGTATTGATAGCTGCAGCTTCCTGTCATTCACCGGAAATATTATTTTCGGGTGAATATGCGGAGCATACCAATCCGTCAATCGTTACAGGCCCACCTGAGAAGAAAACTGTCAGGGTTACTTTAATCTATAAAGATAAAGAACTGTCAGGGAGCATGTTGATCAAAAAAGATGCTGATGGTAATTTACGTGTTGCCTTCTATAATGAACTGGGCATGACCTACCTGGAAGGAACCCTGCTGACAACTTCAAAACGAAAAAAATTCATCGTATACAACATCATTCCCGTTCTGAATAATACGCCTTTCCTGAGAAAATTCGAAAAAAGCCTGCAGAAGGTTATTTAGATTTAGCAATTCCCCGCTTCCCTGCCTTCAATCTTAGTTTGATCTAATTTTGTAACTTTACATGTTTCACCACAGATTACTCAGATTGGCACAGATTAATCACAGAGATGATATTCCAATCTGATTATCTATTAAATTTGAGCATTGCTGAGATTTCTAAAAATATAGTTGTAGAGTAATTATGGAGAAAGATGATGCTACCACTGCCCATGGTTTGGAATCGAACAATGAAATCGATATTTCCCATAAACTGACCCTGGTTGATATCGATAAAATAGAAAAGTATCGGCAAACACGAAAGACATCGGTATTGACCATTTTATTCACCGATATTGTCGGGTACACAAAATTTACTTACGATGCCGGCGAAGTAGCCTCTGCAAAACTACGGCACATCCACGACGAACTAATTATCAATTATGTTAAGCATGATGGTCACGGTGAGATCATCAAGCAAATCGGCGATTCATTTCTTATCGTTTTTTCTGATCCGACTCTTGCGGTAAAAAATGCAATAAAACTTCAGGAATTGTTTCGTTTAAATGCTGATAACCTGATGTATAATAACTATCAGCTAAAAGTTAGGATCGGTCTGCATATGGGCCAGGTATCGGTTGAGGATCATATTATGTTAGATGTTTTCGGCACTCATGTAAACCTTGCTTCACGTGTGATGTCTCTGGCTTCAGGCGGACAAGTAATTGTTTCAGGGTCTGTATGGGAGAATGCTTCCGGCTGGCTAAAAAACGACCTGGGGGAAAAAGTATATTCGGTCTTTTATGGTAAAATTAAACTTAAAGGTATAGGCAAAACGACTGATATCTATGAATTCTATACGGTGGATTCCGGTAAAATCGGAATACACGGACCTATCCTGAGGCAAAAACAAAAAATGAGAATATTGTTGTCAGGTTTAATTACACTCATGATACTTATCATCACAATACCAGCACTTTATTTAATAAAACATAAACCTGTCATTGTGATTCAAAATAATGAAAACGTAAGAGAAAGAATTTTTTTAGCAGATATTTCAAGTGATTATGAGGAGATTGGATTTGAATCAATAGTTGATCCATTATTAGAACCGATTCATTCTCAATTAATAAATAAAATAAATGAGATTTATTATTCCCTTTTAAAAACAAATTTTATAGCCGATTATGATATCGGAACTGAAGCTGACTTGAGGCGTGAATATGCTAAAAGGGGATTAGCAATACCTGAGGGAGACCAGCCTATAATAACATTTCCCGATTCAACGAAATGGAAATTACCAGTTGCCATAATAAGGCCTTATTTGTTCGAATATAAAGATGGTGGAAAATATCATCTATTAGTTTACTATTCACTACATTTTACTCAATCTAAATATAAATCAGGGATAGAATATACAGGATGTTATAAAGTTAATCAGGTTTATACCTTAAATTTAACTGATATCGATTCTGTGCCATACTATATTAATGCGCGATCCCATCTTATTCTTTATGAGCATAATAAGAGCCTCTATTCAAAAGGGACTATTATCAAGATTGACCATGATGATGTGATAATTGAATTTATAGTACCTGGCAATAATAAAAAGCCAATACCCGGATTAATTTATATGGCTCGCAGACATTACGAACCCTGGACAAGTACAACAGATTCAGGCGTGAGACGGCGTCTGAACGATCTTGACAAACTTCTGAAGTACTACGGGACAATTGATGAATGGATAAAAGAAATTGATACAAGTGATCGTAGTATCTGGTCTTATTCTGAATACATGGGCCTGAGAAATCCTGAAAGAAAATTTGGTGGTGAAACCTCAGCTTCTTTCAGTATTCCTGTTGAGTTAGAATTAATAGAAGTCTTTGACTCAACGGCTTTAGCAAAGATACATTACAGGGAATATCCCTGGGTGGAATTAGAGGTGGGAGATGAGGTAGAGTTGAAATAAGTTGTTATTATGAAAAAACTTAAAAACAAATCAAAATGGAAACCTGGAAAACAATTCTGCAAATCTTATCAGTAGTCCTGTTAATTGTTGCCATAATTTTCAGAAAACAACCGTGGGGGAAGAAACTCTTGTATTTTGCCATGGGGATGATTGTAGTATTTGTACTCACCACCTGGGTTGAAGCTTTTACTGAGGGCTATATTGAGGGCATGAATTCAGGAAAACCTTAGCATGCGGGCTACATGAACAAGGCGGCAAATAAAAGGCATCAAACACCACAGATTCATTTTTATTACCAGAATTTTATTTGTAAATCCTTTGTGGTTAAACCTCTACGAGGTAATGAAATATTAATGGTCAACGATTAAGCTATAATACCAAATCGCCCACGGCGAAAAATAACCCAACTAATGACCACTTAATGACAACTTAATGAACACCCTCTATAAAATATCCCGACTATCCGTTAATGAAAACTCATTTAACGCCAACTTAACCTTTAACGCGTCCCATCCTGTCTTTTCCGGTCATTTCCCCGGGCAACCTGTCGTACCGGGTGTTGTCCTGGTAGATGTATCAGCAGCAGTTGTTTCCCTGGTCACTGGCAAAGAACTGATCGTGAAAGATGCGTCGGTTATCAAATTCCTGAAGCTCATTGATCCGACTGTCAATCCTGTTATATTTCTCGATGGAACGGTTGTTGAAGAGGACATCAGATGCTATCAAGCCAGTCTCAGGTTCTATTCCGGTGAAGTTGATTTCGCTAAACTCAAGGGAATACGGCTGGTATCGAAATAACCGACGGGTTAACCCGTCAGTTAATGGTTAAATCAATTTTGCTTAAATTTGTCCTGTTTTTAAAATAAGTTCAAACCTTAAAATTAATAAATTATGAAAAAGCTGATCTTCTCCGGTGTAGCATTATTTGCTGCCGCTTTAGTCATGATGGCCTTCACTAACCCTTCCGCTAAAATTGCAAACCCTCCACAGGAAAAACCTGCATCATTATTTCCTGAAGAGGTTCAAAAAATCCTCGAAACATCCTGCTTCGATTGTCACACCGATGCAGCATCCAATGTCAAAGCCAAGTCAAAACTGAATTTCTCGAAATGGAGCGAGCTCTCGGATGCGAAAAAAATCGGCAAGATGGAATCCATTAGTGAGGAAGTTACTAAAGGCGAAATGCCCCCCCAGAAATACGTGACCAATTATCCTGAAAAGGCCCTGAAACAGGAGCACAAAGAAATTATCAGCAAATGGGTTACTGAAACTTCGGCAAAACTTATGGGCGAATGAAAAAATTATGGCTGATCATCATCGGTTCGTTCCTGGCACTGTTCATCATTATCCAGTTCTTTCAGCCTGAGAAAAATGATAACCTGGTCAACCCGCAGAATGACATCATTTTTCAGCTTGAAGTACCGACAATGGTAAAGAAAAAATTCGCAGATGCCTGTTACGACTGTCATTCCAATAAGACCCAATATCCGGTTTACAACAGGGTGGCCCCCGTTTCCTGGCTGCTTGCCAAACATATCCGCGATGGAAAGGAGCATCTTAATTTCTCAGAATGGGCTAATTATGATAAGAAAAAGCAAATCAAGCTCCTGACAGCTATATGCGAAGAGATCACTTCAGGTGAAATGCCGATTAAAGGTTATGTTTTCATGCATAGCAGGGCGATAATCAATGAAAAAGAACTCGAAGAGATCTGCCTGTGGACCGAACAAGCGGCTGAGCAGGTTATGAGCCAACCATAATAACTATACCGGGCATCCCGGCGTTTTTCTATGTCTGAATCAAATCAATACCAGGATTTTAAAACGTCCGGGATGCTGTGTCATCATCCCAACTTATAATAATGACCGCACCCTGGAAACAATCATCCGGGGTGTGCTTGAATTTACCGACCAGGTCATTGTTGTAAACGATGGCTCGACCGACGGGACCCGGGAAATCATGGACAAATTTCCTGGTTTGACTTCACTTCATCTTGAAAAAAACAAAGGCAAAGGTTATGCTATCCGCCTGGGCTTCCGGGAAGCCATCCTGCAGGGTTACAGTTATGCCATCACCATCGATTCCGACGGACAGCATCTGCCGGAAGATCTTCCAAAGTTCATCGGAATGATAGAAAAAGAACCCGGAGCGCTGGTTATTGGCGCCCGGAACCTGGAACAATCCGGGATTCCGGGCGGGACCAGCTTTGGCAACCGGTTCTCCAATTTCTGGACCCGGGTGGAAACAGGCTATAAACTACCGGACACCCAGTCGGGATACCGCCTGTATCCGCTGAAACAGATGGGGCATATACATTTCCTGACAAACCGCTTTGAGTTCGAGATTGAAGTCCTGGTAAGATCAGCCTGGAAAGGCATTCCATTGACTTCAGTGCCTGTCAGTGTGATCTATCCCCCAAAAAAGGAAAGGGTTTCGCACTTCCGCCCGTTTACCGATTTCGCAAGGATCAGCCTGCTGAACACTTTCCTGGTTATACTTGCGCTGCTGTTTTTCAGGCCCTGGATGATCATCAGGGAAATGTTCAGGGATGGATTCAGGGAGATGGCCAGGAAACACCTTTTCAACCCGGAAGAATCGAATTTCAAAAAATCGGCCTCCATTGCCCTGGGCGTATTCATGGGCATAGCACCGGTCTGGGGCTGGCAGATGGCCATTGGGCTGGCACTTGCGGTCCTGCTGAAGCTGAATAAGGCCCTCACACTTGTAGCTTCCAACATCAGCATCCCACCCCTGATCCCTTTCATTCTTTTTGCAAGTTACCTGACCGGAGGCCTGATCCTGAATAATCAGCAGGATATTAATTTTGATTCAGGGATAACATTTGAATTCGTGAAGAAAAACTTCTTACAATATATCGCCGGTGCACTGGTTTTTGGAGCGGCTATGGGTATCCTGGCCGGCCTGACCACATGGCTGGTCCTTAATGTCTTCCGGAGAAAATGAACCAACTGTTCACCCTCATATATGACTTTTTCGCCCGCAGACGGCTGATCTTCTTCCTTTTCCTCGGGATGACCATCGCGGTGATCATCTGGTTTGCATTAAAGCTGAAAATAACAGAAGATATTTCCAAGGTTCTACCGCATAACGAAAAAGTCGATCAGTACCTTGAAGTGGTCAACCAATCAGCCTTCGCCGACGAACTGGTCATTTTCATCGGCCCGGCAGATTCATCCTCAGTCATACCAGCGGAAGACCTGATCAGTTTTGCCGGTGAACTGGCCGATTCGGTCAGGTCATCGCTGGAGCCCGACCTCATAAGTGCGATCCGTGAAAGGGCAGATAATAGTGCCATCAGGGGAGTTTATGAAGAAATGCGTCAAAATCTTCCCGTTTTCCTTGATGACCAGGACTATCTCCGGCTGGATTCACTTATAACCGCTCCTTCCATTGAACATGCAGTCGGTTCAGTTTATAAAAACCTGGTCTCCCCTGCCGGGATGGTAACACGGGATATCCTGCTGAATGACCCGCTTGGATTCACCGGCATCGCCCTGGAAAAACTTGAATCTTTCAAAATCGATGAAAGTTACAGGACCCTCGACGGGTACATTTTTTCCCATGACATGAAATATCTAGTCATGTTCCTGACCCCGGCCCAGAAATCTACGGAAACGGCAAAGAATGGCATCCTGCTGAAAAAACTGGACAGGATGATCAAGGCCATCAGCGAAGGTAAGGAAGGAAAGATCAAGGCCGGGTATTTCGGCACACTTGCCGTCTCGGTAGCCAATGCTGGGCAGCTCAAACGCGATATCCTGCTAACCATGAACCTGGCCATCGTGCTGCTGATCCTTTTCATCGGGTTTTATTTCGGCCGTTTCAGGGTGATCCCGGCCATCGTGCTTACTACCCTTATGAGCGCCGGGATATCCGTTGCAGTCCTTTCGCTGTTAAGCCGTGAAATATCAGCCATCTCCCTCGGTTTTGGCGCGGTCCTGCTTGGTATCGCCATAGCCTATGCCATCCATTACCTGAACCACCTCAGGGAATTTAAAGATCCCCGGAAAGTCATGAAAGAGATCGCTCTACCCATCGTGATGAGCAGCATTATTTCTTCAGGGGATTTCTTCACCCTGTTGCTTGTCAGGTCGGAAGCCGTGCGTGACCTGGGGCTGTTTCGCCGGTTTCAGCATCCTGGCCGCCGGATTGCTCACCCTGATCTTCCTTCCCCATCTTACAAAAAAAATAAAATGGGAACAGAACAGGGAAAACCTGGTGAACCGGTCAGTCAGGAAACTTGCCTCCTATCCTGTTGAAAAACACAGGCTCGTGATGGTCATGATCCTGTTGCTGACAGTAGTTTTCTTTTTTACTTCCCGTAAAGTCTCTTTCGAAGGCGACCTTACCGGGATGAGTTATATGCCTGAAGATCTCAAAGATGCCGAATCCACCCTTGAACATATCAGCCAGTACACCCTGAGGTCGGTTTTTGTTGTGACCCGCGGTGAAAACCCTGGATGAAGCCCTGGCAAATACAAGCCAAGTTCCTCAGCAGGGCAGAACAATTGAAAGATCAGGGACTGGTTAAAAAATATAGCGCCGTCACCTCTCTTGCCGTTCCGGCCGACTATTCAGCAAACCCGCATCAGACCGGTGGAACGAATACTGGACTGCGGAAAAGAAAGCGTTGCTGAAAGAAAGGCTCACTGCGGCTGCGAAACAGGACAGGCTTTAAAGCTTCACGGATTTGATGGCTTCTTCATATGGCTGGATAAAGATTTCACTGCTGCCGGCCCAGGTGATATACCCGAAATATATTCGCCTGTTCCTTGATCCGTATATTTCCGAAGGTGAAGAGATGGCAACGGTTACGACTATACTGAAAGTCAGGCAGGAAGATAAGCCACTTCTTTATGAGGCACTTCAAAGGGGAAGAATCTTCATTCATTTTCGATAAACAATTCCTGACCAGCACGTTCATGGATATCCTGAATGAAGACTTCAACAAGCTGGTCATCATTTCCCTGCTTATCGTATTCTTTGTCCTTTTGCTGTCATACGGCCGGATTGAGCTGGCGCTCATCACCTTCATCCCGATGTTCATCAGCTGGATATGGACATTGGGCATCATGGGGCTTTTCGGCATGAAGCTCAATATCTTCAACATTATCATCACCTCCTTTGTTTTTGGCCTTGGGGTTGATTACGCCATCTTTTCCATCCAGGGCATGCTGCAGAAATACAAGTATGGCCATGGCGACCATGAACTCCTACCGTTCGTCGGTGCTGATGGATGCCATCACAACCCTGATCGGTCTCGGTGTGCTGATCCTGGCCGTTCATCCGGCGCTCAGGGCCATGGCATACGCGGCCATCATCGGGATCGTTTCGGTCTGGTTCATAACCTGGAGCATGGAACCCATCCTGTTTAAATGGCTGGTTTATGTAGAAGACAGAAAAAGACCGGTACCGGTGACACTCAAAGATTTCCTTTTCGCTATTCTGTCCCTGTCGATCTTCGTCACCTTAACTATTTTTCTCCTGCTCTTCGGCCTGGTATTCATCAAAATGCTTCACTTAAAAAGCAAATGGGTAAAAGACTGGCTGCATTACGGGATGATGATCTCATCGAGGTTCCTGATCTATGCGAATTTTCTATCGGAGAAAAAGATTATCAAGCCTGATAGTGAAGATTTGAGAAAACCGGCGATGATCATTGCCAATCACCAGTCACATATCGATATTGCCCTGGTCCTGATGCTTCATCCCAGGCTGCTGGAAATGACCAACGACCGTGTCCAGCGGAGTGCGCTATACGGGCCTCTGGTCAAAATGGCCGAGTTTTATGCGATCTCCGACGGGATGGAGTCCCTTACGCCGAAACTCAAAAGAAATGTCGAAGAAGGTTATTCGATCCTGATCTTCCCGGAAGGCACCCGTTCCCCAGACACCCATATCCAGCGTTTTCACAAAGGTGCCTTTTACCTTGCCAGTGAACTCGGTATTGATATTTTGCCGGTAATCATCCATGGATCAGGCTCCATTATGACCAAAGGGGAGTATTTCCTTAAGTCGGGAAGTGTCACGATCAAATTCCTTCCCCGGATAAAACCTGATGATAAGCGATTTGGTGAAGGCCTCCTGGAAAAGTCCAGAGCGATCCGCCATTATGTTGCTGCTGAATACCGGAAAGTCGCTGAAACAGCAGAAACCCCGGCATATTTCAGGGAAAAACTGATCAAGAATTATCTCTTATAAAGGGCCGGTACTGGAATGGTACCTCAAAGTGAAAATACGGCTGGAAAATAATTATGAATTGTTCCACCTGCATCTTCCGAAAGAAGGGCACATTACCGATATCGGCTGCGGTTATGGCTTCATGGATTATATGCTGAGCTTTTTATCAGAAGGAAGAACGATCACGGGCATTGATTATGACAGGGAAAAAATTGAAGTGGCCAATAACTGTCCGGCAAAAAATGAACGGCTGAGTTTTATTTGCGGAGATGCTCTTGCGACAACACTTCCAAAGAGCAGGGCTTTCATACTGGCTGATGTGCTTCATTATTTCCCGGAAGAAGAACAGGAGAAACTCATTTCCGCTGTATTGAAAACCTGGAAGAAGGGGGTGTCCTGATTATCCGCGATGCTGACCGGCAGATGGGAAGGAAACATTCCGGCACACGCATATCGGAATTTTTCAGCACACGGATAGGATTTAATAAGACCCGGGAGGGCAGGAACAAACTGTACTTCACCAGCAGGGAAAAAATATCACGGATCCTTACACGTTATGACATGGATTTTGAGGTGATTGATGAGACGAGGATGACATCGAATATTGTGTTTATTGCAACCCACCCCCACCCCGTCCCTCCCCCAATTGGGGATAAGGAGACAAGGAGAAGGGGACAAGGGGAATTTTTAATTTTTAATTTTTAATTTTTAATTTGAACTTTGACTTTGTAATCATCGGTAGCGGAATCGGCGGTCTTGTCAGCGGGATCATTCTGGCCAAGGAGGGGCATTCGGTTTGTATCCTGGAGAAGAACCATCATGCCGGGGGCAACCTGCAGGCATTCACCCGCGACGGATTCAAATTCAGCACCGGTTTACATTACATTGGCAGCATGGATGAGGGCCAGACACTGCACCGCTTTTTCAAATATCTTGGCATTCTCCCTGATCTTAAGATTAAGCAACTGGATAAAGAAGGTTACGACCGGATCGTGTTCGGGAAAGAGGATACGCAATACAGCCTGGCCCAGGGTTGGGACCAGTTCAGGGATTCTCTGGAAGGTCAATTTCCCGGTGAAAGCGCTGCTATTGAAGGATATATTGCGACTGTCCGGGATTCGATCAGTAACATCCCTCTATATAACCTCGAAACAGCGGACTCTTTCAACCTTGATTTTTCAAGACTGAACCAATGCACCATGTCGTACCTTGGCGGTCTCACAAAGAACCGGCGGTTACAGCATGTTCTGGCAGGGGGCAACAGCGTTTACCACGGTGCAGCGCACCGCACCCCGCTCTACATTCACTCTTGTATCCGTAATTCCTTTGTCAGCAGCGCCTGGAAGGTCACCGGCGGGAGTGATCACCTGACAGATATTCTTCTTTCGAAGCTTTCCACATACGGAGGAAAGGTTTACACGGATGCTGAGGTTACCGGATTTTCGTTTTCAGATGATAAAATCGATGGGGTTGTATTAAAAGATGGAAGAAAATTCTTCGGAAAACAAATCATTTCCAATATGCACCCTGCCGCCACGCTGAAGCTGAAAGGACTGGAAAATATCCGTGGCGGGTTCCGTCAGCGAATTGAAGGACTGGAGAATTCAGCAGGATTTTTCACACTTTACCTGGTCTTTAAGGAAGACTTTTTCCCGTATCTGAATCATAATCTCTTCCAGTATTACAGTGATGATTATTTCAATGATGAGATCCCTGGCGATTCCTGGCCGCATACTTATGTCGTTTACACCCCATTTTATGAAGAAGGACAGCAATATACCCGTACAGCGAGTATCCTGACATTCATGAAGAATGAGGAATGCCGGAAATGGATTGACCTGCCGCCGGATCAAAGAGGGCAGGATTATTATGATTTCAGGGAAATGAAAGCGGAAAAGCTGCTGGATGCTGTTGAAAAACGTTATCCTGGCATCAGGCAGGGCATTGAAAAGTATTATGTTTCAACACCGGTAACTTTTAAAGATTTCACCGGAAGCCCTGATGGAAGCGGTTATGGCATCCTTAAAGACTGCAAAGATCCCCTGCGGTCGATCATCCTGCCTAAAACAAAGATCCCCAATCTTTACTTTACCGGCCAAAATCTGAATATTCACGGAATCCTGGGTACCACGGTTTCGGCATTTATTACCTGTTCTGAATTCATCGGTTTTAAAAACCTGATCAACAAGATCATTAATGCCTAAGAGAAAGGTCTATACGAATCCTGCTTTATATTTTGACCGGCCTGCTGGTCATTATCATCGCATTTTACATTTATTTTCGGCTTGCCACCAGGGTAAGCGAACCGGAAATTGTCAATGCTATGCAATTTTCCATGCAACGGACCACCACCGGCCCGGATGCATACTCCTGCGAACACGGCTGGCTCCGGAAAGCCCGTGAAGGATGGTGGGAGATGTACCTTGAGGGAAGTCCTTACGAAATTGGCTATGCGCATGGCCTGCTCACGGAAGAACTGAATTATAACCAGGAAAAAGCCTTCCTTGAACGATTGGGCGAGCTCATCCCCTCGAAGTTTTACCAGGACTTCATGCTGTCCTTTGTCAGGTTTTTCAACAGGGACCTGGATGAATATGTACTTCCTGAATATCAGCAGGAGATTTTCGGCATATCCCGGTTTGCCTCGCCGGAGTTTGATTTCATGGGCCCTGCCTATGCCCGGATGCTGAATTACCATGCTGCGCACGACCTCGGACATGCCATTCAGAATATGAACCTGGTAGCCTGCACTGCATTTGGTGCATGGGACAGTCACTCGGCCGACAGCAGCCTGATCTTGGGCAGAAACTTCGATTTCTATATCAATGATGATTTTGCAAAAGATAAAATACTCTGCTTCATCAAACCCGACAGCGGTTACAGCTTTGTCACGGTGACCTGGGCGGGCTTTGCCGGGGTAGTCTCAGGGATGAATGAAAAAGGGCTGACCGTCACCCTGAATGCGGCCAAATCATCAATCCCACTGGGAGCTAAGACGCCGGTGTCATTGCTGGCCAGGGAAATCCTGCAATACGCCTGCAATTTCGACGAGGCCTTACCGAATCGCTGAAAACAGGGAAACCTTCGTGGCCGAATCATTCCTGATCGGATCGGCAGCAGAACACAAAGCCTTGATCATCGAGAAATCACCGGAAAAGATCGCCATTTGTGATCCGGGCCAGGATCATATCATCGTCACCAATCATTTCCAATCGGATGCTTTCCGGGACGATCAGCTGAACATCGAAAACATGGAGAACGAGACTTCCATTTACCGGTTTAAAAGAGTGGAAGAACTTCTGGCTGCCAATCCATCTGTCAGCCCGGAAATTGCGGCAGGTATTCTCCGCGATGACAAGGGCCTGCAGGGCAAAGACATCGGCCTTGGCAACGAAAAGGCCATAAACCAGTTCATCGCGCATCATTCCGTCGTATTTCAGCCGGAACAACGGCGCTTATGGGTTGCGGGGCCGCCATATCAGCTGGGGGAATACTGGTGTTATGACCTGGATTCTGTTTTTACTGCGGAGGCGCAGAGGCGCGGAGAATGTTCTATTCCATCAGATAGTTTAACTATTTCGGTAAGCTATCAAAACCACCTGAAATTCAGGGCCCTGGCAGCAAAAATCGAATCAGGCGGGTACCAGGAAGGCGATGCTGATTCATTGATCAGATTTAACCCTGAATTTTTCCACACCTACCGGATTTTAGGCGATTATTTCAAGGCAAAGGGCGAAGGGCTTAGGGCTGAGGAGTTTTATCGGATGGCTTTGGAGAAAGAGGCGCCATCGGCGGCGGAGCGGTCGGCGGTCGGCGGTAGGCGGTAAGCGGTCGGCGGTCGGCGGTAGGCGGTCGGCGGTCGGCGGTCAGCGGTCAGCGGTCAGCGGTCAGCAGTCGGCGGTCAGCAGTCGGCGGTCAGCAGTCAGCGATCGATAAATCAACCAATCGATAAATCATCAGGATTTCACTACTTTTGATCCGTGAAAATTCGTCGCATCCGTGTCATCCGTGTGCTATAAAAATCTTTTCCAATGCTCCCATCAATCGAAACCAGACCAACTGCCGAAATCAAAACCTTCCAGGAACAAAAACTGAAGGAACAGCTCTTCTTTTTAAGCGAAAAATCAGGTTTCTACAGGAAACTTTTTAAAAAACACAGGATTGATATCACAAAAATCAAAACCCTGGAAGACCTGGCTATGGTCCCGGTTACGACAAAAGACGACCTGCAGCAGCATAACGACGAATTCATCTGCGTACCCCGGAACAAGATCATCGACTACATCACCACCTCAGGCACCCTGGGCGACCCGGTCACATTTGCCATGACCGACCGCGACCTCGACCGGCTGGCCTACAACGAAAGCATCTCCTTCGCCGTGGCCGACGGCACTGAAAATGACACCTACCAGCTGATGACCACCATCGACCGCCGGTTCATGGCCGGGCTGGCCTATTTCCTCGGCGTCAGAAAGCTCGGTGCGGGCATCATCCGTGTCGGGAACGGCATGCCCGAGCTGCAATGGGATTCTATCCGCCGGTTTCAGCCTAATGCCTTCATCACCGTGCCGTCATTCATCCTAAAACTCATCGAATACGCGGAAGAAAACGGGATCGACTACCGTTCGTCGAGTATCCGGAAAGCGATCTGCATCGGCGAGCCGCTTCGTAACCCCGACTTCTCCCTCACCACACTAAGCCGCAGGATCAGTGAAAAATGGGATATTCAGCTCTTTTCGACCTATGCTTCTACGGAGATGGGGACTGCCTTTACAGAATGCAGCTACGGCTGCGGCGGGCACCATCATCCGGAACTCATCATCGTTGAATTCCTTGATGAAAACGATATGCCGGTAAAAGAAAATGAAGCCGGAGAGGTCACCATCACCACCCTTGGTGTGGAAGGCATGCCCCTGCTCCGCTTCAAAACCGGCGATGTGTGCTATCATTACCAGGAGCCATGCCGGTGCGGCCGGACCACCATGCGCTTAGGGCCGGTACTGGGCAGAAAACAGCAAATGATAAAATATAAGGGGACTACGCTTTACCCGCCTGCCCTGTACGATATCCTCGATAACATGGATAATATCGTCAATTACTATGTCGAAGTTTATACCAACTCCATCGGAACGGATGAAATCCTGATCCATATCGGAAGCCACCACGTGACCGAAACCTTCGAAAAGCAGATCAAAGACCATTTCCGTGCAAAACTGAGAGTGGCCCCGCAGATCATTTTCGAGCCGGTGAAGCAGGTTGAAAGCGTTCTGTTACCTGAAGGCGGCAGAAAGTCAATGAAATTCATCGATAAAAGAAATACCCATAAATAGACTAAGCCCCGAAGCCCTTTATTTTAATTTTCGTACTTTTGGCCACTTGAAGTAGCGTGCCAAATTATAACCTTCTATTCTGCCATGATTTCATTACAACCAGCAATAAAAAAATATGCATTTATCCTGATCGCCATTGTCGGGATCCTGGCTTATGCAAACTCTTTTAATAATACCTTCCAGTTTGATGACGGTTTTCATATTATTGAAGGAAGTAAAATCAAAAATATTGACAATGTACTGACAGCCTCACACTGGAAGGCAGTCGGAAACCGTCCTTTCGCTTTTTTCACCCTTGCCATCGACTATAAGCTGATAAGCCAACTGGATGTGACCGGGTATCATGTCGCTAATCTGCTTTTTCATGTCCTGGCAGGGTTTATGGCATTCCTGCTCTCCCTGGAGATCCTCTCACTGGCCGTTTTCAAAAAAAATAAAACTGTCAGCGATTTTAAAATACTGATCGCCCTTTTTACGGCATTCATATTTGTCGCCCACCCGATCCAGACACAGGCTGTAACCTATATCATCCAGAGAATGGCCGTCCTGGCAGGTTTCTTTTATATGTGGTCGGTGTTGCTCTATATCAGGGGCAGGAATATCCATCTGAAAAACCAGGCCGAAAAGAATTGGAAACCTTACGCGTTCTATGCCGGGGCTTTTATTGCCGGAATCTTTGGTTTCCTCTCAAAACAGAATGCCATCACATTTCCTGTTGCTTTTATCCTGGCAGAGATCTTATTTATCAGGAACAGCCAGCAAAAAATTGACCGTAAATTTCTTGCGATTTTCGCATCCGCAGTTGGGGTGATCATCGTGCTGGGGCTCGCTATCAACGGCATACCCAGTGAATTTGATAAGATCAGCCGGGCTGATTACCTGGTAACCCAGTTCCGTGTCCTTGTTAAATACTGGCAGCTTTTATTCCTCCCCATCAACCAGCATCTCGATTACTATTTCAGGATTTCAAACTCTCTCTGGGGTGTAAAGGAACTTGTAAGCCTTGGAGCTAATATGCTGATTATTTTACTGGGCATCTGGTTATTCAGGAAAAAATGGCTCATCGCCTCATTTGCCATTTTCTGGTTTTACCTCACTCTCTCCCTTGAATCGAGTATCATACCTATCCGTGACGTTATATTTGAACACCGGCTTTATTTAGCTGTTTTCGGGTTTGGTTTTGCCATCAGCTACCTTGCATTCTACTTCTTAAGCGCAAGAAAGGCGATTTATCCCGTTATCGCCCTTTCTTTCCTGACGGTCGTGTATATCGGCGCCTCCCTTAACCGGAATAAGGTGTGGGAAAATCCTTATACCCTCTGGTCAGACAGTGTAAAGAAGTCACCGAAGAGAGAGAGGTCATGGTACTGGCTTGCAACTTATTATATGCAGGAGAAGGATTCGGAGAATGCCATGAAATGTTATGATACCTCTATAGAATGCAATCCCGGGTTCCCGCTGGCTTATAACGGAAGAGCCAACCTGAAAAAAGAAACCGGCGATCTGAAAGGCGCTCTGAAGGATTATAATATGGCAATAAAGCTGGATCCAAAGTATGTGACGGCTTTTTATAACAGGGGGATCACCTATTCTGCCCTCAATAAGCTTGAAGAATCCATAAAGGACTATGACCGCAGCATAGCACTGGGAAACCGGACTTCATCCGTATACTACAACCGTGGTAATGCCAAAAGGAAGAAAAAAGACAGTAAAGGGGCTATTGAAGATTATAATATATCCATCAGGATTGACCCCTCCTTCCCGTTGGCTTATTTCAACCGGGGCCTGACAAAAGCACAGATGAAAAATCATGAGGATGCCATTAAAGATATCGACCTGGCTATTAAGCTGGATCCGAAAAATCATTTGTTTTATAACGGGAAAGGAGTTTCACTCATCGCTCTAAAGAATTACAAGGATGCCATGTTTAATTTCAACACCTCTATCAAGATCAAACCTGATTTCGGTCAGGCTTACTATAACCGGGGTTATGTCAGGCACATGGGCCTGAACGATAAAGAAGGCGCCTGCAAGGACTGGGAGGTTGCATCGGCTAAAGGATATAAAGGTGCGAACTATTATCTGAAAACATATTGCAAGTAACAATAAACCAGGTTAATTGTCAGAATGAAAAAAATCCTGATCATCGTCCCTGCCTATAATGAAGCGGATAATATCAGGGGGGTCATACTCAAGCTCCAGGAAGAAAATGAAACCTGGGATGTCCTGGTAATTAATGATGCTTCGACCGATAATACCAGTGCTATTGCCAGGGAAACCGGCTATGCAGAAGTTATAGACCTTCCTTTTAACCTGGGAATAGGCGGATGTGTTCAAACCGGTTTCGCTATGCACGGAAAAAAAATTATGACATTGCTCTTCAGTTTGATGGCGATGGGCAGCACAGCGCGGAAGAAATCTATAAACTGCTGGAAATTGTCAAAAGTAAACAGGCTGATGTGGCTATTGGTTCCAGGTTCAGCCAGAAACATGACGGTTTCAAATCATCTGCCTACCGGAGAGTCGGAATAAGGCTCTTCGAATGGTTCTCTTACCTGCTCATCCATCAGCGTATCACCGACCATACCTCCGGTTTCAGGGCTTATAACCGGAAGGCAGTCCATTTTCTTGCCGATCATTATCCCAGTGATTATCCTGAACCTGAAGTGGTCATCCTGCTTGGGAAAAACGGGTTTAAGATCAAGGAAACCTTTACCCAGATGCATGAACGTAAAGGTGGCGTTTCATCCATCCCCCTGACCAAAGGCCCGTATTATATGATCAAGGTCATGCTGGCCATGTTTATGTCGGCCATCCGGTCAAAAATCTATTACCATGAATGATGTAAAAAACTCCATCGGTAGTAATATTCAAACCACGCAGGTCATCGCCATCGTGGTGAGCATCAGCCTTTTTCTTTATATTCTTTACCTGGTCAGGAAAAAGAAGATCAAGGAAGAATATTCTTTATTATGGCTGTCATCGAGTTTTGTTTTTATCCTCTTTTCAATCTGGCGGGATGGACTGGAATATTTCGCCAAACTGATCGGTATAGCCTATCCGCCTGCTGCTCTTTTTCTTCTCCTTTTGCTGGCCATTTTTTTAATCCTTATCGAATTTTCGATCAATATTTCCAGACTCTCAGAGCAAAATAAAATACTTGCGCAGGAGCTGGCCATTCTCAGGAATGAACTGGAAGGTTTAAAAGCGGGAGAACAGGCTGATCAACCGATAAGAAGTGATGATCTTGAAAATATTGAACCGGTGAGCGGCCCGGTTAAAAAATGAAGGATTATATTTCCTGGCCACAGCATACTGTTCGAAAAACTGTTCCCTGAAACCTGTCTCGCTTTTTGACGACCCATGCCTGCGAAAACTGGCAAGGTCACGGTCAATGACCCCCGCCGGGGAAATCTTTGCAAACCGCAGCCACAGGTCATAGTCCATGGCGTAATGAAGATCCAGGTTCAACCGGCCGGCTTCTTCGAAGAGCTCTTTCCTGAAAAAAACCGCCGGTTGGGAAATGAAATTCTCCCTCAACAGCTTATCCAAAGTGAATTTCTTCAAACGGGCGTTTTTATATTGTGTGATCCATTGCCACCGTTCTTTTCCCGAACTGTCGATGATGCGGCACCGGCCATAAGCCCAGCGGCATTCCGGGTGGTCCCTGAAATGATCGGCAACGGCCTGCAAAGCACCCGGCAGGTAAAGATCATCCGAATTCAACCACCCGATGATCTCACCCGTAGCCATCCGGACACCTTTATTGACGGCATCAGCCTGGCCGCGGTCGGGCTCCGAGATCCACCTGGTGCGGCCGTCCAGCGTTTTTAGAAATTCCAGGGAACCATCCGTGGATCCGCCATCCACGATAATATGTTCTTTTTCCAGGCTAACTTCCTGGCTTAAAATGCTGTTTATGGTTTCTTTGAGAAACGCCGCCTGGTTATACGAGGGAGTTATAATGGATATTTTCTTCATTAACTTAATATCGACAGGCGAATTTAGCTAATTAATCCATTAATAGTACTTTTGCCAGCATGACAAAAATCCTCCATTGGCTCGGAAGAAACAAGGTTATTACGGTTTTGCTTGGCATTGCCGTATATTTCTGTATCGTCACGTTCCACGATGAAGTCACCACGGTGGTCATAAAAATACGCAATTCACTGGGGCTGGAAACATTTAACCGGTACCTGGCTTATGGTTTTCTTGTCCTGCTTATTTTCATAATAATCATCTTTTTTTATCAATCGCTAAAAAGCCGCCAAAAAATCCTGAAAGCGGCCTTATCGCTCATAGTTTCAGCTATGATGGTCATTTCGTTCAGGCTCCTCATGGTTTACAATATTGAAGCCATTCACTTTGTTGAATATATGCTTGTAGCCATTATCCTGATGCCGGTCGTTAGGAGTTATGGTGAAACGGTTTTCTGGGTGACTATCCTTGGAATGCTTGATGAGTTCTTTCAATATCGTTTCCTGACGCCAAATTTTGAATACTTCGATTTCAATGACATTACTTTAAACCTGCTCGGGGCAGGGGCAGGCGTACTTCTGATCTTTGTCATGAATGACAATGCCATTGAAATACGTCGAATAAAATGGTACAGGTCACCCGCGGTTTTAACGGGCCTGGGTTTGCTGACCGTTTTTTTTGTCTTGCTCCTTACTCAAAAAATATCTATCAACCCGGTTGAAACGCCCGTCACCTGGTTTTCAATAAACCGGAAAAGCCTTCCTGATGATTTCTGGACAGAGGCTTACCCCGGGAGGAGATTTCATATCCTTAAACCGATAGAAGGGATTATGGTGATGATCTTGCTTTTTGCTGGATTTTCGGTGCTGGATTTAAGTGTTAAACCACAAAGGCCTTTTGGTACAGCTACTTCTTCCTGAAGTACCGGTAGGTATAATTTATCATGACAGCAGTCTTCCTGGCCAGGAAGCCCGGGTCGAAGAAAAACCTGGAAGCTTTGGAAGTGGTCATCACCCGGTTCTTATAAAAATGATATTCACGAATGGTATACCAATAGGCTAACTCTTTCTTTTCATGACATTTGAGAAGCCGCACAAAGTAATTCTTCTCTTCAAAATCATTTTTCTTTCCCAGTGAAAAATAATCTCCCTGGATTCCGGCCATGATATTCAGTTCATGCGGCCTCATTTCCCTGCCGTAGTTAAGGATCGGACGATTGCACTTTCGGGAAGATAAATACTTTTCCCTGGTTGAGCCTTCTTTAGATTTCATGCCATAAAGATCGACTTCAAAGTCTTCTTCCGACAGCGATGGTTGAAGCCTTTTCAACCGGTCCTGCATTTATTTCACAATAAATATCATAAACGGCGCAGGAATCCTTGAACGGTTTAAACTGAAATTTCTGCTTTTCAAGCCATAGCGGCACCTGGAAAAGGTTTTCGAAAATCCGAAGGTTGGTGCCTTCATCCCCGAAGTGAGTGGTCAGCGAAAAGCGGGGGTAAACAAAATAAAGATCTTGCTGTACAATATAGCTGATAAAATACTTTTTCCATGAGGATTCAGGCCATAACCTGATATTCGCGGGAAGTATCGCTGAATTACCGGGTGAATTACCGGGGGATTTATCCCCCGGTAGCAGGTCATACCACTCCCTGAACGCCGTCCAGCCCTTCCTGCTCCAGAACTGTCCCAACGAAGCGGCGTATTGCAGGAAGAAAACATCGGAATCATCTGCCAGCGGCCTGAAAGGAAACTGCGCCGTCTCATTATAGGCGTGGGAATACAGCGAAATGCCGGCAATTTTAGGGTCATCTTTATAATAAGCATATGCTTGCAGGGCATATTCATAGAAAACCGGGGACACATAAAGATCATCTTCCAGGACTATAACCCCATCATAATCCTTGCTCAGGTCACCGCATGAGAGTACGTGATTTCTCAGGCCCATGTTGGTGTCGTGAAAGATCATTTTCTTTGCGCCAAATGGCCATTCAAAATTTGTCACGATCTCTCTCACCTCCTCTCCCCTTCTCCTTGTCTCCTCTTCTCCCTTTCTCCCCATCTCCTTGTCCCCTTGTCCCCTTGTCACCTTGTCACCCTTCTCCCCGTCGATGCTGATGATCAGATCCACAACGCCCGGATAAGATGCTTTCAGCAGGGAATTGAGCAACCTGCCGATAGCTTTGGGCCTGTTATAACCGACTACGATAATGGGAACATAAGCATCCATTTGCCAAAAATACGGGTTTTAGTCCAAGATATTATGCATAATTTAGCAGAGAAATATAGTTCATATGCCGAAAGTAGCACTCATCACAGGGATAACCGGGCAGGACGGGGCTTACCTTGCAGAATTCCTTTTAAAAAAAGGGTATTTCGTCCACGGGATTAAAAGAAGGAGTTCGCTCATCAATACCGAAAGGATAGATCACCTTTATGAAGATCCGCATGTTGAAAACCAGAAGTTTGTCCTGCATTATGGTGACCTGACGGACTCCACCAACCTGATCCGGATCATACAGGCAACGCAACCTGACGAGATTTACAACCTGGGGGCCCAATCACACGTCAAAGTGAGTTTTGAAACCCCGGAATACACGGCTAATGCCGATGCCCTCGGCACCCTCCGGTTGCTGGAAGCCATCCGGCTACTGGGGCTGACTGAAAAAACAAAATTCTACCAGGCGAGTACCAGCGAGTTATACGGCCTGGCGCAAGAAGTACCGCAAACGGAAAAAACGCCGTTCTATCCCCGTTCGCCTTATGGGGTGGCCAAATTATATGCTTACTGGATCACGGTGAATTACCGTGAGGCTTATCAAATTTTTGCATGCAACGGCATCCTGTTCAACCATGAGTCGCCAATCCGCGGGGAAACTTTCGTGACCCGTAAGATCACACGGGCGGTATCAAGAATAGCGCTGGGACTTCAGGATAAGCTCTTCCTGGGCAACCTGGATGCCAAGCGCGACTGGGGGCATGCCAAGGATTTTGTCAAGGCGATGTACCTGATGCTGCAGCAGGATAAGCCGGACGATTATGTGGTTGCCACCGGTAAAACTACTGAAGTCAGGGATTTTGTAAGGAAAGCATTCGCTTACGTAGGCGCGGAAATTGAATTTCGGGGAGGAGGAATTGATGAGAAAGGCTTCATAAGTAAGATAAAATGATGAGCGAAATCGCTAAGCCCTATGCGCTAATGCCCTAAGCACGAAGGCAAATGTGTACTGGAGATCGATCCGCGCTATTTCCGGCCCACAGAGGTAGAAATGCTGCTTGGAGATCCTTCCAAAGCAAAATCAAAACTGGGCTGGGAACCTGAACTGACCCTGGATGATCTCGTCGGGGATATGATGGAGTCTGATCTTAAATTGATGCAAAGGGAACAATTCCTGAAAAACGGCGGGTTTAAAGTCATGAATTATTATGAATAAAGATTCGAAGATTTATATCGCCGGTCACCGGGGAATGGTGGGTTCTGCCATTATGAGAACGCTGGAAGAAAATGGTTATCATCATTTTATTGTCCGGACCTTATCAGAACTTGATCTGACACGCCAGGCAGACGTGGAAGCCTTTTTTGGGGCCGAAAAACCGGAATATGTGATCGATGCTGCTGCAAAAGTGGGCGGCATCATCGCCAACAATACCTACCGGGCTCAATTCATTTACGAGAACCTGATGATCCAGAACAATATCATTCATTGTTCTTATAAACACGGGGTAAAAAAACTGCTTTTCCTGGGAAGCTCCTGCATTTATCCCAAATTTGCCCCCCAGCCGCTGAAAGAAGAATACCTGCTGACCGGCGAACTGGAGCCAACCAACGAGCCTTATGCCATTGCCAAGATCGCCGGCATCAAGATGTGCGAAAACTACTACCGGCAGTATGGATGCAATTTCATTTCGGTCATGCCGACCAACCTGTATGGCCCGAACGATAATTTCGACCTGCACACCTCCCATGTTTTGCCGGCCCTGGTCCGACGGTTTCATTTAGCAAAATGTTTGATGGAAGGCAACTGGGACTCCATCTCAAAAGATTTAGACAGAACCCCTATCGGAGTAGCAAATGGCAGCTCTTCCCGGGACTCCATCTCAAAGATCCTTACAGCAGAAGGCATTACAAGAGGTCCTGACAGAGACTCCATCTCAGTGACGATCTGGGGAACCGGCACCCCGATGCGGGAATTTATGCATGTGGATGATATGGCAGCCGCCTGCATCCATATTATGAAAAACCTTGATGCACCTAAACTTTACGATGAGCTTGGCCTGACCCATGTGAATATTGGCGTGGGGGAAGATTTAAGTATCATGGACCTGGCCAGGATGATAAGCAAAATAGTGGGCTTTGAAGGAGAAATCAGGACAGATCCTTCAAAACCCGATGGTACACCCAGGAAAATCATGGATAACAGCCTTTTAAAACAACTTGGCTTTAAGAGCAGGATCAGGCTTGAGGAAGGGATAGCGCAAATCTATAATCTTATCAAAGCCTAAATTGTTAAATTTGCCAAATAAATCTTTTGCCGGTTTTCATTTACCAGAAATTTAACGTGCATGTTCCTGAAGAAATTTTTTATTGAGGGTGCCGATTTTCTTAAACAGATCTACCTGAATAAGTTTATCATCTGGGAGTTGACCAAAAGGGACTTCAAGACCAAGTACATAAGTAATCTCCTGGGTTTGTCATGGGCCATCCTCGAACCGCTGGCCATGATGGTCATCCTGTGGTTTGTATTCACCTATATCCGGACAGGGCAGAAAACAGAAGTGCCTTATGCCCTTTTTCTCCTTGCCGGTCTGATCTCATATGACTTTTTCAACAAATCGCTTAATTCAGCAACAAGGGGAATATCAAACTACGGATTTCTTATCAATAAAGTGAATTTCAGGGCGGCCATCATTCCGCTGGTAAAGATATCCTCCGAAATCCTGATGCATTTCATTATCCTCGTCATTGTTGCCGTCATCCTGGCACTGAGTCGTATTCCTGTCACACTATACTGGATCCAGATCTTCTATTACCTTTTTGCCACTGTTTTCCTGCTGACCGGGATCAGCTGGTTTACTTCATCAATCTCGCTCTTTTTCCCTGATATCAAATATATTATCACGATTGTGATGAGGGTCCTTTTCTTTTTTACTCCTATTTTCTGGGAAGTAAAAAACATACCCGAACACATGCTGATTTATTTCCGGTTAAACCCGTTGTATTACATTGTCAGGGGATACAGGGACAGTTTTCTTTATCATGTGCCATTCTGGAAAAATCCGGTTGATACCATCTATTTCTGGGGAATATCTATCATTTTTTTCATTATCGGAGTGATGGTATTTAAAAGGTTGCGGCCGTATTTTGCAGAAATGGTTTAGTGAAAAAGCTTATGAACAAACGAAGTATTGCCATAGAAATAAAAGACGTCAGTAAAAGATATAAGCTTTACCGGAATAAGAAAGACCAGGCCCTGGAAGCACTTTTACCTTTTATCCATAAAAACCATACTGATTTTTATGCGATCAAAGATGTTTCCCTTACGGTTAACAAAGGGGATATTCTGGGCATTTTAGGCAGGAACGGATCAGGGAAATCGACCTTGATGAAACTGGTTGCAGGTGTCATCCAACCCACGACAGGGTCCATTACAGTTAATGGCAACCTGGTTCCCCTGCTGGAACTTGGATCGGGTTTTCACAGGGAGTTTACAGGGTATGAGAATATCTATTTCTACACCGCGGTGTTAGGATATCCAAAGCATAAAATACTGGAAAAGACTGAAGAGATCATTGAATTTGCAGACCTGGGCGATTTTATCAACCAGCCTTTTAAGAATTATTCCACCGGTATGAAATCACGCCTGGCTTTTTCCGTTTCCGTGAATATCGATCCCGATATCCTGATCCTGGATGAAGTATTATCAGTTGGTGACGCTTCTTTCAAGGAAAAAAGCTATGCCAAAATAAAAGAATTCTTCGATAAAGGTAAGACCATCCTCTTCGTTTCCCACTCTATGGAATCTATCCGGACTCTTTGCAACAGGGCTATATTCCTGGAAAAAGGCCGGCTTTTAATGGACGACAAACCTGCTGTGGTCACCGACTTTTACAAAGAAAGGATTAAATCCCAGGATAAAATTAAGGAGCTCAAAGCTTTAGATGAAGAATAGAAAAGATGCGATTTCTGAAAAAGAATTACCGGCCATGGTCGATACCCTGGATTTTGCAGCGTTTCCTGTCAGTGGTCAGGGAAGGCAGGCTGCCCCAGATCAGGCTGGTTGATCTTTTATACGATTTCAAACTTACCCGGAAGATCCATGCCAGTTTAAACTCACCAGTAAATGATCTTACTCAGAAGGATCAAACCGGGGAAGATATATTCAATTTCAGGGCTTCTGTTGAATATTCCCCGATGCTCGTTAACGAATCACTGGAAACTGATGAACTTTCCCACATCCACCATTATTTCGACCATATTTATGTCATAAATCTCGGGAAAAGGCTGGACCGCAGGGTCGAAATGATCCAGAAACTCAATAAATACCGGATCAGGGCAGAGATATTCAGTGCAGTTGATGGATACAGCTTTGAAAATCAGCAGGAGTTTTCTGAATTCTACAAACAACCGGTCGGGTCGCCCGGAACCCACTCCCTGGAAAAAGATCTGATGAAGAAAATGATCTCCAGCCCGGGCGCCTGGGGATACCTGAAGACTTATAAAAGCATACTTTCAGATGCTGTCCAAAATAAATACCGGAAAATATTATGCTTTGACGATGATGTACTTTTCCGCTCCGACTTTGAAACTTTCCTGGAACCAGGCCTGAAGCAAATCCCATCTTCCTGGAAACTTCTCTATCTTGGGGCTACCCAGCATGCCTGGGATAAAATTAACAACGACAAAGTTCCCGGTCAATCATCAGCCGACGATCCCCGTAAACCTGCATATTATCATCCCTTCGAAACTGATGGCTCATTTGCAGTTGGAATAGACCACTCGGTGTTTGAAGAAATCCTCACTGAGTTAGAGCTTATGAATTGCGCTTTTGATTCAGGAGCGCTCAGGGCCCTGCAACAAAAATATCCCGGTGAATGCTTTGTCATCACCCCAAATCTTGTTATAGCCGACGTCAGGCAAAGTGATATCGGCGTTGAGAGGGACCAGACTGTCATGGCCAAAAAACTCAGGTGGGATATGTCGCTCTATGATTATCCCTTTGAAAAAGAGCTTGTCAGTGTGATCATGCCTGCCTACAATGCCGAAAAGACCATTGAAAAGAGCATCAGGTCCATACTCCTGCAAGGTTATAAAGAGCTGGAGCTGATTGTTGTTGATGACGGAAGTTCCGACCGGACACCTGGTATCGTCCAGAAGATTTCAAAGGAGGATAAACGGGTAAAACTGGTCAGGCAGGATTCCAACCAGGGGTGCTATATGGCCCGGAACCTGGGTCTGAGGGAGTCAACAGGGAAATATATCGCCATCCAGGACAGCGACGATATTTCGCTCAATACCCGGATCGAAACACAGCTGATCCCATTGCTGCTTGGAAAAGCTGAATTTACCCTGACCCGTATTTTAAGGAGCCGCTGCACAATGGATGAGCTGGAAATCCATGACCAGAAAGAAATGGTCAGAAAGGTGATCGGCCGGCAGAAAAGTTCCGCTGCAGGGCTCAACGAATACTACGACCGCCCGGTAATTGGTTTCATGACAACCATGTTTAAACGAAGCCTGTTCGAAGAGCTGGGCCTTTTCTGGGAAAACCGTTTCGGGTCAGATGCCGAGTTCCTTGAACGGGTCCTGTTTGATAAAACCGGGATATTGTTGAAGAAGAGTGATTTAACCATCCATCATTATCTCATGAATCTTAAAAGCATCCCCGGAGTATACGAAAGGATTGACAAGATCCAGCTTATCAGCCCCGAAATGGACACTAAGAATATTACCAATACATACTCTAAAAAGCAAAAGGATGATTTTGAAGTAACCTGGAGGAAAAGACTGAAAGGAGATTATCATTATAATTATCCTAAATTTAATCAATGAAATTTCTTAAAAACACATACGAAGAATATTCATTAAAGTGGATTGTTCAGAGGGTATTAATCGTCATCAAAGAAAGAAGGGTTCCCCATATCGGACAATTGCTCAATGATATAAAACTGTCAAACAGCAGTTTTAAGAAGAGAAAAACTGTTCTGGAGGATGAGGCTGTAACTGTATATTACCCTGGCATGATTTCGATACATGATGTTGAAATACCAGGATCTCAAAAGCAGTCACATTTTATCAACAGCTATTTTGATTGCATATATTTATTGAACCTGGAACACAGGGCCGATAAAAGGTTGACGTCGATCCGGCAATTTCAACACCTTGGAATAGAAGCAAAGATTGTTGATGCCATCAATGGCTACCAGTCTCCTCATAAAGAAGAATTTGACAGATATTACAATATGCCGCTGGGCACAGGATACGATCATCCGCTTGAAAGAAAATACAGGCGTAAGATGATTGCAAGCCCGGGGGCATGGGGCGTGCTGAAATCAAAAAAAATGATTTTCCTGGATGCGATAAAGAATAATTACAAGCGCATCCTGATCCTGCAGGATGATATATTTTACATAGAGGATTTCCATAAGAGATTTGAATCATTTATCAATGAGATTGATCATGAATGGAAGATCATCGCCCTGGGCGCTACCCAGCATTCGTGGGACGTTCCGACAAGCCTTTACTATAAAGACAAGAATATCAGGGGATATGATCCGGGTCAAAAATTCTATTACCCTTTACTGACCGATGGTGCATTTGCGCTGGGTTATGACCATTCTGTCTTTCAGTTTATAATTGATGAGATTGATAAAATGAATTGTTCTTTTGATTCCGGGGCTGTCAGAACGGTTTATAAAACTTACAAAACCAGGTGTTTTGTCTGTCAGCCAAACCTGATCATTGCTGATGTCAGTACCAGCGATATCAGGGGTGGCAGAAACCAGGAGGAATTTGCATCTAAAATGAAATGGGACCTCCGGTTGTATGACCGGAAAAAGTATGATGAAAACCCTTAATATATTGTTATTATGGAAATATTAAAAGATGTTTCTTATATCATAGGTTACCGGCAATCTTCAGAAGACAGAAGACTGGGTCTTCAGTTTGTATTGAACTGGCTGTATAAATTTCTTCCCGAAATGGAAATCCTGCTGGTTGAGCAGGATGCTGAGAGTAATATTGATTTAAAATTACCCCCAAACTGTAAAAAGCATTTTATATATAATCCCGGTCTTTACAACCGTTGCTGGGCATTTAATGTCGGCGTCAAACTTACCGACAGGAAGATCCTTGCATTCGCCGATTCCGACATGTTCATGGATAAAGATGATTATATCAGGGCATTTGAAGCTTGCCGGACATTCCAGGCCGTTAACCCGAATGGACAAACGACGTATAATGTGGTGAATGCGGATGTTGATGCCCTAACCTTTGAAATTTCCGAGAAAAGAAAACTCTGGACCTTTGCCGCGGGTCTTATCATGATGCAAAGGGAAGCCTTTGATTTGATCGGGGGCTGGGATGAGCGGTTTGAAGGATGGGGCGGTGAAGACGATGCCATATCCCATCTTATTTATAATTCCCTGACCAGCAAAACATTTGATTTTAAAATGTATCATGTTGATCATGCAAGAAGTGTCTTTGATGGGAAAACACAACCCGGCTATCTGCATAACCGCATGCTCTTCGAAGAAATTACAACCCTTTCCGGATCAAGCTTAGCGAGGTTCCTAACCCTGCAGAGGAACGTCGCCAGGGGCAATCCCGATAAATTTAAAAACCCGGCAGGGAAAACCGATCTGTCGGCACTTCACTTCGTGATTGCAGTCACAACCTTCAACAGGAAAAAATATATCGAAGAATTTCTCACCAGCTGGGAAAAGACAAAGTCAGCAGAAGTTAAATGGTCTGTTATTATTGCCGACGACGGTTCTGTCGATGGTACGTTGGATTATCTTGACCATATTGAAATACAGGGTGTTGATATTTTTGTTCTAAAGAATAAAAGACTGGGTATAGCCGGACAGACAAATACGATCATCGACCAGTTAATGACGCTGCAATTTGACGTTTGCTTTTGTTGTAATGACGATATTTTATTTACCAGGGAAGGCTGGGATTTTCTTTACTATGATGTATTGAATAGAACAGGTTACGATCACCTGTGTTATTTTGATACAAAATGGAGCCCTAAAAATAACCTGCCTGAGCCTTATATCAGAGGTCAGTTGATCAACTCCTGCCTGCCCGAGAACGTTCAGGGATGTTTCTTTACGCTGACTCCTTCTGTAATAAAGAATATCGGCTATTTTGATACTGCCCATTTCGGTTTCAGGGGATTAGCCCATGTTGATTTTACATGGCGCTGCTGCCGTGGCGGGTTCAATGTACCTGCTTCACCTTTCGATGTTTTGAACAGTAATGACTATATCGAGACGCAAAAAGAAAATTACATCTATTCTATTCCCGGTCCCCTTCAAAGCGTGATCAATTCCGAAGGAGAAAAGAAAAGAAAATGGAAGATCATCAGGATGAACAGGTTATTTATCCCGAAGAGCGAGATAAACGTGATGCCGGAAGTCCTGGAAAAGCATGAAAAAGGCGAGGAAACGGATATTATGAAACTCAGGAAGCAATACAGTACACCAACTTCGGCTGAGACACCGGAAGCCGCACCGGAGAATGAAACCAAAGCGGCTGAAGAGCAACCTGTCAAAGAAAGCGGCAAAAAAATACCTGGAGTCATAAAAACACCATCGGTCAAGCCTGAAATAAAAACCAAACATTATGTTTATCTTGATACGGAGAAATCACCATCCATCCACATATTAAAAATTGAAAATGCATTAAAAAAAGAAGCTTACACTTATGCAAAAGAAAAGGATTTGCATAAAAGGGGCACTTTTGGAATTAACGGGAGCCTTTCAAAAAAGCTTTACAACTTCTGTCTTCATTACCGGATACATTTCCCGATCAGGCTTATGGATAAAATAGCCAATAAAATGATCAAAACAGGAGTAAATATTAAAAATATTGATAACTAGTTAGTTATATCTTTATCGATCTAATTATTTCAAAATGAAATTTCTTTACAACACATACAAGCCTTATTCTATTAAATGGTTTATCCAGCGAACGATCATTGTCGTAAAAGAAAGACGATTGCCGCAGCTCGGGCTGAATTCTCCATCAGTAAAGAAAACGGAACAATTGAAAATAGTTATACCTGAAACGAAGAGCAAGCCTGAAATAACCATTTCCATGATGGAGGTAAAAATACCCGAATCTGAAAAGAAAGCTCACCTGATCAACACCTATTTTGATTGCATTTACCTGTTGAATTTAAAACACAGATCAGGCAAAAGGCTTAAATCAATATTCCAGTTAAAACAAATGGGTATAAATGGATGGGTTGTTGACGGAATTGAAGGCTACAAGAAACCGTATATTGATGATTATGAAGAATATGCTAAAATACCACTTTATGAAAAAGATGCACATCCGCTGGAATTCAAATTAAAAAGAAAATGCATTTCAAGCCCGGGTGCCTGGGGAGTGCTGAAATCAAAAGAATTGATCCTTCTGGATGCAATAAGGAATAATTATAAACGTATCCTCATCCTGCAAGATGACCTCTTCTTTATAAACGATTTCCATTCCCGTTTTGAGGAATTTATCGGGGAAGTCGATGACGACTGGAAGATCATCATGCTGGGTGCTACACAACACAGGTGGAATATACCCGAATATATTTCTTACAGGGACCCTGAAATAAAAGAATATGACCCGGATCAGAAATTTTATCATCCTCTGGTGACTGACGGGGCTTTTGCCATTGGCATCGATCAATCTGTTTTCCGGATGGTCCTTGACGAAATTGCGCCCATGAATTGTTCCTTCGATTCCGGGCCTGTCAGGGCCGTTTATCAGAAATATAACTCAAAGTGCTTTGTGTGCCAGCCCTGCCTGATCATAGCAGATGTCAGCACCAGCGACATCAGGGAAGGAAGAAACCAGGAGGAGTTTTCAGCAAAAATGAAATGGAACCTGGATTTGTATGACCTGAGAAAATATGATGAGCTTGTAAGCGTCATCATGCCTGCTTATAATGCAGAAGCAACCATCGCAAAAAGTATACAATCAGTTCTGTTACAAACATATGAAAACCTTGAATTGATCATAGCCGATGATGGCAGTACGGACCGGACAGGAGAGATCGTAAAAGAAATGGCCAGGCAGGATAAGCGTATTACTTATAAGAGGTATGAGGAAAACAGAGGTTGCTATTTCGTCAGGAATGATGCCCTGCGGCTTTCAAAAGGAAAATATATCGCTATCCAGGATGCGGATGATATATCATTTAAGACAAGGATAGAAAAGCAGCTGATCCCCCTGGTATCAAGCAATGCATTTGTTTCCTTCTGCTTATTTCTGAGGAGCCGGTGCAGCGTAGAAGAACTTGATCTTTCCAACCAGGATGCCATGATGGACCTGGTCATGAGCCGCCGGATTAAAGTTAATGGAAAATATCAATACCGGGATAGGCCTAATCTTGCACTGGCAACTTCTGTTTATAGCAGGGATCTTTTTGAGAAATACGGATTATTCTGGGAATCCCGCTTCGGGTCTGATGGTGAGTTTTTAGAACGGATATTCTTCCATGAATTTGGAAAAACTTTTAACGATTCCCAGGGCAATGCTCACTCATATATCACCGAAACAAAAATGATCCGGGATGCCTTTGTTCTCCTTGATGAATTATTATATATCAGCCCGGAAATGCAGGAATCAAATCTTTCGGTGAAATATGAAATAAAAGGACAGGAAAGAAAGGAATTTGTCGACAAATTCAGAAGCCGGCTGGCAGGCGAATTTGAGTATCAATATCCTGTTTTCTAAAAATGTTATTTTTTAAGGACCTATTGATATGCTTTTTAATTCGATAAACTTTGCCATATTTCTTCCTGTGGTTTTTCTGTTGTACTGGTTTGCGACGAGAGGAAATTATAAAATCCAGAATATTTTACTCCTGGTGGCCAGCTATTTTTTTTATGCCAGCTGGGACTACCGGTTTTTATTCCTGCTCATCTTCTCGACTTTCTTGGATTACTTCACGGGTATTAAAATACACGAAGCCAGCACCCGGAAAAAGAAAAAAGCCTGGTTATGGTTAAGCATTTGTATCAACCTGGGATTTCTCGGGATTTTTAAATACTACAACTTCTTTGCTGACACTTTTGCTGAAGCGCTATCACTCCTGGGTATTCATGCCGATTTCGTCACCTTGCAGGTCATCCTGCCGGTTGGTATTTCCTTTTATACATTCCACGGGCTGTCCTATGTCTTCGACCTTTATAAAGACAAAATTAAGCCGGAAATGAACTTCATCAATTACGCGGTATTTGTCAGCTTCTTCCCGCTGCTTGTGGCGGGGCCGATAGAGCGGGCCACTCACCTGTTGCCCCAGGTCATTAAAAAAAGGGAATTTGATTACGCGAAAGCTATAGACGGCTTAAGACAAATCCTTTGGGGGTTATTTAAGAAAATTGTCATAGCCGACAATTGTGCAGAATATGCAAATAAGATTTTTAATCATTCTGCAGACCACACCGGAAGCACACTTGTGCTGGGTGCATTATTTTTTGCCTTCCAGATCTATTGTGATTTTTCAGGATATTCTGATATTGCCCTGGGCACTGCCAGGTTGTTCGGAATAGATCTGTTGCGAAATTTTGCTTTCCCTTATTTCTCAAGAGATATTGCCGAATTCTGGAGACGATGGCATATTTCACTTTCATCCTGGTTCAGGGATTACCTTTACATTCCTCTGGGTGGAAGTAAAGGCGGGACCTGGATGAAGGTCAGAAATACTTTTATTATATTCTTAGTAAGTGGCTTCTGGCATGGCGCTAACTGGACCTTTATCGTCTGGGGCTTCCTCAATGCGCTTTATATCATGCCTTCTATCATTTTTAAAACAAACAGGATCCATCTCGATATTGTAGCCAAAGGAAAATACTTTCCGACCATAAAAGAATTCTTTTCTATGGCCCTCACATTCGGATTGACTCTCTTTGCCTGGATATTTTTCCGGGCCAACGATGTAAACCATGCTTTCAGCTATATTTCTGAAATCTTATCCGTTTCGCTTTTTTCTTTTCCAGACTTTCCGGGAGTTAAGAAAGTATGGCCGCTGGTGATCCTTATTGTATTATTTTTAATGGTTGAATGGATCGGGCGGGAGCAGCAATATGCCATCGCCCGTGTGGGTTCCGGCTGGAAAAGACCCTTACGATGGGCTTTCTATTATTCCATTGTAATCATTATTTTCCTTTTTGCAGGTAAAGAACAACAGTTCATTTATTTTCAATTTTGAGTTATGAAGAAGTTTCTCATAGAATCTGCCGTCTTCCTTGCTATAGTTTTCATCTCATTTTACGTGATATTACTGAAAGCAGATGGATATACCGATCCATTTTATATTCGTTTTACTACCCCGAAACAACATTCCCTGATACTGGGAAATTCCAGGGCGGCCCAGGGAATACAACCGGCTGTTTTAAATAAAGTTTTATCGGGAAAGGATTTTTTTAATTATTCTTTCACATTAACTCATAGCCCTTATGGCCCGACATATTTAAAAAGTATCAAAAAAAAGCTGCATGATGAAACAAGAGATGGCATCTTTATCCTTTCTGTTGATCCATGGAGTATCTCCTCTAACTCAAAAAATCCTGAAGATTCAACTCAATTTAAGGAATTGGAGCGGTTTCTTGGTAAAACCCGGTACGTGAATTTATCTCCCAATGTTCCTTATTTATTGGACTCTTACGATCAGCCATTCATCAATTTATTATTTACCCCAAAAACATCTATGTACCTGCATGATGACGGATGGCTGGAAGTAACCATAAGAATGGACACCGTCTCTTTAAGAAAAAATTTGGAAAAAAAAGTAGATGATTATAAAAAGAACAATTTGCCGGCTTTTAAATTTTCGCAGGTCAGGCTTGATTACCTGGTCCAAACCGTGGAATACCTGAAACTACACGGCAAAGTATATCTGGTAAGGCTCCCGGTACACCCTATGATGATGGAAATTGACCGGCAATTATTACCCGAGTTTGATAATAAGATAAGATTTGTTTCAGAGAGAACCCATACACCTTACCTGGACATGACTTTTCTGAACGAACAATACGTGTTTACCGATGGTAACCATTTATATAAAAAATCAGGTGAAGAGGTTTCAAATGAAATCGGAAAATGGATATTAAGTTTAAACAATAACAACAATGTTAATTAATTAAGATAATCATCACCTGATATGAAACCAGCCATCATCAAGCAATTGAACAGGATCCGCTTACTTGAGCAGAAAAAGATCTTTGATCAGTTCCAGGATCTTTTAAAAGCAAATAAGAAAACCGGCCGGATGCATATTCCTGATGAACTCAGAGAGAATTTAACCATCCTCTTTGAGAAATCATTCGATGATAACAACTTTGAGACGGCTACAGCTAATTATTCCAAACTCAGAAGTCTGCTGCTGCTAATGCTTGATAAAGATAAGCTAATAAAATCGGAGCCTGACCTGAAATTAAAATCATACCTCCCTGAGCAATCAGAACTGAAACCTTTAGTCCCATTCTATTTTATTCATAAAGATGCCGGAATTAAAACAGGGATGGTCAGTGTTATTGTCCTGAATGATAATGGCGCCGGTCACCTTAAAAATCTTTTTGATTCTTTCATCAAATTCAACTCGTACGAAAATTACCAGTTTATCCTCGTAGACCGGGATTCAACCGATGACAGCCTTGAAATCGCAGAATCGTACAAGAATAAACTGCGATTGGAAATTGTTTCGCACGATAATAAATATACAGCCTCTTATCTGAATAATCTTGCGGTGATGCCTGCCGGTCTGAATTCCTCCTCTTTTTAAACGTTAAGGCAGTTTTTCAAAGCGATATCCTACCACAATATATTGACCAATTAAGCAAAGACAATTCATATGGCATAATCGGTGCGTCGGTTTATAAACCCGGTGCGAATGACAGTTCTGAAAAAGACGTACAATTTGGAAGTGTAAAATTTAAGATCGGTGAAGCCGCAGGACCGCCCGACATCCCTTTTCCCCTGTTTGATCCGGAATTTCTTGCTTCAAGCGGGATTGAAACCTCAATCCAGGCATACAGGGGAGTGGATCGCACTTTCATCCCCCCGGGATTCTTCCTTCCCTGTTTAAAACCTTTTCCTGTCAGCCATAAAAGAAAGCCAGGTTTTAAAATTGTACCGGCAGTTCTTGGGCCGGCAATGTTTTGCAAAAGATCTGATTTTATCCGGGCCGGTGGATTTGACCTCAATTATTTTGATGGTTACGAAAGTATTGACCTTTGCCTGGAGTTTGCCCGAAGGTTAAATAAAAAATCGGTGTTCACCCAGGATATTGAAATACAGTTAAATATTGATGATATTTCTGTGGAATTAAGCCCGGATGCTAAATTCACCGGCTATAACCTGGGAACTTTATTAAACAGGCATGGCTACTTTATCAAAAACAAATATTTTAATGACCTGATCCTGGGCAACCAGATCTGGACCGATGACACCATCCGGAAAATCGGCAAATCCCAGAGACTGATCAACTCCCTGGATCAAGGTTCACCGGAAGGCCCTGTTGATCTGAAAGATGAGGAACTGGTTAAAAAGATCACAACCGGTTATGTAGAAGGGATCAGGAATAATAAGTTACGGATCGCGATTAAAATCCCTGCATTTAACAATCAGAGCGCTGCCCATTGGGGAGATTATCACTTTGCCCATTCCCTTAAGAATGCGTTTATTAAAAAGGGGCACCCGGCGCGTGTCGACCTGTTTGATTCCTGGTATGAACAGGGGTATATGACCGATGATGTGGTCATAGTCCTGCGGGGTATTAAAAGATACCATACCCGCGGGTCACAGATCAATATCATGTGGAATATAAGCCATCCTGAAAAGATCGACCCGGATGAATACCATGATTACGATCATATATTTGTTGCCTCCAATGTCTTTGCACAAGAACTCCAGGAAAAATACAGCATTAAAGCTGAGAACCTCCTTCAATGTACCGATCCGGCTTTATTCTACCCCGACACTTCTCAAATTGAGGACAATATGAAAACAGACATCCTGTATGTCGCCAATTCAAGGGGGGTTATGCGAAAATCTGTTGAATATACCATGCAAAAAGGAATCCCGGTAACTATTTATGGCACCAACTGGGAGAACTTACTGCCACCTGGAATGATCAGGGGAAATTATATTTTAAACGAGGAATTAAGAAAGTACTATTCGAACTGTAATATTTTATTGAATGATCATTGGGCCGATATGACCGAAGAAGGCTATATTTCCAATCGTATTTTCGATGCCCTTGCCTGCGGGGCTATTGTGCTCACAGACCGGGTGAAGGGGATAGAACAAACTTTCGACGAAGGTCTTTTTTATTACGGTAATGCGGATGAGCTTGCAGAACAAACCGGATGGATCAGGGAACATATGCAGGAAGCTAAACAAATGGCCTTAAAGAATTCAAAAAAAGTGCTGGAAAACCATACTTTTGACATACGCGCTGAAAGGATCCTTGAAGTTGCCCTGCAGATTCATCATCAGAAAACAACCTTTGCAGAGCCTGAAGTTATAAAAAGACCGAATGTTTGGCGTCGCTTGTTTGATTTCAACAGGATAAATCCGCTGAAATGATCCGTGATTAAATGATAATTAAATGAAGATATCCGTCATTATTCCAATATATGACAAATTAACGCTGACTATCCAGTGCATAGAAAGTCTCGCCAGGTTTTCCTGTTATTTTCATGATTCAGAAGTGATCATCATTGATGATGGTTCTACCGACGGCTCGGCAGAATATTTCACACGGTATTCCCGGGAAAATCCATGGCTGATCTATCACCGGAACGACTCCAACCAGAAATTCGCCAGTTCATGTAATACCGGCGCAAACCTGGCCCGTGGCGAATTCCTGATCTTTCTTAACAACGATACCGTTGTAACAGAGAATTGGGATAAACATCTTCTTGATACATTGGAACACGACCCGAATACCTGGATGGTAGGTGCAAAACTGCTCTTCCCGAACGGGACCATACAACACGCCGGGGTTTATCTGCCTGAATTTACCGGACAGAGTTTCGGGCATGTTTACAGGGGTTTTCCTTCATATTTCCCGCCTGCGGACTTCGAAAAAGAACTACAATGCGTCACGGCTGCCTGTATGATCATGCGAAGGGCTGATTTTCAGGAATTAGGTGGCTTTGATACCGGTTTCCTGAATGGCTCGGAAGATATCGATCTGTGCCTGAGGATAATCAGTCACGGAAAAAAGATCAGGTACCAGCCTAAATGCGTGGTTATCCATTATGAATCGCAAAGCGAAGGCAGGCTCAATTATTCCCGGCAAAATGCAGAAAGGCTTCACAACAGGTGGAAAGGCCAGGTCATTTCTGACTTCGGTGAACGTGTGGCCCGGGACATAAGTCAATGCATCAGCAATGGCCTGATGTATGAAATCTGTCGTAATGGCTCTGAAGCTGACTGGACAGACCTGCTCGCGATAAACAGGCACCTGGAATTAAATGGCAAGGGTAACCCGGAATTGATTGTCTCACAGGAACCCGTTTTCATTCAAATTCCTGTTAATCTGAAGAAGACTGAAGATGATCTGTTCATATGGCTGGAGTGCAATGCTACCGAAAAAACATCGGTAAAGCTGCAATATAAAACTATCCCGGGCAAGGATGAAAAATTGCGGATTTCTATGCAGCAACACCTCAGAACGGGCTTTAATCACGTCCTGTTAAACCTCGGCACAACTAATCCATCGAACCAGCTTGAACTGAACCTTACAGGTAAAAATTCGACCATTGAATTATTATCTTTATCTGCATATTCTTATAAAAAAGTATTACCGGACGTAAAACAATCCCCGGCAGGAAAAGCTTTCAAGATTATCAGGAGGCTGTTGCACATTTAAAGAACCTTAACGATATGGTCCAAAAATTGGAATATCAAAAATGGATGAAAATAATGCCGTATTTAATAATCGGTGCTATCATATTCATTTTTAATATAATCTCAATCTGGGGTTTCGATGGTTTAATAATTGATGACCAGGCATATTACTTCAAGTTGTTTGGCAAATCAGTAAATGACCTGGTTTACAAACGAAATATTTTCCATTCCCTTTTTACGTTTGGAATTATTAAAATCGCCACCTTTAGTTCTGTTTATTTCGCGAGACTTTTAATTATCCTGATTTTAAGTATCCCCAGCGCATTCTTACTATACTATTTTTCGCATCACTATTATCATTTAAAAAAACATGCTTCCCTCGCAGTTGCTGTTCTCCCATTTATCCTGCCCAATGAACTCTATGCCCCAACATACCTTGCCGGCAGTTACATGTTGCTGGCCATCCTGTTTGCATTGATTTCCATATACTTCATGTTGAAGTTTTCAGGAAGATCAGAATTTTCAATCACTGATTTTGTCCTGGCAGCAATTTTTTATTACCTGGCAACCGAATCCTCCGAATTGATTGCATCGATGCTGCCCGTATTCCTGTTTTTGATCTTTGTTTTTAGAAAGCTGTCGTGGAAACAATTCCTGCTGGGCGCTATGATTACATTTATCGCGGTCCGGAAATCACTGCTTGTGATTCAAAAACCCCATGGTGCAATTAATAGTGTCAGCAATGAATTACCTGTACGTGAAATTCTTTACAGGATTCTGCATTTCCCGGATTTTATCAATCCCCTGTATGGCCTGGGCAATACTTATATCCTGAATTTTATTACATTAAGCATTATATTGGTGGCTGCTATCATGGTATTGAGGAACCAGGAGCGGTTAACAGGGATCCTTGATCACGACAATTCTGAAGAAAAACCGGTAAACAGGTACTTCTATATAGTTTATTATTATCTATTCCCAATAGCCTGGATAATCATCTCAGCTATCCCATTTCTGTTCTTTTCCCAGCATTATGCCTCACGTTATTTCACTGTGGCGTCCCTTGGCGTAAGCTTTCTGTTTATTACATCAATATTTGTAATAACCGGTTCATTGACAAAGCGAAAAATTCCCTTCGTATTGATTATTATCCTTGTCATAGCTATTTCCGGGATCAGCCGGCAAATTAATTTCAAGAAATATTACCGAATTAACATTGAACAATTTAACAGCTTAAAGTATACATTAAAATCTTACGTTTTTCCTGAAAATGCCCAGATTATTGTTGCCTCACCCCGGGATAAACAGTTAAAAATTGGAACCGGGTTAACTTTATACTCTAAAGGGACTTTACACTATATCCTTAACAGAAGGGATGTGAAAGGGCAGATCATGAAGGAAGCCAGCTTCTTTGATCCGTTTCAACTCATGCAATAAACCCTATAAGTTTCGTAATGTGGATATAGATACCTCATCCATTACTTATTTATTCAGGGATTTTAACCCGGAACCAGTTAAAAACAGGCGCATGCATTATGCCTTGCGATGGGCGGATGATAAAAGTAAAGACTCGCCCTGGTCAATATTTCATGCTGATGAACAGGGCAGGGTAACAAATCTTGTTTCGGGAAAAGGATATGAAAATTATGAATCGGTCGTTGATTCATTATCCGCTTCAGGCATTACAAGAGATGACATCCTTTTGGTGGCGTACCCTCAGGTCGGATAGTCTGAGACTTGGATTGTGAAAACGTAATGGAGAATATCCATAACTATGAATAAAAATGATTGCAGAATAATCAATTTACCAAAAGTTGAGGACCAACGTGGTAACCTCACATTTGTCGAAGAGGAAAAGCATATCCCTTTTATGATAAAACGGGTCTATTGGATCTATGATGTGCCCGGAGGCCAGATACGCGGAGGGCATGCTTTTAAGGAACAGCAGGAATTCATCATAGCCCTTTCCGGCAGCTTTGATGTGGTGGTCAATTATGGGGAGAAAACACAAACATTCTCCTTAAATCGATCATATTACGGCCTTTATGTATTAAATGGCCTTTGGCGCCATATGGAAAATTTTAGCACGAATGCTGTGGCATTGGTTTTATCTTCCACCAGTTACAATGAAAAAGATTATATCAGGGATTTTGAAGATTACAGGCAATGGTTGAAAGGCAAAAAATGGTAACGGTAAACGACTGTTCTGTGATTGACCTGGACCGGAATAAAAACAGGGCAGGGAATATCAGCATTATAGAAAATAATTCAGACTTTCCGTTTGAAGTAAAAAGGGTCTTTTACATTTATGATATCCCCGGCGGGGAAGACAGGGGGGCGCACGCGCACAGGGAATGCCATCAATTCCTTGTTGCCGTTAGTGGTAGTTTTGAAATTGAAATGGATGACGGGAAGAATAAGCGAACGGTCATGCTGAACAGGCCTTACTACGGATTACACATCCCTCCCGGAATCTGGGCGGCAGAAAAAGGATTCTCTTCAGGTGCTGTATGCCTTGTCCTGACTTCCCATAAATATAATGAAGGTGATTATATCAGGTATTTTTCGGATTTTTTAAACTTCAGGAAATGATTAAAACATATTTTTTTGTACCGCTGACAAATCCAAAATATATTCAAAAGGCGAAGACTTTGAAAATCGATCATATAGTCTTTGACTGGGACAGGTTTAATCATGATTACTTTAGTGCCATGAATGCCAGGTATGAATATGAATCTTACAGGTATGCTCACGACTTTGTATTAAATTTAGCAAAAAGTTTTGCTGTCGAAGCCATTGATATTGCTTCCATGGATATTGACGATGAGGTCAATTTCTCTATTGAGGTAAAAAGAGGCTTCGATAAGGGTTACAGGAGCAAGTTTATCCTGCATCCCAGGCAGCTCGAATACCTTGATGAGATCGAATACTTCACACAGGATGAAATAGATTTCGCAAGGATGGTCAGCAAAAAGATAAATATAGATGATTTTGATGCAGTTAAAATCGATGGTAAAGTGCTGGAAAAGCCACACATAAACAGAATAAAAGAAATCTTAAAATACGCGGGTCATGGCAATGAATAGCATAGGCGATTACTTTGAAGATTTTTATCCGGGCCAGGTAATCGAACACCAGCTTTCAAAGACTATTTTTGAAAGCGACAATAACCTGTTTTCATTACTTACGATGAACTTTCATCCCTTGCATACCAATACTGATTATGCTCAACGGAACCAGCATGGAAAGATCCTTGTAGTGGGGACACTTATCTTTTCTCTCACAGTGGGCATAACTGTACCTGACGTAAGCGGCAAAGCCATCGCCAACCTGGAATATGAAAGTGTAAAGCACCTGGCGCCGGTCTTTATCGGGGATACTATCTATGCAAGGACCAGGATACTGGAAAAAAAGGAATCCGGATCTAAACATGACAGGGGTATCATTTATGTGGAGACCACTGCTTATAACCAGAATAAAGAGGATGTACTTATATTTTAGAAGGAGGATTTTAATAAAAAAGAAAAACCATGATAACTGATTACCTGCTTAGAAGTCTGCTCTTTGTGCCCGGGCATAATGAGCGGCTCATGAATAGTGCCAGCCAATCGGAAGCTGATGTGCTTCTGCTGGACCTGGAAGATTCCGTTCAGCCAAAAGTCAACAAGCAAATAGCAAGGGACACCATAATTTCCTTTGTTAAAAAAGGGCAATTTAACCGGCATATCCTCTTCCCAAGGATCAACGACAGGGAAAGCGGGGAATTGCTCAAAGATGTTGAACAACTTACCATTGAAGGGATCCACGGATTTATGTACCCTAAATCAAAAACCGGCGAAGATGTCTATTTCATTGATAAATTACTTGACACAATTGAATATGAAAAAGGCATCCCCATTGGAACATTTAAATTGATACCTCTCATTGAGACCAGTTCTGCCGTGCTTCATGCCGAAGAAATCTGCAAATCTTCAAAAAGGGTAATTGCCATTGCATTTGGTTCGGAAGATTTTATCGGGGACCTGGAAGGTGTCCATGATAACGATTCCGTGAGCCTGTTCAACCCGCGTTCCATGATTGCCATGGCTGCAAGGGCCAGCAATGTGATCCCGATTGATACGGTGCATGTGCGTGTTCATGACCTGGAAGATCTTGAGAAGAAATGTCAAATTAGCAAAGAACCTGGGCTTTGAAGGGATGCTCTGCCTGCATCCGAAAGAGATAGAACTGGTGCATAAATATTATTCCCCGACACCCCAGGAAATTGAAAATGCACAGGAAATCCTCAGATTAAATGAATTGGCAGTAAAAGAGGGCAAAGGGGTCGCCATTATGAATGGCAAGTTCATTGGCCCCCCGATCATGATTTCTGCAAGGAAAATATTGATTAAACATGAACTTATATCAAAAAAGGTCAGATGAACAAGAAGATAATTATAATCGGTGGGGAAGGAAATGGTGGCGTAGTAGCATCATGTATTGAAGACAACAGGACCAGGTTTAATGACACCGAATGGGAAGTGGCGGGCTTTCTGAACGATTTTGAAAAAGGAAAGACGATTCTCGGATATCCTGTACTGGGAGGCACTGATGATATTGAGAAATTCCTGAAAGAGGATTACTATTTTATCTATGCCATTCATATGATCGGGCGGAATGTCAAAACCGAGGAGGTTTTCCTGAAGATGAACATTCCACTTGAAAGATTTGCGACTATTGTTCACAAAACGGCATTTGTTGCCAAAAGCGCCATACTGGAGCCGGGCGTATTTATTATGTCAAATTGCTATGTCGGGCCGGGGGTTAAAATGGGCTATTGCTCGCTGATGATGGCCAATTCACTGCTGGGACATAACACTACGGTTGGGCCGCTTTGCCACTTTTCAGTGGGATCGGTCACGAGTTCATACATCGAGATTGGAAAAGTATCAGATGTATCCCTTGGGGCCAAGGTGCTGGAAAAAAGAAAGATCGGCAATTATGCAGTAGCAGGTGCGAACTCACTCATCACCCACGATATCCCTGATTATGAGATACATATTGGCTCTCCTGCAAAATTCCTGAAAAAAATTCAGTTAGATTAAAATGATTAAATTTCTGGACTTAAAGCTTATTAATCAACAATATAGCCTTGAGCTAAAGCAGGCTGCCGCCGAAGTCATTGACTCTGGCTGGTACCTGAAAGGCGAAAGGCTGGAACGTTTTGAAGCCAACCTGGCTGCCTTTGCAGGAGTTAAACATGCCATCGGGGTTGCCAACGGGCTGGATGCACTGCGGCTGATCCTGAAAGCTTATATGGAAATGGGTGAAATGAAGGAAGGCGACGAAGTGATTGTACCAGCCAATACCTATATCGCTTCCATCCTGGCTATCACCGACAACCGTCTGAAACCTGTGCTCGTCGAACCGGACATCAATACCTATAACCTTGACATTGCTTTAATTGAACAGCATATCACACCCCGCACGCGCGCCATCATGGTCGTGCACCTTTACGGGCAGGTATGCTGGAGCGCAGAACTTGAGGCCATAGCACTAAGGCACAATCTCAGGATCATCGAAGATAATGCCCAGGCCATCGGTGCGATCTGGAACGGGAAGAGGAGCGGTTCACTGGGCCATGCAGCCGGGAATAGCTTTTACCCCGGGAAAAACCTCGGCGCCCTTGGCGATGCCGGGGCTGTAACGACTAACGATGATCAACTGGCTGAAATAGTAAGTGCCCTGGGCAATTATGGAAGCAACCGGAAATATATAAATGATTACCAGGGATTAAACAGCAGGCTTGACGATATCCAGGCCGCATTCCTGGATGTAAAGCTGAAATATATTGACACTGAAAATCAACGCAGGCGGGAAATAGCGCAATACTACCGCGAAAACATAAAAAACCCGGCAGTACTCCTTCCCAACAATAACAATTCTTCACTCTTCACTCTTCACTCTTCACTTTCACATGTCTGGCACCTCTTTGTTATCCGGTGTTCCAGTCGTGATAAACTGCAAAAGTACCTGGCAGAAAAGGGCATCCAGACCCTGATCCATTACCCGGTGCCACCGCACAAACAAAAAGCTTATAAAGAATGGAACGATATGGTTTTTCCGGTAACGGAAAAAATACATAACGAAGTACTGAGCTTACCGATAAGCCCGGTTTTGAGGGATGAAGAAGTTAAAATCGTCGTTGACGCGATAAATAATTTCAGGTAATGATCAACAAAATCAAATATATTCCTTTCCTGGTTAAAGAATATTGGGCTATATCCCGCTTCGAAAAGTGGCCACCGGAAAAAATTGAAAAATACCAGGTCCATGCTTTTCAGGAGATATTTGAAAGTGCAAAACAAATCCCTTTTTATAAAGATCTCTACGATAAGGCCGGGGTGCTTGATTTAAAAATAGGGTCACTGGAAGACCTGAAGCAGTTGCCTGTTATCGACAAAGCGGCATGCCGGGAAGGGGGATACGAAGATTATATCCTGAAGAAAAATATACCGGAAAGCAATATCTCTCCTACATCCGGCTCTACAGGCAAGCCTTTCCAGGTAACCTCGCCTGTCAAAACAGAGATGCTTTCTCCCCTCAAGGTCAGCCATGCGATGCGGCAATTCGGATGGAAACCTTATGATAAAGGACTCGAGATCTGGGTTGGAGATCATAAACCACACAAGAGCCTTATCCGTAAGATCGGCTTGTTGAAATCCATATCATTATTTGAACCGCTTGAGGATATAAAACAAATAATAGAAAGGGAAAAACCGGAATTTATCGTCAGTAACAGGACATTGTTTATCGCTCTGGCGGATTACTTAAAAGAAGGCAAATTTAATTACCGGCCAAAATTCCTCTTAAGCTCAGCCGCAGAGGTGCATGAGCACCACCGGCGGAAACTGGAGGATTTTTTCCAGGCTAAGCTGCTTGATGTATTCGGCTGCATGGAGGCGCCCACTGCAGCTTATTCCTGCCCGGAGCATGCCCGGTTCCATGTTTTCCAGACAACGGTAATTGCCGAGGTTACAAATAAAAGAATGCTGGACGGGGAAGAATTTGGAGACCTGACTTTAACCAATATAACCAATCATTTAATGCCTTTTATCAGGTACAAAACAGGCGATGTTGTTAAAGTGGTAAATGAAAAATGTCAGTGTAAAAGAAATTCTCAGATCATTGGGGAGATAATGGGCAGGTCCGATGATATCTTCAAACTCAAGGACGGAAGGGTATTTAACTATTTGCACTTCTGGATGAGATTAAAAAAACCATTGCTGGTTGATTATATTGATAAGATCGAACAATATAAAATCTGGTTCAAAAAAAGCAGTGAGGATATTTTGTTGCAATTCCGGCTAAATGAGAATGTCAATAAAGAAGAAGGAAAAGAAATAATTGAAAAAATTATGAAAGAGTACTTTTCTGATATTGACTGCAGGTTTGAAATCGTGGATAGCATCCCACTTTCGAAATCGGGAAAATTTAAAATTATTGAAGTCGTTGAAGAATAAACGTTTCTATATAAAGCTTGCTTTTAATATCCTGCGGGTGATCATACCCGTAGGGTTGCTCATCATTATATTTCTGAACATCGACCTGAAAGCCCTTGCTGAAGCATTCAGAAAAGTGGACCTGAAGTATTTTTTCTTAAGCATACTTTTCGCGAATATCCTTCAGGTTATCGTCGGGGCTACCCGCTGGTATTACATGGTAAGAAAGGATATCCGCCAGGAAAAAACAGTGAAGTATATTTCCAATTACTGGTCAGCAATGTTCTACGGTTATTTCGTCCCCTCCAATGTCGGGATGGATGTGTACCGTGTATCGGTGGCGGGCAAAAAGCTGAAGAATTACGAGCAGCACATCGTTACCCTTATCGGGGAGAAAATATACACGCTGGTGATCAGCATATTGATCCTGTTTATCAGCTACGCCGTGGTTTACCGCGAAATAAAAGGCAGCGAGGTGTCATACTCCCTGGATGTCATAGCCGCAATTCTGATCTTAATTTCCGTTGTCATCATCATCCTGTTTATGCTTTTCAGAAGACGGTTTTCGACGATGGTGAATTACCTGAAAAATAGATTTTATCACTATGCCAGGGTCATCTCACTGAAACTATCTTCAAAAATACCGCTCAATTTTACCAGCTTCAGCAACGAATTGCCTTATATCTTCAAAAAAGAATTCATTTCTAAAACCCTTTTATTCACAATATTGTTGAGGGTATTACTGGCCGTGGGAAGCTATTTCCTGTTCCTCGCATTCGGGATCAGGCTATCGTTCTGGGTACTTTTATTCGCCAACACTGCATTTTTCCTGTTGTTCATCCTGCCCATTTCATTTGGTTCTTTAGGTGTACGCGAAGGGGCCTACATTGTCATATTCGGGTTGTTCGGGGTCAACCCCGAAACCGCCCTTGCTGCTTCCTTTTTAGCCCTTGCCGGGCTGGTCTTTACCGTATCTATCGGGGGCATCATCAGTTTAACCGAAAATTTTAAAAAGATAAAAATCGATTATGGAGAATAAATTATTTTCGATCATTCTTCTTTCCTATTACAGCCAGGACAAAATCCTTCCCAGGTTCAGGCAGTTAGCTGAAGTGATGGAATCTGAGAAAATTCCTTTTGAATTCATCATTATTGACGATGGATCAAAAGATAGATCTTATGAAGTTGCCCTGGAACTGGAGAAAAATGACCCGAGGGTTTCCGCCTATCAGCTCAGCCGGAATTATACCAGCCATTACGCCAAGTTTGCCGGATTTTCGGTCTGCAAAGGGGCCTGCGCAACTTCCATGCCTGACGACGGCCAGCAACCCATGGAAACATATGTGGCCATGTACCGCCAGTGGGAAAAAGGCAACAAACTGGTCATACCCTACCGGGTGTCGCGCGATGATGGCATCATAAAAGATCTGTACTCAAAATTGTACTACCGGATCATGAATTCCCTGTCAATAGTCAAATATCCTCCGGGCGGCTGTGATGTATTCCTGGCTGACAGGGAAATCATAGATATTTTCAACGAAAGGATCCATCCTATCCATACCTCCACCACCGTCGAGGTGCTGAGACTGGGATTTGACCCGGTCTTCATTCCCTTTGACCGTCCGGTAATAAAGTCAAAATCCAGGTGGACATTCAAAAAAAAATTCATTCAGGCTGTCGATTCCTTCTTCACCTCTTCAAATTTCCCGATCCGTCTTATTACATATCTAGGCCTGATAACTTCTCTATTTTCCTTCTTACTGATAATATTTACGCTTGTCACTAAACTTGGCGGGGAAAGATCATTACTTGGATTCTCTATCCCTGGCTGGACAACTACTGTTATTTTTATATCGCTTTTTAGCGGCCTGATCCTTTTTTCACTGGGAATTATTGCCGAATATATCTGGCGTATTTATGAAGAAGTGAAAGACAGGCCGGGGTATATCATTAAAAAAAAGTTTTTCAAAGCTCCTTCTGCATCCAAAAAACAAATCAGGTATTCCAGGATCCTGATCACCGGAATGGGAAAAACCGGCTCCACTGCACTTTTTTATGCAATATTGGATTCCCTGCCACCGGAAACGGTCAGCCTTTTCGAACCTGAATCCGGCAGAAAAACCCTGCCCGAAAATATTGATCCGCCAGTCCTGGTAAAAAGCTTTATACCATATAGTGAACATTTCAGTTTTTTCGAGAAGAAGATCCTGCTGGTCCGTGACCCCCGCGATCAGCTGATCAGCTCACTGCTTTACAAGCCTTACAATATCCTGTCAAAAGAATTTCCCGGGGACCTCGAAGGCGCAATGGTCCTGATAAATTCATATCTTGACAGCATCAGGCGGAAAGAGGTCTCACCATTGGAAATCCCCGTAAAACAGCTGTTTGACACCGGCCAGGTTAAGACCATTCTGAGGATTAACAATGTGTTGGATTATTCTAAAAACCATTCCGACCTGTTCTTGTTAAAATATGAAGACTTCATAGATAAAAACCTCAAAGAACTTAATGAATATCTTAATATCGACATCACCGGATCTATTGAAGTTCCTCAAAAATTTAACCGGGTGGTCAGAACAAAAAGCTATGGAAACTGGAAAAACTGGTTCACGCCGGCTGATGTCGAATATTTCAGGCCTTTGATGCACGACTACATGGATAGATTTGGTTATAAGGATGACTGGGAACTGGCAAAGGATCCTGAGATAGATCCGGAGCAGGGAAGTCTTTACCTGGAAAGGATTATCCGTGAGGCAATGGAATTGAGGAGTAAGAGGAAGATTGATGTGACCTGATTGTCATTTTTTCCTACATTTGACCCCTTGTTATTTGATTCACAACTATGACGAATAAACTGAAATTCGACCCTAAATCCAATTATCTCCAAACCCGCGAAGCTATCGGCTATGTCCCCCGGAATCAGGCTACCCAGGCCGATTACGACCGGATCGGTTTTATGTCGGGACTGGAAGTGCACCAGCAACTGCTCACAAAATACAAACTCTTCTGCAGGTGCCCTGCAGGTGTTTACAATAAACATGAGGATTATGATGCGGAATTGATCCGTCACATGCGGCCCACACTCAGCGAACTGGGCGAATATGACGGCACGGCCCTGATGGAGTTTAAAACCAAAAAGGAGATCGTTTACCGGATCAAGAATGAGACGGCCTGTACTTACGATGTCGATGATACGCCTCCGTTTAAGGTCGACCAGGAAGCGCTCCATATCGCCATCGAAATCTCCCTGCTTTCAAAGTTGAATATTGTCGGGGAAGTGCATATCACCCGCAAACAATACCTCGACGGTTCTATTCCTACCGGATTTCAGCGGACCGCCATCATCGGCGTAGAAGGCGAGATACCTCTCAGGAATAAGAAAGTCAGGTTGATACAGCTCAGCCTGGAAGAGGACGCCTGTCGTGAAATGTGGGATAAAGGCCACCAGCGTGGTTACAAGACCGACCGCCTGGGCATGCCGCTGATCGAAACGGTTACTTACCCTGATTGTTCAAATCCTGAAGAAGTCAGGGAAGCATGCAATTATATCCGTTTCCTGAACCGCAGCACCGGGAAGGTCCGCACCGGGATGGGAGCCGGCCGCGAAGATGTCAATGTGAGCTGCCGCGGCGGGTCACGCGTGGAGATCAAAGGCGTGGCCCATACCAGGTGGATCCCGGAACTTACGCACAATGAATGTTTCCGGCAATGGGCGCTGCTGAACATAAGGGAAATCATTAAGAAAAGAGTTAAAAGCCCTTCATCCTGGAAGATAGCTTACAAAGTCATCCCTTATCATAACTTCAATTTCAGGTACAAACCCCTGAAAGAGGCCCGGAACAGTAAAAACAAGATCGTCGCCGTCAACCTGCCGGAATTCCTCGGTATCATGTCGCACTTCACCCAGCCGGGTAAAATGTTTGCAGACGAGATCAGTGAACGGCTGAAGGTGATCGCCTGCATCGAACTGCCCAATATGACCCATTGCGAAGATCTTTTCCCGGTTATCCCCTCGAAAGACTGGGAACAGATACGGAAACTCTTTAAAGCAAAGGAAAATGATGCCCAGGTGATCTTCTGGGGACCTGAAGCAGATATGCAGACAGCCCTGGATACCATCGAAGAACGCTGCAAAATGGCTTTTGAAGGAGTCCCGAATGAAACCCGCAAGTCATTTGAAAACGGAACAACGATTTTTGAGAGGGTACTCCCCGGAGCAGACCGTATGTATCCTGATACCGATTCTGCACCCATCCCGCTGGAAGATGAACTGATCAATCAACTTGGACAAAACCTCCCTTCAGATGTGATCGACCGCTACCACCAGCTTGTGGAATGGAAAGTGCCGGAAGATACTTATACTTATATCTTCTCTAAAAACCTGTACCCGGTCATCGAAAAGATCGTTAGAGAGCTGAAAATCAATCCCCGCCTTATCGGCACTTACTTTGGCCATCATTTAAAGTACGTGGAAGGCCGGTATAATAAATCGGTAGAATTTACTTACGATATGATTTTCGATCTTTTCCGTTACCTGGAAAATAAACTTGAACTGATCCTGGCCGGGAATATGCTGCCGGTAATTTACGTACATCCCAAAATGGATTTCGAATCGGTCCTTACCAGTATCGGGTTCAAACGGGTAAAAAAGGAGGAAATCCTTGCCAAAGCATCATTTCTGAATGAAAAATTCAAACAGATAGGAAAATCAGCTTCCGCGGAATCACGTTCCAATTGGGTCATGGGAGAACTCCGGAAAACTGCCCAGGGGAATATCGACCTGACAGAATTAAGCAATGAGATTAAAAAATTACAATAATGACTGACGATATTTTCCAGGGCTACAAAGGCGATGCGCTCGAAACGCTCAAAAAATTCAATACCCGCGTATGGGGGCAGACAGTGGTAGAAACCACGCGGGGCACCTTTACCGGCACTGTTTTGCCAAGGTCAGAAAATGACGATGACAAGCACATTGTGGTCAAAATCCCGACAGGATACAATATCGGGGTTGATATCCGGACCATCCTGGACATGAAAGAAACCGGCTATAAAAAAGCTGTTTACAAGATCCCTGAGAAAGAATTTCCAATCACACCCGGATTACCGAAGGTTAAGCTGCTTGGCACCGGCGGGACTATCGCTTCGCGCCTGGATTACCGCACCGGGGCTGTCATACCGGCTTTTTCCCCTGGCGAGCTTTATGGGGCAGTTCCAGAACTGGCCGATATCTGCAACCTTGAAACCGAGAAGATCTTCGCCGTCTTCAGCGAGAACATGGGCCCGAAGCAATACATCGCACTTTCGCAGGCCATCGGGAAAGAGATTGAAAAAGGGATTGATGGCATCGTGATCGGTCACGGCACCGACACCCTTCACCATACCGGGGCCGTACTGACCTTCATGTGCCAGAACCTGCCCGTACCGGTCATCCTGGTAGGCTCTCAGCGTTCCAGCGACCGGCCCAGCTCCGATGCCGCGCTAAACCTCATGCATGCCATGACGGCGGCAGGACGCGGTGATATTGCCGAAGTGTTGGTATGCATGTTTGGACCTACATCAGATGAGTATGGACTGCTTCACAAAGGCACCCGGGTCAGGAAAATGCACTCTTCCTACCGTTCTACTTTCCGCACCATCGGCGATGTACCGATAGGCCGGGTCACCAGGCAAGGGGTAACACCCATCCATAAAAATTACAACAAGCGCCGGAACGACCGGAACGTGAACATATTTCCTTACTTCAGCGACGAAGTGTCGATGCTCTATTATTATCCCGGGATGAAACCTGACGTCATGGAAGCCATGATCGACGCAGGCTACCGCGGGATCATCATTGTGGGGACCGGGTTAGGCCATGTGAATAAGGAACTTTACCCGGCCATTGTTAAGGCGAAAGAGAAAGGCGTACACGTCTATATGACCCTGCAAACCATCTGGGGCTATGTCCATATGTTTGTTTACGATACCGGCCGCGATATGATGGCCAAAGGCGTTATCCCCGCCGGGAATATGCTCCCGGAGGTCGCATGGGTTAAACTGAGCTGGATACTGGGCCAGACCGATGACCCGGTAAAAGTCCGCCAGATGATGATGACCCCGATCAACGACGAGATCACTCTCCGCGAACCATACAATGGATACCTCGTTTACCAGGGCGGTGTGCCGGAGGTAGAGGAGTTTATTCGCAGGGTGCATAAGTAAGTCAGAGGTCTGAGGTCTGAGGCCGGCGAACTGGAAACTTTTTCCTTAGATTCTTTCCAAATTAGATATCTGCCTGAAAATTCAACCTTCCGGTAGGGATTGGTATCGGGAAATCTCTCTAAATTTAAGGTGATTAATCCAAAGTTGCCAAACCATCTTAATAAATGTTGTCCTTTCTTTTATAAAGTATTTATTATCAATGCTATAAATGCTATAAATATGAAAAAAATTCTTTCGCTGGTCTTTGTTCTGTCGGTCCTTTTGGCCACAGGACAGGAAAACATTGCAGTCGGGGATTACATTTCCGACAAGTTTATCGATTCTACCGGCCGGGAAGTGATTAAAATCATGGTCCCGGGCAAACCTCCAGATCATTTCAGGATGCCTGTCGCAGCCCCGACGGATGACTCTTACAGCCTGTCCAACGTCCCGGCATACGACTGGAGTTTCGGATGTTCTGCAACTTCTGCTGCCATGATGGCAGGGTATTATGACCGGACCACCTATCCGAATATGTATGCAGGGCCGACAAATGGTGGTGTAGCGCCTATGGATAACAGCGTCTGGGGAACGGTAGTCATTAGCGGGGAAACACGGAGCCAGTGCCCATTCAGTGCTACCCGGCAGGGATTGGACGGAAGGGCTAACCGTGGCCATGTCGACGATTACTGGATTATGTATAATAACCCCGGCCCTGACCCCTTTATCGTTAACGGCTGGACCGAACATACATACGGAGAGTGTACCGGCGACTATATGAAAACCAATCAATCCACTTATAACAGCTCCGATGGATCAACCTGGTTCTACAATTATACCGATGGCTCCCCTTACTCTGGCCCCGGTGCGAATAATGACGATGGGATGTATGGCATTAAACTTTTCTTTGAATCCCGGGGATATACGGTCACATCACATTATAATCAATACATCTATGGTTATGAGGGTAATACACTCGGGTTCACCTTTGTACAGTTCAAATCAGAGATTGATGCCGGAAGGCCCGTGCTTATCCAGGTTTCGGGACATACGATGCTGGGGATGGGATACAACGACACCGGGACATTAGTCTACCTGCATGATACCTGGGATTATTCCACTCACGAGATGACCTGGGGAGGTTCTTATTCAGGCATGCAGCATTATGCTGTAGGGGTAATTCAATTGCAGCCGATTGGCTCAGACCCATGCTCGAGCATTACTTCTATTGGTGGTTGCGGATCCGGTTATGCCCAGACTTATACCGGGGGAGGGTCAGGTGCCTGGTTTACCTCGACAGCCAATCCCTGCAGCTATACTACGCCCGGGATAGAAAAGATCTACAGCTTTGTGGCACCGACGACAGGCACTTACAGCATCCAGGTCACCGCTGCCAGCGGTTATGTCGATTACCTCTGGAAAACCTCTTCCTGTGCTTCATCAGGATGGACCTGCATTGCTGACATCGCCTCAACCGGTCAGTATGGGGCTATGTCCTGGACCTCAGGTACAACTTATTACATCCTGCTGGATGATGAAAACAGCACCACAGGGACCCATACTTTTTATATAAATTGTCCTGTTATTTGTGTCAGTTGCCCGACTTATGATTTTTCCATAACGCCATCTTCAGCCTGGCTTACTCATTCATCTTCTCATGTTGCCAGCGGCTGTAAAATGTACAGGATGAGCGTTACTTCGGGCCAGTCGTACATTTTTAAAACAGGGTGCGGAAATGGAGCAACTGCCAGTTACGATACCTACCTGGAACTGTACAATACAAGCTGTTCATTGATAGCTTCCGATGACGACGATTGTGAATCAAACAGGTCTATCATTGAATGGACTGCAAACTTTACCGGTTATGCTTACTTAAAGGTCAGAGGTTATGGAAGTGGATCGGGAAGTTATACCCTGGCATACATCAAAAATACGGTTCCTGCCACCCGGCTGCTCCAGAATATTACAATTGTCATCCGGTCAATCCGTCTGCTACGACGCCACCCAGACCATAACGCTTGCAGGCGGCAGCACCACTTTCATCGTCCAAAGCGGCGGAGAAGTCAATCTGATCGCCGGACAGAATATCTTTGCTCATGCCGGGACAATGATTAATTCCGGGGGATATCTGATTGCCGACATCACCACATCCGGGCACATATTGTCTATACATTGCCAGGTGCCATGGCATCCAATGACTCTCTTGAAACAGAAAATGATCCGGAATTGGAAATGAGTAGTGCCGGATTTACCGTTACGCCAAACCCGGCAACCGGACCCGTTACCCTGGAATTTAACCCGGAGGACGGGCCACAGGACTGTATCGTCCAGGTCTATAATATGACGGGTACCAGGATTGCTTCGCAAGAAGTTCTTAGTTCCCGGTCCTGCCAGTTCAGCCTGATCGACCAGGCACCCGGTATTTATACCATCCAGGTAGTCCGTGAAGATCGCGTGGATGAAGTGAAAATAATTAAAAATTAAAAATTAGAAATTAAAAATGAATATTAACTATTAAAGATTATACAATCATGAAAAAGTGCATTTTCCTTTTAACAGCCATCGTATTCGTTTTTGCCTTCAGTGCAAAAGCCCAGTGGAACTATAACGGATCACATATTTACAACATCAATGCAGGAAATGTCGGCATCGGGTTGAATTCCCCCACCACCTTGCTGGATGTGGCGAAAAACATAACAGAACCTACTATATCGGTCAGAAACCTGGGTGGTACCGGAGGTGCCTCTTACAGGATGTACGACCAGTCCAGCGGAGCTGACTGGAAGTTCAAGGCAACCAACACAGGCGGTTTTAAGATCCGGGATAATGCTTACAGCCTTGATGTGATCCTGGTCGAAGCCAACAGCTCAGCCAACGTGATCTATATCAATGCTGCAGGAAATGTAGGCATTGGCACGGCAGCCCCGCTGAGAAGCTTTCTGTTAACGGGAACATCAAATGCAAGCAGGTGGAAGTTACCCTCACCGGCTGGAGCGATTTCGTTTTCGAGGAAGATTATTCCCTGATGTCGCTGGCAGAAGTGGATGCGTTCATCAAAGAGCACAAACACCTTCCCGGCGTTCCTTCAGCCGATGAAGTCATCACCCGGGGCAATAACCTCGGCGAAATGGATGCCATCCTGCTGCAGAAGATCGAGGAGCTTACCCTCTATGTGATTGAGCTGAAGAAAGAGAACGAGGAGCTGAAGGCCCGGATCAATATTCAATAATATTTTGTTGCCAGCTTTCTATTGTTCATTTATCGTCCTGTGTATAAAATTAATTTACAAATTAAAACCACATGAAATGAAAAAGGCTGTTTTTTATGTTATTGCCATCCTTGGCCTACCCCTGATTTTCATGCTCACAGCGTTTGATCCACCAGAGGATCAGTATATTGTAATTTCATGGAACGATCTTGGCATGCATTGCTCCGGCCAGTATTATGAAAACCTGTGCATCCTTCCACCTTACAATAACTTGAAGAGCCATGTTATCATAAGAGGGAGTACCACAACCTTACCCCAGGTGGTCACAAACGGAGTGACGCTCACTTATGAAATTCCGGGGAACACTTATTCTGTCGGGAAGACCAATTTCTGGACATATGTTAACGATCTGTTCGGCGTCCCGCTTCCGCCCAATATAGGGCTGACCGGTGTCGGCCTGACCGGGTATTTCCTGGTTGACAGCAATGTTTTTTATGTAGAGGGAATACCTATCACTCCATACGCTGACGCTAATCTGATCACCGAAGATCCTTACCAGCTTGGATTAATAACAGCATTTGACCAGTCGGATAATATATTGGCCATTACACAGCCGGTCATTCCTGTATCTAATGAAATGAATTGCGTGAGCTCGGGATGTCACACGAGCGAAACGGACATCCTGTTTGAACATGACGACGAAGGCGGATTTGATCCGTATAATACACCCATCCTATGCGCAAATTGTCATTCCGATAATGCTTTGGGCATGTCTGGATCGCCGGGTGTGCCACCTTTTTCAGAGGTAATGCATTCTAAGCATGGCGAGTATACCAATGACTGCTACTTATGTCATCCGGGGCCAAACACCCAATGCTTCAGGGATGTCATGTATTCGGACGGAATGACATGCCAGGATTGTCATGGTTCGGTTTCCGAGGTCGGGCAGTCTATTTCAGATGGACGGATACCCTGGCTAGAGGAACCATCCTGTGGAGCCGTAAGTTGCCATGGACCAAATTTCGCTGAGGAGCCCGGTAAGCTGTTCCGGAATTCAAGAGGGCACGGAAACCTTTATTGCAGTGCTTGTCATGGTTCGCCACATGCAGTCCTGCCTACAGTGAATGACAGGGATAATCTACAGAATATCAGCCTTCAAGGTTATGCCGGGACATTAAGAGATTGTTCAGTTTGTCACGGCTACAATCCCACCGGACCCGGTCCGCACGGTTTGCTCGCTTCAGTGCCTTATAATCTACTCCTTCAAAACATGATAATTTCCTCTGGTCAATCCGAATGTTTCGATGCCACACATACTATTACCGTAGCCGGCAGCAGCACAACCTTCACCCTTCAGAGCGGAGGTGAGGCCTCGCTGATCGCCGGTCATAGTATTTTATTGCTCCCCGGAACATTTATCCAGTCGGGAGGCCGGCTGATGGGAAAAATCACTACCAACGGCACCTATTGCAGCTCGGAACCATCTACTGAAGAAATTCCAGGTTCTAAACTCCAGATTCCATTAAAAATCAAGCATTAATAATCAAACATTAAATAGATAGAATTATGAAAAAGTATATTTTTCTTTTCCCGGCTTTCGTGTTTTTTTCAGCTTTAAGTCTGAATGCCCAGTGGAACTATAACGGAACCCATATTTACAACCTCAACACAGGAAATGTCGGCATCGGGTTGAATTCCCCCACCACCTTGCTGGATGTGGCGAAAAACATAACAGAACCTACTATATCGGTCAGAAACCTGGGTGGTACCGGAGGTGCCTCTTACCGGATGTACGACCAGTCGAGCGGAGCTGACTGGAAGTTCAAGGCAACCAACACAGGTGGTTTTAAGATCCGGGATAATGCTTACAGCCTTGATGTGATCCTGGTAGAAGCCAACAGCGCAGCCAACGTGATCTATATCAATGTTGCAGGAAATGTAGGCATTGGCACGGCAGCCCCTGCAGAGAAGCTTTCTGTCAACGGGAACATCAAATGCAAGCAGGTGGAAGTTACCCTCACAGGCTGGAGCGACTTCGTTTTCGAGAAAGATTATACCCTGATGTCGCTGGCAGAAGTGGATGCGTTCATCAAAGAGCACAAGCATCTTCCCGGCGTCCCTTCAGCAGATGAGGTCATCACCAGGGGCAATAACCTCGGCGAAATGGATGCCATCCTCCTGCAAAAGATCGAGGAGCTTACCCTTTATGTGATTGAGCTGAAGAAAGAGAACGAAGAGCTGAAAACGCTCCTGACAAAATAGCGCAACAGGCTTAAAGTCTTATTTCCGGACTTTTTTAATCGGTCATGTATATGGCTATGCATAAAACCGGATATTTCATCCTACTTTTGTGAATATTCCTATGACCTTATGACAAATCCTTCTGCAAGAAAATGCCTTGTCATACTTGGGATGCATCGCAGCGGCACATCGTCCCTGGCCGGTGCATTGCAATTTACCGGGTTTGACCTTGGGAAAGATATCATGCCACCGGCAGATGAAAATCCAAAAGGCTTTTTCGAGAATATGAAGATCGTATCACTTAATGATAAAATCCTTGAAGAATTATTCACCTTCTGGAGCGATACCCTGTTCATTCCTGAGGATTGGTGGAAGTCGGACAGGTTTAAAGAATTCGCCGGCAGGATCAGAACCATCCTGCAGGAAGAATTCAACAGCGACATGCCGATACTCATCAAAGATCCCAGGTTGAGCGTGCTTTTGCCGATTTACCTTGAGGTATTTGAAGAATCGGGCATTAAGCCGGTATTTTTAATTTGCGTAAGAAACCCCATTGAAGTAGCCAATTCCCTGAGTAAACGCAATAATCTTTCCCCGGAAAAATCCTTTTTGCTATGGATGGATTATCATTTGAAAGCCGAATTATATTCAAGGGATCTGCCCCGTATCTTGGTTTCATATGCTGATTTCCTTTCAGATCCAATGAAGATTTTACGTAATGTCTGGGAATCATTCATCCCGGAAATGAGGATTGACCATCAAATTGAGAAAGAGGTCCTGTCTTTTTGTGATCCGGCCCTGAGCCACCGGGCTCTTCATGAACACATTCCTGGCACCAGCCAGCTCCCTGAATTATCAGAATTATATCACGTTCATAATGAGGCAGGTTCAAGGGATTTTACAGCTGAGGAAAAGGAAACCATTGACCGGATCAGATCGCGGTTTTCAGGTATAGTCAGGTTTTTCAATGGCCTCCCCGAAAATTATATGGCGACCCTTTCCGTGCAGTTTGACAATGGCGGGCAAACAATCCTTTCAAGCCTGGTTATATATGGTCACAACGAATTGAGATTTTCCATCAATCCTGACAAACAGGTGGTCAGAATGGTTTTGAGGCCCTGCAATGCCAGGGTTGGGTTAAAAATGATGAAGATAGAGGCCCTGTTAAGTGATAGCAGTATCATTAAGTTTGATAATATAACGACCAATGCTGCCAGCAAGACTGCAGACGGTTTCATGATTTTTGATACAGACCTGCCGAAAATTTCAGTTGATTGCCATCAGTCATTATCAATTAGCCGTATCGATTTCTCCATAGAATATCTTGCTTTTGGGACAATGCCCTGCCGGAAAGCGTTAAAGAAGCCTTCCAATCTTTCAGAAAGCAAAAGCAATGTAAAGCAAACAACTGGAAAGAAGTCAGAGAAACAAGATAATGAGTTTCTTAAAATGCAGGAATTGATCAGTAAACAAAAGCTGGAAATCGAAAAAATTCACAAATCGTACACCTGGCGGATCGGGAGACTTATTACTTCACCAGGCAGGCTGATTAAGAAGCAAAATAAAAAATGACATACCGGATTGCCTACCAATTCTAAAGAGTTTGTTTTAAACGTATTTTTATTTAAACACAAAGGAACACAAAGGATTTCACAAAGGCGCACAAAGGTTTATTATTTGATATTCAAGTACTTTGTGTTCCTTTGTGATGCACTTTATGCGCCTTGGTGGTTAAATACTTTTATGACATCCTCTTCAGTTTAAATCTGCCGGTTATCTTTGAAACCCTATTGCCTTCAGAAAAAGCAGGTCTTCCTTATTAAAGACATCCCCCGGGTGATTTTTATACCGGCCGGCTGATTCGGGCATTACCGGTAATGCAGCGGCTTTTATTAGTAATTCCTCCGGAAGGCTAACCTGCAGAAAAGAAGCTATTTCTTTCACCCCCGCGAACGGGTCCTCACACAATTTATCAAAGTTGACCAGTAGAAATTTCTTGCTGCCAAGCTGGTTTCCGAATGATATAACTTTCCTGTTGGCCTCAACCCAATAACGGAAAGATGCTGCCGGTATCTCCTCCTGTTTTTCCGGAATATTAATCCCGAATAAGGAAGCCCAGTTAAATAGTTGCTGCTGATTGCTGCTGTATGCCATATCCAGGCCATGCCTGATGGTGTGGATGTACCTGAAATCCTTAAAATATTCATTAAAAACAGGGACCATCAGGTGGCTGTTCGGTTCTTTCCAGCCCCATCCCAGAAAGTTGTCATATATCCAGCTCTTGCGGATTTTTAATATGGACCAGCCGCTGAACAGGCCAATCGCCTCTCCCCTGTCCTTCACGGTTATGGCCATGCTTCGACATATCACGCACCGCACGCTTCAGGTAGAACTTTTCCTTCAACGACAGCCGGTCTCCGGTTAACATGCACTTCTCCATGATCCGCAGGCCGGTGGTTAAATGGCGGGTATTGCCTGCATTCTTTACATACCAGGCGGGCCGCTTGAAAAGCAGCGTATAGGTCAGGTTATCGCCGGCGCTGTTCAGGTCCTTGCCCATGAAAAAACCAAACATGGCAACGATTTCAGCCAGTACCCGCGTTCCGCTGCCGCCTACACCTCCAATGATGACAGGTCCGTTTTCAAACTTAGGGGTTTTCATGTATGAAAAGTATAAATTAATTGAATAAGATTATCAACCTGTCAAAATTAATGATCGTTTAAAATTGATGTCTTTCTTGCTTTTCTCATCATTATTTCGTATTATCGCTGTCTGAATCAACATTTTAACCTTAAGGCTTTGAATACGAAAGAATTTATCCATGCATTGGCCGAAAAACTTCACATCAGCCAGAAAGAGGCCACAAAACTGCTTCACCACACCACCATTGTTTTGCGTGAGACTTTATCAGAGGAGGAAAAACTTACACTGCTGCACATAGGCAGTTTACAGGTGAAAAAGAACACCAGCCGTTCGGCTTATCTACCGGCTTTGAATAAAAAAGCCCTTGTTCCGCCGCGCAGGGTAGTCCAGTTTCATGCGGCCGAAACGATAAAAGATAAACTTAAAAACACCTCCCGGATATGAGCGATAGTGTATCTGCCAGGGAAATTATCGAACGGTTGGTAAAACAGGCTGGCATCAAAAAAAAATTAGCCGCTGAGATCCTCCACGTCATCCCTCAAATTATTGAAGAAGGATTGCTGCGTGATGGTGAAGTCCGGGTGAAAGGCCTGGGTACTTTTCGGCTGAAATGGGTCCTATCAAGGACCGGACGTAATCCTAAAACCGGTGAAAGGGTTGAAATCCCAGCTCACAACCGGCTGGTGTTCCTCCCGGAACAATCTTTCAAAGAATACATCAACCGCGATTACCGTCTCCTCAGTTATAAAATAATCCCGGGTTCCGGGCAAGAGCCTTCTGATGAGCGACCCATCTCACAACCTGAACTTGAACCAGAACCCGGGCCACAACCCGAACCTGATCCGGTACCTGATCCAAAACCCGAGCCCGAGCCTGAACCTGAACCTGAACCCTTACCTTCACCGGAACCTTCCCCCGAATCCGACCTGCCAGCCCCGCGACGCCGGATTCACTGGATCATACCGGCAGCTATTTCAGTGATTGTCATTCTAAGTTTGATCTTTTATTTCAGGAATTTCTACCCGGTCGGCGGTCGGCAGTCAGCGGTCGGCAGTCAGCAATCAGCGGACAGCGGTCAGCAGTCAGCGGTCAGCGGTCAGCAGTCGGCAGTCGGCGGTCAGCAGCCAAAAATCGACAATCGACAATCGACAATCGACAATCGACAATCCGTTCCCCCATCTCAACATATAATTTCTGCAGAAGGTAAGCATCTCTTCCAGCTTGCCCGCGAAATATACGGCAATCCCTATCTCTGGGTACTCATCTACAGGGAAAACCAGAATAAAATTCCTGATCCCGACATGCTGATCTCAGGGATAGAACTTATTATACCTGCCCTGGAAGGCACCCCGGAAAAACTTACAAGGAAAGATTCATTGGCTGTTTCTGACGGTTACCGGCTGCTTTATGAGTATTTCGGCGCAAAGGAAGACACCCGCACCGATGATTTTTTTAAAGCGATGGAGAGATATAAGCCTGATTGATCTTGCTTTTTGTACTTTTATCCCGCTATGACCGATCACAAATTTTCGAATGCGCTCATCCACGAATCGAGCCCTTACCTGCTTCAGCACGCCCATAACCCGGTGGAATGGCATCCATGGAGCGAGTCGACGCTCGCTAAAGCGAGGTCTCATGGTAAAATGTTGCTGATAAGCATCGGTTATTCTGCCTGCCACTGGTGCCATGTCATGGAAAGGGAATCATTTGAAGACGAAGAAGTGGCAGGGATCATGAACAAGCATTTTATCTGTATAAAAGTCGACCGTGAAGAACGGCCCGATGTTGACCAGGTATATATGAATGCTGTGCAACTGATCACCGGCAGTGGCGGATGGCCTTTGAACTGCTTCGCCCTTCCGGATGGCAGGCCTTTCTTTGGTGGTACATATTTCCGTAAAAACCAGTGGGTCCAGCTCCTGGAAAACATAGCCATGTTATACAAAAGCCGCCGTCATGACCTCGAAGAACAGGCCGATTCACTGACAAAAGGAGTGAAATCAGGAGATATCATTAAAGCCGGAACGGAAACCGGCACTGTTTCAAAGTCTGACCTGGAATCAGCTGTATCCAGGATGGAAAAGCAGTTTGATTACCAGGAAGGGGGATTGGGCGGTGCGCCTAAATTTCCAATGCCGGTAGTACAACTTTTCCTTCTGCGCTATTTTTACTTTGCCAGGGATGAAAACATAAGTGCTTTTATCAGGCTTACCCTGCAAAAAATGGCTTACGGGGGGATTTACGATCAGATCGGCGGCGGCTTTGCACGGTATTCTACCGATGTGCACTGGAAGGTGCCTCATTTCGAAAAAATGTTGTATGATAATGCACAGCTCGTCACACTTTATGCTGAAGCCTGGCAGGTATTCGGGGATAATTTATTTAAAGAAGTGGTGGAAGATACACTGAAGTTTGTCATGAGAGAACTCACTTCCCCGGATAATGCTTTTTATTCATCCATTGATGCTGATTCAGAAGGGATGGAGGGAAAGTTTTATACCTGGGGTATTGCGGAGATCAATCAAATTCTCGGGAACCAGGCCGAATTAATCAGGAAGTATTATCATATTGGCGGAAAAGGACTCTGGGAAAGCAGGCAGAATATCCTCTTAAGAACCCAATCACTGGAAGAATTTGCGAAAGACCAGGGATTACAGCCCTCGGCATTTAAAACCATTCTGAAACCCGCCAGGACTAAATTATTGAAAGCGAGAATGAACAGGATCCGTCCAGGATTGGACAATAAAATCCTGACTTCATGGAACGCCTTGATGATGAAAGGCTTTATCGATGCATACCAGGGTTTTCGGCAAACAGGAATATCTCGAAGTGGCAATACTCAATGCACAATTCATGATGGGAAAGATAATGGATCATGATGGCCGGCTTTTCCACAGTTATAATCGAGGCAAAGCCAATATTAATGGATTCCTTGAAGATTATTGTTTTTTGGCAGAAGGCCTGATTGCACTTTACCAGGTCACTTTCGATGAAAATTACCTGCATAAGGCGCTTAAATTGGCTGAATACACGATAAACCATTTTTATAATAAAGAAAATGGCTTGTTCTATATGACTTCCGACCTTGATCCATCGCTGATAGCCCGCAAACAGGAGGTTTATGATAATGTCATCGCGTCTTCCAACTCATCCATGGCCAGGGTCCTTTTTATTCTCGGGCTTGCCTTTGAAAGGGAAGACCTTACAGATATTTCGATCCGAATGGTTTCTGTGGCAAGGGAACTGGTTTTGAATTACCCTTCTTCCTTTGCAAACTGGGCATCAGCCATGATATACATGATCTATCCTTATTATACCGTAGCTGTAACCGGCCCGGGCTGCATTGAAAAAGCGGCAGCTTTCAGGAAGCTTTTTCATCCATCATTATTCATCTGTGGAAGCGAAACGGAAAATGAGTTGCCTGTTTTGAAGGACAGGTTCGTGGAAGGTGAAACGATGATCTACGTTTGCACAGGCAATGAATGCAAATTACCAACTACATCTGTCGAAGAAGCTGTTTTATTTTTCTCACAGAGTTACACAAAGTAAAAACACAGAGGCCACAATGTAAAAAGCCTTTGTGAACCTCTGTGAAAACCTTAGTGATACTCTGTGAGAAATAAAGTCAATCTTCAGAAAACTTCCTAACCATCTCCCTGTATGTGCTGAAAACATTGGCCCGGGATACAAAACCGACATATTTACCATCTTGCAGCACCGGCAGGTTGTATTTGTCGTAATCGGCAAATTTTACTGCCACCATTTCCATGGTATCTTCCGGTGAGACAAATGTGGCAGGTGTAACCATGAGGCTGTTCACGATAACCGTGTCATAAAGCTCGGGTTTGAAAATAATATGCCGGATATCGTCGAGCCTGATGAACCCATGAAAAATGTTTTCTTCATCAACTACCGGGTAAATGTTCCGTGAAGATTCTGATATGACCTGTATCAATTCCCGGAGCTTTGCTTCAGGGTGGATGGTCCTGAAATTAGTTTCCACCAGGTTTTCAACCCTGAGCATGGACATCACTGTTTTGTCCTTATCATGTGTAAAAAGTTCTCCCCGGTCAGCTAACTGGTGCGTATAAACAGAATTGTTGACAAACATTTTTGTTGTAGCATAACTAAGCGTCGAGACCAGCATCAGGGGAACGATGAGGTCATACCCGCCGGTGATCTCCGCGATCAGGAAGATGCCTGTCAATGGGGCGTGCAATACCCCGGCTATGATCCCGCTCATGCCGACCATGGCAAAATTGGAACCGGGCAGGATGGTCAGCCCGGTATAATTAACGATTTCGGCAAAGAAAAGCCCTGCAATGACTCCCATAAACAGGGCCGGTGCAAATATCCCCCCTACTCCACCGGCTCCGAATGTTGTGGCTGTTGCAATGACTTTGAAAAAAAGGACCAGGATAAACAGCAGGAAAACAACCCAGATACTGTCCTGGAACTGGTAGAATGGGCTACCGTTGAAAAGCGGGCTGTAGTCTCCCTTCATAAAGGTGTTCACGGATTCGTAGCCTTCACCGTAAAGAGCCGGGAAAAAGAAGATCAGCATTCCGAGGACAATACCGCCGGAGAGCCACCGTATCCACCATTTTTCAATGTGTTTGAAATACTTCTCCACCCTGATATACATCTTTGTAAAGTAAACCGAGACCATACCGGTCAGCACACCCAGCAGCAGGTAATACGGAATGTGTTTGAAATAGAATGCATCGGCAATTTCAAAAGGATACAAAACGGCGTTTCCGAGGAAAAAATAAGAAGTAAGCACAGCGGTAACTGAGGCGATTAGCAGCGGGATGAGCGAAGCCATGGTCAGGTCGATCATCAGCACTTCGACAGCAAAAACGATAGCTGCGATAGGGGATTTGAAGATGGCAGCCATAGCTCCGGCGCAGGCCAGGGTCATCATCAGCACCAGGTCTTTGTAGGTGAGCCGCAGGTACTGGCCGATATTAGAGCCGACTGCAGCGCCGGTTGCCAGCGTCGGGCCTTCCAGTCCTACAGAACCCCCGAAACCAACTGTCAGGGCGCTGGTCACGATGGAAGAGAACATGTTGTGTTTCTTGATGATCCCGTTATTCCGGCTGATGGCATACAATATGCTGGGTACGCCATGATCTACGCGGTCTTTAATGATATACTTCACAAAAAGAATAGACAGTAAGATGCCAATGGCAGGCAGCGCAAAGTAGAGAAAATTCTCCTGGTAGACCGGGGCACTGCTGATCAGCAGTTCGCGTATAAACCGGACGGCATTTTTCAGAATCACAGCTGAAGTTCCGGAGAGAATACCGACGACCACGCTTATGATCATCAGGAAAGTCCGGTGGTTCATCCGTTTGGCCTGCCAGACCATGAACCTGAACCAAATCCCGCGGCGTGTGAAGAGCTTCATATTAAGAGCTAAATTATTAAAAAAATGAATCAGTCGTTGGTCATTAGTCATTGGTCATTAGTCTTCCACTAATTTTTAATTTTTAATTTTTAATTTTTAATTTTTCCCGTTCTTTGCTCCATGAAACTCATCACATATAATGTCAACGGCATCCGTGCGGCTATACAGAAAGGTTTTTTCGACTGGATAATTGAAGCGGATCCCGACATTTTGCTGCTCCAGGAAACCAAGGCGCAGCCGGAACAAATCCCAATCCTTGACTTTGAAATGATGGGTTACCGGACCTTCTGGCATTCGGCACAGAAAAAAGGTTACAGCGGCGTGGCTATCCTAACTAAAATTGAACCTGACAGGGTGATTTCGGGGATAGGTATAAAAGTTTATGATGACGAAGGACGTTTTCTCCGGGCCGATTATGGTGATCTGACCGTTATTTCGGTTTATCATCCCTCCGGTTCCAGCGGTGACCATCGCCAGGATTTCAAGATGAAATGGCTGGATGATTTTCAGGATTATGTCGATGAACTGAAGAAAGAACGTCCCAACCTCATTATTTCAGGCGATTATAACATCTGCCACCAGGCCATCGATATCCACGATCCGGCAGGGAATGCTAAAAACTCAGGCTTTCTTCCCGGGGAAAGGGAATGGATGACGAAGTTCTTAAACAGCGGTTTCATCGATACTTTCCGGCATTTCAACAAAGAGCCGCACCATTACACCTGGTGGAGCTACCGGGTGGATGCCCGTTCCCGCAATCTTGGGTGGCGCATCGATTACCATATGGTCACCCCTTCTCTTGAAAACCGGTTGCTAAGCGCAACCATCCTGCCTGACGCAATGCACTCTGATCATTGCCCGGCGGCACTGGAACTGGACTGGGGCCTCCCCTTCGGAGCTTGATATTACCACTCCTCATATTTTTTACAGATTGTCAGGCTCCCACGGAGCCGTTTCCTGTCAATTTTCAGCTTCAGCCGGGCTCCGAAGGAGCATTCCGTTTGTAGCTCCGATAGGAGCACCCCGTCTGTAGCTCCGGTAGGTGCGGCCCCGTTTATTGTTATAGATTTAAAAAAATAAAAATTACCGGGTATAAATTCGAAAAATTCCGATAAACACATATAGGCTGTCATTTCGGAATAAAATCATTAACCCTTAAAAAATAAATCTATGGCAAACACTTATTCACAATTGTATATTCATGTTGTATTTGCAGTTAAAAGACGGGAGTCTTTGATAAAGGAACAATACCGAGAACAAGTTCAGCGGTATATCACTGGCATCTTGCAGAAAAGGAATTCCAAAATGATCTCAATCTATTGCATGCCAGATCATACCCATTTATTTTTAGGTCTAAATCCTGGTACTGCACTTTCAGATCTTGTCAGAGACATAAAGGCAGGATCATCGAAATTTATTAATGAACAAGGTTGGTTTAACTCAAAATTTAATTGGCAGGAAGGGTACGGCAGTTTTTCTTATTCGAAGAGCTTGATTCCAAAAGTCGCGAAGTACATTGAGAACCAGCAAGAACATCATAAAAAACAATCTTTTAAAGATGAATATTTAGAATGGCTTAAAAAATTCGAGGTAGATTATGATGAAAGATATCTTTTTACCTGGCATGAATGATTGGGCCGCCCCTCCGGGGCTTAAAATCACTGCCCCGACTATTTTCTACAGATGGTTAGGCTCCTACGGAGCCGTTTCCTTTCAATTTATTCTTCAGCAAGGCTCCATAGGTGCCTTCCGTCTGAAGTCCGTCAGGAGCGGACATATTGCATAAAGGAATATTTGTGCATTTTTTCAAGGCAATAATCCTTCTAAATGTGCGTTTTATAATTCTTAACCTTGATTTATCGCCCGATTCTTTCTACCTTTAAGTTCTCAATTCTCCAAAAATCAAAAGCTTAAAGGCATGAAAACATTCAAGAATCTTTTTATTAAATCCGCATTTCTTCTCGTGGCCTTAATCTTTATTACAACAAGCTGTAAAAAAGAAGACGAACCCGCACCGGATCTGCCGCCGCAATCCAGTTTTGTGATGGATTTCAGTGATTTCTCCAACCCGGATGACACCCTTGGCTCACGCGAAATCGCCACCTACCAGAACTGGGGCTATTCCTATGCCAATGTAGTCATTTGGCAGACCATTCTTACTGTCGGACTGGCCGTTCCGGTCGCTTCCTTCCTCGAATCCTTCAACCATGAAGCGGTATACCATCCCGACCAGGACAACTGGACATGGTCATATAACGTAACTGTGAATCTCGTTGTTTACGAAGCGGAACTAACGGGATATCTGCAAGCCGATAGTGTCGTCTGGGAGATGCGAATTACCGCAGGTAATCAATATAGCGATTTCCTCTGGTATTACGGCAAATCAGCGTTCAACGAGAGCGGTGGTTACTGGATCCTGCAGGAAAATCCTTTAAATGCCAATGCCCTTTTGCGTATCGATTGGAATAAAGATATGTATGAGGCTGACATCAGATATACGAACGTAAGGCCCGGTGATATTGAAAATGGTGGATACATCTTCTATGGAACTGCCCTGGCCGATTTCATGTCCTATAATATTTACAACAAAGGCCTGGATAACCTTACCAGCATCGAATGGAGTTCAGAAAATAAAGACGGCCATGTAAGGGATCCTCATCATTTTGGGGATGATCTCTATCATTGCTGGGATACAAACCTGATGGATGAGGTTTGTCCTTAGATTGTTGATTTTTTATTTTTAAACACTTAGGCACTAAGAGCACATAAGGAACACTAAGGGATTTTCTTAGTGTAACCTAAGTGTACTTAGTGCCTTAGTGGTGAATTTAACTAACCGAAGATGCCTTTTACAACATCTGAAATGCTGCCCGCAAAGACCAGGTTAATTTTATAGCTCTTCTGGGATAAAGCTTTACGATTATATTTAGAAAGGAAAATGCGTTCGAAACCAAGTTTTTCGGCTTCTGCTACCCGCTGCTCGATGCGGTTTACAGCACGGATCTCGCCTGAAAGGCCAACTTCCGCCGCAAAACAGGTCTTGCTGTCGATGGAGATATCGGCATTGGATGATAAAATGGCAGCGACAACGGCCAGGTCAATAGCGGGATCATCTACCCTGAGCCCACCGGCTATATTTAAGAATACATCCTTGGCACCTAAACGGAAGCCGCTTCTTTTTTCCAGGACGGCCAGCAACATGTTCAGCCGGCGCACGTCAAAACCGGTGGTGGAACGCTGCGGGGTCCCATATGCTGCCGAACTGACCAGCGCCTGGATCTCGATCAGCATAGGGCGCAGGCCTTCGATCGAGGCCGCGATCGCCACCCCGCTGACATCTTCCTCCCGTTGGGAGATCAGTATCTCCGAAGGATTGGTCACCTCCCGCAGTCCGTTGTCGTGCATTTCGTAAATGCCGAGTTCCGATGTCGGGCCAAACCGGTTTTTAACTGACCGGAGGATGCGGTAACCATAGTTTCGTTCCCCTTCAAAGGTCAGCACAGTGTCGACCATGTGCTCCAGTATCTTTGGCCCGGCCAGGGAGCCGTCTTTGATGATATGCCCGATGAGGATGACCGGTGTTGCGGTAGTTTTAGCAAATCGCTGCATCTCAGATGCACATTCCCTGATCTGTGAAATGCTCCCTGCGGGAGAATCAAGTATATCCGTCTGTAAAGTCTGTATCGAATCAATGATAACCAGTGAAGGCCTTATCTCATCAAGCTGGTGAAGGATCTGGGCAGTGCCCGTTTCGGTCATGATGAAACACTCGTCATTTTTTACCCCTACCCTCTCGGCCCTCATTTTGATCTGCTGGGCGCTCTCCTCGCCGGTCACGTATAAGATCTTCTGGCCCTTCATCTGCAAGGCCACCTGGAGCAGTAAAGTAGATTTACCGATACCCGGCTCTCCGCCCACCAGGATGAGCGATCCCGGTACCAGACCTCCACCCAGCACCCGGTCCAGTTCCCCGTTCAAAGTCGATCTCCTCCTCCCCTCTTCCCCCTTAATCTCCTGCACTTTAACCGGAACTCCCCCCGCTTCCCCGCTTCCCCGCCTCCGCGCTTCCACGCCTCCATGCCCCCATGCTTCTTCTCCACATGGATCACTTCCTCCACGTAAGTATTCCACTCCCCGCATGCCGGGCATTTCCCGATCCACTTGGGCGACTGCGAGCCGCAGCTCTGGCAGAAAAAAACGGTTTTTGATTTTGCAGGCAATGAATTTACAGTTTACAGTTTACAATCTAGAATCTAGAATCTAGAATCTGAATATACGATTAAGCATTAAGCATTAAACATTAAACATTAAGAATTGACGAAGTCGAATACCCTTCCACCAGCGGTATCACCACTACCTCGCCGCCATTAGCTTTCACGATATCGGCGCCAACAATGGTCTCTTCTGTATAATCTCCGCCTTTTACCAGCACATCGGGTTGAACGAACTTAATCAACTCATAGGGCGTATCCTCCTCAAACAACACTACAGCATCGACGATGCGCAGCGATGCCAGCACCAGCGCGCGGGTCATTTCATCCTGCACCGGCCTTTTTTCACCCTTGATCCTCTTTACAGACGCATCGCTATTCAGGCCGATTATGAGAATGGCGCCCTTATCCCGGGCCTGTGACAAATATTCTATGTGCCCCCGGTGAAGGATATCAAAACAACCATTGGTAAAGACGATCTTATTATTAAGAAACCGCCACATGGCTACCCGGTTTCCGAGTACGGCACGGTTTAATATTTTGTTTTTGGTTACTTCAAGAGTTGTCATAACTTTTTTTCGATTTTTTAAAGACTAAAATATAATAGGATACAGCCCCAAGGACAATGATCATAAAAGACTGGGCTGTCCATAAAATGATGGAATAAGAAACAGCAGGTTCCGACGGCACCAGGTAAATCTCGGTGAGGATCGCCTTCACAACAAACTGATAGGCACCAATACCCCCGGGGACCGGGGCCACCATACCCAGGCTGCCTAAAGCCATCACCGTGACCGCATCGGTAAAATCAAGTGCTGAAGTGGCTTCCAGCGCAAAAAAGGCGGTAAAGGTCATAAATGTATAAAGGACCCAGATTACCAGCGTCAGACCTAAAAATGACCATTTGTGCTCCATTTGTATGATCGTCTTCACCCCGTCGAGCAAGCCTTTCAGGAAATCGATCAACTTATTGTATATGTGCAGGTTCCTGATCTTGCTGAAAAAAATCCTGAAAAGCACCAATGGCAGGACAATGACTACAGCAACAATCAAAACGGCAACCAGGAGATTGTTCTGATTTGCCATTCCCGAGAAATACGAAACGATATACTTATCAACGAAGTTGTTCAGCAGGCTCAACTGAAGAAAGATCACGGCAATGATGATGACCATGAGAACGACTGCATCGAAGACCCTTTCGGCAATTACTGTCCCAAAAAGGGCATTGAACGGGATCCCTTTCTTTTTTGCCAGGACACCGCACCGGGTTACCTCACCGAGCCTCGGAAAAGCCATATTTGCCAGGTAACCCACCATAACTGCATAGAAAGTAGTAGGGGTATCAGTTTTATGACCCAGCGACCGGATCAGGATATTCCATCGCATAGCCCGCGCAATATGGCTGAAAACACCAAGAATGACCGACAACAGGAGCCATTCATACCTGGCAGAACCTATCTCTGCCGCCACTTCCTGAACATTGATCTTCCTGAACACAAGCCAAAGCAACACCAATCCTACCAGTAGAAAAAAAAGATACTGTATAATGGAAAGGATGCGCTTCTTCAAGGAATTTTACTTTAGATGATTGTTGGCATCCGGAATGGCAATGGCGGGCTGGAAATTCCTGGCTTCTTCAGGACTCATGGAAGCATAGGCAGCAACGATCACCAGGTCGCCAACTGCCACTTTTCTTGCAGCAGCCCCATAGACCCCGATTATGCCCGATCCCCTTGCTTCTTTTATCACATAGGTTTCAAAACGCTCACCGTTATTTATATTGAAAACATGGACTTTTTCCCAGTTAAATAAATTTGCTGCGTCCATCAGGTCCTCATCAATGCCAATACTTCCGACATAATGCAGGCCCGATAGCGTAACTGTCGCCCTGTGTATCTTTGATTTAAGTAATTTAACGTTCATCTTCAAGTAGTTAGCCGGAATGATCCGGAGAAATTTCAGCGGGCAAAGTTAGAAAATAAAATCATATTGTCGATCAAACGGACTTTTCCTAAAAAAGCAGCTACACAGGCTATCATCCCCCCATTCGTTTCCCAGGTTTCAGAAGGTTGAAGTGACTCCAAATCGGCTATTTCGAAATAATCCACCCTGAAACCCTTACTTTCTAACCTCGCTATGGACATCTTTTTGACTTCACTGACCGGGACTTTATTTACCAGTTCCCTGGCCCGGATCAGTGTATTGTATATCTCCGGGGCTTTTAACCTCTCCTCCGGGGTCAGTCTCCGGTTGCGGGAACTCATAGCCAGGCCGTCGGGTTCGCGTACCGTAGGGCATGGGACTATTTCTACCGGGATTTTCTCCATCCTGACCAATTCCTGGATGATCCTGAGCTGCTGAAAATCCTTTTCCCCGAAATAAGCTTTGTCTGGCTGAAAAATATCAAAGAGCTTTTTAACAACAATTGCGACACCATTGAAATGTCCCGGGCGGTGCTCCCCTTCCATCACCCTTTCCAAATCACCAAAATCATACTTCTCCATCACAGGTCCGGGATACATCTCTTCAACAGAAGGAATAAAAACCAGGTCACAACCGGTTTGTTCCAGTAATTGCAGATCATTTTCAAGTGTCCGCGGGTATTTTTCAAGGTCTTCCGGGTTATTGAACTGGATCGGGTTCACGAAAATGCTGCATCCGGCCAGGTCATTCTCCCTGCGGGCCCTTCTGACAAGGTCGAGGTGCCCCTGGTGCAAAGCCCCCATCGTGGGCACAAAGCCGATGGATTTTCCCATGGCTCTTTCACCGGCAAACAATTGCCGGGTTTCCTTGATTGAATATAAAATGATCATCCTTTCTGGCAATAACTAATTGTCACTGAAAAACATCAGGAGGTCTTTTTCAAGTGTAATGTATGGCGTTTCAATGATCCTTCCGATTTCCCTTCCTTTACGGTAAACAATAAAAGTGGGGACCTTCTGGATATTATAGTTGACAGTTTCTATCAGCCCGGCCTCTTTATCACGGCTGACACAGATCATCTGCACATGCTTCTTGTTGAAGTTTATTTTGTCAAGTATCTTAAAGAATTTTGGCACCTGCTCCTGGCTGTCACTGCACCAGGTCCCGAGTATAATGAGTATCTCCACCCCTTCCTGCTTGAGTTTTAACTGGTCTAAAACGGCTTTGTCAGGCTCATAGATCTGGTAATACTCATCAAAAACTTTCCCGAACTCCCCCTTTTCAATGCCCGCCCGGTCACAGTAACCATAAAGTATTTCCTTGTTCAGCCTGGGATCAATGATCTTTTTATTCAGCTCCTGTGATAAGACAATAACAGGTCCCAGGATCAAGGCAATTAATACGGCAGATTTTACGTTCCTGAACATATCTAACCTTATTTTTAAACAAATATAGGGTAAAGATGGTTAGATTTAATATTTTATTCATATTGTCCGTGAGGCTGTCTCAAAAGTCTGAACCATCTCTTTTTTAAGTAGTCCACAAGAGGAACTCCGTATGTGGACATTCATAAATATGCAGCTGCATAAAAATAATTAAAAAAAATTTGGATAAGTCATAGAATACGACTGAAGCCATCGGTTCCAATTCTGTAACATCAATTGAACCAACGTCTTTAGCCGTCGGAGCAGGAAACTACCCAGTTAAAGCCGGTATTTATAGCTTTAGTTGTTAGAGCAGGAATTATCTATTCCATCTTCGATATTTTCTGGGTATAATTTCTTTTATTTGTTTTGAGTGTTAGCAGGTAAATCCCGTTTCGATAGGCTGACATATCCAACTGATATTCGAAATTTCCATTTGCTTGGGTTCTTTCGTAAATTGTCTTTATCAATTTTCCGGAGATGTCAAAAAGTGATAAAACAATATTGCCGGTTTCCGGAACATTGAAAGAAATATTGGTAATATCACTGGTTGGATTTGGATATAATGTGATTTCGCCTTTTATCCCTTTTGGATTATTATTTATTCCTACAGCCTCAGGAGAATACTTGATGGTAACCATGTCAGCGTAAATAGGAGGTCCAGGAGTGGCAGAACCGCCTAAATACATATTTCCTTCCAAATCGAGAGCCATCGTATAAGCCAGGTCATCGCTTCCGGAACCACTGTCATATCTTTCAAGCCATTGCTGATTCCCTGCAGTATCATAAGCAATTGTAACAATATCCAGACCAGTCGTATCACCCTGACTCCAACCTGTAACAATTATTTCACCTGTCGTACTGAGTTTCATTGCTAAAATCCAGTCCCAATTTAGTTCAGTCGCAGTTCCATTATATGTTGCTGTCCAAAGTTCATCACCAGCAGAATTGTATTTGATCGTTGTGTAGTCAGCATCGCTTTCACCTTGCCCCCAATAAGGACCATTAACGGAACCGGCAACGTAAATATTTCCTAAATCGTCAGTTTCGACCGAATAGGCACCTTCACCACCAGCAGAAGGTCCGTGATGCCTCCTGACCCATTGTTGAACTCCATTCAAATCATACTTTATTGTCAGTATGTCTCCCATTGCATATCCGTCTGCTCCCCAACCGCTAACATAAACATTGCCATTATTATCAACTGTCACCGTTCGGGGGGTTTCTCCCCAGCTAACCTCAGAATCATTGTACCTGGCAACCCATTTCAACCCGCCCGCAGAATCATATTTGATTGTTGTATAATCATCTGATTGTTCTATTCCAACGCTTCTGCCCGTGATGTAAACATTTAACGAATCATCAAATGCCATTGAAAGCACTACATCGCTTCCGTTGCCTGTTCCATCATATACCTGACGCCATATTTCATTTCCGGAAGAATTATATTTGAGGACAAAAAAATCCTCTGTAGTGCCAGAATTGACAATATAACCGCCTACAAAGCAATTACCTGCATCATCCGTTGAAATTACCGTTCCCCCATCATAATAGTTTGCAGTTCCGTTAATAATATTCACCCATTTCTGATTACCGTCCGCATCATATTTAATTGTTACTATATCCCATAGAGAATTAATTCCGGTTACATTTCCTGTAACAAAAACATTGCCTGAATCATCTATAGCTACAGCATTTAAGAAATCTAATTCGTCTGCACTGCCGTGATACGTTTGTTCCCACTGGGTTTCACCTGCGGAATTATATTTAATAACGAGACAATCACCAACACTATAATAATCAGTAACCCCTGCTGAAATAACATTCCCTGAATTATCCACAGCAATTGAATATGCTATATCATTCAGATTTTCATGACCATTATAAATCTCTTCCCATTCCAGGTGGCTCTGACCAATGGCATTTGTGGCCGAGAAAATAAATAATATAATAATAGATTGTAATTTAAGTTTCATAATGATTTAATTAAAAGTTGTTTTCCTACTCGTATGGCTTTTCGGTTAAAACCCATTATTAAAGTGGTCTCCTGTTTCCACTTTCATTTTTTAAAGTTGGCGGTTAATTTAATCAAGGGCAGAGATTAATCATGGAGGCTCTTATTTGTCAATGTTTGCTATTTCTTTCAACCTTCCAATAGCAACTCTTTGAAAATCTTAGTACACAAATATACAGAAATTATAATGAGACTTCAATTTATAGATAGTTGTATCTTTTTCATTGAATACAACGTTCTTAGTTCTTGACGGCGCAAGAATTACTAAAATCCATTAACTTTGCATAAATTTTTATACAATGGCCACCAGCGACCGCTCTTTCAGTGAAAACCTCGACCTGCTCATCAAATTGCTGAGGAAACTCAAGGATAAGTCACAATTTGAAGGCATGCCCGGGGTCCCCAAAATGTTCATCATGAATTTCGACTTTTTCCTGCAGAACTATGAAAAGATGAAGGATCAGATATCGGATCAATTACTGCAGCAATTCGGTGAACCGATCAAACAAATGGTGGCCGATATGATTGAGCAACTGAAAGACGAACTGGATGAAAATATGATAACGGAGGTGGAAGCATCTCCCGAAAGCCCGGTAATCACCGGACATAAAAGAACCCTGGCTGATATCGATAATTTACTTAAAAATTCATCCCTTTCCCAGGAAGAGATCGATAAACTGCTCGACGAACGCCACCAGCTCATGACAAAGAGCTGATATCCCCGGTTTCAGTATCAAAACCATGATCCGGTCTTATTCCATCCGGATAGTCAGGGATTGCCCGTTAAATGCATCGAAAACAACCCTTGAACCATTTGAATCTTTCAGAATCTTTACCGGTCCTGTTTTAACTGTGGCTTTGTTGACCTGACCTGTAAAATTCAGGCAGACATTACTGACAGAAAGATTTTCAGGAGCCTTGATATCAATAACACACCCGCTTTTTTCATTGCTAATATAAAACTGCAGCTCTTGCAGGCTTTTCCTGAAACCGGCAGCTTCACCCAGGGTGGTCATCCAGGTATTTTCTTTTAGAACCTCTGTGATCAGCTTTTCCAGGGAGGTCAGCGTTGAATCGTTAAATCCGACAAACATGGGGTGACCGAGATAAACCATGAGGCCTTTGTATGGTTTAACTGCATAATTCCAGAAATTACCGAGGTATTTGCTATAAATGCTGATTTTCTTTTCTAATTGATTGGAATCAGTATCCTGTCCTTTCCTGATCACATCCAGGAAATAGTAATCATCGTGGTATGTCGGGGCAATTTCCATAATATTGGTGCTTCTGTAAAACCCTGCGTCTGTAATTACAAGGTTATACGGCACGATACTGCCATGGAAAAAATCCAGGTTATCTGCACCAATGCTCGATTCGAAGTCATAATCATGTTCGTCGAGGGCCAGGAGGCTCCAATAACCGGGAAGAGTATACGGGAATCGAAATCCGCTAAATTTCAAATCCCAGAAGTTTTCATTCAGCAGCACATCTTCCACTGCCTGCGGATATTTAAGATCGGTATGGTTAATGTACCCGTAACCACTCGAAGCAAGAGGATACTCACCCTTCATCAGTAATGTTTTAATATCCATACCGACTGACCCGTTTACAAAAATAGTAGGTATCATTTTCTTTTCATCGAGCATCCGGAATACCCGGTTGTACTGATCAATCCCCCCTTCGGCGTTCAGGCTGATGCAAAAAGCATAATCATGGGCCATCGGCCAGGGATTCAGGCTGACTGCAATACCGTTCTCCCTGTTATAAGAATCGATAACATACTGATAAAACTTATCGATCTGTTCTTCGCTCCAGAAGCCGCCGTCATTCCGGGGATGAAGGAATCCTGAAGTGGCAAGCAAAATTGATTTCCCCCTGCCGGATCTGCTTTCAATTGCAGCAATAGAGGAATCCTGCCCTTTTTTCCAGTACCCTAATATTTTATAATCGTCCGTTAATAATGAATCGGGAGTGAATGTCCATAGTTCATGCTCATCGGTGGATAGTAAGCTGCCAGGTATATCCCAATTTAAATAACCGGGGATCTCCCCTTCAAGGGCATATCCTGTCATATTTTTTTCGGAAAGTGTCAGACCGTAACATGCCGATAATTCCCAGTTTTCAGGATTTAACTGCGGGAATACGATAATCCGGTCCGTCCCGTCAATGTAATTTCTCCCGACATTATCCCCGGATATAAGCACGCCTCCATTCCGGACAAACAATGCCAGGTTGTGTAATTCTTCATCCGACATATAGCTGAGCGAATATTTCCGGTCAGCATCGTGATAACCGGGAAAAGTTGAAAGGATTAGGATGGAATACCTGCTCAATTCCTGGTAATCGAATAAAATATCGCGTGGTTCCAGCCTGACTGTTGCACCCATCTTATTAAATGATTGAAGAGCAACCACAATGCCCTGGGCTAACTGGGTGTTATCATTGCTTATTCCGCTTGTGATAATCAGGACCCGGGGCAACTGAACCCCCGAAGAAGGAGCTTTCTTTTCCTCAACCGCCGGAGAGGAACATTGGATGATAAATAATAGCAAACAGCAAATGATCAATACGTATCGTTTCATTATTCCACTTTCTAACTTATTCTACAATTTCGATGGTAACTTCTTTATTCGGCAATACATTGAAAAATAAAGAACCATGGTTGTTCATATAAGTACCATCCGTTTCTGAACCTTTCAGTTTGATGATACGGGCAACGGATTTGTATTCCAGTGTCAAAGGCTGGTCAAATACGTCCGGATCAAGCCGGTTAGCTATCTTCAGAAAGATCATGTTTTGATATCTTTCGGTTTGAATGGATGATTCGCTTCTTTCCTTTCTATATTTATAAACATCTGATTCTGATGATATCCAGTAATTATTGTTTCGCATAAGCCTTACCTGCTTCTCAAAATCAGACTTATGGGTAAATAATATATCTGCTTTTTCCCTGCTAATTTGTTGCGGGATCTCGGTTTCATTTTCATATAAATGATTATAAACCATGATGATCCATTGGTGCCTGTCAGATTTTAACAGGCTGTCGAGTTCGGTTTGAGAAAAACCGGTACGAACCACCGAATAGGGAACATCATCTCCCATGTCGGCCCCAGGCATTGGCTGCCATGCAATTTCGTGGTCATTGGCCATTTCTTTAATTTCTTTTACGCTTAATCGTCTCAGAACTGCTTCATCATCAGACTGATAAAGTCCAGGGGTGCCATCCGCCAATTCCGGGCTTACACCAAAAGTGGCACTCAGCCCATACTTCTTTAAAACCGGTAAACCATACTGATATTGAGAAAATGAAGCGTTTTCAAAGCTGATGCTCACTGCGCCTGCTTTGTTCCCGAAATATTCAGCAATGGCGAATGACTCGTCCGGCTGATCCTCAGTAATTTCATGCTGCTTTAAAACGGTGATATCTTTAAAATAATCCTGCAGGGTGAAATAAACCGGTTTTAGGCGAGCGGTAAACTCTGGCGTTTCCCATTCGTCCCAGGTACATGAATAAGGGGCATCTTCAGGATATTGCATGGTAATGCCATCATTTTTCCCGGTAACAAAAACATAGATTTTAAATGCTTCGGTCCTGGCATATTCAATATCACCGGTTCCTGGCTTATCGTCAAGCACGAATTTTTTAGCCGGGTCGCTGACATTTAAAAGATGCCATCCCAGCCTGATCTCCAGGCTCTTTTCATCTTCCTTGAAATACCAGTCTGCATTTGAAAATTCAGGATCTGAAGATTTCCCGAAAAGTAAACGGCTCCGGTCGATAACCACAGAATCCGTTTTCCGGCCGGTAAGGGAAACCCTGCTCCTGTTCGTCAACATCAACTGGCGGATGAATTGGCCGTTCTTATTATTTTGAGAGGAATATGAAGGTATATATCCGTTGTAAATATCAGTATAGACAGAATAGGGCTCATCGACGAGGATAAAAGCTGAGTCTTCCGATATAAGTTCCACAAGAAATTCAAATCCGTTTTCAAAATCACGGTCTGAAAAAGGCAGCCTGTGATCACCTTTCCCGGCATCATAGGTATCTATGGCTATGTAAAGGTTATGCCGGCTGAAGTCGAGCCCGGGCAAAACTGAAGCCATATAAAAGCACGATGCGTCGGCGTCACATGAAAAGCTGATCTGGTCCTTATCAAATTCAGCAGGATCCCAGTCATTCAACTCGCCGTCAATAGTTTTGATTTTATTCTCCAGGGCGAGAATGCCGAAATTCTCCTCCGGGTTCTCCATGTTATGCCATAATTTCCTGTCATCGGCAGGTTGCTCAAAATCCATGACCAGCCAGTTGTGTTTGAACCATTCGTCAATCCACTCGAAATAAATGGCACCGGCACAGGAGGCGTTAATGATGTCCCGTGTCAAAAGGAGGGATAATTTTGCCTGCCCGGCCTCCGAATGGCCTCCCTGGTGAAAACCGAATGGCGACCAATGACTGTTGCCCCGGCTGGACGGAAGTCCGTATTCAGCAATGACCAGCGGTATCCCCTGTGTATGCTTCTTTAAATCTTCCAGGTAATAGAAAAAGGAATTGTTCAAACTATCACCTTGTGGAGGATTAATGTATGAATCCTGGAGATAGATGTAATCCGGGTAATAAGGATACACATGATAAGCTGCATAAATCCCGGGATAAAACAGTTCGGTTGCATGAAACTTCATGAAATCGATGCTCTCAAGGTCATTATCATATTCCCTTACCCGGCTGTTTTCAATGATCTCGGTATTATGATACATCGGGTCAAGCGGAAGCCAGTTTACAAATGAAACCGGGTGCTGAAACCGGTAGGTCTGAGTTTCATACAGAACGGTAAAATCCATCATTTTTGCAAGCCATGCTTCCATAGCGCTCCCGTAATTCATGCTCACGAAATCGCCATTGAATTGCCGTGTCGCATTGACCTGGTTGGTTTTATGCACTGCCCCGGGTTCCCACTCCCTTCCCAGCAGAATGGATACCACATACCTGGAAACATCCGCAGAATATACACCCGAAGCTTTCCCTGGATGTTCTCTCAAGACAGCATTTCCATGAAGGACATCAATAACATCTATGATCTCTTTTTCAAAATCATGGACGAAGTCCACATCGTAAAAGTTTTCACTGGCCGGGACCTCAGCCCATACACCCTGCATCAGGTAAACCGGCCTGTCAAAATGGTGAAGGTTATAATAAGCCAGGGCTTCATAGAATTCCGGTGGAAGTATGGTGTAAACACGGATCACATTGGAGTTCATCTCACCAATCAGCCGTATCCACTCAAGGTACTCATCAAATGTCAGGGAAAATTCGGCAGGAAATTTTCCCGGTACTGCAACTCCCATGTTGACTCCCTTCAGGAACAAATCCTTCCAGACCTGAAGCTTTTTATCTTCATGGTATTTAATCATTAAGCCTTTGAAATAATCACCACTGGCAGTAAAATAATAATCAGCCTGGATCGCGGCCTGCCGCAGGTCATCATCAGAAAACTTCGAGAGCAATGGCTTTGAATCATCTTCAATATATAGCCTTACTTTCCTCTCTTCACGAATGGATGATTCGAACTTCATCATCTGATATACCGTAAAAACGAGCAATGCCAGCAGCAACAATATGAAAATGTATTTACTCTTCATTAAAACAGCATCTTAACGGCCATAAACCCGGTTATATTCTGATAATACGGATTGTAAAAATTACTTCCCCCGATGGAAAAAGAAAACGGGTAAAAGTTGTATCCCAATTCAATGTTTGTTGACCAGTTATCGACATTGATCTTATCATCTTTATCCCTTTCCAGGTTATATTCTGTCCCAACATTATAAGAAAAGCTGCCATAGATATAAAACTTAAAGAAATCATAGTATACAGAAGCAGAAGCTCCTGTAAGATTTCTATTAAAAGGAGAATAATAAAGCGGCGACTTATATTGATAGTTTAAGTAAGAATAATTCAAGCCAATCCGGATATCAGGCCTTTTCAATATTTTGAATATCAGGGATATACCATAAGAATGGTAAGGGTTCTGGTGGACACCCGAGCTGTCATCAGAAATATAAACAGTCACAGGGTCAATCATTCCATAGGTATATCTTGCATTCAGCCCAACGATCCTATAAGATACCAGAGCTTCATCCGTGACCGACTTTCCCCCGACCTTATTCCAGTAATAAAAATAATCATAACCTGCATTAAGGGAGTTTTTCATTGAAACTTTGCCTGCCGTATAATTCAGTTTCCAGTTCAATCCGTAGGAAGTTAGTTTATTATCCGCATTGCTGTAGCCGCTCCACAAGCTTATGGAATGATGTTCTGAAATCCAGCTTCCCTTGATCCATGTATTATCATACCATCGTGTCGTATCCCCGATATTGTCCGTATAGTCGCGATTTGAGTAATCCAGCAGAAAGTTTGCCTGAATGTGAAAATGGTCATCGATTCTTTTTTCAAAACTGACTTTTGAGATCATCGCATTGATCTCGTAATTTTCTTCCCTTTCATTTACCGGCCCGAAATTGACCGATAAGGCATAATCCAGTTCACTTTGTACCGCCTGCAACTCTTTTTTTATGTTTTCATTCCCGGGATCAAGTTCCAGCGCCTTTTCATAAAAAACAATAGAAGTTTTAGGCTTACCCATCCAGTAATACATTTTGCCAATTCCGGCCCAGGCTTCAGAATAAGTATCGTCGATCCGCATGATAGCCCGGTAAACCTCGATGGCCTGTTCGAGGTCCCCTTTAAGACTGTAGCACTCCCCCATCCCTATCAGGGCTTCAACGTCGGTGGAATCGTCCCGGTAAATCCCCTCGAAAAATAGAAGAGCCGTGTGATAATCTTCTGTAATGACAAAAAGCCTGGCAAGGGCAAGCTTTGCATCATAGTCCGCTGAGTCGGCATCCAGGATTTTCTGGTAATATTCAATGGCTGCCGGAAAATTCTTATCGGTTTTAGCCGCATAACCCAGTTGCCTCCAATTTTCAATCTCACCGGTTTGTCCAAATGATGAAAGTATAAATAACAGGGACGACGATATGATCAATAACCTCCTCATATATTTTTCAGGCCTTTCCGTGCAAACTTATTCCAATTGTTCTTTCTTCTGACAAAACTTATCAAGCCATTGGTCTGCGCAGCTATTTTGTAAAATGAATAGGAGAACTCGGCCAGTATACCGGCAAACATCAGCCACAACCAGTCGTTAAAGGTTTTGTACCTCAAAGCATCGCGGCTCGCAGCATGCTGATGCTGGCTCCAGTTTTCAATAATGGCCGTAATAGAGCTCAGGATCACTGCAGTCACCAGCAATACGCTGAATATCATCAGGATGGCCCATTGATAATTAATGAGGCCATAGACAGCAGAAAGAATGATAAAGATGATGGTGAATATTTTTATAAGCGGGGAAAATAGTTCAAAAACGGTGTAATACGGGAGCCCGATCAATCCTGTCATGCCATAGGCAGGCTCAAAGATCATCTTCCGGTGGATCTTCAGCGTTTCAGCCAGGCCCTGGTGCCAGCGGGAACGCTGCTTGAACAGGCTTTTCCCGCTATCCGGCACTTCGGTCCAGCACACCGGTTCCGGCAGAAATACGGCCCTGGCCTTTTCTTTTTTATCCCGCTTGTATTGCCAGAGCCTGACCACGATCTCCATGTCCTCGCAAACGGTTTGCTTTCCGAATCCAATCGTGCGGCCGATATAGGGGTGGGTATTATGGGCCGTTAAAAATCCGCCAATTTCAAGCAGGTCACTTTTTTTATACAAGGAGAAAGCCCCTGACATGATCAGCAGGGCATTGATCCGGCTCAGCCCGACCCTGGATATCATGAAAGATTTAATGTACTCGATGATCTGCCATTGCACCCAGATATTTGAGGGTGCTTTTGAACTGACCACCTCGTTATGTGACAGTACTAAATCATTCGAAGCGGCAAGCTGTCCTCCGGATACCATCGTGTTTGGATTGGCGATAAACGGCCTGACCACTTCCTTTAATGCCCTGGAATCCAGTATTGAATCAGCATCAATGGTGCAAATGTAATGTCCCCCTGCATAATTAATCCCCGCATTGATCGAATCCGCTTTCCCTCCGTTTTCTTTATCAATCAGCATGAGTTTACCATCCCCGGATGCGTATATATTCCTGACCGGTTTTGTATTTAGCAGCATTTCCTGGTCAGGCAGGATGGGTGAGAAATCAAAATTTTGCTTCAAAACTTCCAGGGTGTTATCCCTTGATCCATCATTGACCACAATAACTTCAAACGAAGGATAATCCAGCTCGAGCAGCATCCTGGTGCAAGGTACAATAGAGACATCTTCATTATAGGCCGGTACGATAATGGAGACAAAATGTCCTGAATAATCTCCTGCTAAAGGCCTGGACTTTTTTCTTCTTATAAAAACATATAATGAATAAAGGAAAAGGCCTATATCGATCAGGAAATACAGCAAAAAATAGATGATGAATAATTTCTCCAGGACTCGCAGGATCAGGATTACCATCGGTATTAGTCTTTTGTGAGAATAAGTTCAGTTTCAGGCATAACATCGATATAAAGCATGTTGTTCCCGGTTTGAAAAACACCGTCATTCAGGCTTCCTTCAACGCATACTTTTTTCCAGGGAATAGTAACCTCCAGTGTCAAAGGCTGGTCGTATACCTGTTTATCCAGGTTAGTAACTGTATGAATATAAATCTGCTTTTTCGCACCTGATGGTCCGCACCTCCGTGTTATCCCTTTCCGTTATGTATTTCCCCACTTCACTGACAGGTGCTATCCAGTAACCTGTGCCGATCAGGGTCTGAATTTGCTTTTCAAATGTTTCAGGGGGAATGGAATAAGAATATATCCACATCGTGTAACCGAATAAGTTCCATTTCCTTTGATTTCAAAGGAAAAAAGTGATGATACATCAGGATAAGCCAGTTCCCTTTAGCCTTGTCGCACCAGTTCTGAAAAAGTGTTGAGTCAGGCTTTTCGCTGTTCAAAATAACATGGGTGGCAAGTAGATACATGTTATAAGGAGCCGGGGGATTGATAGTGTCAAGTCCTGTTCTTCCAAAAATGAAACCGGCTTCCCTGGCTGCCTCCGGGATATTTCCCGAAGCAAAGGAATAAGGATAATTAAGTGTAAAAACCCGTGAATTGGTGCGGGTTTCGATGAGAGTCTTTATTTTCTGCATTTCAACTGCCAGATCGGCTACAGGTGCAAATTTATCATATCTTACATGATTGTAACCGTGAGCAGCCAGTTCATGGCCATGGTCATGCAGCTCCAGCAATTGCTGCCAGCCCATTTTCTGTATTTCAAAATGATCCGGTTCGGCAGTGTAAGCTGGTTGCTTCGGCAACCCATTCGCCGACAATGCTGAAAGTGCCTTTAATATTATGTTTTTCAAGTACCGGATAAGCGAATGAATATTGCGTATAACCTGCATCATCAAATGAAATGGAAACGGCGCCGGGTTTGTTCTGATACCAGGTGGTAATAGTAGCCTTTATTTCTGTTCGCTGCTGACTAAAGACATGACATGTAATACTTATCAGTAAAATAATTAAAAGGGCCTTATGTAGTCTTAAAATAATCAAAGCCAGAAAAAATAAAAAGTTGAAATATCACCAACAAAAGTATAATAATACGGCCTATATCTGCGGGCAGATCCCACGCTTCGCTGCCAATGACAACTTGTCCCCATTCAACATTCAACATTTAACATTCAACATTTATTATCTACTACCGTTTGAAAATAAATTTTCCCTACTTTTGCCCTGAAACATTTTTCTCTTCTTACATTAATCATTGGTTTATTAAAAACGGATGTTTTTTAAAGAATGTCCTTTGATAGTATTTATATATTTTTGTTATAAACCAATTCAAAAAAATGCGACGGACTTTGATTTTGCTTCTGGGGCTCGCTTCTGCCCTGCTACTATTTTATAACGGATGCAAGCATGATCCCGTGGATTATGTCCCTGATCCTGACCCGGATCCGGACACAACAAGCTGCGACACCAGTAATGTGACCTATCCCGGCAAAGTTTACCCGATCCTTGACCAGTACTGTATTTCCTGCCACAGCGGGGCAACTCCTACAGGAGGGCTCAATTTTACCGATTACAGCCAGGTTGCATTTGTTGCAGAAAACGGGGCTTTGCTGGGCGCGATCAAACACCTGCAGGGATACTCCCCTATGCCACAAAACAGCAACCAGCTTGACAGTTGCAAAATCAGGCTGATCGAGATCTGGATAAGGGATACAACTTTCACGCCACCTCCTGATACCACCCATCCCTGTGATCCCGACACGATTTACTTTGAAATGGATGTCCTGCCGATACTATTATCTTCCTGCGGCAAATCAGGTTGTCACGATGCAACTGCGCAGGAAGGAGTCAGGCTTGACAGCTATGCAGCCACGATGGCTTCAGATGTAGTCACACCCGGTAATCCCAATGATAGTGAAATGTATGAGAAGATCACGGAAGATGATCCTGAAAAGATCATGCCACCACCGCCTGAGACACCATTGAATGCCGCCCAAAGGGAAATTATCCGGAAATGGATAGCCCAGGGCGCGCAGAACCTTTATTGTGATGAAATGTGCGATACGGTCAATGTAACCTTCTCAGGCACCATCTGGCCGGAGATCATTCAGAGCTATTGCTTCGGCTGCCATAACGGGGTAAACGCTTCCGGCGGGATTCACCTGGAAAACCATAGCCAGGTTGCAACCGCAGCCGTGATACCCGCCGGTCAGCCCGGCAGTTTGTGGGGTGCCATCAACCATGCATCAGGTAATTTTGCCATGCCGAAAAACCAGGCTAAATTATCCGATTGTAAGATCACGCAAATAAAAAAATGGATCGACGATGGAACGCCGGATAATTAGTCGGCGGATCAGCGGTCAGCGGTCGGCGGTAGGCAGTGGTAAGGTGATAAGGTGAATTAGCAATTTAACAGTTTAACAATTTAACAATTTAACAGTTTAACCATGAAAAAAATACTCATAATCTCTCTCCTGGCCATTCTCGCAGGTTGCTATTACGATAATGAAGAGGAGCTATATCCCGGCGATGGAAGTGATTGCGATACGACCAACGTCACTTTTTCGGGGACTATTTTCCCTATCATCAATGGAAATTGTACCAGCTGTCACAGTGGTTCGTCTCCGCAGGGCAATATTCACCTGGAAGATTATGCAACTATTTCCAAACAGGCTAAAATCCCGGCAGGACAGGCTGGTAGCCTATACGGCGCCATCAGTCATGACCCCGGCAATTCACCCATGCCAAAAAACGGGACACAATTGTCTGACTGTAAGATCAAGCAGGTGAAAGTGTGGATAGATGCAGGAACGCCGGATAATTAGTCAGCGGTCGGCGGTCAGCGGTCAGCGGTCAGCAGTGGTAAGGTGGTAAGGTGGAACGGTGGAACGGTGAAACAGCAATTTAACAGTTTAACAATTTAACAGTTTAACAATTTAACAATTTAACCATGAAAAAGATCGGTCTGATCGTGTTAGTTCTGATAATCCTTGGAGCAGCAGCAGCTTTCCTTGTTTATAAATATGTTTACAACAAGCCTCATCCTGATTATGTGGAAAAGAAAGCTGATCTCTCCATTGCAGCCAAGCGGTTGTGGACTGATTACTCCATGAACAAGGACATAGCTGACTCCAAATATACCGGGAAAGTCATTGAAATAGAGGGGGGAATCATGCGGGTTGAGACTGTCGAAGACCTGGTGATCGTGGTCTTTGCCTACCGGCGGGGTGATTTCGGCGATGAAGGCATCAGGGTGACCATGCTCCCGGAATATCACCAGGCAGCAAAAGGCATCAATCCTTTCAAGGAGGTTAAGATAAAAGGCCTTTGTACAGGTTATAACGACCAGGATGTCATCATGGAAAATGGCTCCATTGTCGGAAACCAGTAACATCCATATATATTAAAAAATCCGAGACAAAAATGAAAACACAGATCAGCTTTATAACACTGCTTCTGATCATGTTCGCCAGTGCGGTCAACGCGCAGGACCTTATGGACATGCTGAACGAAGATGAGGCGCCAAAAACAGAATATACCTATGCTACCTTTAAAGCCACAAGGATAATCAATGGGCAATCGATCGAGATCCCGCCAAAAGGCGCGCTGAATTTCGTCATTTCGCACCATTTCGGGGCCATAAATTCCGGGGCTTACGAATTCTTCGGGCTGGACCAGGCCAATATCCGTTTCGGATTCGATTACGGCGTAACCGACTGGCTGTCGGTCGGCATTGGCAGAAGCTCCGTCAGGAAAACCTATGACGGGTCGGTCAAAATTAAGCTGTTGAGGCAAAGCAGCGGGGCAAAGAATATGCCTTTAACGATGACTTTGTTCGCCAACACGGCCATCACTTCGCTGAAGTGGCAGGAACCGGAGCGGACCAATTATTTCACCTCCAGGATGGAATTCGCCTACCAGTTGCTCCTGGCAAGAAAATTCGGCTCCAGGTTATCATTGCAGCTCATGCCGACCATGATTCACCGGAACCTGGTGGAGACCATTGAAGACCAGAATGATGTATTTGCAATAGGTGCCGGAGGAAGGTTCAAGGTCTCAAACCGGGTGGCCATCACCGGGGAATATTATTACCTGCTTCCCGGAAAGACCGCCGATGACTATTATAACACATTTTCTATTGGCGTCGACCTTGAAACAGGGGGGCATGTCTTCCAGCTTTACCTGACCAACACGCAGGGTCTGATCGAAGAGCAGTTCATCCCCATGACCGACGGCAACTGGCTCGACGGCGATATCTTTCTCAGTTTTAATATTAACAGGACGTTCCAGATCGTGAAGTAAGTCTGCAGTCAGCAGTCAGCAGTCTGCAGTCAGCAGTCGGCGGTCAGTGACCAATAACAAATAACCAATGACTAATGACTAATGACTAATGACCAATGACTAATGACCAATGACCAATGACCAATGACCAATGACCAATGACCAATGACTAATGACTAATGACCAATGACCATAAAAATTAATGCAAATAAAACTTTTCCTCAGCACCATTGTTAATCGAAGAAAAAAAGATTATGCCAGTACCAAGTCCTTGCAAACTGATCTGCAGATATGATGAAGATGGCATCTGTGTCGGGTGCCGCCGGAACAGCCAGGAGATCATGAACTGGATCGTATACACCGATAAGCAGAAGCTCGAAGTATATAAAAATATCAAAGACCGTAAAAGCGGCCATTCAAACACATTGGTCAATGGATGAAAACGAACAGCTTGCCAGCCTGATCAACAAAGACCTGGGCAGCCTTGAGGAAAGCATGATGATCCCGGTCAGCGGCCTTGACCGCAATGCAGTCCGCGAGAAGCTGGCCATTTTGATCGCCCACCTGATGCAGACCAACTTCGAAAAGCTATGCCAGGCCATGTACCGCCTGGATGTTTCAGAGGCCAGGTTTGACCGGGTGATGCATGAAAAACCAATCGAAGATATCCCTTATGCCGTTGCCGACCTGGTGATTGAGCGGGAGATGCAGAAGGTAAGGACCAGGATGATGCATAAGCGGGGGGAGCTGTAAAAGATATTCCAAATTCCAGATTATTGACCACCGACTGCGAACTGCGAACTGCAATCACTTCTTCCTCACCACCAGTTTCCCACTCACCACATCACCCCCGGCCGAAAGCCGGTAAAGATATATCCCGCTCTGTAGATTCACGGCATTCATAGTATAGGTGTGGTCTCCTTTGTCAAGCCTGCCCGAAACCAGCGTTTCGATCTCCCGGCCGGTAAGGTCATAGATTTTGAGGGAAACCTGGCGGGCTTCGGGGATGGTGAATCCGATTGTAGTATAATCGCTGAACGGATTCGGGAATACATTAAATTCTGGAACCTGCTTTTCAAGTGATGCAATGGATACAGCAACATCTTTCTCAAATCTGAACATTCCTTCAACCGTATCATTCAGGTTATATCCACCTGCCCATCCAAGGTTCTCGTCAATCCAATCCATGTACCTTATTTTTGTTCCGTGTGTGCCGGGCATTTCAGCCCAGGTATGGCCTCCATCGTAACTTATAGAAGCGCCGCACTCAAAAACGATCCTTCCGCCAGTGCTGACCCAGGTATTTTCAGTCCCCGGTATATAGGCCAGGTCGGTCCAGTACATCGGTCCGATTGGATCGACCTTGGTCCATGTTTCGCCTCCATCAAAGGATTCACAGATTTCTCCCATGCCCTCGCAAAGTATATCGTGCCAGTAAAAGAAATTATGAACCAGGCCATGGGAGCCATTACGGAAGACCGGTGTGATCCATTGTCCGGCCAGGTCAGGAACATCATATACAGCCCAATTATAGCCTCTGTCTGTTGATTTATATATTCGTCCCTTAATCGTTCCAAACCAGAGCGTATCCTTAACTGCAGAATAGCTCAATATAGCAGCGTCTCCCAGTGCCGGATTCGGCTTATTTGCTGCAGGAACGACAATCCAGTTTTCACCTCCGTCGGTGGTCGTGTAAATTTCAAATTCCATCGCACCGTTTTGTGGAATCGGGTCACCGAGGCACCATCCATTGTTCTCATCAAAAAAATGGATACAATCAGGAAACGAAAATGCGTTGTTAAATGAAGCCGTTGTCTGCCGGTTCCAGGTCGCTCCTCCGTCTGAAGTGACATATATTCCCCTGGGTTTTGAACCGGTGGCCCTGAACATCGGAATGTAAGCCTTTTCTGCATTTATCGCAAAGATCATACCTCCGCATAATCCTGCACAATCGTTAATAATGCCTGCTGTCCAATTCTGGCCTCCATCGATTGTCCGGGTGAATTCCTGGACAGGTGCTCCGAATTCATCAACCCCGTCACGGGGTATTGCCCAAACAATATTACTGTCGACCACAGAAATGGAAATGATCCCCCGTAACGGGGTCTGAAAACCGCTGGATTGAGGGATCCAGTTATCTGAAACGTTCAGGTTTATTCCATACGAAACACTGTCTTCTCCAAAGACTGACCATACCCTTACTTCGTGAGATCCGGCATCAATAGCCGTGGTTTGCCAGTTGTAGGAGATCGAAGCAGTAGATCCGGTAACAACTGTTAAACCATCGACTGTGATTCTCATCCAATCCGTATTTCCATAGATAGTGGCTGCTTCAATGGTTATTTCAGCACCTGATTTGATAATCGAATTATTAACCGGGTTGATAATCCTCGCCACCAGGTCGGGATTATAAGGTCTGATCTCCGTTATGGCAACATTCTGCCTGTTTAAATTTAAAGTACCTGGATTCAAAGCGCCGATTGCAAACCATCCATCAGCAGCTCCGCTCCATCCCCAGTTAAAATGGAACGTTTCATCACTCAGACGGTAACCGTCGCAGATAAATGCATGACCCTCAGCACTGTCCTTCATACCCCCATAATATACCGGCAGGAATTGATCGAGGTTGGAACGTAAGAGTTCCTTCCAATCCTGGTTTTCATAATCATTCATATAATTTATTTCGATACCCGGGTCATAATTGAAAAATTCCGTGAAGGCGCCGGGAATTAATTCCATATAGGATCCTGAACTATAGCCATAAATCATATTGACCGATACTCCGCAGTGATACATTAAAGTGGCAACCGGAATATTGGATGAAGTGACCTGACTGGGCATTGAGGGCCAGTCATATGTAGTATTGCCAAAGTCGGCTGATTGCATTCCATATTTAGGATGAGGGTAAGCGTGCATTCCGACTCCTCTTGGCGGAAAATTGTGGAACTTCATGATCTGTGCCATAGCCGTGGCAACACATCCGGTTGCAGCATGATTGCAAGCTCCGCCAGGGACATCAGGACAAAGCTCATTGTAATAGCACCCCTGGTCCCAGGTTGTGGTCAATAGTGGTCCGACATCTCTTGCCGGAGGTGGAAAAGTCCCCTCCCTGATATCATCCCATAAGGGTTTGGTAGCCTGGTTGCTCACTCCGGCCTTAACTATTTGAAATATTTCCCTGCTATAACTATCAAGCCACCACGATGTTGATGGACAGGTGAAATCACCGGGGAAAGGATTTTCTGACGAATACCCAAGGATTGGAATCGAGGCATCGTCGGCAGCAACAATCACGAATCCGCCGGCTTTGAACACAAATGTGTAAAATGTAATAACCCCCTCATGATTTGCTGTATAAACCTTTTCAGTAATAAAATCAAGTACAGATGCCTGACGAATATGTCTATACCAGGCTGCTGCAATCTTTTGAGCTTCCTGTTTAGAGACAGGAGTTGCATTAATGATCATGCCCATACCAGGCATAACGATCAAAACCAAAAGTATCATCAATTTTCTCATGGCTAAATGGTTTGTTTGTTGTCGGAGAATTATTTCTTATAAAGCTACAACTGTCTGTAGGGCAAAGTCTAACAGTAATCTTTCATTTAATGACAGGAATTTTACCAGGTATCCGGATGTGAAGAATATTCGGAAGGGGATTTGCCGAATTGTTCGTGGAAACACCTGGCAAACCAGGAGAGGTTGTTAAAACCGACTTCGTAAGCTATTTCAGTTATATTACCGCTTTTATTTTTGATCAGTTGAGCTGCTTTCACCAGCCTGACGGTCCGGATGAGACGGTTTGCAGGCTGACCCGTCAGTGCCACCAGCTTTCGGTGCAGTTGCATATGACTCATTGCCATTTTTGATGCAAATTCCCCGATGTTAAATTCCGGGTCCCCCATTTTTTCAGAGATTATTCTGACCGCCTTTTGCATGAATTTTTCATCCATCGACAATGTTTCTTCCCCGGTTAAATTTACCAGTAAGTTCATCCCTGCTTTTCCAGCCTGCCGCATGAATCGATCTTTGAGCTTTTTTCTTTGCGCCAGCAAATTTTTAACCCGGATTTGCAGTTCCAGCGGATCAAAAGGCTTTGTGATAAAATCGTCGGCGCCGGTTTCCAGCCCTTCCAGTTTGCTTTCCGTTGATGCCCGAGCTGTTAAAAGGATGACCGGGATATGGCTGGTCCGTTCATCGTGTTTCAGCTTATGACACAGCTCAAATCCATCCATTTTCGGCATCATCACATCGCTGATCACCAGGTCGGGAATTTTTTCTGTTGCTACCTGCCATCCTTCTTCACCATCCCCGGCTTCCACCAATTGATAGGAACCTGCCAGGAATCCCCCGATGTATTCCCTTAGATCCGCATTATCCTCAACTACCATGATCACAGGAACCGCCGCTTTTTCCAAACCCCTTCCGAAAATAGCCGGTAATGGTTTTTTCTTTTCATCGCTCATCTTATCCAGTACCCAATCGGACTGGACTATTTCACTGTTATTTTCTTCAGCACCTGCCTGATCCTCTTCCGATGCGATCTCCCCGGGCTTCAGGTGTGCTGATCCCATGGGCAATACTACGGTAAACCTGGTGCCGGAGCCGGTTTCACTATCAACAAAGATCCTTCCATGGTGGAGTTCGACCATCTCCCTGGTCAGTGCCAGCCCGATCCCTGTCCCTTCCTGCAAACGTGTTGATGAGTCATCTGCCTGGTAAAAGCGATCGAAGATGTGGGGGAGGTGTTCGGGCGAGATCCCGGGGCCGGTGTCGGAGATGGAGATTGCGATATGATTGGTTCGCAGGTCTTTAGTCGTTGGTAGTTGGTCGTTGGTCAATTGCCGATTGTCCAAGGGTAAATGACTAACGACCAAAGACCTTTGACCAATGACCTTCACCTCGATCCTACCCCCAACCGGTGTGAACTTAAAGGCATTGGACAGCAGGTTGTACAGGATCTTCTCCAGTTTGTCACGGTCGATATATACCATCATTTCCTTTTCATGGGAATTGAAGACAAAGTCTATGTTTTTCTGTTTTGCCAATGATTCGAACGAGAGGATATACCCACTAATCAACTTGACAATATTTCTTTCGCAGGTTTTCAGTTTCACCTGCCCGGATTCAATTTTCGAGAGCATAAGCAACTGGTTGATCAGGTTCTGCAGCCTGCGGGCATTGTGTTGCATGATCTCCAGGTCTCTTTGTGCTTCTTTGGGGACGATCTCACGAAGTATGTCAAGAGGTCCAAGGATTAATGTAAGCGGCGTGCGGAATTCGTGGGAGATGTTGGCAAAAAACCTGGATTTTGTGATATCCAGAACTTTCAATTTTTCTGACTCTATGTGTTCCAGGGCAAGCTGGTGCTTCAATCGCTGGCGTTTCAGGTCATAGCTCCGCCAGGCAGTGATTAATCCAAGGATACCGATCCCATACAGGCAGTAGGCCCACCAGGTTCTCCATGGCGGAGGCAGGATAGTTATGGCTAATGAGGTACCCGTCTCATTCCAGTAGCCATCATTGTTTGAGCCTTTAACCCGGAAGATATAATTTCCCGGGGGAACACTGGAATAGCTGACATAACGCCTGTTTCCGGAGTAAACCCAGTCGTCTTCAAGCCCTTCCAGGAAATAAGCAAACCGGTTCTTTACCGGATAGATGTAATCAAGCGCTGCAAATTCAAAAGAAAAGAAGTTCTGGTCATATTTCAGCCTGAGATGTTTTTTGGAAACAATCCCGGAGTCAGTCCTGAATTCTTCATTTCGAACCTTAAAATCAGTAATGATAATTTTCGGGATACAGGTATTATCCCTGATCTCTTCGGGATGAAAGAAAAAGAACCCATCACCGGTCGCTTGCATTCCACCGGCGAAAATGCGGCCATCCCCGGAAAGATAAAAAGCCCTGGTATTAAACCGGTCAAAAGGAAGGCCATCTGATCTATCGAATTTCCTGGTTAAAACCTTATTATTACTATCGGGATTGAAACGAATCAATCCTGCCTTGCTGTTTAGCCACAGATAATGATTATTGTCTTCTATGATTCCATAGACCGGATTGCCGGTAATTAATCCTGAAGGATCAGAAACAGAAACAATCGTATTTTCATTAACATTGATCCTGAATAATCCGGAAGAAGCGCCTAACCAGATATTTCCCGCATGATCTTCACAAATCTTATAGATGCTACCGGGGAAGTCGAATTGCTTAAGCTGGTCCGGATACAAAAAAGGCTGGTTTCTGATATCATTATGTTCACTTTTAATGCAATAAAGCCCCTGATCTCTTGTAGCAATCCAGAAATTACCCTGGCGGTCTTCAGCAAGGCAATAAATATAAACCGGGACCAGTGAATCTTTCAGTGATAAGTATACCAGGGTGATCTCCCCGGATCGTTCTAAGTTATTCCGGTACAAACCGTGACTGGTACCGATCCAGATAGCTCCATATTTATCTTCTATAATGGAATTAAAGAAAACAGGGCGACCTGCATACTTAAAATAAGGATCTGGAATATTAAGATTTACCGGCTCAAAAAGGCGTTGCACTGGATCAAAAATGAAAAGCCCCTCAGCCAGGACCTCGTTTCCCATCCAGATGGTCCCTTTACTATCCTGGAAAATGCAACTGATATCACAATTTTGAAGTTCCTCTCCACCCGGGAGCCGGAATTTGATGAAAGAGCTGAAATTCATATCCTCATCCATCTGTAGCAGTCCATGATCATCCATTCCCGCCCAAAAATTCCCTTTTGAATCGAATAAAAAGGATAGGGCTGACAAATTGGATCCAGCGGTATCGATGGCCGGACGCTCAAACCGGTTACTATTCAGGTTCAGCATATCCACTCCTTTATCGTCATGACCGATCCAGAGAATGCCTTTATCATCCAGTAACTGGGTGGAAAGGGAATAACTGCTCAACCCCCGGGGGTTATTAGTTTCCGTAAAGATGTTATAAAAGATCTGCTTCTGCGGGTCATATCGGTTCACACCTCCCCAGGTAGCCATCCACAAGGTTTGTTTTCCATCAATAATTTGCTCATCTATGGAATTTATCGCATTGCTGTTAGGCGCCGAATCCACAACAGTATATCCGGGCGGACCTATCCATTTTATAAATCCATTTTCAAAACGGAATAAAAACCATTGGGTGCCAATCCAGATTACATCCTTACTATCCTGATAAATGCACCTGATTATTTTTTCCCATGGAAGATAAAAATACCAATCAGGGATCAATGAAACTTTAGAGAATGATCCGTTTAAAGGATCGAAATGGTAAAGCCCGTCAAGCGTGCCCACCCATATTCTGTCCGGAAATTCTTTGAAAATCGCAACCACACGGTTGGAGGAATCGGCCAGATTTTCCGGTTCAGGCAAATAATTCAGAAATATTCCCTTCGATGAAAAGTATTTGACCAGTCCGCCGTCAGTGCCAATCCAGTAAACAGCCGCAGAGTCTGGTTTGATTTCATTTACCCTGTTAAAACCGGCATTTTCCGAAACTCCTGTCTTAATTTCAATGCGTGTAAATTTCTCAAGCGGATAATTGAACCTGTTCAGTCCCCCGGTAGCGGTGCCGATCAAAAGGTTTCCGTTGGTTTCCTCAATTATAGCCTGAATGGAATTATCGGAAACGGAAGCAGGATCGTTTGGGTTATGTTTAAATATTTTGTTGTTAATTCCATCATAGCGGTTTAGCCCGTCATTGGTCCCGATCCAGATAAATCCTTTAGCGTCTTTGAAGATTACATTGATTTCATTGGAAGAAAGTCCATGTTCGCTGTTCAGGTGCCGAAATGAGTATTCCTGTCCTATTACCTGAATCAGAGAAAAGGTGAGAAAAGCGGCGATGATAGCAATAAATCCTTTGTAAGCAGGTTTGGCCACCCGGGAAAAATTTACCTAAAGATACGATAAATCATGGAACATTGAGCGTTGAGCGTTGAGCATTTATATGTGCCATGCTCAATGCTCAACGCTAAATGAATACAGAAGATTCCTCACCGCGTAAAGCGGATAAACCCTTATGTTTTCGTACTTTGCAAAGTTTTCCAGGGAAACGCGGATACCTCCCGGCAGCTTTTTTTCATTCATTAAGATACGAAGACTCTGCATTTTTCCCTGGGTGCCTGATTTGACTTCAACAGGAATGATCTGGTCGTTTTTTTGCAATATATAATCGACCTCTGCTGTGGAACCCCGGGTTTCACGGTGCCAGTAAAATAATTGCGGTCGGCTTACAGGTGGCTGTAATTTGATCAGTTCTGTCCCGACAAATTGTTCTGCAAGGTTTCCCTTGTTGATCAAAGAAAATTCATTGGCAAGCAGGTGATCCGACAGGCTCAACCCCAGGATGCGCTGAAATATACCGTGATCGAAGAGAATCATTTTATACTTGCCGGGGTTGATGAGAGCGCCAAGAGGCAACCCTGAAGCAGCCGTATGATTTATCCGGTGTATAAGACCGGCCATTTCAAGCAATTCCAGTGCCTCTTTGATCTGCCGGTGGCTTGCAGAATCGGATGCTTTCGAAATATTGAATTTATTCCCGGACTGATAAACCACAGCTTCAAATACTTCCCTGATTCGCGAGACCGGTACGATCTTTTTATATTTTGCAAAATCATCATTCAGGGTAACAATAAGCTGGTCCAATATAACCTGGGATTTCCTGAGATCGCCTGAATCAAGGAAAGTCCTGACCACTTCGGGTAAACCTCCTGTCAGGAGAAACTGCTTTAAATATCCGGTAAGCCGCTGATGAAAGGCTGGATTCAGAGGTTTATCAGGATTGCTTTCCTGCTTTATTTCCAAAAGACTTTCCTGTCCGGAAGCGATTAAAAAGTCATCGAATGACATCGGGTACATAAACAGGTTTTCAATTCTGCCAACCCCGAAAGAAGGGATTTCTTTCAATGCAAATTCCAACAATGATCCAGCGGCAATAAGATGTAAATGAGGACTTTTCTCATGAAAAAATCGTAATGAAGAAATGGCTGGCATGCATGCCTGGATCTCGTCGAAGAATAAAAGCGTTTCCCCATCGTTGACCGGCACATTATAATACGCAGCTAGATTCCTGCGGATTTCATCCGGATTCAGGTCTTGCTGAAAAAACTGGTGAATGGCCCTGTCTGATTCAAAATTGACCTCCAGGTAATGTTTAAAACTTTTTCCAAGCTCTCTGACGGAATAGGTTTTACCTACCTGTCTCGCTCCCCTGATCAGGAGCACTTTTCTTGAAAGATTTAATTTCCAATCCATTAGGAAGATATCGATCTGCCTTTTCATATACAAGGTAATTATGATAAAATATAAAGGCAAAGATATTGTATAAATGCAAAATATACAAGGCAAAGATCATCAGATAATGAAAATTAATCAGGGCTAAATGCTTAACGCTTAATGCTCAATGTTGAATGATGAGTTTTTAGATGATATGTTTGCGACCGGCTGTGATACTCAAAAGGTAAATTCCGGCGGGGAAAGCTGACAAGTCGAGCCGCACAGTATGTTCTCCTGCCGGCATTTTTTTATCCAGGACCTCGGCTACTTCCCAGCCATGCACATCATAAACCTTCACCGTAACCCCTCGACCATCGACAATCGACAATCAACAATCCCCCCCGGTCGGGTTCGGGTAACTTTGAACTTTGAACGTTGAACTTTGAATTAACAGGTCTTCATACCCGTCTCCATCCCATTCATCGGCGCCGATGTCAAATCCTTCGCCGAAGGGTCTCGGAGAACCATCAAAATCAAATTCCGGGGCATGGTACCATATACCATTTATTTTCAAAGAATCAATCCCTTTATCAATGCAAGGGCTTAATAAATCAATATGACAGATTTCGTCAATAAACAGGGGATCACCGGTAAAATTATCCGTGCCGGTCCATGGACCATTAATAGCTGTTGTATCTAAATCTGAATAAGATATGACGATTATCTCTGAAGTAGCATTATTGATATCCTTGCCTAACAGGGCATTATTTTCCCAGAATATGCAATTAATGATAACAGGAGGACTTAAGGAACCGTTATATCGAAATGCGCCTCCCTGTTCGTCCGCAACATTTGCATAAAAGGTGTTATTTTCGATGAGCGTAATGTTTTCCCTGTTTTTGGTACTGAGTGGGCCTGAAATGATTGCAACATTGTTAATAACAATTCCTGCTCCTGTTCCCTGGCCACCTCCGGTTGCAGAATTCTGAATAAAAATATTATTGGACATCTCCAAATTATAAGACCCTTCTTCATATAATCCGCCCCCTCTAAAAGAACTGTTTTGTTTAAATAAATTTCCTTCGATGCTGATGTGATTTTCACTGCCATACCCGAGGTAAATTCCACCACCTCTGCCCCATCCGGCCGAACCACCTGAATTGTAAGAAAATTCATTGCCTTTAATTATTATTTCTCCCGTCGGCTGATCGCAATAGAAACCTGCACCGTACCAAAGATTATCTGCAGTTAAAAAAACAGAATCATAACTGATCTGATTATCAATTAATTCAAGTGAAGCTGTTTGATATGCCAGCAAGCCTCCTCCAAACACATCAAGGCTTGAAACCGCATTATAATTGAAAATATTGCCCGAAATTATACAATGTGAGCTTTCTATTATCATTCCTCCTCCCTGGGCCGATGAAGTGGCCTGGACAACATTATTCTGAACAATATTGTTCCGAAAATAAAGTAAGCTGGTATCATCCTCGGTGGATGTGGCCAGCACACCACATGCAACGCCAATTCCTGCATTGCTAATGCATAGGTTATTTTCGATCCTGTTATTTATTATCCTTGCATTTCCCCATATTTCCAGGCCTCCTGCGCTAGCTATTGCTGATTCGGCAATACAACTGTTCTGACTGATCCGGTTATTCTCGATCACTGTCCATTTCGATCCGGTAAAATTGATGCCCGCTATTCCGCCTCCCCATGCATGTCCCTGCATGTTTATCTTGTTGTTTATTATTTTATTATAAATGATTTTAGCGGATGCATCATAACAAACAATACCTCCTCCAATGCGCGCTCCATAAACATTTTCGATCATTCCTGTTCCTCCAGTGATTGCAAATCCGCAAATCACCGATGTGGTATCCTCTCCGTTCATAAAGGTCACCACGGAGCCATTATTAGGATCTGTCGCCTGGCTGCCGTCAATAATAGTATTATTGATATGGTTGTTATCGCCGTCGATGATAAAATTACTGGCGACCAAAATGGCTTTCCCCATGAAGTTGATGTTTTCAAGGTAGGTTCCGTTGGCGACAAGCACCGTGTCGCCATCAACTGCTGCATCAATCCCTGCCTGGATGGTCGGTTGGTCGGCAGGGACGTGAATGATCTGTCCTGACAGTGTAAAATCAATAAAAATGGAAGCGAAAATCAAGGAAAAGGAACAAAAGAATTCCAAATTCCGAATTCCAGGCACCAAACAAATTACAATTACCGAAATCCAAAACAGTTTTGAATTTATTTTTTTTGACTTGAGATTTGTTTGGAATTTGGTGCTTGGGACTTGGAATTTATTTAAACTCAATCCATATAAAAATAATTATGCTTACTTTTGCCGCGATTTTTCAATATTACAACCTATGTCAACCAAAAAAATAGGAATCTTTTACGGTTCTTCTACCGGCCAGACCGAAATCGTGGCTGAAAAGCTTCATCAACTCCTGGGCGAGGAAAACTCTGATTTGATCAACGTCGATATTGCAACTAAAAAAGACCTCGAAAAATACCCTTACCTGGTTTTCGGTACCCCAACCTGGGGTGTCGGTGAAATGCAGGACGACTGGGAAGATTTTGCCGAAATCGTGGAAAAGACTGATCTTAAAGGGAAAAAGATCGCCCTGTTCGGGCTTGGCGACCAGGATACCTACCCTGACAGTTTCGCCGATGGTGTGGGCATGTTGTATAATAAGATCAAAGACAAAGCTGTGATCGTGGGAAAGTGGCCGAAAAGCGGTTATACTTTCCATGAATCAGAAGCCTTCCGTGATAACTCATTCGTTGGACTTATCCTAGACCAGGAAAACCAGGCGGGTAAAACCACAGAACGATTAGAAAAATGGGTGGGGTTATTGAAGAAAGAATTTATATAATTGAGATGGCATCTGCTTTTATAAGTTAATTCTATCTAATCATTTGATATACTTTATTTTATAGCGCGTATTTTTACTTAATGAGATGGCATCTCATTTCCCAACTGATAAATCTACTATTACTAGATAAACAATAGTTCCAGGAATTTTTACTCAAATTTTGAGATGCCATCTCAGTTTAAATAAAAAACCCGGCCTACGATGCCGGGTTTTTTTAACCAAACCAATTATGAAAACAATTTTGGGTACTAATTATTAGTTGGTTATGCAATCTGTATCTCCTTGGTTACTTTGACCACTTCCTTTTTTGGCAGAGTGATCATCAGGATGCCATTCTGGTATTCGGCTTTGATGCTATCCTTATCAACAGCTTCGGGAAGTGAAAAGGAACGGCAGAAATTGCGATGGCCAAATTCACGTTTCCGGTAAGTCTGGTCAGTCTTTTCTTCGTGTTTTTCATTCTTTCCCTTTTCAGAGGAAACCGTCAGGGTATCCTTTTCAAGGTTTATTTTGAAATCTTCTTTGCTGAAACCTGGGACGGCCATTTCCAGATGTAAAGCCTGTTCATCCTCAGTAATGTTGGTTGCGGGCATCCAGCTGCATTTGCGCTCGGTTTCGTGCTCCTGGTTAACAAAATTGTTCAATAACATCCGCATCACCGGGTCGTGGGCTAATCTCATGTATGTCATAACTATAAATTTTAAATGTTGAATTTTGAATTATTAATTGTTGAATATAAAATATCAAGAATTATTCCGGAGGGGAATATCCTGGAAATTACTGCCTTTTTGGCGCTTAACCACAAACCAGGCATGTCATTATGGCAAAATATAAATTGTTGGCGCGTGATTGCATCGCGTGCCTTGATATTTATCGTTTGAAATGATCGGATTATTAAGCACGCGTCTTAGACGCGCGCTAACAGTGCAGGGATCTGCAGGACTGCTCTATCCGCAGTGAAAATACTGCTGCACCAGCTTTATGATCTCCTCTTTATTTTCACCGATGTCGCGGCGGAGATGTTTATCGTCGAATGATTTGAGGTAGGTGATGATCCAGTTGATCATCCCTTCGGAGAAAATACCGTACTTTAAATAGACCGGCTTCTGTTTTTCAAGCGCCTCGGCCGATTCCCAGCAGGAGGCCGGCAATTGCGAAAGCCCCTTCACTCTTTCTTTATTCTCTTCTTTAAAAATATTGACATCGACGTAGGTGCGTTCGGCGTATTTCAGTGAGTCTTTCATTTCCAGTCCGTGCCTGGCTGCTATGGCCAGACCGGCCATCAGCAGGTAAATATCGGCCGTCCCGTCGGCTCCGCGGTATTCAACCGTCTGCTTCTCATAAAAATTGTTCTCCGGGGACTCCTCAAGGGGATTGGCTATATGGACCATGTTGACATTGCCGGTCCACCCAAGGGGAACACGGACCAGCACCGAACGGTTGCGGTCGCCCCAGCATATATTCGTAGGCGCCTCCTGGTGTGGGACAAGACGGAAATACGACGTCGGGTTTATATTGCCGAAAGAAGTCAATGAAGGGGAAATATCCAGGAAACCGGCAATCATCTTTTTCGCCGTGTTGCTGAGCTTTCCTTTTTCGATCATCACATTTTTCCCGTCCTTCATCAGGCGCGTATGAATGTGCAAACCGCTGCCGGCCTTGCCCAGCGTGATCTTGGGCGCGAATGACACCCTCACCCCGTATTTGTAAGCCAGGGTCCGCAGGATCCATTTCGCGATGAGCAGTTGCTCGGCCGCACTTTCCAGGGGACATGGCAGGAACTCGATCTCGTTCTGCTCATACATCAGGTCGCCGACTTCAAAGTTACCCACCTCAGAGTGCCCGTATTTGATCTGTCCGCCGGCCTGCGCAATAGCTTGCATCGCTTCCGTGCGCAAATGCTCCCACTTAGTAAAAGGCGTGGATTCGTGGTAGCCCCGCTGGTCAACTGCATTATATAGATCTTCTTTCGGGCTGATGATATAATACTCGAGCTCTCCCATCGCCTGCAACTCAAATCCGGTCTTTTCCTTTAAGGCATTGTCAGCTTTGCGGAGAATATATTCCGGCGAACTTTCAAGCGGTTCCCCGTCTTTATTAAAATATGAACAGATGATATCGAGTGTGGGTATTTCGGTAAACGGATTGACAAATGCGGTACGGTATTTAGGGATCACATAAAGATCGCTGGAACCGGCTTCGATAAAGGAAAACAGGCTTGATCCATCGACCCGTTCCCCCATCGTAAGGATCGTTTCCAGGTGCTGACGGCTGTTAATGATGAAATTCAGGGTCTTCAACCGCCCGTCCCAGCCAACATACCTGAAATTGATCATCTCTATATTGTTGTCTTCAACATATTTCATGATATCCTGCCTGGTGAATTCTTCTGCAGGTTTATTAAGGTACTGAACCAGGGGGTTTGGGTTCATTTCGGTGAATGCTTTCATAAGAGCCACAGTTAGTTTGGTGTTTGCAAAAAGGAGGGCAAACATATAAAATTTTAAGATATAAACCGGTCAATCCAGCTAATATAGAAACGGTTTAAAAACAAAAGCTAAATTTGCACAATAAATCAACAAGCTATATGGCAATAAGCAATGAAGTGATCTTCTTCTCGGTGTTCCTGGTTTTCATTCTCCTGATGCTTTTTATTGACCTGGGAGTGTTCAGTAAAAACAGCCACGTGGTTTCATTGAAAGAATCAACGATCTGGACAATTGTATGGGTCAGCTTAAGCATAGGATTTTACTTTTTTATCAGGCATTACGGGGATCTCATCCATGGATATGAAACCTTAGAAGAAATCCAGGCCAGCATTGAGAAATTCAAACATCCGATCAATATTGCAGGTCTGAGCTTTGACCAGGCCCTGGATGTTTTTAATAAAAACCTGTCCATACAATATCTTACCGGTTATATCATTGAATATTCCCTCAGTCTTGACAATGTTTTCGTTATCCTGCTGATCTTCCTGTCATTCAATGTCCCTGAGAAATATTACAAAAGGGTGCTTTTCTGGGGCATCCTAGGGGCAATCGTTATGCGCTTCATCTTCATTTTCTCCTTATCGGCAATCATTACCAAATTTTCCTGGGTAATGTACCTTTTCGGGTTGTTCCTGCTTTTTACCGCGATAAAGATGTTAATGGATTTTCTGAAGAAAAAGGAAACGAAGATCGATGTGGAGCATCATCCGATGGTGCGGTTGACAAAAAGGTTTTTCCCTGTGCACACCAGGTTTGAAGGAGAAAAATTCTGGATTAAAAAGAACAAGATAGTATACGTCACACCTTTGTTCATTGTGTTGATGGTGATCGAGTTCAGCGACCTGATCTTTGCCGTCGATTCCGTGCCAGCTATTTTCGCCGTTACCCTCGATCCCTATATTGTATTTTTCTCCAATATTTTCGCCATCATGGGACTTCGATCGCTGTTCTTCCTTGTTTCGCACTTCTTCAGCAAATTCTTCTTCCTGAAGGTCGGGCTGGCCGCACTGCTTGGATTTATAGGGCTGAAGATGCTGACGCATGATTTCATTGAGATAACGACCAATACCTCCCTGATCGTCATATCGGCCATTCTCGGGATCAGCATTCTTGCGTCTATGATTCATAACAGGCGGGAAGCGTGAGGACGGTCAGCGGTCGGCGGTCGGCGGTCGGCAATCTTTAATCTCGTTTATACAGCCCGATAAGGGCCTGCGCTGCGGCATACGGGCTCATTTTACCTGAAAGGATTTCGTTTTTTAACCCCGGAAGGCTTTTTGAAATTTGGGAATGATTATAAAATTGCTGCCGGATCACCTCCTCAACAGCATCAGTAAAAGCTTGCAGTGATTGCTCACGGCGGTGCTGTTCAAAAAATCCCGATCCCCTGGCCATTTCAACAAATTGCTCAATCATCTTCCACGTCTCCGGGATGCTTTTACCTTCAACGGAAGATGCTGTCATGACCTGTGGGATCCAACCCGAAGGGGAAGCGGGGAAAAGGTGAAGTGCGTTTTTATATTCCCTGGCGGCCAGGTCAGCTTTAGGAATGTTATCACCATCGGCTTTGTTGATCACGATGGCATCGGCCATTTCCATGATGCCACGTTTAATTCCCTGTAGTTCATCCCCCGCACCGGCGAGCATCAGGAGAAGGAAAAAATCGACCATCGAATGCACGGCCGTTTCCGATTGCCCGACGCCAACGGTTTCGACAAAGATGATGTTAAATCCGGCAGCTTCGCAAAGAATGATAGATTCACGGGTATTCCTGGCAACGCCGCCCAGGGTCCCTTTTGATGATGAAGGCCTGATAAATGCATTCCGGTCATTGGCCAGGTCTTCCATCCGGGTTTTATCGCCCAGGATGCTCCCTTTGGTGCGCTGGCTGCTCGGATCGATGGCCAGGACGGCAATTTTGTTCCCGAGGGCTGTCAGGTATTTTCCGAGTGCCTCGATAAAGGTACTTTTCCCGACTCCCGGGACACCGGTTATGCCAACGCGGACAGATTTCCCCGAGAAAGGCACGCAGCCGGCTATGATCTCCTGGGCCAGTGCCTGGTGCCGGGGCAAGGAACTTTCGACTAAGGTAATAGCCTTGCTCAGCAAGGACCGGTTTCCCTCACGGATACCGTTTACGTAAGCTGAAGCATCAAGCTCTTTCGGGATGGAGTCCCTGAACCGGCGCGCCGCCTCGGGGTTGAGCGCAGAGGGTTGTTCGACCCCTTCATTTACGCGTAACGCGGAATCTTCGTTGTGTTCTTTTTCAATCATCACAACAAATTTAATGATTTTTTTATACCTTTGCCGGCTCAAAACTCTCCGTAGCTCAGCTGGTAGAGCATCCCGACTTAGTCGGGAGGGTCCCTGCAGCACAAGAGAGTGAGAAATAATCTCTCCGTAGCTCAGTTGGTAGAGCAATTGACTCTTAATCAATGGGTCCCAGGTTCGAATCCTGGCGGGGAGACGGAAAAAATGCCGCATACCGCGGCATTTTTTATTGTCGGTTGCCGATTCGGCATTGTCAATATACAATCGAAAATTCAATCGAATAATTGTCAATATATCGATGTAAAATAAAATCGAATACCGGCTGATCGTATGATCGTTCTTTCGCCTGATCAACATGTCCCAGGTCCTCAACTTTTACGATCTTTGTAGCTATGCCTCAACTCTATCTCTCTTCCCTCAATTCCGGAAGCAATGGAAATTGTTACTATGTAGGCGACGACCATGATGCCGTACTTATTGACGCGGGCATTTCGTGCAGGGAGACGGAACGCCGCATGACGCGACTGGGCTTGTCCCTTTCAAAGGTCAGGGCCATTTTGATCTCCCATGAACATTCTGACCATATCAGGGGCGTGGAGGTGCTTTCGAGGAAACACAGGATCCCGGTCTGTATCACTAACGGCACACACCTGAACAGCATGATCCGGTTTGATCATCATCTTTTGCGGCCGTTTTCCGCTGATGAGGAATTGCATTTCGGCAGCCTTACCGTTAAGGCTTTTTCAAAGCACCATGATGCAGCCGATCCGCATAGCTTCACCGTGACCGGAAACGGCATCACAGTGGGTGTTTTTACCGATATCGGTTCGGTATGCGAACAGTTAATCCATCACTTTGGCCAGTGTCACGCGGCTTTCCTTGAAGCGAATTACGATGAGACGATGCTGGAAGAAGGCCGCTATCCGTACTTTTTGAAAAGACGCATCCGCGGGGGCAAAGGGCACCTTTCGAACCTGCAAGCGCTGGAGCTTTTTAACAGTTATCGCGCCCCGTTCCTGGAACTGCTGGTACTTTCACACCTATCCCAACAAAACAACCATCCACGGATCGTTCAAGATCTATTTGCACCTCATGCCAACGGCACCCGTGTAACCATAGCCTCCCGTTTCGGGGAATCAGAAATTTTTTTGGTGCAATTATCTCACAAAAGCAAATCGAATTGGCTTCATCCCCCAATGCTTGCTGAATAACACATAAAACCCGGAATTCAAAATTTGAGAAACAGGCAGCGTGAGTGTTTGCCCATTGGCGGAAACCCTGCAGTTATAAACTTGACGGCCCATCATATCTGCTATCACTATTTCATCTGTAAAAGGAACATATGGCAACCATTGTAAGACCAGATTGCCCTCCGCATTTTGAAAAACTTTAGTCGCCGGAGCAGCCTCAGGTTCTGAAAGCGACAATGTGCCGGTATAGGTAAACGTATCAACTATTTTCACTTCGTTATTTACCAGATATTGCACCGTCCAAAGCCCTGCTTTGTCTGCCGGGGGTATGTTGATATAGGTCCAGAAATAATAATACCACCATTCGTAAATCTGTTCATAATCAAATTGAAACCATAGGTTTCCCTCAGGATCAAACCATTTCACTATGCTGATATCACCGGGAAAAACACCATATCCTTGCATCCAGAATGTGACCAGAGAATCGGCAGAAGAAAATACTGCCTGACGGGGCAAACGCTCTTTCAGGGTATCAAGTGTTGGTTCAAAATTGGTGATGTCGTGGTCAATCAGACCGAATTCATCAATGTAGGGCAAGGATTCCAACCATAAAGTACCCGGATTCCCACATGGCCCGGAAAATGGATCCCAGTTATACAAACTGTCGTACCAAACTTCAAAATGCAGGTGTGGGTCGCTGGAATAACCGCTGCTGCCAACTTCGGCAATTTTTTGGCCAGCCGTCACCGTATCACCAACCTGAACCGTCACCGATCCTTTTTTCAAATGGCCGTAGTAGGTGTAGAAATCGTTGAAATGGCGAATAGCCACATAATTTCCTAATCCCCCGGCCAAAGCAATTTTGCTTCGATCAAATAAGGTATCCACAAAATAAGTCACCACCCCGGTCTTGGCCGCATATACATCAACTCCTGAATCCATTTGGCCAAAATTCCGGAGAACGAAATCACTCCCCTGATGCCCATCGTAGGTCTTGTGGCCACACTGATAATCTTGAATGCTATCAAAACTCCAGTCGACGTAATTCACCAGATAATAATCCTGCAAATGAGTACCCTCGATTGGAAGGATAAACTGTGGTATCGCTACTTGTGCCATCAGACGAATTGGCAGCAAAATGACGAGTATAAAGGTTAGTTGCTTCATAATACAGGTATAAAGAGACTGCAGATGTATACATCATCCGGGTGGAATACGATCAGAATTTTCTTACCCTGAAAATAATTTTATATTAATAATGAATTTGCCAGAAAACAACCACTTACAATCAAAAATGTAAGTGGTTTTTGTTTTAAGCCGTATTCAGGCATGAATGTATTAGCTTTATTCGATATGTACGAATGCTTAATTTTTTCCATTTGAAATCTCGCTTAGTGCATCTGAGAAAGCCAGAAGGCATAATACAACGGAAGAAAAACAATCTTTTGTGCGGGCAGTTCTCCAAAAGGAGCCGTCGACAAAACATATCCCCGGTCAACATTCGGGCATTCCTTTAACAATAAATGAAGGCTGCGGAGTTTGCCGGCAGCCCCACCTTTTATTTCCACAGGGTAGATCTTGTTATTTCTGACTAACAGGTAATCGACCTCAGCAGAACTGCTTTTTGCTTCCCGCAACCAGTAATATAAGTTCTCAAGGCCGGATGAAATAAACTCCTGCCCGGCAAATTGTTCAGCCAAAGCGCCATGGTACATCTGCAATAAATCATTTTTCAAATACTCAATATTTGACGGCAACTGGTTCAAAGAGCGTAAAATTCCCGTATCGACCAGCAAAGCTTTGAATCTTTTATCTGATGCTGTGGCGGCCAGTGGCAAGGAAGCGGGGGAAGCTGCCTGAACTTTACTGACAACCCTTGCCAGATTTAGCAAATCGATTGCTTTCTTATTCGTGGGACCGGTAAACTCATCTGAAAGCCTTGTATAAATAACCTGGTGGCCAACATTTTTAGCTACGGCACCCAGCGCATTATTCAAACTTCTTTTGTCAACATAAGGCGCATATTTTGAAAAATCCTGCCGGTAGGTTCCGGCAAGGTCATTCTGAATATTAAATACTTCTGCCATGCTCCGGGTCTTACACCATACATCAACACACTGCGGCATTCCACCAATATACATGTATTCCCGTAAACTATCCAATAATGCGTTGTGTATTGAATCTGGCAATTTTTCAGGTTTAGAAAGTATGATTTCCGCCAGCATATCCTTTTGACAGGCCTTCAGAAATTCGTAAAAATTCATTGGCGTCATGCTCGCAAGGCTGACCCTGCCAACCGGGAAACTAATATCCTTCATGGAAAATTCAAGCAGTGATCCTGCGGCGATCACATGGAGTCCGGGCATTTCTTCATAGAAGTACCTCAATGCCATAATCGCCTTTGGTGCAGCCTGGACCTCATCAAAAAAGAGCAGGTCTGTTCCTGCAGTTATCTTTGCATTCAATAATATCTCCAGTTCACTGATAATCCGGAACGGATCAAGATTTCTTTCAAAAATTCCATGCCAGTCAGGATGCTTTTCAAAATCAACGGTATGAATTCTGCCATTAAAACTATGCTTTCCAAACCATGCGACCGTATATGATTTGCCAACCTGCCTGGCACCCCTGATGATAAGTGGTTTTCTTCCCGATGAATTCTTCCAGCCTTCAAGTTCCTGTGTGAACAATCTGTACATTAAGACCAATTTAGTAATACAAGGCAAATATAATATTTATTATTTAGATATACAAGGCATTAAGAGCTTTTCGCCAGATTTACGCCAGATTTAGAGAAAATTCATGATTGCTACCTTTTTATAGCACACGGATGACGCGGATGCAACGGATTTACGCAGATTTTTCTACGAATTTCGAATTTCGAATTTGTTTGGAATTTGGCGCTTGGGATTTGGGATTTTCTGGATATTTATTTGTAATTTTATCCGTACCTCCAAAAACCAAGCCTTATGAAAAATTTAATCACACTTTTTCTTATTATTGCTTTTGCAGTTGCAACCTCAGCACAAACTGCTTTAAAAAGCTTATCAGATGATGATCAGGACGTTTACACGGTCAACCCGGCCAGGGATGACCTGATGATATGCCCCGAAAACAGCCTCTTTAGCATAGTTCCGCAAGACTATAACAATGCATACACCAGCACACAGTCCGAAGGATACATTTGTTACCAGAGTTATTCCGGGGTTCAAGGCAATATTGCCCAGGTAACCTTCTGGGGCATATTTTCAGGCCACATAATTCCTGCAAGCCCTGAGCCTTTCCTCATCGAATTGCGCCAGCCGGGTTCCACACCGGGAGCTGTAGTTACTGACACAACCGTGCAATTGACCGGTATCAACACCGGACAGTTCATTTTTGATTCTTATCAAATTGGTGTATTTACAGTTGATGTTCCCTCCACAGAGCTCGAAGCCGGATGGCTTTCTGTCCAGTACCAGGGCTCACTCCAATTCTACTGGTTGAATTCTATGGCTGGAACAGGATTCGTGGCTATGCAGAATGGAATATCCTTGCCTGACAGGTTAGCCATGTGCCTTGGCGGTGGTGAAACAGGTTTAGATGAAGCCACCAATAAGGCTTTTCAAATTTATCCCAATCCTGTAAAGGATATGTTATATATTGATTCCGGTGATGAAAGGGCTGAGAACATCGAATTAATAAATCTACAAGGTGTGATTGTTTTAAGGAGTTTAACCAATAAATCACAAGTCCAAAAAATCGATCTCTCGGGTCTGTCAAAAGGAGTCTATCTCTTGAAGATCATTAATGATAAGAATATTGAAAAAGTATTTAAAATCGCAAAGAACTAGAAGGATAAGCTGAAAATTTTTTATCGTATTTTTACGTTAAATAACAATATTCATTCAATATGAAAATTAAATGGATATTTCGGTTTCTCTTGCTAATATCAGCAGCTTTCCTGTTCTCCTGTAACAAGCTTCATGATGAGCAGGATCCCGATGACCCGCCAGATCCGGTAGACAAAGATTCTGTTTCAGGCTTCACTGATGTGCAGTTTTTTTTTTTTTTTTTTTTTTTTTTTATTAATCCTTTTAACTTGCAGGATGTGGATTTTGGCGGCTATTTAAAGCATTTCATCATCGATTCGACCCTGTACATTTTCAGTGGCGGAAATATTGTATATGATTCCAAACTGCTTAAGGTCCGCATGAACGGGCAATTTGAATCAATCAAAACCATTTATGAATCCTCTCATACCGCGCAAATACACGATGTGGCCTATGATGCCCAAAGGGGCCGGTTCCTGGTGGCTGGAGGTGTTAAAGATAAATCCAATTATATCTATGCCAATCCCATCCTGAACGTTTATGATATGGATGGGAACCTGCTGGCCGAAAAATACTATTCATGGGAACAGGCTGATAATTATTTTAAAGAAATACAGTTGCTGCCCTCAGAAGAAATCGCACTTCTGGGCTATGAGAGAGAGGGCAACTATAATTATTCTTACAATAGATTTTTCATCCTCATCCTGAATTCAAATTATGACTCCCTCAGCAGGTTTAATTTTCCATTTGATAGCATAAGTACTGTAAATTATTTCAAATTCATTTCTCCTGATGAGATTGAAATGATCGGCTATAGGGAAAACGGACCTGATCCAGTCCATCCGGATCGTTCTTTATATAAGATATTTTACTTGAAGTTCAATAAAGGGGGCACGATCACTGAAATGAAAGATCTGCGGGATTATATTTATGGTACAGGCAATATCTCGCTCGATTACAATGACCCTATGAAAATCTATTATTATGATGAGACGGGAATACCTGATAGCAGGATCTTATTCGAAGAATATTCCCTTGAAGGATCATTACTTGGTTCCGGATACTCAAGCATTCTCTATCATCAAAAGATCCAGCCCTTCACGTATATAGTGTCCGTCTCGCCATTGGATGGCGGTATAATCCTCAGCGGGCAATTTATTCAATATAATACACCCTATGCCCCGACTTATTACGGCAATTACCTGATCAAGCTGGATAAGGATATGAATGAGCAGTACCGCCTGATCTTTAACAGGGAAAAAAAAGATATCCTGCTCTGGACCAGTAGTTTGGATGAACTAGAGCCTGACCGCTTTCTCCTCCTTTCGGATTATTCCGGTAGTTTTAATCTGGCAATATTAAATGCCGCAGATACGCTTGGTAAATAAACGCAGCGCCTATTCCCACTTCACCGCATCCACCGGGTCGCGGGTTGCGGCCCGGTAAGCCTGGTAAACTATCGTAATCATGGCGATAGCCAGGGCGATAAGGGCTGAAACGATGAAAATCCACGGGTAGTCAAGCACTTCTATCCGATAGGCAAATGACCGCAGCCAGTTGTCGACAAGGAAATAGGCTACCGGCCAGGCAATGAGGGCAGATAGCAGTATCCACTTTGTGAATTCTAAAGAAAGCCTGTACAGGAGGCCGGGGACCGAAGCACCCAGTATTTTCCGGATGCCGATCTCCCTGGAACGCTGCCCGATGCTGAAAAGCGCCAGGCCGAACAGGCCAAGGCAGGCGATCAGCATGGCCAGGATGGTAAAGGTGATGAACAGGTCCGCCATCTTTTGCTCCGATTTATAAAGGTCCTGGTATTCTTCTTTGATGAAATAATAATCGAACGGGAATGCCTGCTCCATTTCTTCCCATTTCTGCCGGAGCTGTTCGATGCTGTTCCCGGTATTCCCCGGATTCAGCCTTATGACAAGGAAGTCGGGCTCGTCCCTGTCAAGGATGATGAGAGATGGCTCGATGGCGTCATGGAGCGATTTGAAATGGAAGTCCTCAACCACCCCGACAACCGTTAAGTAAGTCCTGACACTGTCGTCATTCCCGAAATTATAGATCTTTTTCCCGACAGGATCTTCCCAGCCCAGTTTCTTCACGAGCGCTTCATTGATAACGGCAGCCATAGTATCGGTCCCGTATTCCTTTGAGAGTTTTCTCCCATCCTTGATCTTCATATCAAAGACATCGGTGAAATCATAGTCGGCCCTGAAAGTATAAATGATCCAGGGTGATTTACTGTCGATCCCTTCCGGGCAATAACCATTTCCATCGATGCCTTTTCCCGGAGTCGATGAGGTGAGGCTGATCAATTTCACAACCGGCAGTTGTCCGAATTCTCCTTTTAGCGACCTGCCCTGCTCTTTCAGCCGGTCTGCTTTCAACGGGATGACCACCAGGTTTTCCTGGTCGAAACCCATTTTCTTTTCGCTGATATAATTCATCTGCTTATAAATGAGCCATGTGCTCACGAGCAAGGAGATTGAAATGGAAAATTGCAGGACAACCAGTACATTTCGCAGGACCGATTTCTTCATACCCGCATAAAGTTCGCCTTTGATGGCCCGGATAGGCTGGAAGGACGACAGGACAAATGCCGGGTAGGCCCCTGCAAAAAAACCGACGAAAATGGCAAGGACAAATACAACCAGTATGGTGAAAGGCCTGTGGAAATAAGGTTCAAGTCCGAGGCCCGTCAGGTTGCTGAAAACAGGGAGAAGCGCCTCTACCATCACAAACGCAAGGATCATGCTGATAAAACTCAGCAGAAGTGATTCGCTCAGAAACTGCCAGACCAGCTGTTCGCGGGTGGCTCCGGCTACTTTGCGCATACCCACTTCACGGCTCCGCCTGGAAGCGCGGGCCGTGGAAAGGTTCATGAAATTAATGCAGGCAATGACCAGGATGAATATAGCTATGGCCGAAAAAATATAGATGTATGAGATGTCGCTGTTAGGTTCGAGCTCGGCCAGCAGGTTGGAATGCAGATGGATGCTGGCCACCGGCTGGAGGTATGGGACCAGTTCTATATTGTATTCCTCGGCCTCTTCTCCGAATGCATCCCTGATCACCGGCCTGATCTTTTCGCCGAAGGCTGACGCATCGGTCCCATGATGAAGCCTGATATACGAATGCAGAAAAATAGATCCCCAGTTTTCTTTGTAACGATCCTCCCCGAGTTCCCTCATGAGGGTGCTGAGCGATCCCAGCATCGTGAACTTCATGTGGGTATTTGATGGGATATCTTTTAAAACGCCGGTCACCTTCATGCTGGCCTGGTCGTTGAGGCGTAAGACCTTACCCATCGGATCCTCTTCCCCGAAATATTTCCGGGCCATCTCCTCTGTCATTACCAGGCTATATGGCTCTGCAAGGGCCGTAGCAGGATCGCCCCGAAGTAATTCAAAGGTGAAGACATCCAGGAAGGCCGTATCTACAAAATAAAGGCCATCAACATAAAATTTCTTATCGTCAATAGCCAGGAATGTATTCTCTTCAAACCTATCGATCCGGGAGTAGGACCTGACCTCGGGAAAATCCCGCTTTATGGCAACCGGCAAAGGCGGCATTGACACTGAAACATCGAAAAAATCTTCGGCAAACCTTCCTTTTACGGCCAACCGGTAAACATCTTCATAATCCTCGTTAAACTTATCATAATTCAGCTCATATGATATATACGTAAAGATGATGATACAGGTGGCCAATCCGATTGCAAGCCCTGACAGGTTGATCAGCGTATATCCGCGGTATCTCCAGAAATTACGGAATGTTGTCTTAAGATAATGTTCCAGCATAATATACAGGTTACTCCCATTTCACCGCATCCACCGGGTTGCTGGTGGCAGCCCTGATAATATAAAAGCTGATGGTCAGCATGCCGACCACAAATGCCATCAGGCCGGCCAGCAGGAAGTAGATCCAGTTCAGGCTGGTATGGTAAATGAAACTGTCGTTCAGCCAGATATCCAGCCTCCACCAGGCTACCGGAACCGCACAAATAAATGCGATGATGATCAGAAAGACAAATTCCCTGTAAAGCAGATTGAGGATATTCCCAACCGAAGCGCCCAGTATTTTCCGGATCCCGATCTCTTTCGTCCGCTGCTCGGCAACAAATGAAGACAGCCCGAGCAGCCCCAGCAGCGCGATAAATATGGTGATGATGGTGGCAATGTTGAAAATGACCCCGATTTTTTGCTCCCCCTCATACTGGTTCTCCAGGATCTGTGTGACAAACCGGTAATCGAACGGGCGGCCGGCCCCAAAAGAGTTCCATTTTTCTTCGATAAAACCTATGGCCTCCTTTTCCTTCCCTTCTTTCAACCTGACGGTCATCATAAAGCGGGGCTGAGGACTTATAAAAAAGATGATCGGCTCAATCTTATTATGCAACGAGCGGTAATGAAAATCTTTCACCACCCCGATCACTTTCATGATCCTTCCGGGATCACCTTCAAGATCAAACCCATACTGCAGCTTTTTCCCGATTGGGTCATCTTCCCATCCCAGGGTTTTTACCCCGGTTTCATTGATGATCACCGCTGCCGTATCGTCCGTTCCCATATTCCGGTCAAAATCACGACCACTGACTATCTCCATGCCCATGGTTTTGATATAATCGTAGTCGGTCTGAGCCAGGATCAATGCCATCTCAGCCATTTCATCCTCCCTTTCCACGCGCAGCACCTGTATCCAGTTAATTTCACCAGGCACCCCGGTGCTGTTGGTGGCACTTACAATATCCGGGTTTTGCAGCAGTTCGTTCTTAAATGTTTCGGCTTTGCTCCTGAAAGTGGAATCCTGCATTTCCATCACCAGCAGGTTGTCCTTTTCAAATCCGAGATCGGTATTGCGCAGGAAACTCAACTGGCTGGAGACGACGATCGTACCGATGATCATGATGATCGCGATAAAGAACTGGATGATTACGAGTAACTTTCGCAGGAGGCCGCTTTTCTTTCCTGCTTTGGAAACCGTTCCTCTCAAAACTGTCATGGGGATAAATGAAGAAAGATAAAAAGATGGGTAGCTTCCTGAGAAAATACCAACCATCAGGGTAATCAAGAGGACCACACCGATCACGAAGGGTTGGGTGAACAGGGAGAATTCAAGGGTTTTGCCGGAAAGCTGGTTAAAATCAGGCAGCAGGATAAAAACGACACACAGGGCGATGACAAGAGCAATTAAGGCCATAAGAAGGGATTCGGAAAGGAACTGCGTAATCAGCTGGTTCCTGTATGCCCCAACTACCTTTCGCATACCTACTTCCCGGGCCCTGTTTGCAGACCTGGCGGTGGCCATGTTCATATAGTTTATCGTAGCCAGGAGAAGGATGAAAAAAGCTACTGCAGAAAAAATATAGATGTAAGCCATATTGCCGGAAGGCAGCTCTGAGCCGAGTCCCTGGGCAAAATGGGTTTTAGCCAGGGGGGTGTAACGAAGGGCAAAACTGGCATTGATCTGGTCGCCGATAGGCTTCATGTATTTATCGTAAAACGCGGGAAATTTATCGGCAATGGTTTGCATGTCAGAATTTTCACTCAGCAGGATAAAGGTATACACCCCAATATTCCAGAAGGCAATGGGTTCCATGCTGTTGAAGTTATCAGCCCCGAAAAGTTCTTCAAGCGATGCAGCAGATAGCAGGGCATCGTATTTAAGGTGAGAATTGGATGGCTGGTTTTCAATTACAGCCGTGACCTTATATGACCTCCCGGAGCCAGTTTGAATCATTTCACCGATCGGATCTTTATCCCCAAAGTATTTTTTGGCGATCTTTTCCGTCAACACCATTGTATAAGGCTCGGTAAGAGCCTTTTCAGGCGAGCCGGAAAGGAAATTTATAGTAAAGACATCCGCTATATTTGAGTCAGCAAAATAAAAGGCGTTCTCATAATATTCCTTGTCACCATACCTGAACAATGCATTTCCGACTTCATTGATGCGCACAAATGCTTCCACTTCAGGGAATTCAAGCTTGAACGCAGGGCCCATGGGTACCGGCACAATGGCAAACAGGTCATGACGATTGGAAATATTAAAATCCGACTCGATGCGATAGATCCGTTCATGCTTCTCATTATGCCTGTCATAAGTGATTTCATCCCTGACATACAGCAGGATGAAGATAAATGCCGCGAGGCCGATAGAGAGCCCCAGGATATTGAGGAAAGTATAGAACTTGTTTCTCAATAAATTGCGGAAAGCCGAAAGGAGGAAGTTTTTGAACATAATTCAACATTCAACATTCAACATTCAACATTCAACTTCAACATTGCTTAAGCTCTTATGTTTTCCGTCACGATCTGCCCGTCGAACAGCCGGATGATACGGTGTGCATATTCAGCATCGCGCTGGGAATGGGTTACGATGATCAGGGTAGTGCCTTGCTGGTTCAGTCTTTCCAGCAGGTTCATCACCTCCTCACCATTGGCTGAATCCAGGTTACCGGTTGGCTCATCGGCAAGGATCAGTTTAGGATTGGCGACAACGGCCCGGGCCACTGCGACCGCTTTGTTGCTGTCCGCCGGAAAGCTGGAGCGGAAAATGCTTCCTGCGGTGCGTGATCTGCATTTGCTCCAGCGCATCACCAACCCTCTTCTTCCTTTCTGTTGCCGACAGTCCGAGATAGATCAAAGGCAGCTCCACATTTTCAAAGACGTTCAACTCATCGATCAGGTTAAAATTCTGAAAAACAAAACCGATATTTTCTTTTCGCATCCGGGCCCTTTGACGTTCGGTAAAACGGGAAACTTCAGCACCGTTGAAGAAATATTCCCCTCCGGTCGGGTTGTCCAGCAGGCCAAGGATATTCAGTAAAGTCGATTTACCGCATCCTGAAGGTCCCATAATAGCCACAAATTCCCCGGGTGTGATGCCGAAGCTGACATTGTTCAAAGCTGTGGTTTCCACTTCGTCGGTGCGGAAAACCTTGGTTAAATTGACAGTTTTAATCATTTTCTTAAATTTTATGTCTTAGACGGTTATTTATTGCTTTAGTTACTCTTTAGTATTTCTCACAGAGGATCACAAAGATTTTTCACAGAGTTACACAGAGTCACTTTGTGCTCTCTGTGCAGACCTTTGTGAACCTCTGTGAGAGATTTATTCATATTTCAAAGTTTCAACCGGATTGATCAAAGACGCTTTTATAGCCCGGTAACTGATGATCATCAACGAAATGACCAGGGCAGACAGTCCTGAAAGGAGAAATATCCAGAAATTAAACGGTACCCTGAGCGCAAACTGCTGCAAGAAATAGCGAGTCTATCAGGTAATAACTGACAGGCCAGGCAATTACCATGGCGATCAGGATCAGCCAGGTAAACTCTTTCTGGAGCAGCAGCAGAATGTTCAGTACCGTAGCACCCATCACCTTCCTGATGCCGATCTCTTTCGTTCTCTTTTCAGCCATAAAGGAGGCCAGTCCAAACAGGCCCATCGCCGCCACGAACATGATGAGAAAGGTGAAGGCCAGGGCAAGATTTCCGAGGTTTTTCTCGTCCCTGTACAACCTTTTCAGTTCATCATTAAGCATGAAGTAATCGAAAGGCTTATCCTTTTCAAATTCACCCCATTTTGTTTCCAGGTAAGCGATGACTTTCTCATTATTTTGCCCGGTGGTTCTTATCGCAGCATATTTCATGAAAAAATTTATTTCACCTGGTTTTTCCTTCATATTTAATATAAACGGACCGGCAGGATTCATGAAATGAAGTAGGCTGAAAATCACGGAACACGCCGATGATATTCTCATCCCCGCTCAGTGACCGGAATTTTTTACCCAGGGCTTCTTCGTTGGAAGACCATCCCATGTGCTTTACCAGGGCTTCGTTGACCAGTAGCCCTTTTTCAGGATCGGTCTTATTTTCCCTGTTGTAATCCCTGCCTGCAACGAGCTCAATACCGAAGGTTTCGATAAAGTCATACCTTACCACCAGTGCAGGAAAAAACCGCCATTCCTTTTCTTTCATCCCTTCAAACCAGAATTCATGGGTATTATGGGATTCCCCGATGATATCGTCAAGGGCAGTAATATTCACGATATCCGGATTTTTCACGATTTCATTCCTGAACGTTTCAAAGTCCCTGGAGACTTTTGTCTGGTTGATCCGCATCATGATAATATTATCCGGGTTAAATCCCAGGTCGGCGTTTCTTAAATAATTGACCTGGCGGAAGATCATCACGGTGCCAACGACAAGGCCAATTGAGATGGTAAACTGGAACACGACCAGGATCTTTCTTGCCAGCCCGGTCCGGGCTGCATTTAACGGACTTCCCCGTAAAATCGTTATAGGTTTGAAAGAAGACAGGTACAAAGCCGGGTAGGCCCCTGACAATAAACCCAGGCTGAGCCATAAGCCGGTAAGATACAGCAGGTTAACCGGATCAACCAGGTAATCAAACCTTATTTGCTTGTCTGTCAGGTCGTTGAAACTGGGAAGAAAGATCTCGATCAGTAACAGCGAAAGAATAAAAGCGATCAGGGTCATCACCAGCGACTCACCGATAAACTGGATGATGAGCTTGAAACGGTCAGCCCCGGTGACCTTCCGGATGCCGATCTCCCTGGCCCTGGAGCCGGCCGTGGCTGTCGAAAGGTTCATAAAGTTGATCGCCGCTATGATCAGAAGGAATACGGCTATAACCGTTAATACAATGATGTAGGCGTAATTGCTGTTGGGACGGATCTCATAGTCGAGCCGGGAATGCAGGTGTATATCGGTGAGTTTTTGCAGGTACATGACGATGCTTTCCTGCTGTGCATCATAATAGAAATTCTTGATGAAAGAAGGGAAGTTGGCCTCCAGTTGCGAAGGAGTAACGCCTTCATCCAGAAGGATATAAGTCCAGCAAGGGTTCCAGACCCAGGTGCCGGGCAATCTGCCTCCCCATATCTGTTTCATGGAGCTGAGCGAAGCAATGAAATCAAACCGCAGATGGGTCTGCCGGGGTATATCTTTTATCACCCCGGTTACTTTCAAGGGTAATACCGTTTCGAATTTAAACACTTTCCCCAGCGGATCTTCATTCTTAAAGTACTTACGGGCAGTGGATTCCGTAATAACGACAGAGTTGGGCTCCTGTAATGAAGTTGCAGGATCGCCCAGTATAAACTGATGATCGAAAATGTTGAAGAAGGTGGAATCAGCAAAGAAAAACGCACTTTCATTGAATTTCTGCCCTTCATACTCGATCAGTGCCCTGTCGGATTGGAAATTAAAGACACGCACCACTTCCTCAACCATTTCCGGGTATTCCGATTTCAGCGTGTAGGCGACAGGAAACGGCATGCTGGCCGAGTTTTCCCCTACTCCTCCAAAATCATATACCATGCAGACCCTGACAACCCGGTCTGCTTTGCCGTAATGACGGTCATAACTCAATTCATCCTGAACATAAAGCATGATCAGGATAAAACTGGTTATACCGATGGCCAGCCCCAATATGTTGATTAAGGTGTAAATCCTTCTCTTGACGAAGCTGCGGAATAATATTTTGAAGAAGTTTAATAGCATTATGTTTGTTTATTGGTCTTTTTTTGTTGGTCACTAGTCACTAGTCATCATAGTCATTAGTCATTAGTCATTAGTCATTAGTCATTGGTCATTAGCCGCTGACCGCTGACCGCTGACCGCTGACCGCTGACTGCTGACTGCCGACTGCCGACTGCCGACTGTCAACTGCCAACTGTCTTCCTCCTGAACATCAGGGGAACATTGCCCTCAATCGGCGCCCCTATCTCCATGAGTTCCCAGTCTTTTTCATGTGAGGCGATCTTGTGTTTTAACACCGTACTTTATCATTTGGGGGAACTCCTTCAGCCTCAAAATTGAGCAATTCTACCCTGTAATGAATGACCTTCTTGCGGCCATTGATCGTTACTTCGATTTCAACGTTCTGTTCGGGTTCGAAATCCGGGACTACAATTACTATTTCGCGCATAGTGGTTAATTGTTAAGTGGTCATTGGTCATTGGTCATTGGTTGATGGTTAAAGACCGCTCACTGCCGACTGCTGACTGCTGACTGCCGACCGCCGACCGCCGACCGCCGACCGCCGACCGCCGACTGCCGACTGCCGACTATTTCAACACAACCTTATCTTTATTCCCAAAACTCTCATAAGAAGAAATAATCACCTCTTCACCATTTTCCAGCCCTTCCAGCACCTCATAAAACCTGGTATTCTGCCTTCCCAGGCGAATATTTCTTTTCACAGCATAATCCCCTGACGGGTCCACGACATAAACCCAGTTCCCGCCTGTCTGCTGGAAAAAACCACCTCTTTTCAGGATCAGTGCTTCTGTCGGTGTGCTGAACTGCAAGCGCATCTGGATGGTTTGCCCGCGTTTTATATTATCAGGGACCTCATCCTTGAAAAGCATATCTACCTGGAAAGCCCCGCCGGTGACACCGGTAAATATCTTCTGCACATACAACTGATAGGTCTTGCCGCCGAAATCCAGCTCCGCTTCCTGACCCGGCACTACCCTTGAAACATATCGCTCATCAATATTCGCACGCATCTTGTAACCATCCATAATATCTATCTGGCCAAGTCGCTCACCTGCTGAACGGGTTTCACCGATCTCGACATTAAATGAGGAAAGCACCCCATCGGCAGGGGCCCTGACCAGCAACTTCTCCATATTGCTTTTTAAAAGGGTCAGGTTTGCCCTCATCCTTTCGACTGAAGCTGCAATCTGCCTTTTCTGTTCTTCAGCCGAAATAGAATCCAGCCGCTGTAGCTCAATGCTGATTAAAAGCTGTTTGCTTGAAAACTCATAATCCCGCCTGGCGTCCTGGTATTCTTTTAAGGTATAAACACCATCATCATATAGTTTTTGGGCCCGGTCAAATTCGGTTTTCACTTCATCGATCTGGTAAAGCAGATTGGTGATCTCCTTCTGGCGTAAGAACTTATTCTGCTCCAGTGCGATACGGGAATTCTGCAGGTTGTTGATGGCATCATACATCCTGGTTTCCTGGTCCATATAGCTCAACTGCATATTTGCATTGCTGAGCTTCAGTATCGTATCGTCTTTTTTTACTTCCGCGCCATCCTCGACAAATTTTGTCTCTACTGTTCCCCCAAGCACGGCATCTATATAAATGGTGGTGCGGGGCAGCACTACCCCATCCACAGGAATGAACTCCTGGAAATTATCCAGTGTGACTTTAGCGAAGGTAAGCTGGCTCCTCTCGATGTTGATCCGGCTCGAACGGTCGCGAAGCAGAAAAATGTACAGAAGAAAAAAAACAAAAACCGCGATGGCGGCATACTGCAGTATCTTTTTAGTGGTCCATTTCTTCTTTTCAATGATCCTGTCCATGAAATCTGGTTTTTGGTATAATATTTTTAACTAAATCCGTGCCATTAACAATATACTATTGACTAACAGAATTATAGAACAGGGTTGTGAAAAACAGGTGTTCAAAATCGTTCAGTTTTTTGTACACTGGCGAACAATAATTAATACCTTTATCCTTTCTTTCTGAAGATTATTGGCCTATGAATGAAACTCAGGAAAAAATCCCCGCCCGGATACTGATCGTCGATGACGATAAGGATGTTTTACTGGCTGCCCGCCTGTTTTTAAAACAGCATGTTGAAGTGGTTCATACGGAAGAAAATCCCGGGAACCTTCCCAACCTTATCAACAGCGAGAATTATGACATGGTGCTGCTCGATATGAATTTCGCGCCGGATGCGACAAGCGGCAAAGAAGGCTTCTACTGGCTGAACAAAATACTGGAGATCGACCCTTCCATCGTGGTTATCCTTATCACGGGCTATGGCGATATCGAGCTGGCGGTCCAGGGGATTAAGGAAGGGGCGACCAACTTCCTGCTGAAGCCATGGGAAAACAGGAAACTGCTTGCCACCATTAAAACATCCATGCAGCTCCGGCAGTCGAAAGTGGAACTCCAGGATCTTCGTTCCAGGCAAAAAGTTCTGATGGCCGACCAGAATCAGCCGTATGTGACTATCATCGGCAATTCGCCAGCCATGCAAAAAGTACTGAACGCGGCACAGAGGGTTGCCGTAACGGAAGCCAATGTCCTCATCCTTGGCGAAAACGGCACCGGAAAAGAGCTTATCGCACGGGCCATTCACAGGGCTTCCAACAGGAAAGAGGAAGTCTTTATCAGTGTCGACCTGGGGGCGATCAGCGAATCGCTCTTCGAAAGTGAATTATTTGGCTTTAAAAAAGGGGCTTTTACGGATGCGAAAGAAGATCGCCCGGGACGCTTCGAAGCGGCCAATAAAGGTACCGTATTCCTTGACGAGATCGGCAACCTGTCACTGGCCCTGCAATCCAAGCTGCTGAGCGTTCTGCAAAACCGGAACGTGGTCAGGCTGGGGACAAATAAAGAGATCCCCATCGATGTCCGGCTGATCTGCGCTACCAATATGCCTCTGTATCAGATGGTGAAAGAGGGAAAATTCCGCCAGGATCTCCTTTACAGGATCAATACCGTAGAAGTTAATGTGCCTTCACTTCGGGAAAGGATAGAGGATATACCGCTCCTGATCGATCATTTCCTGGAAATCTATTGCAAAAAATACAAGATCCCTTCCAAAAGGATCAGTGAAGATACCATTGCCCGGCTTAAAAAGCATGACTGGCCCGGGAATATCCGCGAACTGCAACATTCCGTGGAAAGGGCCGTCATTATGAGCGATTCGCATATTCTGCAGCCGCACGATTTCTTCCTTTCCGGTCCTGCCGATGATAAAAGTGACAGCCTTGACCTGGATAATTTAAACCTGGAAGAAGCTGAAAGGATGCTGGTACGAAAAGTCGTTGACAAACACGGGGGAAATATCAGTAAAGCGGCCAAAGAGCTGGGACTGACCCGTGCTTCATTATACCGCAGAATCGAAAAATATGGTCTTTAACCGCTTCCGGATTGCCATTGCATGGAGGGTTATCTTAATGGCCCTGACGATCTTTCTGTTATTCCTGCTGCTTGAAATGCCACGCTACAGGTTTTCAGCATTTATCCTCGGACTGCTGTTTATACTGGAAGTCATCCTGCTGATCAGGTTTGTCGAAAGGACTAACAGAAAACTCACCCGCTTCTTTGAAAGCATCCGTTATGCTGATTTTTCAAGCTCCTTTTCCGACCCGGGACTGGGTAAAAGTTTCGAAGACCTGTCACGCGAGTTCAACCAGGTTATCGAGGCATTCAGAAAATACCGCACTGAAAAAGAGGAACATTTCAATTACCTGCAAACAGTTATACAACATATTTCGATTGGTATACTCGTATTTAAGCGCGACGGAAAAGTGGAGGTGTTCAATCATGCAATGAGCAAAATTCTGAAGATCAGAAATATCCGCTTCATTTCCGATCTGAAAATAATTAAAGAAGATCTTCCTTCCACCCTGATGGGATTAAAAGCAGGTGACAGCACGCTTTTTAAAGTTTTTACAGGAGATGAGCTGTTGCAGCTCTCCATAACAGCAACCGAATTCAGGATGCATGGCGAGGATTACACCCTGGTTTCAGTGCAGAATATCAGTGCTGAACTTGATGATAAAGAAATTGAATCATGGCAGAAAATGATCCGTGTACTTACTCATGAGATCATGAACTCGATCACACCGATAACTTCGCTGGCTTCTACTGTTCATGATATGACTATCAGACGGGAAGACGGGAAGGTTAAATTGAATCAACTGGATGATGAAGATATTGAAAGTGTGGATAGTGCAATTACAACGATTCAAAACCGCAGCCAGGGTTTACTGAACTTTGTTGAGATTTACCGCGACCTGACCCGGATCCCCAAGCCTAATTTCCGGTATTTCCGCATTTCAGAGCTTTTTGAGCGTTGCAGCCTGTTGCTAAAGCCGAAAATTGAAGAACTTGGCATCGAATGTTCCAGCAAGGTTTTTCCGCCTGACCTCATGATCACGGCCGATCCTGATCTTATCGACCAGGTTGTTATAAACCTGATGCTCAATGCAATAGATGCCGTTAAAGAAGGTGAAAATCCCAGGATCAATATTCTGGCTACCGTTAATAGTGCAAACCGGGTGATCATAGATTTCCAGGACAACGGGACCGGCATAATGCCCGATATCATGGATAAGATCTTTATGCCGTTTTTTACGTCTAAAAAGCATGGAAACGGGATTGGACTGAGTCTTTCACGCCAGATCATGCATCTTCATAAAGGAAGTATCCTTGTTCGGTCGAAGCCGGAAGAAGGGACGGTTTTCACTTTGGTTTTTTAAGACATGTTGCATTTCTGACAAAAATAGAGTACTTTCGTGAATAATCTTATTGCATATTTCTATATATGAAGTCAACATAACCTGTTAATGATTAAGCGGTTTTTTCTGATAGTATGGTTATTCCTTCTTCTTACAATTATCCTGGGCCAATCCGTTCCAGGTGAGTACCCGCAATATGTAAATATAAAGGGCGATTCCCTTTTAGCCGGACAAAACGAACTGACCATTTATGTAATCCCTTCGACGGTCAAATATGACTGGAGCTCTCCTCATTCCCTTTATAAGAGTTATTATAAGAATTACATACGCAATCTTTTTACAAAGAGAAGTTATTGCCTCGGGCATGCTTTTATCGAGTTGCGCACACCGCTTGCATCAGAAAGGATAATAACCGGTATGAGGGCAGCTTCCAGGAAAGAGCAAAAAGACTTAATATTTAAACAGCATTATGGCCTGGCAATACTTGGGGCCGATACTAAAGGAGTCCTCGAATCGGAAACTGATCTCGATTATAAAGTAAAAGAATACTCCCTTAAAGGCCAGCTGGCATTTATGACATTTTTTATCAGTGATGAGGCTACGGCAAGAATGATACAATTCTTTCAGTCATATAAAGCAGGTATCGACAGTAGCGGATCCACAGGAGCACGATACGGAGGTGCTTTCTGGCCAAGGTATGAAGGAGAGGGTGCCGGTTGTTCTGCTTTCGCCGTAAGTTTTCTGGATTTAGCAGGGCTGCTCAAAGAAGAATTTGACAAATGGCTGGTCAAAGTAAATATTCCTATGGACCTTATTGGCGGGCCTTATAATAACTACCAGGATGTCAGGTTGCGGGATATTAAAAAACAAAAAAGCTGGACTGTAAATCATGGATCTGAGACGGTGAAATATGAACCCCTTGAGATGTATGACCCTACCCTGATGTATGAGTGGATACAGGAGAACCGGGATAACCAGGAAGTCGGCAATGCTCTGGCAACGACACCCGTTCAACTGAACGAGGCCATAGGCATCAGGATCGATGGCAGGAACCTGCCTTTACCGGAAGAGGAAAGTATCTTCCTGGAGCGCGAAAAACCTTCCATCTTCATCGATTACTACCGCCAGAAATATAAGATCGAAAATTGAATTTTTTTTCGTGCTCCGACGACTAAGGCACAATTGCCTTTGCCTTTTTTCCAGTTGGATCAATAATAAAATACAAACCGGCAGGCCACTCGCTTACATCGACTTGAAGCACCTCCTGCCCTGACCAGATAATTCTTCCCGTCATATCAGTCAAACTGCCTGTAAATGGTTCTGTGAAATGAATGATACCTTCGGTTACCGGATTCGGGAAGAAATTCAAGACCTTCCCTTTCAGGATTCCTTCAGGTAAACTGTTAGCTTCATTGCTGTAACCTGGTGTAGGTTCATCAAAAAAGATCCACGGCATTCCTCCGTCCGTTTGCCGGCCAAAAGAGATATCTATGCTCTGCATTCCCCATGATACGCTGTCGATCAGGAAATATCCCGTCGTTTCATTGTCAAAAATTCCAAGTTCTTCACCCTCATCATTTAGTTTATAGCTTGCATGAAAAGGCCCCTGGTCGGGCTGGTCATCAGCCCAGATGATCAGGAAAGCTCCCGGCTGGATGGTATAATCCGGGAATTGCCATTTATCTTCATTTGAGAGATTGTCAGAAAGGTATTTATCCCCAAGCCAGACGGCTTCATCATCACCATTATAGATCTCCACCCAGTTGTCGTATTCACCATATTCATCCGCAATGGTGATGTCATTATCGGCCATGAATTCGTTGATGAAGAGCTGGGGATCGGAAGATGGCTGAAATGAGATAAAAGCGGGGGAGCAGGGAAGCAGGGAGGCATGGTTTAGATTGTCAATTGCAGAAACCTGCCATGAAAGGGTTTCATTAACCTGGAAAGGGGGCAGGATGCAACCATACAATCCATCATTTTCTAACCGGTCATGATGCTCACCGTCATCATACATGACAGCAAATTGCACTGTACCGGAGTTGACCTGGTATTGCAGCTTCACGGAAGGCGACGGGTCTTCGTCCTCCACAAATGCCCTTACCCAATATTCTTCGCCCGGAATTGCCTTTGATGATTTAATATGATTCATGGCCGGGGGGATATCATTTAAAACCAGTTGCTCAAGCGCCGAGGCGATTCGTGCCTGGATATAAGGTTTCAAACCGTAATCAACATGCCCGCCGAGAGGCTGGCTATAGGAATTCAGGAAATCGACATAAGTATAACCATAGTCCAGCGGATAAAAGGGGTCGTTCACAACCGATGGGCTGATCAGGCTCCGGATCTGATTGATGGACGCAAACAATGAATCTTCATCTGCAAGCATATCAACCACCTGTTTCATGTAATACGAATACCGGTCGCGGATCTCAGGTACATCAAGCAGCCTGGAATACAGCGGCCTTGCTTCGGCTCCATGTTGTTCCCAATCGTAGATGTCCCTGGTGCCCCAGTCGCGGTCCAGCCAGTCTATGCCAAGCGTATTGTCCAGGTCGTAAGGAATATATTCGAACCGGCCTGTTTCTGTATTATGGTAAAGATAAAAGTTGTTTTTATTGTAAATGTACCCGTCCCAGTTACCGGTAATCACATCCATGGCTATGATTTTCAGGTAATCGTTCAGGTTAAATATCTTTTCAAGCTCACATTCCAGGTCTGCAAGCGGCGTATTGTTCAGGACATCAATGAAATGGGCAAGATCAGCATAGTTATCAAATTCGGTATTTGTTTTAAGCTCATAAACCCTCCGGTCGCCGCTGGTAAGCTTGTAAAGTTCAGGGTTGCTGCCCAGGTAATTCAGGTCAGCCGGGTAAAGGCATATGTAAAGGTTTCCGTCATTATTGTCAAACCTGGATCCGACAAATTCTTCATCGATATGTTCAACGATAATATAAAGTCCGTAATAATCCCCATTGATATAAACCTCCGCATGGGTGGAGCGCGGTGCCGGAATATTGAATTTCCGCAACCATTCCCAGCAGATGCGGGAACGGATTATGGAGGGATCGTTATGTTCACCGTTCAGGTTCATCTTTTCAATGCCATAGAATTTTCCTCCTGGTTGAAAAGTATTGAAGGATACCTTGAAGGATTTTTTCTGGGAATAGCGGGATGTATTTCCTCTCAGCCGGAAGCCAATATCATTAACGGATTCATTGATCGTCCCGTTATTGAACCTGAACGTCGCATGGAATTCGATATCGCTCTCCACATTTTCGTAAAGCCATTCGAGTGTATCTGGATCAACGGTAATATCCACCCTTGCCACCACCGAACTGTCGAATACCGGCGAATTGGGAGGAAAAGAAGGCTGGGAGAAGGCTTGATGAATAATCGCCAGAAAAAAAATATTCAGAAACAGAGTTGAATTTTTCATTATTCGTTTTTTTAACCCTCCCCTTACAAGTTTCGCAGAGTTCCGCAGAGGTAACGCAGAGTTCCGCAGTGGATTTTTGATCCGCGGGCGTCTCATAAGCATTTAACCTCAAACAACAATCTGCAAAATTAGCCTTTTATCTCTCCGTAAAAACAACCTTTGTAATAACTTCTCCCACTACCCGGAGGGTCTTTTTATCTATCTTATCAAAGGTATCGCCGGTGGTGTGCCAGTATTCAAAGAAACTGCCGTTGGAAGAGGATGGGTCGAGATGGATAATGTCGATGGCAGGGACCTTGCGGATTTCGTTGATGAAATAATGGTCATCGTTGATATAGCCGCCGTTCTCATCCAGGAAATAATCCTGGTAACCAAGACCGGCGGCGATATCCCAGACTTTCTTCACCTTATCGGGTGCAAAATACATAGAAAATCCCTCGCGGCGGAATTTCGCACCAGGTGCTCCGACCATATCGAGTAAAATGACAAACCTGGCCCGGTAATCGGGGATATGAGGATTCTTTGACCAGTATTGCGACCCAAGTCCCCAATGCTCATTGGCGGCCTCATTCTGGCTGTCCTGCGGCGGGCCGTAATCTTCCATATCAAAAAAGATAATATCGATGCCGACATTTGGCTGGTTATCCTTCAGTATCCTTGCTATTTCCAGCAAAACGCCGACACCGCTGGCGCCGTCGTTGGCAGCCATGACCGGTTCATTCCGTCGTGACGGATCGGGATCATGGTCGGCAAAAGGGCGCGAATCCCAGTGGGCGCAGAGCATGATCCTCGCTTTTTTATCCGGGTTGAATGAAGCGATAATGTTTTTTCCTGTAAATACATCGCCGCTGTAAACGCGCGTTTTGAACTCCTGCACCGTGACATGGGGCGAGCAGGCCAATAGTTTATTTTTCAACCAGGAAGCGCATTCCGCATGGGCCTTGCTGCCAGGCACCCTTGCCCCGAAATCAGTCTGTGATTTGACAAACTGAAGGGCAGAATCAGCATTGAAGGCGGGAATTACTATGTTCTGTGTCTCAGTGGCTGTTACTTCCGAAGGTTTATCCTTTTTGACCGGCCCTTTGCAACTAAAAGATATTATCATTAAACCAGTCGATACCAGTAACACCAAAATGCTTTTGCTTTTCACCACAGATTACTCAGATTATCACAGATTAAAAATAGATAATACCCGAATTCAACATTCAACATTCAACATTAATAATTCCCGTACTTAACCCTAAACCCTCAACACTTAACCCTAAAGCAGGTCATTCGCCAGATTGGCCAGCTCGCTCCTCTCCCCTTTTTCCAGCCTGACGTGGGCGTAGATCGGGTGATGCTTGATCTTGTCGATCAGGTAGGAAAGACCATTGCTCTGCGCATCGAGGTATGGTGTATCGATCTGGTATATATCGCCGGTAAAAATGATCTTGGTATTTTCCCCGGCACGGGTAATGATGGTCTTCACTTCGTGCGGTGTAAGGTTCTGCGCTTCATCAACAATAAAGAAAACGTTAGAAATACTTCTTCCGCGTATATAAGCCAGCGGCGTGATGACCAGCTTTTCGCTTTCCAGGGCATCGGTGATCTTTTTAAACTCCTTATCACTTTCACTGTACTGGTTCTGGATAAATTTCAGGTTATCATACAGAGGCTCCATGTAAGGGCTCAGTTTATCCTTGATATCACCGGGGAGAAAACCGATATCCTTGTTGCTGAGCGGAACGATAGGCCTGGCCAGGTAGATCTGCTTATAGTTCTTTTTCTGGTCGAGTGCCCCTGCCAGCGCCAGCAAGGTCTTGCCGGTCCCGGCCACACCCTGCAGCGTAACCAGTTTCACACGCGGATTGCGTATGGCATGCAGGGCAAAGACCTGCTCGGCATTGCGGGGTGTTATCTTGTAAGCCTGCGTCTTTTCCACTCTTTCGATCTTTCCGAGAAGGGGATTATAATAGGCTAGTGCCGAGGAATTACCGTTTTTGAGGATAAAATAATGATTAGGGATCGGGCTTTCAAGGCCTATGTCAGCCGGATCGATCAATCCTTCTGAATACAACTTGTCGATAATGCCCTTATCAACTCCTTCAACCGTTGATTTGCCGGGATATAACGATTCCAGGTCCTGGATCTTTCCCGTCTCGTAATCTTCCGCCTGTATATCGAGCGATTTCGCCTTAAGCCTCAGGTTAATGTCCTTGGTTACCAGTATTACCGGACGCTGCGGGTGTTCTTCCTGCATGACCATGGCCGCATTCAGTATACGGTGGTCAGGCTTATTGCCGTCAAAGATCGCACGGGCATCTATGGGGCTCTCGTTCTCATTCATGATCACCCTGAAACTTCCGGCACCCTGCCGGTCAATCTCGATCCAGTTGGTAAGGGAGTGGCTGGACGACAGGCGGTCCATGATCCTGATAAATTCCCGTGCCTCGAAATTCTTGGTATCATTGCCTTTTTTGAAATTATCCAGTTCTTCAAGGACGGTTATGGGAATGGCGATGTCGTTATCTTCAAAACTGTAAATAGCATTATGATTGTAAAGAATAACAGAGGTGTCAAGAACGAAAATCTTAGCTACTTTACTTTTTTTACGGGGCATAAACTCAGTGTTGAGTGTTGAGTGTTGAGTGTTGAATTAGCCCCCTGCCCGGAGGGTGTATCAAAACTGGCTTTTTGTTTCACGCAAAGAGCGCAAAGTGAATTATTAAATTCGCAAAGAATTGATAATCTATATTTTATTTTGCGTTCTTTTTGATTTCATTTTGCGTTTTTTGCGTGAAATATAGGTATTGATACACCCTTGTCAGGGTGGAGGCTCACGGGTGTAAAAGTATAAAATAACATCAATGTGAATGCAAATTTTTTAATAGGAAAAACCAAGTTTTGTCAACCCTGCCTGGACCTCCGGGGCGCTCATGAAAAGGTCCCAGATCAGCCCGGTCCGGTAATTCTCTATCATCACAACCTGGGGGCCCTGGTCAATAGCGATGTATGAATCAGCATACCAGCCTGTATGAACATCAAAAGCATCATAAAAGCCATAATCGCCCCAGAGATGATCGCCCATATAATAGTAGAAGAACTTTATCGCATTCATGGATTGTTCAGGAGAATAAGGAAGAGATGATACAGCGGCTGTTGGTGTGATGACACCCCTGTCATTGGTAGGTTCGCTAACGCCATAGCCCGAAGGAATATCACCGGCTGTCAGCCCCCAGCAATGCTCACTGTAATTCGGGTATCCTTTCGGGTTATCTGCACAGTAAGCCCAGTTGATCAGTGAATGATTTACGTTCTGCGTCCAGTAATTCGCATAATTATCGGCCAGGTTGCGCGGATCAAGTCCCAGGAAAGAATAATGAGCAAAAAACAACGGGCCACCATAATCATACCCGACAGGCAGCACATAACCGTAAAATGTCTTTCCGTTCACTATGCCCCCATTGATTGCATAACCAGCGTGATAGGCCGATGCAGGTATGGTATAAGTCGGCGATGAGGCTGCCAGGATGTATGTGATAAGTGTTTCATTATATCCCCGTATCTGGAAATTCATTTCCCATCCGTAATTCGGGGACCAGTGCCAGTAAAGCACATTCTGGCCACCTTTGGTATACCAGTTCCATTCGATCCCGTTATAAAGCGCCGTGATCCTGCCGATGAGCGCATTTTCTGCCGGATCCCCCGGATCGAGGTATTGCCTCATGGCCAGCAATCCCTGCGCCATGAATGCGGTCTCCACCAGGTCGCCTCCATTGTCCTTAGTTCCAAAAGGCACGACAGTTCCCGTGCTTCCGTTGATCCAATGCGACCAGGCACCGTGAAACCTGTCGCAGGTTTCCAGGAAATTAACCATCTTCTCAAGATGAATTATCCCTTCACCCCTTGTAATAAAGCCACGTTCCATGCCAACAATCAAGGCCATGACACCGAATCCTGAACCGCCGGATGTAACTATATCACCTGAAGTATAGCGCTCACGAGCCATCCCGCTCACAGGATGTGCATATTCATAGAAATAACTGAATGTCTGACGTTGTACCAGCGTAAGAAGCTCCTCATCCGATATAAGGGGGAATTTGAGTGTTGAATCCAATTCGGTGGTGAACGAATTGCTGAATCCCTGGAATGAATTGCCGCTGGCCGATTTAAGGCTGGTTGAAATTACAAAAGTGAACTTTTGGTATCCTTCAAGATCCTGGGGGCATTCCAGGATCACTTTTTTAAAATCATCCTGGAAACTGACATTAAAGGCCGGGCTGCCTGATAAAGTAAATTTTGACCGGACCTGGTTTGTATCGACTGCTTCAGAGAATTCCATATCCAGATCTAACCATTGCCTGTTGATATTATAGAATTTTCCCGTCGTTGTAAAATCACGGCCGTCAATGTTGATCGATTCAAGAACAAAAATACCGCTGGCGGTTATAAACCTGTATTCAGCCCCGGAAAACGTCTGCTCGTTGTCTCCTTTCAAAGTTTCAGCGATGGTTAAAGTGTATTTCTTGAGTTTTGTGAAATTCTGCTGATGTTTCAGGACGACCGTTTTATATCCATCAGCAAAGGAAAATCGTATTCCGAAGGATACATCATTTTCGTCCTTCACCCAGATGCCCTGTTTGGCAGTCAAGGTATCCACGGCATCGGAAAAAGTAATGCTTATATCCTGGTTTAGAGGCACATCCGGCACTTCAGCAGCAATTTGAAGCTGTGTACTCCCAACGTAACAAGATATGACTTTCAGTTTTTCTTTTTCCGGCTCAGTCTCCTTTTTGCAAGATCCGCTAAAAACAATCAACAATATTGCAATAAGCCAGAAAAACTGAATTGCAAGATGACCTTTTTTCACATCTGTTTTCATGATAATCTGTTTTAGCTATTCCCGGCCACGTAAGCAAAGAAAGAGGGAGTGAATACAGGCCCCCTCTTTCTTAAGATATTTTATTTCAATATATTAAGTTACTTGACCGCATAGAAGCTCTGCACTTCAGCAGCAGTAATGACCCTGTTGAAAAGATGCACTTCATCAAGCATACTCAAATCGGAAAAATGTTCCCAATAAATTACATTGGGCTGACCTGACATTAAAGATATCGAAGGGCAGTCCGTCCAGTTTATAGGTCCTTCATAATCGGCTTCGGCTGCTATTTCCCCGTTAATGTAGATTATTACATGGGTTTCAGAAACTGTAAGTGCAATGTGCATCCATTCGCCAGTGACTTCAAATGGAGGTGGATTGACCCAGGTATCAACCGTCCCATTTCCTATGTTCATCCAGAATTTTTGCTTGGGTCCCGCTCCGTCAAGTTCACGGGCAAATCTCAATCCATTGAGACGATCCTCTGAACTGGCAGCCGGGTAGCTGATCATAAATATACCGGCACGGCCAGGATCGGGATTAAGCTTATACCAGAAAACTGCGCTAAGATTGTTGCCTGCAACTCCTGTACTGGGATAAGTAAGATAAGAATCCGCGGCTCCGGCATAGGCTTCACTGACCTTGCCCTCAGCGAATCCAGGGGTTCCGACAGGAGTAAGCGCATTTCCCGAAATAAGATCCAGGTAGAAACCATCGAGAGGGAAATACGCTACTTCTCCGTCAAGCGCATCGTAAGTAGGGGCGGTTATCTTCCTGAAATTGACCGATCCGGAAACACTCTTCCCTGTCAGGTCGGTAACAGTGACATCCAGCGTATAGTCTCCACCAGCCAGGTCGTAATCATATTTTAAATCAAGTCTCCTGTAATCTTTGAATTCGGTGAAAGAAGCGATTTCTGCTCCGTTCAGCTTAAGGACAACAGATTTAAGTTCGATGTCATCTGTTGCCACCAGCTTGAAAGTCATGGTAGCTATTTCATCGGGTGAAACAAATGGTTTCCCCTCGACAGGATAATTGATCGCAAGCTGGGGATCTGCAGCATCAGGTTTTGGCGTCACCTCGATGATAGGATCAAGGCCCTTATCGCAAGATATAGCCAGAACAGATACCAGGGAAAAAACGAATAAGTATTTTATGAGTTTCATATTTTTAAATTTTAATTGTTTAACAATGCTCCTATTGATCCAGGACAGGGAGTTGGTCTACCTGGTTTTGAGGATATGGGAGGAATGTTTTATCTGTTGTAAAAGTTCTTCCATCATAACTTAACTCACCTGTTTTGCCAAGCCTTATCATGTCATAGAAGCGGGTGCCCCATTCCATAGCGAGTTCGGCATACTTTTCATCCATAACCTGGTCATTGGTCACGCCCGATAAGGTATTCAAACCGGCCCTTAACCTGACAAGGTTCACAGCATTATCAGCCGTACCGGCGCCTCCTGATGCACCCTGTGTAAGGGCCTCAGCATACATGAGCAGGATTTCAGCATAACGGATGCAGGTGAAGTTCTTATTCGTCCCATAATTGGTTCTGCCGGAAGTCAGCTGATCGGAAGGAAGGTAATGCTTGCCGCTGACGAACATTTCGCGGGCAAAGTCATTGATAATATCTCCCGACCTGGTTGTATTGGAAATCCAGGCTGGCAGATCTGCATAGTTGGGATCTGTCTTGATCTCGGCTATGCCTCTGTCAGTAAACAAAACACTGGTTTCGAGCCGTACAGTTTCATTTCTGTCGAGCATGAATTTGATATATTTCATGCTGGGTTCCCAAAAGCCCCAGCCATCGCCGGATCCTTCCACGGCAGGCGTCCATCCCTGCGGTCCAAAGAAGGCATACAGGTAATAATAGTTGTCACCTGTAGATTGTCCCAGGTCGGAATACTGCATCTCCAGGATATTTTCATTATTTAACTTGCCCTTGATCTTGAAAAGCTCATAAAAGTCAGCTTCAAGCACATATTTACCAGAATTGATGATCTCCCCTGTCGCATCCGCAACGGCCTGGTATTCTTTAAGCTCAAGGTTGGCCAGGGCTTTCATGGCATAGGCCGTATACCTGGTAATACCCCCGGGAACATCTCCGCGTTCGTTTGGTCTGACCGCAGGCAGGTTCGGGATTGCCTCATCCATCCAGCCGGAGATCATCTGCATAACCTCATCCTTGGATGATAACGGCGTGACAAACAATTCAGCCGGGTCAGAACTTGGCGGAACCGGAAGGGAGCCCCAGACGCGACTGAGCTGGAACAACCACCAGGACTTCAGTACTTTTAATTCTGAAATATACTGATCGGCAAGTGCCTGGTCAGCGCCAGCCTCCGCATAAAGCGCAACCTGTTCCATACCTGAATTGGCGATAAACATGTTTTGATAATAATTCTGCCACAGTGAATTGTACATCCAGTAATCCTTGTTGTAAAGGTACGTGTCGGTATTGGCAAAATCCTGCTGGTCGCCAAGTCCCCCTGAATTGACATCATCACCCCTGACTGCTATAAGGGGGAAATTTTCCCAGCCAAAATCGACCAGGTTTAATCTTTGATATGCACCAATCACAGGCAGTATCATATTATCACTTAAAGTGTAATCTGTTTCCTCAGTGAATGTGGTATTTTCAGGAGGTTCTTCAAGATACTTCTGGCAGCCGGTATAGCTGAACAGTATCATTGATGCAATCGTAACTGATATGAGAAATTTATATGGTTTCATATGATAAAAGTTTTGAAATTAGAACTTAACGTTAAGGCCAATGGTATATATTGCTGCGACGGGATAAGTCTGTGAATCCCAACCGTTGGCAACTTCAGGAGTAAAACCGTTGTACTTGAACAAGGTCAGTGGACGTTCAGCCGTGAATGAAATCCTGGTTTCGGGGAATTGACCACCCAGCCACTTGCTGTTTTTAAGGGTGTAACCTAACTGGATGTTCTGGATACGGAAGAATGAGCCATCTTCCACGAAGTAATCGCTCATTTTCTGGTTCCAACCCCTGCGCAAACCTGAGGATGACGGATACTTGTTGGAAGTTCCTTCGCCATACCAACGGTTTTCTGCAAGGTCTGCATCGAGGTTTCCATCGGCTGTCCATATGATTTCGCCACGTTTGCGGTTGAGCACTTTATTGCCTTCCTGCCCATAAACGCTGACAGAAAAGTCGAAATTCATATAATTAATGCTGATATTTCCTCCATATATGAAATTGGGGAAGTATGAGCCCAGGATAACGCGGTCATCATCATCAATTTTTCCGTCTTTGTTTTGATCCACATATTTAAAATCACCCGGGACCAGGCCATTTTCAATAGCGATCGAATCGGCATCTATTTCTGCCTGGTTTTGATACACCCCGGCAACCTCGCGGCCGTAAAATGCCATCAAAGGTTCACCGACATAGGTACGTTGACGGAATTCGGCTGTTCCACCATCGATATATTCCTGGCCGTAAAGGTCCATGGCCTGGTTTTTCAGCGTGGCGAAGTTCACACCAACGCTGTAGCTGAATTTGTCATTCACCTGGTTGGTCCAGTCAAGGGCAAGTTCAAATCCGGAGTTCCGGATAGTCCCAACAGGTTTTAAAACGCTACCGCCAACTGATGGAATGGAAACCGGAATAGCGGCATTCTTGGTATCACGGCTGTAATAATCGAAATCGGCCGAAAGCTTATTCTTAAAAAGCTTCGAAGTAAAACCAACATTAAACTCTTCAGTCAACTCCCATTTGAGCTCAGAGTAATCACTGGACACTACCGTTCCGGAATAGACAATCCCATCGAGTGTGGTTTTGATCACAGTGGTAGTATAGGCCCCGTCGCTGGCCTGGATCCGGTCGTTGCCAAGCTGTCCCCAGCTCGCCCTGATCTTAAAATATGGCAATATATCATTCCCGCTCAGGAAATTCTCTTCAGTGATAACCCAGGCTACACCAATGGTAGGAAACGTCCCCCAGGTTTGCTGATATTTGTTGCTGCCGTCTGCACGCAAAGTAGCGTAGAGCAGGTACTTTTCATTAAAATTATAGGCAACCCTTCCGAAATAGGACATTCCATACTGGCGCATACCGCCATCCGACACTGCATCAGCCGGTATATTCAACGATTGGTCGATGTACCAGGATTGTTCCATATCAGTTGGGAAATTTTTACCCTGTGCAGATATCATCTGGTAACCTTCATCCTTGAAAGAAGTACCTGCCATCACGGTCAGGTTATGGTCCTGGAAGCTTTTGTTGAATGTGAGGACATTATCCCAGATATGGTTGTTATAATTGGATAAATTCCTTGTAATTGTTGCATCCGGGTTCTGGAAACTGTTCCCGATAAACCACGGTAAATTGACAATCCTTTGATCTATCGACGTATAGGCGTAATTATAGGTGGTTTTAAAAGTCAGGGTTTTGGGGATCAGGTTGATCTCCATGTAGAAATTGGTTAGCAACTTCTTGATTTTCATCATATCAATGTTGAAATCCATGGCGGGGAAAGGATTCTGGCCACTCCTGTAACCCAGGTCCTGTGCATTTGCGTAATTCGTGGGGTCGGCCAGGGTATTTAACTCATCGTAAACAGGCATGATCGGAACGGCAAAATAGGCATCATTCCAGGCGCTGGCCTGGTCATTATATTTTAAAGCATTGCTGAAAATCAGGTTACCCCCGATAGTGAGCCATTTGGTAGCTTTGAAATCTAATTTGGAGCGCAGGTTCATTCGCTCATACTGATTTTCCATGTCCATGATACCATCCTGCAAGAAATAATTCGCCCCGATAGAGTATTTGGCTTTTTCACTACCTCCTGAAAAATCCAGGCTGTGATTGGTAATGGCTGCCGGGCGGAGAATTTCGCTGTACCAATCGGTGTTGGGTTCCGGTATACTGGGATCAACCCTGCTTCTTCCGTAACGCTGCATGGCGTTAAGGATAAATATCTGATCAGCCTGGGCTTCGGGGTCGGCTTCCCTTGCCATTATGGTATACTGCTGTGAATTAGCCATTTTCACAACATTCTGGGCAACCTGGTAACCGAAGTACCCGTTGTAGTTAATTTCAGTCTTCTGATTATAGGCACCCGATTTGGTTTCAATCAACACAACACCGTTTGCAGCCCTGACCCCATAAATGGCTGAGGCGGATGCATCCTTCATCACCGAGATGGAAGCAATATCCGTAGGATTGAGGAAGTCGATATTATCAAAGAACATACCGTCAACCACATACAACGGTGCTTCATTATCTCTGCCGGGGAAGGATCCGACACCACGGATCCTTACGGTAGGTGAATCACCGGGACTACCATTTGTCACAACCTGGAGACCCGCTACTTTACCCTGCAGTGCCTGTATCGGCATGGAAGAAGGTGTTGCGATTATATCCTCCGATCTGACAGTCGTAATGGATGAGGTGAGGTCCTTGACTTTTGTGCTGCCGTACCCTACCACAACCACTTCCTGCAAAGATGTTTTTGAAGCCACTAACTGAATATTGAAAACACTCTGGTTTCCAACGGGCATTTCTACTGTTTCATACCCGATATAACTGACCACCAGTGTATTTTCACCAGGTGGAACGTTTAAAGTGAATTTACCATCCACATCGGTTATTGAGCCAATGGATGTGCCTTTAATCAATACCGAAGCTCCCGGTAAAGACTCACCTGTCGATCGGTCAGAAACGGAACCGCTGATGCCCCTTTCCTGCCCGAATACAACAGTACCAGCAATAGCAAGTAAAAGCAAAAGCATGCTTTTAAACCAGCTAATTACTCCTTTTAATGGTAGATAGTTCTTCATAGCATTTTTATTGGTTTAAAGGTTATTTGGTAATTGATTGGAAGTAAACTGAAAGTTCATTCTATGAATGTATTTTTCAATATAAAATTAATGACTTTTTTCTAGCTGTGTTATTATTTAAAGAAAAAATAACTGGTTAGATGAATTACGCAGATTTTGTCACGGCATCTTTTTTTTGGTAACTTTACAATTAAGAATTAAAAATTAAAAATTAAAAATTTATCCAACTTCCCTCACTTAACCCTCAACCCTTAACACTTAACACTCCTATGGAATCCCGTCTTTTCCTCCTTGATGCGATGGCCCTGATCTACCGGGCTTATTTCGCTTTAAATAAAAACCCGCGCATCAATTCCAAAGGATTGAATACATCGGCTATCCTTGGTTTTGCCAATACCCTTTATGATATCCTGAAAAATGAAAAGCCAACTTATATCGGTGTAGCTTTCGACAGCTTCGCCCCTACCCTGCGCGAAGCAGAATTCGCAGCCTATAAAGCCCACAGGGAAAAAATGCCCGAAGATATTTCGACCTCTCTGCCATATATCCGCCGCCTGCTTGAAGCCTTCAACATCCCTATCCTGGAAATGGAAGGCTATGAGGCCGATGATATTATCGGCACACTGGCCATGAAAGCTGCAGCAAAGGACTTCACAACTTTCATGGTGACTTCCGATAAGGATTTCGGGCAACTGGTCAGCGATAAAATTTTCATTTACAAGCCTCCCCGTATGGGTAACCAGGCTGAGATCCTCGGGATAAAAGAAGTTTGCGCAAAATACCAGATCGACAGGCCGGAGCAACTGATCGATATTCTGGGCCTCTGGGGCGATGCATCCGATAATATCCCGGGCATACCTGGCATAGGGGAAAAAAGGGCAATAGAATTTATACAACAGTACGGAAGTGTCGAAAACCTGCTGGCAAATGCGGAAAAGCTGCAGGGTAAAATGAAGGAGAATGTGGAAGCTTTTGCCGAACAGGGGCTCCTTTCCAAGAAACTGGCCACTATTATGCTGGATGTCCCGGTAGAATTCCGGGAAGATAAACTGATCCTTGATAAACCAGATAAAGAAGCTCTGAAAGGACTCTTCGATGAACTGGAATTCCGGACCTTTGCACAGCGGGTGTTTACAGACCTTTCGGTCCAGGAGAAAATTGAAGTCTCAAGCCTCAAGCCACAAGCCTCAGGGGATCTATTTAGTTCTTTGCCGGAAACTGAAGAAGAGGTTTCATCCACCGGGAAAGAGTCCCTGAATAAAAATAAAGTCGATTATCATCTTATCGATACTCCTGAAAAAATTGCTACCCTGGTCAAACGCCTTCAGAAGGAAAAATCATTTTGCTTTGATACGGAAACCACAGGCCTGGACCCGAATAATGCCGAACTGGTCGGGATTTCATTCGCTTTCAGACCAGGCGAAGCTTTCTTCGTCCTGATGCCTGAAAATTACCAGTCAACCCTCGATATTGTAAGACAGTTCAAACCATTTTTCGAGGATGACAGGATTTCCAAGACAGGCCAGAACATGAAATATGATATCGCCATCCTGAAATGGTACGAGATCGAAGTAAAAGGAAAGCTTTTCGATACCATGCTGGCCCATTACCTGCTTGAACCCGATCATGCGCCATGGAATGGACCTGCTCGCAGAAACCTATCTGAATTACAAGACTGTCCATATCGATGAACTGATCGGCAAAAAGGGAAAGGATCAGCTTACCATGCGGTCGGTCATGCCTGACCTGCTGTCTGAATATGCCTGCGAAGATGCCGATATAACCCTTCAGCTTAAGCATGTTTTCGAACCTTTGCTCGATAAAAGCGGCCTGCAGAAACTCTTCGATGAAATCGAGATCCCGCTGGTCCCGGTCCTGGCCTCCATGGAAGCCGAAGGGGTCATGCTCGACACGGAAGCGCTCAAAGAATATTCAATCCAGCTGGGAAAAGAAATCGTCGAGGTGGAAAAACAGATATTTGAGCTGGCCGGGCAGACATTCAATATTTCCTCGCCCAAACAACTCGGGGAGATTTTGTTCGAGAAACTGCGGGTGACCGAAAAGCCGTCAAGGACCGCTACCAAGCAATATTCCACAGGTGAGGAAGTGCTGGTCAAATTGCTTTACCGCCATCCTATCATCCAGCTAATCCTGGATTACCGCTCGCTTACCAAGCTGAAATCGACCTATGTCGACACCCTGCCGCTGCTGATCAGCCCCCGTGACCGGAGGATACACACCTCCTACAACCAGGCCGTGGCAGCCACTGGAAGGCTGAGTTCCAACAATCCCAACCTGCAGAACATCCCTATCCGGACCGAAAGGGGCCGCGAGATCCGGAAAGCTTTCGTCCCCAGGAATAAAGACTATATCCTGCTCTCAGCCGACTATTCGCAGATCGAACTGAGGATCATCGCCGAACTCAGCGAAGACCCGAATATGCTCGACGCCTTCCGCAATGGCCTGGATATACACACAGCCACTGCCTCAAGGGTATACGGGTTGCCTGTTACCGATGTCACTACCGAGATGAGAAGGCATGCAAAAACGGTCAATTTCGGCATTGTATACGGCATCTCGGCATTCGGCCTTTCGGAAAGACTGAACATACCGCGCCGTGAAGCTGCCGATATCATCAATGCATACTTCAGCCAATACCCTGGTATTAAGCAATACATGGAAAAGACCATTGCATTTGCCCGGGAGCACGGTTATGTAGAAACCATCATGGGCCGGCGGAGGCACCTCCGTGATATTAATTCCGGAAACGCTGTAGTAAGGGGCTTTGCCGAGCGCAATGCCATCAACGCGCCGATCCAGGGCTCTTCCGCCGACATGATCAAGATCGCCATGATCAGGATTTATGACGAATTTAACCGGCTTAACCTGAAAAGCAAAATGATCCTGCAGGTACATGATGAACTTGTGTTCGATGTGCACCGGCAGGAAGTGGAAATTGTTAAACCAGTGATCCGCGAAATGATGGTAAATGCCATCCCGCTTTCGGTGCCGGTGGAAGTGGATATGAATGTGGGGGAGAATTGGCTGGAGGCCCATTGAAGCATACCGCTTTTTTTATATATTTGAAGCATCAATTCCAAGCTTATGGATCTTAAAACCGACAACCGCATTGTCATGACCCTCGACGCCGGGGGGACAAATTTCGTCTTCAACGCCGTCCGCGGCGGGGAAGAAATGTTTGAGCCCTACCGGATCAAAGCCAAAGGCGCTACGCTCGAAGAGGTGCTGAATAAAATCATTGCCGGCTTCAACAACGTAAAAGGTGCGCTGGATGAAAAACCGGCTGCAATCAGTTTCTGCTTTCCCGGTCCGGCCGATTATCCGCGCGGTATCATCGGCGACCTGGAAAACCTGCCGACTTTTCGTGGCGGTGTCGCCCTGAAAGATATGCTGGAGGAAAAATTCAACATCCCGGTTTACATCAACAACGACGGTGACCTGTTTGCTTTTGGTGAAGCCATCGGCGGCATTCTCCCGGAAATTAACGCAAAGCTGGAAGCGGCCGGGAACCCGAAAAGATACCATAACCTGTTCGGGGTGACTTTCGGCACCGGTTTCGGGGGTGGAATCGTCAGCAACGGGCAGTTGTTTATCGGCGACAACTCCGCAGGCGGAGAAGTGAACCGCATGCGGAACAAGCTTTACCCTGCGACCAGCGCGGAAGACAGCACCGCCATCCGGGGAGTGCGCCGCGTCTATGCCCGTGAAGCAGGCATCCCGTTCGATGGATCGCCGAATCCCAAGGAAATCCAGGATATCGTCCTGGGAACTTTTGAAGGCAACCGCGAAGCAGCCCTGAAAGCCTGGGAAGAAATGGCAGTCGTTGCCGGCGATACCCTCGCCAATGCCATCACCCTGATCGACGGCATTATCGTCATCGGCGGCGGGCTGTCAGGCGCTTACAGCGTATTCCTTCAAACGCTGGTAGACGAAATGAACTCCGAGTTTCCGTTCACTTGACGGACATCTGGTACCGCGTCTTGAAATATCAGTATTGAACCTGGAAAACCCGGCAGAAATGGCTAAATTCCTCGAAAATCAATCGATCGAGATCAAAGTGCCTTTCAGCAAAAAGGTCGTGAATTATAATCCCACACGTTATATCGGCGTTGGTATCTCCCGGCTCGGTACCTCTAAAGCCGTTTCCATCGGATCTTATGCTTATGCTTTAGCGGAACTGGAAAAGAAATAGAGTAAATTGTTAAATTGTTAAATTGTTAAACTGTTAATTGCTTTTGAGGTAGTGGAATAAGATTCTTAAAGTTTTCGGCTTTTCATCTCTAAAAAAAACAATCAGAATTTTAATGGTTAATCTAATTAAAAGCTGAAATTAATAATTGCATTTTCTAAAACAATCGCAAAACTATTTGATACTATATCAATTTAACAATTTAACAATTTAACAATTTAACAGTTTAACAATTTAACAGTTTAACAATTTAACAGTTTAACAATTTAACAATTTATCAGTTTAACAATTTAACCATTCGTTTGTTAGACAGATAAATCCTTAAATCTAGCATCAATGAAGCTCTACAGCATAGAAACCGGCAACCTCAAACTCGACGGCGGCGCCATGTTCGGCGTAGTGCCAAAAGTCCTCTGGTCGAAAGTATACCCTGCCGACGAAAACAACCTCTGCAACTGGGCCATGAGATGCCTGCTGGTCGTAGACGGTGACCGGAAAATCCTGATCGACAATGGTATCGGTGATAAACAGGACTGGAATTTCCTCCGTCATTATTATCTCAACGGGGAAGAAACACTGGAAGGTTCACTGGCCAAAGCCGGATTTACAAAAGAAGATATTACCGACGTGATCCTGACCCATCTTCACTTCGACCATTGCGGAGGAAGCATCGTATGGAACCACGAAAGGACCGGCTATACCCTGGCTTTTCCCAATGCCACCTACTGGGCAAGCCGCCAGCAGTACCAATGGGCAACAGAGCCCAATCACCGGGAATCTGCCTCTTATCTTAAAGAAAATATACTGCCCATCGAAGAAAGCGGGCATCTTAAACTTATTGAAGAAGAAGGGGAAATACTTCCCAACATCACCATAAAGCTTTATCATGGCCACACCGAAGGACAGGCCATACCACATATTAATTATCAACGGAAAGACGGTGGTTTTCATGGCCGATCTGCTTCCATCGACAGCCCATGTCCCCATGCCCTGGATCATGGCTTACGATACCCGGCCCCTGATCACCCTGGACGATAAAATAAGATTTTATAAGGAAGCTGTGGAAAACGAATACATCCTGTTTTTAGAGCACGATCTTTACAATGAATGTTGTACGATTCAAATGACGGAAAAAGGGATTAAAGTGAAAGAAGCATTTAAACTGGAAACTATTCTGGATTAAGTTTCGCAGAGTTACACTGAGGTCACACAGAGTTCCGCAGAGATAAAATAAACCTGTCAGCGTCGCAAGACATGACAGGTTTATTAGTTTAATGGAATTCCCGAACTTAAGACTTAACCCTAAACACTTAGGACTAATCTTCCTCCTTCGAGTGCTCTTCGTATTCCTTCAGCAGTTTATCCTGGATATCAGAAGGCACCGGGGCATATTCATTGAATTTCATGGTATAGCTGGCGCGGCCGCTGGTGAGTGAGCTGAGGGCTGTAGAATAGCGGTTCAGTTCAGCAAGCGGGACCCTGGCCTTGATAGTTCCGCCATCCATGCCCATGATGATGGCACGGCGACCCTGTAAATCGGTCATCACGCCACCCATTTTATCCGCAGGGACAAATACTTCCACGTCGTAAATCGGCTCGAGGATCTTCGGGCTTGCTTCTTTGAAAGCCATGCTGAACGCGGTTCTGCCGGCGAGTTTGAAGGAGATTTCATTGGAGTCGACCGGGTGCATCTTGCCGTCATATACGTAAACCCTGATGTCGCGGGCATAAGAGCCAGTCAGCGGGCCCTGTTCCATTTTTTCCAGGATGCCTTTCATGATAGCCGGGATGAACCGTGCATCGATAGATCCACCGACAATACAGTTGTACAACACAAGCTTGCCGCCCCATTCCATGGGGATCTCTTCTTTTCCCCTGACGGAAACGGCAATTTCCGATTCGCCTTTTGAAATGGTGAGCGGGGTAACCGACGACTGCCGCATGGTTTGCTTGAGCTTGAAACTGCTTGCATCCGGCTTTCCTTCTTCATGCGGCTCGATGACCAGGTGGACTTCTCCGAACTGGCCTGCACCGCCTGATTGTTTCTTATGCTGATAGGTAGCCTGCGCAACCCGGGTGATGGTCTCGCGGTAAGGGATCCGTGGCGGCAGATAATTAACCTGTATCTTGATATTGTTTTCCAGGTGCCACTTGGCGATATTCAGGTGCAATTCGCCCTGTCCTTCCAGGATCAGCTGGCGCAATTCCTTCTTATAACCCGAAACGATGGTCTGGTCCATTTTATGCAATTCGTTCAGCGCCATGCCGAGCTTTTCGTCATCTGCCTGGTTAACAGCCTTTACCGCAACCCTGTATTTGGAATCAGGATATTCGATCGGCGGGATCTTCTCATCGGAGAATTTCGGAGTGTTAAGCGTATGGTTGGTCAGTGTGTTTTTCAGCTTGATGGTAGCCCCGATGTCTCCGGCAACCATCTTGTCTACTTTCTCACGGTTCTTGCCGGCGAAGGCATAAACCTGGGAGATTCTCTCCTTGGTGGCATTTGTTCCGTTGATCATATCTTCGGCTTCCTTGATCTCGCCGCCATAAATCTTGAAGAAGCTTACTTCGCCAAGGTGGGGCTCAATGGAGGTCTTAAAGACGAAAGCGATGGCCGGGTCGGCTGGATTGCAGGATAATTCCCTTCCGGACAGGGTTTTAATAGCCGGCATTTCGTTTGGTGCGGAGACATTATTGATCACGAATTCCAGCAGCCTGCCGACACCCATGTTCAATTTGGCGTTGATGCAAAGCACCGGGAAGACGCCACGGTTGCGCAAACCGAGGCGCAAGCCCTTGAACATTTCTTCTTCGGTCAGCGTACCGTTTTCGAAAAATGATTCCATCAGTGATTCATCGTTGGCTGCCAGGTCTTCGATCAGTTTGGCCTGCAATTCCTCGGCCTTGCCCTTTTCATTGGCAGGAATGTCAAGTATCTCTGCTTTTCCAGTGTTCTCGGCGTATTTGTACATTTTCATCTTCAGCAGGTCGATGATGGAATTAAATGCATGACCTGTGCTCAGCGGGTACTGACAAACGGCAATACCACCTGTGAACGCTTGCCTGAGCTGGTTTACCGTATCATCGAAATTGGAATTATCATGCTCGAGGTGGTTGATGGCAAAAATCACCGGTTTGTTAACTTTCGCACAATGCCTCCAGGTCGTCTCCGTTCCGGGTTCTACTCCATTCTGGGCACTAACGACAGAAATCGCCGCATCGGTAACTTTTAATGCTGAAATAACTTCGCCGACGAAATCATCGAAACCGGGAGTATCGATTATATTGATCTTGTGATTGTTATAGAGGGTGTAGAGTACGGAAGAATAGACCGAATTCTGTCGTTCGATCTCGATGTCGCGGTAGTCCGACACCGTGTTCTTGTCTTCAATAGTTCCCCTGCGGTTGATGACGCCGCCTTCGAATAGCATATCTTCGGCCAGGGTGGTTTTGCCTGTTTTGGCACCGCCGATCAACGCGATGTTCCTGATCTCGTTCGTTTGAAATACCTTCATTTTCTGAAAATTATGAGTGATTAAATGTTAGTTTCCGAATAAGGGTCGCAAAAGTATTAAAAAGGTGGGAACTTTCAAAGGGCAAAGAGAAAAAAGTCGGCGGTCGGCAGTCGGCGGTCAGCGGTCGGCGGTCAGCGGTCAGCGGTCAGCGGTCGGCGGTCAGCGGTCAGAGGTCAGCGGTTGGTGGTCTTGGAAATATTTTTTCGATGAACCGGGTATTTTTTAAAAAACCGGATAAAATAATAAAAAGTTATGGGAAAATATGAAGAATTGCTGGCATTTCAGATCAGTTACAAATTAGCAAAAAGAGTCTTTATTTTATCCAAAGCATTTCCAAAGGAGGAGCTTTTCGGATTAACAGATCAAATTAGAAGATCATCAAGGTCAATAAGTGTGAATATTGTCGAAGCCTACCGCAAAAGAATCTATGTAAAACATTTTATTTCCAAATTGTCAGACGCTGATGGAGAATGCAGTGAAACTATGGTTTGGCTTAAGATGGCTCATGATTTCAATTATTTGGATTCCCAAACTTATACAGAGCTAATAGAAGGATATGAACGGGTAGGTAGATTGATGGGGGCAATGATGAAAAATCCGGAAAAATCACCTAAAAAGTCCGAAAACCGCCGACCGCCGACCGCTGACCGCCGACCTAAATACCCTTAATCATCCTCCTGACTTCCTCCCATCCCTCTTCATTGAGCTTCGGCCCGATGACCTCGATCACTTTCCCGGCGAGGATAGCGCCGATGCGACCGCATTTTTCCAATGAATATCCCTTTACCATCCCGTATAAAAACCCAGAAGCGTAGAGATCTCCAGCGCCGGTGGTATCAATGCTTTTAACCGGGATAATCCCAATCTCATGCCGCCAACCGCCGACCGTCGACCGCTGACCGCCGACCCACCGACCCCGCCGACCGCCGACCGCTGACCAACGACCCTTCCTTCCCAACTTTGACAACGGCAATGTCACACAATTCCGCCAGTTTCTCAAGCGCCCCGGCCGGTTCCATGCCGGTGAGGCTTCGGGCTTCGTCTTCGTTGGCGAAAACGATGTCGACATATTCTTTCAGCATTTCTTCAAGGAATTCCCGGTTCTGGTCGACCACGTTATAGCTGGCCAGGTCGAGGGAGATCTTCAGGCCCATCATCTGGGCCAGTTTCAGTGTATCTTCAAGCAATGAATGGTTCTGGACGATATAGCCTTCGATGTGGAAGATGTCGTATTGGGAGAAAAGTTCTGAGGAAAGATCATGGCGGTTAAGTTCTATTGCAGCGCCGAGGTAAGTGGCGAAGGTCCGCTCGGTATCGGGGCTTATGAGGGCGATGGCGCGGCCTGTGGAAGTATGGCTCTGGCTCAGGTGGGCGTTGATGCCTGCATTCACCATATCGTCATGGAACACTTTTCCCATTTCGTCTGTCCCGATCTTGCCGATAAATCCGGTTTCGACTCCAAGGTTAGCGAGCCCGTGGATGGTATTTGCTGCAGAGCCGCCTGAGCGGACAGTCTTTTCAAGGTGTATCGTCTCGTCGTAGATATGGTGTGACCGGTGCGCATCGACAAGCGTCATGCTTCCTTTCGGCAGGCCGAACTGCGGAAGGTAATCGTCATGATCGAGCCGAGTCATGATATCTACAAGGGCGTTGCCGAGGCCGAGGACTTTCTTCATTGATGCAGTCATTTTAGATTTGTAGCGCACAAAGGTAGTTCAATGAAGAGTGTTAAGGGTTAAGTGTTGAGGGTTAAGTGCGGGAATTTTCGTAAAGTGTTGAGGGTTAAAGGTTAAGTGTTAAGTGATGGAATTGTTTAATGTCTTATAATCCAAATCATACAAGTTTTCCCGAACTTACCCCTCAACACTTAACCCTTAGCACTAAACCCTTAACCCTTAATACTGAAAATTTTTCCCCGAATTTAAAATTTAAAATTCAAAATTTAAAATTTTTATTTAGCTTTGCACCCTCATTTTTTGAGGCTGACATCTTCCCCGATAGCTCAGTCGTCAGATCCCGGACCGAAGGTCGGGACGGGTTAGAGCGACTGACTTGAAGGAAAAGAACGGAATACTCCCCGATAGCTCAGCTGGTTAGAGCGACTGACTGTTAATCAGTAGGTCCCTGGTTCGAGTCCAGGTCGGGGAGCCAAGTCGACTAAGTCCCGATTTTATCGGGACTTTTTCATTTTCACCCCTTTCGTAAGCCTTGATAGATAAGGATTAGCTCATTTTCGGAGTCCTTCAAAATATTTTTAGATACTTGCGATTTTTCATTTCTGGAAGATTCCCTGCTTTTTCAATAAAAATCTAAAGCTAAGGCTTGTCATTGTAGTAAGGGAAGGGAATTAGATACTCTGATATTCAGTTCTTTAAAAATTAAATCTATTCTCACCGGGTATTTTTTTGAAAATACCGGATTAAGAGATAAAGATAATTGCTATGAATGAAATGATAATTCCGGATGAAATTGTCATGAACAAGATTTATTTAATCCGAGGAGCGAAAGTTATGCTGGACAAAGACCTGGCGGAATTATACGGGGTAAGTACAGGTAATTTAAATAAAGCTGTAAAAAGAAACTACGATCGCTTTCCCGGTGATTTTATGTTCCAGCTTACAAAAGAGGAATTCGACAACTTGATATTCCAGATTGGAACATCAAGTTGGGGTGGAACACGTAAATTGCCGGGTGCTTTTACCGAACAGGGTGTGGCAATGCTATCCAGCGTGTTGCACAGCAAAAGGGCAATCCTGGTGAATATTCAAATAATCAGGGTATTTACCAGAATACGAAATTTGCTGGAGACCCATTCTAAAATCCTCCACAAACTGGAGCAAATTGAGAAAAAGGATATTGAACATGACCAGCATATCATGCTTATCTTCGAATACCTCCGCCAGCTTGAGCAATCCCGGCAGCAACAGGATGACCAGGCAAACCGGAAACGGATTGGTTTCCGGCAAGAGGACTAGATTTACATTCCTATCTGAAATTCAAATCCATAATGGATATATTATACCAGACAGAGGCTGATCATTTCAGAGCACCATGCAAAACCGGTGCAAACCAAAAGATTCCTTATATTTACCTCACAATGCTATACCAAGACAACCGTCAGATGTCAACCGCCGACTATTCAAGCCTGTTTGTTTACAAAGACGGACATATTGATTATGCTCAAACATCTTAAAAAGCAGCAAAGGACCCTGGAAATTATATTTATCGATATGGCTAAACTTAAATATATTACCGCACTAACTTTGACTTTAGCAGTTATTATGCTAAGTGCTTTTATTAAAGAAAAAAATCTTCCCGGTTTTTACTATTCAAAGGATTGCCTGTATAATTTGACATTATTAAATGACTCCACTTTTCAATTCAAACATCGAATTGGATATCGGCTCAATATTTCGACAGGGACATGGCACACATATCGGGAAAAATATTTGATCCTTAGGAGTAAATATTTGGATGTTCTTAATACACCTGTTAATGTATCCGAAAGAAAAACACAAGAAGATAACGATTCAATATCATTTAATATAAACTCGCAGTTCGTAGAAGTCGAAGAATGTCATTTTGTATTAATTCTTAATGATTCTATTATTATTGAAAGTAGTAAAAGATATTTCAAATCCCAAAGATTAAATCAAATTAAAAAATTTAAACTACTCTACGCTTGTCCAGATTATAAAGGAATCCCCTATCAAATCAGAGATACCGTTGGAACTGTAGTTTACAATGTTGAAGAAACAACCTCAAATGAATTTGATACTGAATGGAATTGTGATTATGACCTATTTTACTATGTAATTTTTTATAATGACACTTTAGATATTAAAAACAACTATTTATTTTTCAGAAACAAGAACTCAAAGCTATTTAAAGGAAGATAATTAATTTATCATCCTAAACATCTACAAACTACCATTTCACCCAGCCTTCAAAATTTAGATAATAGCGAAGGTCGGGGAGCCCAAGTGGACTGGGAGACAGAAATGTCTCCTTTTTCTTTTATTACCAAGGGATTCGGTGGTTGCAACTTTCGTTAGAATGGATTACAAAAAAAGCCGGTAATGGATGTTTGCTTTCTATATTATTATTGAAAGCAAGGCAAGGTTATAGTCCATGTGCTTGTTTTTCAATCCACTAAACCATAAACGACACCTGATCCATAATTAATAACCGTATTGTTACCTGGATTCCCAGAGATGGCATTGCCAGGTTGTCCACCAACTCCACCAGTATAATACCAAGAATCAAATCCGGGCTGTCCGGGTTGTCCCAATCCTCCACCATTTCCCCCGGCATACCCGGCAAATAAAGGACTTCCGACCTGGCCTCCATTTCCACCTAACCCGCCTGTAGTCAATGTGCCAACTTCACCATACTGTCCTAAACTAGTTCCATTTGCACAATACAAGCCAGTCCAGAAATACTCGTTGCCAGGAGATCCCCCATTATATACATTTAATACCGAGCCAGCTCCACCACCGCCGCCTCCGCCAGTGTTGCCTCCGCAACAGGTTCCGGCTCCGCCGCCTCCACCACCGCCTCCACCGCCGGCAATTATCCCGTAATTATATATCGTTAGCTGCGTTCCGGTTTTGGAATGAATAGCATCCCCGCCATTATATCCCTCAGATGCAGGAGATGGAATGCATTCAGCACTTTGGGAGGTTCCTCCTCCATTTCCACCCGACCCGCCAATGCCTATAACCTGGCCATAGTTTTTTATGATAATGCTAGAGCCAGCGGCTGCCGTGTTGAGATCAATGGCTACGTATGCATTGCCTGAATTTCCTAATACTTTTACGTTTGACTCGATCAGGATGATGATCTTCCTGTATCCATTTGCTGATGGAGGCAAATTGTAAGCGATATAGGTTGTATCGGCACCCGAGCATTGCAATGTATCCGTAAAATAGGCACATTCCGGACAGTATGAAGACCAGGCATTAAAAACTGAATCATAATATTCCAATGTCCCCGTGGTGGTATTGAATATGTGCAACCCATTTGCAGGATTAACCAATGCATTTCTTTGCGACTGGTTCAACCGCGGAAATAGCACGCCCTGCGTCGTACTCTTAATATCCAATATGGCACTCGGATTGGGAACTGAATTGTCGTTGCTGATGCCTACGCTCTGGGAAAATGACTTAGCTCCAATAAAAATTCCCATCATCATTATCAGAAATATATACCTTCCTTTCATATTAATCTGAAATTATTAAAATACGAATATATATGTCATTTAATGAGATAATTGTTAAAGATTTGTTAAATGATTCGGGAAAAATAATTTTTGTAATGTGGTGGGGAAAATGCTATAAGTAATCCGTGTGGCTGCAACTTTGACAAATTAGGGGAGCAGCAAAAGAGCCCATCTCGAGAAATCGGGAGTGGGCTTTTTTCATCGGACGAAATCCCGATCAGCCGATATTCGATGGTACATTAAATGTAATATCGGCATCCTTGATATCGGCTGTAACTAAAGATCGGGTGGTCACTTTCAGTCGGAAAGCGGTGGTCAATTTGAGCGGAAAATGCCCATTATTAAACCTTAAGCCTGGCAAGATCTATGTCGGTAAGTCCCGTGACCTGGAAAAAAACAGAATGATGGAATAAATCAGCCAGCTGCCCTCGACAGGATTACAATCAGCGCGAAAAGGAGGGCGAAAAAAGCCGCGATGATCTTGAGGCCCAATATCCGCGATTCCTTTTCAAGCAACCCATCAATAAGCAATGTGATCGATGATAAAAAGAGGCCTGTATCAGCAGTCCAGATAAAAATGTTCGCTCCGGGCCAATGCAGGCTTTTAAATACCAATGCCAACAGGGCGAAGATCAGGGTGAGCGAAGCAATGATGATACTCAGCTTCTCCATCCAGCCTGAAAGCTTTGGGAGAATACCGGCAAGAATGGCAATGAAAAGCAAGATGCCTGTTGCCGTTCCGCAGGTTAGCAAAACATTTGCTCCCGGCCAGTGCATAGTTTTGAAAAGCAGGCCGAAAAGCAACATCACGAAAGTAATGATTGAAGTGATCCTGATGGTCTTAATCATGGCTGATAATGAATTGGTTAGTAATAGATAATAACTCTTTTTTGCAGGAATTATTGTCCGGCCATGACCAAAACTTAATTATGCATGAAATCAACAATATGTCATTTCCTCCAGATTAAAAATTTAGATGCCGGCGAAGTTCGGGGAACCAAACTGGACTGGGCGACTGAAATGTCGCCTTTTTCTTTTATATCAAGTGATTCGGTTGTTGCATCTTTTCCATTTTTTCAAATCGTATCTTTTCTGTTGCCGTCCACCTGGCCTGATTTTCATCAAGTCCAGGTAAATGATATAAAAACTATCTTTACTATTGAACAAGTAATGAATTGAGATTCAAGTCAAATCAATTGAACTATATAATATGAAACAGAAATTATTGGTGGTTTACTTTCTTTGTGCTTTTTTGAATTTATCAGCTCAAACTGACAACTATCTTCAAGAGTTGCAAAACCTTGCCGACATTTCACGACTGCCTTTATACCGATTGGGTGAAATTGAACAGCTGTCAAGCTATGATAGAACCGGTGGTAATAATGATGGATTTTCAGGCAAATATTCATTAATCCGAGAAGAGGCTGAAGGATTGGTTATTGCTGACCTGAAAGGGCCGGGTGTTATAAATCGGATATGGACTCCTACACCGGAAGCAGACACCATTAAGTTTTATTTCGATGGAGAAATAACACCACGGATCAGCATTCCATTTATCGACCTTTTCTACAGGTAAAAGCTATCCGTTTGTTGCTCCTCTTGTGCGGTAACGCAATAGGGGGATATTATTGCTACCTACCTATACCTTATGAGAAATCGCTGAAGATTGTGTATACGGGTAAAAAACTGCGATTTCATCAAATTCAGTTCCGTAGTTTGATAGAAAAAGAGAAAATGAAATCATTTTCTATCGAAATGTTTGATAACTACAAAGACATGTTCCAAGAAATTGCGGATGTCTGGAGCAAACAACTCTCACCTCTCGAATCTTACGGAATCAATTTGAAAGCAAAAAAGATCAACCTCACTTTGCAATCCGGTGTCGAAGAGAACATTTTTGAACTCAAAACCGGGGGGCGAATTGTTGGGATAGAGCTTGGTGCCGGAAGCGACCTGTTGCAGGCTTATCGCAAAGTAATGTTAACTGCCCGATGGGACGATGAATCTAAAAAAGCATTAGATCTTCCTTTGCATGACTTTTTTGGTTTTGCATTCGGCAAACCTGCCATGCAATCGCTCTTGCTGGGTTCCAACAAGACAAAACTCTATTCTTATCTTCCTATGCCGTTTGATTCCTCAGCTGAAGTAAAATTGAAATACGACAAACTCAGCGCAAATGATCCTGATGAATTATTGATTTCGGGAACAATATATTATACGGAAGACAAACGGGATAAAAATAACGAAGGCAAATTTTATGCACAGTCAAGAAGGATCTATAATGGAGAGAAAGCCATTCCGCATCCGATTGCCGATGTAACCGGTAAAGGTCATTTTATTGGTACAATATTGATTGCACAGGGACTGGAAGATGGTCATACCCTGTTTTTTGAAGGCGATGACATTGCGACCATCGACGGGAAAATGAAATTGCATGGCACCGGTTCGGAAGATTATTTCAACGGAGGCTACTATGCGATACTCGATAAATGGGACGCAGGCTTTAGTTTGCCTATACATGGTTCGCTTGCCTATAATCAAATGACCTCCCGGACAGGCGGATATCGATTTTACCTTTCGGATAAATTGAATTTTGATAAATCGTTTAACCTTACCATTGAACATCAGCCAGAAGACTACGGTTAATGTTAAAACAGACTATACCTCCGTTGGTTTGTTTTATGCGAGAAAAGCCACAATTTGAAAACACAGAAATAAGAATAGATGACAAGGTACCAAAATTCCTCATCTGTGATAAATTAACCCCTCAGGGAATGTCATTTTCACTCTACTGGTTCGCAACTGCCGATTACGAGGACCCGGCCATCGTTTTTAGCCTGAAAAAATCTGATTCATGGACAGCAACCGTTGACATGGAAGCTATTCCCATTGTGCAGGTGTCATTGGCCGGATTGGACAATGGACGATACAAACTTTTATATTGAATATGGCAAAACCGAAAATGGAAGTCCTTTTAGTATTTGGCAGCGGTCGAAACAAATATCGGACTGGATTCCCACAGAAATGGAAATAACAAACGCCAATCAGGTAAAAACTGTATATGCAGGCGATATTGAAATAACCGAAGAACTAAACACGATTACCCTGCGCAAAAAACTGAATAGACGATGCAACTGCGTGTATATAAATTTATATTTGAAAAAATAGAATGAAAAATAGTGGTATATAAAATCGTGTCCTAGTAATGGCGGGATTTGTAAAATATTCGAACTTTCTACCCCGAATCAAGTTCAATGTAACTTGAAAGGAAAGTACAACGCAATCTATCACTTTAATTCCTTAAAATGGAAGTTACCTGGATGCAACTTTGAGCATTAAGGGGAGCAGCAAAAAAAGGGGCGCACGCATGTGCAGCCCCTTTTTTCATCGGCCGAAATCTCGATCGGGCGATATTCGATTTACCATTTAATGTAACATCGGCCGATCGGCTGTTCGGGATTTCGCCTGATCATTCCGATACTTTATATTCTGAAAAATGGAAATTATCCAACTTTTTCTATGGATATTCAGTTAACTGGCTGATGGAAAGCTGTTTGTCTGTAGTTCGAGTCCAGGTCGGGGTCGGATTTAGATACTTTTTTTGGAATACCTAATCAATCTCCTGTAAGGCTGGTTGCCTTGGTGAATCCAGAGATGTGATACAAGCTATATGCCCATTAGGGTTGTATACTTCGTCGGGCTTTGAGCATTTAAAATAGGCATTTATTGTCACCCGGAAACTCTATTTTACGATTGTAGGATTTTTAGGGAGGACGTCAATTATATTTGATTTATAGCATCCTGTTCATTATCTTTGTTATATAAATCGATGGCTTGATCACCGCCAAACCAAATTAATGAAGTAAATGAGTGAAGCAATAAAAATATTTCTTGCTTATTCTCGAAAAGATATCAAATATTTAGATGAACTGAGAACTCATTTTAACCCAATCGAGCGGTCAGGCTTAGTTAATATATGGTATGATGGAAAAATTGAACCAGGATCTGTTTGGAATAAAGAAATAAAAGCTCGTCTTCATAATGCTGATATAGTAATTTTATTAGTCAGTGCAGATGCCATAGCCTCAGATTACTTTTATGAACAGGAGATGAAGGATGCTATGGAAAGGCATAATAAAGGAATAGCAAAAGTTGTCCCATTCATTATACGACCCTGCAACTGGAAGGCGACACCACTTGCAGAATTACAAGCAATACCTAAGGATGCTAAAGCGGTAACCAAATGGACAAATAGAGATGAAGCTTATAGCGATGCCGTAACTCGAATATGGGACATGGTTACTAATATAAAGAATCAACGCATTGTCCCAGTTGAGACTGAACCAGAAGAACGTAAAGAGGAGGAGCTTTTAGCACAAGAACAAGCAGAATTAAGGCCTAAGCAACAACGCATTATTCCAGCTGAAACTAAACCAGAAGAACGTGAAGAGGAGGAGCTTATAGCACAAGAACAAGCAGAATTAAGACCTAAGCAACAACCTGATTTTAAAGAACATAAGAAATTTCTATCAAAAAAAACCAAATTGCTGATATTAAGTACTGTTCCAATAATATTAGCATTATCCATAGTAATTTTCTTTTGGCATCCTTGGATAAAAAACACAGAATCAACGGAGGTAGAACATATGCTCGCTCAAGCAACCACCCTGGTTGCCGAAGCTAAGGACCTGTTTGCAAAAGCCACTGAGGGAAATGACTCCACGGTAGCTCTCGAAGCTATCCAGAGCGACATCGCCCTCGTCGAAGCCAGCCTCACAGAAGTTTCAATGCTCCTCAGCAATAGTTATTACCAGACCGCTCTTGACAAAGCTAAGGCAGCCTTGGACAAGATTTTATCAATCAATGTAGAGCTCGTACTCCCTGAAGCCACAACCCTCGTTACCGAAGTTAAAGACCTCATCATGAAAGTCCCCAGGGGTAAAGAAACAAAAGAAGCTCTCGAAGCTATCCAGAGTGATATCGCTCTCGTAGAAGCCAGCCTGGCTGAAGTTTCAATGCTCATCAACACTGGTTCCTACCTGACCGCTCTTGACAAAGTTAAAACAGCCAGGGACAAGGCTATGTCATTGAAAAAGGAGCTTGAAGAAGCCATTGCAAGGAAAGGTGGTAAATAATTAAAAGATTATCCGACAGTTTATATCGTCAGCAAAAAGTTCGCCAGTAAAGTTATAATTTTATGACTTCTTATCACTCACCTGGAGGTCTAATTCTATCCTTTGATTGGTTGAATACTAATTATTGTAAATCAGGTTACCTCCATCAAATTCATTCGGACTGCTATCTCCTCCGCCTTAAGACCATAAAGCATTGAATTTTTAGCAAATAACCCGAGCTTAAACAGTTTCGATATTTTACCCATTAGGGGAGCAGCAAAAAAGCCCTCGTTTCTCCTCCCCCGGTTGGGGGAGGCCGGGAGGGGGCTGGCGGGTTTTTCATCAGACGAAAGCACGATCAGGCGATATTCGATTTACCATTTAATGTAATATCGGCCGATCGGCTGTTCGGGATTTCGACCGATCTCTTTCCTTCCTTCAGAATATTTTTTCTCAACTCACCGGGTATATTTTTGCAAAAAGCGGATTAACAGTTGAGGTATTACAAATTTTGATACCCGTTCGAATATCTTCCTGTCCTTAACTTAATCAAACTGTGGTATGGTAACAAATAATGGTAATCTGATTAATTCCCCCGGAACATACAATCATAAGTAAAATTTGCTTTATAAGAAGTAAAAAGGTCATGCTTGATAGAGATTTGGCTGATCTGTATGGAGTTAAAGCTTTAAGATTGCGTGAACAGGTTAAGAGAAATGCAGATCGTTTTCCTGAAAATTTTATGTTCAGACTGACGGAAGAGGAAACTGATTTTATGGTATCGCAAAATGCGATACCTTCCAGGCAATATCTTGGCGGTCATTTGCCCTATGTTTTTACCGAACATGGTGTATTAATGCTCGCAAATGTCTTGAAAAGTGAGCGAGCAATTAAAATGAGCATCAGGATTTGGATGAGCAAAATTTTTCAGATTAATCGTATCTTTGCAAAAATCCACAATATGGTCACTATTGTTAAATATGGCGCTGATAAAAAGAAGATCGGGTTATTGATGGAACGGTTGAAGAATCAGAAAAGCAGAAGCGGTATAGATGCTTACAAGTATTGTGGCACTATCACACTGGCTGAAGAACCTCTTTTAATCCAAAAAGAGTCAAGAGATGAATGGGAATAAGGTATTCGTTGACACTAACATCATTCTTTACTTACTTGCCGGTGACAAAACCATCGCCGAACTCCTGAACGGGAAACAGATTTATCTTTCTTTTATCACCCAGCTCGAACTTCTGGGTTATTCAAAGAACTCTAAAAAAGATCTTAAAATCATCAAGGAACTTATTGATCAATGCGTGATTATCGACGTTAACGATGAGATAAAAGAAATGGTCATTGACCTGAAAAGAAAATACCGGTTAAAACTTCCTGACGGAATTATAATTGCAACAGCTATCTACCTTGATTTACCTTTAATAACAGCAGATCAGGAATTTAAAAAAGCTGAACAACTTAACCTGATTTTTTACGAAAGATAATTTGGATACTAGCCAATTTTAGAGCTTAGCAATAAAGGGGCGCACGCATGTGCAGCCCCTTTTTTCATCTGACGAAATCTCGATCAGCCGATCGGGCGATCTTACATTTAAAATGACAAATAAAATCGAATATCACCCGATCGGCTGTTCGGGATTTCGCTTGATCATTTATACCAGCGCATTTTCATAACTTTACAGGTTGTAATAATGAGCTATGAGCAGAGGATTTGTCAAAGAAGACGACCAGGAAGATGTCCCGATGGTGCCACCCAGGGCCCATTTGCCGGAGGGAGTCACCAACTACGTGACCCGGGCGGGCATGGATGAACTGCTGGCCGAGCAAAAGGCGCTGATGGAAGAAATAAAAAAACTGGACATCGTCAGTGAAAATGAACGGCGGATAGCGGTGAACAATATCACAGCAAAACTGAAGCTGCTGAACAACCGGATCGCCGAAGCCAGGATCATCAACCTGGAAGATCAGCCCAAGGATGAAATAAGGTTTGGCGCTACGGTAACCCTGAAAACAGAGGGGACCGATGAAATACAAACTTTCCAGGTTGTGGGTGTTGACGAGGCAAACATCTCCAGGGGAAAGATCTCTTTTTTATCGCCCCTGGCCAGGGTCCTGACCAACAAAAAAGTCGGTGACAGAGTCGTTTTGAAACGCCCCAAAGGAGACCGTGTCTTTAATAATCATGAATATAACTTACTGAGAACAACGATTTGAATGCCATCGTGGAGAGTTAACTGAAACTGTTGGATTAATCATCGATACACCAATTCTTTCTCCTTCTTTGATCACAGTTTCATAACCCTTTAAAGTATTGATCAATAAATCTTCATCGATGCGAATTTTGTTTTTTTCAAACAGCAGCACTACCGTGGAACCCCCAAATTTGAAATACCCTTTCTCTTCCCCTTTTTTTACAAAATTCCCTGTATAAGTCTGTACGATACTTCCTACCATGGTTGCACCTACTTCAGCCATCACAACATCTCCAAACAAGGGGTTTGAAATGATGGTAAATTCCCTTTTGTTCAGGCAGAATATTTCAGTCATTTTGCGCAAAGCAAGGGGGTTAACTGAATAATAATCACCGTCAATCCGGGTGATGGGTGATACACTTCCGCTAATGGGAAAATGGAAACGGTGGTAATCGAAAGGGGCAAGCCGGATGATCACCAGGGTGCCATCAAGGTAATTTTGAGCAAGGCGGGCATTATTCAAAAACGAAAAAATATCGAAGCGGTATCCTTTGATGATAAAATCGCTGTTGCTGATATTGGCATATGCCAGTATTTTTCCATCGGCAGGCGACACTGTAACGGTTGAGTTGGTATCCACCGGTCTGGCATTATTCTTTAGTTTCCGGGTAAAGAAATCGTTGAAAGAGTTGAACTCCTGTTTTTGGGCGGTACTCATGTCGATATCAAATTCTTCAACAAAGGGTTGTATTTTTTTGGTCGATGAAGGACGATCCATTCTATTGCCATAAACAGACGAAACCACCTTTCTTTTGGCCAGCGCCCACAATGTTGCTTCGCCAACCGGATTATTATACAGCCACACCAACCACTTTTCGCCAGCCACTTTTTCCGTTTTTAACAAGCCACTTTGCCTGTCGTAATATTGGATGGGAGCTTGTGGCGGCAACGGATATAAAGCCAGTATGGCAATGACAGCAAGCAATAACAAAATGAGGCCCCACCTCTTTTTAGTTTTTGAAATGTTCATCTGTTATTATTTGTTTTCATGTTTGCTTTGTTTGCCTTGAATAGCAAATATAGTGCAAAGTCCAATAAATCATAGCACTGATCAGATGGGGTTATCCTGTGACACGATGGAGAAAGTCTATTAAACACCAGTAATTATCCGGATAAATACTTATATGGGGAAATTGACAAGTTGCAACTTTGACAACTTAGGGGAGCGGCAAAAAAGCCCTCGTTTCTCCTCCCCCGGGTGGGGGAGGCCGGGAGGGGGCTGGCGGGTTTTTTCATCGGACGAAAGCACGATCAGGCGATCAGACGATGTAACATTTAAATTCCCAAATCAAATCGAATATCGACTGATCGGCTGTTCGGGATTTCGGCTGTTTATAAAGATCGGCTGATCTTATTCCTTTACCGGGTTCTCTCCTTTTCGTTTAAGATAATCGCTGAATATCTTCTCTCCTTCTTCATTCCAAAACTGATCATAGAGGCTCCATTTTTCACCGTAAGAATGATCATGGCAATTATGCATGGATTGCCTGTGTCTCCAAAGCCCAAAATTGCGCCTGCTCCTGTGATGGGGACCGTGGTGAAATCCTCCGATCAGCAGTCTGCCGAGAATAGCAAGACCAACTGCCTGCCAGTAGGTTATCACGCCCAGTTGGAAAATGACCGGCATCAGCCAGTTCCAGAGCCACATCACGACCGCCCCGAAAAGGAAGGCAAATGCCGCAAATCCAATTATTCCAAGTATGATCCATCCTATTCGTGGTCTCCTTCCACATGAGAAGTGCCTGTTTCCATATTTACTTTCTGTTGTTTCCATTTTTTATTCATTTATTGTTTAATAATATCCTGTATAATTTTGAAAGTGCCCTGTGTTTGCGCGACAGAAGAGTTCCTATGGGAATACCCCAATTCTCCGAAAGTTCTTCGAAGGTGTGCTGTTCGAACTCAGTTGCCATGATCACCGCCTGTTCATCAGGACGCAATTGAGAGATTGCCTGATGGAGTAATTCGGGTTCAAGGTATGTGTAATCCAATTCTTCTGTAAAGGCTTCGTCAGCTATAGTGTTAAGCAGGTAATTCTCACTTTTACTATCCCTGAAGCTTTCGATCGAAACGGTCCGTTGCTTTTTCTTCCGGTAATCAATAATTCTATTCTTAAGTGACCGATATATGTAACCGGTCAGGTTTCCAATCTGGGTATCCGGATTAAGTTTGCTGACCAGGCTCAATACGACATCCTGCACAATATCTTCCGGAGAAGCATCATAATACCGGTCATCAAGATTCATTCTTACAAAATTTACGAGCTTTTTATACTCTTTTCGGAAGAAACTGTCAACTGACTTTTTCTGAATTTCCATTTCCATGTTATTAAAGACGGGGCAGAATGATTTTATTGCATTATAATGATAAATAAACAAGAATCTTCATCATTCTGATCGCCATGCTGTCCCTCAGCACCATTCTTTCCGCCCAGGAAAAGACCAAAGAACCCATCAAATCCGCCCTGCTGGTCATCGATATCCAGAATAAGTTTCTTCCCTGGATGGACGAAAAGGACCGGGAAATTGGTATCAGCAAGGACGATCCGATGGTCATGAAGGCTTAAGGTAACAGCTTTACTAAAACCGACCTTGATAAGATATTAAAAGAAAAAGGGGTGAATAGGCTCTTTTTATGCGGGCTCAGCCCGGTTGGCTGTGTCCTGGCCACTTATATTGGTGCACAGGATCATGACTACGCGGGAAATAAAACTAACGTGACAAAATCAGCTTATCAGCAATCCAGGACTTCCCATCTTTCACCCTCACCACATACATCCCTTCAGGTAACGTGCTCAGATTAACCTGTTCACTATTCACTCTGGCGGAAAACACCACCTGGCCGCGGGGATCAACAATCACAACCTCTCCATTCCCCTTGATCCTGAAAATCCCGGCTGATGGATTCGGATAACATAATCCTTCAGAAATCGTGCATTCTTCATCGGAAACCCCTGTGATCGTCTCAAAGAATGGCATGATCGCCGCCAGCGGCCCACCATAGGCTCCCATGTCGTTCAGCAATGTCCCCCGTGACGGAAACAATGCATTGCCGGGATTTGCCGGATCTTCCAGGTCGTTGAAAAGGACCAGGGGATTTCCTGCATCTACACAAGGTGATGCCGGATCCAGCAGGAAAGATTCGCCCAAATATTGCGGTTCCAGTTCTATATTGCCAATGCCCGTATATCCTCCCATGACGTCCGAATAAGTCACTACCGGAACTGAGCCTGTTACTTTGATCTGCAGGGCCGGGGTATTGTTGTAAATGATGCAGTTCAGGATGATGACATTGCTCGCCGACCAGACCGAAATGCCGCCGGTACCGTTGTCAAGTGTCGAAGTATTGAAAGCAATGGCGTTATTGATAACATATTTCGATTTGCCGGTCAGGTTTCCAGCAGATCCAGATGCCGGACCCTCCGTAATACTGATCTCCTCCGGTATTTGACGTGATCACATTATTTACAATCCTTGCCCCGGTGTAATTCAGCACAATGCCGGCGCCATATCGCGCCTGGTTATTCATGATCGTGTTATTCGCCACAATCGGGTTGCCGTCGCCGATCCGGATCCCGCCACCGCCGGTGATCGTAAATCCCTGGATCACCGCTGTGGAATCCTCACCTGAACTGAAGATCACGCAGCTCGCAGTATCAGGGTCTGTCGGGCTGCCCCCTTCGATGATGGTCGAGGTAATGTACCCCGTGTCAGCCTCCAGGTAGAACAGACTGGTCAGGATGACATTCTTTCCCCGGAAATTGATGTTCTCAAGGTAGGTTCCGGGGAATACAATGATCGTATCCCCATCCGCCGATGCATTGATCGCCGCTTGAATCGTTGCAAAGTCTACCGGCACTTCGATGACCGTTGCTTTAGATGCTACTGTAACTATCAGTGCCAGAGCCAATATGCTAAATATCCGATTCATATTATGTTTTTATTATACAAATTTAAATAATATTTCTCGCAGACCTTCGCTTCTGGATTGTCCGTTTTTTTGCTTTTTCAATGGTGGAGATTCTTTCCTTTTGAGATCTGAATATCCGATTTTTCGGTTATTGCTTGATAATCTTGTAATCCCTGCTCTTATCATTGCCCAGCCGAAGGACATAGATTCCAGATGGCAAACCGGTCAGGTCAAACACAGTGTTTACCGAAGCCAGTATTCCCGATCGGACCACATGGCCCAGTATATCGGATATCACATATTCTGCTCCAATATATTCTTCAGAAGCCATGATATGGATGCTGGCAATGGCAGGATTCGGGTAGACCTCCAGGTTATCTGGTTCTCCGTACTCTTCTTCGCCAACGTGATTTGCCGGGGTATAAACCTTGATGAGATTGGTACCTGAAACTGCTATAAGCCCATAAGAGCCGATCGCTGCACCGCATGTATTTATGTTGGGTACATAATCGGACCAGACCTCGAGGAGATCGGGAGTGAAAGCATAAACACGGTTTTCGCCGTTGGTGGCAAAAATGAGGTCATTGTAGGTTGCCGACAACCTGAGCTGAAAAAGCTCGGGATTATTGCAGATGACTGATGACGTGTTTCTGATCTGCCCGTCATCCGGATCGATCCGGATGACCGTGCCATCGGAAGGGGCGTAGACGGAGCCGTCAGGACCTACGCACATCTGGCTGAAAGGGGCATTCCCAAATATCTCCGTTTCCCATTCCAGATCCAGTCCGGTGCCGTTGTCGGTAAATGCAGAAATATTATCCCCCTGCTTGTGGACGTAAATCGTGCCGTCGGGGCCGACCATCAGGGGAACCTGCGGGAGTCCGCCTCCGGGATGAGTTTCATTGATCTCATGGGAATATTTCTTCTGCCCGGTTTCAATGTCAATGGCCCAGAGATAGGAAATCCCACCGATCTGCTCAAGGGTGTAGCCGGTATTACCGAATACGGACATTTCACAAGCCCCTATCACAAAAGGGAGCACGGGTGTTTGCCAGATCTTTTGACCGGTCTGATGATCAATACGGTACATATTGAAATATCCCTCGATGAAAAGGTCGCCATTGTAAGCAAAGCTGGCACTTGCCGTGATATACGGGCATACCGTAACATCAGCGGTCCAGATCTTTGAACCATCATCTGCATTGAATGCATAAAGGGTGTCAAAGAGGCTTTCCGTATAACGGACAGCATAGACCTGGTCATCCCTGAATCCCACGGGCAACGACCTTCCGGCCAGTCCGGTAATCTCTATTTCCCAGAGCAGTTCACCTGTGAGCAGGTCGTAACAAACGATCGGTGCATTGGTCATGCTGAGGAACCGCATGGTCACCAGTTTATTCCCTTCAATGTAGCCGGGCATGCCAAAATAACCTTCCGGTGTGACCTGCCATAAAACACTGTCGGTCACCGGGCCGTTTACCAGGGCCAGTGCATTCCTGGCGGGATTGCCCCCACCATTGTTCCAGTTAAAAACCTGGGATTGGGCAGAAAAGCCGACCAGGATCATTATCATCAAGAGTATATGTTTCTTCATAAAAAATGATGGATTAATTATTCATGAAATAAAATTATAAAATAAATGAATCTATCGAAAGACCTGTATTGCATTAGACCGGAGGATCCGCTCAAATTGACCACCTGATTCCGGAATAAATTGACCAGCTCATTCCATTGATTATAAGGACTATACGGTGGTTGATTTCAAGCGGAAAGTGGTGGTCAATATCAGCGGAAAATGCAGTCAAGGCTCACAATGAAGGCCAAAGCGAATACACGAAAGTTAGGGGCCCGTGGAAACCGGTTTACTTTGAAGAATTCCTAACCAGATCTGAAGCCATAGAGCGAGAAAAGAATTTTATGACCGGTAAAGGAAGGAAAATGCTGAAAACCAAGAAAACAATTGGTTCGAGCGACTGATCCGTTCAGGCGGATCCAGGTCGGGCAGCAGCAAAAAAGCCCGCATTGAAATCCGCCGGGCTTAATCGTTATTAAATTCTTTTTTTATAATCCTTGAAAGATAAGGATTTGCTCAATCCTTCAGGCAACGCACTGAAAATCCATGGGTCTTGTCGTTGTCAAAATTATAGGCAATCGCATTGTATTCGACCAGGTATACATACCAGGCCAGCGGATGCGATGGCTGATCTTCGGACGATGTCCAGAATGCTGCGCGGGCATGAAGTGAATGAAAGCTGCCATTGTTCATCCGGAATCCGCCTGGCAGGGCAGTGAATCCACTGTTATTGGTGGCGCCGGTATTTGGAGATGACCAGTGTGCAGTTCCTTGTTCCTTCATTTCGCCTCCAGCATTGTTTCCCAATAATGACAGCAGTTCTCCCCACTCACCTTTGGACGGCAGGTGCCAGCCTTCCGGACAGGCCGATAATGCCGACGACCAGTCATATAAAAGGCCATAAATGCTGCAGTTTGATGAATCACCATCCCAACACCAACTGTTACCGGTCGGGTAGTTCATGTTTTTCTGCAGCCAGCATTGATTCCCGATCTGAATAGTCGGATATACCTGGCCGTCTCTGGGGTCTGTAAAGGTCGGGATTCCCGGGCATGGTATGCCGGAGATCCCACTGCCCGGCGTTTTGAAATCCTTTTCATTTCCGTATGCCGTACCCTCACTGTTTGAAGCATAGGCCCTCACATAATACCTGGTATTGGCAATTAATCCTATGATATTACTGGTAAAACTTCCTGTACCTGACCCATCAACAGTATGAAGATCAGAGAGATCAGGAAATTCCGACATGCTCCAGCATACCCCGTGAGCTACCACTGCCGAAGTACCCTCTGCAGTCACGACACCACCGCAAGTGGCCGAAGTATCGGTGATATTATCCACGATACCAGTCGTTACGGTCGGTAACATTCCTGTAACTGCCGTGGTAAAGCTCACCTCACTGCCGTAAGATGTTCCTTGAATATTCGTCGCAAAGGCACGCACATAGTAAGGAGTGTTTGGTACCAACCCTCCAATGTGACTGGTAAAACTCCCTATTCCTGAACCATCGCTGGTCCGGGAGTCTGTAATGGTTGGACCCGGTGTGGTGTTCCAGCAAACACCACGTTCAGTAACTGACGTGGTTCCTTCTGAGGTCACAGTGCCGCCCCCTGTTGCTGAAACATTCGTGATTTCAGTAACGGCACTTGTTGTAACAGCAGGAGGGAATACTGGTTCCGTATCCATGTTACAATAAGGCAAGATGAAAACTACCATGAACACTATGGCAAAAAATATCAAATAAATTAATAACTTATTAGTCTTCATTTAATTAGAATTTTTTTACTTAATATCCTTAAACCTGCCATCATGGTGATCCTGCAGGTCTTTTCGACCTGCTTATTATTATTATTGCCTGTTCGCTATGTGGTATTTACATTTCATTTTTTGCAGAGAGTTTGAGCGAGAAGATTTAGTCAGGGAAGAGAATATAAAAATACGAGATTTATGCGCTAATGTCAAGTAATTCCTGAACCATTTTTTGACAGGTATAAAGTATCTCGTCGATAATACTGTTTACACTTTCTTGACTTAATCTTTGGATATATTTACAGGATGTTTGATGTGATTTTTGAATTATAGGACTTCATTCTCCTCCCCTTATTGGGGGAGGGTCAGGGTGGGGGCTGAATCTCCCGGTTCAGGAACGGTCAGGAGGGGGCCAGGAAATTCAGATACCAGCGAAGGTCGGGGAGCCGAAGTGGAAAATCCGGTCAAAATGGCCGGATTTTTTATACTAATAGCTTCGGAAACTACTGATATTATTGCCTTAGAGAAGTTATTCATCTCAAAATTAAAAATTGGAAAATCCGATTTTTACATGTGAAGATAATCGATATCTTTTATCACCAAAGATCCAGGAAAGTAGCAGGCAGAGCCTCAATTTCTTCAAGAATATATTGATCTTGTTTAGATATTTTATTATCTTTAAGTCCGTAATCAGCACCAGCTGTTTTAGTTTTATTCAATCAAATCAAATAAATAAGAAAAACTATGAAGTATAAAGTATACCGCCTTGAGATAAAGAAAGATAATTTTCACCTGCAATTGGAGCAATTCCTGAACTCGCTCGAAGGGGAAGTCATTTCAGTTGTCCCAAATGTTACTCAATATTTTCTTTGCTATGGGGCGAAGATTGATTATGTATTGATCGTTGAAAAAGTGAAATAGATTAATCATACTGAAATCCTGCGGACCTTAATTCTGCCTGTATAAGCTTTTTTATTATTCCGGCCTTTTAAGATTGGTGTTTATTTCCTGATCAGAAGTTCTTAAAAAATTTAGATAATAGCCAACTTCGGGTTGCCAAACCGGACAATAGGTAGACAGAGCTGATGATTTTACAGGTCCACACCGTCGGAACCTTACCATCTGAATCTTTCAATAGCAGGACTTTAAGATGGTCAATTTCGGTACAGACCGGGCAATTTGTCCGGTCTTTATAATAAAGGACCACAATGAAAAAATTCAAGATTATATGCTCCTTTTATAACGAATGATCGTTGCTCCAAGGATAAGTCCTATTGCAATTGCGATCGTCCACGGTGAAATTGGCACCGGTGGTATTGGAGCAGCGCACTGGTTTAAGGAATATTCCAGGTTATTAGGCAGCATTTCCCCAATGTCTCCAAATCCGAAACAAGCCTCAGCATCATAAGAGAAACCTGTGGCAGTGATCAGGCCATTTCCAAAAGGATAAGCAATGGTTGTAGGTTCTGCAAGCATATTTTGAGTGATAATTACAGTGCCCGAAGGAGTATTGATAAAACTGTATAAATCACCAAATAACCCTGTAAATGGACTAGGCACCTCCTGGTCAATGATCGGATGCAAAGGGTCTATCACGGTATTTTCATCAAAAGAGCCGTACGTTGTTTCCACGCCTCCGGGGAGTAACATAGGGACGAGAAAATCAGGAACAGACCCTGCATGAACTTCCAGGGTGCCACCCGGGCTGACAAATGCCTCAAATTTTGCGACATATTTGCTTATCGTATCGTATTCGTTAGGGAAAAACGGTTCGAGGACTATCAGGCAAAAATCACTGAAATCAATTGTGCCGACCTCCTCGCTGTTAATAACCGTGACTGTAGCGCCCAGGTCTTCTGTTAGAATTGTCAGGGAAAGATCACAAAATGTGAAATCATGGACTATCAATACCAGGGGAGAGTATGGATTATCCCTGTTGCCGCCTCCGGGATAATATGTCCCTGGAAACGATTTTATCGCTTTATGATCATTAAAAGAAAAATTCTGTGCTTTGATCAGCACAAATGAAAACAATGCTATTAAAAGCAAAATTGATTTTTTCATGGGTTACCTCCTTGGCTTTAAGGAACATAAAGATAATAATTTTCAGAGCTAAATGCAAGTATATCAATGGATTTTTATAGGAATTCTTTACTTAATAATATAATTCCCGGGAATAATATTCCGCTCATATCGCCTGATCTCTTTCCTTCCTTCAGAATATTTCTCTCATCTCACCGGGTATATTTTTACAAAAAGTGGATTAATAGTAAGGAATGGTGGTCGCAAATTGCGACCACCTTAAACGGCTAAAGTTCTCACCGAACAATCCCTTTGCATTTACCGAACATGGAGCTGTTATGCTTGCTAGCGTTTTGAACAGCGACAAGGCCATTATCGTCAACATCCAAATCATAAAGGTATTTACCAGGATGCGTCAGCTGCTGGAGACCCACAAAGACATACTAAAAAAACTTAAACAATTGCAAAAGAAAGATATTGAACAGGACCGGAATATCCTGCTAATCTTCGAATACCTCAAACAACTCGAACATAACAAGCTGCAACAGGATGAACAGGCTCAGAGGAAGCGGATCGGGTACAAGAGGGAAAAAGAAGGTTAATCAGACAAAAGCACGATCAGGCGATATTCGATCTGAAAATTTATCTTTGATAACTTACCGGAATTTTGTACCTTTGAAAGGTAGAGCTACCCTTTAGCTCTTATAGCCAAACAGTCTGAATTCTTTTAATACGAAACAACCTTGCAAATTTTATGTTATGAAAACCAAGTCTGTGTCATTAAGCATTTTTGCCCTGCTTGTTTCACTCCAGCTTACAGGGCAGCCTGATTCAAGCTATTTAACCAGGATCTGGGAAAGAGTTGAATTAGGCACCTCAATAGGTTCATGTAATATTTGGTGTGATGATTTCGACGGAGATGGAATTGAGGAAATATTGTTCAATGGATCCATTGGCTATCAATCAAATTTCTTTACAATATATTCATACAACCACAATGAATATGCTGCAAAATGGACAAGTCCGATATACGAACCAAACTCTATTCATGTGCTGCAAATTGCTAACCTTGATAACGATAATGATCTGGAAATTTACGTTATCTCAGCAGATGGAACTGTGGAAATTTATTCAGGAGACTCCATGGAGTTGGATGCTGTATTTGAAACCATTTCAACCGATGCTGTGCAAAGTACTGTAGCAGACTGTGATGATGATGGTTTTAAAGAGTTGCTGATAGTAAGCAGTACCTATGATGATCAATATCTGCATGTATATGATGCTGCTACCATGAATCTTGAATATCAATCTGATTTATACGGTGGATGGGATGTTGCTGTAGGAGATGTTGATGGTGATAATGAAATGGAAATCATCTTACCAGATGGCTTTATTATTGACGGTTCATCATATACGGTTGAATGGCAATATGTAGGTGGATTTGGCACCTGGGTAGAACTTGGTGATGTAAATCAGGACGATGTTCCGGATATTATTGGCGCACATAGCTCAGGCAATGTAACTGCCTTTGACGGGTCATTGCATACTCCTTTATGGCAGTTTAACACAAACTATTTTGGAAATGAAACACTTAAGGTTGTTGATGTGGAAGGAGATGGAAATGATGAAATAATAATTGGTGTCGATTATTTTTCTGTAGCAATAGCATGTTATGATGCTGCAACACAACAAAAATTGTGGGAAAATACTGATGAAAACAGTGGCGTCACTGAAATAGGAATTGGTGATGCTGATAATGATGGTGTCCTTGAATTTATCTGGGGTTCAGGAATAAACTCGACAGCATCGGATCATTTGCACGTCGCCGGTTTCGATTACTATCAGACCGAATGGAAAAGCATTGATCTGGATGGCCCTTTTTCAGTAGGTTCTTCTGATGTAAATGCGGATGATACACTTGAAATTGTTTGTGCATCATACCAGACAAATAGTGGTTATGACTGTGGTGCTATTTTAACTTATAATGGTGTTGATCATAAACTTATTCACTCACTTTTCCCTTATAATTGGAATTCAATCCAATGCATGATGTTAGGTAATATTAATGAATCAGCCCAGGATGAAATTATAGTGGGAATCGGTCCCATTTTATATATTTTTGATGGTTTGACCTATCAGGAGTTGACGACAATAACAAATAACAGCAGTATTAATTCTATCGAACTGGCGGATGTTGACAACGATAATGTCGTCGAAATTATAATTGGAGATTATGATGGTTTTATAACAGTAATTAATGGAGAAACTTATTTAGAGGAATGGAGGAGTATTGAAACGGGAAACGGGATCGGAGGAATTGAAATTGAAAACTGTGATGATGATGATGCACTCGAAATAGTCTTCTTTAATACAAACAATATCATCCAGATATATGATGGTATTAATCATTCACTTCAATGGCAAAGTTCGGGTATTAATAATGTGGTAGCGCTGGATATATGTGATTATGATCAAAATGGTATTATGGATATTGTTGCAGCAAGATATAACAATCAGATTACGTTTATCCGGTGTGATGATTTTTCAGTCGTTAACTCATTTACGGTTTCCGGTGATTTAATAACTGGTGTTGAAATCGATAATATTGATTCAACTTCCAGCCTGGAAGTAATTGTGGGATCTTCTTCCCTGAAAGTGTTCAGTGCCGATGGTTTTCAGTTGTTGTGGGAAAGTAATTATTTAGGTTACCCGGGTGGACTTGATGATAACATATATGTTGATGATACTGATGCCAATCAATACAAAGAAGTGCTATTTGCAAATGATTGGGGTATTTTTCAGTTTGAAGCATCGACCAGGTACCCTGATATTACTCCTCCGGAAGTATATCACACATCCCCTCTTCCTGGTGTTCAAATGGTTGGAACAAATATTGAGATCCAGGTCCTGTTTTCTGAAAAAATGAAATCAGCCACACTTAGCGATGACAAGATCATTATTCAGCAGGAAAATGGAAACGAATTAGCGAAAACTATTGTGCATGATCCGGATAATAATATTATAACGCTAATTCCCGGTGTCCTGTTGCCAATAGAAAATGAAATAACTGTAACCCTTTCAGGAATGATATCAGATACTGCCGGTAATGGACTTGACGGTAATTTTAACGGGATTTCAGAAGGAAGCCCGGATGACGATTATTCCTGGTCATTTTCAACCGGATTGGGTCCGGATAACGAAGGTCCTGTATTTACTGAAATAATTCCTGATGCATATGAAAAGTGGAATGGCGTTAATTTGCTGATTGAGGGTAACGTTACCGATGACTCTGATTATGCAGTTTCATCAGTAGCTGAAGCAGAGTGCTTCGTTGACAATATCGGTGGTAATGGAGATGGACAAGCAATTGCAGCGGTCGATGGCCTGTTTGATGAAGTAACAGAGGAGTTTGAGATTGTCTTAGCGACAGATAATTGGACAAATGGTGAGCATATATTATATTTTCATGCGAAAGATGTTTTGGGTAATTGGGGAGCTTTCTCCGAAATATCAATCAATATCGTAGAAGAGGAACCTGGCAGCTGGACAATGTTTGGCAATGATCCACAACACACAGGATTTAATAATACTGATTCTATTTCAGTTCCGCTTAAATTGAAATGGTCGAAATATTTTTATGAAGAGTCAATTAATCCAGTATGTGTTGTTAACAATAGTGTAATAGTCACTATTGATGGGTTTAACAATAATCAGGGTGTTTATGTCCTTGATTTTGAAACAGGAGCAATTGAATGGGAAGAACACTATAATCAATTATTTTCTATAAACCCACCGTCTTTTGCTTATGGAAATATTTACGTTCAGATATGTGATGGATCCGGAAGTACCTATTTAAGGGCTTTCGATCTATATACAGGTGCAATAGTGTGGGAATCACCTTTTGGTGCGCAGTGGGAAAGATATTTTGCACCAACCGTTGCGAACAGAAGAGTTTATATAAATGGGGGTACTTACGGGGGCGCCTATGGGTTTGATGCAATAAATGGAACAGAGTATTGGTTTCATGAATTGCCTCAGTATGATATGTGGACTCCTGCCTATTACAGGGACACTTTATACACATTCACCACGTCATCAAATAGTGACTATGGCTATCTGGCGGCATTGAATGCACATTCAGGCATGTTGCTCTGGGATAAGGATGATCTGCCAAATAGTTGGGTAGGTTATTCCATGAATTCTGCTCCGGTTATAGATACCAATTCACGAATCATTATCACAACATCTCAGTATTATCAATCTGCAGTCAGCCTTGATTCACATGAAGAGCTCTGGACAAAATCAGGACAGTTTATAACTCCTGCTGTTCATGACGGAGTCCTGTACTGCATTAACAGCGGAATATTGCATGCCTGTGATGTCCATACCGGAGATATCCTCTGGAGCTTTACACAAAATTCCAATATCTCATTTCCTCCGGTAGTTGCTAACGGGTATGTGTTTATTAGTTCTGAAACTGATGTGTATGCTATTGACTTATATGATCATACTGCCAAATGGCATAGTACACAAGGTGGACATTTGACAGTGGCTTATAACTGTTTATTTATTGCAGGGACTGATGGTAATCTCTATGTATTTGAGAGGTTCCCCAGTGGTGTGAATGAAATGAACGGAAGCAACGGTCTATTTGCAGAATTATACCAGAATTTTCCGAATCCGGCAAAAAAATCTATCGTCAACAAATATTGCATACTATATTTCTCAAAACGCATATGTGAAATTGGCAGTTTATAATATACACGGCAAAGAGATCTTAGAGATAGAAAATCAAAAGGTATCAGCAGGGGAGCATTTGCATACATTTTCAACGGATCTGCTTAATCCTGGCGTATTCGTTTACAAGCTTACAGTTAATAATATTGAGGTTGGTGCAAAAAAACTGATAGTATTTAATTAAAGCCTGATTCTTAAGCTACTCATTCCGGGACATTCATATTCTACAGGTAATCGCTGATGTCCCTGTGTGATCTTTTGCCTTTTCCTGCCTGCAAATAAAAACTAAATGTGCTGCCTTTATCCGGTTCACTTTTTACGGTAAGCCTGCCCCCGTTTTTCTCCACGAATTCTTTACAGATAATCAGCCCCAGCCCCGTGCCTTTTTCTCCGTCTGTCCCTTTGGATACGCTTTGAGAAGCCAGGTTGAAAAGCCCCTTGAGATTATCCCCGGATATGCCAACTCCCTCGTCTTTGACTGAAACCCTGATCATTCCGTCATCCAGCATGATATCCAGCTCCATGGTACCTCCGTTGCGGCTATATTTTATGGCATTGTGGAGCAGGTTGCGGAAAACCGTATTGATCATTTCAGGGTCGCCATGTGCCATTATGTTTTCCTTTGCGTTGAGTTGAAGGGTAATCCCCTTTTTCTCCGCATGCAGGGTGAATAGCCTGATGCATTCCATGGCAAGATTTGAAATATTGAAGTCGACCGGATTGAATTCAATCCGCCCTGTTTGTGATCTTGACCAGGTAAGCAGGTTCTCAAGTAAAGCATAGATCCGCCGGGCCGATCTGTGAAAACTTAACAGACTGCTTATTTTGTCTTCCTCGTCGAGCGTATTATAGTTTTTTGACATCAATTCACTGATGGAGAGCAGGCTGGTGAATGGGTTTTTCAGGTCATGTGCAATGATGGAGAAAAATTTATCCTTGGTGGCATTGAGTTCCCTCAGTTGCCTCTGAGAATCTTCAAGCAGTTGATTCGCAGCAAATATTTCCTTGTTCTGCGCCGCAAGCAGCTTGTTCGTCTTCGCTTTTAACAGGTATCTGTAAATGAAAATGATCAGGACGATGATGGCTGCAGTTTCCAGTACGTTAAACCACCAGGTGTTCCAGAGAGGGGGATTGATGGTAATGATCAACCCGGCAGGATCGGGACTTGAAAAACCATCCTTATTCGTCGCATCTGCCGTGAAAACATAAGTGCCCGGTTTCATGTTGGCATAGGTCACAAAATTCCTGTCGCCCGAATAATTCCAATTGTCTTCTATGTCTTCCATGCGATAGGAATAGCTCATTTTTTGTGAAGGGGGATGGTTCAATGCATTGAATTCAAAACTGATGAATCGCTGATTATAGTTTAGAATGATTTCGGATGCGTACGAAATGTTCTTTGCAATGTACAGATCTTCCCCATCCGCGACGATTTTACCATTAGCAGACGATTTAAGCCCGGAAAACGTTGAACTATTTACATGAACTTCTTTGCCAAGGATCACTAATTTGGTGATCACCACATTGGACTGGTTTTTAGCCGGCATGATCTCGTCCGGCTCTATGATATTTAAGCCATAAACACCGCCCCAGTAATGTTTTCCGCTTTTACCACGGTGAAACGCCCCCCCATTGAATTCATTGCTTTGAAGCCCGTCATTGACATCAAAATTTGTAATGCTCAAATCGGTGAGGTTCATCCTGAAAATTCCAAAATTAGTGCTCATCCAGATATGGTTGTTATTATCAGGGAGAATGCCATAGATCACTTCATTGGGAAGCCCCTGGGCGGTCCCAAACCGCATAAAAGTACCGGTGGACGGGTCCAGGCGGTCCAGCCCATTGTTGGTGCCGACCCACAGCATCCCCAGGTTGTCTTCATAAACAGAAAATACAATGTCGTCAGAAAGGCTGGCCGGATCATCCGGATGGTTGAAATAATGGACAAATGTTCCATTTTCAATATTCATCCTGTTCAATCCTCCACCATAGGTGCCCACCCATAAGTTGCCCCTGCTGTCCTTTAAAATGGCAGAATAAACAAAATTATGGGAGATGCTGGTGGTGTCTTCCGGCGAATGGACATAGCGTTTGAATTTTTTAGTCACCGGATCAAATTTATTCAACCCATCCCTGGTCCCGATCCACATAATCCCCGAATCATCTTCATAGATCACGCGAACAGAATTGCTTGACAGGGTAAATGGATCAGCGGGATTATGTTTGAAGTGAGAAAAACGCCCTGTTTCCCTGTTTAACAGGTCCAGCCCGCCACCATCCGTTCCTACCCATATGTTGCCCTTGCTGTCCTGGTATACTTTTCTTACGGTTGAAGCTGACAGGGAAAAGGGATCGTTTGCCCGGTGATCATAAAATGTAAAAACCCCGGTTCCAGGCGAATAACAATTCAATCCTTTATCATTGGTTCCAATCCATACCGTACCGTCAGATGCCTCAAAAACTGACCAGATAAAATTGCTGGACAGGCTGCCTGGAATTAATGGATTATGGCAAAGCAATTCAAATTTATTGGCCTGCGGATCCAGTATGCTGATCCCTGCGCCAAAGGTTCCGATCCATAAGACACCCGACCTGTCCTCAAAAATGCAGTTGATGGCATTTTCCGATAAACTTCTCATGTCGGCAGGATTATTCCGGTAATTATTCACCTGGTTATTCAGGGTATTGATGCGGTATAATCCAGAACCATGGGTCCCGAACCAGAGAATCCCATGGCTGTCAAGAAACAGGGATTTGGCCGTGTTGATGGCCAGGCTGTTCGAAGCGTCAAGGGATTCGATGAGCAAAGTAAACGACCCGTCTGATGAATCATACCCATATAATCCTGCTTCTGTGCTTACCCACAATTTACCGTTGTCATCAAACAAAATGTTTTCGATGACCTGCTGAGGAAGGCTGTTTCCGAAGTTACTATTGATAAAATGATATGCTGTGCCGTCCTTGCCCGGAACTAGCTTTCCCAACCCCCGGTCAGTTCCGATCCAGAGCTCCTCCCTGTTGAAAGCCAGGGCCATTATGATGAAATTATCCCGGGCATTTTCTGACATGTGAATCTTTGAAACCAGGGAAGTTATCATGGTCATAGTAAAACAGCCCGGATTGGCTCCCGATCCAAAGGTTCCCGTTATTGTCCGGAAGGAGCACATTGATCCTCAAATCGATATTTTGGGTGCCGTTTCCCTTGACAGAGATCCGTTGAATGGCCCCTGTTGTGATATTAATCCGGTTTAAACCTCCGGCTGTTCCAACCCAGAGATTATTGCCGGTATCTTCAGCCACGGCTGTGATGGTGTCATTGGTAAGGCTCTCAGGGTCCTGTGCATCAGCATAATATTGACAAAATATCTCATTGACAGGATCAAACTTTGTTAATCCTCTTCTTGAGCCAAACCATAGATTCCCGGACAGGTCTTCATGGATTATTTCTGTCCATTTGTAGGAAATGCTATTTGTATCTCCGGGAATATTCCTGAAAATCCTGAAATTTTTTCCATCATATTTATTCAACCCGTCTTCGGTTCCAAACCACATAAAGCCTTTGCTATCCTGGTGAATACAGTATACCGAACTGAGTGACAAGCCCTGGTTGATGGTGATCCTGTTGAAACGGATTCCGGAGGATTGAGATAAGACGGCAAATGATTGAAGCGAAATCAACAGGGCGATCAACAACCCCGGGTTAAACAGGACAGGGTTTCTGTTTCGCATGAAGGGTCCGCTGAATAAATCATAAAACATCCTCATCGAGAATTACCTGGCAATGACTCTTTCAAAGGTAATAAATATATGGCTATATTACATAAACATCGGCAACTCTTCTCCCTTCCCCCGGGTGGGGGGAGGCTGGGAGGGGGCTGTATCCCCGATCGGGGGATTTTTGATGTAAACGTGTTTCAGGACGAGACAAATTCTATTTTTTTTATTATATTTGGTAATGGTTATTTTATTCATATTAAAATACCTGCATGTATGTTAAATATAAAGAGATTAAAATCTTTATTGATATTGCTGGCCATTCCCGGTCTGATCTTTGCCCAGGGATGGCTCCCGATACAAACGGGAGAAATTTTTAACTACCGAATGACAGACAAAACCCAGATATGCAGTAATATCTGGATAGATTCGGTTCATTTTTCCCCCGGCGATTCAGTTTATTACTTCAACAGGGTGTTTAAGGATTGTGGAAACTATGTGGTATTAAACATTCCTGTCTTTTTACAGCGGGAACTTCACATCACTGACACCGGATATCTATTTCATTCACCCGATAATTATTACATTCCTAAACAAGTTTCACCCGGGGATGAATGGATTATTAAAACCACACAAAACATAATAACCGCAACGCTTTCACAGGTTGTACAGGACACATTATTCGGCTCAGCGGATTCGGTGAAGATCATCTTGCTGACTGACCAGTATGGTGGCGTCCCGGATACGCTGATCATGTCAAAATTTCATGGGATCGTTAAATTTCCTGATTTTCAAACATCAGGAAAACACTATACCCTGGCAGGACTTGAAAAAGAAGGGGTTGGAATACAAATGCCGGACATGATGGATTTTTATGATTTTCAGGCCGGGGACCGGTTTCAATTTAAAAACAAATATGAATCATATGGGCCAACCGGTTCGCTCATCATGACAAAAATTTCTCTTTACGATATTACAGGTGTTCAAAAGGATACCTCCTCAGTGGTATACCATAAAAAAGGGCTATGGAAGGAAACCATCGATCATTGGGATCCGAGTTGGGGAATTGACACTGTTTATTATGAATATGGATATATCGATAAGAACGATACCATTGTTTTCAATCCGTCCTCATGGATGAATTGTTATATTGGCCAGGTATTCAGAATAAATTCTTGGAGATTTAAACTTTTGACCTATGAAATGTCTCCGGAATTCAACAAACCCTTAAAGTCAAAAGACGATCGCGTTTTTTCAGGTTTGGATACTGCGTATGGTGATTATCCGTATCCGTTAGATCCGGCTAAAGTATGTGTCGGCCTTGGCCGGGTATACTACTATTACGAAGAATATCCGGGATCCTCTTCCTCAAGACAGACGGAAAATTTGCAGGCCTATGCCAAAGGTGGTCATACTTATGGGAGTTTTGCCGGATTCTGTGATTTGCTTGATCCTGAAATTAAAACCGCTATGGGCATTCCGGTTCAGGATACAACCCTGAATATTCTCAGCCAACTAATTCTCACTCTTCCGGATTATTTTGACAGCTACCTGTGGAGCGATGGATCGGACAGCAATGCCATCGTCATTAATGCAGCTGAATATGGTATCGGCACTCACCAGATTATGGTTGAAACGGGATATTTTAACTGTGTTCAATCCGATACAATCCAAATCACAGTAGCTGTCGATTCGGCAATCAATACTCCTGAAAATGACTCTCTAATTGCCATTGAGTATTATTTTGATCACACTATTGTTTTAAAAAATGTGTCATCTGATGAATTAGATTATCAGTTGCAAATCCTTGACGGTAGTGGAAGGGAGGTCATGGAGAAATATTATTATAACCAGTTACCAGGCTTTTCGGTTAGTTTAAGCATCCAGGACCTTCCATCAGGGTTTTTCATTGTTGCCATTACAACCGGTGGAAAAATCTACACCAGCAAAATCATACATTAAACATTGGGTTAGCAAAGGATTCTGTGATTGCAACCATTTCCTTTAAATATCTAAAAGACCAAACTGGCTGACCACAACAATAAATAATTCGTTTCGGAGGTTTTTTTGCTATTTCCTGGCTGCATCTTTGACAAATCTGGGAAACAGCAGAAAAGCCATCGTTTCTCCTCCTCCAGGTGGGGGAGGCCGGGTGGAGGCTGGCAGGCTTTTTTCATCGGACGATATCCCGATCAGGCGATCGGACGATGTAATATTTAATTTCCTAAATCAATCGAATATCATATGATCGTCTGTTCGGGATATCGTCTGATCAACCTTCAAGGTGCCCGAATTTTCCCCTGTGATAATCGTTATACGCTTCTCTTATTTCCTCCATGGTATTCATGACGAACGGCCCGTGGGCGGCAATGGGCTCGTTGAAAGGCTCTCCGCTCATGACCAGTACAAGGCTGTTTTCTGTTGCCTGTACTGTGAATGATTCTCCTTCGTTTTCAAACAGGACAAAATGATCGGAGGGCACTTTTTCATCTTCGTTTATTATGATGCTACCTTCGATGACCAGCAGGGCAGTATTGTAATTTGCAGGGAAAGTAAACTCCGCCTTTCCATTCTTTTTCAGCTTCGCATTTAAAAGATTGATGGGCGAAAAAGTAGTTGCAGGGCCTTTGGTCCCCTGGTAGGTCCCGGAAATAATTTCAACCGTTCCTGCATCCGATGGGAGCTGCACTTTCCCCATGATGTTATTGGTGATGGGCTGGTATTTCGGTTCCGACATTTTATCCTTCGCAGGCAGGTTCACCCACAACTGGACCAGGTGGAAGTCGCCACCCTGTTCGCTCCAGCTTTTTTCGTGGTATTCTTTATGCAAGATCCCTGAGGCGGCCGTCATCCACTGGACATCTCCTTCACCGATGATCCCGCCGCCGCCGCTGCTGTCGTGATGGGCAACCCTGCCTTTGTAGGCTATGGTCACTGTTTCAAAGCCCCTGTGAGGGTGTACGCCCACTCCTTTGGGTTTGTCCGTTGGAGGGTAATAGTATTTTGAATGATAGTCGAGCAAAATAAAGGGATTCATCCGTTCCATTTCCAGGCGGTACCCGCTGGGAATGAAATTATGCACCCTGAATCCGTCGCCCACCCAGTGAGGTTCGCGCGGCTGCATGACTAATTCGACTTTCCTGGTTTTCATAAACAAATCACTTTATTCTGATCCGGTTCAGTATGGTTTACTCCCGGTATATCTATTTCAACAAATAAACTGCAAGGATGTTTTGCCCGGGAGCGGCTTTTTTTAAATCGGGCGAAAGCGCGATCAGGCGATATTCGATCTGACATTTAATGTTATATCGGCCGATCGGCTGATCGGGATTTCGCCCGATCTCATTCCTTACTTCAGAAAATTTTCCGTAAATCGACCGGGTATATTTTCGGGAAAAAGCGGATTAATAATAAAAACCTGGTATTATGGCCGATAAGAGTAAATTATTAGTCCCTGATGAATTGATTATGAATAAGATATATCTTATTAGAGGTCAAAAAGTGATGTTGGATAATGATTTGGCAGAATTGTATGCAGTGGAAACCAGACGCTTAAATGAACAGGTAAAAAGGAATTTAGATCGTTTCCCTGAAGATTTTATGTTTCAATTGGATATTGAGGAGTTTGAAAACTTGAAGTCGCAATTTGCGACATCAAGTTGGGGAGGTAGAAGAAAACTGCCTTTTGCATTTACCGAACATGGTGTTTTAATGCTATCTAGTGTTTTAAATAGCGATAGAAGCATTAAAGTCAACATACAGATTATGCGTATTTATACCCGACTGCGCCAAATGCTTCTTGTCCATAAAGACATTCTAATCAGACTTGAAAAAATAGAACAAAAACTTGCAGGCCATGATGATAGCATCCTGCTTGTTTTTGAATATCTCAAACAGCTTGAACTATCAAAACAACAACAGGATGAACAGGCAAACCGAAAAAAGATCGGTTTCCGGCAGGATGATTAGTTCCCCTTCCCCCCGGGAGGGGGCTGGCGGATTTTTTCATCGGGCGCAAGCCAGATCAGGCGATCTTCGATTTACCATTTAATGTAACATCGGCTGATCGTTCTTTCGTCTGTTCATCATCCTTCCGAATACCATTTGATCTGCTGCGATGCACGCATGATGATGGCCAGGATCACAAACAGCCCGATGCTTCCGGCCAGCAGCGCGTAATCCTGCAACTGCAGTATGGTAAACAGGAACAAATACAGGCCCGTTTGTAAAAGCGTTATCCAGGACATCATTCGTAATTTTCGCAGTATGGTAAAAGCATACCACGAAATCAGCAAAGTGACGGCCACGGCCGAAATCAGGTAAGCCATGTTAAACCCGGTTTGTTCGCCGATGGAAGTCAGCAGCGCATAAAAAATCAGCAACGCAAAAGCCACCAGCGAATACTGGAACGGATGGATCCTGGTTTTGCTTTTAATTTCAATGAAAATGAAGATGATAAAGTTCAGTGCAATAAACAGGATGGCATATTTTACCGAACGCATCGATTTCTGGTAATGATCAACCGGGATGAGTAGTTCAACACCAAAACCAGCTTCGTGTGTGTTGTATTTACGGTCGATCCATTGCTGCGGAAAATTGCGGTTCAGGTGGGTCACCTGCCAATCAGCCGTAAATCCATTTGCAGTAACCTGGCGATTGGCCGGAAGAAATCCGCCGGTAAAACCCGGATCCGCCCAGTCAGACTTCATGGTAACTTCTGACGTTTTCCCCAGCGCCTCCACCGACAGGTCCTCTGATCCGTTTAAAACCAGTTCTATTTCAAAATTCATGGGCTGATCCAGGTCAACAGAATTGGCTTTTACAGTAATTCCCGACTGGAACAGATCGGTATCGGCAACACCCGGCTCAACTTTGCATTTCTGCCCATTTATAACCAATTCCGGAAGGTTTTTAATACCCCGCATATCTGAAACCCCAATGGTGAAATAAGCTGCACTCCAGTTGTACTGGGCATTTTGAAGATCCAGCTGTGAAACATCAGGCTGTGCAAACGTACCTGTCAATTTGAGTTTTCCCTCATAAACCACAACTTTGTAAATCCCGCGCTTCCTTGTTTCAGGATACAGAACCCCATCCGCTATTAATGTTTCAGGCAGAAAATGCGCCACCCCATGTCGTTCATTGGTTACCTGATTATTCTCCCCCGGTTCCGTCACCGAAAACGGCACATTCAATACCGGACCGGCAACCACCTGTTTTCCACCCCATTGGAGGTAAAGTTCATTTTTCACCTTTTCGCCCAGGTCAATCCGCTCCTGGATGATCTCCTGTATCAGGAAACGACGGGATAAGCAGCAAAATGGCCAGTACTGAAACGATGATCATCTTGATGCTGTAGCTGTTCATAAACTGATGGATACTGTTTTGTTTCCATTGTTTTAAGTTTAAAAAGTACTTTGAAAACAACGTATATAATTAAAAAAATTATTCATTTCTTAATAATTCTTCAAGTGCTGCCATAATTTCAACATATGGCACAGTTAATTATGATTTAAAGAAATGTCCGTAATCGTACATTTTTACTCGCAATATGTACACTGATCCTATTTGTATCTTCTCCCGAATCATCACATAACTCATTGATATATATTTAGATATAATCGTTGGCACACTTTATGAAATGATAAAGCATTATTGAATCATAAAATTTAAAGCCATGAAAAAGTTAATCTTTATCGCGTTGATGTTCGGTTTCCTCATTGGAAACGCGCAACAAGACAGGCAACAGTACAGGCCTAACAGTACCTGGGAACCGGCTCAGATATATTCAGATCAAAATCCCGGATATCCCAGCGAAATCGACCTGTATAGGTACTCTATCAGGAAAACGGACAATAATCTCGGATTTCCCGGCGAAATTGACGTGAACAGGTACTCAATCAGGAAAACCGACAATAATCTCGGGTTTCCCGGCGAAATTGACGTGAACAGGTACTCAATCAGAAAAACGGACAACATCAATCTCGGGTTTCCAAGTGAAATTGACGTGAACAGGTACACAATCAGAAAAACGGACTAATACCACCCGGATCAAATTGGGGCTGTAATGAGATGGCATCTCACTATAGCCCTTTTTCATTTGTATATACAGGGTATTTTCATTTGAAGAAGATCACACAGACGCTTGGTGGATTCATACTTATGTTGGGGGATGCAGCCGCTGATTGAACCATTTCCTTACCGATTCCATGGTTTTGCTGCTGATACGACGGGGCCTGGCGCCGGCATGTGGCTCTTTCGTCACTATTCTCAGGAGCGCCCCAACGTAATTCAATGCAGTCGTTAGGATTATAAGCCATCTCAAAGGCGTCCCTTCTTTTGAGGATTTCCGCTACAGTCAGTTCCTGTGGTGATGCCATCGGAACGGGTATAGGTAATGGTAAGTTCGGAAACCTTTTTGTTGAGTAAGGACTGAAGGCTTGCTAGTAATTTCTTCAGGCGATTTATTCCTGGAGATTTTAAAGTCATCAGGTGAACCGGCAACCCTGTTCCGGAAAGTCAAGTACCGCATCCATAGCGATCAGGAGCCTTAAATCGCGGTTTGGCGTTGAATAATCTTCCCAGGGGCCACCGGCAAGGAAAATACCGTTGGCGCTTGAAGGCATGGAGATCACAGCTCCCGGGATGTGATTTGAGATAAGCTTCGCCATTAGCCACCGATTTGACACGGACCAGAAGCTGCTCATGAAGCGCCTGCACCAGGTCTGCCAGTGCTTCTTCGGGATCAAGCGGTTCCGGGTTGATCAATCGTTCCATGGCGAGATAGAAATCCTCGCTATCCATTTTTTGCTGCTGCAGCGAAAAGGGTGCAAAGCCGGCTGAATGCCTTCAGCGCTTCATTTTTAAGCAGGTGTAACTTACCGTTTTCAAATGCAATAGGGCGAAAAGCCTTAAATCCCGGCTCCCCGACTACTTCTGAAGTGTTAAAAAGAAAATTCCCTTTCCAGAACCGTTTGATCGCTATTGTGTTATCGGGCTGGGCATCTACTGCAAGAAGCAGTCCGGGGTGGTCTTTAGTCTGTGGCACCCAGCTTACGAGGATCAGCGTATGCCCGTAAGGATCAGCATAAACGGTACCCGGGCGCAGGGCCTCCCGTTCAAGAGAAACAGGATAATAATCGGAATTCTCATTATCGAGGGCTGTGCGGGCCGTACCTGAATGAACGCCATCCATAATTCTCCTGACAAATGAATTGAAAGCCAGTACCGGGTTGCTTTTCGAAGAAGAAGTTTCATTGGTGATCCATTGCCCTGTTCTGGGGCTCCTTCCCACCCATCCCCTGTCGCAGATATGATAACCGAACGGAAGTCCCAGCTTCCATGCAAAATAAGCCCTCAGGAAAAAGGGATTATCGGCACAGTCGGGTTCCATGATCACTTTGGTTTTACCGTCAGGGTCATCTTCTCCCAGGGAGAGATAGTTGTAAAGAAAATTACGGTCTTTATCCTGGGTCACTTCATGCAGCGACGACCATGAGGTCTGTTCGTCGCAGCCCTGGAACAAAGCATTTACCCAGGCCGAATAGATGGTTTCCATGCCGCTGTCCCAGCCTCTTTTCGTCTTCCATACCACTACCTTTGCTGGGGATCCCCTGCGGGGATGAAATTTCAAACTCCAGGTTACTGACCTCCTTTTTATCCACAACCAGGGTGGCCTTATATTTACCTGCAGGACCTCCGGCAAAATCATCTATCCGCCAGTAGGGCAAGTTCTTCGCCGTTTTTACTTTTCGTGGATTTCAGTTCGCCCGACGGGCCGCTGACCTTGATCTTAGCTTTGCGGATATTCTTCCCCCTGTGGCCAGGATGCGGAAAGCTTTCCCCGGGAGCCGGGTTTCGCGGTAATACCAGCATGGCATATACCGGCGTGACTCATCTGTCGCCTCAACTTCTGTTTCCGGTCCTGCTTTTTCGCCGGAAACTGATGATGTTTTCCGCTGACTTATTCTGTATCACAGGATGATAAGAGATCAGAAGCAATGATAGCAGGAGGATGAGAGTGAAATAGAGACCGATAGATTTTATTCCGGAACATAGGAAGTAATTACAATTTACAGTTTACGATCTAGATCTGGATTTGATTTCTGATGTTTGAGGCTCTGTTTAACAGTTCTTTTAGCCACGAAAGCACTAAGGCACTAAATTACACGAAAGATTTTTCTCTTTTCTGATATTTTGTGTTTTAGTGTTTTGGTGGCATTGAAAAATATACTCGCTACTTGAAACAAATTCAACATTCAGAATTTAGAATTCAACATTTAAATGTACCACGGATGCTTTGCCACGCTTGTAATCCCTTCAGTATCCAGTGAATTCACAATCCTGCGGGCAGCCACAAAGTTCCGGTTCGGGTCGTGTTTCGGGTCGCCGGGGATAATGCTGCTGATGTGCACCCTGCCGGAGGAATGGATGAAATCGCCGTTTCCCAGGTGGATGCCCACATGGCCGGGCCGTTCTGCCGAGCTCCCGAAAAAGAGCAGATCGCCCTTTTCCAGGTTTTCCAGCCGGCCGATATCGACCGGTTCGCCGTATTTGACCTGTTGCGAAGCGTCGCGGGCAAGGATGATCCCCTGGGAATAGAAAAGCAGCTTGGTAAAACCCGAACAATCGACCGCTTTGCTGGAAGCTCCGCCCCACAGATAGGGAAATCCCATCATTCGTTTTGCAAATGATATTACAGCTTCAACATCCGGTTCCAGGGAAATCCATTCCTCAAAAGAAATACATTCGGCTCTGCGGGACAAAGCCAATACGTCCATCCGGAAGCTTTATCTTCAAAAATCCATTATCTGATTCTTCAGCTTCAAACAGGTCGCCAAGAACAAGATCAGTAACAATATCACATATCAATCTCATTGCCGGGAGTATTGTAAGCAAAGCCGGAAATCCTATTGTAAAAAAAGCGGGGCGATCTTTTCCATGCCTCCATTTCCCCGGTTCGGTGAGCAGTTCCAGACCTTTGGCATCCAGCCAGCCCAGGTATCCTTCAGGCGTTTGGACCTGGTAGAACTTATCCCTGAAGTCCAGTACTTTCAGGGGGGTTCCCATCATCACCTGGGAAACCAGTTCGGAAGCATGATCCGGAACAGCACGCATATTGGAGACCGATAATGAAGCCAGTGCCCAGGGTTTATTTGTCAATGTTTCAGCCATTACAAGAGTTCAGTTACAGGGCTATAAAAACAGGCATCAAAGGTATCCTACTTTACGATTCCGTTACGCTGATTTTCTATATTTTCTTTGCAGCAACAGGTAAACCGGGATACCGGCCAATATCAGTGCCGTTCCTATAGCTGCTTCACGAGGCCGGGTAATGATCGTGTTGAAACACAAATACAGGCAAAACATGATATAAATGGCCGGTACCACCGGGTATCCCCAGACTTTGTAAGGACGGTGGGCATCGGGCATTTTGCGGCGAAGGATGATCACTCCCAGGGAGGTGGCCCCGTAAAAAATGAATACGGCAAAAATGATCATGTCGGTCAGCTGGTCGAAAGTCCCTGACAGGACCAGCACCGAGGCCCATATTCCCTGCCACAGCAGCGAATTGCCGGGGACATTGGCCCTGTTCAGTTTGCCGATACTATGGAAAAAAAGACGATCGTTGGCCATCGCATAATAAGGACGGGCACCGGTAAGGATACTGGCATTGGTACATCCCAGGGTAGTCAGCAGGATCAGCAGGCCGATAAACAAAGCCCCGCCGTTTCCCCAGAAACTCCTGACCGCTTCTACCGCTGCAATCTGGTTGTCGGATGCATAGATCTGTTCCAGTTGAGGAATCGATAAGAGAGCGAGGTAGGTCACGTTCACCAGCAGGTAAATAAAGATCACGATAAAAACCCCTATTACAATTCCTTTCGGGATGTTTTTGTTGGGATTTTTGATCTCGCCGCCGATAAACCCAACAGAAACCCAGCCCTGGTAGGCCCAGAAAGCCGCAAGCATGGCAGTGAAAAATGAAGAAATCGTTACTGTTCCTGCCGGTCAAATCCCCGATATTTATGAAATTATCCGGAACGGATTTAATGTTGATAAGTCCGAAGATCACGATCACAAACAACCCGGCGAACACCAGCCCAAGTATGAATTTGCTGGTCCGGGCGCCGCTTTTCAGGCCACTGATATTCAGAAAGGTGAGAAGCAGGATGAGGATGATAGCGGTGAGCTTTACCCCTGAATTCTGAAAAGGAAAGAACACCCCTCCAATGGTTACCGTCTGCAGGGAGGGAAAAAGCTCGGGTATGGAGATGATGCTGTTCATCGACTGTGCAAAAACGTATGCAAGAGAGGAAATCGTTGCGGTCTGGATCACGGCGAACAACGACCAGCCGTATAAAAACGAGAAAAACCGGTTGTAGATCTTCTTCAGGTAGACATAATCTCCACCTGTATCGGCCAGTAAACCGGCTACTTCAGCGTTGCTCAATGCACCGAAAATGGTGATGATCCCCGCGACGATCCATGCCATGAGTATCCACACCGAAGAGTGCAGTTCTGCCGCCATCGGGGCGATCTTCTTATATACGCCTGATCCGATGATGTTTGCAACAACAAAGATGATGACATAAGTCAGGCCGAGAGTTCTGACCAGCTGCCTTTGATTAGACATGGATTAGCCTTTAAAATAATAAGTTCAAATTTAGTCGAATTCGAAGCAAAATATTTCGAAGTGATAAATGTAGAACTTATTTTCATCCTTTATCTCCATGCGCCAAGTATCATCCCGGCAATGGACAATCCCAGAAGGACATAGATCCCATCGATCAGCCAAAGGACCAGGCTGCGGCGCTGGTACAGATAATTGATCCCCATGGTGAGCATGGAGAAGAAAAATCCTGTGAAAGCGCCATAATGTAACCCCATGAGCAGGCTGACATCTGCAGGCTTATGAGAATTAATAACGAAGTTCAGGGCCCAGACCATAAAAAGCATCAACAGGAAGCTGAGACCGAACACCATGAACATGTTTGTTTTGCTGATCTCTTCCTCTTTAAATCCAACTTCTTTCTGCCAGCGTTTGGCGAATAAAACAGGGCTGTACCAGAGGGCGCCCAGGACCCAGAAAGCGAGCGCTGATACCAGCACCGCCCAGATGTTAATGTAAGGATAAGTCCATAATGATTTTCGATTTAAGATTTTTGATTTAAGATTTTCGATTTAGGATCTGAAGGTGTGAAAATATTTAATTTAACAAGATCAGCATCAAATTTAATCATCTGTTAGTTAAACACTTGTTAATTAAATGTTAAAAATAATGTGGCGACTGAATGAATGTCAGTCATTTTTTCAAAATCCTGCTGGATTCCTATATTGTCTTCATAGATTAATCTGCTGAAGGAATATAAACCTAATAATAATTCAAATATCTTTGGCTCTAAAAATAATTCTTATGAAAGCCCTGCACAGCCTGATCCTGACCACATTCGCCCTATTGCTGATCTCTGCAAATCTGCCTGTTAACCCTTCCGGTATTACCTGGGAGGAAGTATATAATTTTGACAAGTCCAATGCTTTTGTGATGGAATTTTATGCCAAAAACAACGAACTGATGCGCACTGTAAACATCAAAACCTGGTACCAGTCGGATGGGGAGAACTTTCGCAGTAAACATGATGGTGAAGGGAAACGGCACTGAGACGGTCATTGATAAGAAAAATGAAGTAGCCATCCAGATCTTCGGGATGGGTGAAGGGGCGGCACCCATGTATAATGCAGGTGGATACAAATACCCTCCGGCAGAAGACCTGAAGAAGCTGGAAATTGTACCACTGATATTACAAAGGATATCCTTGGCTATGCCTGTAAAAAGTATACGTATACTTATAAAAAGATTTTCGGCGAAGTATGGCTCACCGACCAGGTTACTTTGCCTAATGACATAGGTGTTTTCAGGGCCTGCAAGATGGCTGCCAAGCACAATACCTTATCGGTTCCGGGTTTTGTGATGGAGATGACCACGGAAGATGAAAACGGCGGAAAAACGCTGATGAAAACGGTTTCACTGCAAAATGACGAGAATTATTCGATTGATCTGAAAAATGTGGAGATGACCGTTGCAGTCAATAAGGTGAATTATTATACTTTTTAGCTGCAAAGCAGATCAGAAAGCCGCCACAAAACCGATACTTGCCCTGCCATATTCTTCATTGGCAAACTGCCTGGTATATTCCCCGACCAGCCTGATATTTCTCCTGATCAGATATCCTGCAGAAAAAGACACGCTGCTGTAATCCAGCTCATCCATATCCGAGTCTATCCAGTTGCCGAGCAAAGTAAGATACCAGTTGCTCATATCTCCTTTGGGGGCAAAAATGATCTCTGCAAAGCCACCGTGGGTCAGCACATCTTCCATGAATAACGCGCCTTCTTCGCCGGTATAAACTTCGGAGTCGGTCCGGCGGGCATACTGGATGTTCACGACTAAATTTCTCATCCATGTTAAAAGTCAGGTTGGGCCCCCAGAAGATCACGTCGTTGGTCATGGCATTGGAAGTGTCGGCCAGCGCTTCTTTGCCGAAATATCCGAACAGCCCGACATCAATCTTTTTCCCGATCGCCTGGGAGCCTTTGATGAAATAATTCTTGTATTTGTCCTTGTCGAAGAGAAAATTAGTGCCGGCCTCGCCAATCCCGTTGCCGTTGACGATCTCCCCGACAAAGCTGGTACCTGTCGCCTCAATTCCATAATCGACAATAATCCCCCTGTCATACTTCAATGAAATGGAAGATGTCCCCGGTTTCAGGGTATAAATCTTGTAATCTTCCAGCATTAAACGGAGTTCTCTTTTATACAGGGGATCACAGACCTGGAACTGGCCCGCGGTGATGTTAATCCCGGTACCGAACAAATCGCTGTAGGTCAGGAAAGCATCTTCAATCCCTGCTAATTTGCCTTGTTCAGAAAGATAGAAATAGAAATAGTAGGAAAACTTTTTTGATATTTCGCCACCTGACAAGAGCTTCACCCCGAAAGGGAAACCAAATTCAAAAGCATCGCTGTTTTCATTGTCATAGGTCATATGCCCTTCAAGCCGGATGGCCAGCGGGACTTCCCTTAGCAGGGAGAGCCTTTCATCGCCTGTATTCACAAAATAACGGGGAGCTTCCGTATCTTTCATCCGGAACCCGTTGCCTGCAAACTCTTCGCCGAAGGCTTTGATCCTTGGCATGGCCGGGGAATGACAGGTGGTGCAGCTCATCTGGTATTTGCGGGCAAATGCCGGGATAGCGCTGGCAATCCTGATTATCAGGAATCAAGGATAAGTAAGCCAGATAGTAAGAGCTTGATTTCATCATTACTTGTTAAATTGTTACATTGTTAAATTGTTACACTGTTAAATTGTTAATTACATAATTACAGTTTCAGGGTAATACTGTTATCTCTGTCGTATGGCTGTTGACCAGCATGATTTCTGATTCTTCCGCCGGAACCTTCAGAAAGTCGGCAACGGGCTTCACCAGTAACTGGTAATTCAGCACAGCGGTGACTTTCATCTCACCGGGAGCGGCATCAAAAGGAAGCTGGAAAGTAAAGGTCTCGGTCTTTGTTTCCCTCGGTCCCAGGCGGTAATCCACACCCTGGGATGCCGTGTTCCACTGCATGATCGTCATATTGCCATCTTTATCAAAATAAGGCATGCGGAAGATCCTGTTGCCTGCCGGGATACCATCGCGCTGCACCCCTTTGAAATCTGTTATACCAAGCGGCATCCCCATATCCTGGTAAGCCAGGTAATCGCCCGAAATCGTGTACTCTTCCCCCTGGAATCCTTTTTTATCCACCGGGAGATGATACACCTTGCCTTTTGCATCTGTAGCTTCGACATTCAGCCAGGCAATCCGGTCCTCCACCGATCCGGTCGGGAATTTATGGCCGGTTTTCGCATTAAAGAGCGCTACGGTAAAGACCACAACCTCACCCGGTTCAGCTTCCCTGATATCAGGATTGATCCTCAACTCGATGGTACCCCTGACCTTTCCCGGGTCATGCGCCCCATGGAACAGGTGAAGGCGGGCATCATCATATTGCTGCCCCATGGAAGCATAAATAAAAGGAGATTTTGGCATATGGCAATCCTGGCACCTCACCCCTTCTTTTGCATAAGGCCCCTCTTTCCATTCGAGTTGCGTACTCTTGACCCAGACACCGAACGGGTTTTTCTCATTATGACAGGTCCCGCAAAACTCGGTTGTCCTGTGGAACGGGCTTACCTCGATCTTATGGGCCGGGGATTCTTTCGGGTTTTCACGGGAACTGAACTTTGTCGGGCCCGGCTGGATGATATAGCTGAAATTAAACGGCGGGTCGCTGGTGGTGCCTTTGATGAGGTGGCAGACTTCGCACGAGACCGACTCATTGGCCATGGTACCCTCCGAAGGGCGGGCAGGAGGCAGTTGTCCGGCAGCAAAAGCCATCGGGGTATGGCATCCGTTGCAGCCATCCACAACATCCTTCAGTTCAGGGACCTTTTCTGCATGGGCCACCGCCAGGTCGAAATACTCGATTTCGTCCCAGTGATGTGTATAGGCCTGCGACATCATGGACTGGCTCCATTGCTCATAAAACGCCCCATGGCAGGTCCGGCATTTTTTAGCCGATTCAAAGTCCTTGTATTCGTATGCGCCTTTTTTGTCATCCGGTAAACCCGGGCCGAAAGGCAGTCATGATAAATAGAGACTGCAACCAGCGAAATGCCTGCACCTGGTGAAATGATCTTCCGGGAATTCATAATTAAATGGTTTTGGTTGACAATAAAGTTACAAAACCACATTTGAATTATTAACTCATAATTCATGATTCCCGGCAATTTATAATTAGATTGGTTTAATTTAAAACCCGATCGTTCGATATTTCCTTATATTCGCATCTTATTGACCTGATGATCCGGAATATGCCAGAGAATAAAAAAACCTCCCGCCCCTCCTTCCCGCGCAGTTTCTGGACGGTGGTCTCCATGGAATTCTTTGAAAGGGGATCATATTACGGAATGATGTCGGTTCTGTCAGTTTACCTGGTGCTGAGCAGGGATGAAGGCGGACTGGGGTTTTCAAAAGAAAGTGTCGGCGCCATTAAAAGCACGATTGTCCCGATGCTGTATTTCCTGCCGATCATCTCCGGGGCCATCGGCGACCGTTTCGGTTACCGGAAAGTGCTTTTCTTCGCCTTTGCTTCCATGAGCCTCGGGTACCTGTTCACAGGCCTTTCAACGACTTATGCAACCGTATTCAGCAGCCTGCTGCTTGTTGCGCTTGGGGCCGGGTTCTTCAAACCGATGATCGCCGGGACTATAGCCAGGGTGACCGATGAATCCAATTCCGCGCTCGGCTTCGGCATTTTCTACTGGTCCATCAACCTCGGCGCATTCCTGTTCCCGCTGATCCTCGTGCCCTGGCTGAAATCCATCTCCTGGTCATATATCTTCTTCATGGCTGCCATAGGCACCGGCTGGCTCATCCTGCTGAACCTCTTCGTGTTCAAAGAACCTGTGCGTGAAAAAAACACCAAGCCGCTGATCAAAGTCTTCACCGAAATGCTCAGCGTGCTGAAAGATTACCGTTTTTTCCTGATGCTGCTGATTTACAGCGGATTCTGGGTGATGTATTTCCAGGTGTATGACTCGGTGCTTTGGTACCTGACCGAAAAGATAGACATGTCGCCGTTCAATACAGATCATCAATACAGTTCCTTGGGCTTTTCGTCAGCAATCCCGACTGGAAATTTGAAGCGGAACATGTGACCGCCATGAACGCCGGCGCCATCATCCTGCTGCAGATCCTGGTATCCAGTATCGTAAAAAACACCAGGGTGCTGCCAACCATGATCTTCGGCATTGCCCTGGGTTCCATTGGTATGGGGATGCTGGCCATCGCCCCGAGTCCCTGGATATTCCTGCTGTCCATGTTTGTTTTTACCCTCGGGGAGATGATCGCCCACCCAAAATTCATCTCCTATGTCGGGCTGATCGCCCCGCCTGACAAAAAAGCGTTGTACCAGGGTTATTCTTTCCTCTACGGGGTGATCGGCAGCGGGGTCGGGGGGATCCTCGGCGCTTTACTGTATGTCAGGTTCGTGGAAAAACAGAATAATCCTTCCCTCCTGTGGCTTACTTTTGCCATGATTGGCGTGGTCACTATCATCGGGTTGCTTCTGTATAACCGGTTTATTGTAAAAAAAGATCATTGATCTTTGATACAACGAACGGATCTTCCATCATACAGGAACCCGCTTCCGGGATAGACTCCGGCACTGTCATATAAGATAACAGCCACGTAAAGGACCGTATCTTCCCTGAAATCTTTTTTGTTTTGAGAAGAAGACCACCAGTTTCCCGCGTATCCTGACATAGAGCAACCCACACCATCGCCATCACACCCGCCGGAATAACGGCCGAAGCTTCCTGCGGATACCGCTGTGAAGCCACTCTCGTTGGTGGCGTCCGTATTGGGGCTATTCCAGTGAGCGGTACCTGTTTCTTTCATTTTTCCTCCTGCCACACGGTAACCGCCCAGGTAAGTGATCATTGTATACCAATCATCATATGATGGCACACGCCATCCCTTGGGGCACAATTTATCACTCATCACTGCATATCCATTGTAAATGGCGCCATAAATGTCTGCATCGACAGGATTGCAAAACCTGTAACCGGGATTGGTTGTGGTGATGGCAGTGTCGTCCGAAATCAATTCCAGATCATTACCATCATTCAGCCGTGTGGTCCTCAAATTAGCACCCATCCATTCCTGGGTTCCGATAATGATCGTATAATATAAATTATTATCAATATCCTCTATAGTTCCGGACCATGTATGTACTGTTACACTTTCTCCATAGCCAGTGCCTTCGGTATTGGTAGCGTATGCCCGAATATAATAGTCTGTGGAAGGAGACAAGCCTGTTACGTCGGTATAAAATACTCCCGTCCCCGGTCCATCTAAAGTTTTGTTACCAGATACTGTGGGGTCCGGAGTTATGCTCCAGCAAACTCCTTTTTGAGACACCTCATCGCCACCGCCTGATATAATTTCAGTTTGCACCCTGATTGAAGTTTCGGTTACATTGCTAATCTGAACGGTACCCACAGAAGGAATTATGAACTCTTTCTTGCAACTATTCGTCATCATTATTATAGCAACGATGATGCCGCCCAGTAAAGGAATTAAAATGATAAGCCAGACTGTGCCTTTGCGTTTCATGATCTTCTATTTTAATTTATTTAAACTCATGGATATTTTTCCAAGCATGAAAATGCCGACTGGTATCAGGAACACCAGTATGAGTGTGAATTCCCTATTGGTGAACCAATTCCGGCCTGATAAAGCCAGCGAGGCGATAAAAAATAGAAGCATTGCCTGCCGGAATAATGTTACAGGCAAAAGTTGTATAACTGTACCGGCATGCCGGTGTTGTAATTCTCGTAACACCAATATGATCAATCCTGCCAGTGCGACGAGGAGCAAGATCCACTGTATACTTTTCAGGCCGAAGAATAACTTTCCAAGGACCAGATCCGATTCCGGCGCTCGAACGAATTCTGTGATAAACCTTAGTACCGAGTAACAAATCATAGAAAACAGGAATAGGCTTTCGCCGGCACTGAACTTTTTTCTTGTTTTCCAGACGAGGAAAGCAATGATGAGACAGCCAACCATCTCATAAATTTGCACAGGATGGATAGCAGCGGACAGGTTATCTTCAAACCGGACCTGGCGTTGTAAAAGGTGGGTCTGAAAGGCCACAGATTTATAATCGTATTGAATGGCCCAGGGCAAAGTTGTCATAGTGCCGAAACAACAGCCAGCCATCAGGCAACCGATGCGTGAAACAGCCATGAAGACCGGCAATGCAACCGCATAATGATCCAGAACAGGCCCCTGGAAACGAAACCATTTTTTTGCCATCAACACACCTGCTACTATTCCGATAATCCCTCCCAGGATAGTTTTTCTTGTTGTTGGTGGCAATTCTAACCTTGTAAAAAATGACATCCATTCTCCCGGAGAATAGGTTGCGAGCTTTTCACCAACCAAAAAGAAAAAACCTCCGGTTAAAATGATCAGAAGCCATGATATTCCCGGATAACCTTTTTTAATGCCGGCAAAAAACACCATGCCTGTAGCAAGTATAATCGAAGCCAGGTTGAAGATCGCGTAATAAAGCGCCCCATTCGTTGTATCAATAATAAAAAGTGTTCTCATTTTTATTACGAGAAAGAATTGATGAATGGACTAAGGCAATAACCTCAATTATCGGATAAAAATACAACAATAAAGGCTGAAAAGCAAGGTTTCGGAACTGGATGAACTGCATTAAAATTCGATTTATCAAACCGATAATAACAGCTTTCATTTTTCTGGAAATACCTTTTGAAAATTCCCTACCTTGGCTTAAAAATTACAAAACGCAACAATATGGAAACAAAACAATTTGGCAATACCGATATGAAGATCACCCGGATCGGGTTCGGGGCCTGGGCCATTGGTGGCGGCAACTGGGCATTCGGATGGGGGCCGCAGGATGACGGCGAAGCCATCGCTGCGATGCAACGCGCCATTGAAAACGGGATGAACTGGATAGATACCGCCGCAGTTTATGGACTTGGCCATTCCGAAGAACTTGTTGGAAAAGCAGTTAAAGGCATGAAAACAAAGCCTTATATTTTCACCAAATGCGGATTGGTATGGGATGAAAAACGGAAGACAAGCCAGAACCTCAAGGCTGAATCGATCCGCAGGGAATGCGAAGCAAGCCTGCGCAGGCTGGATGTCGATGTGATCGACCTTTACCAGGTGCACTGGCCTGTAGATGGTGACATTGAGGAAGCCTGGAAAATGATGGCTCAGCTGCAATCAGAAGGGAAAGTCCGGTGGATTGGTGTTTCAAATTACAATGTCGAGCAAATCAAAAAATGCCAGGCAATTGCGCCGGTATCATCTCTTACAACCTCCCTATTCACTGATAAACCGGGACTATGAAAAAGAAATCCTGCCATATTGCAGGGATAACAATATCGGTGTCATCGTTTACTCACCCATGGGATCGGGATTGCTTACCGGTGCCATGACCCGGGAACGCATTGCTGCTATGCCGTCCGATGACTGGCGAAGGAACAGCGACTATTTCAAAGAACCGGCACTTACCCGGAACCTGGCTCTGGCCGAAAAACTGAAATCCATTGGTAAAAAACACGGGCGCTCAGCCGGTGAAGTAGCCATTGCATGGACATTACGAAACCCTGCCGTAACGGCCGCTATTGTAGGTGGCAGAAGCGCCGGACAGGTAGACGGGATCAGCAGGGCATGGGATTTTAAGCTAACGGAGGAAGACCTGGCGGAAATTAAGACTTCCCAGCCATCGGCCCTTGAAACGGGCTCATAACCGTCGTATTCGAGCTTCCAGTCTTCATTTTTCATGCATGAGGAGAGCAGGGCCAGGCAAATAAGGATGAGAGCAGGTCTTTTCATGGCATCAGAAGATAAAGTCGATACATAGTCCTTTTCGCATTTCCCTGTATTTTTCAGAATAGGAGGTGATGGCCGAGAGGTACTCAAAATGTAAACAAAAGGCCAGGGAGAATTTTTCAGAAATAAATAACTCGAATCCTGCTTTTAGATCAGGATTGAAGAAATTCACCACATAGGCGATTTCAGGGTCCTGGAAGTTCAGCTTGACAACATTGCCAAACGAGGTGTCCTCCATCTTATTTTCCCTATAGGTCGGAGGACGACTTATAAAACCCAGCAAAGGCAGGCTGAAGCCTGCGAAGAAAACCTTTCGCTCGTTCATCTGTTTCCTGGCAAGGCATTGCGCACCCAGGCCGCTAAAGGAGGCCCAGTACATGTGGCTGTCGTCCCAGAGAGGGTAATAGACCGGGTGGAAGTCGCCCTGCAGATTGCCGCCGGCATAAAAGATCCAACCTTTGTTTTCAACGACCGGAAAGAGCAGCACATAATGCAGGTTAAGACCGACATATGCCGAAACGGCAGCGGGTTCAAGGGTACTTTTAGGGCGCACCCAGTCAAGCTCCACTCCGGCTTCCTGGTAGTTTTCAGGCGATACCCTTTGCCAGTCTGCATTGAATCCATAACCCAGGTTGTTGTGGGTTGTACCATTGATCAACGGTTCCTTGCATTGGAACAGGAAAGGTTCCACGGCCAGATGGAACCTGCCGTAATGCGGTTTCTGAGAAATGGCTGCAATGGTTGAAAGAGTGAATAATAAGGCTAAAATAAATCTGTTCATTCAGGATTTTTTAAAGGGCTAATATACCGAAATGCAAGGCAAAATGCAAACAATCCTTATCTTTGATTAAAAGTTTATTTAACTTCTTTTATTTATTGTCTCTTCTATGAATTGATGGCATATGTGACGCCTATATCAAAAAGTTAAAAGCAGCCATATATTTAAAAATTAAATCTATCTTTATGAAAACCCTTGAAGAATTTTTAGAGCCTGAAATTGAAGAGTTTGAATCTCAGGAATATCAGACTGAGTTTGAACAATTATCGGATGAACGCAAAAATAATATCCTTTTCAAGCGATTATTATTCGACTATGATGAGGAGTTGCAGAAATCGCTTAAAAAATTCATAAAATCGAATGGCACCTTGCCGGATTGGGCTGATTTGATCCGGTCTTACCCCGAATTAAAATATGTGCATGCCATTGATCCGGCCCCTTTTAATATAGCTGAAATTGTCCTGAAAGAAATATCCCTTTAACCAGCCTCCTATGCCTCTCAAGCCACGGTATAAGGGATATTCCTATGCCCTGCTCGCTACGGTGGCCGGCTCTACTGTTTATATTTTCAGCAAAGCGGCTTTTAACCAGGTAAGCCTGCCACAGTTCGGCGTATACTGGTTCGCCATGGCTATCGTATGGAATGCCCTGTATACCCTGCGTTCAGCAGAGCACCGGCACGTTCATCCCATCACGCGCCGTTCATTTAAGATGCTTCTGCTTATCGGATTGATTGAACTTGTTGCCACAGGAACCTTTTATGCAGCCATCCAGACTTCAGCAAATCCAGCCATTCCGTCTTTTCTGCGGAACATGGAATACATCTTCGTCACCCTGATGGGCGTTTTTCTGCTGCGGGAACGGTTCACCCGGCTGGAAGCCACTGGTGTGGTGCTGACCTTCACCGGGGCGATGGTGATCAGTTACCACAAGGATGCGACTTTCGCATCTTATCTTACCGGCACGTCCGGCCTGATGCTGGTCTCCACAGTTTTTTACGGTTTCCGTACTATCCTGGCGAAAAATAACATCCATGTGCTCACCCCGACGATACTGGCCATAAACCGGGCTGTTTTTTTGCTGATTTTCTCGCTGATCATGCTGCTGATACTCGGACAGGGACTTGCCATACCGGGCAAGGCGTTACTCAATATTGCCATCGGATCATTTTTTGGTCCTTTCCTCACTTCGATCGGCCAATACAGCGCGTTGAAATACATCGAAGCGTCCAGGTCGGCCATCATTCAAAGCACCACTGCCCTGTTCGTTCTCATCGGGGCCTATCTCATTTTCGGCCGTTTTCCTTTAGGATACCAGCTTGCCGGCGGCGCCCTGACCATAGCCGGCCCGATGCTGATGCTGCTGGCGAAAAGGATTTATCCCGAGAGGATCTAATTAACAAATTGATAATAGTATCTTGATATTATCTTCATACAACAAAGGCTACTTTTGTGAAACACTTCACTATGAAGCCTGGAAATCAAATATTCTTTCGTCAGGACTATCTTACATCTGTTCATCAAAAGCATTTCTTTCGATTTCTTACCCCCGGGTTGCTCTTCCTTGATCAGGCAGCCGCAAACCTGTTCTCAAAGCTTTTCCTGCTGTCATTTGCCGACTTCTGCCCTAAATTAAAACACAAATCAGCGAGATGACCAAAAATAAAAGGCGTGTCGACATCCTGGTAATTTCGGATATTCACCTCGGAACTTACGGATGCCACGCTAAAGAATTGCTTCATTACCTGAAAAGTATTAAACCTGAAATCGTCGTGCTGAACGGAGATATCATCGACATCTGGCAATTCAGCAAATCATACTGGCCCCAAAGCCACATGAAAGTGGTAAAACACCTGATGAAGTGGATCGGTAAAGGGGTGAAGACCTATTACATCACCGGTAACCATGATGAAATGCTGAGGCGTTTTGTTGGGATGAAAATAGGGTCGCTCAGCATAGTTAATAAGGTCGTTCTTACTTTGCCCGACGGCAAAAGAGCCTGGATGTTCCATGGCGATGTATTCGACATCACTATGCAGCACTCAAGGTGGCTGGCACGCCTTGGCTCGAAAGGCTACGATGCGCTGATCATCCTAAACAGGGTGTGCAATTTTATCTCTGAGAAGATATTGAAGAAAGGAAAACTATCACTCTCAAAAAAGATTAAGGAAAGTGTAAAAACAGCTGTAGCTTATATTAACAATTTTGAGCAGACCAGTGCTGAGATCGGCATCAACAACAAGTATGATTATGTTGTTTGCGGCCATATACATCACCCGGAAATCCGCACTATAATAGCTGCCGGGGGCAGCATTACCTACCTTAATTCAGGTGATTGGGTCGAAAACCTTTCAGCACTTGAATGCATTGCCGGTGAATGGTCAATTTACCGGTTCAGTAAGGCTGATCAGGCAGATATGATCACCGAACTGGAGGAAGAGCAAGAAGAAGAGGTCAGGGCCAGCCAGCTTTTTGAAAATATGCTGGTGGAATTCAATATGATGCGCCAATGAAAATACTCTATGCTATTCAAGGCACAGGTAACGGCCACCTTTCAAGGGCCCGGGATATTTTACCGGTGTTAAAAAAGAACCATGACGTTGATATTTTGATCAGCGGGTCACATGCCGAGCTGGATTTGCCGTTTGAAGTGAATTACAGGTTCAGGGGGCTTGGTTTCATTTTCGGCGCCAACGGCGGGATTGATCTAATAGAAACATACAAAAAAAACTTCATCAAGGTTTTATTGTCAGAGATAAACAGCCTTCCGGTTCAGGAATATGATCTTGTGATCAATGATTTTGAACCGGTCTCGGCCTGGGCCTGTTACCTGCGGAATGTCAATTGTATCACGATAAGCCATCAGGCCGCAGTTTTAAATAAAAAGGCCCCGAAACCAAAAGAAACGGATGTGATTGGTAAAGCGGTGCTGAAAAACTATGCTCCTTCGAAAATAAAGTATGGCTTTCATTTCAAAGCTTATGATGATCAAATTTTCACACCTGTGATCAGGTCGCAGGTACGCCGGCAACGCACTGAAAACAAAGGTCATTATACAGTTTACCTACCGGCATTTGACGACAAAAGGATCCTGAAGGTGTTAAGATTGTGCGAAGGTATCCGCTGGCAGGTATTCTCAAAGCATAACAAACATCCTTTCCGTGAGAAAAACATTTCCATTCAGCCTATAAATAACGAGGCATTTATTAAAAGCATTGCATCTTCAGAAGGAGTGATATGTGGTGCAGGCTTTGAAACCCCGGCAGAAGCGTTATTCATGAAGAAAAAGTTACTGGTGGTGCCCATGAAAGGTCAGTATGAGCAACAATGCAATGCTGCTGCCCTGAAAGAAATGGGCGTCCCGGTCCTGAAGAAATTCAAGCCGGGCAATGCCGAAAAAATTGCTCATTGGGTTGAAAATGATCATCTTATACAGGTAGAATATCCGGATCAGACGGAGAAGATCATTAACAGGATCATAGCTCTTCACGCAGGTCAATGCGCTAAAGAACCGTATAAGAAAGAAAAAAGCTTAACAGCTGAAAAATTCCGGAAAATGCTCCTCAGAAAGATAGTAGCCCAGTTTTAGCTTTACTGCATGGATTATAGCAAGCATGATTTCGGTCCTGGCTTCAAATGGGGAGTTGCTTCCTCGGCCTACCAGGTTGAAGGGGCTTATGATGAAGATGGCAAAGGCAAATCGATCTGGGATGAATTTTCCAGCAGGAGGGGGAAGATTTTCCGTGATCAGCGCGGGAATGTAGCCTGTGATTTTTATCACCGCTTCCCTGACGACCTGTCCCTGATGAGCCGGCTGAATATACCCAATTATCGCTTTTCATTTTCATGGAGCCGGATACTTCCTTCAGGCACCGGGACAGTCAACCATGCCGGTGTTGATTTTTATAAGCGGGTCATCGATAAATGCCTCGAACTCGGGATCGAACCATGGGTGACCTTATATCACTGGGATTTACCCTATGAACTGGAAAGAAAAGGTGGTTGGACCAACAGGGATATCATTGGCTGGTTCAGCGATTACGTTGAGCTTTGTATCAGGTTTTTCGGAGATAAAGTAAAATACTGGATGGTCCTGAACGAGCCCATGGTATTCACCGGTGCAGGTTATTTCCTTGGCATCCATGCCCCGGGCCGCACAGGTTTGAACAATTTCCTTGCCGCGGTGCACCATGCAGCCTTGTGCCAGGCAGAAGGCGGCAGGCTGGTCCGTTCCCTGTTGCCCGGTGCATGCGTCGGAACCACATTTTCCTGCTCACCGATAGAACCGGCCAGCAATAAAGAACAGGATATCCTGGCTGCAGTCCGGGTGGATGCACTCACCAACAGGTTGTTTGTCGAACCTTTAGCCGGAATGGGGTATCCTGTCAACGACCTGAAATTTTTACGCCGGCTTGATCCGTTCATGAAAGCCGGCGATGAGGCAAAACTCGCTTTCGATATGGATTTTATCGGCATTCAGAATTATACCAGGGAAATTGTTGCCAGATCATTCTTCAAGCCTTTTATCCGGGCAAAAGTGATCAAAGCAGGGAAAAGAAATGTCGAAACCACGGACATGAACTGGGAAGTATACCCGGAAAGCATCTACCATATGCTTGCCAGGTTCAGTAAATATCCCTGTTTTAAAGAGATCGTCGTGACCGAAAGCGGTGCTGCATTTCCAGATGTACTGAGTGAAGGTCATATCCATGATGAAAAAAGAAGGGCCTATCTTGAGCAGGCCATCGGGCAGGTGCTGAAAGCACGCCGGGAAGGGATAAATGTCAATGGCTATTTTGTATGGAGCTTTACAGATAATTTTGAATGGGCTGAAGGTTTCAGGCCCAGGTTCGGCCTGGTCTATATTGACTTTGAGACCCGGCAAAGGATAATCAAAGAATCGGGACAATGGTACAGCCGGTTCCTGGAAAACCATTGACCGGTTCATTCAATTTTTACCGGTAATTTTTCTCTGATTTCTTTTGAAATTCATTTGGATATTTTATATATTAGATGTAATTTAGATAGATGTTTTCCTGCACGATTCATTCCTTCACATCATGAAAACAATATCAATCTTCCTGGTCCTGTTTTTCTTTCCTGTTGTGGATGGGATATGCCAGTTTGAATGGCTGAGCCCAATCCCAACCGGCAATGCATTAACTTCATCCTGGTTTTTTAATCCCGATACCGGGATCATCGTCGGCCATGGCGGTGATATCCTGAACACTTATGACGGTGGCGAGAGCTGGGAGCATTTTGTCATTGAAGACTATCCTGAATGGGGTTATGATTTCAATGCCATCATGTTTACAGATAACAATACTGGTTTCATTACCGGTTCGGCGGGCTCCATTTTCAAAACAAACGATGGAGGGCTTACCTGGGATTTAAAATATGGATGTCAGAACTGCGAACATTTCACCGATGTCTTCTTCCGGGATTCTCAGCTTGGCTGGGTTGCAGGAAAATACGGCGCCTTTCGAAAAACAACTGACGGTGGCGAAACCTGGATCTCCTTATCCGGCTTTCCCCTTGACCAGGTAGACCTTTACAGTATCTGGTTCTTAAATGACGGGGAAGGATGGGCTGCGGCCGGGGATATGATTGTCAGGTTCAGTAACGGTGGTTTTAGCTGGGAATTCTTTTCTTATCAGTTTGGTTTATATGATGTGTTTTTCATAGATGAAAGCACGGGCTGGATGTGCGGCTCCGGTGGTAAAGTCATGCATACCATTGATGGAGGAGTTAACTGGGATATATTCCAGTCCCCGGTTAATGTTGCACTGATGGAGATTAAATTCACCGATCCCCTGAACGGGTGGGCTGTCGGTGAGGACGGAACGATACTCAATTCAGAAGACGGTGGACAGACCTGGATGCAATATGTGCCGGTCACCGACAGGGCATTACATAGCATTTTTATGGCCGGCGACGAAGTAATTTACATCACAGGTAGCGGCGGGACGATTATTAAAAGCGAAGATGGTGGCGGATCCTGGGAATTTCCGCAGGAAAACACGATCATGGATGACCTGGCCGATATTGCTTTTGCCGATGAGAATACCGGCTGGGCAGTCAGCTATAATGGAAAAATCTTCAAGACCACCGATGGTGGCTATCACTGGACACTTTCCTTTTATTTCGCTTATGTTCAGTTCACATCGGTAACTTCGACTGATCCCAGCCATTGCTGGGCTGCGGGTACTTATATGTACCCGGGAGGTGTGATCCTCGGTACGGAAAACGGAGGCCAGGACTGGACAATCCAGGATGAGGATGTTGATCAGATCAATGACATCATGTTCACCGACGCCATGCACGGCTGGGCTGTTGGATTTAACGGGGCAATCTATCATACCGCCAATGGCGGAACACAATGGAACCAGCAATCCAGCGGAGCCCAAAACGACCTGAATTCGGTTTTCTTCCTGGATAACCAGAATGGCCTGGCCGGAGGGTACGATGAGGTGGTCCAGACCTATAACGGTGGGGAAACCTGGGAATTGCAAAATACATACCCTGGTGACTTCTGGCTGATCCACAAAGTGTTTGCATTCAACCCGGTCAACCGGTTCGCCTCCGGAGATATGAATCTATATTACGCTGATTACGAGGGGAATTCGTGGCAAACAGGCAGCCAGAATCCTGCTGGCGTGAAGGATGCAGCTTATTATACCCCGCAATACTTATGGGAAGCCGGGATTGATGGATTATTGCTGAAAAGAAGCAGCACCTGGGACTATTATTCCATTACTACGAATGACCTGAATGCCCTGTATTTTGACCTGCAGCATGCAACAGGATATGTTGCCGGAGATTTCGGGACTATCATTAAAATTGACCTGAATTACTGGGTTGGGACGGAGGAAAAGGAAGAACAAATTTCCAGCCTCAAAGTGGATATCTTTCCAAATCCGGCAAAAGAGATTGTAAATTGTCGATTTTCAGTTCCCAATGGCCAATGTGTCACCTTAAAAATATTTGATATTAACGGGAGAGAGATGCCTGTTGTTTACAAAGGGATGGAGTCTTCCGGGAATCATCATATCAGTTTCGACGCAATAGGATATGTTCCCGGGATCTACATCTACCGGCTGATATCCGGCGATGAAACAATTACCGGAAAACTGGTTGTGGCCAGGTAATCTTTAATTAATTTAGCTTCATAAGATTATCATAAATGCCGCCTGAACATCAATTGCTTTTCAACCATATCCCGAAAACCGGCGGAGTTACTTTGCGTATCATCCTGAACAGGGTCTATGGAGAAAAGAATATATTCCTTATCAAAAGCACGGATATAGGATCTTCACTGAAGTATTTCAGCAGCCTTTCCCCGGAAGAAAAAGATCGGTTTGCCGTGGTTGCAGGACATGGTGCGGAATTGTTCCGGCCTTATATGGACGATCCGTTCCGGGTCACTATTCTGCGCGAACCGGTTGCCCTTTTCCTTTCACAATATTATTATCTTAAAAATACTGAAGACGCAGGTTTTTATGAAGAAGTCAACCGGCTTGCAGGTGTTGATGAATACCTGGATTTTGCCATCGCAAACGGACAGGATAATCTCCTGACCCGCTATCTTTCCGGTTCGGTTCATTATCTTGCCGATCCCGGGATGCCCATTCCTTCCATGCAAAAAGAAGGCGATAAATTATTGCTGGCGGCCGTTAATGCGATGCATGAATATGATGCCGTGATTGATTTAGCGAGTTTTGATGAAGGCATATTCAGGCTCGCCGGCCTGCTTGGCTGGAAGAACATCCCGCTTTACCGGCCTGCCAACAGGAATAAGTCTAATCCCGGCCCTGCTGCTCTTTCAAAAGGCACAAATGAAGGCTTAAAGGACGCCCTGAAGTGGGATATTGAGCTGTATGAAGAGTTTAAAAAATCCGGGCTTGCTAAGGGAAATTCATCAACAAAGGGATCTTTGAATTATAAGCTGTTTCAGTTCCGACAGAAAGCAGCAGGTATCCTCGCACATATCCTTAATAAATAATCCGTGAAAATCCGTATGATCCGTGTTATCCGTGTGCTATTGCCTTAGATAGAACACGGATGACACGGATGCGACGGATGACCACGGATATTAACTGTAGAATTTCACAAGTAACCGCAAACCCAATCCCGCCAGGAAACCGTAAAGGATATATTTTTTAAGTCCGCTGCCGGCCGGGTTTTCAGAAGGGATGAAACCATCGAGCACTTCGATGTTCAGGTTGAATTCCATAGATCCTTTCACCTGCTGTATCCGGTCGTGAAGCGCCAGGGCCTCCTGTAGCATCTCCATGCGGGTGATCGCTTTTTCATCACTGATCCCTTCCTTACGGATGATCAGCTGGTTGCTGAGCGAATCCACCACGGCGAGCCGGCGCTCAAGGAACACCAGGTCCTGCTGCGATTTTTTCAGCATATAATTTAACCGGTCCTGGATGAATGAGGTATTGTTCAGGTAATTGACCAGCGCCGGCTCCAGCGGCTTGAGCACCTGCAGGTCGGTGACCCTTACTTTTATGTAGAATGGGATCTTCTCCGTGCTCAGGTCTGCGGTCAGATCTTCATTACGGATATTCAGGCCTTCGACGGAACGAATTTTCCTGACGGTTTCTTCGGGTAATTCCAACAGCTCAGCCAGCGCTGCTTTATCGCCCGATTTAACCAGCAGATCAAGTTTCCGGAGCATATCGGCATATATTTTCTTCTCATAATGAACATAGGAAACCGTCATTTCAGCTTCATAGACTTTAGGCCTTAACAGCCAGATACCTGCTCCAATAGCCGCGGCAACCAGGCCGAATATCAAAAACGACAGGATATTCTTCCTGATAAAGAGACGGAACGACTTGAACATGGCAGAGAGGAAACCGCTTCCCTCCGCCATCTGAAGCAGGAGAGATTCCCAGACTTTTTTCCCGGTTTCACGGGAATCATTGAGTTGATCAGGATCCATAACGGGTTTAATTTCTTTCGTTCTGATTAATTAGTTGGCAGTTTCCTGACAATTCCTGAAAATTGCGCAACTTTGTACTGAAATGGCCATTAACTCCACAAATGTAAGAAATTCAAGCTGGAACTTAGCGAATATCCTCTTTTATCCCATTGCATTTCTTGCCGTAACGCCATTTTTCATAAACCGGCTCGGGGAAAATGTCTTCGGGGAATGGATGCTGATCAATTCCTATGTCTTCATTTCCGCGCACCTGGTCGGGTTTGGCCTGCCGGTCTCCATCACGGCACACGTGGCGGAAGCTATCGGCCAGGGCGACAATAAAAAGCTTCATGCTTACATCAATGCCGCATCGCGCCTCCTGGGCAGGATGACGGTACTGACCCTGCTTCTCGGTTTCATATTACTGCTGGCATCGAAGCTTGGCCTGGAAATATTTTCCGATTATCTCCGGGTCGCCATCATTATGGCCACTTTCGGCATTGCCCTGAAATTCCCCGAGGTGCTCTATCAAAACATTTTCAAGGGACAGGAATATTACCACAAAGCGGCTATTTTCAATATGCTGAACCGCTTTATCACACTTGGCGCCCAGGTATTTCTTGTGCTCAAAGGTTATTCCCTCGGCGCCATTTTCACCGCCAACCTGGTTGTCAGCTTTATTATCCTTGTCCCGCAGGCATACCTGGTTTATCGCCATCTGCCGGGATACAGGCCTTATCTCATCAAAAGCCTTCCTGAAAAAAAAGAGCTTTACGAGTATGGCTTCTGGACCTGGCTGCAAACGATCATCGCCATCATTTCCTACCAGCTCGACCGGTTCCTGGTGGCTTATTTCCTGGGGACGGCAACCGTTACTTACTATGTTCTCGCATCAACCATTGTTAATCACCTCCACATGGCTTTTGAGGCCGCTGTAAGCTGGCTGCTGCCAAGGGTTTCAAGGTTTAAGGCCGCTACCCGCGATACACTGGGATATTTCACCACCATCCGGGCTTTCTCTGTCGGTTTTTCCCTGCTGGTGATCATCGGGCTTTATTTTGTCAGTGAACCGCTGTTTACCCTGTGGCTTGGCCCTGAAAAATACGGGAAGATGATCGTCTTTTTCAAATTATTCCTGGTTTTCGAAGCTTTCCTCATCCTGTCCATCGTACCGAAATACTACCTGAATGCCATAAAATCCATGTTGTTCATCACCTGGCTCGAACTGATGTACAAATCGGCTATCGTTGCAGGGATGATCGCCGTTTTCTTCATAATGAGGACTGCTGAAAGCCTGATCTATGGTCAAATCCTGGCTTTGATTATCTTTATGCCCATGGAATATTACCTGGTCAATAAACGCATCCTCGACAGAAATAAACTAAGGGAGACCTTCCTCACCTCTCTTCCTTCGCTTTGTATCATGGGGGCGGTGATGTTCAACAACTGGTTCATCTCCATTGCATTCTTTCTCTCTGCCGTTATTATTTTCTGGGCAGTTTATATTAAAGACAGCCGTTTTGATATTAAGTTGTTAAAGGAATGAAAAGGGAGTCAACATATTATCCATTTCTTGCCTTTTTCATCCTTTATTTCTTTTTTAACAATTTGTTTTTGAAAGAAGGGCTTTTGTACACCACGCTGCTGGTGCCAATATTTCTTTACTGGCTTAATAAAAAGGGACAGGTTGCCGGGATGCTGAAATGGACGCTCCTGCTGCTGGTTCCCCTACCCTTCCAGCTGCTTAACGGCGTTGATCCCGGATCGTATATTTATCTCTTCATTGCTCGTCTTATCGGCATGGATCTTTTTATTCACGGCCATTGAGGCCATCCGGTCGACCCGTGACAGTCTCGAAGAGATTTTCTTAACAGCACTGAAGGTAAACTCGGTCCTGGTCCTTATTGCCCTGTGCATTCTTCCTTTTTCCGGCCTGCGCGAATTCATGTGGGATACCATTCCCATGACCAGGAACCTGTATGCCATCCCACGTCTTAAACTGCTGGCCTATGAGCCCTCGCATTATGGCTTGCTGCTGGCGCCGGTATTCCTGTTCTTTATGCTGAAGATCCTGACGGGAAAATCAGTCCACCCGATGATCCTGGCCGCCGGAATAGGGGTACCCCTCCTGCTAACCTTTTCCTTCGGGATCATTGGCGCCATGATACCCGCTATCCTGATCAGCGCACTGGCGCACCTGCGCAACATTTCGGTCAATGCCAGGCGGATGCTCATTTACAGCGTGTTTTTCATTGTTGTCGCAGCCGGCTGCCTTTGGATTCTCTGGCCTGATAATCCATTTTTTATAAGGGCTGGAAATATAATAACCGGGGCCGATAGCTCCACAAAAGGCAGGTTGGTCCATTCCTTCATGTTTGCTAAAGACCTTATTCTCCAGCACAATGCCTGGATGGGTGTCGGGCCCGGACAGATCAAGATCCTGGCCCATGACCTGATCGTCAGCTTTTATAAATATACCGGTGAGTATGCTGAAATAGTCCGGATCCCGAATTCGATGGGAGAAATGCTGGCGACATACGGAATCTATGGATTTATCCTGAAGATCTTTTTTGAAGTATTCTTTTTCGTTCGCCTGAAAATATACAGGAACCTGTATTCCCTGGGCCTGTTCATCTTCATCTTTATATACCAGTTTACCGGGAGTTTCCTTGTCAATGCCGCTGAAATCGGGATCTGGGCCATTGTCTTCGCCGGCAGGTTCCCGCTTTTCCAGGGTGACAGTATGAGAAAGGAGGCAGGATGAAAGTTGCACTGATCGGACGGTCATCTTCCTATAAAGTACCCGGCGGCGATACCATCCAGATGGTTAAAACAGCCGAAGCGGTCAACAGGCTTGGCATACAGGCTGATATTTTCCTTTCATCCGATAAGATCGCATATTCGGAATATGACCTCCTGCATTTTTTCAACCTGCTCAGGCCCGCCGATCACCTGTGGCATATCCTGAATAGTAAAAAGCCTTATGTAATCAGCACCATTTACCTTGATTACACAGCTTTCGACCGTTATGGCCGCAGCCTGCCATACCGTTTCCTCTTCCGGGCACTTGGCAAGCACGGATCTGAGTATTTCAAAAACCTTTACCGTTTCGCCCGGCGGCAGGATAGGCTGGTAAGCCATGATTACCTGGCAGGGCACAGGAAAGCCATGCTGAAGATCCTGGCAGGTGCGGCGCTGGTCCTGCCCAATTCCAGGTCAGAACTCAGGAGACTGGTTTCAGATACCGGCTATAAAGGCGGATATGCCATCATTCCCAACGGGGTTGACCCGGAAATTTTCGGGGCCATCCCGGTTGTAGATGAACGTAAAGAAATGGTTTTGTGCGTGGGCCAGGTTTACGGGATGAAAAACCAGCATATGCTGATCCGGGCATGTAAAAAATTAGATGTGCCCCTGGAGATCATCGGGAAATCACCTCCGAATCATTCCGGCTATCTCGATTATTGCAGGAAGATTGCCGGGGATAAAGTGAGTTTTTTCGATTTTATGCCCCAGGATGAATTGATAAAACACTATTCAGCAGCGAAAGTCCATGCCTTGCCAAGCTGGTTTGAAACCACGGGCCTGGCTTCCCTGGAAGCCGGGGCAATGGGCTGCAACCTGGTGGTCGGAAGGGGCGGCGATACGTATGATTATTTTGGGGACCATGCCTGGTATTGCGATGCACGGAACCAGGAAAGCCTGGAGGTTGCACTGGAGCAGGCGCTGGGCCATGTGAACGGATTTGATTTACGGGATTTGATCCTGTCGGAATACACCTGGCAGAAAGCCGGCGAAAAAACCAGGGATGCCTATAATAAAGTGCTCAATGGATAAAAAGGCCCTATCGTTAGCTCTAATGGGCTCCCGGGGGATCCCTAACCGTTACGGCGGATTTGAGTCCTTCGCGGAGGAACTCGGCGTCAGGCTGGCAGCCCGCGGCCACCATGTTATCGTTTACACGGTCGCCGATCATCCGGTAAAGGCTGAAAAATGGAAAGGGGTGAACCGGGTACTGATCAATAACCCGGAAGGCAAACTGGGCACTTTCGGGCAGTTCATTTATGACCTGAATTGCAACCGGCACAGCAGGAGTAAACAGTTCGACATCATCCTGCACCTGGGTTACACGAGCGATTCGGTCTGGTACTGGCTTTGGGCGAAAAACAGCATGCATATCGTCAACATGGATGGCCAGGAATGGAAGAGGTCGAAATATAACCGGTTAGTCAGGGCTTTCCTGCACCTGGCGGAGCGCCTTGCAACCATACGCAGTCGCTGGCTTGTGGCCGATTCAGGGGAGATTGAAAAATACCTGCGGAATAAATACAGTGTGCCCGTCATTTACATTGCTTACGGGGCGAAAGTGCCGGCGGCTTATTCACCGGAACTGATCGGTGAGTGGGGACTTGCCCGTGGCAGTTATGATCTTGTCGTAGCCCGCATGGAACCGGAAAATAATATCGAGATGGCAATCCAGGCTAAAATGGCTTCCAAAAGCAGGATCCCCCTGGTCATTGTCGGTAATGCGAATAAATACAAGCGCTTTCTGCAGGAAAAATATGACCGCCAGGAGAACATTCGTTTCCTGGATGCAGTTTATAATGAAGAAAAGCTGAACAATCTAAGGCATTTCAGCAGGATCTACGTGCACGGACATTCAGTCGGTGGCACCAACCCTTCCCTGCTCGAGGCCATGGCCTGCGGATGCCGCATTGTGGCACACGGTAACCCTTTCAACAGGTTTGTACTCGGGGATGATGCAAAGTACTTTTCTTCCAAAACCGAACTTTCCGCCCTGTTAAATGAATTCAGACCGGTTGACTATGAAAAACTGATCGTTCAAAACCTGGCAAAAATCTCGCGGGAATATAACTGGGATGCCATAACCGATGCATATGAAAAACTTTTTTATGATGCGACCGGTGCTTGATAAGGTTTTCCCGTGGATCTGGGCTGCAGTCTGGTTTACCCTTCCGGTATCCATGAAAGCCAATGGCGCCAGCCTGATCCTTTTCGGCCTGGCTGCAGTGGTCCATGCTTATTTTTACAGGCCCGTCCCGGATCGCAGGCAGAAGATCATGGCCGGCCTGTTCATCCTGTTTTTCGCGTGGCATGCAGTAAGCCTGCTCTTCGACCCGGAAACATACGCTGCCTGGAAAAGCCTGGAACGGAAATTCTCGCTGGCACTGATCCCGGTTATGATGCTCCTGGTTTCAGGGTCCCGGGAAGATCTGGGAAAGTGGGCTATCCGTGGCTTTTTCGCAGGACTGCTATTCACCGGTGTCCATATGCTCGTGTTGGCGCTGGTGAAAATGATTGACGGCCAGCCTGCCGTAAATTTCACCTATCACGAATTTACCGGTCCCTATTCACTTGGCGCAATTTACTTTTCCCTGTATCTTTCCGTTGCTATCTATTACCTGGCTTTCCGCCAACCGGAAAGATTCATAGAAAGATCCAGGATTCCCCTGGGCATTTTTTTCCTGGTCCTGCTGCTTTTCTGCGCTTCGAAATTATTTATCGTGATGACAATACCGGCGATTATGTGGGCATTCGCCAGGCATTTTTCGGTAGCAAAAGGAATGAAAAGAATAATCCTGCCTGCATTTGTATTCATCATGCTGATTGCCGGATCCATTCCTTTTTACAACCGGATTTCCGAGCTTAAAAATACCGACCTGGATGTGGTCAGACTGGAAAGCTACCGGTATGATACGCCATTGAATGGATTGACATTCAGGATGATACTTTGGCGGTTCGCGGGAGAGATCATGCAGGATGAAAATGCCTGGCTGACCGGCACCGGCATTGGTAGCCGCCAGGATGTGCTGAATAGTTGTTATATCAAATATGGTATCTATACCGGCAATCCGGATCTCGGGGATAAGGGTTATATCGGCTATAATTTCCACAACCAGTTCCTGGAAGTTATGGTCGGCACCGGTATTCCCGGCCTGTTCCTGCTATTGTCCATCTTAATTTTCAGTTTTTTTATTCAAAGAAGACAACTATTTTTTCCTTTTATGGTTTATATAGTTATATTTATTTTTTTTATGACTGAATCGGTTCTGGAACGACAGGCCGGTGTTGTATTTTTTAGCCTGGTATGGACTTTGCAGGAACATAACCGGCAAAAAATTGAATTTTAGAATAATGGAATCCTCTTCGACTATCAGCCTGAATAAGAACCCCTGGCATGAATCTTTCACACCCGAACAGATTACCATTCCATTTAAGCCACTTGAAAACCACCGCCTGGATAAATTATATAACCGGCTGATCAAGCGTACGATGGATCTCACCCTGGGTTCCTTCCTGGTATTGGTGATTTTGTCGTGGATGATCCCCCTGATGGCGTTGCTTATCAAATTGGATTCACGGGGACCGGTTTTTTTTATCCAGAAAAGGACCGGGTTAAGAAAGAAAAGCTTCTATTGTTTGAAATTCAGGTCGATGCATGTAAATGAAGAAGCGAACCGGCTGGAAGTCCAGGCCGACGATAAACGGATCACGTCGCTGGGACGCTTTATCCGTAAATACCATATCGACGAACTTCCACAATTGCTGAACGTGGTATGGGGCGACATGAGCCTGGTAGGTCCAAGGCCGCATATGCTCAGGCATACCATCCTTTACGCGAACCTGGTTGAAAATTACCACGACCGCCACCGCGTAAAGCCCGGTATTGCTGGCCTCGCGCAAATGAGAGGATACCACGGCACCATTTCAAGCTGGAAGGATCTGTATGAGCGCTGCTCTGCTGATTTTGAGTACATCGAAAAATGGTCGCTGTTTGGTGATCTTTTTATCTTTTTTAAAACGGTTTCCAGGATCATCAAAAACCTGTTTTTATAATGGAATCATATCCTTCAAACCTGGAGGAAGGGTGCCTGCTTGCCCTTCAATACTTCGGGATTTTCAGGTATCCGCTTAAACCGGAGGAAATTCACATTTTTAACCCTTCAAAGGCCACATTGGAACAAACCCGCTCAGCATTGGACGAACTATTGGCTAAGGGAACTATTTACCAGACGGGTCAATTTTATTTGCCGGTAAAAGATGAGGACTGGGTACCGGCAAGGGTAAAAGCCAATGAAAAAGCTTATCAACTCCTGGCGAAAACGGGTAAATTCGGCTCCATCATCGCCGCTTTTCCTTTTGTAAGGGGCATAGCTATCAGCGGCTCGCTTTCGAAATTTAGTGCAGCCGAAAATCCAGATATTGATTATTTTATTATCACCGAGGCCGACAGGTTATGGATAGCCCGGACCATGCTGCATCTTTTTAAAAAGCTCACCTTCATTACCGGTCACCAGCATTACTTTTGCATGAACTATTTTATTGATACAAAATCTCTTACCATCTGTCATCCCAATCTATATTCAGCGATCGAGGCAGCAACTCTTTTGCCGCTTTATAATACACCTCTTTTCATACAGTTTGATAAAGAAAATGAATGGATCAGTGACTACCTTCCCAACCACCCGGGCCTGGTCAATTTCACATATGTCCTTGAAACTAAAATATACAGACTGAAAAAAATCCTGGAAGCAATTTCAGGTATCCTTTTTCCTGGAAAGGTGAACCACTTCCTGATGAGGCTTACCGACCGGAAATGGAGACGAAAGTGGAAGCGGGCAGGCTACCCGGAAGATGATTATGACAGGGCATTCATGACAAGCCTTCATATCTCCAAAAATCACCCGGTTGATTATGAGAAAAAAGTACTGACATCATTGGTTGAATATCAAAATTCGGGAAGGTAAATAAGTTGAACAAAGTTCTGGTCATAGGAGGGTCAGGCTTTTTGGGCCGGCATGTTATCAGTGAGCTGATCAACAGGGGCATCGAGGTGCATGCCATTGAACATCGTACCCCATTGCCTGGATTGCCCGGGCTGAATATTATCAAAGGAAGAATAAGTTCAGTTGACAGGAAGCTAATACGATCATTAAGGCCCGATGCCATATTTCACCTGGCCAGGCCCAGATTTCCCCGATTAAGGATAGCCGGGAGGGTCCTCGCAGCCCGATGGGCAGCCATCCAGAACCGCCGCCTGGTAAGGGAAATGGAGAAATCGGGGCATATTGCCGGATTGATCTTTGCTTCAGGCAGCCTGATGTACGGGTCTTCGGCAATACCATCGGATGAAGACACCCCGATGCGGCCATTCAGCTTTGCCAGGCAATATTACCCCGGTGAAATTCCCATCCTTGACGCTCTTAAATCGGGCAATATCCCGGTCAGGGTCATCCGTTTGCCGTGGTTATTAGGCAAGGGATCATGGTTTGAATGGTTTTACCTGAAAAGTATGCGTGAACATCAGGCTATTCCTTTATTCGGGGATGGAAATAATTTAATGGAGATCATCGATGTTGCAGACGCGGCCAGGTTAATGATTATAACCGCCGTGTCAGCAAACCCAAAGGGAACCTTTAACCTGGTTTCACCGGGGGCTATTACACAGCGCGTGTTTGCCGAATTACTCTCATACCTAAGCGGCTTTCCCGTGAAAGACTATAGGCAATTCTTCCCGGGCGGCCTGGAAAAAGAGGCTCTGGAGGCTTTCACTTCCAATATTGAACTAACGACAAAATACCCTGATTTAAGTACCGGCTTTCGGTACACGAGCCTGGAAGAATCATTAAAAAGGTTATTGATTGAATAGCTCTTTTTCAGGACTTCTGAAAAACGAACAGGGTATATTCCCCTTTCGACCAGAGAAATGTTCCCTGGAGCGAATGATCAATCTTCCATCTTGCATCCGTTTTTGAAAGATTCTTCAACCATTTCCGGTAGTTGTACCAGGCCGGGTAAAAGATGCTGTATCCTTTTCTTTCAAGGATTTGAAAGCCATTGAAGGCCCGTTTTATTTCGCCGGGGCTATAGCACCTGGAGGGCAGGAAGCGATCAATCGAATACCCGCCCCATTCCTTCTTCAGCCTTGCAAATGCCAGCTTGAAATTCAATTTCAAAGCCTGGACGAACATCTCTCTCCAGTACCATTTATTGACAAATGTCAGCACGGCATGTCCGCCCGGCAGTAATAGTTCCCTGATCTGTTCTGCAGCCAGCCGCAGATCGGCGGCAGTGTTCAGTGCACCGAAAAAAACGAAAACCATGTCGAATGACCCGGGGCCGAATTGTTGCAATAAAGACCGTTCATCGGCCCGGATTACTGCTGCATTTGAAAGTCCATTTCCAGAAATTCTTTTCTTTGCCAGACTGACCATATTTTCCGAAATATCCACACCGGTAATTTTCCTGCCAGGGAAAGCGGATGCAAACCAGGCCACGTCAAATCCCGGCCCGCAGCCTATCTCAAGAGCATTCGTACAGGGGTATTTCATGGTGATCTTCCGGAAATCTTCACGGATCCGGCCAAGCAGCGGGTTGACCTCCGCCCTGGCCTCGAAATTCATGTCAGCATCCTTATCGTAATAATCCGATACAGAATGATAAAAAGTATCAGCTTGCCGTGTCATCATGAAGGGTATATATGACAAATATAAGTATTTAAGGTCGTTTGAGGACTATGCAAGCGAAATATCAGGTTTATCAAAAATGCTTGTTTAATTTTGTATTTTCATCGAATAAATAAATTCTGAAATTTCCTCTTAAAATCCACATTATGAAAAGATCAGTATTATCAATCCTTTCCATATTGATAACCATTTCAGCCTCCGTTGCAGTTATGGCCCAGGAAAAAACAATTGACCAGAAAGTCGATTCGGTTTTAAATCTCATGACACTGGAGGAAAAGATTGGGCAATTGAACCAGTACAATGACGACTGGACCGCCACCGGGCCACTTACCGTTAAATCTGATATGGCCGGTCAGATCAGGAGCGGACGCGTAGGCTCAATGCTCAACAGCGTGGGAACGGAGCGCACCCGGGCCTGGCAGGAGATCGCCATGCAATCACGGCTGAAGATCCCCTTGCTTTTTGGCCAGGATGTTGTTCACGGGTTTAAGTCGACCTTCCCGATACCGCTGGCAGAATCCTGCAGCTGGGACATGGAGGCGATGGAATTGTCGGCAAGGATCGCTGCGACGGAAGCCAGTGCCTGCGGTGTCCACTGGACCTTTGCACCCATGGTCGACATTTCACATGATCCCCGCTGGGGAAGGGTGATGGAGGGCGCCGGTGAAGACACTTACCTGGGTTCGAAAATAGCCGTTGCCAGGGTCAAAGGCTTCCAGGGAGAGACCCCGGGCGCCTTAAATTCCCTGATGGCCTGTGCCAAGCATTATGCGGCCTATGGCGCGGCAATCGGCGGCAGGGATTATAATTCAGTGGACATGAGCGACAGGATGCTTTGGGAAACCTACCTGCCTCCGTTCAAGGCCATGGTTGACGCCGGTATCGGGACGTTCATGACCTCTTTCAACGATATCAACGGGGTGCCTTCCACAGGAAACCCTTACCTGCTCCGGGAAATTCTGAAGGAGAGCTGGGGTTTTGATGGGTTTGTGGTGAGCGACTGGGGTTCTGTCGGGGAAATGATCAACCACGGGACCGTAAAAAACAGCTACGAAGCGGCGCTGAGCGCTATGACGGCAGGTTGCGACATGGACATGGAAAGCAGTTGTTACCTCAATAACCTGTCAACACTTGTCAGTGAGGGAAAAGTGCCTGTTTCGATGATCGATGATGCGGTCAAAAGGATTTTGAAAAAGAAATTCGAATTAGGACTGTTTGATGATCCATATAAAAACTGCAACCCGCAGCGGGAGCAGAAGGAGCTTTATAACCCATACCATACAGAGGTTGCCAGGGATATGGCGCGTAAAAGCATTGTGCTGCTTAAGAATGAGAATAACCTGCTGCCGCTGTCAAAAGATGTAAAAATTATCGCATTCATAGGCCCGCTGGTCAAAGCAGTAAAGCAGAACAAAGGTTTCTGGGATGTGGAGGTACCGGGTGTCGATTCCAATTTCATCGTAACACAATGGGAAGGTCTTGAGAATAAAGTCGGGAAGAACACGAAACTTCTCTATGCAAAAGGGTGTGACATTGATGGGAACAGTACGGAAGGGTTTGCTGAAGCCGTTGATGCAGCAAAGAAGGCAGATGTCGTGATCCTGAGCATCGGGGAACGCAGGGATTTGTCGGGAGAAGCAAAAAGCCGCAGCGATATCAGTATCCCGGGGGTCCAGGAAGAACTGCTGAAAGCGCTGCTTGCCACCGGCAAACCAGTGGTGGTGCTGATCAATGCAGGCCGGCCGCTGGTGTTTAGCTACACCGCCGATAATGCCCCTGCCATCCTCTATACCTGGTGGCTGGGCTGCGAAGCCGGGAATGCGATTGCGGATGTGCTTTTCGGCGATTATAATCCTTCAGCCAAGCTGACCATGACCTTCCCGCTGAGTGTGGGCCAGATCCCGATTTATTACAGCCATTTGAATACAGGCAGGCCGGCAACTGATGATGAAAACCGATTCTACACCAGTGCTTACATCGATCTTTCCATTTACCCGAAATATGAATTCGGTTACGGGCTTAGCTATACGACGTTCAAATACAGTGATCTTCAGTTGAATGCAAAGAAATTGAAAGCCGATGGGACTATTGAAGCTTCCGTGACGATCACAAATACCGGGAAATTCGATGGTGAAGAGATCGTTCAGCTTTACCTGCGAGACCTGGTCGCCTCAATATCCAGGCCGGTGAAGGAATTAAAAGATTTTCAGAAGATCAGCCTGAAGGCAGGCGAATCAAAAACCATCAAATTCATCATCGACAAAGAAAAATTATCTTTCTTCAACCAGGAACTGGAATGGATTGCCGAACCGGGCGAATTTGAGCTGATGATTGGTGCTTCTTCCAGGGATATCAGGCTGAATGACAGGTTCGAGCTGATAGAATAAAGATCATTTCATCCAGCTCGCAGTCCTCGACTGCACATCCCTTGAGTTTCCTCCGATCATGATCGTAAATTCACCTGGTTCCCAGTCGTAAACCAGGTCATAATTATAGAATTTCAGATCTTCCGGGGTAATGGTGAAGGTCACTTTCTTTGTTTCCCCTGCCTTCAGGAATATCTTCTGAAAGCCTTTCAGCTCTTTTACCGGGCGGGTAATGCTCCCCACCATATCCCTGATATAAAGCTGTACCACTTCGGCGCCATCATAGTTACCGGAATTTGTAACATCAACACTGACTGTCAGGATTTTATCACTGGAAAGCTGTGTTTTGTCCATCAGCATTTCTCCATATGTGAACGATGTATAGCTGAGGCCGAACCCGAAAGGATACAATGGTTCATTGGTCACATCGAGGTAATTGGATCTGTATTTCTGGTACCATCCCTCTTCGGGCAGCGGGCGGCCGGTATTTTTGTGATTGTAATAAAGGGGGATCTGGCCGACATTCTGCGGGAAGGTAACCGGTAATTTACCGGATGGATTGACACTGCCGAAAACTACGTCGGCAATGGCATTGCCCGACTCCGTTCCGCCGAACCATACATTCAGGATGGAAGGAATATTCTCCTGCTCCCAGGTGATCGTCAGCGGGCGGCCGGTAAAGAGCACCAGTACAACAGGTTTACCGGTTTTAAGCAATTCTTTCAACAGTTCCTGCTGGCTTCCCGGGAGCGAAATATCGGACCTGCAGGAGCTCTCCCCGCTCATCTCTGCGGCTTCACCCATCACAGCAACGATCACATCGCATTTCGAAGCTGCCGCAACGGCTTCTTTCCTCAGCTCTTCCGGGGTGCGCGTCGTGTCCATTCGTTCTTCGCCCCAGTTTACCCATGAATCGAGATCGGGATCATCCACAAAGTTGCTGCCTTTGGCATAGACGATCTCAGCCTGGTCACCCACAGCCGCCTTGAACCCTTCGAGAACAGTAACCGATTGCTCGTGATCACATGCCACGCTCCACATGCCGGCCATATTGCCACGGCTGTTCGCCAGGGGGCCTACGAGGGCAATCTTTCCCTTCTTAGCAAGCGGAAGTAGCTGGTTTTCATTTTTCAGCAGTACGAAAGTCTGTGCAGCAGTCTCACGTGCTGCAGCCTTATGTTCATCAGTGGAAATTTCTGTTTTAGCACGATTTACATCGCAATAGCGGTATGGGTCCTCAAAAAGGCCTAATTTAAATTTGGCTTCAAGCATCCGTCGGCAGGCGATGTCGATCTCAGCCCGGGTCACCTTGCCTTCATCGAGGGATTTCTCCAGCGTGGTCAGAAGCCCTTCCCCGACCATGTCAAAATCAACGCCTGCTTTGAGCGCCAGTGCGGAAACCGCCTGCAGGTCTCCCATGCCATGGGCCTCCATTTCATTGATAGCGGTGTAATCCGTCACCACAAATCCATCGAAGCCCCACTGGTCGCGAAGCACTTCGGTCATCAGCCACCTGTTGCCTGAAGCCGGGATGCCATCGACTTCGTTGAAGGAGGTCATCACACTTCCCACCCCGGCCTTAACGGCTGCCTCATAAGGCGGAAAATACTCATTGTACATCCTGATGCGGCTCATGTCGGTGGTGTTGTAATCGCGCCCGGCTTCGGCTGCGCCATAAAGGGCGTAATGCTTGACACAGGCCATAATGGTAGTGTTTTTTGAGAGATCTTCACCCTGGTAACCACGAACAAAAGCTTCTGCGACACGGGAGCCCAGGTAGGCATCTTCCCCTGCCCCTTCGGCAATCCTTCCCCAGCGGGGATCACGGGCAATGTCGACCATGGGTGAATAGGTCCAGCAGATCCCGTCGGCGCTGGCCTCGACGGCAGCAATACGGGCGCTCCGCTCGATCAGTGCCCATATCAAAGCTGGCAGCCAGTCCCAGCGGAATCGGAAAGGTGGTTTCATAGCCGTGAATGACGTCCATCCCGAAAATGAGCGGGATTCCGAGACGGCTTTCTTCAACGGCCACTTTCTGCACATCGCGGATCTTTTCGACCGATTTAATGTTTAAAAGCCCGCCGACTTTCCCTTCTTTGATCTTCTTGCCGATATCCGAATTGGAAGTCTGGCCGGTCACAATGTCGCCGGAACCCGGCAGGTTAAGCTGGCCGATCTTTTCCTGTAATGTCATCTTCACCATCAATTCATCGACAAAAGCATTCATCTGATTTTTATCAGCAACGGGCTTCTCCTGCTGCGTGCAGCCCATCAGTAGTCCCATTCCAAAAAAAGCTGCAATAAAAAGTATCCTGATCTTCATAGTTAAACTGCTAAATTGTTAAATTGTTACATTGTTAAATTGTTACATTGTTAAATCATCTTACAGTCTTACAGTCTTACAGTCCTATCCTCTCCTTGTCTCCCTGTCCCCTTGTCCCCGCTTCCCCGCTCCCACGCCCTCTACTCCACCATAACCGCTTCACTTCTCTCGCCCACCCCGTTCTCATTCACCGCTTCGATCGCAAAATAATACTTCGCTTCCGCATCCATCGTCTTCAGCCAGTATTCGTTGGCGCTCATCACCATCAGGCAGTTGTACAGCTTGTCCGGATCGGTGCCCATGTAGATGTTGTAAGCATAGGCATTATCAACCGGGCTCCATCTTATCCAGGCGCTCCGCTTGTCCTTCTTTGTCCGCAGCACCATGAAATCATTCACCGCTTCCGGCTTCTCTCCAGCGCCGAGGCCAAAAATACGAAATCCGCTGATTGCAAACTTACCCGTCGGCATATGAATGTTTACCAGCTTAAGATATCGTGTTTTTACTGGTTGATCAAGTTCGATGTAATCGTGCGGCACATCGGTCCTGTTCTTGCTTTTATCGACCAGCAGGTTCCATTTCTTCCCGTCGGCTGATTCGAAGATCTTGTACTGATGATAAACCCCAAGGGATTTGCCGAGGAATTCGGCATCCTGGTCGGCATAATTGACCTGGATGGCATATACGGTTGACAGGGCACCCAGGTCGGTTTGTATCCACTCATTTTCGTTGCCGGATGCAGCGGACCAGTAGGTTTTGATGCTTTCATCCACGGCAAAATTGGCATAATTGGCCCCGTATGTGGAAGAAACGGTGACCGGTTTCTGGTAATTCAGCAGCATCCAGCCGGTGAATCGCGACTGCAGGTGGTCGGCCCCGCTGTCGGGGAGGTAATGGGGGTAATCGCCAAAAGCAGTGTTGCAATACATCACGTCGTCCTTGTCGAAGCCGGCAGGCCAGATGCCGATCCTTCGCTCAAAATTGTTCTTGACGCAAACCCCGATCGTTGAAACATGCCAGTAGTTGCCCCAGTTGTCCTGGTAAGTGGCGCCATGGCCGGCACCGTTGGCAAAACCGCCCGCCTTGTAGCTGAAGGGCATCGACTGCGGAGCTGTCTCTTTCCTGAACAGCGGATCACTCCCCACTACCACGCCATCGGCATAGCCGCTGAACTCTGTTCCCGGGGCACCATACTGGAAGTAATACTTCCCATTGTGCTTCGTCATCCAGGCCCCCTCAATGAACGGATCCAGGAAGGTGTTGTCCATGTGCTCGCCGAAACGCTGCCAGCCATAACGCCAGGGTTCCAGGATGTATATCTCACGCCGGGCCGATTTCGGCTCCATGGTTTTCCGGTCAAGCTCCACGCCGTAAAGCGGGTACTCGTTGCTGCTGCCGTTGTACATATAGAACCGGCCGTCGTCGTCGGTGAAAAAAGCCGGGTCCCAGCCGCCGATCGTGAATTTCTCCACCAGCGGCTTCCAGTCGTCGACTTTTGGATTGGTGCTCATCCATATCGTGAACTCGCTGGTGTAAGTCGAACCGAACACCAGCATGGTATCGCCGATGATCCCGACTGCCGGTGCGCAAAGCTCATCATAACCCTCGTTCCATGGGCGGAGGAACCTGCGGGAAACGAAATTCCAGTTCAGCATGTCGCTGCTCCACCAGTAGCCCCACTGGTTGGTTGAGAACAGGAAGTAATCGCCTTTGTAATTCACGATCACCGGGTCGGCAGTGGCACGGTGCCTTCCCCATTCGCTGAAATTCGGGATGGGGGTATAGCCGTAGTCGATGTTCACAGGGTTGCAGTAGGTTTTCTGCTGGGCATACAAGCCTGCAGTATACATGAAGAATATTCCAAGTATAATAATGAAGATATGCTTTTTCATAGTCTCTGTCTTTTTATTAAACCACAGAGAAAACAGAGATAAAACAGAGGAAACAGAGAAATTTCTCTGTGGCCCTCTGTGTATCCTCCGTGTACTCTGTGGTTAAAATAAATATTAATTATTACTTCCATTCAATCTTTATCTCGTTCAACAAGTTCGTCACAACAATAACCTTCTGATCCTGAATATTTTCTTCAGTCCTCAAATTCTTAAAATACCCCGGATCATAAATATCTTCCAAATACCGCAAACCATCTAACAATTTAACAATTTGACCATGTGTCTCCGTCTTCTCCTTATTCACAATGACTTCATTCATCGCTTCAAAACCATGAAAAATGCATTTTATATTTTTAAAGATGGATGTAAAACTGCCTTCCGGCTCTGAAAAGATGATTTGTTTCTTCCCAGGATTAAAAGTAATGGTTCGTTTGTAATAGTTTCCTTTCTGGTAATCCATCGTACTTCCGTCATCTTCATAATATTCAAAAACATTGATTTCGTCCCCGTTATAAATATGAATAAAAAGGGTATCTGAAGGCTTTTGCTTTGTCGACTGGACAAGGCTTTGCATCGGGATTATTGAAGATGCCCTGATAAACAGGGGGATCTCATAGATCCCACATTCCCTGGCCAGTTCCTGTTTTCCGTCAAAACGCTCATCAGAATACAGGTCGTACCATTCACCTTCGGGGAGATAGAATTTCTTCGTCTTTTCCGCGCTGGTCACAGGGATGACCAGGATGGCATCGCCGCACAGGAACTGGTACTGATAAAGACCATCATAAACCATTTCATCAAAAGGATCGCTGATGCAAAGGCTCCTGGCGATGGGCATACCTGTTTCAGAAGCTTCATGGAATTTCGAATAAAGATAAGGCATGAGCCGGTAGCGGAAGCCGATATATTCCTTAGAAATCGCTTCCGCCTCTTCCCCATAGCTCCAGGGTTCGTTGGAAAGTGCAAAGGCTTCCTTATGGTTTCGCGCATAAGGAGCAAAAACGCCTACCTCGATCCAGCGGATGAACAATTCTTTGGAAGTATTGCCTATATATCCCCCGATATCGTCGCCGACAAAGGACAATCCTGATAAACCAAGCTGGGTATTCAGCAGGGTCCCGGAAAGGATATATTCGTCTTTCGCGGTGTTGTCGCCGGTCCAGACGGCTGCATAGCGCTGCACGCCGGCAAAACCGGAGCGGGTAAGCACGAACGGCCTACGGTTCCCGCCATATTTTACCGCTGATTCGAAGCTGCTGCGGGCCATCAGCATCCCGTAAAGGTTTTTGGCTTCCAGGGCATTTGCTTTATGTCCGTCAAAATCAAATAAAAGGTTATCAGGCAGGTAACTGCCACCGACAGCAGGTTCGTTCATATCGTTCCAGTAGCCGTGGATGCCGTTTTCCGGCAGGAATTTCATATTGTCTACCCACCATTCGCGGGCTTTAGGATTGGTGAAATCGACAAAATTGTTGGTGCTGGGGGCGATATCGGCCGTATAAAGGCTGCCGTCGGAAAATTTCACAAAGACATCTTTTTCAAGTCCGTCGAGGTGGGCGAAATAGCTTGAATCAACCTTGATTCCCGGGTTCACTGAGGCCGTAACTTCGATATCGAGATCCTTAAGATACGCCGTTAATCCCGGAAGGTCAGGGAACCGGTCCGCGTTGATACGGAACGGCTCGTATTCGTGCAGGTAGTCGGCATCGAGCACGATACAATCGATGGGGATGCTTTTTGCCCGGAAAGTTTCGGCCAGGATCTTCACATTATGTTGCGGGAAGTAGCTGCAGCGGCTCTGGTGATATCCCAGGCTCCATAACGGGGGAAGCGGCATCCGGCCCGTAAGTGAAGTATAGTGGTAGAGTATCTTTTCTATGTTTTCATCATAAATAAAGAAATAATCGACATCGCCACCTTCGGCTGTTATCGATGAAAAACCGGGCGTCGAAACGCCGAAGTTGAAGAAGGTCTTGTGGGTATTGTGATAGAAAATCCCATAAACTACCTCATCATGTATCCCGATATAGAAAGGGATGCTGACATACATCGGCAACCTGGGATCGCCGTATTTGTAAGTGTCGGTGTTATTGAGGGTGAAAGAACTGCCGCGGTGGTCAAGGTTGCCCAGCACTTCGCCGAGGCCGACAAAGCGCTCATCCGGGAACAGCTTTTTGTAAAGCGTGGAACGGTTTCCGATGAAGCTGGTGCCGAATCCTTCCCCGGGGACATCCTCGTTAATGATCTTTCCTTCCTTATTCCGGAAGATTACCCGGAAAGATGGGGATTTTTCAATCTGCATGTCGATAGCTTCTGTGGCCATTAGAATTGCACCATCAATTTCGTTCACTGTAAAATCAACATCACCAGGCACAGCATTTTCTGAGAGCACATAAGTGAATTCTTCCATTTCTTCCTGCAGCGACACCCTGACCCGGACGACCTGGTCACTGTAAAAAGTAACACGGAAAAAGGCAATTCGGGTCTTTCCTTCAATCCCAGTTTCCGTTTGCCGCCACGATTCAACCGGGCCGATGGAGGTGGTCTGGGCGGAAGACAAGTCGGCCTCCATCATTAAAGCAAAAACCAGAATAAACGGTATCAAGCCTACTTGTCTCATTATCTTATCAATATTACCAAATTTCCAATTTCCAGTTTCAAGTTTCGGTTCCGGGTTCCGAGTTCCAGGTTCCGGGTTCCAAGTTCCAAATTTCCAATTTCCATTTTCTAATTTCCAAATTTAGCTATTAAAAAATGATTGACAAAACACCGTATACTCCGTATATTTGGGGGGATAAATGCAATACCGTTACACTGCTGATTTAGGTGGATAAAAGTAATACATTTAGCATGCTTATTTGGGGTGGATAACGGTAGTACGTTTGCGCATACGTTGGCTGCTATTATAAAAGACAGAACCTAAGTTGAAATTTGTTAATAACAAAACAAATTAGCCAAATGAATCAAAAAGAACTATCTGAATTAACAGACCAAGAATTGATAGAGGAAGTAAAAAAAATCAAACCATCTCCCATAGTAGATGCATTTTTTATTGGATTCTTGATTGGAATAATAATTTATAGTCTTGTGGCGAACAGTTGGGGTTTTCTTACCTTGATTCCTTTGTTTATCGTTTATGGATTATTGAAGAAATCGAAAAGAAATGAAGCGCTGAAAAAAGAATTGAAAGAACGTAAATTACAATAAATCTATAGTTGAGATTTGTAAAAACTATAAAACATACCTTTTGAGTATGATGAAATTTACAATAACAGTAATAATGATTGGGACAGTAATAAATTTATTAAACTGAGATTAGAAAATAACAGCAGCCAACAGCACCTATGCCCAATAGCCTATTAAAGAGCAACTTGTAACAGTTTGCCCCGCAGAAACATTGTACCGTTTGACAGTGACGAAGCCCGTAAAACGGCTACTGGGCATAGCTGCAAGGCGTTATGGCTTATGGGCGGAAATTTTGGATTTTTTGCCTATCTTTGTAGAAACCTTTACTTGCATGACCACAATTGAATTAAAAAACAATTTCCATCATTTGATTGATAGCATTGAAAATGAAAATCTTCTTCTAAGATTTTATGAATTAATGAAAAGCAGATCTATTTCAAAGGAAGGTAAGCTTTGGTCCAGACTTTCAAAAGAAGAACAAGATGAATTATTAATGGCCTTGGCGGAAAGCGACAAGGAAGAATATCTTATCAGTCACGATAAAATGATGAAAAAGCACAAAAAATGGCTTTAGAAATTGTTTGGTCCAAAAGAGCGGACAAAAAATTTGATTTAATCCTGGATTATCTTTCAAAAGAATGGGGCAATAAAGTAACTAAGGCATTTGTTATAAAGGTTTATGATTTTTTGGATATTTTAAGTGAATTTCAAGAAATTGGAACTATTGAGAACAAAGAGAAAGAAATCAGGGGATTTGTCATCATTAAACAAGTAAGTATTTTTTATACGATTCGAAATAATCGAATAATCATCCTGAATTTCTTTGATAATAGGCATAGTCCCGTTAAGAAACGTTTTTAATTCGCCCACAAGCCCTAACATACGCGCAAAGGCCAGGCCGGACCAGAGGATATACGATTTTCGATGGCCGATTTTCGATGGTCGAAAGTAAATATCGAAAATCGAATATCGAACGTCGACAATCGACAACCATTTTCCCGGCCCAGGGCGCTGCGCTGAGCGTTGGTGGCAATATTAAAATCAACCTTATGAAAAAATCATTATTGGCTATTTCTATTTTGGTAATCAATTACCATTTTTATTCCTGCAGTCAGCAAGAAGTTAAATCTTACAATAATAAATTGAATGAAAAATATAATGATATACCTGGGACAAGAATAAGTTTAATACCACCTAATGGATTTAAAATAAAGAATCTTGCTCCTCAATTAATAGAGGAGAATGGTAAGGGTCAGATTGCTATCTTTGAGATGCCTGAATCATACTTTCAAATAATTAAAATGTATACTCCAGAAGCTTTCAAAAAAGTACCTAATGAAGAATTGATAAGCACAAAAAATATAAACATTAATGGGTATAACGGAACAGAACTATTAACAAAAGCTTCCGACCATATGAAATTCGTACTCATGTTTGGAAATGATACCCTTTGTGTTGTAATTGGAGGCTCATACCTTAAAGAATATGAAAGCGTTCTTTCCGATAAAATAAGAAAAACAATTTTATCGGTTGTCTACAATCCGGAAAAACAAATAAATCAAGAAGAAAATTTGCCTTATGAAATTTCGACTCTAGGAACCAAGCTAAAACTAGCTTTAGTCACTCAAAGTATTTCATTTTACACTGTTGATGGGAATAGTACTCCCCAGGTTCCCGATAAGACATGTTTTGAGATAGGTAGCGGAGAAAGGAAATCTAGGTCTGAAGATTGGATTAAACAAAACATTCAAGATGTAATGAAATATGAAGGAAGATACGGTTTGGAAGTTAAAAATTCTAACAAAGTTATAATTGATGGACTGAATGGATATGAAACTATCGGATATGTAAAAGTCGGGAATGATACTGTTAAAGTTATTTATTACGTGATTCTATATGATGATGATGAAATGTGTACAATCTGTGGGTGGTCAAATATGGATTTCATCGAAAACATAAACCTTTTAAGAAAAATTTCAAAAACATTCAAACGAAAATAAACTAATTAATACTGCCACCAACGAACCGGCAGCCGAGCAATGCGGAGGTTATCCGGAGGCTGGCATTCACCAAACCAATAAACGATAAAGGAAAAGCAAACATAAAACATGTAAACCCCGCACTGCGGCTGCCGGCGGGGCGCTAGCATTAATTTAAAAATTATGGAAAAATATACACATAAACATACCAGTAGGTTGTCCCAACTTACGGGGGATTATGATCCGCAAGGGTTGCCCCATATGAACTTTACGAAAGTATGGAAATGTATCGGGGTTGATCTCGGGGCAAATACTGAGTTTGATAATGCCACATTTATATACTTCGGTGATGTGGTCACCCCAGATTCGCATAAGAGTCTGTACAACACAGATTTAATTGCCTTTATTGATCATGCGAAATTAATGCCGGGAGCAAATTTGTCAACCGCGCAACAAGGGGTAGATAATCAATTGGATGTCTTTTTTATTGATGAACATGGTAGACTGTATGTTAGTTGGGTCGAGGGCGGCGGCGTTTGGCAGGGGCCTGTGCGTATCAGCCCTGCCAGTATTGCGCCAAAAGGGGGCAGTGTAGCGACAGCCCATCAGGGGGGCAATAACCAATTGGATGTCTTTTTCATAGCAGAGGATGGCGGTTTGTGTATCAGTTGGGTTTTAGGCGACCGCGTTTGGCAGGGGCCTGTGCGTATCAGCCCTGCCGGTATTGCGCCGAAAGGGGGCAGTGTAGCGACAGCCTATCAGGGGGGCAATAATCAATTGGATGTCTTTTTCATAGGAGAGGATGGCGGTTTGTATGTCAGTTGGGTTGTAGGCGGAGGCGTTTGGCAGGGACCTGTGCGTATCAGCCCTGCCGGTATTGCGCCAAAAGGGGGCATCGTAGCGACAGCCCATCAGGGGGGCAATAACCAATTGGATGTCTTTTTCATAGGAGAGGATGGCGGTTTGTATGTCAGTTGGGTTGTAGGCGGAAGCGTTTGGCAGGGGCCTGTGCGTATCAGCCCTGCCGGTATTGCGCTGAAAGGTGGATCCGTAGCGACAGCTCATCAGGGGGGCAATAACCAATTGGATGTCTTTTTCATAGGAGAGGATGGCGGTTTGTATGTCAGTTGGGTTGTAGGCGGAGGCGTTTGGCAGGGGCCTGTGCGTATCAGCCCTGCCGGTATTGCGCCGAAAGGTAGCAGTGTAGCGACAGCCCATCAGGGAGGCAACAACCAATTGGATGTCTTTTTCATAGGAGAGGATGGCGGTTTGTATGTCAGTTGGGTTGTAGACGGCGGCGTTTGGCAGGGACCTGTGCGTATCAGCCCTGCCGGTATTGCGCCGAAAGGTGGCAGTGTAGCGACAGCCCATCAGGGAGGCAACAACCAATTGGATGTCTTTTTCATAGGCGTGGATAGCGGCTTATATGTCAGTTGGGTCGTAGGCTACGGCATTTGGCAAAATCCAGTAAACATTAGTCAAGGATTTAAACTGACCCCGATCATGCAAAACGATCATTTTTATCCATTCACTTATGCCGATTGTAACGGAAATCATACTATCCCGGGCGACGGTACTCCCACTGGTGTTTTCGGTTATGACAACAAAATGTTTGTATTTTTCTATCACGGATTACCAGATGGTAAAAATTTTTCAGGTCTGAGCGTTTCCACAGATCCATTCAACCCCAAACCTTATCAATTGCTCTTCAAAATTTCAACGGCATCGGCCTCAAAGTTTTTTCAAGTCGCTCCCTACGTTATCCGCAATTCGGAATTTTCAAATTTTTTGCCTTCCAATAAAGGGGATGGCCTTATAATTTTCGGGCATGGTGGCAATGTAAAAGAGGCATCGAATGGAGTTCATTTAGCATGGATGCCCTTACAAAAGGGAACTATGCCCCATAATAAGGAAGATATTCGCTACTATTCCAAAAATATGAAGCCTCCTTGGACTAATGATGAAAAAGATGCCACATTGTTTTTTAAAACTGAAGACTGGTCGTCCATTTCGGTCGGGCGAATCCCTGCCACAGGTAAGTGGATACTTCTAAACCAAACTTGTGGAGGCAGAGGTTTTCCGTCATCATATAACGGGCCTATTGTGTGTAGAATTGCTGATACGCCTTGGGGCATAGCAGACTCAAACCCCATTAATATTTTTGATCCTGTAAGAGACCATGCCTTAGGTAATTATATGTTTAAACAAGATATGTTCGAGCCTTGTATAAACCATCCAGCGTTTGCATACGGACCTTTTTTACTTAATCATTATACAGAGTGGGACCAAAGTGCTAACATATTGACCTTGCATTATTTAATGTCTACAGGCAGCCCTTATCAAGTTCAAGTAATGCAATCTAAAATTTCTCTGAATGTTGTACCATGGTATATTAAGTTAAAAGACTGGTTAATAAAAATATTCAAAAGGTAATGCTAACAACGAACTGCTTTTCATAGCCGACTAAGCGCGGCCACGCAAGCAGTGCTCCCGTTAGTGGCCATAAATTTTATTTTTGGTTTTCTTGACTTTACTATTACAGATTAATTACTTTTGTAATTACATAATAATTACATGCATCATGGAAATTCCTATTGTCCCAATTGGTAATTCTAAAGGAATAAGATTCAGCAAAACTCTCATTGAAAAATATGATTTCAAGGATGCTGTTGAATTAGTTCTTAATGATGAGTACCTCATTATCAAACCCGTGATCCGTCCTCGAAAGAATTGGGATCTCGCCTTCCAGCAAATGCATTCAACTGGTGATGACAAACTCCTTATTGATGATATTTTTGAAGATGAAAATCTTGAAATATGAATGTTCAACAATTTGAGGTCTTCATTGTAAACCTCGATCCAACTATTGGAGGCGAGATCAAAAAAACCAGACCTTGCGTAATCATCTCTCCTGATGAAATGAATAAATATTTAGATACTGTTGTAATTGCTCCTATTACTTCTCAATCAAAAAAATATCCAACAAGGATTAAGATCGATCTGGAAGGAAATGATAATTGGGTTGTTATAGATCAAATAAGAACAATTGATAAGTCAAGGTTGACAAAAAGAATCACTTTGTTAGACAAAAAAGAAATTGAAGCCATTAAGAATGTGATTAAGGAAACATATGTCGATTGATTATTTACGGCCACTAACCCAGCCCGGACTCTTAAAATTTTGCTCGGTCAGGCGGGGCGGATGGTGTGAGATCCCTCGCTGCGCTTCGGGATGACGACTTGAGGAGAGGATACCAGAGCGGCGCGGCGCGCAGTGAAGTCGGAACTCCATTCTTCCGTGGCGCCGCGCCGCTCCTGTTTTCATCCGCCAACCACGTCATCCCGAGCGCAGCGAGGGATCTGCTTGCAATATGTTCTAATATTTTTTATCTTTACAAGCACGCGCCACCCTCAGCAAACAGGCGGACAAAAAACCCGGGCCAGGCCTTTGCACGCGAGCGTTACAAGTAATTTTATAAATTATGAAAACACAAAATTTTCTTTTCGCTGTTTTGTTGTTCTTAATTTCATTTTCAATTCAAGCACAAACTATTGATCCTGTCTCAGAATGGCGTGTGAACTATACTCTCTGGGAACCTGAACTTTTTGTTGATCACTATTTCTATAAGTATTTCATCAATGGTGATACAATGATTAACTCCAAAGATTATCTTAAAATTTTCAAATCAGGTTACTTTTATAGGGACATGAAGCAGGAGCCGGACTATAACTATTTTGAAAACATATTCTCAGGCTTTCTTTTGGCGGAAAATGATAAATGGTACGTTTTTGAGGGAGATCAGGAAATGCTTCTCTATGATTTCAGTCTTAATGTAAATGATACGGTATACTCAGCATATTCCTCAAACCCGGAAAACCTGGAAGAACCTATAATTGTCGCCGCAATCGACTCCGTGGTTGTGAATAATCTATATAAGAAACGATTTCATCTTAATATTGATAATGGAGCGGAATATATTATTGAAGATATAGGTGCAACTTCCGGCTTATTTGAAAATATGTTTTTCTTTAATACGCAGTCAGAATTAATTTGTTTTGCTGAAAATGGAATTTCACTGTGGGGTGCATCAACGGAGGAATGCGATCTGGCAGTATTTCTTAATGAGAGCAACGTATTGATTAATTCGTGCACTATTTTGCCAAATCCTGCTCAAGATTTTACAAGGCTAATTATTCCTGATGGTTTTGGTGAAGTGGCTTGCACCTTGATAGATTTATTTGGTAGGATTGTCTATCAAGGTTCCTTTGAGAGTCCATCCACCAATAATATTCAATTATCTCCTTATCTTTCAGGGATTTATCTTGCTATTATTGAAACCAAAGGGTCGAGGCAGACAGTTAAGCTGATTATTGAATAAAACTACTAGTAACGTATGCAAAGCGTGCATCCCGGGCATGAAATATTAGCAATATGAAAAAAATGAAAATTTATTTACTATTGGTAACTTTATCAATTTGTTTATTCTCATGTGAGAAGGATGATTGTCTCCAAAATAATTCTTATTCCAATCAAATAATTCTTAATGATTTAAATATTTCGGGTGATACGATTAAATTGACCTGGTCAAAGTTAGACACTTTGATGTTTATGGGTTATTTAATAGTCAGAAAAGACGATAAAGATGTAATTATTGATCCTGCAAATTATAATAGTTATGAATATATAGTAACACAAATTTATGACCCGGGTATCACAAGCTATACAGACAGTAATATTCCATTAACCCCCTATTTGGAATATCAGATTATCGGGTTATTATCAAATAACTTCAACAATAATTATATTTTTAGCAACACAAAGGTTTATGAAAGGCCGTCAATAAAGGTATTTGAATTTGATGTTTTAGAAATAATTCCTGACCTGTCAAATGACAGGTTTTATATCATTGAGAAAAACCAGGGTAAAATCTCGATTCTTAATTATGAATCCTTAGCCATAGTGAAATCAGTAACAACAAATGCAACAATTGGGTATTGTTCAATAGGAGATAATGGAAATACGAAAGAATTATATGTTCCCAGAAGCGATGGCTGGGTATTCGTTTATAATGCTGAAACATTAGAGCAAACCGACCAGATAGATGTCGCTCATCCTTCATTTTGTGTTATTAATAATGATGGTAAATTATTTATATCCACTGACGCATGGACTAATAAGCCTCTAAAAGTATTTGATAGAACATCAAAACAAATGATCTCAGAAAATGGAGATTTTGAAGACACGAGGTTAAGAAAAATTCCTGGTACGAATACTGAAATAATTGAAGTTACCATAAATATTGGGCCGACAGATCTAGATTATTATAAATTTGATGTAAATGGCCATTTTGTTTCGCATCAAAACGATCAATACCATGGGGATTACCCATTAGATGCAGATATTTTTCAATTTTTTCCTGATGGAAAGAAATTTATTACTGACGCTAAAGGTGCAATCTATGATATAAATATGAATTATATAAACAGATTACCTCAAGGTGACTTTGTATTTTCTGATTATGCATTTGATTCTAATTCCACGGTGATATATTGTGCATGCAGCAATAGCAAAACAATAGTTTCATATTCAAATCCTGAATTTATAAAAATTAAAGAATATAAAACACAAGGTTATCCATTTAAAATTTATAGAAAAGACAATACTTTGATTTGTATTAGTAAAACCACAACAGATAATGGATATTATAATAATTCTTATAAATTGGTGATAGAAAAGATACAACTATAATAGTAATGTGTGCCAATCGGGTAGATGGCCCCGTCAATAGAACATGACGGGGGTGCGCCTCTTTTTTAAAAATGGTCCACCTGTTTCAGGATAAGATAAAGTACTAAGAATTAATATACAAAACTCAAATGACTGACTTTTTTATTTCCTATGCCAGGAGTTCTTCTGCGGAAGAGGCGAAAGCACTATGCAAACATCTGATTGAAAGAGGACATTCTGTTTTTCTTGATGAAACTGAAATTCCATTCGGGTCTATATTCCCTGAATATTTAGCAAATGGCATCACTCAATCAAAAGTCATTGTTGTCTTTGCAACAGAATTATATTTCTTAAAACCATGGTGTGTATTGGAGTTTCAAACTGCACTTGCCCCGTATCGTGAGAGAATTCGAAAGGGAATAGATGCAAGCAGTCAACTAAATCACATCATGATCCTTTTTCAAAAAGAAGGAGGAGTGGAAAAAATTTCAGCCCTGCTCCCTCCACCTCTGTCTGTGAAATCCTGGCCACGTGAAAACGAACTCAATGTTGCAGTCGAAATGGCAATTGAGATGTTGAAGAATGGCAAACCTTCTGATAATTGGGCACTGCAAAACTCAGATGATCCATTTACGCAAAGTATACGCAACAGCGGACTTGTCCCTTCTGCGGCAATACCCATTAATATGCCCCAATGCCTTCGTTCCTTACCTCATTCGCTGGGCGATGGATTTATCGGGAGAGCAGAAAAACTTTGGGAAATATACACTGCTCTTGAACTGAAGGCATCTAATGAGAAGAATAATTGCGCGGTTATTCAGGGAACTGGAGGTATGGGTAAAACTCAATTAGCTGCTGAGTACGTACACAGGTATGGCTTTCGTTTTTACGAGGGAGGAATAGTCTGGATTGATGCCGATACGGAAGAAGAGCAGTTAGTTGAACAATTCAAAGAAGTACTGAAAACCTTTTCACCGCATATCACATCTGCAAATTCAATTCAGGAGATTTCAATCCAATTACAAACCTTCTTCAATTCATATTCTTCACAAAAAAAAATACTCTGGGTGATTGATAACATTCCTGAACCTCAGAAGGGAGCACCACCAAAAAAATTAGATTACTGGTGCCCGGTAAGAAACAATGTAAGTTTACTTGGCACATCAAGACAGGCAGGAATAAAAGATGCAGATGTAAATATTCAATTAACCCAGCTCACCGAGGAAGCAGGGATACGTTTGCTAACACAACCACCTATAAAAAAATCATGGCTACAGGAAGAAGATTGGAAGCGTATAATAAAATGGGTTGGCTCCTTGCCATTTGCGTTGCGCATTATCCAAACAGGTCTGGTTGATGGATATTTGACAGTTGGTGATCTTCTCAAAAAAATTAGCGGAGACGAGCCGGCTCAGGCATTAGATGAAGAAGTGGATAGTATCAGGGACGAAGTGGCAGAAGATTACTTAAAGAGTATTGCTGAGTTATTTAATTTTTCATATCAGTCATTACAAGAATACCCTCTTACTCTTAGGACGCTCAGCGCCATTTCGATGTTGGCTCCAATTCCCGTTTCAGAAAGTTTATTGCTGACATTTTGTGATTCAAAGGATTTGGGAATTCTTGCTAAGAGAAGCTGGATTACTCTTTTGGCCGGGCATGAAAATATCACTAACCGGCACTACACAGTGCATAGAATGGCTTCAAGCTACATTAGAGGTAAAGCCAAACCAGATGATTATGGTTTTATCTGCGACTGGTTTCAAAAAGTTTTTTCTCAACCTTTAGAGAAAGAGCGTCTGCGTTTATCTATACAACACTTCAGGGTTTTTAGCAGTTATCTTGCTATAAGATTATCGACAAACTCTTCCGAAGAATTAAGGTATAAAGCAATACAGCTGGGGTTGTTTTTATCAGAAATCGATTTGGGGAATTTTGACAACCTGAGAGGCTTAAGATTCATTTCCGCAAATTTTCTTGATGCAATTAAAGGAGATAACAAATTGATAGAGCAATTTTCAAATAGATTTTTGACAGTGTCAGAAGAAGAGGCCAGAAGCATGGTATATGTTGCAAGTGGATTGTATCAGAGTGAAGTTGCAGCAGAATTCATGAAGATGGCATTTTTTGATTCACGGGATATGGTAAGGTGGCAGGCATTTGTCCAATGTGCGTTTTCTTCAAGAAACGATATTCTTCTTGTACCTCTTTTAGATGCGCTAATGCTTGAATCAAATAAGAATGTTGTTTCCAATAGCACTTTAACTTTTGCATCGCTTCTAAAAAATAGCGGTGAAAATGGATTGCGTAATCTTATATCCAACATTGCAAACCATTTATCTCGGAATCCGGATGCCATCCATCGAAAATTACTCGTTAGTATACTCGGAAGCACGTTGGATGTTTTTGGTCATAACTGGAAAGCCGGAGGATGGACATCTCAGCACATTTCTAAATGGCTACTGGATTTGCTTTTCAACGACATGGACGAAAAAGTTCAGTCTGCTGCTTTAACTGCTCTATCCTATCGTGAAGATCCTCAGATTTTATCAGCGCTGTTGCAAAATGTGACCTCAAACCAAAATGCTGTCAATTATGGAAAAGCAACCGAGCTTTTTCTTCTCTATGTGAAGGGATTTGAAAAGCCACCCCGTGTTGAGGGGGGTTTTGTTGAGGAAGATGGAGAATTCCGATTAGAGTTAGAAATGCCTCTGGGAAAAAACCGTCCTGATTTGTATGAACCGCTCATTCAACAAGTGATTTGTGAACAATCAGAAGAGAAACTCAATGCAGCATTAACAGAAATCTTCAAGGTTAATAATGCAAATATGGTTTTTAATCAAGCATTACATAAGCTTCTTGGTAACAGGAGAAATTTAGATGTGATCAGGATTTGCAACAGTATTATCAAGTTAAAATCAGCAATGCAGGTAAATGGCTACTGGTGGAGAGGTCAGGCTCTTTATTCTGAAAATGATCATGTTGCTGCACGTGATGACTTCTCGAAGGTCCTCGAAATTTCACCGTCTTTCAGTGAAGCATACTATTGGAGAGCGTTGTGTTATATCAACATTGGAGATGAATTTAACTTTTATAAGGATGTATCTTCTGCCATTTCATTAGATCCTGCAAATGCCTCTGCACTTATAGAACGGGCGAAATACTTTTATCAAAAGAACATGCCAGATGATTGCCTGAATGATCTTGAGCGATTAATTAGTTTAGGGTCCGATATAGCATTCTGTTATCATCTTAAAAGCAGGTGTTTAATTATTCAGGGTCAATTTGAACAAGCAGTTGAGAACTCCTCAAAAGCTATAGAATTGGATGATCAAAATGCAAAACATTGGTTTTTTCGTGGATATGGTTATTACAATATGAACAAGTTTGAACTTGCTCTATCTGATTTTCAAAAAGCCCATCAATTGAACCCCTCAGACACGCTAGCATTAGAATACGTCAACTATCTTAAATCAAGCGCTGGATAGTAATTTTTCTGTTGTCGGCAGCTACAACAAGTTTTTCATGAATAATACCACATTAATAACAAACAATAATGAGAACAGAATTAAAAAAAGATGAGAATGTTGTCCTTGTAATCAGACCCCATTGGTTCATTTTAGTCTGGCCAACAACGCTGACTTTTGTGGGAACAATTATTGGAATTTTTATCGGAAGCTATGGATTTCTTATTCCTTTCGTATTACTTTGCTACTTAGGGTTTAAAATTGTTGAAAGGAAAAACAATCTATGGGCAGTTACGAATTTGAGAGTCATTGATGAATTTGGAGTATTTTCACATAACTCAAAAGAAAGCCCTTTGGATAAAATTAATAATGTCACCTACAACCAGTCAATTTGGGGGAGAATGTTTGGATATGGGAATGTTCAGATTCAAACAGCTGCCGAAATCGGATCGACTACATATCATTTAGTTGAACGACCAAAAGTTCTTAAAGATACAATTACCCAAATGCAAGAGGAATATAAAAGAACTCAGATTTTGTCCCAGGCAAAAGAATTTGCAAAGGTATTTTCTAATAATAATCAAAGACCTAATACAATTGATGTGGCATCTCAACTTGAGAAATTGTTTGAATTAAAGCAAAAAGGAATACTTACTGAGGACGAATATAATACTAGAAAAAAGAAAATACTTGAAGCATAAAAATTAAATCGAAAATCTAATTTTATTTGGGAAAATGGACATCGTTGCATACAGTCAGCGATTTATCTTTCAAATAGTTAGAAACCAGAATAATCACACCATGAAAAGATTAGTAAGAGCTTATGTGTTTTTTTGCATCCTGGCAGTTATAACTGGATGCACAGAAGAGAATGATACAGTCAAAAATCAGACCTCCAAATTTGTCTTTATCGTTAATGAAAATTATATCAAAGAAAATGAACGAAAATGGGTTTTGATATATAACAATAGCAATAACCTTGTCTCAGAAAAAGAATTGGTGAATAATTCGGAAATCGAGCTTACCTGGGAATCCGAAGCAGATGATTCACTTTATACAGTTCAGATAATCAGGGCCCTGACAGATGGCAGTGATGAATCTTATGAATTATTCACGTACACGCAAGTGGAGCCAGAAACCTGGAGATTGAATGGTGCGCAAATGGCTGAACAACCTGCAGCCCTTGGCGAAAATAAGATCGGTTTTACAGATTTTGATCCATCGGACTATTATTATCATAGAATTTCAAATCTTGGTCATGGATATGGTTACCAGCTAAATAACACTTTTACATTGACACAACACTATAATCCCGATAAAATCTGGATGTGCTTTTATAATGTTAATGAAGCCCCGTATTACTACTTACTGGATAATGTTACCCTTAATGAGGAATTCGTTTTATCCGTGAATGAACTTTATCAAATGGAAGATTATATAGATTATGAATTCCCTATGGCATCATATTCTGATGTTTATCTTCAAGCGGACCAGGTGTTTGAAAATAATGTCAACCCTCACTTTCTGGTCTATAACCTGTTTCAATATGAGAGCGCAAATTCAATGAGGGTTTATTATCCCGGGAGCCTGTTCTCTTCCTATGATTTTAGTTTAGCTTTCAGGGCCGGCAAAGTTTATGAAAGTATGTATTATAGTGGGACTGCACTTCCTGCTATGATTATCAGGCTGAATGTAGGTGAAGAAATAAACGATAATACCATTCAAAATTTCAATACTGTGTTTACCGGTGAGGCTGAATATGCCAATCATGTCTGGGAGCACGGCATATATGACAATCAAAACGGGGATAAGATTTTCAGGTACCATCTATATTCTGCAGTAAAAAATAACTTTAGTTATCATGCCCCTGAATTACCTTCGTTTTACACTGATCTGAACACCAGTTTACTGAATTTGAACAATCTGGAATATAATGAAACAAGGTTTTATCAGGTTGATAATTCTTTAGACTATAACGATTTCATAGTCAATACATTTATCAATCCTGAACAGGAGGATAATTATACCCGGAAGTTGATTAAAGTAGTTGACAATTAGGACGCTGCGCTCGACCTGGGGCCTCAGGCAAAGATACCGATGGATTGATCCAGGCAACACCGGAAACGGTTGAAAGTTGAGCAACAATTTATTTCCGCACTTGTCATAGCGTCAGTAGTTTTGCATAATGCCCTGAATTTTATTATCTTTGCTTTATCTTACTTTTGTATTGATGAATCTGATTAACCAACATATCGACCAGATAATTAGAATTTGTTCAGACCACCAGGTTGATCAGCTATTTATTTTTGGTTCAATTAGGTCTGATAAATTCAATGACCAAAGTGATGTCGATATTCTTATTCAATTCAGCTCTTTGATAAACCCCCTGGAATATTTTAATAATTATATGGATTTCAAAGAAAAGTTGGAATCTGTTTTAAATAGGGAAGTAGATATCGTAGAAAATCAAGCTGTTAAAAATCCAATCTTTCGTAAAATTCTTGATCGGGACAAAATTTTGATCTATGAACGAAAAAGTGCTTAAATCCCTTTTTGACATCAAGATTGCCATTCATGAAATTGATTCGTTTAATCCTTCAGGAAGTCCTACGCTTAACCAATATAAGAGCAATTTGATTTTAAAAAGAGCTGTAGAAAGAAACCTGGAAATTATCGGCGAAGCAATGAACCGGATCCTTAAAGAAGATTCCGGGTTTCCTTTGGAAGAGGCTTATCGAATTGTTGGATTGAGAAACCAGATCATTCATGGATATGATTCAATTTCTGATGAAAATATATGGGCAATTCTAGTCAACCACCTTCCAAAACTTCGTATCGAAATTGAAGCACTAACAAAGGACTTTGAATAGGGTACTTTACATACTGCTATTGATAATTGTAAAACTATCTTGCTCTGGGAATTTTCAGATTGGGAATGACACTGTTTATTATTTTGCATTTGGTGATTCTGTAGCTATCTATAAAAGTCCTGATGACACCCGGGAACCAAAATGTTATATTTCATGGCGCGATACATTGTTGTCCAATAATTATTTTGTAGTACATTACACCGATGCCCTGACTCATATTGAAAAATTAGATAAAAAAGACTCTCGGGTAGAATATGGATGGTGGGAATGGGCAAATGTTAAAATTCTTGGCTTTGACAGTGTTTGGATTAAACAAGAATGGAATAATATTTCTTTGAAAGACTATGTTAAATATTCCCCATCCGGAAAATATCATTCATTTCATCAATGCTATGTCGGAGACGGATTCTGGACTGTGTCACCAACAGTTATTCTGGATTCAAATAAAATCAGGATATCGCCAATATGTTATCATAAAGATGATTTTGCAAACTGGGTCAGCAACGAGGATATAATGCTTTTTTCCCAATATAATTATAAAAAGCAGAAATTCGGCAACAATGATTACTATTTGCAAAATGATCTCATTTATGTTTTTGACGCTTTTAATCAGGATACCAGCTTATTATCTTATGGATACGCTCCTGTATATTCAAAGAAAAGCAAGAGTATTATATTTTTAAAAGAAAATCTGCTGAATGAAGCAAAAAAAGTGATTCAGCTTTGCTCTATTGGATTGGATGGCAATTCATTTAAGGTTATTAAAACTTTAAATATTTCAGATTATGGTTTAATCGAAAGTAACTGCATGGATTCCGATGGAGTGAGAACAACAGAAATTCAAATTCAAGTCACTGAATCGTCTGAGCAATATAAGTTTGAATTATTTTATATATACGACTGTGATAATTATATTGAGGAAGAAGAAACAAAATCCATGATAATTGTAATTGATTCAAATGGAGAATTAGTAAATTGATAATCCATGAAAAGTTTTAAAATTGTGACAATTCTGTGTTCTATTATTTTAATATGTTCATGTGAGCATGATTCAAATAATGAAAATGGGATAAATTATTTAAAAGGCAGTAAATGGATTTTAATAGGATTTCTGCTATATGATACCCAAATAGAAGAATTACAACCTGAAAACTTAAGGGAAATGAATATCGGGTTTACTGATGATAAATTATTTCATGCTGTGAGTTCATGCAATACAATGGATGGTGTTTATTCGGTATCTGATCCCGATTCAATAATGATTGAAATTATGTACATGACATTAGTCGGTTGTCCTAATGATACAGCATATTCCTGGGAAGAAAAATATTATTTTCAATTAAATAATGCTAAGAATTATCATTTGGCTGGAGATAGCTTAATTATTAAAACGAAATTGAATACTGATATCATTTTTCTCGCAGAATATATAACCAACTAAACCTAACGAAAAAGCAGAGCACAGCCCGGGGAAGAGATAATTTTAGTTAATATTGAAGGTTTATAGACAGCCTGGCTTTAGGCCCCATTTCAGAGAAAGTATACATGAAAATTACATATATTCCTTTAGTTAGCTGCACATAAAAGAAGAGAAAAAATGAATGGGATAATACTAATCATTGCCGGACTTTTTAAAGTAGCTTTTGCATTCTGCCTGGGAAAGGCAAAAGAGACGACAGGTAACGAAATATACTTATGGTATTCAGGATTTCTCATAACTCTTAGTATCAGTATGGGACTGCTCATAAAAGCAACTCAAACTTTACCAATCGGAACAGCTTAGGCCGTATGGACAGGTATTGGAGCAGTTGGAACTGTATTAGTAGGAATTTTTGTGTTTAAAGAACCAACAACTTTCTTGAGACTTTTTTTCTTAACAACTCTGATAATGTCAATTGTTGGATTAAAAGCAGTATCACACTAAAATGAAGAATATAAAAAAGAATCATGTAATTCCCATTTATCTGGGCGTTTTTTTTCTACTAACAGGATTAGTTTTAGTTGGCATAAATAGGTTTGGTCGTTCAGCACAAATTGAAGATTTTACTGAAGTAAATGCGACACCTACCCTTTTCAGCGTCCATTCTTCGTCCAAAAGTTTTACCTCGGCCAGTGTACCCATGGCATTTGGAAACGTGATGGTTCCGATAATTTCCTGGTCGAGATGCAACTCATAAACCGACCTGAATACTTTTGGCTTAATGATCTGTACTTTTTTTCTGTATTTTAATTCTGCCTTCATGTATAAAGAATTTCAATCAAGTGATAAATTTATTTAAAAAGTGGTCAATATCACCGGATTTTGCCCTCACCGCTAAAATGCAGTATAAAAAATTACCGGGAAAGTATGTTATTCAAGGGTTGTAGCCTGCTTTAACTTTTGTAACCTGACAAAAAATCGCCCGAAATCTTAAACTTTTCCCTCCGCCAAACGTTATCTGTCAGTCTAATGTTACAGAAAAGACATTCATTAATTTTAAAACAAATAAAATTCTTTTAATTATGGCAAAAAAAATTCTTTTAACCGGAGCAAGCGGTGGTTTTGGAAAATTAACCGCCTTAACATTATTAAAAAACGGTCATCAGGTTGCTGCCTCGATGCGCGACATTGATGGTAAAAACAAAAATGTAGCTGACGAGCTGAATAAAGCGGGGGCATCAATCGTTGAGATTGATGTTACAGACGACACCAGTGTAATAAACGGAGTTTCAAAAGCTATTGCAGACTTAAATGGTTTAGATGTTTTAATTAACAATGCAGGTACAGGCGTTCTTGGAATGCAGGAGTTTTTTACTCCTAAAGAATTTCAAAAACTTTTTGAAATTAATGTTTTTGGCGTTCAGAGAATGAATAGGATGGTTATTCCATATTTCCGCAAACATGAAAACGGGCTCATTATTTATATTTCAAGCTTGCTCGGAAGAGTTGCACTGCCATTTTACGGACCTTATCAATCATCTAAGTGGGCATTAGAAGCATTGGCAGAAAATTACCGGGTGGAACTTTCAAGCTTCGGAATAGAAAACTGCATTGTTGAACCGGGGGGCTATCCTACTACATTTGTAGATAATCTCATGAAACCAAGTGACAATAGCCAGGAAGAATCTTATGGGGATTTCGCAAAGTTTCCACAACAAATGCTACTCAACTATGAGAACGTTTTAAAAAACAATCCACAACAAGATCCTCAAAAAGTTGCAGACACCATTGCCGAACTTATCGAAAAGTCAAAAGGAGAAAAACCGTTTCGCACTCCTGTTGACTTTATGGGAATGGCAGAACATATTCAAAAATACAATGAACATTTAGAGCAAATCATGACAGGGATTTACACTAACTTTGGTACACAAGGATTATTAAACGTTAAAAAATAAAGCGGAACACTTTCTTCGCTGTTTACCAAAATGACACTTCCTTTTGATGAGTCATTTGAAAAGTTTGCCAGCGAATTAAAAAATGAAGCTGAAAAGAAATAATCAACTAAAACAAATAAATATGGCTTACGAAATAGGAACCAGGGAAAAACCAATGGCATTGAAAACCCCACCATTGACGGGTGAATTCACTATGCACGTTGACCAGAAAGACGGCAAAGAAGTTTTAGTATGCACAGTTGGAAAAACTGTTTTACTATACAACATTGATTGCATCAACGACCTGCATAAAATGCTTAAAGACCACGGTGATTGGATGGAGCTTGGCAGTGCAGACGAACAAAAACCAGCAAAGGAAGGAACAGTTGAAGCTTGGGGACGGGCAGAAAACAATCCTGTAGGTGGCTGGTATGGACTTAAAAAAGGACTTCGTGGACGCTTTGGTATGTATATTCCGCCACTAATGGAGGCACTTGGACTTGCAGAAGTAACCCACGAGGCCAAAGGAAATAAAATGAAAGCAAAATAGCACAGCATATGGCAGGAGGTTGACTCTACGGCGGATGATGTGGTTAAGTCAAGTGCAGTGCTTTTATTCGGCATTATTGCACGCAGACAGTTTTGCGCTTCAAAGTCCAATACTAAGCCAAGCACCAAACCGATAAGGCTGCATGTTTATAATTTAAGATTTTTCTTGCATGTTATTAATAAAGTACTTATTTTTGTACTTAATTAATAACTTAAATAGTAAATGAGATGCGAGCGGCTAATTTCACAGAATTCAGAACCCAATTGAAAAAATTTCTCGATGATGTCGAAAATAATCATGAAACCCTGATTATAAAAAGAAACACCGGAAATGGGGTTGTATTGATATCCCTTGATGAATACAATTCAATTATGGAAACCGTTCATCTTCTTAGCTCCAAAATCAATGCTGACAGGTTATATGAATCCATTCAGCAAATGAAATCCCGTCAGGTAGTTCAAAAGGATTTAATTGAAGAACAATGAAAATCACTTTTTCGAAAAACGCCTGGGAAGATTATACTTCATGGCAATCCGAAGATAAAAGGATGTTGAAAAAGATAAATGAGTTGATTAAAGATATTCAGAGAACACCTTATGAGGGAATGGGTAAGCCCGAGCCGCTGAAATATGATTTGTCAGGTTTATGGTCGAGACGAATTAACAGGGAACATAGATTAGTTTATCAGGCAAATGAAACAGAAATTCTAATCTATAGTTGCCGTTATCATTATGATTAATATTAAACACCCAGCCTGACATTCGCGCAGCGAGGGATCTGTTTGTATAACAACATAATATTTAAATAATTGAGATGAAAGCATTTACAAAAACGAAATATGGGGGACCTGAAATACTTCAATTAGAAGAAGTTGAGTTACCTACTTTGAAAGACGGACACATTCTGGTTAAAGTTTTAGCGAATTCGGCTAACCCCGCAGACTGGCATATTATACGGGGAAAACCTTTATTTGCTCGATTTACCTTCGGGTTGTTTAAACCAAAAGATAAAATTCCAGGGGCTGATTTTGCTGGAATTGTAGAAAAAGCAGGAAACAATGTAACGAATTTTAAAGTTGGCGATAAAGTGTTTGGAGAATCACTTAAAGGAGGTGTTTTTGCCGAATATGCTTGTGTTGCGGATAATATTTGTGCCATTATGCCAGAAGGAACAAGCTTCTCTGAAATGGCATGTGTGCCAATAGCCGGACTAACCGCCTTACAAGCACTCATCACCCACGGACAACTTAAAAAAGGAGAAACGGTTCTCATCAATGGTGCATCGGGAGGAGTGGGACATTTTGCTGTTCAAATTGCAAAGACTTATGGAGCTAAGGTAACTGCTGTATGTTCAGGTAAAAACGCTGATTTCGTGAAGTCATTAGGTGCTGATAACGTTTTTGCATATGACAAGGTTAATATTCATCAGCACGAAGGAAAATACAATCTCGTAATTGACACAAATGGTAATCTTTCTTTTCAGGACTATAAGCGTATGGGTCAGCGAGGTGTAATGATAGGCTTCACAACTATCGGACATATGATGTCAGTTCTTTTAAAAAATGCTTTTAGCAAATTCCCTTTAGTGCAATTCACAGCCAAAGCTAACACAAAAGATTTGGAAACATTAGCTTCTTTGATTCAAAACAGGAAAATTAAAGTTCACATAGAGAAGACTTATCCTTATATAAAACTTCCTGAAGCTATAAGCTATATTGAAGCCATGCGTACAAAAGGAAAAGTCGCAATGATTTGGGAAAATCTTGATGGTTTAATTGACATTAATAAAGAGGAATAACACGCTCGGGTATAAAACCCTGATCCCGTTGACCTGGTCCCTGAAAAAGAGATTTGGGGGAGATAAACGGATTGCTTTTTTACATACATTTAGTGTTCATTGAAAAATCGAGGAAGTATACAGAATAATCGAATATAAACCTTTAAATTGAATCGACATGAAAAAAATTAAAAACAATTGGATTTACTTTTTCGCATTGTTTGGAGTCGTCTTAATACTTTCAGACGGTTGTAAGAAGAAAGATGACGATTCAACTCCACAAACGCCAGTGTTTACTGTAACTTCCGATTCAGTAATGCTGCAAGGCGGAGGTGAAGGATTACAATTCTTTGGGAAATGCACCAACGAAGATGTAAAGATGACCAAAGTTAAAGGTACCTCTCCCATCTCAGTTCAGACTTTTACCTATATTCTAAATGGTAATTCTATTGTTAAAAATACGGTATTCTCCATGCAGGATGATAATACTGCTTATTACAAAGAACTCGGAACCTGGAATTTTACCTTTGAGGGAACCCGAACAGCCGATAATGAAAATTTTTCTGTAGACGCAACGCTTACGATCACAGTAAAATAAGAATAATAGGCCAATTTGTTTCCAGAGGCAAGCATTCACCAAACCTACGATCGATAACGCGCAGCGCACAGCCCTGGGCGCTGCACCCGGGCGTTGTGCAAAATGCTAAAAAGATAAAAAATGATAAGTAAGCCTGAGAAATTTTGGGATAAGCAGGCTTGAAGTAACATCATATCTTATTATGAAAAGATTGGGAATTTTCCCTTTGCATCTAAATATGTTTATGCCTGCCGATATAAAAATTAATTGAGGGTCATAATTTTCAAATAGTAGAAGCAGAAAAGATCTTTCAAAGAATGACAGCCAGCTTTATTGTTGCAAGAAAAAAATGACGGAACCGACGGGTTCAACCGCCGGAGCAGCAAAAAAAGAGGCTGTCACGACCTTTAAGACAACCTCAGCACCAAAAAAAGCCAGCCCGCCTTTTAAAACAGCCTCAACACTAAAAATATTTATCCAGTTATTGACTTCTGCAAAATTTATTCTTAATTTTGTCTATTCTCATTCGAGAATTATTCTCGTTTAATAATAACTCAAATGAAATTGGAAGAACTCACTAAAAAGCTCGTTGAGAAAAGTCTAAAAGTGACGCCTCAAAGGGTTGCAATATTAGAAGCTATTGTTAAGCTGCATAACCATCCTAAAGCAGAAAATATAATTGATTACATCCGAAAAAACCATCCCAACATTTCTACTGCTACAGTATATAAAGTTCTTGACACATTTGTTTCGTGCGGATTAATTAACAGGGTGAGAACAGAAAGAGATATCATGAGATATGATGCAGTTTTAGAAAGCCATCATCATATATATTGCTCTGACTCAGACAGGATAGAAGATTATAAAGATGATGAATTGAACAGGTTGCTGTCAGAGTATTTTAATAACAAGGGGATCCCGAATTTTAAAATTGAAGATATTAAACTTCAAATTTCAGGTAAATACATTGAATAATAATACAACGGGTAATGGTTCCCTGACCAGGAACAAGCCAGTTAATGATCCAAATTTAATTAATAAGTGTAAAACATGGAAAATAAAGACAACAGCAGCAAGTGCCCTGTTACCGGGGCAACATCAAAACACAGTGTTGGCGCCGGCGGAACAAAAAACCGCGACTGGTGGCCTGATCAGTTAAAATTGAACACCCTACGTCAGCATTCTTCTTTATCCAACCCTATGGGTGAAGATTTCAATTATGCCGAAGCATTCAAAAGCCTCGACTACGAAACGTTGAAAAAAGAACTTGTTAAGCTGATGACCGATTCGAAGGATTGGTGGCCGGCAGACTTCGGACATTACGGACCATTCTTCATCCGCATGGCCTGGCACAGCGCAGGTACTTACCGGACGGGCGACGGTCGCGGCGGTGCCGGAAGCGGACAGCAGCGGTTTGCACCGCTTAACAGCTGGCCTGACAATGTCAACCTCGACAAGGCACGCAGGCTGCTCTGGCCGATCAAGCAAAAGTATGGCCGGAAAATATCCTGGTCCGACCTTATGATCCTTGCCGGTAATGTCGCCCTGGAGTCAATGGGATTTAAAACCTTTGGATTTGCCGGCGGGCGTGAAGATGTTTGGGAACCGGAAGAGGATATTTACTGGGGCTCTGAAACCAAATGGTTAGCAGATGCAGAACGTTATTCGGGCGAGCGTGACCTTGACAATCCTTTAGCAGCCGTGCAAATGGGGTTGATCTACGTGAATCCGGAAGGACCGGGCGGGAATCCTGATCCGTTAGCTGCGGCTAAAGATATACGCGAAACGTTCGCCAGAATGGCCATGAATGATGAAGAAACTGTGGCCCTTATTGCCGGGGGGCACACCTTTGGTAAGACCCACGGGGCCGGGGATGCGGCACTGCTGGGACCTGAGCCCGAAGCTACCGGAATTGAAGAACAGGGCCTTGGCTGGAAAAGCAAGTTTGGCTCGGGTAAAGGCGGTGATGCGATCACCAGCGGACTGGAAGTCACCTGGACCACCACGCCCACAAAGTGGAGCAACAACTTTTTCTGGAACCTGTTCGGCTACGAATGGGAACTTGAGAAGAGCCCTGCCGGCGCTCACCAGTGGCGGCCGAAGCATAACATGGGTGAAGGCACGGTGCCGGATGCCCACGACAAGTCGAAGCGTCATGCGCCGAAAATGCTTACCACGGACCTCTCCCTGCGGTTCGACCCTGCTTATGAAAAGATCTCGCGGCGCTTCATGGAGAATCCGGATGAGTTCGCGGACGCCTTCGCCCGAGCATGGTTTAAGCTGACGCACAGGGATATGGGGCCACTGGCACGCTACATTGGCCCTGAAGTGCCCGCAGAAGAACTGATCTGGCAGGATCCGATACCTGCCACTGATCATCCGCTGATTGATGAAAAGGATATTGCAGCATTAAAGGCTAAATTATTGAATTCCGGGCTGCCAGTATCTCAGCTGGTATCTACAGCATGGGCTTCGGCCTCAACTTTCCGTGGCTCCGACAAACGTGGCGGCGCCAACGGCGCCCGCATCCGTCTTGCCCCGCAAAAGAACTGGGCAGTGAACAACCCGGCTCAACTGGCAAAAGTCCTGGAAAAGCTGGAAGTTATCCGGAATGAATTTAACGCTGCCCAATCCGGCGGAAAAAAGATTTCGTTAGCAGACCTGATTGTACTGGCCGGTTGTGCCGGTGTTGAAAAAGCTGCAAAAGATGCCGGCTTCTCTGTAACCGTCCCTTTCACCCCGGGGCGTATGGATGCATCACAGGAGCAAACCGATATTGAGTCTTTCGCAGTGCTGGAGCCGGCAGCCGATGGTTTCCGCAATTACCAGAAAACGACGATTTTCAGTTTGCTCAGAAGAGCTGCTGGTTGACAGGGCCCAGTTGCTGACACTTACAGCTCCGGAAATGACGGTTCTTGTTGGCGGTATGCGTGTTTTGAACACAAACTTTGATAATTCAAAACACGGTGTTTTCACTGAACGTCCGGAAGTTCTTACCAACGATTTCTTTGTAAACCTGCTCGATATGAACACCGCCTGGAAACCGGTTTCTGATTCCGCCGAAGCATTTGAGGGACGTAACCGCACAACAGGTGAGTTAAAGTGGACAGGCACCCGGGTGGATCTTATCTTTGGTTCAAATTCAGAGTTAAGGGCCATTGCCGAGGTTTACGGAAGTGCAGATGCCCGTGAAAAATTCGTTAAGGATTTTGTGGCGGCATGGAACAAAGTCATGAACCTCGACCGCTTCGATCTGGCCTGATTTAATAGCTGGTTAGTGATTTTCAAAGAGGGCATCCTGTAAACCGGGAGCCCTCTTTTTTTTCTGCTTCAGGTAATTGCTCCGACGGCTGAAGTCTTCGGTCATATTAGTAAACCGTTTGGAATATCCATTGGCTATCTATTCAGGGGTAAATCAGCCAGGAGTATATATTGATTCAAACAATGATGGTTAATTTTTGCATAAATGCCTTTTACAAACTATCTTTGGAAGGCTGAAAGGGCAATGTTACCTGTCGTTTAAGGAGGGACAAACGTAATAACGTTAGCCGACTGAAATGGAAGGGTAGCAGTAGTAGGTTTATACAATCGTTAGGTGCAAGCGTAAAACGACCATGAATCGACCAACAAAACTGACAATCCATAAAAAGTATACAACAATCCTGAATTTGTATTAACTAACAACTACTCATTAGACTGACATTTGCATTATAAATTCTAGAAAAATGAGTAATAAAACACGAACAAACTTTTTTCAGCGTATGCTCGGCATCGCTCCTACTATAGAGAAGGACGGTAGAGGATACATCCCATCTCCGCTCGGCCTTTTTCTTGGTGTAGACAAAAAAAGCGGCTATAAGCCCACAGACTTCGGAGGTAAGAAGTACACAGGAAATAAAAAAGTATTAGTCCTTTGTACAGAAAAACGTTATCTCGAAATGGCAAATAGTGTTTTGTTCTCCACAGGACAAAATGTGCAAGAGACAACTGTACCTCTTATGCACTTGGTAAATGCAGGGTTTAATTTTGATGTGGTAACACCAACTGGAAAGCCTGCAATTCTTGAACAGTGGTCTGTTCCCAAAAAAGACAGCGCAGTAATTACATTTCTTGCAAATAATCAATCCAAGTTTGACCGTCCGTTATCACTTTCGGATATGATTGCCAACGGAAGGCTCAACGAGGATTCTGATTATGTTGCTTTGTTCCTACCTGGCGGGCATGGTGCCATGGTTGGCTTGCCAGAAGATAAAAATGTAGGCAATTTGATTCGTTGGGTAAAAGATACTGACCGATACCTTGTTGCCGTTTGCCACGGGCCAGCCGCCCTCATGGCGACCGTTCAAAATGGAGATGGACCGCATCCATACAATGGATACAAACTAGCCGCTTTTCCAGATAAATTTGATAAGCAATCTCCTATGCTGGGTTATTTACCGGGCATGCTTCCTTGGTTCCAATGTGAAAAACTTGAAGAACAAGGTTTGAAAGTCATTAATGACGGTGTAAAAGGAGACACTTATATTGATCGCAAACTTTTTAGTGGTGATAGTCCAAAGGCCTGCGACCAATTAGGAAAAATGATTTCTGAAGAATTGCTTAAAAAATTCGCCAGCAAATAAATATTTTATTAAGCCACCAATTAAGTAATAATACTAATCGAAATAATGAGCAAGAAAATAATTTTAATCACAGGTGCAAGTTCAGGAATGGGCAAAGAAACTGCAAAAGAACTCATTCAGCAAGGACATACAGTTTACACTGTTGCAAGACGAATTGACCAAATGCAAGACCTCAAAACATTAGGTGGACATCCTATTCAAATGGATGTTACAAACGCAAGTGACATTCAAAATGCAGTGGACACGATCATTAAGCAAGATGGGAAAATCGATGTTCTTTGGAACAATGCAGGTTATGGTTTGTATGGTGCTGTTGAAGACGTACCTTTAGAAGAAGCTAGACGACAATTTGAAGTAAATTTGTTTGGTTTAGCTGCTATCACACAAATAGTCGTTCCCTATATGCGTAAAGCAAAAATGGGAACAATTATTAACACTTCTTCAATGGGCGGAAAAATGTACACACCAATGGGTGCTTGGTATCATGCCAGCAAACATGCAGTTGAAGGATTTAGCGATTGTTTGAGATTAGAACTTAAACAATTTAATATAAATGTAGTTATTTTAGAGCCGGGAATCATTAGAACCGAGTTTGCTGATGTTATGTTAAACCAGTTAAGTAAATTTTCATCAAAAGGAGCTTATGCTACAATAACAAATAAACTAGTAGCTGCTACTAAAAAATTATTTGATAGCGGAAAGGGTTCAAAACCTATTGTAATTTCCAACACTGTGAGTAAAATTATAAATGAACGAAAACCAAAAACAAGATATAGAGTTGGTCTATATGCAAAACCAATGGTTTGGATGAGAATTTATTTAGGAGATATATTATTTGATAAAATTGTAATGAGCCAAGTATAAAATGAAACCAATCATTCAATTACATAGCATATCCGAAATCAACCACTTTGTGCAAAACAAAACTAATCACCCATTGGTTGCAGTGGTTGATTTTAGCAAAGTAGATGAATACTTAGAAGAAGGCACAAGGATTAGTGCTGATTTCTATTCCATAATGTTTAAAAACTATTGCGCCAATAGACTACGGTATGGAAGACAATCTTATGATTTTCAAGATGGAAGTTTGGTTTGTATTGCGCCAAAGCAAGTGGTTATAATGGACAATGAAATTGAGAAGAGAGACGATATGATGGGTTGGGGGTTGTTCTTTCATCCAGATTTACTTCGTGGTACATCGTTAGGTGAAAAAATGAATGAATACACTTTTTTTTCATACGAAACTGCTGAGGCCTTGCATTTATCTGAAAAAGAAAAACAAACTTTATATGACTGTGTGCAAAAAATTTCAACCGAATTACAAGAAAATATTGACAATCACAGCCAAACCCTTATAGTTTCAAATATTGAATTACTTCTCAATTATTGTTCACGCTACTACGGCAGACAATTTATTACTAGAAAAAGTAGTAATTCAAACACAATTGCGCAGGTGGAGAAATTATTAAAATCCTATTTCAAATCGGAACAGTTGAAAGAAACTGGTTTGCCGACAGTAAAATATTTAGCTGACAACGTACATTTATCTGCCAGTTATTTAAGTGACCTGCTCAAAAAGGAAACAGGAATGAATGCACAAGACCATATTCATTACTACCTTATTGAAGAAGCCAAAAATATTTTGATAAACTCCGACAACAGTGTTGGAGAAATTGCTTATTCATTAGGATTTGAGTATCCTCAATATTTCAGCAAACTTTTTAAACAAAAGACAGGAAAGACTCCAATTGAATACAGAAACCTAAATTGACAGAAACGCCAGCACCTAACAGCGGTTTTGCGTCAGGCGGGGCAGCGTGCTTCGTTTGACGCATTTTGCGTATATTTGAGTTCGGTTCTTCGTATCAAGTTTAGTGGTAAAATCCCGCCCGAACGCAAAGCCGCAAAACGTTTTGGCGCATAAAAAGCATCAAATATTCTCCTTCTTAATTTCATTTTTGTTAACATATATGTTAACTTTGCTCCATGATTCGTGAGATCAAGTTTTATAAAAACTATTTCATTGAGTTTTATCTCGCCCTGGATAATATAGATCAGGAAAAGATCGATTATGTCTTTAACATGGTCCGCACATTACATCAAGTGCCGGAAAAATTTTTAAAGCATATTCAGGATTCAGAAGGGCTTTATGAAATTAGAATATCTCATGGCAGAATGGCCTTCAGGATATTCTGTTGTTTTGACAAGGGTAATATTATTATCCTGTTTAATGGATTTATTAAAAAGAAAAGTAAAACACCCAAAACTGAATTAAATCTTGCGATTAAATTGATGAATCAATATTTTGAAGAAAAAGGAATAAGTCATGAAAAAGATAAGCGAAGCAAGAACATTTGATGAATTATTAAACATCAAATACGGGAAACCAGGTAGTCCGGCAAGAGAAGAATTTGAAGAAAAAGCTGTTGCTTTCATGGTTGGTGAAATGATTAAAGAAGCCAGAAAAAAAGCAAAACTTACTCAAGATGATTTGGCTGAAAGGATTGGTACTAAGAAAAGCTATATTTCCAGGATTGAAAACGGAAAGATTGATATCCAACTTTCAACACTTTTTAAAATATTTGAAGAAGGATTTGGTAAAAAATTAGGCATTTCAGTTATTTAGTTTTTTACGCGCCATAACGAACGCTCATCGCCCAGCCCAGACATTAAAATTTTGCCCGGTCAGGCGGGCGGTTAGACTGGTGGAATGAAACGATCCCTCGCTACGCTTCGGGATGACGACCTAAGGGGAGGATACCAGAGCGGCGCGGCGCACAGTAAAGTCGGAACTCCATTCTTCCTTGGCGCTGCGCTTGAGCGTTGTGCTTAATACTAAAAAATATAACAAACATGAGATTTTGATATGAAATTAGAAGATTTAGGATACAATGATAGGATTCAAAAATTAAGGAATGATAATAACCTTATAGACTTTGAGATTGGGAGAGTTATATCTGAACATAAAGAAAGATATATTGTCAAAACAGAAAAAGGAGATTTTGAAGCTGAAATAACTGGGAATATGAGGTTTTCAGCGAAAAGTCGTGAGGATTTTCCTGCAGTCGGAGATTGGGTTGCATTGACAACATTTGATTCTGATTTTTCGATTATTCATAAAATACTACCACGATTCTCAGTTATTTCAAGACAGGCTGTTGGTCGATTTGGTGAGATACAAATAATCGCAACAAATATTGATTATGCTCTATTAGTTCAAGCAGCAGACAGGGATTTTAATATCAATCGACTTGAAAGATATCTGACTATTTGTTATTCATCAAAAGTTAGCCCCATTATAGTGCTCAGTAAAATTGATTTAATAGATGAACATCTGACTTTTGAGATAATGGATAATATAAAAGTCCGGATTAAAAATGTTCCTATTATTGCAATAAGTAACGAATCACAAGATGGATACGAAAAAATAAAGACGATTATTGAAAAGGGTAAAACGTATTGTATGCTTGGTTCTTCAGGTGTCGGTAAATCTACACTAATGAATAATCTTTCAGGAAAATCAATAATGCGAACCGACGCAATTAGTCAAAGCACAAATAAAGGAAGACACGTTACAAGTCACAGAGAACTGGTTATAATTGAAAACGGAGGAATTTTAATTGATAATCCAGGTATGAGAGAGGTTGGGATAGCTGATTCAACAAGCGGATTAGAAACGACGTTCGACTTGATTATCAGACATTCTAAAAATTGTAAGTTTAAAGATTGTACTCACACGAATGAGAAAGGTTGTTCTGTTATTGAGGCCGTTGAGAAAGGAGAAATTGACGGGGCTTCTTATGAGAATTACATGAGAATGGAAAGAGAGAAAGCTTATTTTGAATCATCGGTTGTTGAAAGACGAAAAAAAGATAAGGATTTCGGGAAAATGTTAAAGAACTATAAAAATGACATGAACAAAAACAAGTGCTAAGCAACCGGCGTTGGTTGTCTCTACCTAAATAAGCTGGAGGAGATTGACCTGGATGTGCTAAAGGAAATCATTGATGCATCATTAAATCAAAAGTAAAATTCACGGATAATGTCACACCAGGAAGCATCCGCAAAATCAATACTTTTTGCTTTACTGGCAAACTTAGGAATCGCCATAACAAAGACTGTCGCCGCTGTGATAACCGGTTCAGGGGCGATGCTGGCAGAATCCATCCACTCTTATGCCGATTGCGGTAACCAGGGTCTGCTCTTCCTCGGCTTAAAAGCATCGAAGAAAATACCGGACCCGGAACATCCGCTGGGATACGGAAAAGAGATCTACTTCTGGTCGTTTCTCGTTGCTTTGATCCTGTTCAGCATGGGTGGATTGTTTTCTGTTTATGAAGGTATCCATAAGCTCAGTTCACATGAAGGACTGAAAAGCCCTATGATTGCTGTTATTGTATTATCGGTCAGCATTATTTTGGAATCGGCATCATTATATGGCTGCCTGACCCAGATCAATAAAATAAGGCATAATGCAACTCTCTGGAAATGGGTTAAAACCAGCCGCCAAAGTGAACTGGTCGTTGTCCTTGGTGAGGATATTGCCGCCTTACTGGGCCTTACTTTTGCACTTATCGCGATTGCCTGTGCGGCTGTGACCGGCAACCCGGTATATGACGCCATCGGAAGCATTGGGATCGGCGTTTTACTGATCATCATTTCATTCTTTCTTGCCGTAAAAATCAAGAGTTTGCTGATCGGACGGAGTGCTGATGACGAAACCATCGCAGCTATAAGGCTTTCCCTTGAATCCAGGCCGGAAATCGATAAGGTGCTTAACCTGATCACGCTGCAATTAGGGGCGCAGATCATGGTTGCCGTGAAAGCAAGAATGAAGAAAGTTAATTCTATCGATCAACTGCTTGCTAACATAAACAGTTGTGAAGCAGAATTAAAAAAAATAAACCCGGCAATAAAATGGGTCTTTTTCGAACCCGATATTAAAGTATAATCAGAACTCCAGCTTCCGCAGCCCTTCCCGTATCTCCTCATTCTGCATGAACAGCTTCCATATCAGCCCGGTGCGGTAATTTTCAATCATCACCACCATCGGCGCCTGGTTGAGGCCCATGTAAATTTCAGAGCACCAGTTTTCAGTGAGGTTGAATGCATCCTTAAATCCATATTCCCCCCATAAAAAGCTGCCATAATTGTAGTAATAATTCTTAAGAGCTTTCATCGATTCCTCAGGTGTGTAAGGAAAAGAGCTGATAGCCCCTGTTGGCGCCAGCTTTCCTGCATCCCTTCCGGGCACTGGCTCGTCGGCAGAATAATCGTAGGGCCCGTCGCTGGCCGTAAGGCCCCAGGCATCTTCGCCATAGCCTTTGTAATGGTTAGGATTTGCAACGCAATAATTATAATTGATCTTTGCGATATTCTGGTTATTGGTAAAATAATTGGCGTATTTATCGGTGAGGTAATGCGGGTCAAAGCCCATGTAAGAGTAATGGGTGAAGAACAGCGGCCCGCCATTATTCACGCCCACATCCAGCTTAATCCCGAAATAGCTGTCGCCGTTGGTGTACCTCGAGCCCTGTTCCGATCCTCCCCAGTTTTTTCGATAATCCTGTGCTCTTTTATCCTGGCCCGCAAAGCCGGTATAATACATTTCAGCAGGTACGGCATGCGTCGGCGAGGCTATGGCCAGCAGGTAAACGATCATGGTCTCGTTCCATCCGATCAGCGGGTGGCCGATCACCCATTCCTGGTCGGGCGACCAGTGCCAGTAAAGATATTTGCTGCCAGGCTCCTTCCGGAACCAGTCCCATTCAGCTTTTTCCCAGGTTGCAGTGATCTTCTCCCTGATAAGCTTTTCATTGTCATTATCTCCCGAGAAATATTGCCTTGCAGCCAGCAAGCCCTGCATGAGAAATGCCGTTTCGACAAGGTCGGCGCCATTGTCCCGCTTCCCGAAAAAAGGTTCCGCTTTGCCGCTCGGGCCATCCATGAAATGCGGGTAAACACCGTGAAATGTTTCAGCCTTTTCCAGGAAATTTAGGATCCGGATGAACCTTTCCACGGATTCTTCCCTGGAAATGAATTGCCGCTCTGTTCCGGCGATCAGTGCCATGATCCCAAAGCCCGATGCACCGGTGGCGATCATATTGTGCCGCCCCGGGATATTTTCCCTGGCCATGCCGCTATTCACTTCCGCCCCTTCAAAGTAATAGCGGAAACAGGCCTCCTGGACCATGGTTAGCAATTGGTCATCAGTCATTGGTGTCGTTAAAGCAGTGATTGGTAATGACAGTTCTGTTTCTTCATAATCGCTGTTAAGAAAGGAAATTTTGTAGGAATACTCTCTCCCTGTTTCACCGGTAAAATCGGCATACCGATTAATGTAAGGCTGTTGGATTCCCACCGGAAGATATTCTCCTCCGTATTCTGAACGGTAGATTTTCATCAGGTGGATATTTGGATCGGTTATTTTTTCCCATGAAATATCTACATGCTTAGCGTATCCGAAGGCTGAAACAATGACCGGCACTTGCAAAACCGGCATAACTTTTTCCGCAGGCAAAAGCTCAATGTCATCGATAATGAGGGTATGTGATCCGTCTTGTGAATTATCATTCCGGGATAACACAATAGCGATGAAACGTTCCGGCTGATCCGCATTAGATTCATGGAAGTTTTTCAATGGTATTAATACCTGCTCCCATTGCTTTGGACGAAATGCAGGTATTTTAATTCCTGAGGAAAGGCTGCTGTCCTTTTGCATGATTTGAACCTGAGGCATTCCGTTTTCAGGTGTTATTTCAGAAGGATTAAATATCCAGAAAGATAAATATTCTGGTTTCTTAAAATAATCCATTCCCCGCTTATTCTGTTGGTATATGATGGCTTTCCAATTACCCCCTGCGCCATTTTGATATTGCAATTCGAGGGCATTCCCCGGGGTATGAAATTCATCTTCACTTACCGGAATCTTTCCATTCACATTTTTAACAGATGAACCGCCGCTGCTGACCGCACGACTGAAAAACCACCCTCCCGGCATGGCACTGTTGGTGAAAAACGTATAGGTGTATTCGTGCTCCTGGGCTTTTATGAGCAGGGAAAAGGTGAGACAGGTGAAAAAAAACAATTTTCTTAGCATATATCTGGATTTACGCATTTCCAATTAAACGAAAATTGAAAATTGACAATCTTGTAATTAATTCTCCAGCCACGGGCTCTCAAAACCGAGTTTCTTCAGCCCATTCTGCACATCGGGGATCTGCATGAACAGCTCCCAGATCAGACCGGTCCGGTAATTCTCTATCATCACCACGATCGGCCCCTGGTCGATGGCAAGGTGGCTTTTTGCATACCAGTTGTGATGTTCGCTGAAGCCATCGACAAATCCATACTCGCTCCATATCTTATCCCCCAGGTCGTAATAAAAATGTTTCAGCGCCTGCATGGAATACTCCGGGGTGTATGGGAAAGATGATAATGCAGCAGTAGGTTGTATGACGCCGAAATCGGTATCCGGGCAGTGGGCTACATAGCCTTTGTAACTATCGCCGGCGGTAAGTCCCCAGCATTTTTCGCCATAACCTTTATATTTCTTCGGGTTATCGATGCAATACGCCCTGTTGATCAGGGTATGGTTTTTACCCTGCATGAAATAGTCGTTCCCAAGTGAATCGACCAGCCCACGGGGGTCAATGCCTGTAAAAGTGTACTGTTCAAAGAACAGTGGCCCGCCTGCCTCATAGTTGCCCAGAGGCAGTGTGATACCGTAATAGGATTTCCCGTTTTTAAAGCCGTTGCTGCCAACCCAGCTTCCGTCATAAACATCTTTTGAAATAGCATGATAGGGCGAAGAGGCAGCCATAATGTAAGTGATCAGGCATTCGTTATAACCCCATACCGGGAAGTTCATATCGAAGCCGTTGTTCGGGCTCCAGTGCCAGTAAAGTTTTTTCTCGCCGTTAGTATGCCAGTTCCAGTTCGCCGCATTCCACATTTTTGTGATCCTGTTCCTCAGGTATACTTCGATGGGCTCATTAGAACTGAAATATTCCCGTGCACATAAAAATCCCATCAGCAGGTAGGAAGTCTCAACAATATCAGCGGCATCGTCGAGGCGGTCGAATTTGATCGTTTTTCCGGTATTGCCATCCATGAAGTGCGGGTAAATGCCATGAAAGCAATCGGCGTTGGCGAGGAAATCGGCGATCTGCACCAGTCGCCTGACGGCTGTATCCCTTGCGATCCATCCTCTTTCCACGGCTACTATCGTACTCATGATGCCAAAGCCTGTCCCACCTATAGCGCAGGCATCAGGCCCGAAAGGCGTTTTGCTGAAATTAGGCTCATCCCAGGCTTCGTTGATGTAATCCCAGTAATGCTCTGCCAGGACCGTATTGCTCCGCTCCCTGGCCAGGCCACTCACAGGGTGGGCATAATGCCAGAAAAATCGGAAGGTCTGCCGCTGGACGATCTCCAGCAGGGCGGAATCGGGGATGTTGCGCTCAATGCCGGCCACAGGGATGAAATTGCCGGGGATGCTTTTTTGCGGCAAGGCTGGAAAGGACCAGCATATTGCAAAGCTACATGCAATAAAGGTTCTAATGATGGATTTACTCATGGGTAAGTGGGATTGAATAAGTCATAAAATCACATTGATAATATTTATCTGATTGTCAGGCAGATCCATGAAATATTTGACCGGGATCACCGCCCCGCCTTTCCGGTATTTATTCTCTTCAAGATTAAAATGAATTTCCTCACCATTTATGGCGAGGTACGTCGGGCTGAAATTTCCATTTTTTACCGAATATATGAACGTTACCGGATGATCCATGAAATCCATCGAAACCGATAATCCATCCAGTGAATCCGGTAAAACCGGATCGATGATCACATTTTCAGATTCCACCCGGAGCCCGAGTAAGCGTGAAACGATCAGGCCGATATAGATGCCCGGACCGCTGGAATAGACCCGCCATCCACCTCTGAGGATAAATTTACCTGCCCTGACATCGTCATAGCGCTTATCGGCTTCATAACGGCTCTTAAAATGCACATCCGAGCTGCTGTAATAACAATTGGACTGGCGGATATCCCCGCTGGCGACAACATCACGGTATCCAACAGGGATTGCCTGGCGAAGGGCTTTCACAAATGCATCAGCCTTTCCCATCCTGGCCAGTGATTCAGCATAGCGGATATGCTCATGCACATACATCAGGCCGATCTCGCGGCCGAAGAAAGTGCTGCTTTCTGCCCGCTGGAATATCTCCTGGATGCCACCCTTGTATTTTAGCGGGCAGTCCATCAGGCGGGCGCCGTCAGGGCCTTTCAGGTGCTTTTCGATAAGATCCTGGTGGTGTTCGGCCTGCTCTCTGGTAAATATCCCGCTGATGATGCCACGGTTCATCGGCAGGATGCTGTAATGGATACCTGTTGTAATGTCAGAAGGATGAAGCAGCACACTGATGCCGCCATTATCCTCAACAAGTCCATAACCGGCAACTATTCCATCCTTTATCAGGTATTTATTGAAATCGGCTTTTATCTTCTCACAGATTTCCTTTAACTCCTCCGATTTGACAGTATTGCCAGTTTTTTCATACACCTGCCGGTACTGCATAAAAGCCTGGTAGTTCATTTCCACGGTCCAGCTTGAGATCATGCGTTGCGCCAGCTCCTTGCTTACCGGCTGCAGGGAATCGTTCCAGTCGCCCCCGCCGAAAGGGACTAAAGCAGTGCCGGGGATGAAGGAATCGACGATCATCCTGATCAACCTGTCGACATGTTCGCTGAGTGGTGTTTTTTCAGCATGGGAAACGCCCTTCTCATTAAAATAAGGCAAGACCTCCTTGAGGATCTCAATATCCCCTGTCACTTTGATGTAATTGCTCAGGGCGATGATGCACCAGTAAAAAACATCCCCGTGCGAGTCATGGGCGCGGATTTCCCGGTAGCTGTCGAACATCCACCATTGCGGCCATCCGCCGTCGGGGTTCTGATTCGAGAATATGATGAGCAAAGCTTTCCTGGCTTCATCGTATTTTTCCATCGTCAATAGCAGGTCGAGCGGCCCCTGGCTTACATCACGCGTGCCCCAGGCCGCCCCGCCAAATTGCTCCAGCCCGTACGGCGTTAAAAAATGGGTCATTGCGTTCATGCCATACCAGGGCAGGATCTCGCGTATGGCTGCAATATCTTCCTGCTCGCTCTTAAGCGACAGGTTCAGGCTCAGGTCCTTCCATTCGGTCCAGGCCACGCGGCAATCCGAATGAAAATGCTTATCGGCATCATCGATCATGATTACTTCAGCCCTGGAACAAACTTCACCGGTAAAACTCATGCAAAATTCAGAGGTTTCTTCCGTTTCAACTACAAATAATGAGCTTCCGTGATATTGCTTAACGGTAAAAACAACCTGGTCCCCACCTGTCTTGAAATTAACGTCACCATGTATGACAATCCGAAATCGTGCATCCCTAAATTTGCCTTTTATCATGCTTTCCGGATCCGGCATCACCAGAAATTCATTGCTTTTTGCACCCGGATTAACTTTCCACCCGTTCAGCGGATCAAAATCATGGGTAATTAACAATTTCACCTTTTCCCCTCTTCCCCCTTCCCTCCGCTGATCACTTTGAAGTCCATATTGATCTGGGGAGCGATCTTGGAAGTCCATGTCCGGACCTGGAAAATTTGACCACCATTTTTATAGATCCAACGGCAATGGTTCAGTCCCATCTCAAAGGCAGAGGGAACGCCGAGCAGGTATTTCCTGCCATCGATCTCAACAAAGATCCGTTGCCCTGATTCCGGTGACTGATTAAACTGGCTGGTACAGATGGACAGCAAGATGTTAAAATTGGTATTGCCCTGGGTGATGTGTGAATTAAATACCCCAAAAGCAAAAGAAGTGGTGGAGACAATGCTCTCATCGGGCGTAAGCCCCGCTTTAGCCTGCATGATGTGGGCATGCGGGCGGTCGGCAAGGATCTCTTTGGCTTTCAGGACCACATGGTTGTGGTTACTGAAGAATGACAGCAACTTGCCATTTTCTTCTTCCACATGACGTCGCTCCTTGCCAAAAAACCTTATCAGATCAGCATTTGTCAGATCATCGACAGGGAGAAAAGGGGATGAAGTGAAAAGATTTTGAGATGGAGTCTCCGTGAGTTGAGATGGAGTCGCAGAAAAATGAGACTCCATCTCCTTTCGAAACTCCTTCATCAATCCCGGCAACCTTGCCAGGTCTTCTACCGAAGTTGCAAGCGGGTGATCGGGCAGGTAAGTTGCAGCAAAAACACTGCGGTGGGATTCCCCGGCTGCAAGCCTGAATGGCCTTTCCTGCAAGGCTATGACTGAGGACTCACCCGCATATTCGCCTTCCAGCTTTTTTTTCAGCAATCCTTCCGGGATGCCGGTCGCACGAAATGATTTCCCATAAAATTGCATTCCGTCGGTGCTTCCGGCAATTGCGCCGTTTCTGCAGGCTATCATGAACCAGGGATTCCCGGTGGATTCAAGCATGTTCTGCCGGCAACAGGCTACAGCACCGTAAGTTTCATTTTCAAGGATGCGCCTTTCAAGGTACTGGGCAACGTAGTATTCGTTGATCAGCCCGGAATTCAACGGTTTCAGCCCGATATCCTGGACATAAATCAGATCCAGTTCGACAGGCGCACCGGAATTATTCTTTACATCAATCATGAACTGCCAGCTGAGGCTCTTGTCCGACAGTTGCAGCATAACAACATAATCAAGGCCTTCCCAGCTGCCATCGGCAATGGAATGAGCTTCCCCAAATCTGAAAAGGCCATTGCTCTCCGGGCCCAGGATAGCTATATATTTGATGGGATTTGTCCTGTTCCTCAGGTATAGGTTTGCACCAGATCTTGAAAATGGAGTTGCGGCCTTAAGGCTGATCCTTACCGGATCGGCTTCGATGCTCCTGATAGAGCCGTTTTCGGGGAATTCGACGGAAAGGCCAAGAGGATTTGATATTTTCATATTAACTTCTTTTTCAAACATTCTGCTATCACAACTGAACTAACCTAATCCCGAAGGGATTTAACACGAATAGAAGATTGATTCGCAATATTATGTTCGACCCCTTCCGGGGTCGAATAATTTAACACACACCTTCATTGCTATTGATGTTGGATTCCTCCGGAATCCTTAGGTTTATTTTAAAGATAGAATTATCTCCTCCCGATGTTTATGACAATAACGTAGTACAATTCGATTCTCTAATCTATCTAAATTCACCTCAGCTCCATAAATCGATGCGGATCTCACCCTATCCACCCTCTCCCCTTCGAAAACTATCTCCCCCTGCAGGTCACGGTCCCCGAAAAGGGTAATCTCCAGGCCTCCATCCTTCTCCAATATGCCGAGAATATCAGATGTACAATGCAGTATTTCCAATCCATCAGCAATCTTCATACATACCGGGGTCAAAACACCGTATAATGCCGGCCACAGGTTATCACCACCGGCATAAGGAATTGAGATGGAGTCTCCATTTCCAGGATGGGTATAGGTTATATGGCCAGTTTGCTCTTCGTTAAAATAATTTCCGATGAAAATGACGGCTGAACCTTCACCTGTAAAGCGTTCACGTACGACAATGTTTTCATTGCCTGATGAGGCCTGCCTGAGCTTTGCCCCCGATCTTTGAAGGATGGCCTCGTATACCGGCTTGTGCCCTTCGGTGTCAAACCCGATCCAGGTGCCAAGGTGAATGACAGATCCTTTCCCGAGCTTTTTTTCAAATCCGCATACGGAGCCCTTTATCGTGCGGGCAATAATTGTCTGCACCTGACAGAGAATCTTCGGAATAAATGATCTGCGGATTGGCGCACTTGATATCCTGCAGGTCATAAACATCGATCAGCGGCGAATCAATTATCTCCTTCCCGGAAGGAAAAATTGAGATGGAGTCCCGGAGGATGGAGCAGGGTTTCTGCGACATTTCCCTGTCGGGCAGACACGGGAAAATAACGGCATTACCACCATCTTTCATATATTCGACAATAACCTGCTGGTCCCTTGCATTCATTTCGTCGGTGCTGAAAGCCCAGACCTGCCTGTATTTACCAAGTTCGGCGCCAGTAACTTTGGTCAGATCTGCCATATCATAATCGACATTCAACACCTGCAACACTTTCAGCAAGCCGTCGAAATAAGCCGGCCTGCGTATGGAAGAAGCATTGAAGTGCAATTCTGATGCCCCTGTTTCGGGCCTTTCCAGCTCAGTTGCATAATACGGGGGATAGAACAGCACGCAAACCTCAGCTTTACGTTTTGCTTCCACGATCAGGCTTTCGGAGGTTTTGACGATCCTGTTCATACGCCTGACCAGCGGGAAAGCGCTGGTGCGCTCCCCTTCCGGGGTAAGCGGGGTAAACCAGTAAAAAGTCTGCCCGGAATAGCCCCGGTGCCTGGTATTGCGCCCCTGTGAGAACATGTAGTAGTTCCAGCCGGTGAGGCCATGGGCAATGCTGGCCTTGTAGAAAAGCTCCATCTCGCGGGGATTGGTCACAACGTGGTACTCACGTGAGCCGCACTGGAACTCGGCGGCAAACAGCGGCTTGTCACCCTGCATGGCAAAGGTGATGTCGTTGATGATCCTGTCGTCGTGCATGTTCCGGTGCGAAAGGTATTCCGGGATATGATCGACCCCGAAAATGATCTCGCTCTTATCCCCGAACAGGTCATCGTACATGGTGATGTTAAGGGGGAATTCATAACCGCTGCCATAGATCCAGCCTGGCAGGTTGTGGTAGAACGGAACGGTGACGCCCCTGTCCCTTGCCATCCGGGTTAGCAACCTCAGGTAATCTCCATAATAGGTCCGCCAAAAACAATGCCACTCATAATCCCGGCCGCGGTCCCCTTTTGAGGCGTAAGGAAGCCGGCCGTCAGGCGGAAGTTCTATCTGGTCAAAATCATGGAAATCTGTTCCCCAGAGTTTATTGACTTTATAAATGTTATTGAATTTGTTATTGAGAAATGAAATAAATCTCCTCTTCACCTCTTCCCCATAGTCCCCCTGGTGCGCCAGCCATGAGAATACACCGATCTCATTGCAGATCTGCATCATAATGATCGGCCCGCCGTTAGAAATTTCCTGTTCGCGGATGAAAGGCATGATCTGGTCATACCACAGCCCGACTTTCTCAAGATAAATTTCATTAAAAAGACTGACGCCGTCGCTCGGGACAAGTTCACCCCTGCTATTGCGCATTTTAACCTGGTCATTGTACTTTTCCAGGAACCAGTCGGGCAGCCCTGCCCCTCGGGTTTCAGCCAGGATGAATGGCCCTGGCTTTACAATGCAGGTCAGTCCATGCTCCTGGCACCTTCGAAGCCAGCCTTTCAGATCGCGTTCCGGGCTGGAAGTGCCGTCAAGATCAAAGACCCCTTCCACGGATTCATGCCATGCCCAGGGAACATAGGTGCTGACCGTCTTCAGGCCGGCTTCTACGGCGGCCTCCAGGTGCCTGTCCCACAGCTCGCGCTTTATCCTGAAATAATGTATCTCCCCTGAGTTCAGGAAGACTTTTTTATCGTTTAGATAGAAGTTGTTTTGTTTTATGGTGAAGTTCATTCTGCATTTAATTTAATTCTGCAGTCCGACGGGTAATTCCGTCGGTTCATTTTTTCTTATTCTCTTCCGACGAGTAAATCCGTCGGTTCATATTTTTATCACTGTCGGATTCCGACGACTAAAGCCGTCGGATTCATACTTACTTTTTGTCGGAACCGACGGATTTACCCGTTGGAGCACAATCTAAGTTCCAGATTCAGCTGTCCGTTCTTCATTTCTTTTCTTCAACAGGTCTTTTATTTCATGAGATCTTTTTTCAGTAAGTGAATAACGAAGCAGGAAGAATATGGAGAAAATGCTTAACAGCAAGGGCAGGCCAATCTCCACCACCCTCATCATCAGCAGTGTAAAGGGTGTCTGCTGGGTAAGTTGCACAAACTCACCCATAATTTTCGACAACTCCTTGTTAATTGAATTAAGATCTGTTGATGTTGATAATTCAGAAATCCCCTGGTTTACAATTCCCATATTCTGGCTGATCTGCTGATAATGCCCCTGGTTTCTGTTGACTTCACGGGATTTGGCTTCCAGGTGCCATTTGAGCTCAAATGAATTCATCCTGGCTTTTTCGATCTTGGTACTGTAGGTCAGCGGTACCGCCTGGGTAAGGATGGATTTAACAAGGGAATCATTGGATTGAATTCCGGGGGTTTCCAGCTTTACCTTTAGTTGTTCAAGGTCATTTATTGAAGATTTAGTCAGGGATAAAGCATTTAATATCATAGCCTTTTTCCGGTTGAGGTAAGCTGTGTCAGACTGGTCCTTCAGGTTCTGTATCTTCAGGATTTCTTTTTCCAGGTGTTTCGCATATTCTTTAGATTCATCCAGCGCTTCTATGTCCTTGGTCTTCAGGTTACCGATCCACTCCGCGCTGGCAGTGGCAATGTCCAGGCTTTTAATTCTCTGCAGGCTATCGGCTTCTCTCCAGTAACTGACTTCACTCCGGAGCTCTTTGACGCTCCCCTGCAAAGCATCAACTTTGGTAACCTGCGCCTCATCGAACATGGTGAAAACGATCAATGCCCCACCGATAAATCCTGCAAAAGCACTCCCCATTTTGATGAACCACCAGAAGATTGAATAAAAGCTTCCTTCGGAGCGGTACCCTCTCTTTAATTCATCTTCGTCGCATATATCACCGACCATGGAAGACCCGAGGGTGAAGAAAAACAGCATACCTGCAGCAAGCAGGGCCGTAGGGATGATGATCAGGAAAGGATAAGTGGGATTATAACAGACAATCTTGGATAACTGGGCAAGGCACATCAGCAGGATGGCAATGGTCAATGTATTTCGCTTACCCAATTTAGGGCTGATCCAGTTAAGGGGAAAAACTGCAAGGATGGCTGTAATACCCCAGATGGTCCCATTAATGCTCAGAAGGGTAAAACCCAGGTCCTTATCGCCCCCGAACACATAAAATACCGGGATGTATGATCCGAGGAGTTGTACAAAATTGAAACCCATGGCCAATGTAAAAATGGTCAGGGTCAGCATGATAAAGTTCCTGTTTGTACCCGCAACTTTCATATCCTGCCAGAAGGGGGTCTTTGCATGCTTGGCGGCTTTCACAAATCCTGGTTCACGCAGGGTTACAAACATCCAGATGGTGAGCGGGATGATGATCAGCGCGACAATGATGGATAAATAGCGCATTCCGTCGGCTTCATTTCCCCCGACTCCACTGAAAATATCCATACTTGCAAGTTTTATCATCCAGGGGGTGCAAATGGCAAAGATATTTCCAATGAAACTCTTGGCGCTGAACAGGCGGGTGCGTTCATGGTAATCCGTTGTAAGCTCCATACCGAGGGCACCGTGAGGTATTTCAAAAATATTCACCGCGGTAAAGAACAAGATAATGGTGATAAGTATATAGACAAGCTGAAACGCCTGGAAACCTGCGTCTGAAGGAAACCACAGGTGCACCATGTCCCCTTTGGGGATCCACCAGATGAGTACGAAAAATACAGCAACAAGTATCCCGCCGATCAGCAGGAAAGGCCGGCGCCGACCCCAGCGTGTTCGTGTATTGTCGGACATATGGCCGATGATGGGATCGGAAAATGCCTCCCACAGCCTGGGGATGATCAGGATGAACCCGAGCCAGAAAGCACTCAGTCCCAGGCTGATATTACCCATCATCCCGATCAGGATCCCCGTGGCATTATATAGTGCAATGGGAATGATCCCTCCTGAGCCATAAGCGGCCATCTGGGAAAACCTGATCCTGTCTTCCGGCTTTGTTTTGTGATCTACAATGATTTCCTGTTCTTCCATAAAGTTCTAATAATTTATTGTTTTCAGGTCATTCCAGTTAATATTTTCTCGCAGATTTTCGCAGATTTTCACGCAGAAAAACGCAGATGTTTTTCCTGCACAAAAATAATCCGCGGAATCTGCGAAAAGATTTGCGAAAATCTGCGAGAAATAAAAATATTCAATTTAATAATATATTATCAATTTAGCAGGAAACTCCTTAACATGAATTTCCTTCTCATTGAATTCTTTTATCTCCTTTCCATTAACAGTCACTTTTTTCGGCAATTTCGAGCCATTAAAGTTCTTAATTTTTATTCCGTTTTCCGGAAGTTTAACATCTCCATAAATTGAAAATAGATATTTATCACTATCCCTTTTTATTGCGAATGAAATTTCTCCGTAATAAGTGGGCAGATTTTCCACAGACATGCCTTCCGGTGCATCGATCCAGTCCTGGTACAGAGCAGAAGCCAGGACAAGCGACTGATCATACTCATTTTCATAAACGAACATGGAGCGGACCGCATTGAGAAAGTCGCTACCGCACCAGGTATGCGGCATATCACCGATATAACCCGGCTTGCGGTAATCGTTCCAGACCACTTCGGCCCAGTGGTACCAGCCCTGCGGGCGCTGGTCATCCAGGAAAAATTCGATCAGCTCATGGGCCCGCTCCGGCTGGTCCAAAATGATAAACGAACCGATCAAACGGTTTTCATATGGCGTGTAATTGATCCAGTCGAGTTTGCCATCCCTGCGATTTTTAAAGAACTCGTAATACCTGTCAAAAGTATTGTACACCTGGGGTTTTGGAAGATTGTTCAGCTCATTGCAGGGTGTCAGGGCAATGGTGGTGGATGTTGCATCAAAATCACCCAGCTCAACGCAACCGGGGATATAGTCTATGTTTTTCATCTTCATCGCGAGTTGCAGGGAATGGTATAAGATTTTCCCTGAAAGTATCCCGAACTTTTACAATCCTTTCATAAGGTTCCTTTTCACCCAGTATTTTCTGTATCTCCGCTGCGTCTTTCAGCCCCTTCATGATAAAGAAATTATCCCAGTAAGAATGCATAGGCTTTGCGGAATATCCTTCATGACTGATGGATTCCGGCACCAGGCCATAGTGGGCCCGTACACTGTCATTCCCGTATTTATAATGATCCGTTGATCTTTCAGCGATCAGTGATTCAATATATTCCACAACTTTAAGGATGTTTTTATTTTGTGACCTGAGGAATGCCGTATCCTGTGTGAAATTGAAATATTCACGGATAAGGTAGATGAATTCACCATGGCTGTCGTTTTCAGGCACCGGGTCGGGGCCACGGGAATCCACCACGCAGGGCACTTTGCCGTTTTCGTAAAGGTGGGCGGAATACCAGTCAATAAAGTCTTTCACTTCAGGGACAATTCCGGATTTAAGCAAAGCAGATGAAGTCAGTGCGCCATCGCGGATCCAGCTCCGCTCATACGAGCGGGAGCCTGGCTGGATGCCCGCTTTGTCCCGGTTTATGAGAATATAAACCAGGTTGGATTTGTAGGTATTGATGATCCTGTCGGCAGAAGGAGGAAGATTAAACCTGATGTGATTAACCTTGTTTTTCCAGAAATCACCAGTTCCATTTAAATCTTCCGCGATATCCATATAATTCAGTCTTTCCGTATCCACAGTGCCATGAAACGGCACCACCAGGTCTATTTCACCACTTTCACCCGGATTCAATTCAAAAGAGTATTTCAAAATCCCCGAGGCCAGGCCCGAGGCGTCCTCTGCAAATTTATCCGGAGGGAATTTCCCGTTTTTGATTAATTCCACGATATTTCCATCTTCAAAACGGCTGGCGCCAAAAGCCTGGTAAGACTGGACAGAATATATGTATTTTTCGTCAGCCATGATCATTCCCGGCCTGGTTTCAGTGAGGGATTTTATCTTTCCCGCTCCCCCTGTAAGGTTGAGCCACTGGTAATAAGGATTGACCTGGAATGGTCTTATCAGCAGGTAAATATCGATTGGTTTCCTGCTTTTCATCATGGATTACGAAAGAATATGCTGATGATAAGCCTTGAATCTTTATTGGCTTCTCCTGTGGATTCCACCTGGACATGAAATTCCAGGCTATCCAGATGCCAGGTTACATAAGGTATGAACAGGAAATTACCGTCATCATTACCGAGCAATGGATTGGGTGGTTGTCACATTGCTCCAGTTGTAAAGCGAATCCCCGATCTTTATCATCGGCTCGATGGAAAACAGGCCCTTATCCACCTCTACCATGCCGTCTTCGTTTATCATCGCCTCTTTCACATCATTATTTACACCGGTTATGGTCCAGTATGAAGCCTGTTCCAGGAAATAGCGCGGATAATTTCCAACCGGTGAGTTTTTTGCTGCGTAGATCAGGAAATCATTAGGTGTCATGGAATTTTTAATGTCAAGGAATTTGATTTCAGAGATACCGAACCATTTTTCTGCATGGCTTTTAATGAGGATTATTTTAAGATATTTTGCCTCCGCCTCAGGCAGCCTGATGAAGCTCTGTTCCCCCTGGTTAGACGCTACGGAATAAGCTTTTTCCCAGTCTTTTCCATCCATTGATAACATGATGTCATAACCCTCCGCATAATGGTCTTTCATCCAGTTGATCTGCAGGCCGCCGAATTCTCTCCTGGTCCTGAAATCGATGATCACATGCTGTTCCTTATTGCTGCTGCTCTGCCATCCGGTTTCCATAGAATTATCTAGCATTAATTCCGGGTAATGCCCTTTGAGCGATGATGTGGCATCGATAACAGGCACAGGGTAGTCGTGGGTTTCCGGTTGTAACGGTTCAAACTTCAGGTCATCCAGCCAGATCGTCCCCTTGCCGCCGACATACGAAGCAATGGTGAATTCGATCCTGTCGATCCGTTTCAAACTCTGATCCGCTGTCGGGCCCCAGGCAAAATTGATATGCCTTTTCTTGATCCTGATCTTCTTCCATTCTTCAGGGAAATCGTAATTGCGGTTATTCACCCACCAGACATTGTTCCCGGTGCTGTCGATGAACTTGATCTCGAAATTGTTGGCTGGTGATTCGGCCCTGAGGTAAAAAGAGAATTCGTAATTCTCAGGCAGGTCGATGGGGAACCACTTCTGTATCCCTCCGTATCCGGTGCCCTTGGTGAAATCATAGTCAAAACGGATGGCATGGCTATTATGCCCGGGCTCATTCTCCAGGCTGACAATGACGCCGTCTGATTTATTGAAACTCCAACCGTCTTTGTTCTCAAATTCATCAAGGATTTCCACCTGAGCGTAAAAAGTCAGGCTTGCAAGAAACAGAACTATTGAAACCGCGATCTTCATTGCGAATGCTTTTTGTTTCTCACAAAGGTTCACAAAGGATTTCACAAATGACCACAAAGTTATCTCTGTGATCTCTGTGAAACCTTTGAGCTCTCTGTGAGAAAAATTAATTCTATCATTTTAAATACTCAAACCCCAGTCTGTTCAGCCCATCCTGGATGATCTCATCCTTCATCATATAATCCCACACCAATCCCGTCCTGAAATTCTCGATCATGATCAGCATCGGGCCCTGGTCGATGCCGATATAATCATTATCCACCCATTTGGCCGTCATATTGAAAGAGTCGTAAAATCCATACTTTCCCCAAAGTTCTTTAGCATACTTTTCTAAGAATGATCTGGCCGTCGGTAAAACGATCTCCGGCGCAAATGGCAGTGATGACAGCGGCCCGTATGGTGCGATAGTTCCGTCATCAAAATAATTATACTCCGGACCGCTGGTGCCTCTTCCTGCATATCCCAGGAACTTCTTATCATCAAAATTATACTTCTCCGTAGGACCATCACAGGCAGTAACACCCCAGCAGAGCGAATCGTAACCAACCCAGCCATGAGGGTTGTCCACCGCGTATTGACGCTGCACATAAGTGGCACGGCGTGAGTTCTCAAAGTAATCGATCCCTTTCTCCTTCATATATTTATCACCCAGCCCCCGGAAATCAATAAAGGCCTGCGAGAACTGGTGTCCGAACAAGGGAGGAAAAGCTACGTGGGAAAGGCCCTCGTATGGCGTCTGCCATTTATAGGACTTCAGCCAGGCGTCATAGCTTTGCTCAGCATTTTCCATGCCGCTCCCGGCAGCCAGGATATACAGGAACAACGCTTCGTTATAGCCGGCCCAGCCCCAATCGTGCTGACCTTTTTCCGGGGTCCAGCCCATGGAGATCGTACCGGCAAATCTGCCTGTATCGGCCATTTGCATGAAGTTCCAGTCAACCCGCCCTAATAATTTACCGGCTAAGGTCCGGATCTGCTTTTCAGTTTCATTGTCAAGGTTATAATAATTCCTGGCAAAGATGATCCCCATCATCAGCAGGCCTGTATCAACGGAGGAAAGCTCGCAATTCCAGGTACGCTTGCCGGTGTCCATAGCCAGGAAGTGATAATAAAAGCCTTTATACCCCGTCACATTTTTATCCTCACTTTGAACTGAATTAATAGAAGAAATTCAGGATATTCAGGGTGATCTGTGCAGCCTCTTCCCGGGTGATCCATTTCCGTTCGGCACCGATGGCGAAACACGGTATCCCGAAGCCCGTGGAGGCTATGCTGGCCGGAGCCCAAACTGCCGTGCGGTCCTTGACGATTCCCCATTCCGGGTGATGTTCATTTAAGAAGAAAAGGAAAGTCTTGCGCTGGATGGAATCTAGCATGAGTTCATCATCGCCCGACAACAGATAATCGATCTTTCCCTGTGATTTGAAGTCAAGCTGCTGTGTCTGCGGCAGCAGTTGCTGGCAGCTTACAAAAACCAATGCCAGGAATAATAATAATTTGCTGATCTTCATAGGATTGATTTTAATGGGATAATAAAGTAAAAATAATAAAAAATGATGCTAAATTTATATCCTTCAAACTCCCTGAAACAATAAAACATGAAACCAGATAAGCGGATTTACTGCCCCTATTGCAGCCAGAAGCTCCAAACCAGGCCCGTACATGATGTCCTCAGGGATTATTGTGAGCATTGTGAAAAATTCTTCTATGATAATCCCCTGCCGGTAGTCTCCTCAATTGTGGTTAATGACCGGAAAGTGCTGCTCATCAAACGTAAAATTGAGCCCAGTAAAGGAGAATGGTGCCTGCCCATGGGCTTCGCCGAGACCGGCGAGAGCATTGAAGCCGCCGCCCTGCGCGAACTCCAGGAAGAAACCGGGATATTTGGGAAGATCACCGACCTGGTGGATGTGGTTTCCGGTTATAGTAAAATGTATGGCGACCTGATCTTTATCACCTTCGAAGTTGAACGGATCGGCGGAAAAATAGCACCGGGCGATGATGCAGAAGAAGCCGGCTACTTTGATTTCAACGACATGCCAAAATTGCCCTTTACCTCCAATACAAGGGCGATATCGGCCTATCTGAACTCCAAACAGGAATACTGGGCGATCATCGATTCATTTTCGAAATCGGCAGGGCTGGCAGCCGCCAAAGGGGAAGATTTTCTTTCCGACAAACTGCTCAGGCTCATCGAGAAAAATGCTGAGACCATTGGCCGGCGATGGCTTGCCGATGTGAAAACAAACAAGTCAACGCATACTTACAGTATCTCTGATGAACACAGGACTTATGAGCGGGTCATGAAACTTATCGTGCAATTCAGCAAATGGCTCGGCGGCACTTATGGCGACCAGGAAATAAGGGATAATTACAGGGCTTTGGGCAGACAGAGGAAAGAAGAAGGTTTCCATCTCAGTGAAGTGCTGAGCGCCCTGAGCCTCATTAGAAAACATATCTGGGAGTTTGCCCTGTCGCACCAGGTCTGGACAAAAACGATCGATATCTACATGTCACTGGAACTGGAAAGAAGAATGGTTTTGTTCTTCGACAAAGCGTCGTTTTATGTATCAAAAGGATACGAAGAAGAATGATCCTGTTTGATAGGACGGGATGAAAATAAAGTTTAATTATTTTTCATTTTTTATTAAACAATTTTTAATTATTGTTGTTTAGACATATAATAAAACTTGAATATTTTTTCAAGGATTAATTTTATGTTGTTTTATAAATATGAATAATCATTAAACTTTATTATGATGAAAACTCTTTTAATTTCAATTTTTTTGATAAGCCTGTCGGCAACTGCCCTGAATGCGCAAACGTACATGGCCGACGTTAAAAAATCCACCCTGAAATGGCACGGGGAGAAAGTTACCGGCGAACACTTTGGTAATATAAGCCTGAAGGAAGGAATGATGGAAATCACGAATGACCAGATATCCAAAGGCAAATTTGTTATCGACATGGCCAGCATCACCAATACCGATCTGACCGATGCGGAATATAATGCAAAGCTGGTTGGTCACTTGAAATCCGACGATTTCTTCGGAGTGGCAAAACATCCTGAAGCAGTCATCGAGATTGTGAAAAGCGGTAAATTTGTGAACAATGAAGCCACGGTTGATGCCCGCCTGACTATTAAAAACATCACCCATCCCATTACTTTTAAAGTTAAACGTGATGGAATGGCTTATGATGCAGAGATAGTGGTTGACCGCTCAAAATATGACGTCAGGTATGGTTCAGGCTCTTTCTTTGACGGCCTGGGCGACAAAATGATCTATGATGAATTCACGATGAACGTTAATGTTGTCGTTGCAAAAAGCATGGATAAAGAATCCTGATAATAGTAATCGCAAGAATAATCAGAGCCGGTTTTAGTCTTAAAGCCGGCTTTTTTTCAATCCTACGGCACATCTCTCCTCTCAAACCTCCTCAAACTTAGCCCCAGGCAGAGCAGCACCAGTCCCCCGAGCACGAGGATGTCGAGCCAGAAATTACCCTTTCCAAACATCAGGCCCTGCGGCTCGTAATAGCTGAAAATGTTGAATGGTTTGGTGAATGCCAGGGCATCCCATAACTGGGCGATAAAATATAGCAGGTAAAATACAAAAGTGAAGACTGCGCTGAGATTGCCCGCCCTGATGCCCTGCCTGGCATAAACGGCAATCAGCATTGTGATGCTGAAGATCAGCAGGATGAAAAGCCACAGGTTGAAACTGATCTGAAGCAGGCTTATGATTATATCACCGGTTAGATGATGAAACAGGATGATCGATGTGAACGACCCGATCAGTGCAGCAGCAATGATCAGCATCAGGATCAGGCACCCTGAGGTCCACAAGGAAATGATAAGCGACCTGCGCCTGAACGGATGGGCAAGGAGCAGTTCAAGCGTCCCGGTTTCAGTTTCGCGGGTGATATGATGGGCCGGGATATTGATGGCTGTAATGACCAGCAGGGTAAGCACAATGGGATGGTTGAACCCAAATGCGGCCGCCCCGTCGTAAGTAAGCATACTGAAAAAACTGTCCTGGAGAAATACTTTCATCATGGGCGGCATCTGGTCGAGTATGGCTGTAAGCATCGCTGCGGTATCAAATGTCGTAACCAGGTATAGCAGCAGGAACTGGAACAGCGTGATGAAAACCATGCTGAAAATGGCAAATCCCTTGTTGTTCCTCCAGACCAGCCGTATGTAAGCCCATTTAATCATTGCCTTTGTCCCTGTAAAAATTTATAAAGATCTCCTCCAGCCCGGGTTCAGGTATTGATACATCTGCCAGGGGCAGTTCTGCCAGCTGCTTCATCACGACCTGAATATCGTCTTTTATAATATACTCATAGAAAAGCCCATCCCGGTGCAATAATTCAGCCCCTGTCAGCTGAAAATCTCCTGAAGGCTTTGAAAGGGTGAAGAGCAGCCTTTTCCTCAGCATTTTCCTGAGGTTCAGGATCGAATCCGTCTTCTCTATGACCCCTTTTCTGATGATGGCCATCCGAAGGCATATCCTTTCAACTTCAGCCAGATTATGGGATGAAAGGAATATCGTGCATCCCCTCTCCTGGTGCTCCCTCAGCAGATTGTAGAATTCCTCCTGCATAAGCGGGTCCAGCCCGATGGTAGGCTCATCGAGGATCAGTAATTCAGGCTGATGAAAAAAAGCCTGGACAATGCCCAGTTTCTGAAGAGTGCCATGCGACAGGTATTTGATCTTCCTGGAAAGGTTGTGGCTGGCCAGATCAAAGCGTTCCAGCAGACCGGGGTCGATTTTTCCCGGAAGATTCCTGAGATCGGCGCAAAGCCGTAAAAATTCCATCCCGGTCAGGTTCCCGTAGGCATTGAAATTCCCGGGCAGGTAGCCGCATCTTTTCCGGATCTCGACAGAGTTACCGGGAAGTTCTATTCCGAAAATCGTGATCTTCCCTGATGTTGGTCTGAGCAGGTCGAGGATCAGGCGGATGGTGGTTGTTTTTCCCGCTCCGTTCGGACCCAGGAATCCGAAAATCTCACCTTGATTTACATCAAATGAAATGCTGTCAACCCCAACAACATTCCCAAAGTACTTGGTAAGATTTTCAATATGAATTACCGGGAGATTATCCATTATTTGTTGATCAGGCCTGAAACGGCTGTTATTGATAGTAAATAATGCTGTAAATATATTGAAAATTCACAGGATTACATTTAAGTAGCTGCTAATAATCCTATAATTAAAATACTGTTTGTGAGTCTATTAAATATTTTTTCCTGCTGTCTCTATTTAAATTCCGTATAAATTAGATCATCTGTCAATAATAGCGCCCCGAAAACCAATAACCTTTTTCAGTTAATGTGATAAATACATTGAATTACTGTCGGTTATAATATTCCATTCATCCCACCATCCAATAATCGACAATTCCAAATTTGAAGTATTTGGTAAATCCCTGATTGATAAGGCATTTACATATGATTCCCGCTGATGCAAAGGCAAGCATATAGGCGTGGAACAATATAGGTGTCTTTATATGTTAAAATATTAAAATGAAATCAAAGAATTATTAATCACCTAAAAACTAAATATATGAAAAACTTTTTCATGATCTTTATTGCTGCGCTATTGCTTACTTCGTGTGCAAAGCAAAGTTCACCCGACGAACCGGGCGACAAATGGAATGGCTATTCTAAATACCTGAAAATGGGTGAAGTGACTCATAACCTTTATGCCGGTAAAAACAATATTATCGTCGGCACCGTAACATATGGTATTGATGATAATGCTAATTTCTATGTGACTTATGATTGCAATTCCACAGATTGGAAACTTGTTGAAACCCACATGTTCGCTGGTGATAAAAAAAATATGCCATTGAATAAAGCCGGGAATCCAAAGATCAATCGGTTCCCGCATAACAGGAATCATAATCCTAAAGTTAAAACTTACACTTACACTGTTCCATTAACTTCGCTCCCACCGGCTGAAGAGCCAGGTTTTTCAGTAGCAGCGCAGTGTGTCGTATACAATCCGCTAAAGTGTGAAGGCGTTTCCAAAGTTGCCTGGGCTGCAGGAGATTTCAAATTCACTGATAAGGGTAAAGGCTGGTATGATGTTTTTTATTATAACCAGCCTGACAATGAATATACTATACTTTATGGTATGAGCTATGGCAATGACTCCCTCAGGATCTATCATATTGATGTAACTAATGGCACTACAGAACTTACATTCTCAGAATATGTGGGAAATACTGCAGGTAGTTATGATGGTGCAGCTTATGATCCTGAATCAGGCATGTTGTTTTTCACTAAAGTGAACACTAATGAACTTTGGGTGAATTTGTTGATTGATGAAGACTCCTCCTATGTAGCCGGGACACTGACAGGTGAAGCAACCAGCGCCACGTTCTATAATGATATGTTTTATTACGTGGATACAAATACAAATTTGATTTATGGTGTGACTTTCAATCCCGACTGGACCATTGCAGGTGAAACCGTGCTCAGTACAATTCCCAGCTCAGTTGCGATCAACGACATTACCATGAGCCCGACAGGCACTAACCTTTATATGGTTGGCGAAGTTAGCGGGGGCGGCACTGAATTGATTACCTGGCAGATCAATACCAATACGTATTATTCCACAGCATTAGCCATAACTTATGGAGGTGCGCAAATAGCCTATGGCAGCGATGAGATACTGTATGTAATTGCGCCCTCTTCTGATGGTGGAAGCAGTTCAACAGTCTTTACTCTTAATCCCAGCACAGGTACCTTAACTGTTATAGAGGAAGACCTGATTCCCCTTCCAGGTTCATCATTCTCTGATATCACTACAGGGCCAATTATGTAATTCTTCAATCAACTCGTTTAAACTACAATGGAACTTAAAAAACCCGTAGTCAGAAGCTGCGGGTTTTTTCTTTCCGCCACTGTCCCCTGGAATAATGACAAACAATATGGAAATAAGGCAGATATTACTTTTCCATGTTTTTATGATAAACAAAATGCCCGTATAATAAATTTTTGCAAAGAAATGTAATGACGGCTTTTTGATTGATTTCAGCGGAGTTGATAATTCATTGATATGTTTTTAAATAGGGTAAAAGGTTATTTTGAAAATAATTATTCAAAAAGAATAATTACCTCCCTGCTGGCCTGCGGGTTACTAATAAGTTTTACCGACCCAGGCAAAAAATTAAATGATGTTGAAAAATACCGCCTGAAAGGAAATGTCAGGTCGGTAATGGAGATCAGGTATTCCCTTGCCAAAAATGCGGATAACGAAGCAAAGAATAAAACCACGTATCAGAAGTACACCCTGTTTGATTTAAATGGTTACGAGACGGAAAGCATTTTATATAAGAACGGTGAAAAATACCTGGTATCTTCCTATGTATCCAGCTCTGACGGTAAACAGCTCGGAATGAACGAATATAATCCCGACGGCACCCTCAATCTTAATGTGACCTATAATTTTGACGAAAAAGGCTTCAGATCGGAGGCTATCTATAATTGGGCGGAAAACCGGAAGATCGGGGAGATTTGCGACAATACCGACTATTATTATGAGATCATCCAGAATGACATGTTCACAAAGGTTATTTACAAGAATGAATACAGGGGATATTGCACAGAAGAGATCTATCTGAAAGCCGACAGCAGCCTGTCATTTAAAATTATTGCCAAATATGATTTTCATGGCAATAAGACTGAATCCGGCTATTATCACGGGAATGGCCATCTTTCCTGGATGACCAAATATAAATACGACCGGTATGATAACCTGGTCGAGAGCCGTGTGTATAAAAGCAACAGGATTGCAGTAATTTCCGGGTATGATTACCAGTTTGATGAAGCCGGCAATTGGATAACCAGAAAAGAAGACAGGGAAGTATTTGAAAATATCCTGACTGATGGCCTTGAGCGTGGAAACACAATAACAGAAAGAACTGTAGAATACTATTAATATATAAAAGATGAAAACGCCGGTAATTAATCAGGTCACCATTGTGTGTTTCTTGGCTAAATTGCAATACACAACCGGATTATTAAAATATCTCCTGCTGTTATTCATACTTAACGGACCGGTTATGCAGGCACAGGTCGGCGTTCATACCGACTTTCCCGATGCATCATCGGCTATGGACATTTATGCCACCAACAGGGGATTACTGATCCCAAGGGTATCCCTGAGCGTTGATCTTGGAAATCCAAGTCCCATCACATCCCCGGCAGTTGGTCTCCTGGTATTTAACTCCGGGGCCAACCAGCCCATGGGGTTCTATTACTGGGACGGGTCATTGTGGGTCTCCACTTCTGGAATTGCCGGGAACGATTACTGGCTGTTAAAGGGGAATTCTGGTACGGAAGCCGGGACCAATTACATCGGGACTAATGATAATGAAGATTTTGTCATATTTACCAATGAAGCGGAAAGGATGAGGGTGGAAGCAGACGGGCAGGTGGTAATTGACAGCGCCGGGGCCAGGTATTCGAACGATGTCTTTACTGTGTTTGGTAATTCAAACCAAAACTCCGCTATAAATGCCTATAAATCATCAATCGGAGTATACACTGAATCTGGTTATGCGGGATTTTACAGCAGCGGGGGCCAATATGGGTTAATTTCCCTGGTTAATTCTGACTCAACAAATGCGATTTATTCAAGAAATACCAATGCCAGCGGGTACGGAATCCTTACAGGCGGAGCAGGAGCTCCGCTTTATACACTGAATGGCAGCTATACCGGAATAGCTTCAACCGGCGGGGATGGAGTTTTTGCTTACGGAATAGATGCTACCGGTACAGGAGTCATTGCAGTCGGCAGTGCCGGTGACACGGCATTTTTGATCCCGGAAGGGGCTGGTGGCGCCTTTACAGGGTATCATGGATCCTATTCCAGGGCCAGGAATACTTCAGGCACAGGTGTTATCGGCGGCGGAAACTACGGGCCTGCCTATACAATAACCGGGGGAAGCGGTGGCGCTTTTACCGGAGTCCATGGTTTGATTTCTACAGCTACAAACTCAAGCACCGGAACAGGCGTAATCGGAATAGGGAATAATGGCAGTTATTACCTCTTTACCAGCGGAAGTGGAGGCGCTTTCACAGGTAATAATTGTGGTGTTGCTGCCTGGGGGACCCAAACAAATAGCTACGGCGGTATGTTTTCCGGACATCATGGCAACATTTCATATGGCACTAATGCAACCGGAACCGGTGTAATAGCCGCCGGAAATAATATTACCCCTAATGTTTCATCATCTGGCAGCGGGGGAGCTTTTACAGGGACATCTTACGGTGTCATAGGTTATGGAACACAGACAAATAGTTATGGAGGCCAATTTTCAGGCCACTTTGGCTCATATTCAAAAGGCACGAATGCATCCGCAGGAATAGGGGTTATTGGTGTGGGAAATAATGGGACCGGTTATACAATACCTAATGGCTGCGGCGGAGAATTCGTCGGTTACCATGGATCGGTCAGCATTGGTAGCAATGTAACTGTGGGAACAGGTGTTATTGGCCTGGGAAACAACTATACTACAATTAGTAATTTACCTACAGGTAGTGGCGGTTACTTCGTCGGATACCATGGTGTTTACGGAAAAGGCAATAATGGCACAGTTGGAACAGGTATTGTTGGCGTTGGAAATAACCTGGCAACCATTAATTATTACTCCAATGGGAGTGGAGGCGCTTTTAAAGGTGTGTCAGCCGGTGCGGTCGGCTGGGCGACAACGGTTGCCACCGGGACTGGCGTGCTTGGGGCCGGAAACAATATTACAGCTTTTACACTTTATCCAAATGGCAGCGGCGGCGCTTTTGTAGGTACATATTGTGGGGCCGCAGGCTATGCAAACACACCCGGGAGTACTTCTTACGGACTATACGGGCGCTATAATGGCAGTGGAAATAATCACGGCACAGGAGTGTATGGATATTCCGCACCGGCCGCTGACTATGGCTATGGCGTACAGGGATATGGGAACAAATATGGTGTCCTGGGTGTCCAGGGTACAACAGGTGCCAGTAATTACGGTGTTTATGCAAATGGCAACCTGGCGTGCAGCGGGACTAAGACCTTCGCAATAGATCATCCATTAGATCCTGAAAATAAAATACTAAGACATTTTGACATCGAATCACCCGAAGTTTTAAATATGTACCGCGGCAATATAGTTCTGGATGAAAATGGAGTAGCTGAAATTACTTTACCTGACTATTTTTCTGCCATCAATATCAATTTCTCTTATGATTTAACCCCAATCGGACAGCCTGCTCCAAATCTATTCATCAACGAGGAAATCAACAATGAAGGTAAGTTTTCCATCGCCGGCGGGAATCCCGGTCAGAAAATTTCCTGGGTAGTCTACGCTGAGAGGAATGATCTTTATATGCGCCAGGAAGGCATACGTGCTGTGGAAATTGAAAAAGATGATCATGAAAAAGGCAGGTATTTTATGCCCGAATTATATAACCAGCCGCCTGAAAAAGGAATCTTTTATACCGAAGCAAACAGGGATGTGATTACAGTTAGCACTGAAATAATCATTGCAGATTCAGAGCTAAGCGTTCTGGAAATAGATGAAAAAACGTTGAGTATTCAAACTGGTCAGGATTCTTTAAGGGTTCAAACACTGGAACAGGAGTCTGTAAAAGGTTTGATAGTCCCTGCAAAGGAAATCCCCCATCAGGATAAATCTTTTAAAATAAATAATAATTAAATTTTGACCTGGTTTAAGTACCATATTATTGTTATTTGGTTGATCCTGATTTATATTTTGGCGTGCAATTCTTACGTCCATGCCCAGCTCTCCATCGGCCCCGGCGGATGGATCACGGTTAAAGAAGGCGGTTCCATGATGATCGGAACAGACCTCCATATTAAATCCGTTGCAGGTTCCTCAGGGTATTTTGTCGACCAGACCATAGGTGGCGATGTGACTATTACTGGTGATATCCTTGTTGAAAGATATATGACGGCCGACAGGTGGCATAATGTGGCTTCCCCGGTCAGCAATGAATCTACCGCTTGTTTTATTGGTACCGACCTGGTTTTCTGGTACGACGAGACCCAGATATGGAATGACTGGAACTTCGGATGGGTCTGGTATCACGGAACTACCGGCGGGCCTTTGATGATATTCAGGGGTTATGATGTTTATTTTGAATCCAACCCTGTAACAGTCAATTACGAGGCTACAGGATCGGAAACGCTGAATACGGGAGCATATAATTACAATGTTACACTGACAGATCCTGCACCCAATCCGACAGAGATCCCTTCCCACAAAGGCTGGAACCTGACGGGGAATCCCTACCCCAGCCCGGTCGACTGGCTGGCAGGTTCCGGATGGGATAAATCGGATATCAACGATGCAAAATATATCTGGGATGGGGAAAATGATATCTATACGATCTTTTTGGGTGGAGGATCACCTATCGGGATAAATGGCGGGACCCGTTTCATACCATCAAACCAGGGCTTCTGGGTGCAGGCTGTCCAGACTGGCTCGATAGGCATCAACAACACTGTCAGGCTGGGAAATATGACCGGCACCCCCGATTATTACAAATTAAAACCTGTAGATTACCCACTTTTAAGTCTTGTCGCTTCCGGTAACAATAAACACGACGAGGTGGTCATCAGATTTATTGAAGGGACTAAAGAAAAATTCGATGTCGATTATGATGCCACCAAGCTTTTCAGTTACATTGAAGAGGTCCCGCAGCTTAGCATTGTATCGGGCAAGCAGGTTTTTGCCCTGAACACGCTTCCTGAAATCAAGGATGACCTTTGTGTTTCATTGAATTTTCAATGCGGAAAAGCCGGTTATTACTTCGTTAAGCTGGATAAAAGGACCAACCTTGACCATTCGGTAAAAGTTTACCTGGAAGATGAACATGAAGACAGGGTCATCAGCCTTTCATCTGATACATCATACGGTTTTTATCATGAGCCTGAAAACAACAAAAACAGGTTTAAGGTCTGGTTTAATCCATCTGCAGATATTATTAACAATATTTCCCCGGATTCCTATTTCTCAGTTTATGCTGAAAGGGGTATGATCATCATTGTAAAAAATACCGTCCTTGATGTCTGTGGCGAAATTGCAGTTTACAATATGCTCGGGCAGCCTGTATGCCGGGAGATCCTGGAAAATAATGATAAATCCAGTATCAGGGTAAAGGCACCCAATGGTTATTATATAGTCAGTATTATCACAAATAAACATATTTCCAATTCTAAAATATTGATACACAACTAAAACAAAAATTTATATATATAATTTTATTAAGAGGATCATGTTTATAATTAATTGAAATCCGAACTCATTATCGAGGAGAATTTCCTAAATTTGAAAAAAAAATCTATGAAAATGACCAATTACCGCATCTTACTGTTAGTTTCCACCATCGCTTTCTTATCTTACACGGATATTAATGCGCAGCAGTTGGAAGTATCCCCCGGAACATTATCATTCGCCACCAATCCAGGTTCCTCCCAAACCCAGCAGATCAATTTGAGGAACAAAGGAAATACTGAACAATCATATATTTTCAACCTGAGCGACTGGCTTACCGATGAAAACGGGGAAGTGAAGTACTTTACCCCGGGGACAATTCCCCGCTCCTGTGCCGACTGGATCACCGTTTCGCCGGCCCTGGTAACCCTGCAGCCAAATGAACAGCAACCATCAACGTTACGATGCTGGTCCCGAATGATAATTCTTCTACAAAATGGGCCGTATTGTTTGTTCAATCTGCCGTTGAGCAAACGGGAGTAAAAGCGGTTGATAAAGAAATGGCATTGGGGGTGCAGCTTGCCCTGAGAATTGCCGTGACTATTTATCAGTCGCCGGCAGGGAATACACTTTATAAAGGCACTATCGAGGGCCTGACCGAAAAGATAGGCGAGGACGGTACCAGATCATATAACTCACTGGTCATTAACCTGGGGGATAAAGTGTTGAATTGCAAGGTGTATTTCACCATATCCAATCTTGAGACTGCGGAAGAGTATACATCAACTCCCATTGTGTTTTCACTGCTTCCCGAAACGAATAAAAAAGTCTCTTATACCCTGGACAAGCCTCTTCCAAAAGGAAGATATTCTGTTGCTGCCATCCTGGACTATGGTTACAACCAGGAACTTGATGGCGTACAATTCGAAATTGAAGTTAAGTAATAAATCCTATGAATAAGCGGCGGATACTTACCCTGATTGCAATTATTCCATTAATCATTGTAACCCGCGCTCAAACCGCTCAATTTACCGATACAACCTATTTTGCTGATAACAGCCAGGTTATTAAGTCGATAATTCATTACCAGGTTCATCAAAATGATACGAACAGGGAAGGGTCGGCGCTATACTTTTATGAGAACGGTATAATCTGGCAGAAAGGTTTTCACAAACAGGATAAGATGGACAGCCTCTGGCAGATCTATTTTCCGAATGGTAAAATAAGCAGTGAAAAAATTTACAGGCAGGGACTCAAAAACGGGGAGTTCATGAACTATTATGAAAATGGTGTGGTGAAGACCCGGGGCACTTATCGAAACGATTCGCTTACCGGGGTGATGACCTTATATTATGCTGAAGGACAGGCGAATGAGATCCGTAATTACGAAGGCAATAAGCTCAACGGGATGATGACAGGTTATTATCCCGACGGAAATTTAAATTACCGGATCAATTATGTCGACAGCCTCCAGGATGGATTATATGAAAGGTATTATTCATCAGGCAAACTGAAAGAAAAAGGTTTGATCAAAGGCCGGTTATTTTATGGCGACTACAAATCTTATTATGAGAACGGCCAGGTTGAAAAAGAATTCAGTTACAGGAACGATGTTATTGAAGGTCCATATACTGTTTATTCTGACAGCGGAAAGGTTATTACCAGCAACACTTACATTAATGGCAAGCCCGAAGGTCTTAGCCTGCAGTATTACAATGATGGCAGCCTTTATGAGACCGGGCATTACAGGAATGGGCTAAGAGAGGGGCACTGGACGACTTACTTTCCTGATTCTGCAGTTTATATGGAAGGAAAATATGAACAGGGCATAGTAAGCGGCCTCTGGAATGTCTATCACCCGAATGGCCAGCTGAAACAGACAGGTTCATACAAAAACGGGATATCCGATGGGCCATGGCAATTCTTTTACGACAATGGCCAGATTAAAATGAAAGGATCCTATATTGAAGACAAGGCAAATGGACATTGGGTGCATTATTTTGAGAATGGTAAGGTGAAAATGGACCTTAACTATAACATGGGAAAGCTTGAAGGGGTCCTGACAGCATATGACGAGAAGGGGAACATGGTTGAGCAGGCCGAGTATATGGATAACCAGCTTATCCGAAAAATAAAGTGAAATCGAAACAGGCACTTCTTGCATTGCTCCTGTTTTTTGGTGCAGGAAGCATAAAATCGCAGGATATCCCGCCTCCCAACCCCGGGCTGGTCATCAATATTGTTTCAGGCTGGAGCATAGAATTTGTTTTTGATGAATTCATTGAATACCACAATGGGATCAATGCCGGACAGTCTACCTTTATCCGTATCGGCTCCATTTATGACTGGAAACTTCAGTTTAAAGCCGACCAGTTGATGTTTATCGGTGTTTATGATGCATCACACCATATGGAGCTTAATAACCTGGGGTTGCTCATCGAATCAATCGGTACAAACCAGGACGACGGCAGCAATATCATCAATAATGCCAAATTTGCCCCAGTTGCGCTTGAAAGCAATGATATCACTATCCTCACAAAGGGTAACCTTACCAATAAAGGCTATGGTATTGAAAATTCATTTACTCTCAAATGGGAGATGGGCACCATGCAGGGAAACATGAATACGTTGAGTATCTTCGAACAGATGGCAGCTGGCTTTGTAGATGCTGATACCTATACTGTAAATGTTATTCTTACCTTATCGATTTATTAAGGGACTCCATCCCGTGGGATGGAGTCCCTTCCTGTTCCCCGCTCCTATTCTTATTTAGACCAAATATTTATTACAGAATCCTGCTACAAATTTGAAACCATTCTAAAAATTTCCCGTTAAATTTTATTAACATTGCCATCCAATTATTTAAACCGAATTTAAATTAGATAATAACGATTAAATTTAGGCCAGAAAAGGATGACCTTTCATAATTGAACTGATTAATACAAGCCGAACCACCCTCCATTAGTATTGTTAATAATTTTTTCTTAACCAAAAATTCAAATGCTATGAAAAAGATGTTTCTTCTTTTTGTGGTTTTGCTATCTGTTACGGTGCAAAACCTGAGGGCCCAGGATGCAGATGTTGTAAACTTTGTTGTTATCCTGGAAGACCTTTTTGACATCACCGTCATAAACGGTAACGACCAGACTGCGACATTTTCAACTGCCCTGGAATACAACGGAGGGGTTTGGGAAGGTGCCGGAATCGCATCAGGTATTTCTAATGTGACCATGGAAACGACCGGTAACTGGAATTGTACTATCGACGCCGCTAATTTCCTCCCTGCAAATCCACTAACTATTCCGATCGATAACCTGGGGGTCTGGATCGAAGCTTTTGGAGCTCACACAATTGGTACAGGAGAAGTAATATACACCTGCACCAGTGCTGCATTATCCCAGGGTCTTACCAATGCTGCTGCCCCCCTGATCAGCAAGGGCGCAGGCGAAAACGCTGGTGACGCTTCTGACAACCTTTTCCGTCTGCACTGGAGAATGGGGACCCGGGACAATGCTTCTATGCATGCTACCAGTATGTTTGACCAGATGGCAAACGGCGATTTTGATCCAGGAACATACACCACTACTGTCAATTTGACCCTGACGCCAACTCCGTAAAAATTAACTGCCTGATAAAAGGGTTATCTGCTGTAAGGCTGCATTTCCCTTTATTTAGTTGTGTGATCATTTTTCATGTAATTAATGCACACTTGTTAAAACTTAAAAGTTAAATCCTTTGAAAAAAATCATACTACTCTTCTCCGTGCTTATTGCCCTGCAAACTCAAACTGTGCTGATGGCCCAGGAGGAGGACGAAGGGGAAGTTATTTTCAATGCCATATTGAGCGGGGCATTTGACATCATCGTTCTCCCCGGGGGTGAAATCCAAACGGCCTGGTTCAATGCCGCTGATGATTACAACTTCGGGATTTCTGAAACCATCGGGGTACCAGGTATTGACCCGGGATTTACGACCGTTGCCATGGAAGCGACCGGTAACTGGTTCCTGAAAATCGGAGCCCCGGATTTTTTACCTACGGGTATTGAAATCGGTTTCATTCCTATTAATAATCTTGGTGTATATTGCGAAGCGACCGGTGTTCATCAATTTGGAACTGAAGTTACCTGCGCATACCAGACCGCGGATGTCGCGCTCGGGATTACGAACGCCGATGTAACGCTGATCGACCTGGGTACCGGAAATGCCGGAGGCCAGAGTGACAATGAATTCATATTGCACTGGCTTATGGGAACCATGCAAGGCAGCATGAATACAGAAAGCATGTTCATCCAGTTAGCTGCCGGGGCATTCGGAATGGGAACCTATAACACTACTGTTGTATTGACAATGACCGAGATCCCCTAAAATTTTTTTCCGGTTATTTAACAGGGAATGAGTTATTAATAACTTAAATATATTAATAATTTTTTCCCTGTTTTTGCAAACTGAATGTCCTTAACTTTGGTTAAATGAAAAATCTGTCCGGGATAATATTTATGATAGCATGTTTGTTGCTGCTATTGGACTTTACGAGGCTATCAGCCCAGGAAACACCAGTACTTGTCAATATCGATGCCCGGCTTGATAATGTACTCCTCCTTAAAATGACTCCCGAAAGGTATGTCGAATTCGGGATAAAGAAAATTAACGAGAATCTATACCAGGTCACCAAGCAGCCCGATGATGTCCTGTTCAGCGTGGAATCAACCGGAAACTGGAACCTTTCGATCTCTGCATCAGACCCATACTTTACCGGCCAGGCTGATTCGACCCATAAGGTCCCGGTCGATTTCCTGGGCCTTTATGTTGAAAATACCGGAACAAACTGGGACAACGGTCTTTTTTCCAATATGGCCAATGCCACCAAAGACACCATTGTTTGCCTGGCGCCTGAAACAACCCGCCTGTTGGAAAGCGGCGTCCGGGGCAACATTGGCGGGACAGATCAAAACTCATTCATCCTCAGATGGAAGTTCTTTTATGAAGACGATGCTCTTAAGATCAGGAAGTTTACCGACTACGATATTTATGATGATGATTATAAAGTGGGATATTATATTACTCTTTCGGAAAGTACTGGGAGCAAGATTGATCAGTGACTTACATTTATAATGTGATGATAACACGGAATAAATAATTTGCAATTCATCCTGAAAATTGATTATCGGATACTCATTTTCATCGGACTTTCAATTTTATGGCAGCCAGGCCTGAAATTAAAAGCCCAGGTCCCGCTTCAGGACCATAACGGCCAGGTGTTGTCGGCTTCATTTGTAAAACAGGAGATCTTTCAAAAATCCGGACAAATAAGTTTCAATGTGATCCGGATCCGCAACCTTACTGATACGGCAGTCAGGATTAAACCGGTCTTAATCCTTCCGGATGGCTGGTTACCGTTCAGCACTCCTTTCAGGGACACTATCGTGCCGCCGCATGATTCCATTTCCCTCTCATTCCGGTTTCAGGTCCCGGTACAGGTAAATGCTGAAATAAAACATGAAATCATTTTCCGGGCGTATTCGCTGCGTAATATATTACTTGCGGAAAATACCTGTAACGTGCACCCTGAAGCCTTTCATGCCTGGGATATTATCATTCCGGATAAAAGGGTGTTCTTTTATCCGCGCACCAACCTGTCGGAATTTGAATTACTCCTTCAAAACAAAGGGAACACGGAAGAATTGATCAGCCTGAATATTCAACCTGATAATAAATTAAACCTTGACAACACCATAGACTGGAAAACAGGACAGAACATTTTACTGGCGCCTTACAAGGACACCCTTCTCAAATTCAATATCCGGTATACTTTTGCCGAAAACAGGGTCTTCGATATCAGCAAGGTGCAGATAAATGCTTCTGCCAGCGATGTTAAATTAAATAAGGTATTACTGATTGAAAAATATAATGATACCTATGCTCCCTTTTATATTGACCGGACCCTGCCTCACCAGACAGAGGTCGGGTTCCGTACTTTCAGCGGGAATGACCGTTTCCTCCCTTTTATTAAAGCAAGGGGTATATCCACCTTTAAGAACCTGAGCACTTTTCAGTATAATTTCAACTACTACGCCCTGACCGGTAATGAAGATTTTATCAGCAACAGTTATTACAATTTTTTATATTCCTGGAAATTGCTGAAAGCCGGCGTGGGCGCTTTCAGCTCGCAATTAGGCCGGAACCTTTATACCCGGACCGGTGTCATGCTTTCCAATGTTATCCAGTTAAGCCCGGTATTTAGCCTGGAAGCCTTTGTAAGCCAGAGCTTTTTTACACCAAAAACCAGTGTGGCTGTCGGTTATACTATTGAGAAAACCAAGATCGGTCTGCATGGCTCGGTTGCCTATGATATTGATAATGATAAAGGGATAAACACGGGTTCCATGATGCTACAATCAAATGTCTTCTCCCTGGCAAAAAATCATGATCTGAGTTTCAATCTATACGGCTATCATGAATATCATGACCTGGCCTATGATTATACTTTGATGGGCGTTGCCTGGGATATCAATTATTTTGCAAGATTTGGCGAGAATGTTTCATTCCAGCTAACCAACAATTATGGATCCCCGAATATTCCCGGTCCCCAGATGGGGCTCCTGAATTTTGCGGTTAACTCAACATTATTGTTAAGGGATAAGGATAAATACTTATCTGCACAGTATATAAATGTTTCACGGAGATACCATACATACAATTACGAGGGTGCCAAACTTCCCGACATATTCCTGTATGATCAATACGGCAATTTTTTCTTTCATTTCAAACATAATCCTAATCATAAATGGCAGGCCGGGCCCAGTGTTGAGGCCTATCTTTCATACCGGCCGCCACCCCCTGGTCTTAATGGTGTACGGACAGAATACCGTGCTCAGAAGTTAAGGCTTGAATATAAAGGGACCATTGCGAAGAATTTAACTTTGAACCTGAAAACAGGTGTGAGTAAAACCACGCTGAAAGAATTGACTGAAATTGAAGAACAAAAAATTGATTTCCACCTGCTTGGGGGTTATAGTTTTAAACGGGGATTTGGGGTTTCATTCAATTACGATTACGGCCCTCTGGTGAACAGCGGCTTATACCAGTTTTCAGGTGATGCGGATAACCACAGCTTTTCCATCGGACCCAGCCTGATGTCTGCATATTTTAATGACCGGTTGAGCTTAAACTTATTTGCCAATTTTATTTACCGTATTGACCTGAATTATGCTTCATTTAATATCAATCCCAAGATTGAAGCATTTTTATACCGTGATTTTTATGCTGTCGTAAGTGGGACCTATCACTATACCCGCCAGGAGTATACTGATTTCCAGGTAAATCAATCCTATACCTATCTTGAAGTTTCGATCAAAAAGCGCTGGGGGAAATCGGATTACAACAAATGGCAAAAAGATACGCGCCACCTGAAAGTTATTCTGTTCAAAGATGACAACGGAAATGGCGTTAAGGAAGACGATGAAGAAGGAGTACCATATGTTAAGATACGACTCCAGTTGACCAATACGGACAACCCGGATATCAGCAGACAATTCCCGGTCGATATCATCCTGCTTTCCAACGAGTCGGGTATTGTTAATTATAACCGCCTCCCGAAAGGATTTTATGAGCTTACCATTACCCCGCTTGGCGATGTGAAAGAGTATTTCTATGTTAACCGGAGTGCTGAAAAACTGGAGCTTTCAAAGAACGCAACCTATTTTGTACCATTCCAGAAAGCAAATAAAATAACCGGCAATATTGCTATTACGCGTGGAAAGTTTATTAAAGCAGGGGAAGAGAACCTTGACCTGGCCAATATTAAAGTAACCGCATACAACAAACAGGGAAACAGTTATTCTTCATTTACCATCGGGGATGGCAGTTTTACCATTTTTGTGCCGCAAAATAATACGTATTACGTGAGAATGGGAAATGTATTCGGCCCGGGTTTTAAAATTGAGCAGAATGACATCCCTATCACCATTGGGGAATCCATGAACAACCAGGTTGTATTTAATGTAAATGAAATCACCCGCCAGGTTAAATTCAAACAGGCTGCCCCAAAGCCCGAAGAGCCCGACAGCTTGCAGAAAGAGGCCCTGAAGATCAAGATATTGCACGGCAAATTCTATGAGAACTCCAAAGAAGCGGCAGTTGACAAAGATGCTGTCCCTGTATTTAAAATAAATGAAGCACCTGTGGAAGAACAGGCAATTATCCCCGGCAATTACTATGTTGTGGTCGGCAGCGATTCAATCAGGACCGAAGCAGTTAAAATAAAGAGGATCCTGGATGAAAATGGAATTATTAACTACCTTGGATATCATGAAACAACCCGCATGTATTACCTGTACACGAATTATTTCCGGGAAAAGGGAGAAACAAAGACTGAATTAGAACGCCTCCAGAAAGCGGGATTTAGGGATGCGAAGGTGATAAAGATGGAATAGAGAGCGGGGGAGCGGGGAAGCGGGGAAGCGGGGGAGCGGGGATTTAATAAAATTGTTAAAAATATCATAAAAAATATTTTGTATTGGTTAGAAGATATATCTTTGACTTAAATCCAAACTCATGACCCTTGTATCAAATATCTGGTGGTGGCATTTTAACTGTTCCAAAGACCGTTAATGTGTCAAGCTGATATCTGAACTAAATAATATTTCATTACAGGCTTGCCGGAAACGGCAGGCCTTTTTTTATTCTAACCATTTAATACTTAAAGCCATGAAAACTTACACAGAAAACATTAAAGAAACAAAAAGTTACAAAGAATTCAGGAATGGATATTTCGGTGAATACGGTGGCAGGTTTGTGCCTGATGTCCTGGCAGATAAATTAGAGCATCTATCTGAAGTCTTTCACCGGTTCAAATCTGATCCCGAATTTGATGCAGAATACAGGTATTACCTTGAACATTATGTCGGCCGGCCTTCGCCTTTGTATTTTGCCCGCAACCTGTCGAATTATACCGGGAGCAAGATTTACCTGAAAAGGGAAGACCTTAATCACACCGGCGCACATAAGATAAACAACACTATCGGCCAGATCCTGCTCGCAAAAAGGATGGGTGCTAAGGAAATCATAGCTGAAACGGGTGCCGGGCAGCACGGCGTTGCCACTGCTACCGCTGCAGCATTGTTCGGGATGAGTTGCAAGATCTTCATGGGGAAGGTGGATGCTGAACGACAGGCCATGAATGTCAGGAGGATCAAATTGCTGAATGCCGAGGTCATCCTGACGGAAATGGGCACAGCCACGCTTAAGGATGCTGTCGATGCAGCGCTGGGATATTATATTGAACATCCCGATGCCTTTTACCTGCTGGGCTCACAGGTAGGCCCTGATCCTTATCCTCACATGGTAGGCTATTTCCAGAGCATCATCGGAAAGGAAGCCAGGCAGCAGATACTGGAACTGGAAAACAGGCTGCCCGACAACCTGTTTGCCTGCATCGGCGGGGGTTCAAATGCAATAGGCCTGTTCGGTGAATTCCTGGACGATGAGAATGTCAGGATCCTTGCGGCAGAAGGCGGAGGACTCGGTGAAAAAGAAGGAAAAACTTCCGCAACCTTATCATTTGGACGGCCTGCTGTCTTCCAGGGGACATACTCCTACTGCCTGCTGAATGAAAAGGATGAACCGGTGAATGCTTATTCCATTGCGGCAGGTCTCAATTATCCCGGGATCAGCCCACAGCATTCGTTCCTGAAAGACTCCGGCCGTGCCTCATATTTCCCTGTCAGCGACGCGGAAGCCATCGCATCATTCCGCCTGCTCAGCAGATTGGAAGGCATCATTCCAGCCATCGAGTCGGCACATGCCATCGCCCTGGCCACTAAAATGCTGAAAGGGGAACATGACCAGATCAGTATTGTCAATCTCAGCGGACGCGGTGACAAGGACGTCGACAGGGATATTATGTAAGGTTCAGACGACTCTTTGATTGCTCGATCTTCAACAGCATTTTGTTGAAAAAGCGGTTCCTTGCTTTGGAGCCGCTGAGGCTGATGAGATTAGACTTTCTAATCAGACCGTGCATATAATTCTCCACATTCCTGCACAATTGGGGTTCCTGGGTGATCAGGAGGCTCAGCACGTTATAGGTGATATAAACTGAAGACAGGCTGTCAAGTCTTACGAAAATGGTATTGTCGTTCAGTACAACTTCATTCTCGTACATCATGAAGGAATTCTCGATGCCTTCGGCAGGATGACCGTATAGGAATTTAAAGCCATGGTCAGCCTGTTTTTGTATGTGCCTGACCCATTTTTCCAGTTTATCCAGCAGGTTGAGCAGGTCATCCTTTTTTTCAAAGTATCCCGAGATCCAGTAGTATTCGATCTGCCTGAACAGGATGTTAAAAGTATCCTCGTTCCAGATTTCGATGGTCGGGATGGTGATGGAGGCCTTGAGGATCTTTTCACCAACTTCTACGATTTCCGGATCGGTGTCATCCATCCTGAATCGTTTATCTTCATGCTGGGGAAATTCAAACAGGGTTTTCTCCCAGAAAAAGAATTTGAAAGCGGCAAGTTCAGGGAAATGAAAATAATGAAAAAGCGGCGGATCCTTTGCGGCATATATAATTTCCTTGGATCTGGCCTGATGGATCCGCCACATATCAGCCTGGATAATGGTCAACCATTCTTTGATCTTAAACATGGTTGATTCGAGGCTGTAATGACGGAAGACCACGTTATTTCCCTTAAGGCTTAACAGGGCATCAAGAGAAATTTCAAACCTGATTCCCAGCCTGACGATTTCTTCCAGCGAAAGTTCCTTTTCTCCCCTTATCCTGCGATATGCACTGTCGTAACTGATCTCCAGCAACTCGGCAATTTCATGGACAAACGACAAATTTTCAGGGATCTTGACCTTTATCTGCTGAAATAATAATTGTTGAAGGTTTGGTTCCTGGCTCATAATGATGTAAATGTAAGGAATTAAAAAGCCAGAATCAAGTGTTGCCATAATATTTATATGGTAACAAAAAAAAGACTGTCTCAAAAGTCTATTTTCTTATTAACCACAGAGGTATCAGAGGATACTCAGAGGAAACAGAGAGTTGATAATCAGATATATATTTCTCTGTTTCCTCCGCGAAATCTCTGTTTCCTCTGCGGTTAAAATACTTTTGAGACAGCCTCTTCTGATTTCCTAATCAAGAGGGATCTTGGTTTTGTTTTGATCAAGCCATTCATCAAAACTTTGCAACGAAGGATTGATAGACCGGGCTACGTCCAGATCGCGTGCGCCGACGTAATCAGCTTCAAAATCACGTTTGAACTGGAACATATTTCCCATTTCATCAGCACCGGGGAATCCAAAGCTGCGGTAAACATCAGCCGGCACATCATTGTATCTTACTTCGGTTCCGAGTGCCCTGGTAAATGAAGCGGCCATCTGTGCACCTGTAAGGTGCCCGCCGGCAATGCTGACGGTTTTACCTTTGTGTTTGTCGCCAGCCTTGAAAATGCCATAGGCACACTTGCCAATGTCGCCGGCGGCTATGCCAGGCAGCCTCTTATCTCCCATGGGAAAAGTTATCGCTAATTTCCCATCCGGTCCCTTTTTTGGTCCCAGCCCGAAATAAATGAAATTGTCCCAGTAAAAACAGGTCCGCAGGATAGTTGAAGTTAACCCTGGCTGCCGGAAGAATTTCTCAGCTTCACCCTTTGAATCAAAATGAGGTACTTTATATTTACCCATCAGGGTTGGCATCCGGTCATCACTCAAGGGCATCCAGTCACGGGTGTCTTCGAGGGAAGACCAGATGACATGCTGCACGCCGGAAGCGAGGGCCGCGTCGGCCATATTTTTTGCCTGGGCTGTTTCTTTCTCCGGGGAAAAATGCTCCCAGAAAGCGGTCAGTGCATATACGCCATAGGCCCCTTTGAAGGCCTTTTTAAGACTTTCAATATCGTCTATGTCGGCTGCAACCACTTCCGCTCCCTGGCTTGCCAGTGCTTTTGCTTTGTCTGAATTGACATCGCGGGTTAAAGCTCTTACTGCGAACTCAGTTTGCGGATCAGATAAAATGGCGCGGGCCAGTCCGCCACCCTGTGCGCCGGTAGCGCCAACAATTGCAATTACTTTTTTATCAGCCATCGAATTAATTTTTTGTGTTTATTAACTGAAAATTTTTAACCGGGGATTCCTGATTGTCTGAATTATTCACTGTTATAATCCCCTGATATTAATTTCATATAAACCATTTCAATTACTTTTTGTTCATCCGGGAGAGATTAACTAATGTTTTGTAGTGAGGCTGTATCAAAAGTCTGGATTCCACGCAAAGTTCGCAAAATGTTGTATAAAAGAACGCAAATTAGTTTACTGATTATAAATACTTTGCGTATCTAGTTTTTAGCTTTGCGCGCTTTGCGTGAACCAAAAAAAAAGACTTTTGATACAGCCTCAGCAATACATTTGCCTTTCAGGCTGATGGAACCGACCGCTTTTGTCGTTGGAGCAAGAACTAAACATAAATTATTAACTTTACTATTTATTACCAGGTACAATGGCAATTGGAATAACAGATCCGAAAGAATTAGCCCCGTTCAGTTGCAGTTACACGTCGAACGTACCTGAATTATTGATGAAACTGAACTGCAGCCTGGCGATCAGCACTTACCAGGCTGGCAAGGTAATTTTTTTATCCCCCAAAAATGAAGACCATCTTATTCAGCTCCCCAGGACATTCGAGAAGCCCATGGGGATTGCCATGCTGGAAGATCCGGATAAAATGGCCGTGGCCTGCAAAGATGAAGTGATCGTACTGGCCAATTCCCCGGGGCTTGCCGTAAGTTATCCAAAGAATAAGAATACTTATGATGCCCTTTATATGCCCCGGGCAACCTACCACATCGGGCAACTTGATATCCACGACCTGAGCTGGGGCGAAAAAGGGCTTTATGCTGTGAATACGCTGTTTTCATGCATTATTTCAATCGATGATAACCACAATTTCACACCATACTGGATACCTCCATTCATTAAAGGATTAAAATCGGAAGACCGGTGCCATCTCAACGGTATGGTCATGGTTGACGGGAAGCCGAAATATGCAACCGCTTTCAACCAGGGTAACAGCATGCAAAGCTGGCGTGAAGGGGTCGCAACCGATGGGGTGCTGATGGACGTTGAAACGAATGAAATTGTATCGGATAATCTTCGTATGCCTCATTCCCCGAGGATTTTCAACGATGAGTTATACCTGCTGTTCTCAGCAACAGGAGAAGTTGTTAAAGTCGATCCCAAGAAAGGATCCTATGAAACCATTTCCAGGATAAACGGTTTTGTCAGGGGCATGGCCTATTACAGGGATTTTTTATTCGTGGGGTTGTCAAAACTGCGGCAGAATTCCTCTACTTTCGCAAAGCTGGAAATTGCCAAGCAAGCGTCATATGCCGGGATTGCCATCATACATCTGCCCACGGGGAGTTTTTACGGGGAAATCAAATATCATTCTTCGGTTGATGAAATTTATGATATACAGGTATTACCCGGCAAAACGAGGCCAAACATCTTCAATACCATTCAACCCGAATATAAATTAGGCCTGTCGATCCCGGGAAGCACATACTGGGCTGAGCAGAAACCAACATCAACATAAAACGAAATGAATGCAAATTCCTTTAACAGGCAAAAACGGCAGTTCAGGAACCTGGCAAACAGGGTAAATCAACTGGTGCTCAGTGGAGAATGGATAAAACTCTCTGCATCAACACGTAACAGGATCATCCTGAAAATAAATTCTCTGTACAGGCAATTGTGCTCGTATTTCACGCAATCAGAGCTAAAAAAGATCCTGGCTGCGGCAGCAATATTTATCGGTTTACCGCTTGCTGCCCAGGCTCAGTCATTTGCCCATCCGCAACTGAACCCCTTTGGCCTTGAGCCTGATACGGTGTATTTATCATCCCCGGCATTCGCTGATATAGATCATGACGGGGATTTCGATCTATTCACCGGTAATTATACCTATTACGGGGGGGCCAAAATTTATTTTTTTGAAAATACCGGGACAGTTGCTGCCCCAATCTTTGCCCCGTTTCAGGAAGAACCGTTCGGGATAACCATACCTCCCGCCGTGATTGGCTTTCCCGCATTTGTCGATATCGATAATGACGGGGACCTGGACCTGTTCCTCGGTGTGACCATCGAAGATATTGAAGAAGCAAATTTCCAATTTTACGAGAATACCGGTACAGTTACGGCCCCGGTTTTTGCAGCTCCCCAGCAAAATCCTTTCGGTCTGTCACCGGCTTATATTTTTGCCTTGCCTGTATTTGCCGATATTGACAATGACGGCGACCTGGATCTCTTCACCGGTCAAGGATATGGCAATATTAAGTTCTATGAAAACATTGGCACCATCACCGATGCAAATTTTGCAGAACCCCTGACAAATCCATTCGGGATTACTCCCGCTTATATGTTCGGATCTCCTGCTATTGCCGATATCGACCATGACGGCGACCTGGATCTCTTTGTCGGAGAATACTATGGGAACATGCTTTATTTTAAAAATACAGGAACGCCAACCTCACCTGCATTTGCCCCGGTCGTGACAAATCCTTTCGGCCTTGTTCCGACCTATTATTATAACTTTCCCGCATTTGCCGACCTGGATGATGACGGGGATGAAGATCTCCTGGTTGGCGAATATTACGGGATGTTTCAATATTTTGAGAATACGGAATTCACCATCGGCATAGCTGAAAATCCCGGGGAAGTACTTTTTGATTTATACCCCAACCCGGCCAGTGACATGGTTTATTTAAGGCTGATGAGTGAGAATCCATACCAAACAGGTGAAGTCAGCATAATAGATTTAAATGGAAGAATAGTTAAGTCAACGATATTTAATCCTGACGAATTACGACTGAAGACTGACGACTTATCTCCGGGAATTTATTTTGTGAGATTGGTAAAGGAAGAAAAATATTATACACAGAAGCTGGTTATAAAATGAAAATTGGAATATGCATAACCCTCCCCAACCCCTCCCTGTGAAACTGATTATCAATGAAATACATTATCAAAGGGAGGGGGATTTTTGTAACGATCCGCTTTCACCCGGGATTGCATCCCGGGCTATTCACATTTAACCCCTTCGGGGTTTATGGTTAATTGAAGACCGCTGACCGCCGACCGCCGACCGCTGACCGCCGACCGCCGACCGCTGACCGCCGACTCACCACGGAGAATCCCCCGGGAACATGCTGTTATGGTAGAAGGGATCGTTAAACACCGACCTGTTACCGTTGCCGTATCCGAAGGAGGCGTTGATCTCAAAATTGCTTGTCGGCCTGTAGTTAAGGTTCAGGATCATTCCCTGGCTTTCAGGCGTTTTCAGCCTGGGGTCTGTGACATTTGCATTGAAAGAGGCGAAGTCCTTATAAAATGTCCCTGAAAGCATAAGCTTGTTGCTCAGCAGGTAATCTCCCTGTACAAATACACTTGTGGTTGTGCCGCTGTTCATCACCGGGGAATAATAGTTGTCATATCCGGCATAGTAAGGATCGCCGAAATTTTGAAAAACGGTAACACCGGCCTTAATCCGGAACCGCGGGGAAATATTGTAAGCCAGGGCCGGTGAAACATAAGTGTTGAAAGAAGAATTCCCTTTGAAATTACCTGCAAAGCCTGTTCCGACCTGCATGCTGAAGCCGATATCACCTGGTTTAAAAAGCAGGTTGCCTGTTGCAGAATCCACCATATACTGTGTGCGGGGCATGTTAAAAGAGGAGGATAAGCCGCCGTAATAATATTGGCTGAAGGCCCCCAGCGAGGTAATCAGCAGGACCATTATATGATAGTAATAAGCTTTTCGATCATACTGCAAAAATATATATAATCTTTATTGTGGGATAAACTGCTTAGGACTAGTACCTAAGATTCACTAAGGATCTGGTTAATAATAAAGTATGCAATTTTTTAATTGAAAGTCTTAGTGTTCCTAAGTGCGCTAAGTGCCTTAGTGGCTATACCCTCAATATTCCCTTGAATCAAAGATCATGCTTCAGAACGATCGCCGTCCTGTTTGTATTGTATATCTTCAGAAAAGCCTGGTTACCGGTATGATCGGAGAAGGTGAAATACGGCATGGATTCGTCGATCCGGCCGTGGCCGCCGAAAGCCTTGCTGTCGGAGTTCAGAATGATGCGGTACTCGCCGTGGCGGGGCACAGGGAATGTATATTCCGGGATGGAATGCGTGGGATGAAAATTGAAAACGAAGATGAGGTTGTTCCGCTCAAAAACTATGGTCTTGTTCGACTCATCCATGTTGAGTTGCTGTGCGAACATGGAGTTCATCACCTGGTTTTCCTTCATCACTTTAATCATGTCCCCGTCGAAAGCGGCCAGGTACTGGTATTTAAGTGCCGGATCATCCACCAGCGACCATTGCCGCCTGGCATATTTATAGCTCCATCCGTTCCCTTCCCTTGGAAAATCGATCCATTCGGGGTGGCCAAATTCGTTGCCCATGAAATTCATGTAGGCATGGCCACCCAGTGCGATGGTAAACAGGCGGATCATTTTGTGCAGTGCCATACCCCGTTCGATGACCAGGTCACCGTCGTCTTTCTGCATATGCCAGTACATTTCCTTATCCATCAGCCGGAAAGCAATGGTTTTATCGCCAACCAGTGCCTGGTCGTGCGATTCGGCGTAAGCTACTGTTTTCACATGCGGCAGGCGGTCGTTCAGCACATGCCACATCTCGTGCATGTTCCAGTCTTCATCCCGGTAATCTTTCAGCAGTTTGATCCAGTAATCGGGAATCCCCATGCCCAGACGGTAATCGAAACCCAAGACCGCCTTCGTCCACCGGGAAGGTCAAGCCCGGCATCCCGGTAACATCTTCAGCAATTGATGGCCACAGGATTTATCCCGTGGATAAGGGTGTTTGCTAATTGCAGATAGGTTAGTGCATCCCATTCCACCCCCTGCCGGAAATATTTTTCCCGTGAATCGATGGCTTCAAGACCGTGGTGGTAGTACATCATGGAGCCCACGCCATCGAAGCGGAACCCGTCGAAATGAAATTCCTTCATCCAGTATTTGAGGTTTGAGAGGAGAAAGCGCAGCACTTCTGTTTTCCCGTAGTCGAAAATCTTGGAATCCCATTGCGGATGCTCTCCCCTGCTGCCCGGGTGAAAATACTGCGAATCTGATCCGTCGAATTCATTAAGGCCTTCCACGACATTTTTAACCGTATGTGAATGGACCACGTCGAGTATCACGGCGATTCCCATCCGGTGGGCGGTATTGATGAGCATTTTCAGTTCTTCCGGTGTCCCGAACCTTGAAGAAGGGGCGAAAAAGTTTGAGACATGATATCCAAAGGAACCATAATACGGATGCTCCTGGATGGCCATCAGCTGTATAGCATTGTAGCCCAGTTTTTTAATCCGTGGAAGGATATTTTCAATAAATTCCGTATAGGTACCCGAGACCTTCCTTTTCCTGCGCCATTCCCACATGGCCTTCATAAATAAAGAGCTCGCCAAGGTCTCCGGCGTTAAAAACATCTGCCGACCAGTCAAAATTCCCGGGGAACCATACCTGCCCGGTGAAGTTCTTAGTATCCTCATCCTGGACAGCCCTTGTGATATAGGCAGGGATACGATATCTCAGCCCTTTGTTAGAATCCACCAGCACTTTGATCTTGCTGCCATGAGTAAAAGAATCCTGGTATTGCTTTTTATCCAGGAAAATTTCCCAGATCCCGAACTCATTTTTCTGCAAAGGATGCGAAAACCGGTCCCAGTTATTAAAATCGCCGGTAAGGTAGAGGGCATTGTGCCTGGGGGGCCCATTCGCGGTAAATCCAGCCTTTCCGCTTCTGATCATAATTAATCCCGAAATATTTGTATCCATCAGCAAATTTTTCAAGGCCGCCGAAATCCTTCACGATAACATTCAGCCTGTCCCTGTATCGTTTATAACGTTCTTCGATATCTTTTGTGCTGGGCTCCAGCCATGGATCCTGCTCGATGAGTCTAAGTTTTTTTTCCGGCATAGTTGTTCTGACTTTGAGAATAAAGATACAAAAAGAAACAGTTCTTAGTTCTTAGTTCTTAGTTTAAGTTGTGGAAACATATGTTATTTTTACCCTGGCTTTTCAGGTGGCCATGAAAAAGTGCATATGAGAAAAGAAATTTACCTTATCCGGGGACAGGAGAATGAAGATTATCGGCATTTTACCGACCGGATGCTGGAGACAGGCAAAACAACTGCAAAGCTTATCAATCCGTCAGCACTGAAGGTTACCCTGACGCAGCATCCTCCGCCGAAATTTTCAGTCATCCCATTCAGGAAAAGCAAGATCGCAGTTTTTTCAATATTTAAAGATGATCACATTAAGGTCGATCATTTAATGAAAGCTGAAGGATTTTCCGGGGCATTCACGGCAGAGGAAGCGCTCCCGGTGGCTTACAGGAAGACCTGGGCCGACGGTGAGCCGACCCCGGGCGTCTGCCTTTTAACGCTGTTCCACCGTAAACCCGGAATTGAGTATGATACCTTTATCCATCGCTGGCACAATGGCCATACCCCTCTTTCACTGAAGATCCATCCCCTGTATAATTACAACAGGAATGTCGTACTGCAGAAGCTCTCCGATTGTGCCACCTGGTACGACGGTATCGTGGAGGAGCAAACCCGGACACGGTCAGAGCTTCTGAATCCATTTAAGTTTTTCGGGAACGCCCTGGAAATAACCGGTAACATGATAGCCGTATACCGGGATACCAAATCTTTCCTGGATTACAAAAGAATTGAGACTTACCTTACATCGGAATATCATATTGTAAGCTAAAATATTTTTAGTTCTGAGAAGTCACATGTAATCGATCAACAAATTACCAAACCAATGCAATATAAAATTCTCTGGACACCGGATCCTGACTTTGTTAAAAAGACCCAGGTGCAACAAGTACATCAAGTTTGTCAACGCATACTCCAACAAGCAATTAAAAACCTACGACGACCTTTACCGCTGGAGCGTGAAAAATATCCAGGCATTCTGGGGAACTTTCTGGTATTTCAGCGGCATCAAATACTCCACTGATTTCAACCATGTTGTGGATGATCCGAAGAAAATGCCCGGAGCAAAGTGGTTCAAGGGGGCCCGGCTGAATTTCGCAGAAAACCTACTTCAACGACGCGATGACCATCCGGCCATCATTTTCCGCGGCGAAGACGGCACGACACGCACGCTCACCTTCCAGGAGCTTTATGAAGAAACCCATCGCGTTGCAGCAGGACTGAAAAGGCTTGGGGTCAGAAAAGGCGATCGCATTGCAGCCTTTATGCCGAATATCCCTGAAACTGTCATTGCCATGCTGGCCGCGGCTTCACTGGGTGCTATCTGGTCATCGACCTCACCCGATTTCGGGATCAAGGGGGTGCTCGACAGGTTCAGCCAGATAGAGCCTAAAGTCATCTTCTCCGTTGATGGTTATCAATATAACGGCAAGCATTTCGATTCGCAGGAGAAACTCCGCGGCATACTCGGCCAGCTGCCGACTATCGAAAAGGTCGTGATGGTTAATTTCACCGGAAAGGCTGACCTGGAAAGCATTCCCGGTGCCATTTCATGGGAGGCCCTTGCCAGGCCGGTAAAAGGAAACATGCGTTTCATCCAGCTGCCCTTTGATCACCCTTTATATATCATGTATTCTTCAGGTACCACCGGTTTGCCGAAGAGCATCGTCCATTCTGCCGGCGGTACCCTGATCCAGCACCTGAAAGAACTCAAGCTGCACTGCGATGTCCGTCCTGGTGACAGGGTCTTCTATTTTACCACCTGTGGATGGATGATGTGGAACTGGTTTGTAAGCAGCCTGGCTCTCGGCGCCACCATTGTCTGCTTCGATGGAAACCCCTTCTATCCGGCGCCGGATGCGCTTATCAAAATGGCTGACGAATTGAAATTCACCCTTTTCGGAACGAGCGCCAAATATATAGCTTCGCTTCAACAGGCGGGGGTAAAGCCCGGGGAAATATCCGGTTTCCCGCATCTCAGGGCTATCGCTTCAACAGGGTCGCCGCTGGCTGATGAGAGTTTTGAATATGTTTACGATGACTGGAAAAAGAATGTCCAGCTTTCTTCCATTTCCGGCGGCACGGACATTATTTCCTGTTTTATGCTGGGTTGCCCGGTCCTGCCGGTTTACCGCGGCGAGATCCAGTGCCGGGGACTGGGTATGGATGTCGATTGCTATGATGACAACGGGAACCCGGTCATCGATAAGCAGGGCGAACTGGTCTGTAAATCTTCATTCCCTTCTATGCCCATCTATTTCTGGAATGACCCTGACGGGAAGAAATACCACAGTGCCTATTTTGAGAATTTCCCTGGAATATGGTGCCATGGAGATTATATGGTTCTAAGCCCGCACGGCGGAGTAACCATGCTTGGCCGATCGGACGCAACCCTTAACCCGGGCGGGGTCAGGATTGGTACGGCGGAGATCTACCGGGTGGTGGAAAATATGGAAGAAATAGAGGATTCAGTAGTGGTCGGGCAACAGTTTGAAGGCGATGAACGGGTGGTCCTTTTCGTGAAAATGAAGTCGGGATTTGACGTTAAAGGAGGAACTGATCAAAAAGATCTCGGCCAATATACGGTCCAATTGCAGTCCCAGGCATGTTCCCGCTGTCATCCTGGCCACGCCAGATGTGCCTTATACCATAAACGGGAAAAAAGTCGAAGTTGCGGTGAAAAAACTCATCCACGGACAGGAAGTTAAAAACCAGGATGCGTTGCGGAACCCGGAGTGTTTGGAGTTTTTTATGACGGTAGGACTGTAAGACGGTAGGACTGTAGGACGGTAGGACTACAGGACTGTAGGACGGTAGGACCGCCGACCGCCGACCGCCGACCGCCGACCGCTGACTGCCGACCGCCGACCGCTGACCGCTGACCGCCGACTAATTTTACTTTTCCTTACTATTATCGTAATATCATCAGAAGCCAAAATTAATTTATGCTGACTGACTTTCATGAAATTATTGAAAGGGTGAAAAATGGCGACCAGGCTGCATTCCGGCTGATCGTGGAAGAATATCAGCAAATGGCTTTCAGCATGGCTTTCCGGATCGTGTGTGATGAAGAAGAGGCCCGGGATGTTGTACAGGATAGTTTTATCAAGACCTGGCAAAAGATAGATACATACGATATGAATCAGAAATTTTCATCCTGGCTGAACAAAATAGTCGCCAATACTGCCATAGACCGGATGAGGCAGATCAAAAGGCACAACATGATCAGCATTGAAAAAGTCATCACCCAAATAGACCTCCCGGATCCTGACAATGCACAAATGAAGTCGGATAATGAGGAAACCGCCAGGTTGATCAGCTGGATGGCAGAAGGTCTGCCTGAAAAACAACAACTGGTATTTATCCTGAGGGACCTTCAGGGTGCCGATTCAACGGAAGTACAACAAATCCTCGGCATGTCAGAATCCTCGGTAAAAAGTAATTTATACCACGCGCGGCGGGCAATCAGGGAAAAATTGCTCAAAGCATTAAAATAAGAACACCATGAAATGCAGCAATGTCAAAAAGGAAATCGACCGGCTAATCTATTTTGATGAGCCGGATCCCGGTAATGAAATTTACCGTCACATCGATTCCTGCAAGTCCTGTTCCCAATACCTGGAAGAATCAAGGCAGGTTGCAGGCAAAATTGCCGGATTACGCCACAGGGAGCCGGTTTTAAATAACCCGGAAAGGCTTACGGAAGACATTATGACGGCAATCCGGTCATCTTCAGAAAATATGGAAAAACAAAAGCAGGGAAAGATGAGAAAATACCGCGGTATCATCATCCTGCAGCGATTGCTGGCTGCCGCATCTGTTTGCCTTTTCCTGGCCTTTGGTTATGAAGAATACACTATAGTGGATAAAATCTCCCGCCTGGAAAAGCAAAATGCGGCAATCTCCCTATCATCCCGGTACCAGGCTGCTTTGAAATTAAAAAAAGTCATAGGCATCCTCTCCTCTGATCCGGTAATGTTGAATTACAATAAAGAATTAAATACCAGAAAGTTAAACCTCACATCATTGTTCAGGGCAGCAATTTACGCCGATGTGGCCGGTATGACCCCGGATGCCCTGAAATTACTGGACAGGGCTGGTTATAAGGTTGCAAATCAGCCTGTCAAATCCATCATAAAAGAATTCAATTCAACCTCTCAAACAGAACCACAATGAAAACGCAAAATATCATTTTAACTGCTGTTATCTTCCTGTTATTACTATTCGGCGCTTGCAGGGAAGTAACCGTCACTACGAAAGTAAACCCTGACGGGACATTTACCCGTATCATCACGGTTACCGGTGATTCTGCTGATGTCTTCTCGGCTGATCTGCCATTCCCGGTAGACGAAACATGGGCACGGGCGTTTTCAAAAGATACTGCCGACAGTGCGAAATATATGCAAACCTATACCAAGTCATACAGGAACAGCGATGAACTCAATACAGAGATCAAAAGCGATACAGGCTCATACAAGAACATGGAACGTAATGTCTCAGTAATAAAAAAATTCCGTTTTTTCTTTTCCTACCTTACTTTCAAAGAAGTTTACAAATCTGCCAATCCTTTCACCAGCCTGGATTACAGGGAGTACCTTACCGAAGAAGATATCCAGTGGTACACCGGTCTGAAGGTACCTGTTACCCCTGCTGACAGTGCCCGCAGAAATGAAGCTGAAGACAGTGTCGCATTATTCTTCTACGGTTCTGCCCTGGCAGATGTTGAAGCAATTACACGGGAAGGAATAAAAAAGCTGAATAATCCTCAGTTAAATTCCGTAGATATTTCCATCTATCACGACAGCCTATTTAATAATCTGGAAGACTGGTATTTTAAAGAGGGTGACGATTTTATCGAATTGTACCGTAAATGGTCTGGTAATGAAGTCTTTTACATTGCTTTATGACCTGGATCCTCCAATATTTGAAGAGTATACAAAAAAGATGGAAAAATTGGGAACCATCTTCCAGATGGAAGGATACACGGAAGAAGTGGAGATGCCTGGTCTGATCACGGCTACCAATTCAGCAATGCTCAAGGGAAACCAGGTCCGCTGGGATTTTCAACCGATGTCTGTTATGATACGCGACTATGAAATGTATGTCGAATCAAGGGTGGTAAATTACTGGGCTTTTATCCTTGGCGGGATAGTTCTGCTTTCGCTGGTGGTATTGCTGGTGATTAAAGCAGCGAGATAAGACGGTAAGACGGTAAGACGGTAGGACTGTAAGACGGTAGGACTGTAAGACGGTAGGACTGTAAGACGATAAGAAGATAAGAAGAATACCCGAATTCAACATTCAACATTCAAAATTCAACATTACTCCTTGAACCTCGGCTCCCCGTCCTGCACGATGGGTATGTGCTGCACTTCTTCGTGGAAAGCCAGCCAGTCGATGATCTTGATTGCCAGTTCATCCTCCAGTTTAGACATTTCGTAATAGTAGATCTCGTGGAACTTACCTTTTTCTGAATGCGGTTTGTTGCTCTGGTGCGGCTCTTCATTCTCCGGGATGATCTGCCCGTCGTGGCGTTTCTTTTCCAGCAGCTCTTCATATATTTCAACCTCAACCTTATCCATCAGCTTCGCCACATTGAAATAAATTACCCTGACATGCTTGTAATGAACTGTTTTAAATGGATGTAAAATACCTTTGAATTCTGTTTTTTCAATTCGGCGGCTGCTTGAAAAATAGCTCAGATGGTTATCAAGCCTGGTATCTTTCATTTTCTCATTGATCTTGCCGAATACCTCCCGGTGCTCTATCGGCAGGCTATTCACCCTGTTAACCAGCTTCTGGATCTTCTTGATAAAACCATCGTAGATTTCTTTGTTCTTCGCATAATTCTGCTGGATCCTGAATTTTTTATCCTGGACCCTTGCGCTGCCGGAGGCCGATCCGCGACGACGGCTTTCCTGCCTTTCTATTTCATCTAACCAATGAGCCACTTGTGAGTTTTGAGTTCTGAGTGCTGAGTGCTGAGTTATAGAGTTCTGAGTGCTGAATTATTGTGTTTTGGATTTAATTTTTGGATGTTGGTTATATCGCACAAATTTAATACTTATTTATTTAACTCATAACTCCTCACTCAGAACTCTATAACTCAGCACTCAGCACTCAGCACTCAGCACTCACATATTTCTCCGATATTGCCCTCCCACTTCAAAGAGTGCATGTGTGATCTGGCCAATCGAGCAGTATTTTGACACTTCGATCAGGCCTTCGAAAATATTCTCGTTCTTCCTCGCCCTGCGTTTAAGATCTTCAAGCAGTGCTGCCGTCTTTCCGGCATAGGTCTTATGCAGTTCCTCCAGCATGGTGATCTGGTATTCCTTTTCCTCAGGCGTTGCCCGGATAACCTCCCCGGGCGTTATAGTCGGCGATCCTTCTGAGGAAAGGAAAGTATTCACACCGATGATTGGCAACTCCCCGGTATGCTTCAGCGTTTCATAGTAAAGCGATTCCTCCTGTATCTTGCCCCGCTGGTACATGGTTTCCATGGCCCCGAGCACCCCTCCCCTTTCCGTCAGCCTGTCGAATTCCATCATGACGGCTTCCTCGACCAGGTCGGTGAGTTCTTCAATGATGAAGGAGCCCTGGAGCGGGATTCTGGTTCTTTGCCAGTCCCAGTTCCTGGTTGATGATTAGCTGGATAGCCACGGCCCGCCGCACTGATTCTTCCGTAGGTGTGGTAATGGCTTCATCGTAAGCATTGGTATGCAGCGAGTTGCAATTGTCGTACACGGCATAAAGCGCCTGGAGCGTGGTGCGGATGTCGTTGAAACCGATCTCCTGGGCATGCAAAGAACGCCCGGAGGTCTGGATATGATATTTAAGCTTTTGCGACCGGTCATCGCCGCCATACTTGTATTTCATGGCCTTTGCCCAGATCAGCCTGGCCACCCTGCCCATCACCGAATATTCCGGATCGATGCCGTTGGAGAAAAAGAAGGAAAGATTGGGTGCAAATTTGTCGATATCCATCCCCCTGGAGAGGTAATATTCGACATAAGTAAATCCGTTGGACAGGGTCAGGGCCAGCTGTGTGATAGGATTGGCGCCTGCTTCGGCAATATGGTAACCGGAAATGGAAACAGAATAAAAGTTCCTGACATTGTTCCGGTTGAAATATTCCTGCACATCCCCCATCATCTTGATGGCAAAATCGGTCGAGAAGATGCAGGTGTTCTGCGCCTGGTCTTCCTTCAGGATATCGGCCTGCACCGTGCCGCGGACCCTGCACAGGGTATCGGCTTTTATTCTGTCATATACTTCTTTTGGCAACACCTGGTCGCCGGTGACCCCCAGCAGCATCAAGCCCCAGCCCGTCATTGCCCTCGGGCAAAGCTCCCTGGTATTGTGGCCTCCTGGTGCCTTTTCCGGAATAAATAGCTGCTTATCTTTTGTTCGACCTCCGCCTCCAGCCCGTTTTCCCGGATATAGATCTCACATTGCTGGTCGATGGCCGCATTCATGAAATAACCCACCAGGGTTGGCGCGGGGCCGTTGATGGTCATCGAGACGGAGGTCTTGGGATCGGCCAGGTTGAAGCCGGAGTAAAGCTTTTTGGCATCGTCAAGACAGGAAATGGAAACGCCGGAATTGCCTATCTTCCCGTAAATATCCGGGCGTATATCGGGGTCGTTGCCGTAAAGGGTGACCGAATCGAAAGCCGTGGAAAGCCTTTTGGCAGGCATCCCTTTGGAAAGATAATGAAAACGCTTGTTGGTGCGTTCCGGGCCGCCTTCGCCGGCAAACATCCTGGTCGGGTCCTCCCCTTCCCTTTTAAACGGAAAGACGCCGGCAGCGTATGGAAATTCGCCCGGGACATTCTCTTTCAGGCACCACCTGACAATATCGCCCCATCCTTTATATTTCGGCAGCGAAATTTTCGGGATCTTAGTGTGTGAAAGGGATTCGACGTATGTTTTGACACGGATCTTCTGGTCCCTGACCTGGAAAATATATTCGGGCTGGCTGTAAGAGCCTACTTTAAGCGGCCAGGTTTCAAGGATGAATTTAGTCCTGCCGTCAAGCTCAGGTTCAATATTTTTATACTCTTCATCGAGAACATCAGTCACACCCTGCTCTATGCCCTTCGCCCTAAGCATTTTCAGCGTGTCATGGATGGCATGCAGCCGATGGGCTACATCAGCCTGTTTTTCAACCCACCTGTTATAGTTTCTGACCGTTTCGGCGATCTCGGAAAGATACCTGGTCCGGCTGGGCGGGATGATAAAGATCTTCTCCGCCATTTCGGCATCGGCGCCATGAACTTTCGGGACGAAACCCGCGCCTGTCCTTTCATTGATGATCCCGATCAGCGCCCTGTAAAAAAGGTTCACGCCCGGGTCGTTGTATTGTGAGGCGATGGTGCCGAAAACAGGCATGGTTTCAGGCGCAGCATGCCAGAGCTGGTGGTTCCGGGCAAATTGCTTGCGCACGTCGCGCAGGGCATCGAGGGCGCCCCTTTTATCGAACTTATTGATCGCGATGATATCCGCAAAATCCAGCATGTCGATCTTCTCCAGCTGTGTGGCGGCGCCGTATTCGGGCGTCATCACGTACATCGACACGTCGCTGTGGTCGACGATTTCCGTATCCGACTGGCCGATGCCGGAAGTCTCGAGGATGATGAGGTCATACCCGGCCGCCTGGAGGATGGTCTCCGCATCTTTCACATACCTGGAGACGGCAAGGTTTGATTGCCGGGTTGCCAGGGAACGCATGTAAACCTGGGGATTGTTGATGGCGTTCATCCTGATCCGGTCGCCCAGCAGGGCGCCGCCGGTTTTGCGCTTGGACGGGTCAACCGAAATGATACCGATTGTTTTCTCCGGGAAATCCTGGTGGAAACGACGCACGATCTCATCCACCAGCGATGATTTGCCCGATCCGCCGGTACCGGTTATCCCGAGCACGGGCGACTTTTTCGAATGTTCTTTCAGCCCGTCGATCATTGCCCTGACACTTTCCGGGAAATTCTCGGCGGCTGAGATCAGCCTGGCAATGGCATAAACGTCTTTTTGTTCAAGTTTTTTAAGGTTGATATCGTCAATTTGCTTACCGGTAGGGTAATCGGATTTCTCCATCAGGTCGTTGATCATCCCCTGCAGCCCCATCCCACGGCCGTCATCAGGTGAATATATCCGGGTGATGCCGTATTGGTGAAGCTCTTCCATTTCTTCAGGAAGGATCACCCCGCCGCCGCCGCCAAAGATCTTAATATGCCCGCAGCCTCTTTCGCGAAGCATATCGAGCATGTATTTCAGGAACTCCATATGGCCCGCCCTGGTATGAGGTGAGGGCGATCGACTGGGCATCTTCCTGGATGGCACAATCTACAATTTCCTTAACAGAGCGGTCATGGCCGAGATGGATCACTTCGGCCCCGGTGGCCTGGATGATACGGCGCATGATGTTGATCGCTGCATCGTGCCCGTCGAACAACGATGCTGCTGTGACGATGCGGATGTGGTTCTTTGGATATAAGGTTTTTGTTCCGGGTGCATGGGATTGCAGATATGTATGGTGCAAAGATAAAGAAACCAAAGGATTTATAATTTACAAATTACAGTTTACAATCCAGGATCTTAAATCTGATTCTTAGATCTGAAAGTCAAATTTATATTCAGATTCCAGATTGTAAACTGTAATTTGTAAATTGTAAATCATTTTATATCTTTACCCCAATAACCATTACCTAATAACCAATGCAAATTATGCTTAAACAAATTCTCTTCGCAATTTCATTACTGGTAACCGTTGGAATCTTTTCCTGGACAGCATGGCAATATTACCTCAGGTTCAGACTGACCAAACCCTTCCCTGTCAAGGATTTCGGCAAGCGTTTCAACGTGATGATGGCGGTGGCTTTCGGGCAGACGAAGATCCTCCGCAAACCCGTCATCGGATTGATGCACGCGCTGGTCTGGTGGGGCTTCCTGGTGATCCTGGTCGGGAGCATCGAAATGGTGATCGACGGGCTTTTCGGCACAGAAAGGGCTTTATCCGTCCTCGGTCCTGTTTATGATGTCATCACGGCATCCGGCGACATCTTCGCCCTCATCATCCTCATTGCCATTGTCGCTTTCCTTTTCAGGAGGATATTCATGAACATACGCCGCTTTACCGGCATCGAGATGAAGCACATCTCCCATACGGATGCCAACCTGGCCCTGACGCTGATCCTGTTGCTGATGGTGTCGCTGTTAGGGATGAATACGTTCTATCTTGCGATGCAGGGAGGCGGGGAAGCTGGGGAGCTTGGAGGCGTGGGGGTGTTTCCGGTGAGCCGGGTGATTGCAGGCTGGCTGGTGGGGATGCCTGGAAGTGCTGTGCATTTGTGGCATGAGATCTTCTGGTGGTCGCATATTTTGCTGATTTTCATTTTTGCCAACATCCTGCCGTACTCAAAGCATTTCCATGTTTTCATGTCGGTGCCGAATGTGTTTTTAAGCAGGCTGGAACCGCTGGGTTATCTTCCGAATATGCCGGACATCACCAAAGAGGTGAAGAAAATGATGGATCCCAACCTGGCTTTTGCTGCTCCGGCCGAGGGTGAAACTGCACCTGTATCACGTTTCGGGGTGCTGGATGTGGAGGATATCACCTGGAAGAACTACCTTGATTCGCTGGCCTGCACCGAATGCGGCAGATGCACGGAGGTCTGCCCGGCCAATATCACCGGGAAGAAGCTCTCGCCAAGGAAGATCATCATGGATGTCAGGGCCAGGATGAAGGATAAAGGGCCCGGGCTGATTAAAGACGGATCATACAGCGACGGGAAATCCCTTATCCGGGATTACATATCCGAAGAGGAGCTCTGGGCCTGTACAACCTGCAATGCCTGTGCCCGTGAGTGCCCGGTGAATATCAACCATCCTTCCCTGATCGTCGATATGCGCCGTTACCTGGTCATGGAAGAGGCCAAAGGCCCCGGGGAGCTGAATGCAATCTTCACCAACATTGAAAATAACGGCGCTCCGTGGCAGTTCTCGCCGCAGGACCGGATGATTTGGGCGGAAGAAATTTATATAAATAATGTTTAATGCTTAATGTTTAATGTTTAATGCTTAATGTTTAATGATTAATGATTAATGATTAATGCTTAATGTTTAATGCTTAATGCTTAATTATTTTTTGAAGAGAGGTTTGTTTGTGCAGTTTTTAAAATGGCTGTTATTATTTTAATTATTTCATCATTTGCATTTATGTAAGAACTAAAATCAAGTTCAACTATCTTACTGGTATTTAATAATCTGAGCCAATATGCAGATTCTCTTGCTTCCTTTGATGCTATGGACATTTTTAAAATAAAGTCTTTTTTAGTCATGGCAGCTGATGCTTCATGGACATTTGCTCCAATGCTTGTAGCTGAGCGAAGCAGCTGGTTAGAGATAATTGTTTCTCGCTTCCTGCGAAGTAGAACAACCAAATTGCTTATTTCAACTGAAAAATCGAAAGTTTTCTTTAAAATGATATTTTCTTTCATAACATTAGTTTTTTTATTGTTAATCCGGAAAAAAGCCTTCTTATACCCATCATCTCAAAAAATATTTTTAGTATTAATCCAATTAATTCATTAACAATACATTAAACATTAAACATTAAGCATTAAACATTAAGCATTAAACATTAAGCATTAAACATTAAGCATTAACTTATCATTATCATTTATGGTAAAAACGAAAATAACCGTTCCCGTAATGTCCGAAGTCTTTGCAACCGGGCATCGTCCCGAATATCTCTTCTGGGTAGGCTCGGCAGGGGCGTTTGATGACAGGTACAAAAAAGTGACCCGCGAGTTTGTCAAGATCCTTACCTATTTTAATACAGATTACGCGGTGCTTGGCACGGAGGAGACCGACAGCGGCGACGTGGCAAGAAGGGCCGGCAACGAAATGCTCTTCCAGATGCAGGCACTGATGAATATCGAGCTCTTTAAAATGTATGAAGTTAAAAAGATCCTGACCTGCTGCCCGCATGATTTTAACACTTTCAAGAATGAGTACCCCGATCTGGGCGGCAACTATGAGGTAATTCATCATACTCAATTCCTTGCAGGAATAATTCAAAATTCAAAATTCAAAATTCAAAATGAATTCAACATTCAACATTCAACATTCAACATTACTTTCCACGACCCCTGTTACCTTGGCCGTGCCAATGGAGAATACGACGCCCCCCGCAATGTGATCTCCGCACTGGGACTTTCGCAGGTTGAAATGAAGCGCTCGAAGAGTTCCGCCCTGTGTTGCGGCGCAGGTGGCGGACAGATGTTCAAGGAAGCTGAAAAAGGCGATAAAGAAGTCTTTATCGAACGCATCGAAGACGTCATCGCAACCGGTGCCGGTATCGTCGCAACAGCCTGCCCGTTCTGCATGGTGATGATGACCGACGGGATCAAATATAAGAACCGGGAAGATGACCTGAAGAACTATGATGTGGCTGAACTGGTTAGCATGGCGCTTGGATTATGAGCACAAAACCTACTTATGAAGAACTCCAGGCACGGGTCGCCCACCTGGAAGAATCGCTGGCAAGGCGCAACCATGAGCTTTCCAATGAGATCACAGAACTCGTGATCGTAAGAGCGGACCTGGAGAAACGAATCCAGGAGCTGAGGGCTGTCCTGCAAATTACAACCCTCAGCGATACCCTCAATATTTCCATGGAGGATTTCTATGCCGGGGTTTTAAACATTATCACTGAAAGCTTCCAGTTCCCTTCTTTAACATGTGCCGAACTTCAAATCGGCGACATGGTGTATCGGACTCCGGATTTCAGGGCAACACAATGGAAAATGGGCAGGGGGCTTATGGATTCATGCCATGAAAAAGTCGGCAACCTGGCAGTTTATTACCTGGAGGAACAACCTGAAAGAGACTTCGGCCCGTTTACCAAAGAAGAAAGAAACCTGATGGTCATGATCTCCAGGTACCTGGTCCAGATCATCAAGCGCAAGCAGTATGAGGAGCAGAACAGGATATTCCGGGCGGTGATTTCCCAGAGCCCTTTTTCGGTTATTATTACCAGCGAAAAGGGTATTATTGAATTTGTCAATACCAACTTTATCCAGACCCTGGGCTATGCACCAGAAGAGATGAAAGACGAATTGATTTATTCAATCTTGAGTGATCCTAAAGATCTTGTTAAATATGAAGAACTTAAAAAGGTTATCCAGGCAGGTGAAATATGGAGAGGCGAACTCAACGTCACCCATAAGGATGGGCAGGAGATATGGTTGAGATTGGTTAACTTTCCGGTATTTCACCAGCACAGTATCAAAAATTATGTTGCCATATTTAATGATATAACCGACATAAAGGTCGCAGAAGTAGCAAAGCAGGAGCAGGAAGCAATCTATAAGACCCTGGTTGAAAATATTCCATTGGCCATTACCATCTTCGATGAAAATGGAAAAATAAGTTTCACCAATGAGATTACGGAGAATATGTTCCAGGTGGAAAAAGGGAGTATGACAGGCAAGTATGTTCATGAGATCTTCCCGAAGGAAACAGCAGATGACCAGGTCAGGATATTCAGGGAAATATTCCAGACCGGGCTGGCCGTGAATGTCGACAGGCATATTAACTGGCGGGGCCAGGTCATGAGCTTTAAAATAACACGGCAACCATTATTCAATGAGCGCGGGGAAGTAAAAAATGTTTTAGCCATTGCGCAAAATACTACGGAACAGACCAGGCATGAACAATTGCTGAAAATCCAGCACCAGATTGATTCGCTGAGTAATTTATCCACTTCCCTTGACACTTCCTTAAAACTGGCGTTTGATAACCTGATGCAGATCGATTGGGTCAGCGGAGGAGGCATTTATCTCTTTGATGAAAACAAAAAGTATCTCAGGCTGGTATATTCCCAGGGATTGTCTGAAGAATACGTCATCAAGGTTTCAAAATATCCTGCCGGTTCGGAGCCGGTCAATACCATTTTACTAAAGAAACCCAGGTATGGAAAAGAAGATGATTTTCTTGATACCGTTAAACCCTTTATATTAAAGGAAAATCTGAAACTGGCCGTAAGCATTCCCCTCATTTACCAGGACCAGGTCATCGGCAGCCTGAATCTGGCATCTAAAACAACGGATGAGATCGGTAAGAACGACCGGCTGATCATTGAATCTATTGCCTCCAGGCTGGCTGACCTGATCAGCCTGGTGCAAACCCGGGAGAAACTGACGCTGGTCAACAAGGAACTCAACAAAAGCCTGAAAGATGTGCGGGAGAACCAGGACCTGCTGATCCAGAAATCAAAACTGGAATCGCTCGGGAGGCTTACGGCAGGACTTGCCCATGAGATCAACCAGCCCCTCAGTGTGATTGCCCTGGCATTTGAAAACATCACCTATAAACTGATGGATAGCCCGGTTCACCAGGAATACCTTGCCAAAAAAGCTGAAACTATCAACCAGAGCATTGAAAAGATCAGGCTCCTGATCGACCACTTCAGGCTGTTTGCCCGTGACCAGAGCTCGGTCATGTTTGAAAAAACAGATGTGAATATCGCCATAAGGGAATCACTGGCACTCACTGAGCTGCAGATGGCCAAACAGCATATCAGCATCGAACTGGACCTTTACAAGGGCCATTGTTTTACGCTCGGGAATCTCACCAAACTCGAGCAGGTGATGATGAACCTGATATCAAATGCAAGGGATGCGGTGGAAGAAAAAGGTAAATTGAAGCAATATGCAGGCATGTCCAAAAAGATCATCATCAGATCCTATATTGAAAACCAAAAAATAGTCATCCTCGTTGAGGATAATGGCATTGGCATCACGGCTGAGAACCAGTCAAAATTATTTACCCCCTTCTTCACCACCAAACCACCGGGCCAGGGAACCGGTTTAGGACTGGCCATTGTCTATGCAATTATCAGTGAAATGAAAGGTACCATAAAAGTTTTTTCGGAAAATGAAAAATTTTGTAGATTTTTCTTGACATTGCCAAAAATATAAGTATATTTGCTTCCCCCTATTTGATGAAAGCGTATGCCAAGTCAAATAAAAAGTAAACCCAAACATGAAAAACATCAGAATATTAATTCTAGATGACGAGGCTGAAATACGACAAGAACTGAAAGAATTCCTGGTATCCCAGGGTTTCAGTATTTTCGAAGCCGCGAATCCTTCCGAAGCATTCCGAATCCTTAAAGAACAACCTATCGACATCTCTATCCTGGACATTCGTCTACCGGAAATGAGCGGTCTGGAGGTCCTCCGCGAGGTGAAAAAAATGCATCCAACCATGGAAGTGATCATGATCAGCGGCCATGGCGACATGGACAGCGTCATCGAAGCTTTACGCAGCGGAGCGGAAGACTTCCTGAAAAAACCTTTTCAACTCAGGGAAGTGCTTCATTCCATCGAAAAAACCAGCAGGTTCGTTCAGCAAAGCAAGCTGGTAAGAAACAATAACAATAGTGAATTCTATCGCAATGTCGACCTCTGGAAAAAGATTGGTACGCCATTCATTTTCGGAGCGGCATCGATGGAAAAGATGTATGACCTGATGATCAGGGTATCGGCTTCCGAATCCACCAATGTGCTGATCACCGGCGAAAGCGGGACAGGCAAGGAGCTTGTCGCCCGCGGCATCCATTTCATGAGCCCGAGGAAGGACCATCCTTTCCACTCGGTGAACTGTTCATCTGTCCCGGATGAATTATTCGAAAGCGAGTTTTTCGGTTACATGAAAGGGGCCTTCACCGGCGCCAACACCGACAAGCCGGGATGGTTCGAGGCTGCCAATCACGGCACCCTTTTCCTGGATGAGATCGGCGACCTGAAACCGTCGCTGCAGGCCAAATTGCTGCGGGTCATCGAAGATCAGCAGGTAACCCGCCTGGGTGGCACCAAAACCACGAAAGTCGATATCCGGCTTATCGCCGCCACCAACCAGGATCTGGAAGGAATGACCAGGGACCAGCGGTTCCGCCAGGACCTGTACCAGAGGCTGAATGTCTTCACGATCGATATTCCGCCTTTGCGTGAGCGTAAAGAAGACATTCCCATGCTGCTGAATCACTTTACCAGTTGTTTTTCCGGCAAAATGGGCAAACGCATCACCTCTGTGCACAAATCGCTCACCGAAGCCCTTGAAAAATATGATTTCCCGGGCAACATCCGCGAGCTGAAACACATGACCGAGCGGGCGGTGATCCTTTGCGACGGCGAAGAGCTTACCCTCAATCATTTTGACCACCTGATGGTCAAACTACGTCAAAACAAACCGGTTGAGGAAACCAAAACCCGCAACCTGAGCCTCGATTATTTAGAGCGCGAGTTCATCGAGAAAGCCATGCGGGAGGTCATGTACAACAAGTCGCAGGCTGCACGCCTGCTGAATGTATCGCGCCAGGCGCTTGACAGGAAGCTGACGAAGTATTCTATCAACGTGGCAAGGTAGGAGGCGCTCCGCCGCCAACCGCCTTCTTTCTTTTTCAACGATTACTAATTGGATCAAATTTTAAAGTAATTTTGTACAAAAGGGCGCAATATGATCATAGAGCGGAATAGTAAAGAAATAGTAATAAGATTATCCCCTAAAATCGATACTGATGAACTTCAGGATTTAGCTGATTATTTAAGATATAAAGAAATAACAGCTGATTATAAAACTGATCAATCAGTTGTTGATCAATTAGCCTCTGAGATAAACAGGAGCTGGTACAAGACAAACCGGGACCGATTAATTAAATGAAGATTGTTGTCGATACCAATGTATTATTCAGCGCTATCCTGAATTCTCAAAGTAGGATTGGTCAGATTATTTTACATCCCTCCATAAAGCATAATTTTTATAGTGTCAGATTTCTCCAAAAAGAGATACTGAATCATTTTGATAAGATTAAAAAAATCACTAAACTAAGTGATGAAGAATTAGATGAACTGATCGAAATCCTCTATTCAAGGATTCATTTCATTTCAGACGATCTGATACCAGTTGAAGCTATTATCAAAGCGGATGAACTTACAAAATCTGTAGACTTTGATGACATTCTTTTCGTGGCATTATCCCTGCATCTAAATTGTAAACTCTGGACAGGAGACATAACTTTAATGAATGCTCTTAAAAAACAGGGTTTTAATAAATTTATAACGACCAGGGAATTAATAGAAAGGCGGCGTAAATAGTCAACGGTCGGCGAATAATTACATTTAATTTTCAAACAACCGGGTATATGTCGGTTCTTTTTCGGATTAACTGGAAAAGAAAAGACTTTGGGAAAACTGGCACCTTCTATTTGAACTATTCGGAAATTCCGAACAGTTGTCCTGCTGATGGCTCTTTCACCACATAGGCACATAGGGCACAATAGAAGGCACATAGACCTATTGTGCTCTATTGTGTCCTATTGTGTTTAATATCTGGCTGTTCCGGGTTCCGGGTTCCAGACCTCCGACCGCCGACCGCTGACCGCCGACCGTTTACTGGTTTTCTGATTCAAGTTTCTCAATTATCTCCTGTGCATCAAATCTCATCTTTGAAAATGCAAACCATTTTTTACCAAGATCTTTTAGCGATGCTCCAATATGATAAACTGACTGACGATCTATAATTAAGAATCTGTCATGAGATTTACTGAATATTTTTACCTCAATTTTTGGATACTGGTCATTGAATCGTTTAACATCCAGCTTAAGTTGTGTTGATATTGCTGCAGTGTAAATAGTTGTCTCTACTTTGGGTTTTCTTTTCGATAATAAAATAAGAACACTTTCATCAACATAATTATCTATCAGAATGATGGATTTATCTGCTGATTTGATCAGGCCTGACACGAATTGATGCGCATCGAATATCTGACCATCATAAAAAATACCTTCATTTGGAGGTAAATTAGTTCTGATCAGCAAATCAAATTTTTGATCATGTTCAAACAACTTTTTCTCAACATTGTCAATGCGCTGATTAATAATGTATCCTTTTAACAAGTATTCTTTTAATACCCTATTTGCCCAGATTCGAAACTGAGTGCCTCTTTGAGATTTTACCCTGTAGCCAACAGAGATGATGACATCAAGGTTGTAGAGTTTTGTTTTATAGTTTTTCCCATCTTGTGCAGTAAGTAAGTAATCCTTACATACTGAATTTTTCTCTAATTCCCTTTCTTTAAAAATATTGGAAATATGAAGAGTTATGTTATTACGGGTTGTGTGAAATAGTTCTGATATTTGAGCCTGTGTAAGCCATACAGTTTCATCCTCAATCCTGACATCAAATTTCACAGACTTATCATCCGATTGATA
>CAVPBC010000003.1:0-835661 GCA_963701785.1 uncultured Bacteroidales bacterium | reverse complement strand
AGTTTGCCTTCTCGATACCACTCAAAGCCAACTGCAAAGCAGCGCCAACATCAATCGTTTTCTTCCTGACATCTTCCCAATGGCATTCGGAAGGTATCTGAAACCTATGGTTCTCTGCAAAGGAAGCATAATCCAGATCGCCATCACTTTCGCTCAAGCGCCGTCTTGAATTCTTCATCCCATAAGTCACTGATTCGCTTGAAGAAAAGTAAAGGAAAAATATATTGCTTAAAGTCGGCTGCATCGATCATCCCGCGAAGGATATTGGCTGCTCCCCATAAATAGTCTTCGAGTTGTTTTTGGGTCATTTCAATTTATAAATATAAATTCAATTTTCAGTTAAAGCACTTGATATTAAATAGTTATAAAAGTATACCACATTTTATTTAAGAAAAACATGCACGGAACATAAATAGTTCAAAAGAAATTTAATAGGGTAAGCAGCCATACATTTCGTAGTATTGCTCATTACTTAAAATAATTCTTAAGCTGTTATATCCATAATGTAAATTACTACTTATTATAGAATCATTAAGAATCGTAAAAGTAACCTTACTACCCTTTCTTAACAAAATTGTGTGATATGGACCAACATACTCAATAATCGATCCGGCTTCTTTTAATGTTTCAACCATTGACTTACTATTTATTGATTGAATTCCATAATCATAAACAACCAAAGGATTAACTCTATTTGTTAATAAGAGATTATTCTTTCTACGAGCATCAACACACTGAATTACAGCCTTAATAAGATTGTCAAATGATGCTTGAATATTATTAGATTCAACCATACAACCTGGTATATTAACACATTTAATAATGTTTTCGTATACAAAAATTTCAATATTAAATTTTTCAAAATTTCGAAAATTAATGTAAACAAACGGAATTTTTGCTCGGTAAGCAAATAAAGGTTGCCTAAATAATTCGTCTATATTTTGGCTAATTTCTGTTTTTATTAAAATAAACAAATCATCGACTTGCTTTTTATCATAAGGTCTAAGTGGATCTATTCTATTTAAAATAAACCAATCTCTATAAAGAGCAGTTAATGCCTGATTATTAAACCCCATCTCCGTCATCTTTAGAAATTAATATTCCCATCTCTATCTACCAAAAACTGATCTGGAGGCTCTTCAAATAATTTAATTTTTGGTCTTTGGTAATCAGCCAATTTTAACTTAAATATATTAACGTCTTCACAATCCTTAACATTTATTCCTTTATTCTCTAAAATTTTTAAAATATCTCTTGCTACACAAAAATTATCAAGGTTTAGGATGCACCATTTAATATAATTGGGATTAATTTGTATAATCTCTTTTATAGTTTTCCCCATCATTTCACCAAATTCCAAAAAAATATTTTCATCTCCAAAAAGTTTAGCTGGTAAAGGGTATTCGTACTGTTTTATCTGGACCTTTCTAATTCTTGTTTCATCTCTAATTTGAGGAGTTGGAATTAACAATAACTCATTTCTAAGCTCAATTTTACATCGTCCAATGTCTCTAGAAATTTGGTGATTTATAAATGCCTCCGGATTACTATTTAAATAAGAATTATCAACTGAATAATAATAGTTAATTATTGCATTTAATATGTCGCCACTGTTTTCTAATTGCTTTGCCTTATAATATACTATATCTAAATTACCTGGATGCTTTTTAAGCAACGAGTTAAATGCAATAATTGCATGCAAGCATTTATTATTATTTTCAGCAACCGCAGAGATATTTTTAATTGCCACAATCAACTCAGGGTTAATTTCATAAGCTTTTGCAAATAAATCTATCGCCAATTCAGGTTCTTTTTCCATTACATTAAGTGCTTTGCAAAAAACAATTTCATCATTCTCAGGAAAATCAATCATTAATTGGTTATAGATTTTATCAGCATGTTCATATCCCCCGTTTTTTCTAAGATCATTTGCAATATCTAATAAATCTCTGTTATTCATTATATTATAAATTCTATTAATAAATGTTTACAATGTACCGTCCATTAAAACGTCACCACCCTCTCCGCCCATACCACCATCTCTAAACAATCGACCATCGTTGAAACCGGACAGGCTTCAGAGCCTTGCAGTTGCCTTGATTTCAGGCAGGTGCCGCAGGCCAGGATCTCACCTCCAACGGATACGAAAAGCCTGAGCTGCTCGTCGACATTGTACTTTTCATGCACCAGTCCTTCGCATTCCACGGCCTCACCCATGAGGAAAACTTTAACTTCATGCCCCTGCTTTTTTGCAGTGACAGCAAACCGGAAAGCGTTCCAGGCCTTTTCGGGTTCTTTGGTTTCGATGATAATGCCAATTTTCATTTTTAATTATTTCTCACAGATTAACACAGATAAAAAACACAGATTTGCACTGATTTTTAACCACTAAGGCACTGAGTACACTGAGATTCACTAAGATATTTTCCCCTCTTCCCCTCTTCTCCTCTTCCCCCTTGTCCCCTTGTCTTACAGTCTTAAAGTCTTACAGTCTTAAAGTCTTACAGTCCTATCCTCGCTGAACTCGCCCCTCCTGCTGAATACTCAGGCGAGCTAACAGCAACCTTCTTCCCATCCAGCACAGCCAGTGCCTGCTCCAGGTCGCTGATAATATCGTCGGGATGCTCCGCCCCTACGCACAGGCGGATCAGATTGGGTGGGATGCCGGCTATCTTCCGGCCTTCTTCGCCTTGCTGCGAGTGGGTGGAAATAGCCGGGATGGTGGCTACGGATTTGATCCTGCCCAGGTCGGTGGCACGCCAGATGCGCTGGAAACCGTCGAAGACATCCCTGGTGGCCTGCGCACCACCCTTTATCCGGAATGACATCAGGTGTCCGTAGCGGTTCACGGGCCTGCCATAAAGTTCATCTTTCTCTGCATCCACCAACCAGAGGTACTTGCCGGCCAATTTGTGCAAAGGATGTGCTTCCAGCCCCAGGTAATCCACCTGCTCCACGTGCTTGTGCTGCGCCAGGTAATTAGCTACTGTCATGGTGCTGCGGCTGCACTGGTCCACCCGCATACGCAGGGTGCGGATATCGTTCAACGCCAGGACGGCGTTCATGGGCGATATGTTCGGCCCATTGTCGCGGTTGGGCAAAGCCTTGAGATACATGCAGTAATCATCCCGCAGGGCATCGTTTTCAATGCTTGTAACTATATGCTTCTTGGCAATGATGGCACCTCCTATTCCAAAGCCGCTTGTAGCCAGCGTTTTCGTTACAGACTGCACGACAATGTCGGCACCCCACTGGATCGGGCGCATCAGGGCAGGTGTGGCCACTGTTGCGTCGATGATCACCGGGATGTTGTGTGCATGGGCCAGTTCCACAACCTTTTCCAGGTCGAAGAAAGCCTGGCCGGGGTTAGATGGCATCTCACCATACAGGAAACGGGTGTTTTCATCGATAAGCTTTGCCCATTCGTTGATATCGTTGGAATGTACCACCTTCCGCCATTCGATATTGCGCTCCAGGTGCTTCCTGATGGCAAACTGCTGGAAGGTGCCGCCGTAAACCTGGCAGGTGGCCACGAAATTGATCGGTCTGCCCGGATCCTTCGGATCTACCGCCAGCAAAGGCTCAGCCGCGGATGCGATAGCCGCCATACCGGAAGAGGTGGCCACGCAGGAGGTCTCCTCCTTAGCGCCGTATCCATCAAGCAGCGCCAGCACACCCTCAAGGTAGTACATGCTGGGATTGGCGATGCGGGAATAGCACCAGGTAGGGATTTCGTAAGCCAGCGCAGCTTCCATCTCGTCTGAATCTCGATAAGCCTGGGAGGTCGACATATACATCGGCTCGATGATGGAGCCCTGGTTGAAATCGAGCGACTCCTGCATGGAGTAAATACCATGGACGGCTATCGTATCAAAGCGGCACTGCCGCATTCGGTTGATGTTTTCCTGGTGCCAGGCCATAGATCGGCGGGCAGCATCGATGTAGTATTGTTTGCCTGTGGACATAGTTCTTTTGGTTTGGAATGATTGGTTAAAATTAGAAATTTAAACACTGTTAAATGGCTAAATTGTTAAATTGTTATTCAAATTCTGCAAAACAGTACTAAATCAATATCATACAAAAAATAACTTAAACAGTTTAACAGTTTAACAGTTTAGCAATTTAACACTTTAACAATTTTTCACTGTTTTTCCTACCTTTGCAGTCATATTCTAAAATTCTATTACCATGAATTACGATCTTATCGTTATAGGCAGCGGACCTGGCGGCTATGTGGCTGCGATCCGCGCATCTCAACTTGGAATGAAAACTGCCGTCGTGGAAAAGGAGTCCCTGGGCGGGGTCTGCCTCAACTGGGGTTGTATCCCCACCAAAGCGCTGCTAAAGAGCGCACAGGTGTTCAGGTATGCCAGCCATGCGCTGGATTACGGCGTGAAAATAGAAGGCACCGTTACACCCGATTTCGAAGGGATGATCAAACGGAGCCGCGACGTGGCCAATGGCATGAGCAACGGCATCCATTTCCTTTTCAAAAAGAATAAGATCGATACCCTGAAAGGCACAGGAAAAATTCTACCCGGCAAAAAGGTCGTTGTAACCGATGAAGCCGGCAAAACGACAGAATACACGGCCAATCATATCATCCTGGCTACCGGTACCCGCTCGCGCGAGCTGCCCAACCTGAAACAGGACGGGAAAAAGATCATCGGCTACCGACAGGCTATGAATCTGCCAAAACAGCCAAAATCCATGGTTGTTGTGGGTTCAGGTGCTATCGGAAGTGAATTTGCATATTTCTACAACTCAATTGGAACGGAGGTCACACTTATTGAACTTCTTCCTAATATCGTCCCGCTGGAGGATGAGGAAGTATCAAAGCAACTTGAAAGAAGCTTCAAAAAGGCAGGGATCAAAGTGATGACCGACTCTACCGTAGAATCTGTCGACACCAAAGGTAAAACCTGCAAGGTAAATGTGAAGCGGGGAAGCGGGGAAGCAGGGAAGCGGGGAAGCGGGGAGGATGTGATTGAATGTGAGGTAGTATTATCCGCTGTGGGTGTTAAATCGAATTTTGAAGACCTTGGCCTGGAGGAAGTGGGCATTGCGGTTGAGAAGGATAAGATTAAAGTCGATGAATATTACCGCACGAATGTTGAAGGCTATTACGCCATAGGCGATATCGTGCCGGGGCCGGCACTGGCTCATGTGGCTTCTCACGAAGGGATCACCTGCGTGGAACACATTTCCGGTATGCACGTGGAACCGATCAACTACAACAATATCCCGGGATGTACCTACACCAGCCCGGAAATAGCTTCGGTTGGCTTTACAGAGAAGCAAGCAAAAGAAGCGGGATACGAGATCAAGGTCGGCAAGTTTCCTTTCTCGGCATCAGGAAAAGCAAGCGCGGCAGGCAACAAGGAAGGATTTATCAAGGTGATCTTCGATGCTAAGTACGGCGAATGGCTCGGGGCACACTTCATCGGCGAAAACGTCACCGAATTGATTGCCGAAGTCGTAGTTGCACGCAAACTGGAAACCACCGGCCATGAGATCATCAAATCGGTCCACCCCCACCCGACCATGTCGGAAGCAGTGATGGAAGCCGTGGCCGCAGCATATGGTGAAGTTATTCACATTTAGTACAACATGAACCCATTTCCTTAAGGGGGTTGTAGCAAAAGTATAAATATGATAAATTTTATCTCTGTGGTCCTCCGTGTCTTCTTTGTGGAACTCTGTGTAACTATTACTTATAAGTTTCGCAGAGTTCCGCAGAGGAATCACTGAGTTCCGCAGAGGAATTTTGATACACTCCCAATGAATGGTAGATAACGAGAACTATGAAACTCCAGAAAACCAGCATTAATGACCTGTTTCTGATCTATCCTGATGTCTTCCCGGATGCCAGGGGTTATTTTTTCGAGTCATACAAAAAGGAAGAATTCCGGAAACTGGGGATTTACGCCGATTTTGTACAAGACAACGAGTCGATGTCGCAGAAGAACGTATTGCGGGGACTGCATTTCCAGAAGCCTCCGTTTGCACAGGGCAAGCTGGTCAGGGTAGTCACAGGTTCGGTGCTGGATGTGGCGGTGGACCTCAGGAAGGATTCAGTGACTTATGGCCAATGGGAATCCGCTGTCCTGAGCGCTGAGAACAAGCTGATGATGTGGATACCGGAAGGCTTTGCGCATGGTTTCCTGGTACTGGAAGACAATACGATCTTCCAGTATAAATGCACGAATTATTACAACAAGGGATCGGAAAGCGGCATCATCTGGAACGACCCGGACCTGGTTATAAATTGGGGCATCGAAAATCCGCTTGTATCTGATAAAGACCTGCAAGGGATTAATTTTAAAGATTTTATCAGCCCATTTTAATACTTCAGGAATAAAAAAAATCAGACAATACCCTCTGCGGCCCTCTGCGAATTCTCTACGAAACTCTGTGTTACTTTTATTATAAGTTTCGCAGAGTTACACAGAGGTTGCGCAGAGTTACACAGAGAATTTTAAATAAATATTCTATGTCAAAACGCCTCACAATTTTATTCATATTTTCGATATTGCTTCTTTTTATTGGAATGATATTTCTATACTTCAAAACAAGGGAAAACAAAAAGGAAATCGAAAAAGAGCCAACTACAGAGTCCATGGTTTTTGTAGAAGGGATGAACTATGCCATGCCTGTGCCTATCCCCGATTCGGTGACTTTTGCAGGAGAAGATGTTCCGACAGACATCTTCTACGTCCGTGAGCAGCTCGACCGGGAACTGACCGTAAATACATACTGGCATTCGTCCACTATCCTCAGCATCAAAAGGGCCCACCGCTGGTTCCCGGTGATAGAGCCCATCCTGGCCAATAATGGCATCCCGGGAGATTTCAAATACCTGGCCCTTATTGAAAGCGGCCTGCTGAATGTGGTGTCCCCTTCCGGTGCGACAGGTTTCTGGCAGTTCCTCGAAAAGACGGGAAAAGAATACGGGCTGACGGTCAACAAGGAAATCGATGAACGTTATCATGTTGAGAAAGCCACCGAAGCAGCCTGCGCTTACCTGAACAAATCTTATATCAAATTCGGCAACTGGACCCTGGTGGCCGCTTCTTACAACGCCGGTCAGGGCCGTATTGATGAAACCATTGATAAACAACAGGTCAGGAACTACTATCATATGTTTCTGAATGAAGAAACTTCGCGTTATATTTACCGGATCCTGGCGATGAAGATTATATATGAAACTCCCGTTAAATATGGGTTTAAGATTGAAACTGGAGATTTGTACGACCCCCTTGAAGTTAAAAAAGTGAAGGTCACATCATCCATCAGCAACCTGCCAGCCTTTGCCCGTGAACAACAAACAACCTATCGCATGCTCAAAGAACTCAATCCCTGGCTGAGGTCTGATAAATTGAACGTAAAGCGCGGGGAGGAGTTTGAGATCGCGCTGCCGGCTTTGTAGTACGAACTTATCATCTGTGTTAAATCTGTGTTAATCCGTGTAATCTGTGGTAAAAAAAAGTATCACCACAGATTACTCAGATTTGCACAGATGAGCGCAGATAAGCACAGATTTTAATTTCATATCTGATAATGCAGTAATTTTGCAGATTCTTTTTAAAACCGCTGATGTTTATAGAAAAAGATAATACCGAAGGTGTTGAAACTGTTATCGGGACTGAGTTTCTCGAGGTCTACGGTGCGCGGGTGCATAACCTCCAGGATATCGACGTTAAGATACCCAGGAATGCGCTGGTGGTCATCACCGGCCTGAGCGGCAGCGGCAAATCCTCCCTTGCTTTCGATACGATCTATGCAGAAGGACAGCGTCGCTACATGGAGACTTTTTCCATCTATGCCCGTCAATTTATCGGCAACCTGGAAAGGCCCGATGTCGATAAGATCAGCGGCCTTTCGCCGGTCGTTTCCATAGAACAGAAATCTGTCAATAAAAACCCCAGGTCAACTGTAGGCACCATCACGGAAGTCTACGATTTCCTCCGCCTTCTCTATGCCCGTATCGGGGAAGCTTATTCTTACGTAACCGGTCAAAAGATGGTCCGGTACAGCGAAGACCAGATCATCCGCCTGATCACCGAAAATTACCAGAACCAGCCGCTGATCATCCTGGCTCCTGTTATCCGTGGCCGCAAGGGACACTACCGGGAGCTATTCGAGAACATCCGCAAGATGGGCTACCTGAAAGTCAGGATCGACGGGGAAATCAAAGACCTGACCTTCGGCATGCAGACCGACAGGTTCAAAGTACACGACATTGAAATTGTGATCGACCGGATCAGGCTCGACGGGTCGAAAGGAACCGACCTGCGCCTCAGGCAGTCGATCCAGACAGCCCTGAAACACGGCAAGGAAGCATTGATGGTCCTTCATGCCGAGAACGGGGAACTCAGGCCGTTCAGCCGGAAGCTCATGTGTCCCGTTTCAGGTATTTCCTATGATGAACCTGAACCCAACACTTTCTCTTTCAATTCCCCTTATGGCGCCTGCCCGCATTGCAACGGCCTGGGCAATATCACGGAAGTCGACATTAAGAAGATCCTTCCCGACCCCAATAAAAGCATCAGGAAAGGCGGAATCGCTCCTCTCGGGGAATACAAGAATAACTGGATCTTCAGCCAGATGGAGGCCATCGGCTATAAATACGGTTTCACCCTCGACACCCCTGTCAAAGATCTGCCGGAAGAAGCGATCACCACTATTCTTTATGGTTCGGAAGAAACGGTCCATGTGAAAAAAGAGTACCTGGGGGTAACATCTTCCTATTCACTGAATTTTGAAGGGGTGATCAATTTCATCACCAACCAGTTCACTGAATCCTCTTCCGAAGGCGTGCACCGCTGGGCAACGTCTTTTATGAACAAGGTCCCCTGCCCTGTTTGTGAAGGAGCCAGGCTGAAGAAAGAATCATTGCATTTTAAGATCGACGGGATGAGTATTGCCGATGTCTCCCGGATCGATCTCATCACCATCAGTAAATGGATCAATGAGTTAGAAGACAAACTGGAAGAACGCCAGAAAGTCATCGCGCATGATATTATCCGCGAGATACGCAACAGGCTGCAGTTCCTTTTAAATGTCGGGCTGGAATATCTCTCACTCGAAAGATCGGCCAGGAGCCTGTCGGGAGGTGAGTCACAGCGTATCCGGCTGGCCACGCAGATCGGTTCCCAGCTGGTCGACGTGCTGTACATCCTGGATGAGCCGAGCATCGGGTTACATCAGAGAGATAATATCCGGCTGATCAACGCATTGAAGGAGCTGCGGGATATCGGCAATTCGGTGATCGTGGTCGAGCATGACAGGGAGATGATCCTTTCGGCCGACTGGGTGATCGATATCGGTCCCGGTGCGGGCCGGCATGGCGGGAAGATCGTAGGCACAGGTGTGCCGGGGCAGATGATGGATTGTCATACCATCACCTGTGATTACCTTTCAGGCCGCAAGAGCATCCCCGTTCCGGCACAGCGGCGCCAGGGGAATGGGCAATGGCTCATCCTGCAGGGTGCCAGGGGGAACAACCTGAAAAACGTGACACTCAGCCTGCCGCTAGGTAAATTTATATGCGTGACTGGCGTTTCCGGCAGTGGCAAGTCGTCATTGATCAACGAAACACTGTACCCGATCCTCAGCAATCATTTTTATCATTCCAGCCAGAAACCTCTTTTATATAGTTCCATGGCAGGTCTTCAGCATATCGACAAGGTCATCGAGATCGACCAGTCGCCGATCGGAAGGACGCCAAGGTCCAACCCCGCCACTTACACCAAAGTTTTCGATGAGATCCGCAAGCTTTACGTGCTGATACCGGAATCCAAAATACGCGGTTACACGCCTGGCAGATTCTCTTTCAACGTTAAGGGCGGAAGGTGCGAAACCTGCAAGGGTGCTGGCTTACGTGTAATTGAGATGAATTTCCTGCCCGACGTTTATGTCGTTTGTGAATCCTGCAACGGCAAGCGCTACAACCGCGAGACACTGGAAGTTCGTTACAAAGGCAAGTCGATCAATGATGTGCTCGACATGACCATCAACCAGGCGGTGGACTTTTTTGAAAACATACCGTCTATCATTCAGAAGATAAGGACGTTGAAGGATGTAGGGCTTGGCTATATCACCCTTGGACAGCAGTCCACGACATTGTCAGGTGGCGAAGCGCAGCGGGTCAAACTGGCATCGGAGCTGGCCAAGCGCGATACCGGCAAAACGCTTTACATATTAGACGAGCCTACAACAGGCCTGCATTTTGAAGATGTCAAAGTACTCCTGGAGGTGCTTAACCGACTGATCGAGCGAGGCAATACCATCCTTGTCATAGAACATAATATGGATGTGATCAAAGTGGCAGACCATATCATCGATTTAGGGCCTGAGGGCGGTGAGCGGGGCGGGCAGATCATCTGTGAAGGGTCGCCGGAAGAGATCATCCTTCACCCTGAAAGCCATACGGCAGCATTCCTGGAACAGGAACTTCTCCGCCAGTGAACCGGTACAGATTCATTTAATCATGTCCCTTTGCGAAACCCTGCGTTAACTTTGCGTAACTTTGCGAAACAGCCATTACAGGCCTTACACGAAGAAAACACTAAGAAACACAAAGGAAATCCAGATCAGACCATGAATAATGAAATACCGGAATATGGCATAGTTTTTAGCGGCGGCGGGGCCAGAGGGCTTGCCCACATTGGCGTGCTGGCCGCACTGGAGAAACACGGCATCATTCCGGGCATTGTAGCGGGTTCCAGTATGGGTGCGGTGATCGGGGCATTATATGCTGCCGGGAAGAGCCCGGAAGAAATGATCGCCATTGCTAAAGACCGCAAGCTTTACAGCCTGTTCAACTGGTCTATTCCCAAAAGTGGCGGGATGTTGTCCCTAAAAATGCTCAGGCAGGTCCTGGAAAATAACATTCCGGATGACTCATTCAAAGCATTGAAGAGAAAGCTGTTCATTTCAGTCTCGAACATTTCTGCAGGAAAACATGAAATAATCTCAGAAGGACCTCTATTCCAGGCCATTATAGCATCTTCTTCGATACCTATCGTTTTTGAACCGCAGATCATGGATGGGCATACCTATGTTGACGGAGGCCTGTTCAATGATTTACCCGTTGAGCCGCTTGTTGGGAAGTGCGGGAAGATCATAGCTTCTCATGTGAATTATAATGGCCCTGACCCCGAATTATCAAGCTTGCGGTCGATAGCTGAAAGGGTTTACCGCCTGGCTATCTATCAGCACGTTCAGAAGAATTTCAGCAAGTGTGACTACATTATTGATCCGCCAGAGTTACGACAGCACGGGATTTTTGATTTCAAGCACATTGACAGTTTATTTGACATCGGGTATAAATGTGCAGAAGTACTGGCAAGCCAGATGCACAAGCCGGCAGTTGAACATCCCGTCATTGTGCGGGATTATAATAACATTAAAACGAATTGACATGTTTGCAAACCTGAGTGAAGACGAAAAGCGGCAGCAGGCTTTTCAGCCAAAAAGCTGGCAGGAGATCAAGACTTATGATTCATGGAAAGTGTTCAAGATCATTTCTGAATTGGTAGAAGGATTTGAAAAGATGGGACGGATAGGTCCTTGTGTTTCCATTTTCGGTTCAGCGCGTTCCAGGCCGGGAAGTCATGATTATAAGATGGCAGAAGAGATCGCCTACCTGCTTACCAAGAAAGGTTTCGGAATCATCACCGGTGGGGGCCCCGGTATCATGGAGGCAGGCAACAAGGGGGCGCATTTCGCCGGCGGCAAATCGGTGGGACTGAATATCAATTTACCCTTCGAACAGATGCCAAATCCTTTTATTGATTCGGATAAGCTGATTGATTTTGATCATTTTTTTGTAAGAAAAGTAATGTTCATGAAATATGCTCAGGGGTATATCGTATTACCGGGCGGTTTTGGCACCCTCGACGAGATGTTTGAAGCCATAACCCTCGTTCAGACTCAAAAGCAGGTAAGTTTCCCGATAGTCCTGGTTGGCAGGAGCTACTGGGAAGGACTTGTAAAATGGATCGAAGAGAAACTGCTGGCCGAAAACAAGATCAGTCCGGAAGATCTCCAAATTTTCCAGTTAGTCGATACTCCAGAAGAGGCTGTTGCTGTTATCGATGAGTTCTACAAAAAGTATGCTTTGAAGCCGAATTTCTAAGTCTGCGGTCAGCGGTCGGCGGTCAGCGGTCAGCGGTCGGCGGTCGGCGGTCAGCAGTCAGCGGTCGGCGGTCGGCGGTCGGCGGTAAGTATTTGGAAAATGGAACTCTGGAACAATAGAACTAAGCACCTGACATGATGAACATTATCAAACTGGAGCTATTACCAATCGAAGAGGATGGTTACCATATCTTTGTTGATGGAATGATCAATGGAGGGATCGCAAGGTTGCTGGTTGACACGGGTGCTTCCAGGACTGTTTTCGATGCTGAGAGGATAAAGGCATTTTTACCGCATGACAACCACAGTTTTGAAAAGACAGACAAGCTCTCTACCGGGTTGGGGACCAATACGATGGAAAGCCATTCTGTCATACTGGCAGAATTCAGCCTTGGAGAGACCACTTTCATAGATTATACGGCAGTTGTTTTGAATATGGAACATGTGAACAAGTCTTATGTCATGCTGGGAGAACTGCCGATTGATGGCGTCCTTGGCGGGGACCTTTTGCATGAGTTAAAGGCAGTGATTGATTACAGGAGGAAGCAGGTCCGGTGGAAAACTTTAACGAGGGATTAATAGTCATTGGTCATTAGTCATTGGTCATTGGTCATCTAATTAAATAAATTTTAAAGATTCCTTGATGGTATCGCTGGAATTACTATTTTTGCAGTCCTTTTTAAGTAAGGATAGTTTTGGAGAGATGGGAGAGTGGCTTAATCCAACAGTTTGCTAAACTGTCGTACTCGATTAGGGTACCGGGGGTTCGAATCCCCCTCTCTCCGCGAAGAGAGTGTGGGTGTGCAAGTGAAGTGAGCGTGTGATTTTAATTTTGAATTTTGAATTTTGAATTTTAAATTTGTAAGTGTTTGATTTTGAAAAGTTAGAGGTTTATCAGGTGGTAAAGGGTCAGAACCTGAAAGTTCTGGCTTTAATTTCACAATCGACCTTAATTGATATAGATATTAAAGATCAGTGGAAGAGAGCTTCGCTGAGCATCATGCTGAATCTGGCGGAAGGGACGGGAAGGATGTCGGTGCAGGACAAGAAGAATTTCTACACCATCGCCCGGGGATCGGTTTTTGAATGCGCAGCGATATTAGATCTGCTACATGATATGAAAATAGTGGAAGAAGGAATATATACGGAGTTATACGCAGGATACGAGCAGTCTTCCAAGATGCTGCTGGCCATGTATCGCTCCATGGAACGACAACAATAACGGGGTATAGCGCAGTCCGGTTAGCGCACCTGCTTTGGGAGCAGGGGGTCCTCAGTTCGAATCTGAGTACCCCGACTTAGAAAGTCTTCGGTCAGCAGTCAACAGTCAGCAGCGGAGCAAATCGACGTCCCGACTTTGTCGGGATCAACAGTCAGTTGGCTGCTTTTTTTTACCCCGCCTCCATGCCTCCACGCCTCCATGCACCCCTGACAGTTATATTACCATCATTTTTTTACAAAATAAAATAATACTTATTCACATTAAGTAATATCTACTATTTTTTTATATTTACATTTCATTCCAAGACCAAACTAGTCCGTTCAATATAGAAAGTACGAAATAATACCAGCTATCTTAAGTTTAGGTATAATTATTTCATCGTCTGGCTCATATAAGTTTCTTACTGAACTGAATACGATTTAATTACTTAAAAAGAAAAACCAATGAAAACAAAAAGCAAAATGAGCATTCTTGCAGTTATGCTAATGGCCATGCTGCTTATGATTACTTTCAGTTGCGAGGAAAAAGACAACGATCCTGGAATCCCGGTGCCCGTAATAACCACATCGCCGGTGACGGATATTACCCAAACTGCTGCCAATTGCGGCGGCGATATCCTGGACAGTGTGGGAGAACATTTCGAAAGGGGTGTTTGCTGGAATACCTTGCCAAACCCTACCATTGCCAACAGTAAAACATCCGATTATACAGGATTGAACGAATTTTACAGCACGATGTTGTTTTTAAATCCCGGAACGGACTATTATGTGAGGGCCTATGCTTCCAGTAGCGCAGGAACAGGGTATGGCAACGAGGTGATGTTTAGAACCGTCGAACCCAGCCCGGTTACAACCACCGATATTGACGGGAATGTTTACCATGTAGTCACTATTGGAACACAGGATTGGCTGGTTGAGAACCTGAGAGTGACCCATTACCGAAACGGAGATCCAATCCCCATTATAAACAGCAGTGCCGGATGGTCTGCTAATCTTGAGGACGCCTGTTGCAACTATAAATACGATGACGACACGGCAGGTATTGTTTATGGCAGACTATACAACTGGGAAGCTGTTTCTGATAGCAGAAATATTGCTCCAGAAGGCTTTCACGTTCCAACAGATGCTGAGTGGCAGATACTCACCAATTACACGGAAGGCCTTAATTTTGCAAGTGGAAAACTTAAAGAGAATGGGACAACCCACTGGCGTCATATAAATGCAGGTGCAACCAACGAGACTGGATTTTCAGCCCTTCCGGGTGGTTGGTGCGATGGCAGCGGGGGGTTTCAAGGTAATGACGATGTGGGTTTCTTTTATACTGCCACGGAAGTGGATGCTTATGGTGCATGGGTTTTCTACATGGTTGCCAATGCGGATTTTGGTTATCGCCTTCCCCTCGCTAAAATAAACCTATACAGTGTAAGGTGTGTGAGGGATTAAGTGCGAATCTTACTACCCCGACTTAGAAAGTCAGCAGTCAGCAGCGGAGCAAAGCGACGTCCCGACTTTGTCGGGATCAACAGTCAGTTGGCTGCTTTTTTCATTGCATTTAATCCGGTCAGCGCGTCCCGATTTGATCGGGAAGGTCCTCAATTCTAATCTGAGTACCCCGATGCACCCCACACCCCGGCCAAATGACTGATCATGGGTTAACGCCCAGGTCTTTAAGGTTTTTTTCTGCACGGCTTCTAAGTACATTATCATTGCTTAATTCAATAACTTTACGAAAATCTGAGATGGCAAGACTATTTTCCGATTTATTCCAATAGCTGTATGCACGAGCGTCATATGCTTCTGCAAACTTTGGATTTAACCTGATAGCTTCAGTAAAATCTGCAATTGCCCGATCAAATTCTTTTCTTTCAAAGTAAATGCGACCACGAGTATCATATGCTAAAAAATAATTAATATTCATTGTGATTGCAGTGTTAAGGTCTTCAAGCGACTTATTATATTCGGCAATATTGTAGTAACTCAATCCTCGTCCAGAATAAGCGGATGCATAATCAGGCTTCATTTCTATCGCTTTAGTATAATCGACAATAGCACCTGTGAAATTCTTGCGTGAAAATTTATCATCTCCTGTGTTCTTGTGTTGTTCTGCTGTTTGGCTATTTTGGATATTGATTTTTTGTATTGGAACTTGCTTATCCCTGTTAATGATTTGCATCAAAATCATAATAGATATAATTATCACAGTTCCTAATATTAGCCAAACCCATTTGTTCTTAAATATCAGTTTTTTATTCTCTGTCGATTCATCAAATTTATCTTCCTTACTTAATTTATTTGGTTGAGTAAAATTTTTCTTGCCTGATATCATTGTTAATCTCTCTTCCACTTCCGTATCCCTTTTCTTATCTCCTCCAATATGTATATGTTCTTCTTCACCGGTTCTTTCATTTGCTGCCATATGTTTGGTTTTATCAGCTTTGACCCCATCACGGGTAACAAAGTGACCAATTCGGGCTATTGCATCGACGAGTTGGCTCATTCCTGATGTATCAGGTTGAGAACCAATCCAATCAGAAATATCAGCAGCCTGCAATGCCCGGAAGCGTAATGGAAGCGATACATTTTCAAGTATTACGGGTACCAATATCTTGCGTGATGCACCTTCCTCAGCCTCTGTACGCACCCATTCTGATGCAACAGATGCATTTGACCAAAGCACAACCATCACCTTCATTGTGCTAATTTCATTTTCCAGAACTTCATCCCAGGTACTTGCTATTGGTATGTTGCGATCCCAAAAGACTGACCATCCTTCTTGTTCCAATCTGGCTGCCACCTCTTTAGCGCGACTACGATCTTGTTTGGCATAACTAATAAATATTTCACTCATGGTAATTGCTTTTTTTAAATTATATTATTTAAGTATGTATTTACCGTAAAAAAATACACTGCTAATTTACATGTCATGATTTTATGAAAATTAACTGTTTGACTAGAATTGGCGGATGAAAAATAAGTAAAAAAATGGCGAAAAGCAAGTTTTTACTCTTATTTTTCATTCACGATATGCATCGCCCCAGATTTATAGCCTTAATATACTGTGCTCAATTGCATACGCCGCAAAAATTGGCCACTATGCACCCCTATATATTTGACCGCATAATCATTATGGATATCAATAGAATGACATCGCCAATCTATTCCGGCTGACGCCCACCCATTTTCAGGACACTGTTAAATCTGAGATTTACGGGTTTTAAAGACTTGCAGAGGAAGCACCGAAATATTAGTGCCTCATGTTGAGTGTTGAATGTTTTAATTTTTAATCGTTTCTTGGGAAAAATATCATTTTATCACCAGCATGCCCTCCATAGAGTCCCATCATATACCTTAAGTATATGATTACTACCATCCATATATATGTCACCCTCTGCAGGACTATCTGGTGGTGTGTCGCGAGGTTCTAACCTCATGACATCATTGACGTGTAATTTGCGCTGGGGAGTTGTTATACCTATGCCCACATTACCCTCGTATGTAATTCTCACTCTTTCATCAAGAAACCACTGATCACCCTCAACTCTTATGAATTCAAATGACACCCTTGCTGCATCATCCGGGCCGGTCCTGAGCACAAGTCCTTTTCCCCAATTTTGCAATAAGGAAACTGAACTATACATACCGTCACCGTGGATATAACTGGGGGCAAAATAATGAAGAGAAGTGTTTCCTTCGTCACCTGCACTGATATCAATTTCACACTTTGATCCTTCTGCAGTTGAGTAATTCCTAAAATGAGCGACAATTCTTTCATCTACTGGTGCTACCATTCCATCAGTTGTTGTTGCCGCAAATAATTGATAGTAAGATGGATTGTCCGTTCCAAGGCCCACATGACCATCGGAATTAATATAAATTGAGTTGGCTGCACTGTTGGGCTCAATGACAATTACATCCAGCGCGTTGGCATTGTCCCGGATCTTGAATCCACCTGAGGCGGTTGCCTTGAACTTCCAGTCGGCCCCGGAATTAAGATCCATCATCTCAAAAGTAGCACCACCGTTGCCTCCAGGATTAAAAATTCTGATAGTAGGTTCTGTCATTTCCCTACCAACATCCAGGAGTTTGGCCGGCGCCCAGGGAGGAGCGGTGCCGATACCAACATTTCCCAAGGGAGCGCCATTATTAGCATTGTTAATGTGGACGCCGTTCCAGACCCATTGGCCATTTACGGTGACAGCCGTAAACAATAACAGACAGGAAACGCCTGTTAAAAGCGTAATGATTTTTTTCATGGCTGTAATTTTTTAATTGATAATGAAGACTTTGACTACAACAAATATACGAATAATAGATATGAAAGTCAACTGTTATTATGTATAAATTGTGTCCCATTTTTTATCGAAAAAGACCCTTTCCACACATGTATGTGCCCAAATCACTTTTCCCCTTTTCTCCTCTTCCCCTTGTCTCCTTGTCCCCTTGTCTCCCCTTCCCCACCCCTCCCTGAATTCCACCAAAAAAAACACTGGCTTTATTCTGCCAGGTTTACCCTTCCGGGTCGCTATACCTTTGTTTCATCAACGAAATGAAACCAGTTCTTTTACTCAATTAATCATTAATCCAATCATTAAAAAACGGAGGTTATTATGAAAACTTTAAAATTTGCTTTGATCGCAGTGTTGGTTGCCTTTACAATGGTAAGTCTTGCTAATGCAGACGAATTCAAGAGTAAACCAAAATTCAAGAAGGTTGTGAATATTAACTATGAAAAGGCCATCACAAATCCAGGGTTGCTCACGGCCATGTATCAGCAGCTCAACAAGGATGAATTCCTGAGCAACCTGTCTCCCATCTGGATTGCTGAGGTTGTTTACGATGGTAATATCTATCGGATCCTCGGCACCCGTGGACAGTGGATGAGGTTTTTCAGGATGAAAGGGGCATTGCCTGTCGATACCACATACAGAGGCGTAAGCACCAATTAGGTCGCAATTGCCATAGCTTCGGAGAGGGCGTTTCCTTTGGGGGACGTCCTTTTTTCATCAGGCACCCCTGGGGTATTCGAAAATGGAGACCCCAAGGGTATTCGAAAACGGAGACCCCAAGGGTATTCGAAAACGGACACTTTTCAGGATTGGAAATTATCTATCTTTGAAAAACAACCGTGTTACAACGATGAGTATAGATGACCTCAAAAACCGGGACTTTTCCCCGGAATTTGTCTTTACCGCCTCCCGCAGCAGCGGCCCGGGTGGCCAGCATGTAAATAAAGTAAGTACCAGGGTTGAACTCCGTTTTAATGTGACGCAATCCCAGATGCTGACCGAAGCAGAAAAAGAGATCATTCAGACAAAACTGGCTGCAAAGATCAATTCAGAAGGGGAATTCATCCTGGTGTCACAAAGTGAACGGTCCCAATTGATGAATAAGGAAAATGTGATTGAGAAATTCTATTTACTTATTATAAAAGCACTTACCCCGGTTAAAAAGCGGAAGCCAACCAAACCCTCCCGGGCTGCCAAAGAAAAAAGGCTGGAAGAAAAACGGATCATCGCTGAAAAAAAGGAACGGAGGAAGAAACAATGAGAACTCTTCCTATCTTTATGCCTTAACTCTTGTCGGCGGTCGGCGGTCGGCGGTCGGCGGTCGGCGGTCGGCGGTCAGCGGTCGGCGGTCAGCGGTCGGCGGTCGGCGGTCGGCGGTCGGCGGTCGGCGGTCGGTGGTCAGCGGTCAGCGGTCGGCGGTCGGCGGTCGGCGGTCGGCGGTCAGCGGTCGGCAGAGTCAAATGACCTAATGACCAATGACCAATGACTAATGACCAATGACCAAAAACCAATCCCCATGAACAACCTGCTCAACCAATCCGCCGCCCACAAGCTGGCAAAATCAATGGATATCCGCCTGGGATCCAGCGGGATCAAAGCATTGAATACTCGAATTGAAGAAATTATCAAAGAAGGATCACTAAAAGCCAGGAAAGCCAAGAGAAAAACAATTCTTGAACGGGATGTTATAAAAGACCCTGACCTTTTCTCTTAGTTAGCTTAGTAACCAAGCACCAAGAAATAATGACTAATGGCCGATGACCAGTGACCGATGACCAGTGACCAGGAACCAGGATCAAGCCTCTGATGCAATAACTTTTCTGTGCTTGAGTTCCTTCAGCCCCACCGCACGCTGGTTGGCCTCATCCCAGAACCTGATGCTCAGGGATTTAAAACTCTGAAAAAAAGTTATGGGTTTGACCTCCTGGAATAATGGATTTTCTTTATGACACCTGGGAAGATTGTAATTGGGTATCGTCGGCCCAAGATGGTGAATATGATGGAAACCGATATTACCTGTAAACCAGCGTAAAATACCCGGAAGCTTAAAGAAAGAACTTCCCTCAAGGGCCATCTTCTTGTAATCCCAGTCTTTTTCCCTGCACCAGTAAACTTCTTCATACTGATGCTGCAAATAGAACAGGTATATCCCGCCAATAGAAGCAAAGTACATCACCGGCAACTGGATAATTAAAAACGCCTGCCATCCGATAAAGTAACTGACAATAGCTGCCGCTGCCAGCATAATCAGGTTCGTGGCATAAACATTCAACCGTTGCTTTTTATTCATTTTGCGGTTGGTGAACCTGTGGCCAATGATGAAAATCGCAATCCCACCGATGCCCAGCAAAACCGCCGGGTGACGGAAAAACCGGTAGCTAAAGCGCTTAAACGGGCTCAATGCCAGGTACTCATCGACCGTTAAGGTCCATACGTCTCCCAGCCCGCGTTTATCAAGGTTTCCAACCGTCTGATGGTGCAGCCTGTGGCTGTCGGTCCATTTGTGATATGGCGTAAATGCCATCATTCCGCATGCACTGCCAATATAAAAGTTTAATTTTTTAGAACGAAAAAATGATCCGTGCCCGCAGTCATGAAAAATAATGAAAATCCGGATAAGGAAACCTGCGGCCAGTAAAATCAGCGGCAAAGTAAGCCAGAAAGAAATTTTCAATGTGAATACCATGAGTATCCAGATCAGGATATAGGGAACGATTGAGTTGACCAGTTGCCATACACTGCTCGATATGCGAGGCTTATTGTATTTAGCTATGATCGACTGCCATGATTGTGTTGATGGAGTTGATGTATGTTGAGTCATGATGATTTAGATTGATTAAAGGATGTTTTTGCTACCAGTTTTTATATGGCGATCTTTTCCGCTTCTTACCGCCAAAAGATTCCTTTGGTTTGTCGTTTGACCTGCTGCTCGATTTGCCTTTCGGTTTATCTTTCGACCAGTCCTTCGATTTACCTTTGATCCTGTCATTCGATAATTCACTCTCCCATGGTTTGGGTTTATCGTTCGACCTGTCGTCTGACTTGTAACTTGGCCTGTCTGACTTATATGCTGGTTTGTCATCTGATTTGTAAGCCGGCCTTTCCTTTGATTTGTAAGGTGACCTGTCATCTGACCTATTGCCTGATCTTTCCTTTGATTTATAAGATGGCCTGTCATCTGACCTGTAGCCTGACCTCTCGTTTGACCTGCTTTTTGACCTGGCTTTAGGCTCGGTGCCGGAAATTTCCACCTTCACTTTAACGCCTTCAAATCTGGCATCCTGAAATGATTTCAGCACTTCTTCCGAGGATTTCTTTTCTATTTCAAAAATGGATGAATTCTGGTCAATCTCAATCCGTCCCACATCGATATCACGGTTACGGGTTTGCTCATTGATCAGGCCGATCAGTCGCGGCGGATTGAGGCCATCTTTGTAACCCGACATTGATCTGAAAGTCAACAAACTGCCCTTTCGGTGCCGCGCCTGTCCTGTCTTCTTCCGGGTGGGCCACGTTCAGGTCGGGGGTATTCTTATAATAGGCAAGTATCCTGTTGAATTCTTCAGAAACAAAATGCTTGATCAGGTCTTCGCGGCTTAACCATTCCAGTTTATTCAAAATAACCGGCAGGAATTGTTCGATCTGTGCTTCGTCGACCTCTACTTTTTCCACCCTGTCGACCAGGTTAAAGAGCTGTTTTTCACAGATTTCGACTCCTGTCGGAACCTTTTTCTGCTCAAATCTTTTATTCAGCATATGTTCAATATCCCGGATCTTTCTGGTTTCACGGGAATGGATGATGGAGATGGCAACACCGCTCTTGCCGGCGCGGGCTGTTCTGCCGGTTCGGTGGATATACACTTCATTATCATCGGGAAGGTCATAGTTGATGATATGGGTCAGGTCGTTGACATCCAGCCCGCGGGCTGCCACATCGGTAGCGACGAGCAACTGGAGCTGCTTGATCCTGAAACGGTTCATGACGAAATCGCGCTGGGCCTGTGATAGGTCACCATGAAGGGCATCGGCATTATAACCGTCATTCATCAGTTTATCGGCCACTTCCTTGGTGATGGCCCTGGTACGGCAAAATACGATGCCGTAAATATTCGGGTAAATATCCGCAATCCTTTTCAGGGCAGAATAGCGGTCTTTTGCCTGGACCGTATAAAACTCATGGCGGACATTGTCAGCGCCCTGGTTACGGTTTCCAACCGAAATTTCTTCCGGCTTGTTCATATATTTCCTGGCAATGCTGGCAATTTCCCCCGGCATGGTCGCAGAAAACAGGAAGGTGCGTTTTTCTTTGGGTGTTTCGGCAAGGATTACATCCAGGTCATCCTTAAAACCCATGTTCAGCATTTCATCGGCTTCATCGAGGACGAGCCACTTGATATGGGCTAACTTCAATACCTCGCGGTTGATGAGGTCCATCACGCGACCGGGTGTTCCAACAACAACCTGGCAGCCGGATTTGAGCGCCTTCATCTGGTTCCTGATATCGGCACCGCCATATACGGCAACGGTTTTAAATCCTTTGACGTATTTTGAGATATTTCTCCATATCCCCGGTGATCTGCATGCAGAGTTCACGGGTAGGACAAAGTACAATGGTCTGCACACTTTTGAAATCCATATCGGTAAGGTGGATCAAGGGAGGCCGAAAGCCGCTGTTTTGCCTGTGCCGGTCTGGGCAAGGGCAATTACATCTTTTTCACTGTTTAAAATAAGAGGGATGATCCGTTCCTGGATCGGGGTCGGCTGTTCAAAGCCGAGTTCATCGGTCGCACGCATAATATCTTCGTGCAACCCGGTTTCTTGAAATGTCATGTATTGTGTTTTCTTTGATTAGTCCTTCAGGGAAGGGAAATTCGGGTGCAAAGATACAGCTATTTTATTGATAATCAGAAAAAATATGTGAGATCAGCGTAAATTCGCTTTTTTAATGGCATTCTACGGATGACACGGATACGAGGGATTTTCACGGATTTATTGTTCATAACTATTTTAAAGATTTCTGGTTTTAAATAAGATGAAGAACCTTAAGATACTTTAAAGATTCCAAAGTATTTGCACCTTTCGGGATTGTAACTGAAACCGTTTCCCCTGGAAGAATATCAAAATAATTATCAGAAAACTGCCCATCAAGGCCATCTGCATAAAGAAATACATTTTTAGCCATTTTTGTCGACAGTCATTAAAATTTCAATCACCCCAGCCTTTTCTATAATTTCAGTCTTAATGCCTGGTTCAGTGAGTTTAAGATCCTTTGGCTTAACGAAATAATGAAGGTCGGTATCAAGGATTTTATCACCCTTTTTCAATTCTGTAAAAAGAACTACTGCGGAAGGATCAACTTTGACAAGAATTTCAGTTAATGGGATATCAAGGAAAAGGGTCGACGGAGATGCCATCTCAATCTCCTGTAATGCCTGCCATTCAACATTTCCGGTAAAACTGACCAGCTTCATATCTACCTGTAATTTTTCACCGAGACGTTCATCAGAAACAATATAACCTTTCAACCTTGTTCCTGACTCTGCCAATACCAGCACATCCGGCTTGAAAGCTTCCCTGGCGAAATAATGCAAGTGCCTTCCATTTGCCGTAATAGTCAATTCCTGACCAGGATGCCACAGGCCAGCAGTCGTTGATCTGCCAGTATAAGGATCCCATGCAGTAAGGCATTTCAGACCGGTGCGATTCAATAGCCATTTTAATCGCTTCTGCCTGGAGAAACTGCCCCGTGTATAAGAATTGCTCAAAGTCAACAGGTACATGATAATCTTCTTCCATATACTGGCGTATCCTGAGATTTCCGATCCCGCTCCGCTGGTGCGACATCATCACTTCGGATTCAATATTATAATCTTCCGGGATAGTGTATTTTTTTACCGAATTAAACTCCGGGAACGACTGGAAACCGTATTCGCTCATAAATCTCGACCTGTATTTCCTGAAATCGGTGAACGGATGCTGGCCGTGCCAGACGCCCCAGTAATGCATATCGCCTGATGTGGATTCATATGAAGCCAGTTCGCCCATTCCTGCGGAAGGTGAAGAATGCCAGTAAGGCACATCCGGGATCTTCATTTTCAACGACATCCGGGAGGATATGATGAAACAGGGTGTCGTAAGCCTTCCAGATCACTTCGCGCTGTTCGGTATTATAGCGCTGTTTCCAGCCCCAACCGCGGTTTTCATCGTATGGCCCCCAGGCAGCTTCGATTTCATTGTTACCACACCAGAGCACAATGCAGGGATGATTCCGGAGGCGCTTTACATTATCGACCGCCTCCAGCCTGACATTTTCAAGAAATGCATCATTTCCGGGATACATGGCGCAGGCGTACATGAAGTCCTGCCAGACCATGATACCATATTGGTCACAAAGATCATAGAACAGATCATCCTCATAAATTCCACCTCCCCAGACCCGTAGCATATTCATGTTGGCTTCTGCAGCCGATTTGATGATGAACTCATACTTTTCAGGCGTGACACGGTTCAGGAATATATCATCGGGAATATAATTGGCCCCTTTGGCAAACACTGGTTTGCCATTAACTTCAAAATAAAAGCTTTTCCCCTGGCCATCCGGATCCTGTTCCTGGACCAGCCTCACTGCCCGCAGGCCTGTCGCTTCTCTCCTGGTATCGATCAGGTCATTTCCCCTGGAGAGCTCAAACTGAAAATTGTAGAGTACTTGATCACCAGAACCATTAGGATGCCAAAAAACGGGCTGTTTGACTTCGATCGGGATGGTAATTTTATTTAATCCCTTGTTAAGTTTCACAGAGTTCCGCTGAGGAGACTCGGAGATCCGCGGAGAATCATCACCGATCTCAGGCAAAACCTTTATAAAATAATCCCCTGGCTCAATCGATTCAATCTCAATTTCAGCCGACAATTCAGCAATATCATCACCTAGTTTTTGCGTTACAATATAGATATTATTTATCCGCCCTATGCTCCACGCCCTCAGCCAAACCGGCCGCCAGATACCGGAAGTGACCAGCCTCGGTCCCCAATCCCACCCAAAATGATACGGGGCTTTGCGCACATAAGGACTGACCCGGTCGGGTCCCATTTCACCGGTCTCCGATTGGTCATTGTCGGCAGCAAGCTGAAACCCGAAAGCTTTTAGCGCATCTAAGCCTTTCCTTGTTGGTGATTCCAGTAAAATTAACAGCTCGTTTTCACCTTCCCTGACCTGTTCGGTAACATCTATATTCCACGTCCTGAACATATTATCCGCCTGCAGCAGAAGTTCTCCATTAAGATAGATTTTTGCATAGGTATCCAGTCCTTCAAAGATCAGTTCTGCTTTATCCCGCTCCAGTATATTATCATCTACTATAAAAAAAGTCCTGTATTCCCAGTCCGACCTTGTCGATCCATTGCAGCTTTTTCTCATTCAGGCGAAAATAAGGGTCTTCAATGATATTATTGGCTAAAAGGTCCGTTGCACTGCACCGGGAACAACAGCAGGCATCCATTCGGCTTTGCCTGCCTGGCGGAATTCCCAGTTCCGGCTTAATTCCTGCTGTGAGAGTTCAACAGGCTGTTGAACGCTGCAAGATGCCAGAAGGGCTGTTAATGTAATTAAAACAATGATTCTGCGTATCATCGGCATTTAATCAATTGTTCTGGCAAGAGGATCAACCTGTTTCCAGAGTTCGACGGAACGGTCCCACAATTTTGAACCCTCTTCAGGTATATACACCTTCGGATCCATTTTTTTTAAACGGAACATATGCAGGTACTCATTTGTTTTTCCCTCATAATCTGGCGAAATAGCCATATAAACAACTGGTTTTGCCGCTTTTTCAGGGGATTTAAAAATAATGCTGAAGATGCTTTTTAAAGTTACCCGCAAAAGTAAAGGGGCTTCTTTGACGATATTGGAGTGTACCGGGCCGGGGCAGATAGCATGAACACCCGCCCCATAACCGTTCTTATTCACCCTTCGTGATAATTCTGTTGCATAGGTATTTAAAACCAGCTTGAAATAACTGTAATTTGAAATCCCCTTTGAAGTGCCGTAATCTTCATATTTCCCGAATTCGTCATAATCGATCAGGGATGACCCCTGGTGGGAATCGGACGAGATAAAAATCACACGTGGCAGGAAGGATTTATTATTTCCCACTGTACTGATAACCCCGGATGTCATCAGTAAATTGGTAAGCATCACATTCGACAGATAATTGACCAGGAACATTTCTTCCAGTCCCGATCCGGTTTTCCTGGCTTTAGGAAGTGCAACGCCCGCATTGAGTAAGGTCACATCCAGGCTGACCCCATCCCTGCTTAAACCGTCGCAAAAATCATGAATACTGCCGATTTTGCTCAGATCCAAAAATCTCATCTCAATATTTCCCGATCCGCTTAATTTCTTTGCTTTCTCACCAGCTTCCGGGATTTGCCTGCGACAGGCCATGATCACCCTTCCGCCTCGCCTGGCCATTTCAACCGCCAGGGCAAATCCAAGACCGGAATTAGCCCCTGTAACCAGGCAGGTTTTGCTGTCAAACCTATCATTTTCAGTGAGTTTATCAGCAAGCTCCTGTTTAGAGAAGAAATCCTTCAACCCTGCCATCGCAGCTACTACCGGGTTATCAAATCGTCCGTGAGACATAGAAATTTTGAATTTTGAATTTTGAATTTTGAATTTGTTTGGAATTTGAGATTCGGGATTTGGTATTTGGAATCATATCGTCCACGCCGTCATCCCGGCCGCGGTGAACTCATATCGGTGGGTTGTTCCCCCGAATTTGCGAAGTGATTCAATGACTTCGAATCGCTTGTTCTCCGGGCAGTAAAAGATCATGAAACCGCCACCGCCGGCGCCGGAGATTTTGCCACCTGTTGCCCCACTTTCGATCGCGGCCTCATAAATACTGTCAATCAGGTGATTAGTAATTCCTGAGGCGATCAGTTTTTTATATTTCCAACCAAAATCAAGCACAGGGCCAATCTCGTCAACGGCACCTTTAAGGATGGATTCTTTCATCATGATTGCCTGCTCTTTCAGCTTATGTGTGGCTTCAATGTATTTTGACTTATTTTCAATAATGTTCCGGGCCTGTCTTTCGATGATAGAAGAAGATACACGACTGGTTTTTGTATGGTAAAGGATCAGGTTGTGAGATAACTCATTAAGGTATAAGCTTTTAATTTTAAGTGGATTAACAATTACTTTATCATCCTTATAAAATTCCATAAAATTAACACCGCCAAATGTGGCAGCGTATTGGTCCTGCTTGCCACCGGCCATCTGCAAATCTACACGTTCTATCTGGTAAGCGAGACGGGCCAGGTCATATTCACCGAGCGGCAGCTTAAGCCATTCGGCAAATGCGCCCAGGACAGCCACGACCAGGGTTGAGGAAGTTCCCAATCCCGAACCAAGAGGAGCATCAACATAGGTTGAGAGCTCAAATGACAGGGCATTGCGCGTGAAATCCCTGACCACGCGGTTATAAATACCTTTCAGCAAATTAAGACTTCCATCGATGGGAAGTGCCTCAACGGAATCAGATTCAAAATGCACATCCTTATCGATTGACCTGATCACAATTTTACCATTGTTTGAAGGTATAATAGTAGCATACGCATACATGTTTATGGTAGCATTCAGGGTTGCCCCACCATACAGGTCGGAATAAGGTGTCACATCGGTGCCACCGCCGGCCAGGCCCAGCCTGAGGGGTGCTTTGCTTCGGATGATCATCTTTCGTTCAGGATTGCATTAGCATAATTCAGCCAGCTCATTTCACGGGAAGTCTCCGCAACATGATCGCGGGGGATTGGTTTTTCTATTGATTTTATCATGACTTCAGCCATGGATTCGATATTGCCGGGTTCTGCCAGGTAACCGTTATAGCCGTCTTTGACCGTTTCAGGGAAATGCCCTACACGCGTTGCAAGGATCGGCATTTTGAAATTATAGCCTATTGATTCAACCCCGGAAGGAGTTGCCGTGAGGTAGTATAACATAATGGCGTCGCTCACCTGGAAGTACTTGTGGACATCTTCGTTGGGGACGAAGGTGTTCACGACCGTGACCCGGTCACTGATCCCCAGTTCTTCGATAAGTTCAAGGGGGCGGTATTGCCGTTCATCATCCTGTTTCCTCAGAAAAACAGATTTCGCTGCAGAAAACATGGCATTCTTGATCCTGGTGGACATTTTTTTTGTATCGAGGGTCTGCCAGAATGATTCGCCAACTATGAGCAGGGAGACATCATTCCGTCGCTCCGCAACCTTTGCGAAAGCCCGGATTACATCATGCAGCCCTTTGTATTTCCTGATAAATCCAAAGAAAAGGAAAACATGTTTATTCAGATTAAGTGCCCTCTTCTCCTTTTCTATATCAAATTCCGGATCAGGTTTAAACATGTCATAAACCGGGTGAAAAAGTTTCACAACCCTTTTACCCTTGCCAACGGGTGGTTTGCCCGGATCAAGGAGCTTGAATTCTTTTTTCGGAAAAAGACGCTTCAATTCATCAAAAGTTTTATACGCATGGACGACATAGGAATGCGCATGCCTGATCCCCATTCGGGTAAAGGTCTTATCGATATTGCTTCCCTCCTTCTGGATCACAAAATGGAGGTCGAAGACCACTTCCATTCCTTTGATACTGCTGAGTTTTTTTGCTATATATCCAAGCGGAAGGCCTTGAATGGCAATGGCCCACTGGAATATGACCATTTTCGGGCCGATATCCCTGATCAGCTTCACCGTTTTATTCCAGCTGAGGGGGCTGTTGTAATTGGTGATATAGTGGACCTTGATATTTGTCCCTTCCAGGAGATCGGACTTGCTGCTGCGGTCAATAAAATCACGCGGGATGATTGCGGGATACTGCTGGGTCCAGGAGACGATATAAATCTCGGCAACATTCAGTTTGTCAAGTGCTTTGGCAAGAGAAGTGTTATAATTGGCAATTCCTCCCTTGAACCTGGGCCCCGGGCCAAATACGACGATTTTATCCATCAGGTGGCTATGTCAGAGTTTTCCTTCTTTTTTGAGTTTTTCAACAGCAGCGTTATATACCCGGGTCATCCCTTCCCGCAGGGATATCCTGGGCTGCCATCCGAATTTTTGTTGGATGAGATCCATATTGCAATACCGTGAATACACCCCTACCGGCTTATCCAGCAAAGGTTTGATCTCGGTTTTATAGCCGGCGATATCGCAGAACAGGGCGATCAATTCCAGGAACGAGGTCAGCTTGCCCGAACCGATATTCCAGCCGGAGCCATCTTTGACATGATCCATCAGGATGAAGATCAGGTCAAGGATATCGTCGATATGGACAAAGTCCCTGCCCTGCTTTCCGGAGCCCCAGACTTCGAAGGGGCTTTCACGCCTGGCTGCTCGTGCAGCTATGGCCGGTACGGGGTACGTCAGGTCCTGGTCTTCACCGTAACCTGAAAATGGTCGGATACAGACTACTGAAACACCATAATATTGAGCTGCGATCTGGGCCAGGAATTCGCCGGTCAGTTTCGACCAGCCATAGGTCATGTCCGGAGTCCCCAGGTTGTTTTTAAAGTCGATGTCACCTTCCTTCAGGGCAACGGCAAAGCTTTCCGACTGCATATTGGTTGGATAAGCTGCACTGGAGCTGGGATAAAGCACCCTGTCAGGTTTGTGGCGGCAGATCCAGTAGAAAAATTCAGCATCGATGGACAGATCAAGGGCAACCGCCATCGGGTCACCTTCGATCTTCAGCCGGCCGCCGACAATGGCTGCAAAGTGAAACACGTCTGAGAACCTTTCAAAGTCCAGATCATAGGTATCCTGCACAAAGCGGGGATTTTCACGGAATTTAAAGAGGAAATTCCGGAAATCCCCTTTCCAGAAATAAAGCCTTTCGTCCTGGCCTATGATCTCGACATCCTTGAATTTCCTGGATGTAAAATTCTCCATCCAGGTCGAAGGGTGTGTACCAATGGATAGATCATCGATGATAAAAACCTTGTCTGGTGTCGTTTTCAGCAGCCTCCTGGTCATATTTCTTCCCACAAAACCGCAACCGCCTGATACTAAGTGTATTTTCATAACTTGTAATTCAATTTTCAATATTCAATGTTTTCGAAACCTGGTAGAGGTTCCGGTCAATGGAAATCCTTGAGATCATTTCTGCAAGAAATCCTGTCAAAAAAAGCAAAGTACCTAAGATCATCAGTGTCAGTGAGATGTAAAAATACGGACTGCTGGTGACCAGTATAGCTTTGATCCCGTGATTCAGGTTATAGAGTTTTTGGGCGCCCAGCCAGGCAGCGGCGAGGAAACCCAGGACAAACATCAGCGTACCAAACATCCCGAAAAAATGCATCGGGCGGCGACCGAATTTCGACACAAAAGTGATCGATAAAAGGTCAAGATAGCCTTTGATGAAGCGGTCGAGGCCAAATTTGGTGACCCCGAATTTCCGGCTCTGGTGAGAAACCACTTTTTCGCCGATCCTGGTGAAGCCGGCGTAATTGGCTATGACAGGGATGTACCGGTGCATTTCGCCATATACTTCAATGCTTTTTATCACCTCATTGCGGTATGCTTTCAGACCGCAGTTGAAATCATGCAGTTTGATCCCCGAGGTTTTACGGGTCACCCAGTTAAAAAAACGTGAGGGGACTGTTTTAGATATCGGATCATGGCGTCGCTTTTTCCAGCCCGAAACCAGGTCGAAACCATCCCGGGTAATCATGTTATAAAGTTCCGGGATCTCTTCCGGGGAATCCTGCAGGTCGGCATCCATAGTAATGACGACATCTCCCTGCGCAGACTTGAAACCGCTGTTCAGAGCAGCTGATTTACCGTAATTCCGGCGGAATTTGATGCCCCTGACATGAGGGTCCTGGCGGCCCAGTTCTTCGATCACCTGCCATGACTTGTCATTGCTCCCATCATCAACAAAAATGATCTCGAATGATAAATTATTTGCTGAAAGAGTTTTAACAATCCAGCTGTGAAGTTCGTGCAGCGATTCATCTTCATTAAGCAGGGGTATTACAATGGATACATCCATGATTTCCGGGTTAAACCGAAGGCTGCTCAAAGCCTGAATTTTCCTTCTTTACAAAAATGGCTGTTATCAGGCTGAAAACCATGCCAATAAAAATGTTACCCGCAATAGCAAAAAAAGTGAACATTCCTGCAGACTGGAACTTATTTGCCACGGCCATTCCCTGCTCAATTTCCATATCCGACATCCCCCTGTCCATCATCTTTTGCTCAGCGAGTGCCATTCCTTCTTCCATTGCACCCGGATCGATATATTTAAAGAAGATATATGTATAAATACCCATGATCAGAGCCAGGAAGACACTGGAGAGAAATCCGATAAGGAAAGCTTTACCGTAATCAATATAACCGCCGAGGTATTTGTTGCGGTAATTGATCTGGACCAGGATAATTCCTGCCAGGAGGATAAGATAACTAAGATATTCCAATCCGCTTCCCTGTGAAAGGTTCATCAGGAACAGGATCAGGCTGAACACTATCATAGCCAGGCCGATGATCACCCCGTAGCCAAGGCTTAAGACTACAATTGAAGGTTTATTTTCCATAGGTATAAGTATTAGGTATGTGCAAAGCTAAGAAAATAATTGAAATGCATTTCACCAAGAATAAGCACTAAACACCAAATTCCAAACAAATTCAAAATAATCAAATTCAAAAGTCAAAACAGTTTTGAATTTTAAGCTTTAGGCGTTTAGAATTTGTTTGGAACTTGGTGCTTGGAATTTGTTTGGAATTTGGGATTTGGTCTTGGAATTTTATTATTTTTGCGCCGGGTAAGTCTTATGCGACCAGCTCCCGTTGAACTCCCCCAGGGTCGGAAGGCAGCAAGGGTAGATGGTTGAGCGGTGCGACATAAGGGGCTTACCCTTTTTTTATTCATAGTCATTAGTCATTAGTCATTAGTCATTAGTCATTAGTCATTGGTTCTTGGTTATTTGTAAATTTGTGCCAATGTTACTGAAGATTTACGATAAGAACCCCAGCGAAAAACTTATACGGGAAGCAGCGCTTGTCCTAAAAAACGGAGGTGTGGTCATTTTTCCGACCGACACGATCTATGCCATCGGGTGCAGCATTTTCAGTCCCAGGGCACACGAGCGGATCGCAAGGATAAAAGGTCAGAATCCCAAGAATGCCAATTTCTCATTCCTGTTTTACGATCTGAGTCATTTATCGGAATACACCCGTCCCATAAGCAACGAAGTGTACAAAAGGATGAAGCGGACCCTTCCCGGGCCTTACACTTATATCCTGGAAGCCAACAGCAACGTCCCCAAGATCCTCGGGATAAAAAAGAAAACCGTCGGTATTCGTATCCCTGACAACACGATCCTGCTTGAAATTTTAAAAGAACTGGGCAACCCGATCATGTCCACCTCAGTCCATGATGATGACGAGATCCTGGAATACACCACCGATCCCGAACTGATCCATGAACGTTACATGGACATGGTTGATCTTGTGATTGACGGCGGGCACGGCGACAACACGCCCAGCACCATCATCGACTGCACCGGCGACGAGATCGTGGTAGTGAGGGAAGGAAAAGGAGACATCGAGTGACAGTGTTAAGTGTTAAGTGTTGAGGGTTAAGGGTTAAGTTCGGGAAAATTAAAAAAAAATAAATTCCCGAACTTAACCCTTAAAATTTAAAACTTAAAATTGTATCTTTGCGCCCTCATTTGAGATTCTGTAGCTCAGCTGGTAGAGCAACGGCCTTTTAAGTCGTGGGTCCCGGGTTCGAATCCCGGCAGGATCACCAACATTTCGCATTGAGCATTGCTCATTTCTCAATAATTTTCAACCTTCAATTTTCAACCTTCAATTATTGAGCAATGGTATTGTTATTGCGAAATGAGAAATGAACCCGCCAGGGAGGAAGCAACATTTACCAGAAGAGGCGAATCTTGTAATTATCCTGCACAAATTTAAAGTACCAGTATAGTTTACGATTAACCTCAATGCCGTAATTGATTTGTGGCTCGTAATTAATGTAGGAATCCATGAACTGCATGTACCTGCCTTTGCGGTAATAATCATTCCAGTTTGATACGGCTACCAGGTTTTTACTATGGTAATATTCATTTGAATGATCTTTAGCCTCGGAATAATTGATCAAGTACCACTGATCAAACTTAAGGTCATCGATAAAGATTTCATATTCGGTGCTGTCCTGACTGTTATATGTCAGGGTAGCTGAGGTTTTTGAGGCCTCTTTGAGTGGCGAACAGGCCCAAACCATCAATGCCATTATTCCTATGAAAAAAACCTGTTTCATTGCGTCATATTTTATGGGTGCTGAAGCTGTATCAAAAGTAGCTGTTTTTCTTATTTCTCGCAGATTTTCGCTGATTCTTACGTAGATTTCGCGGAATATTCATCTGCGATAATTCCATCTAATTAAATTTGGCAGATTCCAGCTTACGCTGGAATGACGGGACTTTCTGCTTGAAGAGAAAAATTAATTCTCGCCGTCATTCCGGTGTAAGCCGGAATCTCATAACATCCTGCCAAATAAGTTAACAACATTGTTTTTACCTTTGATTTAGGTCTTAGAATCTGCGTGAAACTTACAAACACCTTGAGACAACCTCATTTTATTTTATCACCAACTTCCCTACAGCCGACCGCTGACCGCTGACTGTCAACCTGAAGAAGTAAATACCCGCCGGCATTCCTCCCGCTTCCCACCTCACCTGTTGCCTGCCCGCCGCCTGCTCCCCATCTACCAGAACCGCCACCTGCTGCCCGAGATGGTTATAAATCGATAAATTTGCTGTTGCAGAATGCTTTAGCTCGTAGTCCAGGGTTGTGAAGCCGGAAAAAGGATTCGGATAACTTCTTACGGCTGAGGACTGACGGTTAATTAATGGTGACTCCCGCACTCCCACTGCTCCATACTCGTGCGCTCCCATATCGAAACCGGCATCCCATGGCCTGGGGAGAGAATCTATATCATATAACGGTGCCGCCCATGTGTGATAGTGGCAAAATACTTCATCAATTCCCATATCGATGCCGGGGCTAAGGTCGGTCAAATTCAGTAATGTATCAGCGAAAACCGGATCTTCATTGATCATCCCTTCTCCGAGGATTACTTCCCATAAGGGATGGTAAATAAGGTTGGTATCAATATTAGAATAGGCAAGCTCTACAAAATAAGTCCCTCCCCTGATCTCCGGTCCTAATTCTGCTGAATCCTGCCAGAAAATAGAATTTAAAATAATGGGATTGACCCAGTTAGCAGTAATTGCCCCACCTGTGGAAGCTGAGTTTTTAGAGAATGAATTATTGATGATGCAGGCAGAATGTTGATCTGCCGGATCGTTGCCATTTAGGTATAGGGCACCACCTGATAAACTGGCCTCGTTTTTAAAAAATACATTATTTTGAAGAATAATTCTACTTTGGCTGGATGCAAGCCCCCCACCGGTAAGGGCGAAATTATCAAAGAAATAATTATTCTCAATAATATGCCAGTTACTTGTTCCCAAGTCGTATAAGCCACCTCCATCACCCACTGATTCGTTGTTAGTGAATGTATTACCGGTAATCACGGATCCGCTTTTCAGTGATATGAGCGCCAGGCCTCCACCTCCAAGCGACTGGGGCATCGGGCCAATGATCTTGTTTCCTTTGAATTCATTTCCTGTACAACTAATTATGCTTTCATAAAGCTCCGCCCCTCCTCCAGTGCCATTGATTGCGGTAATCGTATTATTCTCAATAATGTTATTCTGCAACACCAATTTCTGGTTCCCGTATGCCTGGAAGCTAAGGCCCCCTCCATAATTATTGAAATCAGGATCAGCCGAGTTCTGTGTGCAGGAATTACTCTTAATTAAATTGTTAACGATCCTAACATTTCCAAGTACCATGATTCCACCGCCACCGCACTGAATGTCTGTTGATGTGACGGAATTGTACGATATTTCATTATTTTCAATGATACTCCAGGAGTTGTTACTGTTATCAATCATAATACCGCCGCCGTTAACTCCCAGGTTCCCCGGAAGATTGCCATCGTCAAGTGAATTCGCGGTGATGATATTGTGGCTGAGGGTAAGACCTGAATTCCGGGCATAAATGCCTCCTCCCACTATGCCCGGAAACCAGTCGAGCGTTCCGCGACCTCCTGTAATCGTGAATCCGCACAAGACCGAAGTGGTATCCTCCCCGGAGATAAAGAGCACAACAGAGGCGGTGTCATCATCGCTGATCTGGCTGCCGTCGATAATGGTATTTGCAATATGGTTGGTGTCACCATCCATCAGGAACTGGCTTGCCACCATGAGTGGCTTTTTGCCGAGGAAGTTGATCTGTTCATAATACAACCCATCTGCTACCAAAACGGTATCGCCAGGGTCTGCGGAATTGATCCCTGATTGTATAGTACTGTACAGGGAATCCGGATCAGGATAAACATGAATGATTTGCGCCTGGATAAATGCACCTGCCATAATAAAGCAGAACATAAAAACAAATGTTTTCATCGCTTTAGGATTTTGTTAATAATAATGACCTGGTCAGGCTATAACGGAAAATATTAAAGGAGGGCTTACAATGTTTTGGTTATAGGATTTGGCAAACGAAAGATAAGAAAAAATATGGCTTTTGTCAAGTTTTTTAAGGAATAATTTTACAAATCTCCAATTATTGAGAAATGGTATTGTTATTGCGAAATGAGAAATGAATCCGCCCGGGAGGGCGTTCACTTCTCCATACCCTTCGAAAGTTTCTTTATTGCATTCTCAATGGATATTTCCGGTTCAATGATATTGTGCTCACCCCAGAAATCGACATCTGTCAGATCCTCGACTTTTTCCGTAAAAACCATGTTCGACCTGAAAACTTCCTGGTTTTCAAACCTGAAGATATGATCCTCATGCCTGTCGGTGATGGCAACCTCCGACATCATGGTATAATTATTTTTAAATAGTCTTTTCTTCCAGTCGCAGCGGAATTTCAGGTCGACCCGGACATAGTTGAGGTAATATTTACCGTTTTGTTCTTTATAGGTTACCAGGTAGCTGGTCGAAGTCGGCATAAAATGCAATCCCAGCGGCTTTTTCTTAACAAAAGCGCGCGCAGCCTTGATTTCATCACTCAGATCGAGACTGAATTCAGCCCGTGTTATGGCCATGTTATCCTGCGAAATGTAAAGCTTCCCATTATAAAGCGGCTCTTCTTTTACCACTTTGGGAGAAAAGGTAATTACCCGGTTCTGTTTATTATCGATATTTACAACCGGCCCAAATTCAAACCGGTAATTATCAAGATCATCCATGGCTATGCTGAGGTCGGTATTTTTGACAATATCAAGCAGCAACAATACATTAGGGCCTCCCTGAAGCTGAACCATCAGGGTATCGGCTTTCTTAACATTGGAGCCTTTGCGGCTTTTGAAAATTTTCACCTGGTCTTCCTGCCCGCTCAGATAAGGTGCTTTATAAATATCGACAACAGCTTCGGCAATGGAAAGATAATCGCGGCGCTGCATGATGTATTCACGGTAAAAACCGGTCATCATGTTAGGCACTTCGCTGTAATTCCCGCTGATGTTCTTAAAAGCCATGGCCACCATTCCGCGGGCGTCTTTTGGCATAACGGGTATCTCCTTCAGCATGGACAGGCTGGATTTCAAGGTTGAATGTATTTTCTTTTCCGACTGCTTCGCTGATTTTAAATTTTGCCGTTGAATAACTAAGGTGCGATACTTCAAAGTATTCGGCATTGAGCGAAGTATTCACTTTTAAGGTGAATTCTCCGTCGGAGTTTGATACGGTTCCAATCCCCGTGCCGGGAACCGTAATGGTGGCATAAGCTACTTTATCACCGGTTTTGGAATCCTTCAGCACTCCATTGACCGTGACAAATGTATTTTGTGCCATTGTTGCATAAGCTATGGCAAAAAGCAGGAATACCATGCCAATGCGGACCAGATTTTTATTGAATGTTTTCATAGCTGCTAATTTGACAGGTTCGCTAATAATGATATGTGATATTAACAAGATATTTTCAGAATAAAAATATCCTATGAAATTATTGCTTTTTTTTTAATTAATACAAATTTATATAATGAAAAGGGAATTGATAGATTGAGGCTTACTGGATTGTAATTCTGATGATCCTCATCCTTCATCAGAATTATCATATTGATAACAAAATTATCAAATTGTTCTCAAGACGACTCCGCATTTAATAATGAGTTATCAAAACTTCTATTATTTAATAAACATGGCTTTCAATAATTTTATGATATGGATTTTTTTAACACTTCTTCATATCATCCGGAATTTCAGGCAATTTTTATATCCATTCGAAGTTAAATTGACATTAATAGATATTTCGAAGTTATACACATTATGAAAAATAATAACAAATCATGCATCTTAATTTATTGGTTTGATTATTGTTAAAGGGATTGAACTATGAATCCATTCAAATAATTAAGCTTGGAAAAATTAACATTATATATCGTATTGTTACTGCTTAACAGCAGTATACTGTTTTCTCAGGTAGCCATCAATTCCAATGGCAGTGAGCCTCACAACTCCTCGATGCTCGATATTAATTCCACAAACAGAGGTATCTTAATTCCAAGGATGAATTTTGATCAGCGCAATGCCATCTCCAATCCAGCTGATGGATTAATGGTCTTTTGTTTGGATTGCGGCGTGGATGGCTCATTTAGTTTTTACTCAAATGGAACATGGAAAACATTTGCTCCCTGTAGTTGTTTTTCTCCAGTCGAAGGTATTAATGTGATCTCGCCAGGTCAAATTATCTGGAACTGGAATACAGTTTACGGTGCCACAGGATACAAATGGAATACAACAAATAATTTTAGCTCTGCGATAGATATGGGAACGGTATGTTCAAAAACCGAGACTGGTATAGTCAGCAATACAGATTATACAAGATATGTCTGGTCATACAATTCCTGCTCCAATTCAATTGCCACAATCCTGACAGAATCAACCATCATTAGTGTCCCACCTGCGCCCCTAACCGGCACGCACGCAGCTTCCTGGAATCAGATAGTATGGAATTGGAACACCTCGGTCGATGCAACAGGTTACAAGTGGAACACAGTTAATAACTATTCGACTTCAGAAGACCTGTTTGCCAGCACAACAAAAACAGAAACAGGACTGACCTGTGGAACAGCCAATACCAGCTATGTCTGGGCATACAATGGTTACGGGCATTCCACACCGACTACGTTGTCAAAAACCACTTTATCTTGTTCTTCTTGTGGGACTTCCATCACAATAAATCATGTAGCCGGAGATGTTGCTCCTGTAACCAAATCGGTAACTTACAATACAATTGGCAATGTCCCGGGAGAACCTTCAAAGTGCTGGATTACAAGTAATCTTGGCGCCAGCCATCAGGCAACTGCTGTAAGCGACACCACTGAGGCCTCTGCGGGCTGGTACTGGCAATTCAACCTTGCACAAGGGTATAAACATGATGGTACAACAAGGACACCAAATACTACCTGGATAATCAGCATCAATGAATACTCGAATTGGGTTCTAACAAGCGATCCGTGCGCCCTTGAATTAGGAGGCACCTGGCGTATACCCACTAATACAGAATATTCGAACGTGGATGCCAGTGGAGGCTGGACAAATTGGAACGGCCCGTTTGGTTCTGCTTTGAAAATGCATGCTGCCGGGAATCTTAACGCAAGCACAGGAATTGTACAGCTCAGGGGTACGGTAGGTTTCTACTGGAACAGTAATCAGGGCTTAACTACAACAGGCAGAAACTTGTACTTTCTCAGCGGCGCTTGTCAGACGACTACCGGAACCAAGGCATCAGGCTATTCTCTTCGTTGTATCAAGGATTAAGGTGCGCCGTGAGCGCGAAGCAGCAAAGGGCGCACACCCTTTCAAGCAAAGTGCGTAACTGTTTTGCATTATTAAGGCGGATAAGTAAATCGTTCAAGACAACCCCCGGCCTACGCGACAATTTCACTTACCTCTTGATTTCCACCTTCTTTTGAACGTTTCCTTGCTCAGTCATTATGACCAGGATGTAAACACCCTCCTGTAAGTTGCCAAGATTTAAAGAATGATTGAATCCTGGATCATCGTTCTTTAAAAGAAGGCGTCCGTTTAAATCCATTAGTGATATAGATTTAACCTGAATACTTGTATTTATCTGCAAAAGATCCCTGGCAGGATTCGGGTAAATACTGATTTCCTTTTCCCATACTGACTCATTCTCTCCCAGGGGACCAACAGTGATAAATGAAGATTTGGTTTCGACCTCATTATTCAATCCGTCGGAAACCACCAGGCTGACGGTATAAGTACCGTTTGTCGTATAGGTATGAGAAGGATTCTGCGATGTACTGCTGCCACCATCGCCAAAATCCCAGCTCCATGAATTAAGACCCCGGTTTGCATCCGGTGCAGTCTTTTTCGCCAGTTGATCAGGAGTTAACTTTGGTAAACCACCAGGTTCAGAATCAGTGATATGGTTGATAACACTTATACTCCCGTTCGATCCGTTCAGTGTACAAACGTCCCAGAAAAGCCCGGTCCCTGTTGTCGGGACCTGGATGGTGCGCTTCAGGCCGTCTTTGTTATAGATCTGGACAACCGCATTGGAAGTGTTGATTTCAGGGGACCCGGAATTATTATGGATATAATAATGATATTCGCCTGGCCGCAAATCATAGATCGTCGTGGTTTCAGGGCCGTAACCCAACTGGTCATCGATATCCAGGATGGCAAAAGGCGGGCTATCTGCCGATCCCTGGTTTTCAAAATAAACGTGATAGGCAGATCCCTCAATATCCGGGGTTTTCAGATGTGAATCCAGGTCAGGCGGCGTTTCGCCCCAGGTCAGCACAAACCTGTATTGATCCTCGCTGAGGGTGGGCGATAGTGCAATTTGCAAATCCAGCGTCCCGTCGACTGGAATAGAAACCTGGCTGTTTGTATAATAAGTATATCCGGTTGCAGAAGCAGTTACCGTGTGAGTGCCCTCAGTGGTCAGATCGGTGAACTGAACGGTCAGGGGGGCATCACCCTGCAAGGGTGTGGCCGTGAAATTGCCATACATGACCCCGGCCGGGATATTAGCAATGGAAAAATTCCCGCCTGCATCTGTATTGTCGCTCAATCCGGCAATGGAGACCTGCGCATTTGCTACAGGATTGCCATTGACAGCATCCGTGACCTTACCTGTTAATGTGGAATTACCCGGCAATACCGATGTGACTTCAATATCATCAACCATAAATATGAATGCGTCGTCTGAAATGCATTGAATGCCCACGTAAATATCCATACCGCTGTATGCAGACAGATCGAATTCCTTTTGCACCCAGGCATCAGCAGGCGCCTCAAGATAACCATCCCCGCTGATAATGGTAAAACTGGCGGGATTGGTGTTGGTTGTAGATACCCCGACTTTATACCTTTCCAGGCCGTAATTGCTTGTATACGATTTAACCCAGAATTTCAACCGGCCATTTGTGCCCAGTTCAATAAGCGGTGAAAAGATCCAGTCATTATTGGGATGGGTCAGTGAAGCAAAGCAAGCCGCATATTTATACCCTCCATGAGGCAGTAATGCAGGATCCTCAATCAGCGAAGGAGTGGTTGAAAGCGGGTTGAAAACGATATAAGACATCGCCTCACCTGAATGCGGAAAAGTGACATCGGTGATTCCATAAGTCTGATAACCGTCCACATCCTGTGTTGTCCATGGATTCATAATGAGGCTAAAGTCATTGTATGTTTCAAAATTCTGGATAACAGAGGCTCTTATCGCATCAAAAGTTTCTTTTTGTTGAGGCATTGGCTGCGCAGGTGCCTGCGCATGAGGAGGAATGGACCGTTGCAACTGGGCCATAACAGAACCCGATATCAAAATGGATAGCAGCAGTATTGTCGCCTTTTTCATGATGAATATGTTTTAGGAGTTAACCTCTTTCGATAATTTCTGAAACGACCAGTGACAAATTGACTCTCGCCTTTCCTTATTCGAATCATAATGCAAGTTTAGTTAAAAAAGTTATACCTGATATTTTTTACCTTTGCCTGGTAAAATAACCATACTGAATATTTATGAAGATTACCGTAGTAGGTACCGGGTATGTCGGGCTTGTTTCCGGGGCTTGTTTCGCCGAAGTCGGAATTGATGTAACCTGCGTGGACATTGATAAAACCAAGATCGATAACCTGAAGAAAGGGATCATACCGATCTATGAACCTGGTTTGCAGGAAATTGTAGAAAGAAATGTTGCGAAAAACCGCCTGCATTTTACCACAGACCTGGCTGAATCGCTGGATGGATGTGAAGTCGTTTTCAGTGCCGTAGGGACCCCTCCGGATGAGGATGGCAGCGCTGACCTGTCTTATGTCATTGGCGTGGCCAGGGAAGTCGGACAGCATATGGACAGTTACCTGCTGATGGTTACTAAAAGTACTGTCCCTGTTGGCACTGCCAATGTTGGTTAAACAAGCTATCCGGGAAGAACTTGATAAAAGAGGGATCAGTATTCCATTTGATGTGGCTTCAAATCCTGAATTCCTGAAAGAAGGGGCTGCTGTCGACGATTTTCTCAAACCCGACAGGATCGTTGTCGGAATCGAATCCGAAAGGGCACAGGAGCTGATGAGTAAACTTTATAAACCGTTCACGCTCAATGGCCACCCGGTTATTTTCATGGATATCCCTTCCGCTGAAATGACCAAATATGCTGCTAATGCCATGCTGGCCACCAGGATCAGTTTCATGAACGACATCGCCAACCTGTGTGAAATCATGGGCGCAGATGTAAATATGGTCCGTAAAGGCATAGGCAGCGATCCCCGCATTGGGTCTAAGTTTTTATATCCTGGCATTGGTTATGGAGGGTCATGCTTTCCAAAAGATGTTAAAGCACTCATCCATACAGCCGAAGAGAACGGTTACCCGATGCGCGTTTTAAAAGCTGTTGAAGATGTTAACGACGACCAGAAATCTGTTCTTTTCAACAAGGTAAGGAAATATTTCAATGGAAATCTCGAAGGGAAAACAATAGCTATGTGGGGCCTTTCATTTAAACCAGAAACAGACGATATGCGCGAAGCTCCATCCCTGGTGCTGATCGATAAATTCCTTGAGGCAGGTTGTAAAGTCAGGGCATACGATCCGGAATCAATGGGCGAAACCCGTCGCCGGATCGGCAATATTATCGAGTATGCAGAAGATCCTTATGAAGCTCTCAGGGATGCAGATTGCCTGCTCCTGGTAACCGAATGGAAGGAATTTCGTGTACCCGATATGAACATGATGAAAGAACTTCTGAAAAATCAGGTTATCTTCGATGGCAGAAATATTTATGACGCGAAAGAAATAAAAGCGGCAGGATTTGAATATTTTGGAATAGGAATAAAATAGGAATAGTGCTTAATGTTTAATGTTAAAGGCATAATTATTAATGCGTAATTATTTAAGGATTAATTATAATATATTTTTTGATTATTCATTCATCATTAAGCATTGCATAACATTAAGCATTAAGCATTAAGCATTAAGCATTAAGCATTAAGCATTAAGCATTAAATATATAAATTGTATTTGAATTGAAAAAACGAATTCTTAGTAACCGGCGGTGCGGGCTTCCTGGGGTCACACCTCGTAGAAAGACTGCTGGCTGAAGGCCATGATGTGACTTGTGTCGATAATTATTTCACCGGTGACAAAGGCAACATCGCGCACCTGATGGGAAATCCCTATTTTGAAGTCATCCGCCACGACATCACCATGCCATTTTTCATTGAGGTCGATGAAATCTACAATCTCGCCTGCCCGGCCTCCCCTATCCATTACCAGTTTAATCCTATCAAAACCATTAAGACCTCCGTCATGGGCGCCATCAATATGCTCGGACTGGCAAAACGCGTGCATGCAAAGATCCTGCAGGCTTCTACATCAGAAGTATATGGCGACCCGGAAGTGCACCCCCAGACCGAATCATACTGGGGGCATGTTAACCCGATCGGCTCACGGGCATGCTATGATGAAGGCAAACGCTGCGCCGAAGCCCTCTTCATGAACTACCACCATCAGAATAAAGTCCGCATCAAGATCATGAGGATTTTCAATACCTACGGACCACGGATGCACCCACACGATGGCAGGGTAGTATCAAATTTTATAGTCCAGGCACTTAAAAATGAGAATATTACAATTTACGGAGATGGATCGCAATCCCGCAGCTTTTGTTATGTTGATGACCTGATCGAAGGAATGACCAGGCTGATGAATACACATGATGAATTCATAGGGCCGGTGAATGTCGGGAATCCAAATGAATTTACCATCCTCGAACTGGCTGAAAAGGTTCTGATGCTTACCGGGTCGAAGTCAAAACTGATTTTTATGCCTTTGCCGGAAGATGATCCCCTTCAGCGCCAGCCCGATATTTCACTCGCAAAGAAAGAGCTCGGGTGGAAACCTGAAATTCAGCTTGAAGAAGGACTTAAAAAAACAATTGAATATTTCCGTTCAGTAGTCTGAATTCTTTGAAAGATGTTAAATCTCCTTATCACCGGCAGTAACGGCCAGTTAGGCCATGAGTTCAGGGAAGCATCTGCATTATATCCTTTTTACAACTTTATTTTTACAGATATCGGCGAGCTTGACATAACAAATGCCGGAAATGTTGAGCGATTCTTCAGGGATCAAAATGTTGATGTGGTGATCAACTGTGCCGCTTACACCGCGGTCGACCAGGCAGAACTGGAGCCTGAAGCAGCTATGCTGATCAATCAGGATGCAGTCGCAAACCTTGTCAATGCCTGTAAAATGCACAATACTTACATGGTGCACATCTCCACCGACTATGTGTTTGATGGCAAGGGCAGCAAGCCTTACAGGGAGGATGATTTAACTAACCCGCGGTCTTCATACGGAAGGTCGAAACTTGCCGGTGAAGAAGCTATGTTGAATTGCCTTGAGAAAGGAATGATCATCCGCACGTCCTGGCTATATTCTTCATTCGGGGCCAATTTTGTGAAAACGATAATAAAAAAAGGGGCAGAAACAGGGGAACTGAATGTAGTCATTGACCAGTTCGGGTGCCCGACCTATGCAAGGGACCTGGCTGTCACAATTCTTGATATCCTGCCAAAGGCTTTGTCATCACACCGGTTAGAAATATTCCATTACTCCAATGAAGGAGAGTGCAGCTGGTTTGAGTTTGCACTTGCAGCAGTTGAAATGGCCAAAATTTCCTGCCGGGTTTACCCGGTTACCTCGGGAGAATATCCCCAGAAAGCACCCAGACCCCAATATAGCGTTATGGACAAAACGAAAATAAGGGAATACTTTGGGGTATCGATTCCGGAGTGGAAAGATAGCCTGAAGGAATGCTTGGAGGCATGGAGCAATAATTTTAAATTCTAAATTCTAAATTCTAAATTCTATTATGATTGATCCGCAAATTCTCAGCAGAGCAGAAGCCTGGCTTACCGGTGATTTCGATGAAGAAACACGGAACCAGGTAAAGGAAATGATTGAAAATAATCCCCAGGAGGTAGTGGAATCCTTTTACCAGGACCTGGAGTTTGGAACCGGCGGATTACGTGGGATCATGGGTGTCGGGACGAACAGGATGAATAAGTACACGGTGGGTATGGCTACCCAGGGCCTGGTGAATTACCTGAAGAAGATATTTCCCGGCCAGCAGCAGATCAAGGTGGCCATCGCCTATGATTGCAGGAACAACAGTCCCTATTTTGCCCGGATCACTGCGGATGTATTCTCAGCCAATGGCATCTATGTATATTTATTTGAAGCCCTCAGGCCCACGCCGGAATTATCATTTGCCATCCGCCACTTTAGATGCCAGAGTGGCATCGTGATCACTGCTTCACATAATCCAAAGGAATATAATGGATACAAAGCTTACTGGGAAGATGGTAGCCAGTTGATCCCGCCTCATGATAAGAACGTCATAGCTGAAGTCCAGAAGATCACTTCTGTGGCAGATGTAAAATTCGACGGCCATGAAGAAAATATCGAGATGATTGGTGCGGAAATAGATAAAATTTACCTTGACAGGGTTCACCAGTTGTCACTTTCGCCCGAAGTTATCAAACAGCATAAGGATTTGAAGATCGTCTATCACTCCGATACACGGCACAGGAGGAGTTTTAGTCCCGGCCGCCCTGAAAAAATTTGGTTTTGAAAATGTTACCGTTGTACAAGAACAGTCCGTTTATGACGGCAATTTTCCAACTGTCAAGTCCCCCAATCCTGAAGAACCTGCAGCCCTTGAAATGGCAATCACAAAGGCAGTAGAAATAGGCGCCGACCTGGTTATGGCTACTGATCCTGATGCCGACCGTATCGGTATTGCGGTGCGTGACCTGGATAATAACTTTACACTCCTGAATGGCAATCAGACAGCTGCATTACTCACCTATTACCTGCTGGTTAAATGGAAGGAAAACAACAAACTGACCGGGAAAGAATATATCGTTAAAACTATTGTAACCTCAGAAATACTGAAAGACATTGCTGACAGGTTCAAAGTGGAGTGTTATGATGTGCTCACCGGTTTCAAATGGATTGCCGAGATCATAAGACTGAATGAAGGGAAAAAGGTTTACATCGGCGGAGGGGAGGAAAGCTATGGCTACATGATCGGTGATTTTGTCCGCGACAAGGATGCCATCAGCGCGTGTGCGATGGTGGCTGAAACCGCCGCCTGGGCTGCAACAAGGGGCAAGACCATGTATGAAATGCTCATCGACATCTACCTGGAATTCGGTCTGTATAGAGAATCCCTGATTTCGGTTGTGCGTAAAGGCAAATCCGGCAGCGAAGAGATCAAAAAGATGATGGACGGTTACCGCAGCACCCCTCCTACAGTAATCAACGGATCAAAGGTATTGGTTATCAAGGATTACCAGTTGTCGCTTTCCAAAGATATGGTTTCCGGGACCAGTTTTCCTATAGACCTGCCCAAATCCAATGTGCTGCAGTTCTTCCTCGAAGACGGAAGCAAGATCAGTGTACGTCCCAGTGGCACCGAGCCCAAGATCAAGTTCTATTTTGGCGTGAAGGAAAACCTTGGCGCCAGAACTGATTTTGCGAAAGTAAATGGAATGCTGGACGAAAGAGTAAAAGCGATCATCCGGAATATGCAGCTGGCATAAGGCATGTGATGACCTATTTAGCCAATGCCGCATTGATCGGAACCCGGTCAACATAATGCACCACCCTGTCAATTTTATCATTAGCGTCAAAATGCAGGTCAATATGCATCCACTGTGCCATCCGCTTTCCGGTCGTTTTATATTTTGCATTCACCTGGTACCATCCCAGTAACCAAACTCCGGGGGCTTCAACGCTTTGAGGCTGGTTAACTTTTATAGGTAACCAGATTTCATTGCTGAACGTAAGGGAATCAAGGAATTCGGTTCTCCTTTTAGTCCAGTAATCCGAAATAGCAGGTTTACCGGCAAGGCTGTCGCCGTTATTCCATTGATAAACTGCATTATCGGCATAAACATTCAGATAGCCGGCCATATCACCAACTGACAAAGCTGCAATCATATTTTTACCTATTTCGGCATATTTTGGATCAGCAAACTCAGCCGGCTGCGGTTTAGATTCTACTACGGCAGCTGTGCTCTTTTTCTCTGCAGGTTTTTCATTGGTGCAGGCAATAAATAATGGCAGGCTCAAAGCCATTAAAAGTAATTTTTTCATGATGATGATTTTTTAAGGTTTAAATACTTGGGAGAATTAATAATAAAAAAGTCTAATAAAAAATTGGCGGAATAAAGGTACTGTGCAAAATATTAATTTCCAGAAATTTATGAAATATTTAACAATTTTGTCTTGATGATAATTTCAAGAAATTATCTGAATTAGAAATTTAAGTTGGCTGACCGTTGATTGTCCTGCTATTCATACTCCAGTGGTTCCAAAGGGTTCAGTAATGCGGGTATGCAAGATAAATAGTACTTTTGGCGCTCATTAAAGGTTTAAACCGATAAGATGACCCTTATTCAATCTGTCATTATTGCCATTATCGAAGGAATAACAGAATTCCTCCCGATATCATCCACCGGTCACATGATCCTGGCAACCAGCCTCATGAAAATTCATGAAGTTGATTTTGTTAAAACATTCGAGATTTCTATCCAGCTGGGAGCCATCATGGCCATCGTGATGATGTATGCTAAAAGGTTCCTGCAGGGAATTCCAATCTACCTTAAACTTGGCATAGCATTTTTACCGACCGCCATCGTTGGTTTTTTTGCCTACAGCTACATCAAAGCCTATTTATTTAACCCTTTTATAGTCGCGGTTTCCCTGATAATAGGCGGTGTGATCCTGATATTAATTGACAGGAAAGTTGTGGCACAAAAGAGTCAGACCGATGTGCTTGAAAATATTACTTACAAAAATGCATTTTTTATCGGCCTGATCCAATGCTTCTCAATGATACCCGGCGTGTCAAGGGCAGCGGCGACAATCATCGGCGGTGTTTTTAACGGGCTCGACAAGAAACAGGCTACCGAGTTTTCCTTTTTGCTGGCTGTACCAACCATGTTCGCCGCAACCGGGTATGATCTGTACAAAACACCTGTCATCTTTACTAATCATGAATTATTATTGCTGGCAATCGGGTTTATTGTTGCCATGATCACTGCCTGGATCGCTGTAAAAATATTTTTGAAAATAGTTGAAAATTACGGCTTCAAGCACTTTGGATATTACAGGATCGTGATCGGGATCATCTTCCTTATCGTATTATGGTAGACAGGGGAAAATAAGTTCAAAGTTCAATAGGAGGATGAATGGAAACCTTTATCTCAATATTAAGAGGAATTAACGTCAGCGGTCAGAAAAAGATAAAGATGACCGACCTGGTTAAACTTTATGAAGGGATAGGTTTCAAAAAAGTCATTACCTATATTCAAAGCGGAAATGTCATTTTCAACTCAATTCATGATGCCTCAATTTCAGAATTGACTCAAAAAATTGAATCTGCTATTTTTAAAAAATATGGATTTCAGGTGCCGGTGATTATAAGAACAGCTGATGAAATGAAAGCAATCCTACGGTCAAACCCTTTCCTGAAAGGCGAAGGGTATGCCACGGAAAAATTTTACATCACTTTCCTTGAAGATAAACCTCAGCCAGCTGATATAGAGAAGATTAATCATTTTAATTCCCCCCCCGATAGGTTTATAATTATTAACAGGGAAATTTACCTCGATTGCGCCGGAGGTTATGGAACCACCAGATTATCCAATACTTTTTTCGAAAATAAATTAAAAGTAAGGGCAACTACCCGTAACTGGAACACAGTCAATAAATTAGTGGAATTGACCACTAAAGTATAATATAAACATGGGAAAAAATAAAACGCAGTCAGATACTGATATAAAGGCTTCCCAGAGAAGACTGCTCTGGACGGTACTCGTCATCAATTTCACTTTCTTCATTATTGAAATGACGACAGGTTTGATCTCCAAGTCGATGGGTCTGGTAGCTGATAGCCTGGATATGCTTGCTGATGCTTTTGTTTACGGAATCAGCCTGATTGCCGTCGGGGGCACCATACTAATGAAAAAAAATACGGCTAAACTGGCTGGCATCCTTCAGTTCATCCTTGCCATTGCAGGATTTACCGAAGTCATCAGGAGGTTTTCCGGTGTTGAAACCATACCGGATTTCAGGATGATGATCATCGTTTCTTCCTTTTCTGTTATAGCCAATGGTATATGCCTTTACTTGCTTAATAAATCTAAAAGCAGTGAGGCCCATATGAAAGCCAGCATCATTTTCACGTCAAATGATGTGCTGATAAATTTCGGGGTAATCGCTGCGGGAATTTTAGTACTTGTATTTCACTCAAACATCCCCGACCTGGTGATCGGTACAGTAGTTTTCTTATTAGTAGTAAAAGCAGCTGTTAAAATATACAAACTTGGAAAGTAAGTCCTAATGACTGATGACTAACGACTGATGACTTTAAAAAACCTCCAGTATCTTCTCCTTCTTACCCCTGAATTCATAAGTATCACCGGCTTTTTTACCGTCAATGGCAGTATAGAAAGGCACCATCGCTGAAATTACAAAGTATTCCTCGCCTTCAACCATGATTTTTCCAATTCCGGTTGCAACGAATAATCGCTGGGATTCCGTGATAACGACAGCACCAAACCGGATCAGGTGATAGGTGCGGGTCATATCAACCCTTCGCAGGATATCGACCTGCTCATTAATCTTCAGGAGCTGCTGGGCAAACATTTCCCGTTTACTCATCATCTGGTTTCGGTATGAATCGTATAAGTCCTTCGGAAGTCCATATTCCTCCGCACTATCAGCCACTTCTTCCATCACCACTTTCAGGTTTTCAATTACCTTGGTCTGCTGTTTAAAACAAGCATCCAGGATCTTTTGTTTCAATTTCAAACGATCCATATCATTTATTTGTTAATTTTAAAAAGCAAAAAATCTTAACGTGCAGCTTGACGAAAAGATTATCGGGATAAATTATATGATTAAAATCTTTGACGAAGATACTACAAAATATTAAATATGATATCTCAATCAGAACCATTTCTTGAACCGGAAAATTCCCTTAACGTACTGGAATTTCTTCGCGTAGCCCATGAATATTGCATATTTATAGAAAAAGTAAGCGAGAAAATCAATTCTGATATATATGATTTCTTCCTTAAAATAGGCCCTTTGATCTACCTGAAAGGTAAATTATTACCGATGATAAACCCGGAGTATCCTGAGACCAGTGAGCGATTTGTAACTGAAGAAGAGTGGCAGGATGTTTTTAATATACTTCGGGCCACATTTACGACAGAGGATGAATACCACCAGGTTAATTATGAAGAATTCAATGAATATGAGGCCGTTAAATCAAGCTTATCAGAAAATTTCACCGATATATACCAGGACCTGAAAGATTTCATACTCCTTTACCAGAGAAACTCCCAGGCTGCAAAACAAAATGCGGTGCACGATTGCAAATCACTTTTCGAAACCCGCTGGGGCCCTAAGATACTAAGCAACCTGCGATATGTACATTTTTTATGCAATAAATCCATTCTATCCAGGGAGGATCCTGAACTGTTCTGACTTCTGTCTTCTGTCTTCTGTCTTCTATTTAGACAATATTTAGAATACAATCCCGCTAAGCATAGAGCGAATTTAAATACTTTTGCCTTCTTATCTGGATTTAATCTAAATTAATGAAGCCGCTCAACGAGCTTAAAGAAGGCGAAAAAGGGATCATCACAAAGATCAGGGGACAGGGAGAATTCCGCAAACGGATCATGGAGATGGGTTTCATCAGGGGTAAACGGGTAACCGTTATCAAGGCTGCACCTTTGCAGGACCCGGTAGAATACCACATCCTGGATTCGAATGTTTCACTGAGGCTTGAAGAAGCTGCATTAATTGATGTGATGACACTGGAAGAGGCTGAAAAGATTGCAAAAAACCTGCAATTTGACGGTGTCACCGAGACCGGGAATTCAGAAAGCGCTCTTCACGAACGAGATAATTTGATTGAAGTTGCCCTGGTAGGAAACCCAAACTCGGGCAAAACCAGCCTTTTCAACCATGCTTCACATTCCCGGGAGCATGTTGGTAATTATGCAGGGGTAACTGTTGATTCAAAGACGGCCAAAGTCAGGATTAACGGTTATAACATACGCGTTACCGATCTTCCGGGCACTTATTCATTGTCCTATTACAGCCCGGAAGAACTCTTTGTCAGGCAGCATCTCTCCAAATCGGCTCCTGACGTGGTGATCAACGTCGTCGATGCTTCAAACCTGGAGCGAAACCTTTATCTTACCACGCAATTGATCGATATGGGGGTCAGGGTAGTTGTCGCCCTGAACATGTACGATGAAATGAGATTGAAGGGGGATATATTCGATTACAAAACGCTCGCGAAGATGACCGGGATCCCTATTGTTCCCACTATTGCTTCCAAAGGCAAAGGAGTGCAGGAGTTATTTGAAAAGATCATCGAGATTTATGAAGAAAAGGAACCTGATTCCAGGAAGGTTCAAATCAATTACGGATATGAACTGGAGCAGTCCATTGAAAAGATCAGGAATACTATCTCCGGGCGGTTTGAAAAGGAAAATGCTTTATCCCGGCGATATCTTGCCATAAAATTATTGGAAAAAGACAAGCAGACGGATTTATTATTCGAAGGACTAAAGGAAAATGGGGATCTGCAGGATGTTGTGGAAAAGGAAATCCTGCGGCTTGAGAATTTTTACCGTGAAGATTCTGAAAGCCTCCTGGCAAACGCAAGATACGGTTTCATAGAAGGTGCCCTGAAAGAAACTTTCAAACCTGCTGACGTAACAAGAAAAACCTTCACTCAACGCATTGATCATTTTCTTACCGGAAAATATTCCGGTTACCCGATCTTTATACTCCTGATGTGGATCATGTTCCAGGCCACTTTCCTGGTAGGTGATTATCCAGTCCTGCTTATCGAAAAACTGGTTGAATGGATTGGCAACCTGCTGAATAAGATCATCCCCGAAGGGATTTTAAACGACCTTGTTATCGATGGCATCATTGGTGGCGTCGGGGGTGTGATCATCTTTTTGCCAAATATCCTCATTCTATTTCTTGTTCATTTCATTGATGGAAGACACCGGGTATATGGCGCGGGTTGCCTTTATCGTCGATAAACTGATGCATAAAGTCGGTCTGCATGGCAAGTCATTCATTCCTTTGCTCATGGGATTCGGATGCAATGTCCCGGCTATCATGGCAACCCGTACGATCGAAAATAAGAGCGACCGGCTGGTGACCATGCTGATCATCCCGTTTATGTCATGCAGTGCGAGATACCCTGTTTACGTCCTCCTCATCAGCGCATTCTTTTTCAGCTTCAAGGGCACGATCCTTTTCTCGCTCTATCTTATAGGTATTGCTCTTGCTGCACTGGTAGCATTCCTGTTGAAAAATACCCTGTTCAAAGCCAGGGAGATCCCATTCGTCATGGAATTGCCGCCATACCGGATGCCTACCGTGAAAGCCATTTTAAAACACACCTGGTTTAAAGGCGCACAATACCTGAAAAAAATGGGCACCATCATTCTTGTGGCTTCCATCATCATCTGGGCACTCGGGTATTTTCCAAGAAACCACGAACGCGAAGGCTATTATCAAAATTTGATCAGCCAGGCAAAAGACGACAAACAGGCTCAAAGTTTAGCAGTTGCCATGCGCCAGGAGCAGCAGGAACAATCGTTTATCGGGCAGATCGGCAGGTTTATTGAGCCGGCCATCGAGCCGTTAGGATTTGACTGGCGGATGGGCGTAAGTCTTGTTGCAGGCTCCGCTGCAAAGGAAGTGGTTGTCAGCACCATGGGTGTTCTTTATAAAAGCGATGATACAGAAGGTGTAACAGGACTCATCGGAAAACTTCAAGCACATGTCCATACATCAGGAACGCGTATGGGTGAACCGGTTTATACACCTCTTATCGCATTTTCTTTTATGATTTTCATCCTGATCTATTTCCCCTGCATTGCTGTAATCGCTGCCATAAGAAAAGAGTCCGGGAAATGGAAATGGCCTGCATTCCTGGCGTTATATACCACCGCACTTGCATGGGTGGCAGCTTTCGCAGTATACCAGGTCGGTAGCCTCTTTTAATTACTCTTGAAGACTATCTAATCGGTTTAAACCAACGATCGACCGCTCATAGTTCGGGACGATCTCGAGCGCTTTCTGGTAATCCTTCCGGGCATTCACATAATCACCCATCAACTCATAACTGTATCCACGGTTAAAATAAGCATCGGTATATTCCGGATCAAGGGCCACAGCCTTTGTAAAATACCGGATCGCTGCCTCGAAATCATTGATATAAACAAGATTAATATATCCCAGGTTGTAATGCCCTTCTTTAAAATCCGGAGAAATGACAAGGAGTTTTTCATATGTTTCAACCGCTTTGGGGATATTTTCCTGCTCCTGGTAAGTCATCCCCAGCAGGTAATAAGCTTCTCCCCTGTTTGGATCTATACGGGTGGCCGTCTGAAAATATCCCGAAGCCAGGGGATTTTTCTGGGCCAGATAAAGCGAACCTAATTCAATATAAGCCGGGTAGTAGTTTTGATCCTGATCCGCCGCAACCTGGAAATTCATTATGGCAAGAGATGTATCACCCAACTCCATATAAGCATAACCCCGGATGAAATGGGCCACAGGATTGATCCGGTCCAGTTCAAGCGCCTTTTTCGTGTATTCAAAAGTATTCGCATAGTCTTTCAGGATGAGATATACCTCGGCAAGTTTCAGCAATGCGCTGTTATTTGCCGGGTCAAGCTCTTCAGCCTTTTTAAGGGATTCCAAACAATTTGGTATCCGGCCCATAGCCAGGTAAATATCAGATAACGTGACAAAGTAGTCGGACCTGTTCTCATTTAGCTGAATCGCCTTGCTGATGTCTGACAATGCCCTGTTAATATCTTTCTGCTCCAGATAATAGCGTGAACGCAGGTAATAATTCTCCGGGTTAAGTGAATCAGATATAATATTTGCATCCAATACTTCCAATTCGGCATTTACAGGTGCATGCTGCCGCTCTTCCTGAGTTGTTTTCTTTTCACCTTCCTGTCTGCAGGAAGACAATGAAAATCCAAATAATATGAACAGCACCCAAAAGGGAATAAAGTATTTCATCCTCTGGTTGTTAAAGGATTAAAGGAATAGGATAATCAGGCTACAACTAGCTTTTCCCGGATTTTATTTTCCAGTTCTTCGGCAAGTTCAGGATTATCGACGAGAAGTTTTTTAACGGCATCCCTACCCTGCCCAAGCTTGGTTTCGCCATAACTGAACCAGGAACCGCTCTTTTTAATGATACCAAAATCGGCACCCATGTCAATAATCTCACCGACACGTGAAATGCCCTGTCCGTACATAATGTCGAATTCAGCTTTTTTAAAAGGCGGTGCGACCTTATTCTTAACCACTTTAACTTTCACCCGGTTACCCGTACTCTCCTCGCCTTCCTTGATCTGGTTTATTTTCCTGATGTCGATACGAACGGATGCATAGAATTTAAGCGCATTTCCGCCGGTGGTTGTTTCCGGGTTACCGAACATGATGCCGATCTTTTCCCTCAGCTGGTTGATGAAAATGCAACATGACCCTGTTCTGCCTATATTAGCCGTGAGTTTCCTGAGTGCCTGCGACATCAGCCTGGCCTGCAATCCCATCTTGGAATCGCCCATTTCGCCTTCAATTTCACTTTTAGGCGTAAGGGCTGCCACGGAATCGATCACGATGATATCAATCGCACCCGACCTGATCAGGTTATCCACTATTTCCAGGGCCTGCTCACCGTTATCAGGCTGGGAAATCAGCAGGTTATCGATGTCGATGCCCAACTTCTGGGCGTAAAAACGGTCAAATGCATGTTCTGCATCAATAAACGCAGCAATGCCGCCCAGTTTTTGTGCTTCTGCGATAGCGTGCAGCGCCAGGGTGGTTTTACCGCTGGATTCCGGTCCATAGATCTCAACGACCCTACCCCTGGGAAACCCGCCAATACCAAGCGCCGCATCCAATCCAATAGATCCGGTCGGGATAAAAGGTATATTTTCTGCAGGGGTATCTCCCAGTTTCATGATCGTCCCCTTGCCATATTGCTTTTCGATATTACCCAGGGTCATTTCCAGGGCCTTCATCTTCTCTTTCCTGTTCTGGTCAATATTGTTCTCTCCACCCATAATTAAAAATTTAAAAGTTATGATTTAATTTACCTCTGACAGGATCTGGTCAGAATGGTCTTTGGTTTGCACCTTATCAAATATTTTAAGGATATGCCCATCTTCTGAAATAACAAAAGTCATCCGGTTAATGCCATCATATTCCCTTCCCATGAATTTCTTCTTTCCCCATACACCGTATGCATTGATAATAACTTTGTCAGTATCCGGGATCAAGGGAAATGGAAGAAAGTATTTGCCGGCAAATTTTAGATGTGAAGTAGCACTATCGGCACTCACTCCAATGATTTTGAAGCCTTTTTCCAGTAACATGTTATAATTGTCGCGAAGGTTGCATGCCTCTGCTGTGCAACCCGGCGTATCATCCTTTGGATAAAAATAAAGGATGACTTTACTGCCTTTGTAATCTTCCAGCGATATTTTTTTGCCATTGTGGTCAACAGCTTCAATAGCGGGAGCTTTATCTCCGACTTTCAGGTTCATTCTTTTTAAATATTTAAAGTTAGTGTTTCACAAAAATATTCATTTTCAGGTTCAGGGTCATCCTTTTCATCTTATTAGTTTTCATTGATTACCAACATGCGAAGATGTTTCAAAATACTTACAAAAGTGGCTTATCCCGCATTCCCCGCACTTTGGCTTCCTGGCCTGGCATATATATCTTCCATGGAGGATCAGCCAGTGATGGGCAATAGGTATCTTCTCCTCCGGGATATGCTTCACCAGCTGTAATTCTGACTGTAGCGGGTTTTTGGCCCGGTAGGTCAGCCCAATCCTTGCAGCAACCCGGAAAACATGAGTATCAACAGCAAGCTTCGGCTGGTTGAAAGCAACGGATGCGATCACATTGGCCGTTTTTCTCCCCACACCCGGTAATTTCTGCAGATCATCCACATCTGAGGGTATTTCCCCTCCGAAATGTTCAACGACCATGGCAGCCATTTTCACCAGATGGCTGGTCTTATTATTCGGGTAGGAACAGCTTTTAATTATTTCAAAGACCTCGTGTTCTCTTGCAACTGCCAGCTTTTCAACTGTCGGGAACCGATTAAAAAAACCTGGTGTTATGATGTTTACGCGTTTATCGGTGCATTGAGCTGATAAGATGACCGAAACCAGCAATTCATAAGGTGAATGATAAACCAGCTCGGTTTCTGCAATAGGTTGATTTTGTGAAAAATACTCCAGTATATTTTTATATCGGTCCGCTTTTTTCATGATTTCTTACCTGTTAATCGGGATTTTACAAAAATATACCCGGTCTGTTGAAAAAAAAAATCAAAATTCCACGTAAAGATCACAATAGTATAAATAAAAGAACGCAAAGAGTAAAATGCGAAATCTTACTTTGCGTTCTTAATTTATTTATTGCGGACTTTGCGTGAAATCAACTATTTAATTCCACGATTAAGCATTCTTTCAGTTTGCCAGCTGGTATATTGTACCGGCTGACTGAGTCTTCATGATATTCAATGCACTTGAATACCTGAAAATGTTCTGAAGGGTAAGGTTACTGGGTCCATGCACCCTTAGCTTTTTCCCCGTGGCCCCAATTTCTATCTGCTTGATTTCCTGAAGATAATGCTGTAAATCATGAGGAGTAATGGTTCTTTCCATAGGCTACGCTATTAATTAAGGTTTAATAGACAGTAAACGGGAAAAAACCGGGAAATATTATGATGCCGGAAAAATATTTTAATTTATCAGGCTGACAGGATAAGGTTCTTATCCTTAATAATTTTCCTGAGATTTATAAGCGCATAACGCATCCTTCCAAGAGCAGTGTTGATACTGACATCGGTAGCATCGGCAATCTCTTTAAAGCTCATATTTGAATAATGCCTCATGACCAGGACTTCTTTTTGTTCGTCAGGGAGCAGTTCGATGAGTGATCTTACATCCTCATAGATCTGATCGGTTATGATCTGCTCCTCGATGGAAGGATCGGTGACCCGTACCATGTCGAATATGTCATACTCATCATTGGAGTTGCTAATAACAGGGATCCTTTTAGCGCGGCGAAAATGATCAATGATCAAGTTGTGAGCGATCCGCATCACCCATTGGATGAATTTACCTTCCTCTTTATAAGATCCGGAGCGGATAGTATTGATCACTTTGATAAAGGTATCCTGGAAAATATCATCAGCCAGCTGATCGTCTTTAACGACCATCATAATGTAGGCGTAAACTTTGCGTTTGTGACGATAGATCAGTTTTTCCAGGCTCTTCTCATTACCGCTTAAATATTTACCAATTAGCTCTTTATCGCTAATTATGGCAGCTTTCATAGTGCCTCCTTTTTTAAGGTGAATATTGCTTAAAAAGGGTAAATATTTATTCGATAATGCTCCTCCTATTTGATTTGTTAAAACAAGATATGACTATTTGAACGGTTTTTTTGAAACCGAAAGGAATGCAAATATAGATATTAAAATCACAAATACAAGTGAATATTCATAATTTTGCTCTTTTTTTTGTAAATATTTTCATACTTTTTTCATGCCAGGCATCGATTTCAGCCTATTTGACGCTAAAAAATTCATCCTGATCAAGGGAGCTTCGGTTAACAACCTGAAGAATATTGACGTGGCCATTCCCCGTAACAGGTTGGTTGTGATCACCGGATTATCCGGATCAGGTAAATCATCGCTGGCATTTGATACGCTTTTTGCCGACGGGCAGCGGCGGTATGTTGAGAGCCTGAGTGCTTATGCCCGTCAGTTCCTTGGAAGGATGAGCAAGCCGAAAGTTGAGTTTATAAAAGGCATCTCACCGGCCATTGCCATCGAGCAAAAAGTAAACACGCGCAATCCACGCTCTACGGTTGCCACTTCGACCGAGATTTACGATTATATCAAGCTGTTGTTTGCACGCACCGGCAAGACATACTCACCGGTTTCCGGACTAGCTTGTTAAACGGCATACGGTAACTGATGTCACCGACTATATCCTTTCCCTTGCGGAAGGAGCCAGGGTTACGATAACCTGTCCCCTTGATCCGTAAAGCTGGCAGAAATCTTGCTACCGAGCTCACTTTATTGCTGCAGCAGGGTTTTAGCCGGCTTATCAACGGGAAAGAATTGATCAGGATCGATGAAGCATTAGAACACCTGCAGATCAAAGATGAGAAAGATCTTAAGATACTGATCGACCGCTTTGTGATAAATTCACAGGACGACGATCTTCCCGGGCGTATTGCCGATTCTGTTCAGACTGCATTTTACGAAGGGAACGGAACCTGCCACTTTGAGATAGATACGGAAGGAAAGATCAGCCATAAAGAATTCTCGAACCGGTTTGAACTCGACGGGATCACCTTTGAAGAGCCTTCCGTCAATCTTTTCAGTTTCAATAATCCTTATGGGGCCTGTAAAAGATGCGAAGGTTTTGGAAGTATCATCGGCATTGATGAAGACCTGGTTGTACCTAACAAAGGATTATCCATATTCGAAGAAGCCATTGCCTGCTGGAAAGGGGAAAAAATGGGGGAATGGAAGGATGAGCTGGTCATGAACGCCTACAAATTCGATTTCCCGATTCATAAACCTTATTACGAACTGACCGATGAGCAACGGCGGTTGCTCTGGACCGGCAACAGTTATTTCAAGGGGTTGAATGATTTTTTCCAGTATGTCGAAGAACAAGCTTATAAGATCCAGTACCGGGTGATGCTTTCGCGTTACCGGGGCAAAACGGTATGCCCCGACTGCCTGGGCACCAGGCTCAGGAAAGATGCCAATTATGTCAAAATCGGCGGGAAATCGGTCAGTGAAATCCTGCTCATGCCAGTGACCAATGCACTTGATTTTTTCAAGCATATCAAACTTATCGGAACATGATCATGAAGGTTTCCCAGACGGTTGTTGCTGGAAATCAGCACCAGGCTTCAATTTCTTGAAGATGTCGGGCTGGGCTATCTGACTCTCAACCGCCATCATCCACCCTTTCCGGGGGCGAATCGCAGCGGATCAACCTGGCCACATCGCTGGGCAGCAGCCTGGTGGGATCGATGTACATCCTGGATGAACCAAGTATCGGCCTGCATCCGCGCGACACGCACCGGCTGATCAAAGTCCTGATGAACCTGCGGAACCTGGGTAATTCCGTGATCGTTGTTGAACATGATGAAGAGATCATCCGCGCGGCGGATTATATTATCGATATCGGCCCGCTGGCAGGAAACCAGGGAGGCGAAGTGGTATTTGCCGGGACATTTGAGGAAATGCAGGAACAAAAAAGCAGCCTGACGGCCAAGTATATTGCGAAAGAATTGAGCATTCCTGTGCCTGCAAGGAGAAGGAGATGGAAAGAATACATCGAAATTATCGGGGCACGGGAAAATAACCTGAAAGGGATCGATGTGAAGTTCCCGCTCAATGTCCTGACAGTGATTACCGGGGTCAGCGGGTCGGGAAAATCATCGCTTGTAAGGAATATCCTTTACCCGGCTTTGAAAAAGACTCCATGGCGGAAATAACGAAAAAACCGGCAATATGGCCGCTTATCGGGAGATTTTAACAGGATTTCGCTGATTGAATTTGTGGATCAGAATCCGATCGGCAGGTCGTCCCGATCCAATCCTGCCACTTATCTGAAAGCTTATGACGATATCCGTAACCTTTACTCCGATCTGCAGATATCAAAAGTGAGGGGCTATAAACCCGGATATTTTTCTTTTAATATCCCGGGCGGACGCTGCGAGGAATGTGAAGGCGAAGGGATCGTGAAAATCGAGATGCAGTTCATGGCCGATTTAAGCCTGACCTGTGAATCGTGCGGGGGAAAAAGGTTCAAGGATGAAGTCCTGGATGTCAAATTCCAGGATAAAAACGTTGTCGATATCCTGGAAATGACCGTTGACCAGTCGATTGATTTTTTCTCCAGGCAAAAACCCACCTGTCGACCTGCCGCAGAATAGTAGAAAAGCTAAAGCCATTGCAGGATGTCGGATTAGGTTACCTGGAGCTGGGGCAGTCGTCGAGCACACTCAGCGGCGGCGAAGCCCAGCGTATCAAACTTGCGTATTTCCTGACCAAAGGCGGATTGCAGTCCCCTACCCTGTTCATTTTCGATGAGCCCACCACAGGTCTGCATTTTCATGATATCAGGAAACTGATGGATGCGTTTGATGCGCTGATTGAAAAAGGACATACTATCATCGTCATCGAGCACAACCAGGAAGTGATCAAATGCGCCGACTGGCTGATCGACCTGGGCCCGGAAGGAGGCGAAGCGTGGCGGGTATGTCGTTTTTGAAGGGGTCCCGGAAGATCTGATCAATGTTGAAGGAATCTTTTACCGGGAAATATCTGAAAGAAAAGCTGACTTGATTTACGGTTTACAATTTACAGACTAAGATTCAAGATCGTAAAGTGTAAAGTGTAAAGTGTAAATCCTTTCATGATCCAATCCTCTGTCTCACAACCTCAAACAGCAGCACCCCTGCGGCCACGGAAACATTGAGCGAAGAAATCTCTCCCTGCATCGGGATTTTTATCATCTGATCGCAAATCCTCAACAATTCCGGTGAAATACCAGTTTCTTCCGATCCCATAATAATGGCGACGGGTCCGCTATAATCCGCATTAAAACAGGTTTCTTTCGGCATGCTCGGTGGCTGCAACCAGCATAATTCCACTTTCCTTGAGAAATTTAGCAGTGGATTTAAGCGATTTTTCACGGCAAACAGGTATACGGAGCAGAGCCCCGGCAGATGTCCTGACGGCTTCTTCATTGATCTGGGCACTGCCCTGCATGGGGATGATTATGCCATGGACGCCGGCACATTCAGCCGTCCGGCAAATGGCACCAAAATTCCGCACATCTGTTATCCAATCGAGGATGAGGAACAACGGGTTTTTACCTTCCTCGAAAACCATCTGCACCAGGTTTTCCAGGGTCTGGTAACTGATCTGCGAGATCATGGCGATGACACCCTGGTGGTTTTTCCTTGTTATCCGGTCGAGCTTTTCCTGCGGAACGAACTGGAATGGAATGTCGTAAGTCTTTGGCCAATTGCAGTAATTCAGCGGAAAAAGCTCCCTGCAGCCCTTTTTTAAAAAATATCCTGTCGATTTCCTTGCCACTTTTTATTGCTTCCGTTACAGGGTGAAGGCCATAAATGAAATTTTCTTTTTCCATTATCTTAACATTGCTTTTTCCTTATTGACAATCGCGTAATTTTCATCTTCTCCAGCTCTGAACGGTTATAAACCATGAGTCTTTCAGTGTCGGTGAGCGGAGCAACATGTAATCATTATCGGTAAACGGATTATTAACTTTGACAAAAGTATAGCGAAGTGAGCTTCGGTTCTGGGGTTCGCCGTAAATCCATTCTTCAGTTCCTTTTCCCCGGTAAACATAGTCCGGCTTGCCAAAAATAATATAGATGAGGCCCCGGTCAGTCTTCCACCCTTCAAGATAAGAAGTGAAATAGCGGTTCGCTTCTTCCACGTTTAAATAATATTTTTGAATGAGGATTTTGGCCCTTTCCGGCGTCCGTGCCGTTTTCAGCCAGAAATCATCAACAGCAGCTTTCATATTGCTGTTTTCCATCAGGGAGTCGTATTCTTTGCGGGTGGTGATATACCGCAATGGGTATCTAAGTTCCTCGGCAGTATGTGATTTCCGGAAATCCCTCATGAAACCTGTATAATGTCAATCCCTCCCTGGAAACAGTATCCTTTCTGAAATGATAGAAACCAGGTCTTATCCAGCGTGATCCATTCCGATTCACCATTCGATAATGGAATATGAAACATGCTATCCGGGTCATACTCGAATACCGGTTCACGGTCCTCGGTATAAGGCGGCCTGGCCACCGGAAAATCCCTCTGGTAATGGCTTACCACAGTAGCCCGTTCCAGGCTGATCGGTAATGATCCGGAATTGCTCACCTTCAGGGATATAGCTTTCAAAGATCAATCTGTTGTCCCGGTTCAGCACCAGGAAATTCTGCCGGCCGTTCCTGTTATTATTTAGCGAGCTCCAGGTACTGGGTTGATCCGGATTGCCTGTTAAAATCAAATAACGTAATCTCCAGCAAATACTCTCCCGGTTGTTTTGTTTTAACTTCAAAAGAATGGACAATCCCGGTGTTTTTCCCGTAATTCAATGAATCACCGGAAACGATTGAAGATGTCCCCAGTATCTCTTTTGCATCATAACCTTCGGAAATCCTGTAACTTAAACGGTAAGACGAGGTATAGAGACCGCTGTAAGGGTCTTTTTGATACAACAGGTTGCTGAATAAAACTTCCACAAATAAGTGTCGAAGTGGAATCATTCGTATGGTAAACCCAACTATTCAGTTCGGTAAACTGCTTCTCTGTATCGTAGAGGAAGACCAGATTATGCAGGCTGACTTTTGATGTAGTCTCGCATCCTGCTAAAACTAACAGCAGGATAGGTAAGATCAGCAATTTTATGAAAGTATTATTCCTCATCCTCTGGTAATAACTTATCAGCCATTGACTTTTCGGTCTTTATGCCAAGCTTTTTCATCATTTCAGCCTGCCTCACAAGGTTTCCTTTCCCGCTGGTCAGTTTTTTATGTGCATCCTGGTAAGTATTCTGCAAGGAGTTGATCTGCCCCCCGATCTTTTCCAGGTCGGCGATAAAGTTCACGAACTTATCGTACAGGCTGCCTCCCTGCCGGGCTATTTCCATGGCATTCTGGGTTTGCTTTTCATGTTTCCAGATCGATTCGACGGTTTTCAGGGTAGCCAGCAAAGTGGTCGGGCTGACCATGACGATTCGTCGCTGCCAGGCATAGTTAAACAATTCGGGATCATGCTGAATGGCAAGGCTGAAAGCTGATTCAAGCGGCATGAAAAGCAATACAAAATCGGGCGAATCGAGCGTGATCGCACCGGTGTAACTTTTTTCACTCAGGCCTTTGATGTGCTCACGGACCGAATCAACATGCGCTTTTTGCCATCGGTCCTTTTCAGTTCTTCTGTGCTGTTGACAAACCTGTCGTATGCGATAAGCGACACTTTCGAATCGATAATGATATGCTTTTTCTCAGGAAGCCTGATCACCACATCCGGCCTGAGAATGGTTCCCTCTTCTGACCTGTCGGTATACTGGGTAAAGTATTCCTTACCCTTTTCAAGGCCAGATTGCTCCAGGATACGGTCAAGGATCATTTCGCCCCAGTTACCCATCTTCTTGGAATCCGACTTCAATGCGCGGGTAAGGTTATTCGCTTCCTGGCTGATCTGGATATTTAATTTGTGAAGATTCTTGATAGCACCAAGGAGCTGGGTCTGTTCCACCAATCCCTTCTGATAAGTATCTTCAACTTTCTTCTCAAACTTATCGATCTTTTCCTTGAGGGGCACCAGTATATCATTGATATTCTTCTGGTTCAGACTGGTAAATACACTGGAATTCTCCTTCAGTATTTTCTGGGCTATATTCTGGAATTCGGTTGTAGAATTTTTTTTGAAGGTCCTCCAGTTCAGCTTTTTGTGTATTCAGCTTTTCCCGCAGGTTTTCATAATCGGCGCCCTGTTTGGCCAGGCGGATAGCCGTATCCTCGCCTTGTCTGCCTCTCTGAGCCGAGTTCCAACGCAATAATTTCTGGTTTTCGGACTGAAACGACTGCAATCTTTCCTGCAAAATTCCAGCTTCCTTATCCAATTTCGATATCTGTTCCTGAAGCAAAGTTTTTGGCTGGCTGCAATACGGTCCTCATGATCAGCCAGGCTATATCGCTCCTAATAAAAACGATAAAACGATATATAAAATCAACATGATAAATTTTTTGATAAAGTTAATTAAATCAGCTATGGCCAGGACTTCTCAAAAACGAGGAAATTTGTCTATATTTACAGACAAACACCAGCGAGATGAAAAAGCCGGTTCTATCATTTCTATCATCCTGTTTTACTTCATCTTATCCTTTAAACTTTTCTTATTCACAGAGTTTTATCCCTGCCCATCCCTATAGTGAGCCAAAATTTGCTGCAGGATTTCCTGTGTTCCGAGGTCATTTATCCTGACCAGGCGCTGAAGCAGGATATTGAAGGAAAAGTTGTTATATCATTTATCGTTGAAAAAGACGGAAGCTGTCAACCATGTCAGGATAAAGGAAAAAGTCAGCCCGGAACTGGATGCAGAAGCGCTTAGACTGTTTAACATGCTGTTATGGGAACCGGCCGTAAGTTTTGGCCAGCCTGTGCTTCAGAAAATGAATTTCCTATTGATTTCAATATTAAAAAATATAATAAGCACTGTAAAGCAAGGGGTTACGAGACGTCTGAATATCCCTTCGACACCTGTAGACTCTTCGAATATTGTTTATGATTACAACAAAACTGACAAAAAGCCTTATCCTGTTTTTGAAGAGAAAGGGATGAAACTGGCAACATTTATTACCAAAAATATAAGATATCCTGAAACTGCTTACAGGCAAAACCTTTCCGGGAAAGTCAGCCTGCAGTTTGTCGTTGAGCTCCAGGGAAGGGTTTCAAATATCAAGGTATTGGTCCCTGTGGGAGGCGGTTGCACCCAGGAAGCGATCCGGCTCCTTCAGATGATCCGCTGGATGCCCGGAATTAAAAACAACATAGCAGTAAGGACATTCATGAATCTCGACATTGAGTTCAAGTTACCGGAAGATTCAGACATGAATATGTTTGAGAATAACCAGATGAACTCAAACTGATCTTATCTCAGCCGGTCGACCGAACGGACCAGTTTCTCATCCTTCATGATCGACCTGTTGGCCAGGATCAGGAAAATCAAGGAGATCAGAGGAAAATATATCCCGGTCTCATCCAGGTAATCGGGTGAAGCCAGCAGGTTTGTCTCGATGATCTTTGCGTACACGAAGAAAACCAGGGCGATCATTATAATGTCGGAAAGAATGGCTATCCGGACGATCTTTGCCTGTAAAACCCGGTTTTTATAAAGAAAAACAGCGGCAATTGAAAAGGCTCCGACCAGGATATTCAACAACAATAAAGGAAATGTCGTCATGAAAGAAAAGAGGGATGCTTCACCGGGAACCATGTTTTTTAATTCATATATATAAAACTTATATGCGGCCGTATTGGAATAAATTCCCGCCAAGGGAAAAAAGAACAAGGCCAGGTTGCCAGGAATGCCAGGAACAGGAAAATGGTTTGGATTCGTTGGATCATATGGAAATTTTAAATTTTAAATTTTAAATTTTGAATTTAGTTTGAGTTTTGAATAACAATTTTCAGGATGCAAATATAAAAACATAAAACACAGGCAAGGTAACCGAAAAGCTTGTTATTTTTGTCGATAGGCGAATTCTTTTTTCTATGCCGGCTGACCTGATAAGTTATGTACCCACGCCTCAGTGATTTGATCAATGACTTCTTTGGAACGGATATTATACTGCCCGTTCAGACTTATGGTTTTTTTGTTGCCATGGCATTCCTTTTTGGCGGATTGGTCGTTTATTTTGAATTAAGGAGGAAAGAAAGGGAAAAGATCATTTTGCCCCGGGAAAAGAACCCGGATCAAGGGAAAACCGGCAACCATACAGGAACTAGCGATAACCGCCCTTGTCAGTTTTATCATTGGTTATAAATTAGTCGGGGCATTGATTCATATACCCGGAATTTGCGGAAAGCCCTCAAAAATTCATTTTCTCATGGCAGGGAAGCTGGTGGGGCGGATTAGCGCTTGCAGCCATCATTACTTATTTTACCTATCGCGAAAAGCAAAAGAAAAAAACTGCTAAACCTGAAAAAGTCACCGAATTGATCCATCCGAGGCAACTTACCGGCAATATCATCCTGGTTGCCGCCATTTTCGGGATCATCGGAGCCAAACTATTCGACGTTATCGAACATCTGGACGAACTGATCAAGGATCCTGTTGAGAACCCTCTTTTCGTTCAGCGGGCTGGCTTTTTATGGCGGGTTGATCACGGCGGCATTTGCGGTTTCAATTTATGTCGAACGGAACAAAATCCCCTGGCCGGTAAATGCCGATGTCGTTGCGCCGGCCCTGATGCTGGCCTATGGTATTGGGAGGATCGGCTGCCAGCTATCCGGGGACGGTTGCTGGGGAATGGTCAATGCCGATCCCAAACCAGAATGGCTGTCTTTTCTGCCCGATTGGGCATGGGCCTTTAATTACCCCCATAATGTGATCAACGAAGGCGTACTTATCCCGGATTGTTCAGGAAGAAATTGCCATGTGCTGGATCAGCCTGTTTTTCCGACACCTTTGTATGAAACCACCATCGCATTTCTATTTTTCGGCTTGCTTATGGATTGTCAGGAAGAAAATAAAGTTACACGGATTTCTCTTTAGCATTTATCTCATATTGAATGGGACGGAACGGTTATTTATCGAACAATTGAGGGTTAATATCCGTTATGATTTTATAGGGATGAAAGTCACCCAGGCGACTCCATTATTGCGATCATGTCTGATCATTGCAGGTGATTGCGCGGATTATTCTTTCTTCAGATGGTGGAACCGGAAGAGGAATCGATATTAAACCAGATACAGCTACATGAATCTTGAAAATATAACCAACCAGGTAGTTCAGTCTTGTGTCTGCAAAACGCGAATTACATCAGGCAGCAGCTTGAATTGCTGAAGGCCAATGACATTGAGTTAAAAGATGAGCACAACTTTGTGACCTATGTTGACCGGCAGTCGGAAGAAATGCTGGTTGAAGAGTTATCCCGGCTTGTCCCGGGATGTGGCTTCATCGCGGAAGAAAGCCAGTATGGACCGGCAGAAGCAGATTTGAAATGGGTCATCGATCCGCTTGACGGCACGACCAATTTTATCCATGGTGTCCCGATTTTCGCGATCAGTATTGCACTCATGGAAGGAGAACGGGTGATCCTCGGCGTGGTGCATGAGGTCAACCGCAAGCGAAAGTTTTTATTCATGGGGAGGCGGCAAAAGCTTTTCTCAACGGTAAGGAAATCAAGGTATCAAATGGCAGGCAGCTTAAAGGACAGTTTGCTGGTAACCGGCTTTCCCTATATATCGCGACCATATCCTGGATCAATATATTGACCTTTTCAAAGGATTTATAAAAAGGACACAGGATCTCAGACGGTTAGGCTCTGCCGCCACCGACCTGGCCTATGTGGCAGCGGGACGGTTTGAGGGCTTTTATGAAATCGGGCTGAGCCCGTGGGATGTAGCGGCCGGATCATTCCTTGTTCAACAGGCCGGTGGAAAAGTGACTGATTTCAATGGCGGGGATGATTTTATTTTCGGGAAATCATTGGTTTCAAGCAATGGTTTTGTTCATGGGGAAATGATTGAGGTAATCAGGCAATACTTCACATTTTATATTAATTTTAAGCATATGTTACGAGTTCTTCAATAAAATATTACATCGGTTCTTCCTATTTATCATTTTAATAGGCTCATTTGTATCTAGCTTATTCACAGGAAAATGATACAATCGTTTCAAATAAAAAACGTTGATCTACAAATTCGATATTAAAAAAGAAATTGCACCGCCAATCTGGCGAAGCACCAAAATGGCGCTGGAAGAAGCCGTTGAGAAAAAAGCCGATATAGTTCTGATCGAGATGAGCACTTATGGCGGTTTGCTTGAGTCGGCCGATTCGATCCGGACCAAGATCCTGGATTCACCGATACCGGTTTTCGTCTTCATCAATCATAATGCCGCATCGGCAGGTGCACTGATTGCCATTGCCTGCGACAGTATTTATATGACTACGGGCTCTTCTATTGGCGCTGCGACGGTTGTAGACCAGACCGGAGCAGGTCGTGCCGGATAAATACCAATCTTACATGCGGGCGATGATGCGCTCCACGGCGGAGGCAACCGGCAGGGACCCTAATATCGCACAGGCCATGGTTGATCCGAGGATCAAGATAGAGGGAGTCATCGATTCAGGCAGCGTGCTGACTTTCACAGCTTCTGAAGCTCTGAAACATGGATTACTGCGAAGGCATTGCAGAAAACACCGAAGAAGTCCTGGCGCTTGCCGGGATAAAGGATTATGAGATCATTGAACAGGAGCTGAAACCTATGGACAAAATTATCGGGTTCCTTATTAACCCGGTAGTCAGTGGCATCCTGATCATGGTAATCATCGGGGGGATTTATTTCGAATTGCAGACCCCCGGAATAGGTTTCCCATCCATCGCTGCCATCCTGGCTGCCCTGATGTATTTCGCCCCACTTTATCTTGAAGGGTTGGCAGATCACTGGGAAATATTGATATTCATTGTCGGCATTGTGCTGATAGCCGTTGAAATTTTCGCCATACCCGGTTTCGGCGTCACAGGGATAACCGGTATAGTGCTGGTGGTGACTGGGATTGACACTCAGCCTGATTGATAATGTAGGTTTTGATTTTACGCACGTTAATACAAATAAAATTATTTCATCATTTTTCCTGGTCATCATTTCGATTTTCCTGGCCATCGTGGCCTCATTTTTATTGACCAAATCGCTGTTCACCCATAACAGGATGTTTGGTTCACTTGCCCTGGAAACCGTTGAAAGTGCATCTGAAGGCTATACTACTTCAGATGTTGAATACGTGGAAATGGTTGGTAAAACAGGGATAGCCCATTCGATCCTCCGGCCGGCCGGCAAGGTGATGATTGACGGAAACCTCTATGATGCAACAGCCGTGACAGGATATATCGAAAAGGGAGAAAATATTAAAGTCGTCAGATACGAGACCACGCAGCTGTTTGTCAAGAAATTGGAAAATTAACATTATAAATTCGGGCCAACTCAGCACTCAGAACTCAGCACTCAGCACTCAAACCGGGTGTCCCCGGGCTACAGGCCCTCACTACTTGCACCTTGCCGGAGCCTAAGGAACTCCGGCACCCGGGGCACCTATTTTGAGTGCTGAGTGCTGAGTGCTGAGTTTTGAGTTAAGTTTTTAGTTTTTAATAAAATTCCGTCTTCTGTCTTCTGTCTTCTGTCTTCTGTCTTCTCAATCTTTTAATTTACTTTTGACGAAATTTTCAGAAAAATGATTTTAATTGCCGATGCAGGAGCTACCAAAATTCAGTGGGTTTTCATCCATGATGGTAAAGCTTCAGGATCTTACGAGACTGCCGGATTTAATCCATATTTTATGGAGCCGCGGATTTTGCTGGATGCTGTTGAGAAAGACCTGGTTCCTTTTATCAATCCCGGTTATATCAAGCAGGTCTATTATTACGGAGCAGGTTGTTCCACCATGTTCAAGCGCAACATTGTAGAAGATGTATTAAAAGATGTTTTTGAAAATGCCGACTTTGAGATCCATCACGATCTGCTAGGGGCAGCCAGGGCATTGTTCGGTTTTAAGAAAGGGATCGCATGTATCCTGGGCACCGGTTCAAATTCCTGTCTTTATGATGGCAGCAAGATCCTGGAAAATGTCACTTCGCTTGGATATCTTTTTGGCGATGAAGGCAGCGGGGCTTACCTTGGAAAACTCTGGCTGACTGAATATTTGCGCGGAAGGATGCCCGGACACCTGAAAAAATATTCGACAAACGATTCGGTTATTCCCTGGAAAACATCCTCGATTCTGTTTATAACAAGCCACACCCGAACCAATTCCTGTCATCATTCTCATTATTCATAGGCGACTTAAAAGAAGATGAGTTTGTAAAAGGATTGGTGAAAAAGAACTTCCAGGACTTTTTTACAGAACAGGTAACTCAATATACTGACTATCAGCAACAACCCCTTGGCGTCATCGGATCTGTAGGATTTCATTTCCGGGATATTTTCATGGAAGTCGCCAATGGATACAACCTGGAAGTTTCCAAAATGATAAAATCACCGATCGAGGGACTGGTGGAGTATCATGGGGGGAGGTGATAAATTGTTAAATTGCTAAATTGTTAAAATTAATGGTGCTATCCGGGGTTATCCATTTAATTTCCTGATCCCTGCGGAACCATGTTATCTGGCGCTTGGCATATCTCCGGGTATTTATCTTAATCTTTTCAATGGCATCTTCCAAAGTACAAAGCCCATCGAGGTAATCAAACATCTCTTTATAACCGACCGTATTCAAGGCATTCAGGTGACGGCTGGAATAATTGGCCCTGGCTTCTTCAGCCAATCCGCGGATAATCATTTCATCAACACGCAGGTTTATCCTTTTCACCAGTTCCTCCCTGGGGATATCGATACCGATTTTGACGATCCTGAAATTCCGGTTTTTTTGCTTGCCTGTTCGATAGGAAGAATAAGGCTTCCCGGTCATCATGCAAACTTCCAGTGCCCGCATCAGCCGGTGGGGATTTGACAGATCAACTTCCCGGTAATAAACCGGATCAAGCCGGAACAATTCATCCCGGAAATAGCCGATGCCCTTGGCTTTGTAATCTTCGGTCAGCAGATGACGAATGGCAGGATCGTGCCCGGGCTGATCATCAATGCCATGACAGACAGCATCGATATATAATCCTGATCCTCCTGTCATGACAACCGTATCATGCGATAAAAAGAGCTCCTCCAGCAGCCGGATAACGTCCTGCTCAAATTGCGAGATGTTGTATTTTTCCGGATGGAAATGTGCCCGATGAAATGATGTTTCACCTCTGCCAGTTGCTCGGATGAAGGTTTTGCTGTTCCGATGGTGAGCTCACGGTAAACTGCCTGGAATCGGCCGAAATGATCTCGGTGCCAAACCATTTCGCAGCTTTAATGGCCAGGTCGGTTTTTCCCGAAGCTGTCGGGCCAAGAATGATAAGCAGGGTTTTTCCGGAGAAGAAGCATGAATAAATTAAAAATTAAAAATTAAAAATTCAACACTTTCTTCAGCCCCAGCTTCTCCCCTTCTGTAAGCATCAGCCTGAACGCTTCTTCAAATTCATTATGAATGATCCCGTCGAGAATAGCTTCCCGGATAGCATTCTTGATGATCCCTACCTCTTTTCCGGGAGGAATGCCAAATGTTTCCATGATCAGTTCCCCGGTAACCGGAGGTTGCCAGTTGCGAACCCGGTCTTTCTGTTCAACTTCCACCAGCTTCTCCCGCACCACCTCGAAATTCTTCATGTAACGCTGAACTTTGTCGGGATTTTTGGATGTGATATCAGCTTCGCAAAGCGACATCAGGTCGTCGATATCATCGCCGGCATCGAATAAAAGCCGCCTGACAGCCGAATCCGTCACCACTTCCTGTGAAAGGACTATCGGCCTGAGGTGAAGAAGTACCAGTTTCTGGACATAGCGCATCCGTTCATCCGTGGGCATCTTCATCTTATGAAAAAGCCTGGGGACCATTTTTGCCCCGACAAACTCATGTGCATGAAAAGTCCAGCCTATTCCCGGCTCAAATTTTTTAGTGACCGGCTTTGGCAATATCATGCAGGATCGCACCCCAGCGCAGCCACAGATTATCCGATTTGGCAGCAACATTATCCAGCACCTGCAAGGTATGGTGAAAATTATCCTTATGCCCTTTCCCCTCAATGTATTCAGCTCCTTTTAAAGCAACAAATTCGGGAAAGATGATCTTCAGCAAACCGGAATCAAAAAGCAGATTAAATCCGATTGAAGGTTTTGGTGTCAGGATGATCTTTTCAAGTTCGTCATTGATCCGTTCCCTGGAGATGATCGTGATCCGTTCTGCATTTCTGCTGATTGACTCAAATGATTCTTTTTCGATGACAAAATCCAGCTGGGTGGCAAAACGGATGGCCCGCATCATCCGAACGGATCGTCGGAATAGGTGCGGTCCGGATCAAGCGGGGTGCGGATCAGCCCATCTTCCAGGTCTTTATAACCCCCGAACGGATCGAGCAGACTCCCGATATCGCCTTCATTCAGGCTTAGTGCCAGGGTATTGATCGTAAAATCACGCCGGTTCTGGTCATCTTCCAAGGTTCCGTCTTCCACGATCGGTTTGCGGGAATCAGCCCTGTAGGATTCTTTCCTGGCACCAACAAATTCAACGATCCATTCCTCCTGGTCCCTGAATTTTACCATTGCCGTGCCAAAATTCTTAAAAACTTTAGCACTGGCGCCATGGCCTAACCTGGCAGCAAAAGTCTCAGCCAGTTCAATACCGCTGCCGATGACAACGACATCGATATCTTTGGTCTGCCGGCTGAGGATCTTATCCCTGACATAGCCTCCCACAACATAGGCAGGATGGCCATATTCCTTAACCGCTTCGATTAAAGCCTTAAAAACCGGGAAATCGAGATATTGGCTGAATTGCTGTTTCATGGAAGTCACAAAGGTATGAAAAAGCTTATTTAGAAAGGATAAAATTAGTATCCTAGCTGTTGGAAATTAGCCGGCCTATTGTATTTTTGTCGCCTTGTTAGATTTATAACACTATAAAGTAATCACACTAAAATACAAATACCTATGGCAAAAAGAACAATTGTTGCCATGCCAGGTGATGGCATCGGAAAAGTTGTTTTGCAGGAAGCCATCCGGGTTCTAGATGCAGCCGGATTTGATGCAGATTATGTTCATGGCGACATTGGCTGGGAATTCTGGTGCAAAGAAGGCAATCCCCTGCCCGATCGTACGCTGAAATTGCTGGAAGAACATAAGATCGGCCTGTTTGGCGCCATTACTTCCAAACCCAAAGGAAGAAGCAGCAAGCTGAACTCGATCCGGCACTGAAAGATAAAGGATTTACCTATTCCAGTCCCATCGTTGGTCCATGCGCAGATATTTCAACCTTGATATCTGCATGCGTCCCTGTAAATCATTCAAAGGTAACCCGCTGAATTTCATCCGTCGCGGTGCTGATGGCGGAGTATCGAAGAACCCATTGTCGATATCATGATCTTCCGCCAGAATACCGAAGGACTTATATGGCGGCGTTGAATGGTCAAATCCTCCTGACCAGGTTTATGAAGCATTGATGACCCATAAGAAATTCATGGAAAATTTCGGGAATGGTGCCCAAAGACGAGATTTCTGTTTCCACCAGGATCTTCACCAAGAAATCCACGAAAGGATTCTCAAGGCAGCCTTTGAATATGCAAAAATACGGTTATAAATCCGTGACCGCTTGCGAAAAACCAAATGTGATCCGTGAAACATCAGGGATGATGTACTGAAGATGGCCCAGGAAATGTCAGAAGAATGAATATCCCGCAGATCAAGTTGTACAATACCAATATTGATGCCCAGATGATGTGGCTGACCAAAAACCCGGAAGACCTATGACGTGATTGTTGCCGGGAATATGTTCGGCGATATCGTTTCCGATGGATTTGCCGGCCTGATCGGCGGACTTGGATTTGCCTGCAGCGCCAATTCTCGGCCGATGACATTGCTGTATTTGAACCCACCCATGGCTCCGCCCCGAAATATGCCGATTAACCCTGTCTCCATCGTGAACCCGATTGCCATGATCGTTTCAGCCGTCATGATGCTTGAATACATCGGTGAAGGATGAAATGGCGAAAAGATCCGCAAAGCTATTGCCGCTGTCGTTGCTGAAGGCAAAGTTAAGACCTATGATATGATGAAAATGACCGGCAAACCGGATGTGATTCAGCAAGAGGAGCTGCTTCAACGCAGCAGATGACGGATGCAATGATTGCAAAACTGTAATAGTGAAATAGTGAAATGCAAATTGATTCATTTCACCAACTTAGCAACTGGCTAATCGTTAACTTAAAATTAAAATTATGACAGAACGAAATATTAAACCTCTGGCCGGAACTGGAGTGGATCCAGGATCCTGATCTACGTGAAAAGACTGCCAGAACCTGGGAACTGGCCCTTGAAAAAAGTGTTCTGACAACCGGAAGACCTTAACAAGATTCCTTTTACCCTGCTTTGCGGGCCTGACCTGAAAGTCTCTTTCATGGACCATAAGCGTTGCGTTGTTCATGTCGCACAGGGATGCTGCGGAAAAAATGAATGAATTTTTCAAGGATGAACTTCCCATAATATGGATGTGCTGATTGCCGGCGCCATCCTGGCCGATGTCGGCAAATTGCTTGAATATGAACTGGATGCGAATGGAAAATCATTCCAGGGAAAATATGGGAAATACCTGCGTCATCCATTTTCCGGCGTTTCGCTGGCTGAACAATGCGGGTTGCCTGCTGCTGTCTGCCATATCATTGCCACCCATGCCGGGGAAGGCGACATGGTGAAACGAACCGTAGAAGCTTACATGGTTCATCATGCTGATTTTATGACATTTGAACCGTTTAAAGAGACAGGCTGAAATAAAATTCCAAATTCCAAGTACCAAATTCCAAAGCAAATTGCAAAATTGAATTTCCAGATAAACAATCCATCTATTATGACGATAATTGAAAAAATCATTGCTCAGCCATTCCAACCATGAGAGCGTTAAACCGGGTGATATCGTCGATGTTTTGATCGATGCACGCGCGGCACAGGGATTTTGGCGGGGCCAATGTGGTGAAGAACATCCTGGATAATGGGTTACTGTTGCATGATCCTTCAAAAACCTATTTTCACATTCGATTGCAACCCGGGTGGGTCCGACCAGAAATATGCCGCCAACCAGCATTACTGCAGGCAGTTTGCACGTGAAAACGGCATTCAGGTCTATCGATGTCGATTCCGGTATCGGAACCCACCTTGCCATTGACAATGGCCTTGATCGGCCCGGGAAGCACTTTTGTTTCCACCGATTCCCATGCCAATATCATGGGTGCCATCGGGGCTTTCGGACAGGGTATGGGCGACCAGGATATCGCAGCGGCATGGGCAAAAGGATCTGTCTGGTTCAAAGTTCCGGCTTCAGTTAAGATCAACCTTACCGGAAAACGGCATGATAACTGTTCTGCAAAAGACATCGTACTGAACCTGCTTTCTATTTTCGGCGCCAATAAGCTTCTTGGGTATTCGGTTGAAATTTATGGAGAAGAGGCCGAAAAACTTACACTGGCTGAACGCATCACCATTGCTTCGATGGGTACGGAAATGGGGGCCATCATCATCCTCTTCCCAACTCCCGATGACATGTCCTGGATGAATTAGAAAAGCCTTACCGGTAAAGATTATCAGACGATCAATGCCGATCCGGATGCAATATATGAACAGGTCATTCGATATTGATATCAGCGGATTTGTCCCGATGGTTGCCAATCCGGGACATCCGCATGACGATATTCGACCTTGAAACCGCAAAGGAGACCAAGATTGATTCGGCTTTATTGGAAGTTGCACCAACGGCCGGATCGATGACCTGCGGATTGCAGCCATGATCCTGAAAGGACAAAAGGTGGCACCGGGTGTGGTGCTGAAAATCGTCCCTTCTACAGATGCTATCTGGAACCAGGCAATGGATGAAGGATTGATCAAGATTTTCAAAGATGCGGGCGCAATGGTTTCCAATGCCGGTTGTGCCGGTTGTGCCGCAGGCCAGGTTGGCCAGAACGGGCCGGGTGAAGTGACCATCAGCACCGGGAACCGCAATTTCGAAGGAAAACAGGGAAAAGGATTTGTCTACCTGGCTTCTCCTGCCGCTGTCGCCGCTTCGGCTGTTGCGGGTTACATCACCGGGAGCGATGAGATACCGGTTGAACCGGCCTGTATTCGCCAAAGGGTCACCGACAACAGAAAGCCGGTGGCGAAAAGGCAACAGAGTCGGCAGGTTCATTGCCGACAGCCGTGGAAGGCAAAGTCTGGATCATCCAGCAAAGATGATATCGATACCGATATGATCTTCCATAACCGCTACCTGACCATCACCGATATCAAGGAAATGGGCCAGTACACCTTTGATAACCTCAAGGGATTTGAAGATTTTGCCAAAAAAGCAAAAGCCGGTGATATCGTGCTGACCTCAAAAATTTCGGTGCCGGAAGTTCACGGCAGCAGGCGGTCGATTGCTTCATGTCACTTGGGATTCAGTGTATCCTGGCTGAATCGTTCGGGGCTATCTATGAACGCAATGCCATCAATGCCGCATTCCCGATCCTGACTTATAAGCCCGAAGTCCTTGAAAAGATTGACCTTCAAAATGGAGATGTCATTAAAGTAGACTTTGCCAGGGGCATCCTGACCAACTTAAAAAACAATCTGTCTGCCGAAATCGACAAGTTTTACGATGTGCAGATGGAAATATACCAGAAAGGCGGACTACTTGTGTAATGTTGAATTTTAAGTTTTAAATTTTGAATTAATACCTATTTAATTTAAAATTCAAAATTTAGAATTTATAATTTCCTATTGTGCTCCAAACTCCTGTCTTATAGTAATATATCCCGGGTATTCGATCGGTGTTGTGCCGACCAGGATCGATGGTTTGGCTTTCAGTTTGATGTTAGATGGCTTATCACTGGCACCTGCAAGGTTTAATGCAAAATTGATCAGTGCATCGCCTGATTTTCCTTCCAGGGATTTCATCAGGTCAAGGCTCATGGCCACCGGGAATTCGGAAACCATATTTGCAGGGATTTCAACCCGTTGATTTAACACTCCCCGGGTCATTTCGATGTCGTCGACGATCATTATCCAGTCCATTTTGTTCATCGCTGCGGTGCCGGGATTCGGGTTTTTTGCCTGCATATTGAGATCAAAGGTCAGGGGAAGGGTGCCTCCTGCAATAACACTTCCGATCTTTGCCATTTCCATGATACTGAAATCAGAAAGGGTATTTTTATCCTGGATATTTATGCCGGCCAGTTTCATATTCCTTGCTGATTCAATCCTGAACTGGCACCTGGCAAAGGTTGCTATTTCAGAGGTCTGCTGGAAAACAGAACAAGAGGATAATAGTATGATCAAGAGTAAAGAACAAGTGTTAATAATCTTTCTCATTTTGTATTTTTTAAAAGTCAAATATATTCATTAGCTGAAAACAACATTGAAAAAATCAATCCACATTTCTCCTCAAGAATCCCAGTCCTCCGTTTGCTAGCTTTTAATGGCACACGGATTAACACGGATGCAACGGATCTACGCGGATTTTAATTGTGCTACTCTGATGATTCAATCAACGGGTCAACCTCTAAATAATTTAGCTTTGTACATTGAATTATTGAAATGCTGCGCTGTATTCAACGTTTAGAAACCGATCCTTATTATAACCTGGCTGCAGAAGAATATCTGTTAAAGAATGCAGCAGTGAATACCTTTATGACCTGGCGCAATGAGCCTTCAGTTATTATAGGAAAACACCAGAATACGTCCCGGGAGATCAACCATACATTTGTCGATTCCCTGCATTTGCCGGTAATCCGCAGAATCACAGGCGGCGGAACAGTTTATCATGATCTCGGGAACGTTAATTTCTCATTTATTTATACTGACCGGACAGAAAACCTCGTCGATTTCAGGTTTTTTACAAAACCAGTTATCCTGTTTCTCAAAGAACTTGGCCTGCTTGCCTATTTTGAGGGGAAAAACAACATTACGGTTGATGGTTTAAAAGTTTCCGGTAACTCAGCCCATATTCACAGGAGTAAAGTCCTTCACCATGGCACCCTCCTTTTCAATACCGATCTTGATGTGCTTGAAAAGGCAATTACCGGTCGTGAAGAACATTATGAGGATAAGTCCGTCAGGTCGGTCAGGGCTGCGGTGACCAATATTTCAGGACTGCTGAAGGATGAAACTACTGTAGAAGGATTCATCACCATGTTCAGGGAATTCATCAGGAATTATATTCCCGGTGCATACCAGGATGAATTATCGAGCCATGAAAAAGAGTCTATTTTGAGACTGGCTGAAGAGAGATATAAAACAAAAGAATGGAATTTCGGGTATTCACCTGAATATAAGTATGATGAAGAATGGGAAATACAGGATGGGAAATGTGCTGTTTATCTGACGGTTAAAGAAGGCATGATTAAAAAAGCTGAAATAATTTTTCCACATGCAAATTCATCATATTTAGACTCCCTGGCCAATCAGCTTATGGGTGCACTCCATGAAAAAAAATCACTGTCAGAAAGGTTGAAGAAAATTACCTTTGCAGATGAGAACGAAAAGGGAATTATGAACCAAATTGTCAAACATTTGTTTTAAATTTGATATAAAAATTTCTCACAGATTTTCACAGATTACACGCAGATATCACAGAGTATATTTCTGTGCAAATCTATTCTTATAATCAGTGTATATCTGTGAGAAAAAAAATCTACCATATGAAACTTGACCATATTTTTGGAAAGCTATGGGACATTTACACATCCCATAATCCTGCCGTGCAGCAGGTCCACGATCTGTTTATCCGGGAAGGCGAGCGGGTAGTGAATGACCATATTGCCTTCCGCACTTTTGATGACCCGCGGATTGGTATTGACGTCCTCGCCAAACCTTTCCTGGCCAATGGTTATATCGAAAAAGGACAGTATAATTTTGAAGAAAAAAAGCTGTTCGCCCGCCATTATGAACATCAAACCGATCCGGAGGCCCCACGGGTATTTATCAGCGAATTGCTAACCAAAAATTTCAGCACTTTCCTCCAGGACACGATCAAAAGGATTGCCGGACAGATTCCGTTAAGCGAAATGAACTCCGATAAACTGATCTATGCGGGCCGGACCTGGGAGAAGCCTTCCTTTGAGGTTTATAACAAGCTCAAAGAAGAATCAGAATATGCAGCCTGGGTTTATGTTTTCGGATTTTGCGCCAATCATTTTACTGTCAGCGTCAATTATCTGAACAAGCATAATTCGGTCGAAAAAGTTAACAGCTTGCTGAAATCCAATGGCTTCCTGATCAATGATGCCGGAGGGGAGATTAAAGGCACACCGCAGGAACTGCTGGAACAATCATCCATCAGGGCCGGCATTGTAAGGATCGACTTCGCGGAAGGATATTATGAGATCCCCGGCTGTTATTACGAATTCGCACGTCGTTACCCTGATGAGAACGGAAATATCTATTCAGGGTTTATAGCCAAATCTGCGGATAAGATCTTTGAAAGCACGAATTTCTACAAGAAACCAGGCTGATAAGGAATAACTTTGGCTGATATGAGCCTGAACCCCCTGACTGATCAACTCGCACAACTCCAGATATCGCTTGATGGTGATCTTTTCACAGACCAGACTTTCAAGCTGTTATATTCAACTGATGCGTCGGCATACAGGGAGGTGCCTCTTGCCGTTGCCCGCCCGAAAAACACGGAAGATATCCGGAAACTGATCCGTTTTGCCAGGGAGCACAAGACATCACTCATCCCCCGGACGGCAGGTACATCTTTGGCCGGGCAGGTTGTAGGAGGAGGGATCGTCGTGGATGTTTCAAAGTACCTGAACAGGATACTGGAGATCAACAAAGAGGAGCACTGGGTAAGAGTTGAGCCGGGCGTCGTCCTGGATGAGATGAACATGGCCGTCGCGCCTTATGGCCTGTTTTTCGGGCCGGAAACCTCCACGGCCAACCGCTGCATGATCGGCGGAATGGTAGGCAACAACGCCTGCGGGGCGCATTCCATCATATATGGCAGCACGCGTGATCATGTGATTTCACTCAAGACCATCCTCAGTGACGGATCAGATGCGGAATTTGGTCCTTTAACACCGGAGGAATTCGACCGGAAATGTGAAGGTGATTCAATGGAATCGGGCATCTACCGGAATATACGCGAATTGCTGAGCCATCCTGATGCACAGGCTGAGATCAGGAAAGAATACCCTGATCCTGTGATCAAGAGGCGGAATACAGGTTATGCCATTGATCAATTGCTCGATTGTTATCCTTTTACTGCTGATGGCAAACCTTTTAACTTTTCGAAACTTCTTGCAGGATCAGAAGGGACGCTTGCTTTTACCACCGAAATCAAATTAAACCTCGTCCCGCTTCCCCCGAAAGAAAAGATCCTTCTTTGTGCTCATTTCAAGACCCTGGAAGAAGCCCTGCAGGGCAACCTGGTAGCCTTAAAGCACAAGCCCGGAGCGGTAGAGCTGATGGATAAGTTTATCCTGGATTGTACCAGGGACAATATCGAGCAGCGCAAGAACAGGTTTTTTATTGAAGGTGATCCCGGTGCCATATTGATCATCGAATTTGCACGGGAAACTAAAGAGGAACTGCAGGAAATCATTGCCAGGCTTGAACATGACCTCAGGCAAAACGGACTGGGATACCACTACCCTGCCGTTTCCGGTGCAGATATCCCGAAAGTGTGGGCATTACGGAAAGCCGGGCTGGGTGTATTGACCAATATCCCCGGTGATGCCAAACCCGTTTCGGTGATCGAAGACACAGCCGTTAGCCCTGAAAAACTGCCGCAGTATATTGCCGAATTCAAAGATATCCTGGCAAAACATCATCTCGAATGTGTTTATCACGCCCACATTGCGACAGGCGAGTTGCACCTGCGCCCGGTGCTGAACCTGAAAGACCCGGCCGATGTGAAGAAATTCCGGGCTATTGCCACCGATACAGCAAGGCTGGTAAAAAAATTCAATGGCTCCTTAAGCGGGGAGCATGGCGACGGGCGGCTTCGCGGGGAATTCATCCCGCTGATGGTCGGGGAAAAGAATTACGATATCCTGAAAAAGATCAAGCAGGCCTGGGACCCGGATCACATTTTCAATCCCGGCAAGATCACCGGCACCCCGCCGATGGACACCAGCCTTCGGTATGAGCCGGGCAAGCTAACACCGGAATTAAAAACCGTATTCGATTTTTCAAAAGACGGGGGTATCCTCAGAGCAGCCGAGAAGTGCAACGGGTCGGGCGACTGCCGCAAATCACACCTTATCGGCGGGACGATGTGCCCCAGTTACATGGCCAGCAAGAACGAGAACTCCACCACCCGTGCCCGTGCCAATATCCTGCGCGAGTTCCTGACCAATTCCGACAGGCAAAACCCTTTCAGCCATAAGGAGATCTATGACGTGATGGACCTGTGCCTGTCGTGCAAAGGATGTAAATCGGAATGCCCGTCGAATGTAGACATAGCAAAGTATAAAGCTGAATTCTTGCAGCATTATTACGATGAGCACGGCGCGCCGCTCAGGGCGCTGGCCGTTGCCAATATTACCAGGCTGAACAGAATAGGCAGCATAATGCCTGGCATTTACAATTTCATGGTCACCAATCCTGCCATTTCCGGCCTGATGAAAAAAGCACTGGGGATGGCACAGCAAAGAAGCCTTCCCACCTTATCACCTTACCCCCTTTCCACCTGGCTGAAGCAGTACCGGCAAATCCTGCCGGAAAATCTTCCACATCGGCAGGTTTACCTCTTCATCGACGAGTTCACCGATTTCAATGATGCGCATGTTGGCATTGCGGCGGTGAAACTGCTGAATGCGCTTGGGTACCGGGTTTTGGTTATTGAGCACCAGGAGAGCGGCAGGACTTATCTGTCAAAGGGCTTAGTGCGTAGGGCGAAGGGCTTAGCGATTGAAAATGTGATGATTTTTAAGGATAAAGTGAGTGATGGATATACCATTGGTGGGGATTGAACCTTCGGCAATTTTATCTTTCCGCGATGAATATCCAGACCTGGTTGGTGCAGATTTGAAAGAAGCTGCATTGAAACTTGCCAAAAATTGCCTGATGTTTGACGAGTTTTTCATGAAGGAAGTGAAAGCTGGAAATATCACTAAAGAACTATTCACAACCGATTCGTTAAAAATCAAGTTACATGGACACTGTCATCAAAAGGCTCTTTCGACGACAGGTCCGACGAAAGAGATGCTTTCATTTCCTGAGAACTACAAAGTAGAAGAGATTCCCTCCGGCTGCTGCGGCATGGCGGGTTCATTCGGCTATGAAAAGGAACATTACGAATTATCGATGAAAGTTGGTGAATTGGTATTATTCCCGGCTGTAAGGCAATCTGAACCGTCAGTAGTAATAGCCGCACCCGGCACCAGTTGCCGTCACCAGATCAAGGATGGAACGGGGAGGGAGGCGCTGCACCCGGTGGAGGTGATGGCGGGGGCAGTTCGCAGGTAGCAGTTCCCGGTTCCCAGTCAGCAGTCAGCAGTCGGCGGTCGGCGGTCGGCGGTCGGTGGTCAGCGGTCAGCGGGCAGCGGGCGGTTTTGGCCCGGATTCCCGCCAGGAAGAAGATTTTTTTACGCAGGAAACGCATCCCGAAGGGATGCAATCTGAATAGCCCCGGGTTTCAACCCAGGGCACAGAAACGACAAAAACCAATAAGAGTGCCGTAGGCACGACACAAAAAAACCGGGTTTGTCCCAATGGAAATGCTTATCTTTGTCTTAAGAAAATAAGTTATGGAAGGAGCCATTTTACATACGGATTCAGTTAAAAATCTAAAGCTTATCCTTCAGCTTGCCAGAAAATTGGGCATCTCGGCAAGAGTATTAACAAAGGATGAATTTGAAGACCTTGGCCTTTCAGTTGCTATCCAACAAGGGGAAACCGGTGAATATATTGATACTGATGCCTATCTGAAAGAGCTTCGTGATGGAAGTAAAAATTGACAGGTCATTCCAGAAGGATTCTCGTAAGATCAAAGATAAAGAACTGTTATCCACAATAGCAGACATTATTACATCCGTTATAGATGCTGAAAACATCAACCAGATTAAAAACCTGAAAAGACTTAGAAGTTCGGCTGGAGAATACCGTATAAAAACAGGTAATTATCGTTTAGGAATCAAAATTTCTGGCAACACGGTAATTTTTATCCGGTGTCTCCATCGAAAAGACATCTATAAGTATTTTCCAAAGTAAAATTTATAGATTTATCAGTATTTCACAATCTTTCCCATTGCCGATTGTCGATTGTCGATTGAAGTAGGCGCCGGGTTCTGGTTATTAACGTATTCCGGTCAGCGTTAGCCCGGATTCGCCAGGGACGAGTTTTTATTAGGCAGGAAACGCATCCCGAAGGGATGCAATCTGAATAGCCCCGGATTTCAACCCGGGGCGCAGAAACGACAAAAACCATCAGGAGTGCCGTAGGCACGACACAAAAAAATCCGGGGCCGCATATCGCGAACCCCGGTTAAAATAACTAGTTATATTGGGAATCCTGGCTTATCTTATGTTGACGAATTTGGAGGTATATGCCTTATTACCAGCTATCAGGCGGCCAACGTAAATCCCGGCAGATAATCTTTTGGTGGAGAAGGTATAACGGTGTTCTCCGGCCTCATAAAAACCATTTACCGGCTCATCAACTTTTTCACCCGTGAAGTTATAAATCTCCAGCCTTATCTGACCGGAATTTCCTATGAAGAATGAAACAGAAACCGAGCCTGCAGTTGCAGGATTCGGGTAGAAGATCAAATCACCCTCATTATTTCCCTTTTCCGGAATAAATTCATAACAATCCCAATCAAATGCTCCAATATAAGTTCCACCCATTCCGGATTCCAGGCATGGAGAGTTATTTTCAAGCGTAAAAATGTTATCCTCCGGGAAACAGAAGATCGGATCGTCATCAATATTATTCTCAGCATAATAGATATGATCAGAACTTCCCGGGCCGATGCCTTCCAGTCCTCCTTCAATATCGTTATATTTGAAAGAAGCAATGTTGTCAAAACTTGAAAGGCTGACCTGCTGACCTGCATTTACACTGGTATTGTTCCAGATGATATTGTTAATAAAAACGACTGAATCCCCGGCGCATGAGTACAGGTCCACTCCTCCCCCATTATCAAAAGCGGCATTTTCTGTTATGGTATTATTAAGCAACGTCGGAGCAGAATTATTATAGATAATGATGGCGCCACCGTCCACAAGTGCCCGGTTCCCATGGAATAAGGAATATTTAATGATGGGATTGGATTCCTCATAACAGATCATGGCGCCTCCATAGTCAGCTATATTATCATAAAAACTGCAATATTCGATTAAAGGACTTGCTGTCCATAAGCCTATCGCTGCGCCGCTGGGAGGAAGTGTACCGGGCCAGTCAGCCAGGTTATCACGGAATATACAATGAGAAAAGCGGACCTTGTCAAAATCCCCGATCTTAACCGCCGCGCCTGAATTATAACCCATTTGTTCCGGATCCACGGCATGGGCATTTTCAAAAATACAATAACTGAATAACGAAGAATCAGTCTCCGGTTCCACCCAGGGAATCATGATTGAGTTCCACTTTACCAGCGGGTTGGAATGGGTAAAGGTGATGTTGTCTGCTCTCGGTACCGATAGCTTCAATATTTCCTTTTACTTCAATCAAGTATGGCCCCCGTATCGCCACCTTCACCCCCGGCTCAATATTAAGCGTATGCCCTTCCGCATATGACCAGGTCGTTATCAATTAAATAAGGGGAATATTCCAGGGTCCAGTCCGTATGATCGATCAATCCACCGCCAAGGGTATCGCATTGGACGAAACAGCAGTTTTGCGAATTTTTAAATACGAGGCTGGCGGTTTCGATATTGAAAAATCCTCCATCATATCTCCCGTTTCCTGAGAAAGTATTTGTATCATAGGTCATAACCTGTACATCATTGATCATTTTCCGGGCTTCCATATCTTTCATAAATGCGGCCGCAATGATCTGTGCATCAGGGGACGACGTGGCAGATCCGTCCCTCGGCCTGTCCAGGGTCACATCACAGTACCAAAAGACAGGATCGGCGTTCATCCAGCTGTGGCTGGTGTCGATAAGTCCCCGGATGATCACTTCACCATCAAGTTCAAGCAGGTAATCGATATCATAATAATTACACCAGTAATTCCCGTTATCAAATCCATAGTCGAGTCCCATGACATCATTGCCCAGGGAGGCAAGTCCCTGCTTGATCAGCAAGCGGTCAGGACCAATATTCCTGTATTGCATCTGCAGGCTAAAATTTAAAAACCCTTTCATATCCGGCAGGAAATGCCCGAAAGCAGCATTGGGATCGGGGTCGATATCCCCATAATCGCGGGAAGCAACGTAATAACGCTGTGCCCCGTGTCCATCCTTAGACTCCTCAGGCCCGGTCCCATCGGCGTTCCACCCTGCCATCCCCTGGTGATCTGTGACAAGACCCATATAGGGCAGCTCGGAAAGGCCTTTTTCTATGATGCCGTCAACGCCATGATAAGCACCATTTCTGCCTTCGATATTAGGAAAACCGCCTTCACTGGTCATGGCAGCCATCAACCTGATCTCTTCATCACCTATATCCGCAAGGAATGCCCTGCCAATCTCTTTCAGATCCGAAGAAACATCAGGATTCCAGGCACTGTCTGGTTTAAAATAGGAAGTTATAAAATCCCACTGGACGCCTCCGGCAAAATAGCAATCATTGAAAGTGATCATCCCCCAGATGAGCGGTTCATTCTGAATGACCAGGTAGAAGGAATTTCCGTAATAAAGGCTGTGAGGAGTATTTTCAATACCGATCATAAACCAGTCAGCACCTTCCATATCATCTCCCAGGTCAGCAAGTCCGAATTTAAATTTCACCTCGCTGATCAGATAATCATTTGCTTCAAGGGCTGCCATAAATTGTGGAAATCCTTCTGCAGAATCGAGGAGGTGAGCGCCGGCGGCAGAAGGATCGGGATCGATGTCGCCATAATCCCGGGATGCCGAGTAATAAGGCATGTTGTCAAAGCCGGGGATGGGAACCTGATGGCCCAACTCCATAGGGCTCATCACCGGTCCCGTCGGCATCCCATGCTGCGATGCCTTCATGCTCCGTATTATGACCGCTGAAAGCAATGTACCAGGGCACTTCTGGCTCCTGAGCCATCGCAGAAGGCACTACCATAAACAGAAAGACAGCTGCCACGACTATGGCCCGGCAGGCTGTGTTCAGAAAAGTAATTTTTGTTTTCATATCTATAAGTTTTAAGATGGATGATTTATCGGTTCCAAATTTTAAATTCCAAATTCCAAGCACCGAGCACCAAACAAATTCCAAAAATCAAGCACCAAATTCCAAAAAACAAATCCCAATTAACAAACATTGACCATCAATGACAACCAATGACTAATGACCAGTGACCGATGACCAACAACTCAAATTTACGTCACCGGAAAAGCAAAAGGGGAAAAGATTCTTTATCGCCGGGAAAAAGTTTTTTAACGCCGGGATTTTGCCCATTAACGATAAATAACCAGATCGCTGCGTTCATGGTTTAAAAGCCGGCGTTCCGCAAAAAGTTCCATTTTGCCATCCCGGCTGTCGTAATTTTATCGCGTTAGGAATTCAACGTGATTTTCAATATATTTGTAAATAGTAAAAATCAGCCCGCCATGCGCTTACGAACGCTGATCATCGACGATGAATCTCACATCAGGCGAACATTATCCGCCATGCTTGCCGCGGAATGCCCGAATGTGGACGTGGTCGGGACGGCCGACGGGGTGGAAAGCGGCCTGAAGGCCATCGAAAAGTTCCATCCCGACCTGGTACTGCTCGATATCAAAATGGCCGACGGAACGGGCTTCGACCTCCTCCGGCGGGCAAAACCGGTGAACTTCCGGATTATCATCATCACCGCTTTTGAAGAATACGCCATCAAAGCTTTTCGCTTCAGCGCCATCGATTACCTGCTCAAGCCGGTGAACGCCGACGACCTGCACGAAGCCGTCGAAAAGGCCGCCGGCAGCATAGGCCAGGACTTTGCCATGCAACTTAAAGTGCTGGAGGAAAACCTTTCCGGGAAAGAACCGGCAGAAAGAAAGATCGTGCTGAGGACCAATGACGCGGTGTGGCTGGTCAAAACCAAAGAGATCTCCTATTGCGAGGCCGACCTGGGCTATACGAAGTTCTTCCTGGTAAACAGGAGCCCGATCATGGTGTCGGGCAACCTGGCCGAGTACGAGGAAACCCTCAGGGAATCAGGCTTTTTCAGGGCGCACAAATCCTTCCTGGTCAACCTGTCGGAGGTGATCCGCTTTGAAAAGGGCGACGGCGGCTTCCTGGTCATGTCGAACAACGACCGGGTGCCCGTGGCCTCCCGCAAACGCGACGAACTGCTGGAGATCTTCGAAAAAATCAGCGGATGATGAAGGCTGTCATACTGGTTGCGCTGCTGATCCCCTTAAACCTGCTGGCCCAGGTACACAGCTTCATCGAAAATTATGATACCGACAGCCTCATACAACTCATCCCGACCAGGCAGGGGACTGAACTGGCCGATGTTTACAACAAGCTGGCCATTTCATTTTCTTACGATGATCCCCCTTTATGCGAAAAATATGCAAACCAGGCCCTGGAACTGGCCAAGAAGCTGGATTACAAAAAAGGGACCGGCGATGCGGAACGTTTTACCGGGCTGATGAAAATGTTTACCGGAAGATATCCCGAAACGATCGCACATTTCTATAACGCCCTGGAGAACTACGAGCAGACCGGCAATAAGCACGACCTGGCCATGCTGTACTTCGATTTTGCATACCTGTTTTACTATACTCATAATTTTCAGAAAGCAGAAGAATACGGGTTTAAGTCCATCGGGCTGATGGAGGAAAAGAAACCTGACGGCACCACAATTGGGACCGTGCAGGATATGGCCCGGCTGAAATCGGCTATGGGATTGCTTTATCGTGTCACGGGAAGGTCGGATAAAGCGCTGGAAATTTACCGGTGGTACGCTACGGTCATGGTAGAGCAGGGATTTGAGATCACTGACCGGATGGTGCACACCCAGCTTGTCGGGCGATGCCATAACGAAACCGGCAATCCTGACAGCGCCCTGTTCTATTTCCGCAAAACGCTCGATTTCCCCGAGGTGAACAACAGTATCAAAGCGCTTAAAATGGAGTCGGTCACATCGATGGGGCTGATCTACTTTGGTCTGAAAAACTATATGGAGGCTGAGCGCTGCTTTAAACAGTCAGCTAGTGTAATGGATGAAAAAGGTTATTTATTTAATGCTTCCCTCAGCTATTTTATGCTGGGAAATATCTATTATGAAGAAGGAAATCAGGACCAGGCAGAACAATATTATAAGAAAGCACTTTCCATTACACATGAAAGGATCGAAAAGCAGTCAAATTACCGGTATGATTCGCTCAGATATACGGTTTCGTGGGGCGCCGAGCTGTATGTCCCTTTCCCCAGGAATGATATCAGAGAAGATCAATGGGTTTTATATAAAAGGATACTGGAGAAATTGATCAATCTTTACCAGGGAAAAGGAGACTGGCATCATGCCTTTGATTACCTGGTGGCTTCTTACCAGGCAAATGATTCCCTGTTTGCAATTCAGCGGAACCGGGATCTTATCGAGATACAGACCAAGTATGAGACCAGCCGGAAAGAGCAGCAGATCGAGCAACTGTCGCTTGAAAACCAGTATAAAGATGCCCGGCTTGACCAGTCGAGGGTATACATGGCCAGCCTGGGTGCCATGATCATCATGCTCATCATTATCGGTATCCTGCTGATCCGCCAGGATAAGATCAGGGCGCAGCAAAGAACGGTCGTCCTGGAGCAGAAGCTCCTTCGCAGCCAGATGAACCCTCATTTCATCTTCAATTCCATGGCCAGCATCCAGGATTTCATCATCTCCAGGGACGCGCGCAGCGCCGCCATCTACCTCAGCCGCTTTGCCGGCCTCATCCGTAACATCCTCGATGCTTCCATCAATGAGGCCATCCCGGTCAGGAAAGAGATAGAGACCATCGAGCATTACCTGCACCTGCAGAAGGTCAGGCTGGAAGAAAAATTCGACTTTGTCATCAACAAAGACGAAGCATTTGAGGATGACAGGCTCAGGATCCCTGCCCTGCTGGTGCAGCCCTTTGTCGAGAACGCCATCGAGCACGGCATCCGTAATAAGACGGGAAAAGGCTTGGTAAAGGTTGAATTCCTGCTCCGCGATCACTGGCTTTCCATAGTCGTCGAGGACGACGGCGTCGGGCGTGCCAGGGCCAGGGAATTCGCGGAGTTGAAGAAGAAAGACCACGCCTCCGTTTCCACAAGCCTGATCCAGGAGCGGCTGAAGCTCCTCAACAGGAAGTCGCGCAACAAGATCACCCTTGAGATCAGGGACCTTTACGACAACGCCTGCGAAGCGGCCGGGACGATGGTGGAGATCATGGTGCCGGTCGGCAATTAGCGGTCAGTTATCAACAGAATCAAACTCCCAGAAATTCCCAGAAATTTTCCCTGGTTATAAGATGGACGGTTGCACCCGGATAGTTTTCTATAAATGTTTTTGGAAAGTGGACTTTCTTTTGTGCATTCCATTTAATTTCAAATGCGGTTAATTCCCCGTTATATTCCTCAAGGTAGTCAATTTCCTGTTGCTGTGTGGTCCGCCAAAAATAGCGCCTGGCATATATCTTATTGTAATGCAAAAACTTCATTCGTTCTGAGATAAAAAAGTTTTCCCAAAGCATTCCGATGTCTGTGCGTGATCCCACCGGGCTGAAATTTCCAAGGATGGCATTCCGGACACCATTATCATAAAAATAGATCTTCCGGCTTTTTTTCAATTCATTTCTGACATTACGGCTAAATGACCTTAACCTGAAAATGATAAATGCCTTTTCAAGTAAACTGATATAGCGCTGCACTGTATGGGGATCGGTTTTCAGGAGTTTTGCAAGCTCATTGTATGAAACTTCCGAAGAAACCTGGAGAGCCAGTGCTTCAAGAAGCTGCTCAATAAATTCAGGTTTACGGATATCCTGGTACATCAAAACATCTTTAAATAAATAACTACTAACCAGGTTACTCAAAATTTCAGGCTCATTTCCCGGATGGTTCAGGACATCAGGATAGGTCCCGTAAATAAGATGCTGTTCTATATTCCGGTTTGTTTCAATAAATCCAAAATAATCAACCATCTCTTTAATTGAAATCGGAAATAGCTCGTACTCGAATTTTCTGCCTGTCAGGGGCTCATTCACCGAATTTGACAGGTCGAGAGAAGATGAGCCTGTTACAATCAATTGTTTCTCAGGGATCTGATCCGTGATTAGTTTTAAGGTGAGTCCGATATTAGAGACACGCTGGGCTTCATCAATCAGGATAATTTCATGATCCCCGAGCAACCTGCGAAGGTCATTGATGCCTGGTTCTGTCAGTTGCTTTTTTATGTCATTATTATCACAATTGAGGAATAGTACTTTTTTACTCAATTTTTGTTCGATAATTTTGAGCAATGTAGATTTACCTACCTGGCGCGGGCCAAGAATAATGATGGCTTTTCCCTGATATAGCTTCTCAAGGATTGTTTTTTCCAGATCCCTGTTAATCATTAATTTATTTTTTCACAGCACAAAGTTAATTAATTATGATTCACAACTCCATTTTCTTATAATTATTTTGAGTTATGATTCACGATCTTTCCCATTGCCGATGGTAGGTGGTCGATAGAAGCAGGCACCGGGCTCTGGTTATTAACGTATTCCGGTCAGCGGTCGGCGGCCTGTATCGAACGTAGCTAGAGATCATCAGCCTGCAAAAAAAATAATGACCCTGTTCAGAGCTTAATCGCTTTACGTGTATAGATTCCTCCTTGATCCGATATGAAAATCAGTTGATAAACACCCGGATTGAGAAAGGTGGTTGAAAAATGCAGTGGCAGGGTTTTTCCCGATCTGTCAGAGTATACTTCACGGCCTGTTAGGTCGATGATTTTTAAGGAATTGACAGCCAGGTTTCCCTCCACCATGAGATAATCCCTGAACGGAACGGGGAAGATTTTCAGGTCCATATTCCCGGTGCCATTCTCACGCATCAGGGTAAGATCGCAATCCTGCTCAAAGGTGATCCGGGTTGAAACCAGCAGCGAGTCAGTAAATATTTCCCATGCATCTGCATCGGATTTCAAGTAAAAGTTGAGCCAGGGGACCAGGAAATCGAAGGTGGCGTCTTGCTGCTGCTCGCGTGTGATCGTCAGATTGGGGTTGCAGGAATTTTCACCGAAGGTGCACAGGAAGTTCGTGTTGGCGAAATAGCAGTGGCCTCCCCCGGTGATGCTGATGAGGGTTTTACAGGATGACGCCAGAGAATCGTACATGATCTCCTGATGCTGGGAAGGTGGCGTCACGCAGTCGGCCGCACCTGAAAACAGCAATGCGGGCACGGTAATACTGGCTGAGGCGGTGACAGCCGACGGGTTGGTGTTGGCCGCTGCAAAATTGACCACAGCAGTCACAGCCGTATCCTGCGCGGCAGATAGCATAGAAGCGCCCCCACCCATGGAATGGCCCATCACGGCTGAGGTTTGCCCAACAGTACCAAAAAAGATCGATTCCGGATCTGCGCCTTCAATCTTCATGGCTTTTATGATGAATGAGAGGTCGAGGGCAAGGTCAGGATGGCTGGGAGAAAAGCCGGTCTCAGTATTGGAAAGCGCCAGAATATAACCCATGGGGACCAGCATGTCGCTGAAATTTGTGTAAGCGTCAACCGTCATCACGAATCCATGCCCGAAAGATAAGACCGGGAACTGGCCGGTTGCGACAGGCACCTCTTCCCCTGCGGTCAATGCCGGGTAATAGACTTCCGCGGGGATCAGGCGGTTGTCACGGGAAGTATCGGTTAATTGCAGCGTGATATGGCCTATTTCATAAGGCTGGGCCTGGATTGTAAATAAACATGATGTGAGGAGCCATGCCATGATTACACGGAGGAAGCGTGGTGATTGCATCTGTTTTTTTGGATTTATAAGGCACAAGATACGGGAAAATTTCAAGCACCAAATTCCCCAACTTAACCCTCAACCCTTAACCCTTAACACTTAAACCTCAATCCTCATCCCGTCTTCCCCCAGCATCGTTTCAGGAAATACCGCTCTTGCTTCCCCCAGCAGGCTCTCCACTTCTTTATACCGGGCAGAAAAATGACCGATCACCAGTTTTTTAACGTTGGCTTTTTGAGCTATTGTGGCGGCTTCGCGGGCAGTGGAATGGAATTTTGCCCGGGCATCGGCTGCTTTATCTTCCATGAATGTGGCCTCGTGATAAAGCAAATCGCAGTTTTTGATGATGGGGATGATTGGCTCATGATAGGCCGTGTCGGTGCAATAGGCGTAAGATCTTACTGCAGGGGGATCATACGTGATCAGGTTATTCGGGTGAACATGGCCATTTTCATCGGTATAATCCTCCCCTTCCTTTATCCTTTCAAATTCATGGACCGGGACGCTGACATTTGTCACAAAATCTTCCTGATCTTTCTTTTTTCCGGCTTTTCCCTGATCAGAAAACCACAGGTCGGAATGCGGTGACTCAGCGGAATGGTCGAAACAGTCACCTGGTCATCATCCAGTATCTCGTATGACTTCTCTGTTTCTATCGGATGAAAGATCAGAGGGTATGCTAGTGTGGTCCCGGAATGTTCAAGTTGCAGGTCGATGATCTCTTTAAGCTGGATGATCCCGTAAAGGTGCAATTCCTGTGCCCTGCCCAGCAGGTGAAATGTATTCAGCAGGCCTATCAGGCCAAAATAGTGGTCGCCGTGCAGATGGGAAATAAAAATATGGCTGATCCTCTGGAACCGGACACCTATTTTGCGAAGCTGCATCTGGGTTCCTTCCCCGCAATCGAGCAGGAAAAGGCGGTTGCGCACTTCGACCAGGTGGGCCGTGGGATTGCGGTCGGATGTAGGTATCGCGGCACCTGTGCCAAGAATGGTAACAGAGAAAGTCATATGCAAAGGTACTTATATTCTTGCTCCAACGGGTATTGATTACAGCTCCAACGGGTAAATCCGTGGATTACAGCATCCCACGGGTTTATTGAATGATTACAGTTCCAACGGGTAAATCCGTTGGTTCCAGAGAGAGTTACAAGACTATAACCGACGGATTTACCCGTCGGAGCAAGAGATTTACCAGTTGGACCGATGGAACCGACGGATTTACCCGTCGGACTACAATAGCAATCGGAGCAAAAAAAAAGGTTTCCCATTAACGGGAAACCTTTATATATCAAATGAAAATTGAGTTTATGCTTCGGGCTCTGCTTCAGGTTGTACTTCAGCTTCAGGCTCAACCTCCGGAGTCGCTTCGGCTTCGGCTTTAGCCTTAGGTTTGGCCTTTTCCTTTTTCTCCTCTTTCTCGAGCTTCTCCTGCCTTGGCCTTCTTCTCCAGTTTGTCAAGCTTTTCCTTCTTCTCTTTCTTTTCCTGCGATTTCCATATCGGATTTCAGGGTAACAAGCGCTTCGAGGTCACCAAGGGTTGTTTTTTCAACATTATCCTGGACCTTCTTCACGGCCTGCTTGGTCGAACGCTGGTCTTTCTTGGCTTTGCCATCTTCCTTGTCGCGTTCTGTCCTGGCCTCATCCTGGTGGACGCGGGCATGGGAAAGAATGATCTTCTTGTTTTCTTTCGAGAATTCGATAACCTTGAAATCGAGTGCCTCATCGACCTTTGCGGTGGTATTGTCAGCTTTTGAAGCATGACGGGTAGGCACAAATCCTTCAACACCATAAGGCAGGGAAACGATAAAGCCCTTGTCGTTCGAGCTTACAACGGTACCCTGGTGAACAGAGCCCAGTGTGAATACTGATTCGAACACATCCCAGGGATTTTCTTCCAGCTGCTTGTGGCCGAGGCTCAGACGCCTGTTTTCGGTATCGACATCAAGCACCACCACTTCAATCTGTTCGCCGATCTTGGTGAATTCAGCCGGATGTTTGATCTTCTTCGACCATGACAGGTCGGAGATATGGATCAGGCCGTCGACACCTTCTTCCAGTTCAACAAAAATACCGAAGTTGGTAAAATTGCGGACCGTAGCGGTATGCTTGGAGTTGATCGGGTATTTCTGAACGATGTTTTCCCACGGATCCGGGACAAGCTGCTTCATTCCCAGCGACATTTTGCGCTCTTCGCGGTCGAGGGTGAGGATGATGGCTTCCACTTCGTCGCCTACCTTGAGGAAATCATGCGCGGTGCGCAGATGCTGCGACCACGACATTTCGGAAACGTGGATCAGGCCTTCAACACCGGCTGCAATTTCGATAAATGCACCATAATCGGCAATGACCACAACTTTTCCTTTAACCTTGTCGCCAATCTTGAGGTTTTCATCCAGCGATTCCCATGGGTGTGGCATAAGCTGTTTCAGACCTAAAGCGATACGTTTCTTCTCATCATCGAAATCAAGGATAACGACCTTGATCTTCTGGTCAAGTTCCACGATTTCTTCCGGGTGGTTGATCCTGCCCCAGGAGAGGTCGGTGATATGGATAAGTCCGTCTACGCCGCCGAGGTCGATGAATACACCGTAGGAAGTGATATTCTTGACCGTTCCTTCGAGCACCTGGCCTTTTTCGAGCTTGGCCATGATCTCGGTCTTCTGCAATTCCAGTTCGGCCTCGATAAGGGCTTTATGGGATACGACCACGTTTTTGTATTCCTGGTTGATCTTCACCACCTTGAATTCCATGGTTTTATCAACGAAAATGTCATAGTCGCGGATGGGCTTGACGTCGATCTGGGATCCGGGGAGGAAAGCTTCGATCCCGAATACATCGACAATGAGACCGCCTTTGGTACGGCATTTCACATAACCGGTGATGATCTCATCATTTTCAAAAGCGCTGTTCACACGTTCCCATGATTTCAGGATACGCGCTTTTTTGTGGGATAACACGAGCTGTCCGCCCATATCTTCCTGGCTTTCGACATAGACATCGATCTTATCGCCATTTTTAATGTTTGTCAGGTACCTGACTTCTGAAACCGGGATCACGCCATCGGATTTGTAACCGATATTGACCACGATTTCACGGTTGTTCTTACCTACGACAGTCCCTTCGATCACTTCATGTTCTGCAATGGAACTGAGGGTTTTGTCATAAACTTTCTCCAACCGGCTTCTTTCGTCTTCCGAATATTTGTCCTGTTTCTTTCCGATAGCATTCCAGTCAAAATCCACATTTGGTTTTGGCGGTTCATAAGCCGGTTTCATCTCACCAAAAATTTCCTTTACAGGTTCATCCTCGATAGGAGATACTTCAGCAGGTTCATCAGGAACTTCTGGAACTTCTGGAACTTCTTCAGGACTTCAGGAACTTCTGGAACTTCTGCAGGTTCTTCAGCAGGTAATTCCTCAGGTTCATTGACAGCTTCTTCAACAGGTTCTTCGGCTAATTCCGGTTCGGTTTCACTTGAGATTGGGGATTCTGTTTCAGCGGTGATTTCTTCGGGAGAGGTTTCAGCTTCTAACAGCTTCGGGGACTTCGTTAACTTCTGCAGGGTTCAGGTTTTCAGCCTGGTCGTTAACTTCGTTTTCTTTTTCAGTCATTAATAAATACTTGTGCTTTGTTTCCTGCCACTGCGCCCCGGCATTCCGCAAAACGGGTTTAACTTGCTATATCTGTAAGGTTGTGGCACAGTTAAATATACAACCTCTTGAAATGGGCGGCAAAGGTAAGAAATTTTGAATTCTAAATGTTGAATTTTGAATTAAATTTAATTTGAAGATTCGAATTTGAAAATTGGCAAATCACCGTGATGCCGTTATCCTGATTATTGCTTTTCAGATAGCACACGGATGACACGGATGCAACGGATTTACGCAGATTTTTTGGTGTTACTATTTTACATTTAGTGGAATAAAAAAGTATAATAATTCATATTATCATCCGTGTATATCCGTTGCATCCGTGTCATCCGTGTGCTATAAAAAAGTCAGGTTACAACCTTTCACCCTCAGACAAAAAACACTACATTTGCCTTCAATTCAACCTTCAACCTTCAACATTTAATACCATGGCTCTCAAATGCGGCATAGTTGGCCTCACGCTCGTAGGAAAAACCACGATTTTCAATTGTTTTTCAAACGCCAGGGCACAATCGGGTGGTGCGCTGAAAGCCAATATCGGGACTATCCATGTCCCGGATCAGCGGCTTTATGAGATCGATAAATTCATCAAAAGTGTTAAGATCGTCCCCGCCACGGTGGAGATCGTCGATATTCCCGGCCTGACCAAAGGCGGAAGCCAGGTCGAAGGCAGCGGGAATAAGTTCCTGGCCGATATCCAGCAAACCGATGCCATTATCCATGTCTTACGCTGCTTTGACGACGATACCGTGCCGCATATCGAAGGATCGGTCAATGCGGTCCGCGACAGGGAAATCGTAGACCTGGAGCTGCAGATCAGGGACCTTGACATGGTGGAACGGAAGATCAACAGGACTGAGAAACTGGCCAAATCGGGAGAACGTGAGCCGAAGCATATCCTGGATGTACTTCATAAGGTAAAGGAACACCTTGAGAACTTTCAGAATGTCCGGACCTTCGTCATCCCGGAAGAAGATAAAAAACATATCAACGATATGTACCTGCTCACTGCCAAGCCGGTTCTATATGTTTGCAATGTAGATGAATTCTCTGCCGCAGGCGGCAATGCGTATTCAGATGAATTCAAAAGCGTCATGGCTCATGAAAATGCTGAAATCCTGATCGTTGCAGGAAAACTGGAAGCTGAAATTGCCGAACTGGACGATATGGAAGACCGGAAAGCCTTCCTGGCCGATGCCGGCCTGACAGAACCGGGCGTAAACCGCTTCTGCAAACAGCCTATCATCTGCTTAACCTGCAATCATTCTTTACCGCCGGTCCGAAAGAAGTCAGGGCCTGGACGATCCATAAAGGTGAAACGGCCCAGCAGGCTGCAGGGACCATCCACAGCGATCTGGAAAGAGGCTTTATCCGCGCTGAAGTAATGAAATATGCCGACTTCATCCATTACGGCTCAGAACACGCAATAAAAGAAGCCGGCAAATTTCATATCGAAGGAAAAAACTATATCGTGGAAGATGGGGACATTATGCACGTCAGGTTTAATGTGTAAATTCCAAAGTCTCAAGCACCAAGTTCCAAACAAATTCAAAAACTCAAAACTCAAAATTCCAAACTCAGAACTCAGCACTCAGAACTCAGAACTCTATTTAATTACTTCCACGTCTTTAATATCCTCAAACTTAGGTTCGATGATCCATCTTTCCGGTATCATCGATCACGCCCCATAATTCACCTTTTTTAACGGAAGCGTATCCATTCTTGAAATCGCGGGCTCCGTCAAACTGTGGCTGAATGGCCCATTCCATCTTCGAATTATAATAACCGAATTTGTCGGCTCTTTTTCCTCTTGCCAAACCATTGAAGAAATCTTCAAAAAGGTCAGAATCATTCATATAAGATAACTTCCCCGGATTTATTTACATATGCCCAATTGACTGCTGTTTTGACGCGTGCCAGGCCTGTTTCAGGATCAAAGTTTTTTCCGCCTTCAAATGCTGGTTCGATGACCCATTCTCCTTTTCCATTAATATATCCGACTGTCCCTGCTTCAGTTCTTTGCCCATGCCAATCCGCCGTGAAAATCACCGGCAGCTTTGAATTTTGCCTCGATAACCACTTTGCCCGATCCATCAACAAAACCAACCATGTCGGATGCAGTTTTATAAGATGCCAGCTGTTCCGAGAAATCATTCAGATCAGCAATACCAGGCACATCTACCTGAAATTCAGTTCCGCTTTTATCAACGACGAAGAATTGGCCGTTGCGCTGCACAGAAGCAAATCCGCTGTTCATAATGGTCACCTTATCATAATTGGCGGGAATAGCCAGTTTACCATCTGTATTCAGGAATCCCCACTTTTCATCTACTTTCACTGGAGCCAAACCATCGTTAAATCCTTTCATCCCAAAACCAAAGATCTCGATCAGCTTAAAATCTGTAACCTCGGTGGATAAAGTTTCTCCATTGATGTTAATGAAACCGAACTGCTTGGCTTTCGCATCATACAATGGCAGCAAAGCCATCTTCGGAAAACCCGATGACATTTTTTGTATTTAGCGTCGATAACAAGGTTACCAGTAAGGTCGGCATACCCCCATTCCTTGACACCGGCGGGCTGGACAAGGATCCTGTAATCCTGTGCAAAAGCACCAAATCCAAGCACTAAGGCAAGGCAAAAGGTAAAAATCATTTTCTTTTTCATCTTTTCGAGTATTTAAGGTTAATTATTTCTTTCTCAATTTCTCTGCGAAACTCTGTGACTCCTCTGTGAAACTCTGTGTAACTTAATAGAAGACTATATCGCAGAGTTTCGCAAAGTAACCACAAAGTTACGCAAAGTGATTATTATTTTCCCGCCAGCATTTGTTCAATTTTATCTTTTTCATCATCAGAAAAACGGCTACCGGCAATGGCATTCTCTATCAATAATTTAAACCTGTTCTGCTGGTAAAAATACTGCAAGACCTCTTTTGCCGCATTGCTTACTTTATAATTCCAGTAAAGATATCCGTCGATGAGATTCAGGGCTGATCTTTTATCAAGATAATTCAGACGTTTTAACAGTTGAAAGGCATTCATCCGGGTTTCAAATTCATAACTCCGGCCCGGTATAATCTGTACAATCTCAGGCAAATACTCCCGCTGTTCGGCCTGGATGGCTATTTCCAGCCATTTCATCCGGATATTCATGCCTCGCCACCCGGTTTCATTTTTCGTTGTTTCAAGATACCGGGGGATATCATGTGGAAAAGAACGGCAAAGCAAATCCAACGCCTTTTCAACATTGATATATGAATGATCGGTAAGCAGTTTTTCCGTTTCTTCTTTCAGATTTTCCGTGACCTGCCCGGTGTTTTCCAGGGCTGCCCTGCGGACCAGCGGATCATCATCGTTTAATGCTTCCAGGAAAATCTCATCATAAAATTTATTTTCTCCAGCGAACAACTGTTTCAATAATTCATTCTTCGGTAGATGGTATTTTTCATTTTCCCAGGCCTGTAAAAGGGTGGCTTCCTTCTGCTCTGCCGGAAATCCCTGCAAAGCCACTAAAGCGTCATACCTGTCGATCATTCCGTGAGCATGCAGGGCCTGTGCCGACCATTCTTCGAAGGTTTTATTGAAAGAAACCGTTTTCAGCACTTTCCTGCCGGGATCGAACAACACAAACGAGATGGCTTTATGGCCCGGATTTGCAATGCCACTTCACTGTATTCTTCTTCTATCCACTGTGTTTTTGCTTCGGATGTGCCATCTTCATAAAACACCTCAAACGTAATGGGCATCCTGAATAACCCGGTCAGCTCATTCCGCTGATGAGCCTGCCTTACCTGTATCAAAACCTGGTCTTCCCCGGATGGCGATTTATCCTGACTCCAGTTAACCTCGTAATGCGGTTCTCCGCCACGATAAATCCACTGCTCGAAAAACCAGTCCATCGACTGCCCGGTAGCTTCGTAAACAGAGGCCTGGAATTCAGAGGTTTCGACTTCACTGAAGGCATGGTGGTTGGTATAATGGCTGATGGATGCCTTAAATCCATCATCGCCCAGGACATCCCGCAGCATATCAAGCACCAGTGAGCCCTTTGGATACCAGCGGGCGCGCCCTCCACGGCTGTGACCTACCGGGAATATATCTTTTTTCGAAGCTTCCAGCGCATCATCGAATTCAAAATTCCTGACCCACTGGTAATAATCATCTCCGAACACTTCCCGTTCAAACAGTTTCGCGTAATACGTGGCAAAGCTCTCGGTCAGCCATACGTCGCAGGCTTTCTGGTGCGAAAGGCAGTTCCCGAACCACTGGTGCGCCAGCTCATGTGCATTCACATTGACATAATTCCTACCGTCAAAAGCACGGTCATCCACGGCAAGGTAATCGCCGAATACAGTTGCTGTCGTAGTTTCCATGGCACCATAGAGGTAATCTTCAACCGGGGCTTCACGGTAGAGCTCATAAGGATAATCCAGGCCAAATTCTTCATTGAAGAAATCGAACATTTGAGCTGTATAACGGTACGTCGGTTCGGCATGATCTTCCTGCCAGGAATAATACCAGAGCTCCAGCGGAAGACCTTCCTTTAGTTTTCATTTCCAGGAATTTATAATCGCCAATAACCAGGCAGGTTGAGAAGAAAGGATGCTCTTTGTACATCTTGTAATGCCAGGTCCTGGTTCCATCCTTGTTCTCCTTGACAGATTCCCTGACGCCGTTGGTCATCACTTTATAACGTCCGTCAAATGTGATCTGCATATCAGTTGTAAGCCTGTCGCCATAGTAAGGAAGCCAGTGAAAAGGCCTGTGCGCCCAGATTTGCTTGTTGTCGCGTAACGCCGGCTCGTTCCACCCGATAAAAAACAGGTCATATTTTGGCTTTGATGTATATTTCATCCTGATCTCAAACACCTTATCTTTCGACAATAGTTTTCTTAGAAAGATTATAAATGACCAGGTTATCTCCTTTTTTTAAGTAAGATATTTCAATCCCCGGAATTTGCACCTCGCTAAAGAGGATATCCGGCGACCAGAGAATAATGGAATCTGTGAGGGTTCTGACCGGCAGGAAAGTAAATGTGACGGATCCTGTGACAAGCGTATCATAAGGATCGATGAAAAGTTCTGCTTTTAAATGAGTTATATCGATTATTTTATCCTGCGGAACTGAACCTGCATCATACAGGTAAGTCACGGTTTTTTCCTGGGCAATAGCTATCCGGAAAAAAATCATCAGGATTAAAAATGATACAACAGCCTTTTTCATGGTCATATTTTTGCCGAAATTAAGGAAAATTGGGATGGCATCATTTCAATAATGCACGGTTAAAAAGTTTAACCTTAGCATATAACTATTCCTGTTTATCTTTTTAACTTTGAAACATTAAGTCAGCCAATTTAAAAACCTAACAATTAAAACTATGAAAAAAGCATGCATTTTTACATTGATGTTTTTACTTGCCTCCGGAATTTCCGTGAAAGCCCAGTTAGAAAAAGGTAAGTTTTTCGTGGCAGGATCCAACCGCCTTGAACTTAACATAGGCGGAGAAACTCAAAAAGTGGATGGGGATAAAGTTGAGGATGCAGGTTATTCCTATTTCAACTTCGATTTTCAGCCCAGGATAGGTTATACCTTTATTGACAACCTGGTAGGCGGTTTGTTCATGGACATCGACATGTGGTCTCAAAAGGACAAAGATGATACATACGGCTATACCTACAAGGGAACATATTTCGTCATCGGTCCGTTTGCAAGATATTATTTTCCGATTAGCGATAAACTGATGCCATTTGCAGAGGCACAGGTTGGTTTCGGGGTCGATAGGGACAAATACAAGGATAATTCAGGTGGCGATTGGTCCAAAACTAAAGAAGGCGTTTTCACCTACCGGCTCGGAGGCGGAGCGACTTATTTCTTTAACGATATGGTTGGAGCCGATCTTTTTTTAGGGTTCTGCCACGATGCATATACTTACAAAGGTGAAGAAAGTGAAGAATCAAGAAGTGAGTATAAAGAAAAATACATCTATAATGAATTTATTTTACAACTAGGGATCGTAGTCCTGCTGGATAAATAATCAAAAAAACAGGATTATCCGTTCCTGAACTGAGGGTCAAAACGCTGTTGCGCAACACAATCGACGGCATTTTCGGTAATTTCAACCGTAATGCCGTTTTTTGATAGTATATAGCCAGAAATAACACTTCATATGCAATAATGGCAGAGGTTTACACATTAATATAAAAATTCGTTAATTTTGCCCCCTGCATGAATGCAACTCCAAGATACATCCGGATGCTGAGAAAAATAGCTTTAGCCATACTTTTATTTGCAGGATCCCATTTGCATGCCCAGTTCGATTGTACCATATTACCGGGGGACACAACGCTTTGTTACGGTCAAAGCATATACCTGTATACCCAGTTTTCAGATACATTGAATTATTCCTGGGAGCCGAATGGAGAAACCGGCGTGATCATTGAAGTTGAAGTGAAAGACACCGTCGATTACATCCTGCATGTTTATAATGATGACAGCACTTTCCACTGCACCGATACAGTCACGCTTAGCATTTACCCGAGGATTATTGTTGAATTTGAACAACTGGTTTTCGGCTGCCCACCTGCCGGCGACGATGAGGTCGATACGATATGCAAAGCCCAGGTTAAGGCTACCGCTACAGGCGGATATCCTCCTTATCACTATTATTGGGGTGATTCTATATTTGTAAATTACGGTGATTCATCCTGGGCGCTTAATTTATGTGTCGATCAGCCATACACGGTAATAGTTTCAGATACTGTGTGCGATTATGCTGTAACATATGATGTTAAGTCGTTTAAGATGCCGGAAATAGAAGTGACCATCGAACCTGACAGTCTTTTCGAGACCAATCCCCAGGCATTGCTTTCTTTTGAAAACAAATCCGCAGATTCTATCCCACTCACATCATGGACCTGGATTTTTCCTGACGGCTCTTCCACAAATGAGATCAACCCGGACTTTGTATTTACAAAAAACGATTCCATCGTAAAATTTACTTACACTACGATTGACAATTGTAATGATACCATCTTTATTCCCATTAGTGTCCAGGATTTTGAGCTTTCGATACCAAATGTTTTTACACCCAATGGTGACGGGGTCAACGACAGGTATGAGATACCTTACCTTGACCGATATATCTCAAGCCAGCTTTATGTTTTTAATCGTTGGGGCCAGCTCGTTTATGATGGAGACAATTACAGCGGCGGCTGGGATGGTGGAAAATTACCGGATGGCGTATATTTTTATGTTCTTAAATGCCAGGGATATTGGGAAGAAGATATCTTCAGGGGATCTGTCTCTATTTATGGCAGCAAATATTAATCAAGTTAACCAATATTTTATAAAGTGATGAAACTTTCCCGGTTGATGATCATATTGAGCCTGATGGTAATATTCTCCTGCTCCGGAGACCGGTCCCGGGTGCCCGCCGATGTGGTTAACATTCCAAATTCGGCAAGCGGGAACGATAACCAGGACCGGCTTCCCATGATCGAATTCACCAAAACGGAACACGACTTTGGCAAAGTCATACAAGGCGAAGTGGTTTCCTATTCATTCAAGTTTAAAAACACAGGCAAATCTGACCTGGTCATCGCCAACATCAGTGCCGCTTGCGGCTGCACGGCAAGCGAATATCCAAAAGAACCGGTTAAGCCCGGAGAAGAAAAGGTCATCGAAGTGATTTTTACCAGTTCGGGCAAGCAGGGATTCCAGAACAAAACACTTACCGTTGCTGCCAATACCCAACCAAGTAATACGACACTTACCATTAAGGCACAGGTGATTATTCCGGAGAAACAATAACACATAACAAAACATAAATAATAAAACATAAATAACAAATAGCAATGAACTTACTCTACATTTTACTTTTTGCTCCTGCACAAACCCAGGAAGGCAGCGGCAGCAGCAGCCTGCTCTCATTTTTGCCGTTGGTTCTGATCATTCTTGTTTTCTACCTGTTTTTCATCAGGCCACAGATGAAAAAAAGCAAGGAACAGAAAAAATTCAGGGAATCACTGAAAAAAGGTGATAAAGTGATCACTATCGGCGGTATTCATGGAAAAATCGCTGAAATTGATGAAACAACCGTTGTCCTGGAAGTTGGCAACCAGATGAGGCTCACTTTTGAAAAATCAGCCATTGCACTGGATTCATCGACCCAGTTAGGACAGAACAAATAATCAATACAAGCATCCGGCATATCGGTGTCAAGAAAACTTTTTTCTTTTGAAGATCAGCTTCATAGATTTAATCAGGTCAGCTTTTGGAAAAAGGGATGAAAAATTCCGTCAAAAGCTTTCAATATTTTTGATCTGCCTGGTCATCTCTGTCATTATTTGGTTTACGATCAAATTATCAGATGATTACGACACTGTTATTGAGATGCCGGTGACCTTCACCCATCTTCCTAAAAACAAGGTACTGACTTTTGTATCGGATAGCGTACTCCAGGTTGAGATCCTCGAAAAGGGTTCAAACCTTTTCAGGATGCTTTACGTAGAGGAGATTACCCCCGTGACCATCAGTCTGAGATTCCTGCCCATTTATCCTAAAGGTGGAGTTTACCAGGGCATTATCACTCCTTCTTTGCTCATCAATGAAATAGAAAGGGAACAGAATCTTCTCGGGAAGATCATTTCAATTAGTCCCGACACGATATACCTCTCTTTTGAACCTGAAAAAAGCAGGAAAATTCCGGTCCGTGCGACTTTTGACCTGACATTCGAGAAACAGTTTATGCGGCAGGGACCCGTTACTTTCAGCCCGGATTCCGTAACGGTCAAAGGGCCGGAAATAATTATCGATGGGATGGACTCGGTATACCTGGGTGAAATCAAATTAGACCAGTTAAATCAGAATTTCACAGGAGATAAATCATTTCCCAGGGACAGCTCAAATGAAAACCTGACATTTTCTCCTCCAACGGTTAACTACAGCATCCCGGTTGAGAAATTTACCGAGGCTGAAACGGAAGTACCCGTGAAAGTTATTAATACCGGCGGGTTAAAAGTTAAAACATTCCCGGATAAAGTAAAGGTTTATTATACTGTTGCCCTCAAAGACTATCCGAGAGTTGAGCCAGGTATGATAATTGCCGCAGCTGATCTTGCGGATGTAAATCCGGCTGTGTACGACAAAATAAAAGTCACCCTGGAGAATACACCCTCTTTTATCCGGATCAACAAGATAGAACCGGAAAAGGTTGAATTCATCATTATCAAATAATGCTTAAAGTTGGCCTGACCGGTAATATTGGAAGTGGAAAGACTTTAATCGCCCAGGTTTTCAGCACGCTGGGCGTTCCTGTCTTCCATGCTGATTCAGAAGCCAGGAAACTATATGAAATTGAAGAGATCAGGGAGAAAATAAAAGCGATTTTTGGCCCAGGTATCTTTTCATCCTCAGGAGAAATCATAAGATCCGCGCTGGCGGAAATCGTTTTTAAAAACGCGAAACTGCTTGAAGAACTGAACGGGATAATCCATCCGGTTGTCCGCAGAGAATATCAGCAATGGTGCCTGCAACATTCAGAAGCGGCTTACACATTATACGAAGCCGCCATACTCTTTGAAAGCGGCCATTACAGGGAGATGGACAAAGTGGTCTGCGTTTCGGCGCCGGAGGAGATGAGGATCGCCCGCGTCATGCAACGAGACGGAATGTCAAGGCAGGAAGTTGAAAGGAGAATGGCAAATCAGTGGGAAGAAAAGAAAAAAGTTGAGCTTGCCGATTATGTGATCAACAATGATGAAACCAGCCCGGTGATATATCAGGTGTTGGAAATACACAGGCAAATAATTCAAAATTCAAAATTCAAAATTCAAAATTAAATTTGTGCAAAGGGACAGTTGTGACAAATTCCATAATGACCAATGACCAATGACCAATGACCAATGACCAATGACTAATGACTGAAATATGGATAATTTGATATTCGGAATCGGTTCCCGTGTCAGGCACGCAGAAATTCGGGGCCGGGGTAGTAATCCAGGTGTGGCCTGACAATTATGAGATCGTATTTATGGATCATGGACTTAAGCAGATCATTCACGGGGCGGAACAACTCGAAGTAATTGACTTCCGCAGCCAGGAACCGGACCATCTCAGTTTTGACAAGGTTGAAAGATTGCTCGTGAAGATACTCCGCAAATTCTCCGATGTACAGGAAACCGTGCCATTGGGAGAAAAATGGACCGGAGGCAAAATGATCCTGCAGCCGGGGATATCGGGCCTGCAAAACAAAGAAGTCCCCATCGAGGCATTTTTTCACAAGATCGTTATGGTACGCGACCGGCTCCGTGTTATGGAGCAAAGAGTGAATGCCAGCAAATTGTCGGATGAGGAGAAAGTTGATATCCAGCAATATATCACCAGGATTTACGGAAGCCTGACCACTTTCAATATATTATTTGCTGATAAGGAAGATTATTTTGTCGGCGAGAAAAGTTAGCGCGCGTCTGTGACGCGTGATGTATAACAGGCACGCGATATAATCACGCGCCAGCTATGCCGGTTAGCGCGCGTCTGCGACGCGTGCTGCTGAACTTAAACTGAAACCTGGTAAGTCCTCAATGCATCATTTAAAGATGTCTTCCTGTCGGTTGATTCATTTCTTTTGCCAATGATAAAAGCGCAGGGTACCTGGTAAATGCCTGCAGGAAACGCTTTGGGGTAAGTCCCCGGTATCACGACACTATATGCAGGAACGACGCCTTTGCACTCCAACGGTTCAGCAGCAGTTACATCGATTATTCTTGTCGAACCGGTCAGGATCACCCCTGCTCCCAGTACGGCGCCCTGTTCCACTCTGACTCCTTCAACAACAATGCATCGCGAACCAATAAAGCAATCATCCTCGATGATCACCGGGGATGCCTGCACCGGTTCCAGTACCCCGCCGATACCCACTCCGCCGCTCAGATGGACATTTTTTCCAATTTGCGCGCATGATCCTACTGTGGCCCAGGTGTCAACCATGGTCCCTTCATCGATATAAGCGCCGATATTCACATACGACGGCATCAGGATCACACCCCTGGCAATATAGGATCCATAACGTGCAACGGCCAGGGGCACAACACGGACATCCCGATCTTTATAATCTTTCTTCAGGGGTATCTTGTCATGAAATTCCAGCGGGCCTATTTCCGTCACTTCCATCTCCCGGATGGGAAAATAAAGAATAACTGCTTTTTTAACCCATTCATTCACAATCCATTTTCCTTCAATCAATTCAGCAACTCTCAATTTACCATCATCCAGTAATCCAATCACTTCTTCAATTGCGTTCCGGGTTTCCTGCATCGCCAATTTCTCCCGGTTTTCCCAGGCCGCTTCAACCAAACCAATGATCTGCTTATCCATATCCTCTTGATTACCTTCCAAAGATAACCAACTTCTTCGTATTTTTGCGCCCGGAAAAAAGGAAAAACAAATGGGGCGTATCATGGCCATCGATTATGGAAGAAAAAGAGTGGGCATTGCCGTTACCGATGAACTTGCAACTCATCGCCAACGGCCTGACCACTGTGGCTTCCCATGAGATTTTCACCTTTCTCAAATCATATGTTCAAAAGGAAAAAGTAGATGCTTTTGTCGTCGGCGAACCAAAGCAAATGAACAATCAACCTTCAGAATCGTTACAATTCATCATACCATTTGTAAACAGGCTAAAAAAGGAATTTCCTGATAAAACAGTTGAAATGGTTGATGAACGTTTTACTTCAAAAATGGCTTTTCAAACCATGATTGACGCCGGTTTAAAGAAAAAGGACAGGCAGAACAAGGAACTGGTGGATACCATCAGTGCCACTATTATCCTTCAGTCTTATCTTAGCTGGAGATCAATCCGTAAAAACCAGGAGAACGAATTAAATGATTTTACCCATTGTTGCATACGGCCATCCTACATTGCGGAAAATAGCCGTAGATATCGAACCCGGCCACCCTGGACTGGATGAACTTATCGAAAACATGTTCGAAACCATGTACTATTCTGAAGGCGTGGGCCTTGCCGCACCGCAGGTCAACCAGAGCATCCGGCTATTCATAGTCGATGCAAGCCCATATGAAAAAGACAGACCGGAATTCAAAGGATTTAAGAAAATCTTCATCAATCCTTATATTATTGAAGAATCGGGAGAAGAATGGGTTTTTAACGAAGGATGCCTCAGCATTCCCGAAATCCGTGAAGATGTTATGCGTAAGCCTCGTATCAGGATACAATACCAGGACAGGGATTTCAATTCTTATGATGAAATTTATGAAGGAATCCCGGCCCGGATCATCCAGCATGAATACGACCACCTGGAAGCGACCCTGTTTGTCGACCGCATCAGCCCGTTAAGGAAAATGCTGCTTAGAAGAAGACTGAATGATATCACCACCGGAAATATCGAGATTGATTATAAGATGATTTTCCCCGGAAAAAAGAAGAAAGTTAAAGTCAGGTAAAATTATAAGCTTATGAAAGTTTTTCGCCTTATTATTGTGTCCGTCATTTTTGCAGGGATTATGGTCCAGTGCAGCCCCGATCCAAAATCAAAAATTAAGGATCTCGAGAAAATGATCTCTTCTGAAAATTTTTCGCTCGATGAAAAAGGAATTCAAACAGCCGAAGAATTGATCGTTGCCTACACCACATATGCTGAAAGCCATCAAGACAGCCCTGAAGCTCCCGATTATCTGTACAATGCGGCCGATCTTTCCCTGAATATCAATAAAAGCAAGGAAGCCCTTGAGCTATATAACCGGATCATTTACCAGTACCCGGATTTTAAAAAAGCTCCCGAATGCCTGTTCCTGGTGGGATATATTACAGAAAATTACCTTCAAAATTACGGCAAAGCCAAAGAAATCTACGAATCATTCATGGCAAAATACCCCGATCATGATTTTGCCGATGATGCGGCCATTTCGATAGAAAATATGGGCAAAAGCCCGGAAGAGCTTATCCGTGAGTTTGAAGAAAAAAACAAGCTGCAGCAGGACACTCTAAACATTTAAATATTTCTGATCAAACCGACGAGTAAATCCGTCGGTTCCGATTATCAACATCGCTGAGATTGCAGTCCGACGGGTAAATCCGTCGGTTCCGATTATCAACATCGCTGAGATTGCAGTCCGACGGGTAAATCCGTCGGTTCCAATTATCAACATCGCTGAGATTGCAGTCCGACGGGTAAATCCGTCGGTTCCGATTATCAACATCGCTGAGATTGCAGTCCGACGGGTAAATCCGTCGGTTCCGATTATCAACATCGCTGAGATTGCAGTCCGACGGGTAAATCCGTCGGTTCCGATTATCAACATCGCTGAGATTGCAGTCCGACGGGTAAATCCGTCGGTTCCGATTATCAACATCGCTGAGATTGCAGTCCGACGGGTAAATCCGTCGGTTCATCGATAATAAATTTTATTGATTGTGTTGGCCATCTTTTCTGATAATTCTAGGGATAAAGGTTTTAAACCATGTTTGGCTCTGTTGTAGTTAATATAATTGATTGTAATGAATAATTCATTTTCATTTTTAAGGACTTTTTGATAAAAACTTTTTGCCCACAGACCTTGCTGTTTATCAATGTCACTAAAGAGAGAGATATGTTCCGACATAACCCTTCGGTTAAAATTAAAAGCAGTCTTACCTTTCCAAAGCAGCATTAATTTTGGCAAGAACTCCGATTCGGTGCAAATAAGGCAATGAACGTGATCCCCACAAAAATTCAAAGAGAGCAATTCTAAATTTAACTCAGAAGCTACATCACACAATACCTCTATAAGCATTTCTTCTGCTTTACCCACAAATAATGGAAATGTGGAGGCGATATACCCGACTGGACTCTCCTTTTTATCCTCTGATAATCGTAGCGGGAATTCTTTATAGTGAATACCACATGAAAAATTTGAGATTTGGATCCACCTGTCATAATTTATATTTTTAAAATTAGAAATTCAATTCATGAACCGACGGATTTACCCGTCGGAGCAATACATTGGCTATTGAGATCCATGGAACCGACGGATTTACCCGTCGGAGCAATACATTGGCTATTGAGATCCATGGAACCGACGGATTTACCCGTCGGAGCAGTACATTGGCTATTGAGATCCATGGAACCGACGGATTTACCCGTCGGAGCAATACATTGGCTATTGAGATCCATGGAACCGACGGATTTACCCGTCGGAGCAGTACATTGGCTATTGAGATCCATGGAACCGACGGATTTACCCGTCGGAGCAGTACATTGGCTATTGAGATCCATGGAACCGACGGATTTACCCGTCGGAGCAATACATTGGCTATTGAGATCCATGGAACCGACGGATTTACCCGTCGGAGCAGTACATTGGCTATTGAGATCCATGGAACCGACGGATTTACCCGTCGGAGCAATACATTGGCTATTGAGATCCATGGAACCGACGGATTTACCCGTCGGAGCAGTATGACAGCGTTTTTAGAAAGCTTATTTAATTAGCTCCAGCCCGATCCGGCACTCCAGGCATTTCTTCTGATCACAGTAATTTGATTTCAACTCAAGTAAAGCCTGAGATTGGGAAGCCGATCCCGGTAATATCCCAAATTCCCCGAACTTTCTGACAATCGAGTTGGATTCAGCCGGTATCGATTCCAGTAATGAAAACGCCTGGTCCTGGTATCGTACCTGTCCTTTTAGCTTTCCGTAAACAAACAGGAAAGGGATCACATTGTTTATCATGATCAGTTCAACCGTTGAAGCCGAAATGGATTTGCCCATTTTCTTCGACGGCCTGTCGAAATAATAATGTTCTTTCCAGTATTCACTGACCCCAACGCTGAAAAATTCAAGAATTTTGTCATAATTGGCATTTTCGATGATCTCGCTGAAAAGGTTGGACCTTGAGTGGATCATTGTTGCCAATTGGGCCAACCTGATCGTAGGAAAATTATTAGGCCTCAGGCGCATGAATTTCCATAGATGGCCTGAAACAGGTTTAAGCGAAAATTTATTTTTCAGGTGCTGGTACTCTTTCTTCAGCTTTTTCGGGTATTCGCTCCTGTATTTTCCTTCCAGCAGGCCAGCCTGGCCAAACAGCATTGCTTCGAGCTGGAATAGGTTGTCTTTATGTTTTTCAAGGCAATGCACTGGAGTATGCCTTGCCAGCATTTCAAAAGGTTGTTTGTTGATGCGGAAGCCAAGCGTCGAGGCAAGCGATTCGAAAAAAGCCTGGTTCCAGTCGTTGCCTGTGAATTCAAGCAATTTTTCGAGATCGTTTGATTTTCTCTCCAGCCTTTCCACGGCAAGAGCAGCCAGCCAGTCATTTATCACGATACTTCTGACTTCAGGCATTCGCATGGCGCAGGGTATCCACAGGTGGTTATTGAGAAAATAATTATAAGTCTCATAAACATCAGGAGGAAAGACATCTTTCAATACCAGGGCAGGTATCAGCTCTCCGTTCCTGCGTTTGATCGCCAGGTCATCTTCAAAAACCACGTGGAGGATAATGTTATCATATGCCTCATCATGCTGATGCTTGTGCCTGATCCAGTCGGATGACCTGACATGGATCTCGACATTCCCGGCCCAAAGGGTTTCCCCTATCCGCACCCGGGCATGCATAAAATCGGGCCCTGCATCATGGTTGTGTTCACCAGGATTAATAACCAGGAGATCCTCCCCTGCTGTTGTGTGGAAATATTGGCCAGGCAGCCTGAATTTCCAGATAAAGTGTAAAAAATCTTCAGTCATAAATAGTCATTTTATGTTTATCCGGAAAAAGGCATATTTATACCCGGAGGTTTAAAAGTTTTTTTCGATCCTTGGGGTGTTCATTTTCGGATACCCCAAGGGTGGTCAAATATATATTTTCAGAGATGTTTGTGATTGACATGGAATTTTGATATTTTTGTCAGGAATGAACTAAAACCCGGCAAGCTGACTTATGAATCTGGTAGCTGAACATCTTCAGAAACTTGAAGAAAAAATAAGACAACTTACTGAGGATCACTTTAAAATTAAAGCTGATAGAGATCTTTTGATTAAACAATCGGTCATTCAAAAAAGAACAATTGAGGAGCAAAATATAGAAATTGAAAATTTAAAAAAACAGGTCCAGGCGTTGAAAATTGCCAAATCCGTCGAATCCAACCAGGAGACGGGCAAGGTGAAGGACAAGATTCAGGACCTGGTGCGGGAAATTGACCGGTGTATTGAACTGTTAAATAAATAATAAAAACTGGGACTTAGTTAAGGACATGGAAGAACTTACCATAACGGTAAATATAGCTGACAGGCCTTACAGGTTAAAAATTAAAAGGGAAGAAGAAGAAGTTATACGGAAAGCAGTTAAGGAAATAGAACAAAGGATCAGGGAATATTCCGAGCACTTCGCCTTTAATGATAAACAGGACCTGATGGCAATGGTATTGTTGCATTACGCTTCCACTGCCCAGAAACTGGAAAGTGACCTTTTATCCGGAGAAGATATGGTTATATATCGGCTTCAGCAAATGGAGGAGCTGATATCAAACCATCTCGGTTAGCAGTTTGATCCCATACGTTCTTTGAAAAAACTATAAGAAATTTACCCGCATTAATCCAATCTGGTTTGATAAATCAACATGATCAAAATCGGGGTGCTACTTACCGGCGCTAGAACAGGCCTCATCCCATCGAAAGAGGGGATCCCGACTTAGTCGGGACAGTGGACGTTCGAACTTCCGGGGAGCCCCTGGCCATAGTAATTTGGGTTTATCCCAAACTCCTGGATTAATTGCGGGTATTTTTATGACCATTAGTAAACTGAATCATATACTTCTAATCATTACTGAACCATGAACCAAATATTAATTTACCTTTTGGATGGATTGGCAGGACTGGTGCTTGGAGTGGTGATCGGCTCTTTTATACTTCGCAGGCTCAATGCCAAAAAAATGGAAAGCCTGATACGTGAAGCTGAAGAAAAAGCTGAAGTAATTAAAAAAGAGAAGATCCTCCAGGCTAAAGAGAAGTTTCTTGAATTGAAGGCCGAACATGAAAAAGCCGTAAACGAAAGAAATAATGCCGTCCAGATAAACGAAAACAGGATAAAGCAGAAGGAGTCCCAAATCTCTCAAAAATACGAAGAGATACAACGAAAACAAACCGAACTGAATGCCATTAGAGAAAACCTGAACAACCAGCTTGAAATTGTTGCAAAAAAACAGGCGGAATATGAAAGGACCATCAAGGAACAGGTTGAAAAACTAGAGGTTATTGCAGGCCTTTCTGCCGCGGAAGCGAAGGAACAGATCATTGAAACACTGAGGGAGGAGGCGAAATCGGAAGCACTGGTGTACATCAAAGACACCATCGAGGAATCGAAAATCACCGCACAACGGGAAGCAAAGAAAATCGTCATCGAAACGATACAGCGCACCGCAGCGGAACATGCCATTGAAAACACCGTTTCAGTTTTCCCCCTGGAAAACGACGACATCAAAGGCCGCATTATAGGCCGGGAAGGAAGGAATATACGTGCGCTTGAAGCCCTTACCGGGGTTGAGATCATCATCGATGATTCACCGGAAGCCATCATCCTGTCAGGCTTTGATCCGGTCAGAAGGGAAATTGCCAGGCTTTCGCTGCATAAACTGGTAACTGACGGCAGGATCCACCCTGCCCGGATTGAAGAAGTTGTGGCTAAAACAACCAAGCAGATCGAGCAGGAAGTCATTGAAGTCGGCAAAAGGACATGCATCGACCTGGGTATCCACAATTTACACAATGAGCTGGTCAGGATGATCGGCAGGATGAAGTACCGTTCCTCTTACGGCCAGAACCTTCTGGCTCACTCCATCGAAGTTGCTAAATTAAGTGCAACCATGGCAGCTGAACTGGGGCTGAACCCCAAGATGGCAAAAAGAGCAGGATTATTGCATGATATCGGTAAAGTGCCTGACAATGAACCGGATCTTCCCCATGCTATACTCGGCATGAAACTGGCTGAAAAGTTCAAGGAGCACCCTGAAATATGCAATGCTATCGGTGCCCATCATGATGAAATTGAGATGGAGTCCCTGATCGCGCCGATCGTACAGGTTTGTGACGCTATTTCAGGAGCAAGGCCGGGAGCAAGGCGTGAAGTGGCTGAAGCTTACATCCAGCGGCTCAATAAGCTCGAAGACCTCGCCCTGTCCTATCCTGGCGTGGTAAAAACTTATGCTATCCAGGCAGGCCGTGAACTCAGGGTTATTGTTGGCGCTGAAAAGGTTTCCGATAACGAGGCCAGCAAGATATCCTATGAGCTGTCAAGGAAGATCCAGGATGAAATGACCTATCCCGGGCAGATCAAGATTACCGTCATCAGGGAAACCAGAGCGGTTAATTTTGCGAAATAGTTTTTTAATTTTTTATTACCTGGAAAAGCCTGATGATCAGTTGTGAACCATCAGGCTTTTTATTTGGCTGATTGCCGACCCGGTCCCGAATACAGTAAGCAAATCGCCAGTTCTCAGGTATGTATCTCCGTGCGGAATATGCTTTTCACCTGCCCGCGTGAGCAACAAAAGCATGCCATCCTTATGAAGGGGTATTTCTTTCAGCTGTTTCCCATCAACCTTATCGGAGCTGACAGTCATATCCTCAACCAGGAAACTTTCAAAAGATTCTATAAGCGAGTGATAGGTAGTAGGACGAATAATTAGATTTTCAAGTGTTGCAGCCTGTACGAGCCTGGAATCCAGTATTTCCACTCCCAGGTTGCGAAGTGCTATTTCCATCTGCAAATTTGCAGGTTTGGAAATGATCCTTTCATGAAAAAGTTCATGTCTTAATAATTTGCATACTTCTTCATTGATCTTGTCTGAACCGGAATGAACGACAATGTAATTGTTTTTCTTTAATCCGATTTTCTTATACAAATCAAGGTCAAGTCCATCACCCAAAATAACATCCAAACCCTTGGCTTTAATTTCTGCACAGCGGTCGACATTTTGTTCGATAATCACCGTAAATCTTCCATGCATTTTTAATCGTCTTGCTAACAATACTCCAATACTGCTTCCCCCGACAATAATCGTCTTATCATCCTGAATGGCTTTTTGTTTAAACACAATATTATAAAGCAAAGGGGAAAATACACAGGTGACCACAGCCATTAGGATAAAAGCTGTGTTCAACCCGGGAGTTATTGCGCCAAGCTCCATGCCGATAAATGCAGCGGCGATGACCAGACCAAGCCGCGATGCCATCAGGAAACCTCCACCCAGGGCCTGGCGGAATCCAAACAGACGGGTCCATAACAGAGAAGGTAAAACCTTCACTGCATAAAACAGGATGGTCATCAAAATCAGTATCAGTGTTAAAGACTGATCGAACTCATTCAGGCTCTTCAGGTTTAACTTAGCACCAACCATGATAAAGAATACAGGGATAAAGAAGCCATATCCCATGCCTTCCAGCTTTAAAATCAGTAACGACCTTTCCTTATGAAGAAAAACAGATAACAGCAAGCCACTAAGGAATGCGCCAAGTAAAATGCCTTCCTGCCCGAGGAACTGTGATATAGCTACAAAAAGAAACAATAGCAACATCGCCCCGCGTATACTGATCTGGGAAGCAGCATGGGCAAGTTGAAAAGATATCCTGCGGAAAATCTTCAACTTCAAACCTTTACCGATATGGTAAGAAAAAGAAAAAATCACGAACAATCCTACGATAAGAAATAACTCGTTGCCAATTCCAAACCGGATTACAACACTGGTAATAACAATCAGGATGATTCCGAGGACATCTGCCACCGCCGCTGCCACAATGATCATCTGCCCGTATAATGTATTTGTCTCACCCCTGTTTTTTAGTACTGGCAAAACCAATCCAAGAAAAGTGGTGGTCAGAATTAACGAAAAAAACCAGATATTTGGAATATGAATAATAAGTGAAAGCAGGTAAGATCCTATTAACGAAAGCCCCAATGTTAAGGAAAAGTGCATTATACCTGCCAGCAGCGGGTTTTTTAAAAAATGGGAGCCCGTGATTTTTTTTCGTGGGAATGAATTCGTCAGCTGGTCGACATCGATTTCGAGGCCACTGAGAAACATGATGAACATCAATCCGAGTATTGCCAGGAAATCAAGGATAAAGAGCGTTTCCTGTGAAATATATCCGAGGAAGAAATACCCGATAATATAACCCATTATCATTTCAGCCACTACAGCAGGCATCCGCTTAACTTTCAATACTGATAAAGCAATCGGGACAGACCATGCAATGAATAAGACTACCAGTAATGGCAGGTAATTGACACCAAACAGCATATTAACAGTGAAACGGTTTATATTCAAAGACCAGCATAAATGTACTATGGATTCCTGAAATGATATTGATTTTTTTTACTTTAGCCAACCAATCAGCTTGTATAATACTTTGGTAAATCACTTCTAAGCCCTAAAGATGCATCCTGTACTCGAATTTATTGATCACAAACTGGTTCTTTATAATGATTATGTCGGAGGATACCTCATACTATTATTACTGATCCCGACCGGCCTGTATTTAATTTTCAGGCTGAAATTCCTGAATGTCACCATGCTGGGGCATACAATTAAAGCAGTTGCAGGGAAATTTGACGTAAAAAGTGATGCTGGGGATGTAAACCATTTTAAAGCGTTGACAACTGCATTATCTGCCACAGTTGGAACTGGAAACATAGTTGGGGTTTCCCTTTCCATTTTCCTTGGCGGACCGGGAGCTGTTTTCTGGCTTTGGGTCACAGGGTTCCTCGGGATGATCCTGAAGTATTCCGAATGCACTTTGTCCCACAAGTTCAGAAAATTCAATTCTGACGGAACAGTTTCCGGAGGTCCGATGTATTACATGGAATTCGGGCTGAAAGATAAATTGGGCAAAGGCGCTAAGATCCTGGCCCTGGTCTTTGCAGTTGCAACTATTCTCTGCTCCCTGGGTACCGGCAATATGGCCCAGACCAATTCGATGGCCGATGCTTTGCTTACTAATTATGCCGTACCGAATTGGTTATCAGGCATCATCATCACCTTTCTCGTTTTCCTCATTATAGTCGGCGGAATAAAACGAATTGCAGATGTAACATCGCTGCTTGTGCCTTTCATGGCCATTTTCTATTTTATCGGGGCCTTCATTGTGATTGGTGCTGAATATGACCAGATCCCTGCAGCAATAAAACTTATAGTTTCAGATGCATTCACCGGGACGGCAGCAACAGGTGGTTTTGTCGGTTCAACGTTCCTGATGACCATGGTCTGGGGGGTCAGGAGGGGATTGTTCTCTAACGAAGCCGGACAGGGCTCCTCACCTATTGCACATGCGGCAGCCAAAACGAAATACCCTGCCCGTGAAGGTCTTGTCGCCTCGCTTGAACCATTGATCGACACCCTGATCATCTGCACCCTGACCGCCCTGGTTATCATCCTGACAGGCGCATGGCATTCGGGGATCAAAGGAGTGGGAATGACGGTGCTGGGTATGGAAACCGGGCTCGGCCGCATTGGTGTCCATGGCATCGGCAGGCACATTGTAGGTATCGGCATTCTTTTATTTGCTTTTTCAACCGTAGTGAGCTGGAATTATTACGGAACCCGCGCAGCCATTTACCTCCTCGGCGAAAAAGCAGTTACCCCATATAATTATCTGTATACCGCATTCGTCTTTTTCGGCTGTATCTGGGGTATTGACCTGGTATGGCATTTTGTCGACGCGGTAATTACGTTCATGACTATTCCCAATCTCATTGCAATGCTTATTTTATCTCCTTTGATCATTAAAGAAACGAACCATTACCTTGGTGAAATGAAAAGACAAAAAGCTGTTCGAAACGCGAAACAAAAACAATAAATATAATGGCAGCAGAAGGCCAGTTTAAAAAATCCTTGAACCTGTTTGATTCAGCGGCTATAACCATGGGCTCGATGATCGGCTCAGGGATATTTATTGTTAGCGCCGATATCGCAAGAAATGTCGGCTCTCCCGGATGGCTGCTGGTTGTGTGGGGGATCACCACCATCATGACTGTCCTGGCTGCCATCAGTTACGGGGAGCTGGCGAGTATGCTACCGCACGCTGGCGGCATTTATGTTTACCTTCGCGAAGCATACTCTCCCCTGTTTGGATTCTTATACGGCTGGACTTTCTTCCTGGTCATTCAATGCGGCACCATTGCCGCGGTAGCGATGGCCTTTGCGAAATTCACCGGGGTTCTTTTACCTGTCATTTCAGAACAAAACACGGTGCTGGACCTGGGCTTTTTCCAATTTAATTCCACACAGCTCCTGGCCATCATTATGATATTGTTCCTTACATGGATCAACACCAGGGGCATCAAGGAAGGCAAAAGGGTACAGAATATTTTCACCTATTCCAAAGTCTTTATCCTGCTGGTCTTTATTGTCATCGGGATCTATGCGGCAAAAGCCACGCAGCTTGATGTATTCGATTCACCCGGCTTCTGGGATGCAGCAAGGGTTGAGGGTGGCGAACAGATACCTGTTAAAGGCTTTTCTCTGCTCATTGCAGTGGGTATGGCCATGGTCGGCTCTATTTTCGCGGCCGATGCCTGGTATAATATAACTTATACTTCAGATGAGGTGATCAATCCTAAAAAGACTATCGCACGGAGCCTTTTTGTCGGTACCCTGACTGTATGCCTGATCTACTTCCTGGTCAATGTTGTATATATCATTGCACTTCCGGTCAGGGGCATTCCCGACGGAGCTACAGTGATGGAAAGGGGTATACAGTTTGCCAGCGAAGACAGGGTCGGCACAGCAGCCATTTACGGGATATTCGGTAAAAACGCCGAACTGCTTATGGCCGTTGTCGTCGTAATTTCAACTTTTGGCTGCAATAACGGTATTATCCTTTCCGGGGCAAGGGTAACCTTTGCAATGGCCAAAGACCGGCTGTTCTTCAAAAGGACAGGGGAACTCAGCAGCAAGGGCGTCCCCGCCTTTGCACTCTGGATCCAGGCAGGCTGGTCTACCTTGCTTTGCCTGACCGGCAGTTATAGCCAGCTGCTTGATTACGTGGTCTTTGCAGCACTGCTTTTTTACATACTGGTCATCTTTGCCGTCTTCATGCTCAGAAAAAAGCACCCCGAATGGGAACGGCCCTACAAAGCTTTCGGATTCCCGGTTTTCCCGGCCCTTTATATAGCCGCCTGCCTGATGATCATTATTATCCTGCTGGTCTACAAACCATTATTTACGTGGCCTGGGCTGGGCATAGTCCTTTCGGGCGTCCCGGTTTATTATTTGTGGAGAAAATGGCAAAAAGCAAACTGACAACCAGTCTTGCTTTATTCGGAAACCATATTATTGATTTTTTCCTGAACTATACTGGCCAGTTCATCGCTGGAATAACCCGCAGGATAGATCGGCTGTGAAAAGCTTACCCTGATCCGGCTGAATGGACGGGGAAATATAGCCCTTCCGGGCATGGCCCGGTAAGCACCGTTAATGGCGACAGGAACTACCGGAATATTCAGCTCCTTGCTCAAAATTGCAAAAGTCTTCTTGAATTCACCGGGTTTACCGGTCCTGGTCCGCGTACCTTCAGGAAAGATGATCACATTTTTCCCCTTTTTCAGGATTTCCGCCAGCTTCTGGATGGATTCTTTCAGGTCCTTATTGACATCCATGACGATAACATTATTTGTATTCGCCAGGAATTGAAGGAACCGGTTGTTCACATGCTTTTTCTTTGCATAGAAATAGCTGTTCTTCAACGTTCTCATCTTTAGTGCCGCCAATATATAAAGACCGTCAAAGAAACTCTGGTGATTTGGTGTTATGATACAGGGGCCTTCCGGCAAATTCTGAACACCTTCACTTTTGAGACCTGAATAAACAGTGAAGAATCCACGGGCTGAATTTTTGATCACGGCTAATGTAGGCCAGGTTTTTGGCAATTTGACATGCACCTTTTCTTTAAGTGCAGCAGCCCAATTCGTCACTTCTAAATTATGAAAGCGCTTGTTGTTTTTAATATGCTCGACCAGGGATTTGACTGATGCAAACTTCGGCAGGTTTTCCTCTTCTATTTTTACCCCGAAAGTCTTTTCTATAAAGTCAATCAGGCTGAGCTTCCCCAGGGAATCAAGAGCGATGTCGAACTCCAGGTGATCGTTGGGAGAAACGGTCATATCCACCTGGCTTTCCAGGAATGATTTCACGGCGAGGTATTCCTCCGAACCAGCTTCAGCGTAAGGTTCACCTTCTTTCCTGGTTTTACCCCCGATCAATTCCTCCAGTTTAAACCGCTGTATCTTTCCCAGTCGCGTCCGGGGCAATTCATCCTTTACCAGTGTAAATTGCATGATCCTTTTATAGGAGGTCAGCTCTCGGTTAAAATCAGGGAAAACTTTTTCGCGGAAATAATTCTCCGGATCGCTCACCCCTTCATCGGAGAGGATTTTATAATCCGGAAGGATGACGGCATACAGGTTGTCATGATGCAGGAACACCCCGGCTTCCTTGACACAGGGAATGTTTTTCTCCAGTTTGAACTCCAGTTCGACTGGATTAACATTCTTGCCATTCGGTAATACAATGATCTCCTTCTTTCGCCCGGTAATCCGGAGATATCCTTTCTCATCCAGTTCCCCCAGGTCACCCGTATACAGCCAGCCATCTTTCAGTATGTCTGCTGTTTCTTCCGGTCGGTTGTAATATCCCTGCATGATATTCGGCCCTTTGGCCACGATCTCACCATCGCGGATTTCGACCGTCAGGCCCGGAAGGGCCTGGCCTGCAGTGCCGATAATAAAATGTCCAGGCCGGGGAAAGGTGATCATTGGTGCGGCTTCCGTCATTCCATAACCTTCGAGCACTTCGAAACCAAGAGTCTGGAAGAAATGCCCCGCATCCTTATTTAAAGCAGCTCCGCCGGCAACCATGATCTCAAGGTGGCCACCCAGCCCCTCGTGTACTTTTTTGAAGATCTTTTTCGCCAGCCACCTGCTGCGGGATAACTTAACAATACGGTAAAACAGCCTTCCTATGGCTTTAGCATCGATCTTTGCTTTAATTCCCTTGTACAGCAATTCATAAAGCCTCGGCACCCCGATCATGATCTTCACCTGATTATTTTTCAGGGTTTCGATGATGTCGGAAGATTGCATGGAAGGAGACATGACGATGGTGCCACCGGCAGACAGGGGTGCCATCATGGACCCGGCAAGGGGGAAAATGTGATGTAACGGCAGCAACATAAGAACCGGCCGGTCTGCATTGAATATCTTAACATCTTCTGTTACCGCTTTAATATTGGCAACCAGGTTGGCAAACGAGAGCATCACCCCTTTCGGGCTGCCTGTAGTTCCGGAAGTATAAATGATCACAGCCGTTTTATCTATTGAGACCGGCATTTTCCATGCAAAATCCGTTTCCGGTTCCTGATCTGCAATATCTTCAAAAAATATGACCCCGGGAGTGTATTTTAGTTTGCCGGTCACTTTGTCCCACGAATTTTTAACACCCTGGCTGGCAAAGACCAGTTCCGGGCGGCAATCATTCAGGATATAAGCTGCATCTTCGGCCGAAGAGAGAAAGTCGATCGGCACCACAACCGTGTCGTTCTGCCAGGAGGCATAAAACGCATAGATCCATTCAGGCCGGTTTTCGGAGAAGATGGAAATCTTTTTATACTGTTTCCCTGAAAAAAAACGGTTGTAGTCCTGGATCTTCTGAAAAAATTCGCGATACGTAACCGTGTGATCCTTTGTGATCAGCGCGGGTTTGTCAGGATAGGTGGTATTTATCATGCAGGTAGGAAATATACACTGCAAAGGTACTACAATTTTCAGAAATATTTTCTGAAAAACTCATAGGCATTGTCGGTCATCACCCGGCTGACAATCTCTTCGTGATCAATATTCCGGTTTCCGGCCAGTTTAAGGTTCCTGCCTTCTGACTGCATATAGTTGTAAGCATGTTTCAACAGGTAGTCATCCAGGTAGGGCAGTTCTTCGGCTGTCCAGAACCCATTGAGCGGATCAACGACGCCGTCGAAATCGGTACCTACCGACTGGACGCCCCAGGCGAAATGGCCGGCACTATCAAGTACTTCCGCCATATGGCGCACCTGGTTCCAGAATAATTTTGAACGGTAATAAAGAATTTTCCTCCTGGCAATTTTACCATCGATCTGTTTAAGAAGTGCCATATCGGCCAGTCTTCTCTCATCCATCTGTATCCCTAAAATCCCTCCCCTTTTTGCCATCTCCACTATCTCAACATCATAAAAATTAATTTCGCCATCATTGAACATTCCCATACTGGAAGGGATCTTAACGACTTTTTCATCATGTGAGTGATAACCGTTTACAGCACCATGACTGATAATGATGGGTATCTGTTCACCGGCATATTTTGTGTCAAGGATTTCGAAATACTGTTTACGGGCAAGCGGGCTTAAATGCTTTATGTCGATATGGATCCTTTTGCCATCTTTATTATCCAGCAGGGTATCCAGTACCTTTTTTCCCAGGTCTGTAAATCCCGTATTTAAACCCTGCGACTGATCCAGCATTTTGGTCAGGATAGGCGCCAGGCTGGCGGACTGACCTACAAGATCATTATAGAAGTGATGTGCGAAGGTCACGAAAAACGGGCGGTATTCCCAGTTTTTTACTTTTTGAACATTATCCATCACTTTTGCATGCGATGCATTGAATTTACCCAACCCGGTATCGAAGGCATGGCCCCCTTCAATCGTTACGATAACTGAAATGATATTGTCCTTGCTCATTTCATTTTCAAGTATCTCACTGAAGGACTTCACCAGCCTGTATTCAAACTTATCGGATCTGTTCATTAAAATTTTCACCCCGTGCAAATCACGATAGAATTTATATTCCCCTTCAAGGTCGGTAAAGTAATCTTTTGCACCCTGTACCTGGTTTATCCTCTCTTTTCCTATTTCCATAACAAAATCCGATAGGATATCAGCAGCAGTGCCAGGTCCGAAGCTTGGGACCAGGAATCCTTTTTCCATGGCATATAGCGATGCGCAGACCACGCCGACATTCCCTGATGCAAGGGCGGTAAAATTTGACTGTGAAAACTTGGTGAGCGTACCGACATAGTTGAGCAATTTATCTGCCAGTGTCGGTGGATCATAATGCCAGATGGAGTTCTTATCAGTGATTCTTTTGCTGTTGACCTTACCTCTGGAAAAACTTTTGCTGTAAGGCTTCAATGCCGGGTGACAATGGATGTCGATGTACTTTTCCATGATAATGAGGATTTAGTAAATAATTAAGAAAAACCTGGAATAATATAAACGTTTGAAATCTGCTTTTGTTCATTTTAAATTTAACCGCGGAGACGCAGAGACGCGGAGAAATTATTTTCCCTGATTTTTCCTGTAATCAATTTGAATTTCTATATTTGACCTTACAAAGGAAAATCCACACTTATGCGGAAAAAAATCTTTACGACCAAGCCGATAGACCAGATCATGCAGGAATCGGAAGGCAAGTCAGGACTGAGAAGGACTCTTTCAGCCACCAACCTGACAACCCTGGGCATCGGTGCCATAATCGGAGCCGGTATTTTCGTGATCACCGGGCAGGCTGCAGCTCAATATGCCGGGCCGGCCATCCTGATATCCTTTATCATTTCCGGGATCGCCTGCGCCTTTGCCGGCCTCTGCTACGCCGAGTTTGCCTCCATGATCCCGATTGCCGGAAGTGCCTATACTTATGCTTACGCCACAATGGGTGAGTTTTTCGCCTGGCTTATCGGCTGGGACCTGATCCTGGAATACCTGTTTGCCGCTTCCACCGTCTCGGTCGGCTGGTCGGGATATGTAGTGAGTTTCCTGAATGATTTTGGCGTCCACATACCAGCTTACCTGACAGCTGCTACCGGTTCCACACTGATAAACGTGCCTGGTGCCGGATGGGTCCAGGAAACTACACAACTGATCAAGGAACTTGCCGTGAAAGGAATAGATGCAGCCTCATTGCCACAGGAAGTGGCCTGGTTCAATCTCCCGGCCATGTTTATCATTGCCGTCCTGACCACGCTCCTGGTCATCGGGATAAAGGAATCGGCCAATTTCAACAACGTCATGGTCATTGTCAAAGTCTCTGTGATCGTATTGTTTATCATCATCGGCTTTTTCTTTGTAAAAACCGCAAACTGGAAGCCATTTATCCCTCCTAATACAGGTGAGTTCGGGCACTTCGGATGGAGCGGGATATTCCGGGCCGCCGGGGTGATTTTCTTTGCTTATATCGGGTTCGATGCCGTTTCCACTGCCGCACAGGAAGCAAAGAATCCGCGAAGGGACATGCCAATAGGGATCATGGGTTCGCTGGGTGTTTCAACCATACTCTATATCCTGGTCGCCATTGTGCTGACCGGTATCGTCAGTTACACTTTCCTGAATGTGGCCGATCCGATGGCTGTGGGCGTCAATGCTTTAGGCGACGGTATGTTCTGGCTGAGACCAATCATTAAGATAGCAGCTATTGCAGGTCTGAGCTCTGTGATCCTGGTGATGATGCTGGGCCAGCCCCGGATCTTTTATTCAATGTCGAACGATGGATTGCTACCCCCGATTTTCTCCAAAGTACATCCTAAATTCAGGACCCCCTATGTCAGCACCATCCTGACCGGGAGCGTTGCCATGATTTTCGCAGGCATCCTTCCCATCAGTGTGCTGAGCGAGCTCGTTTCCATCGGCACCCTGCTTGCTTTCACGATCGTTTGTATTGGCATTATTGTTCTGAGAAAGACAAGGCCTGAGTTACCGAGGCCTTTCCGGACCCCCTGGGTACCGCTCATTCCGATCCTGGGTGCCGTAGTTTGCCTCGCACAAATGGTATCGCTGCCATTCGACACCTGGCTCCGGCTAATGATCTGGATGGGACTCGGGTTCCTGATCTATTTCCTGTATAGCGTAAAGCACAGCAAATTCCATAAACCGGGATTGTAGTTTTTTTTCTGGTGACCGGGTATTTTTTTCATTTTTCCGGATCAACCAGTAATGAAAGACCGGATCAAAGACTATTTTGCATTTAATAAAAAAGAACAGCGGGGTTTGATCATCCTGCTGGGGCTGATGCTATTGTCAGTATCGGCCAATCTTTTCCTCCCCGTATTTTTACCGGAAAAGGAATTCGACATAACCCCTTTTCAAAAGGAAGTTGCTGAATTCATGGCTTCAGTCGAGAAACAGGATTCAATCCGGCAGTTAAATTCATTTAAATACCCTGAAGATTCAAAACTGGATGATTTGCCTGTCCTTGCAAAATTCATATCTTCCCCGTTTTATTTCGATCCGAATGATTTGAGTGAAGATAAATGGACGGAGATGGGTATGGATCCGAAGATCATCCGGAATATCATACGATACCGTGAAAAAGGGGGGACCTTCAGGGATAAGGAAGGATTCAGAAAGATATACGGCATGCAAGATTCCGTCTTTGCCATCCTTTCACCTTACATAAGGATTGCAGAGGCAGAAACCAAGTCACTAACATCAAAATATGACTCTAATAATCTGAAGTACAATTCTTATCATGAAAACAGTTTTAAAAAATTTGTACCAGATACAGTTGTGATCGAATTAAATTCGGCAGATTCAGCTTCACTTCTTGCACTTAATGGCATCGGCCCCTCTTACGCCGGCCGTATAATCAATTACAGGGATAAGTTAGGAGGATATTACAGGATTGGTCAACTCCTCGAGATCAGGGGTATGGACAGTATCCGTTTCAACCAGTTTAGCCAACAGGTGAGAACAGATCCGGGGCTTGTCCGGAAAATTGATATCAACTCTGTCACATTCAAAGAGTTGCTCAGGCACCCGTATTTTGAATATTACCTGGTCAAGGCTATTTTTAGTTATAAAGATGAAATAAAAGCCTTTGATTCGGTCGGGCAATTGCGAAGCTTACCGGTTATGTATGAGGAACTATTTGATAAAATTTCTCCTTACATGGAAGTAAAATAATTTCCAAATTTCAGACAAACAGTGAATTACTCACGCTTTTTATACACATGCCGTATCTCCTTTATCTCCTCATCGGTCAGGGTCACCTTCCAGTAATCATCATCTTCTTTGCCCCCATTCCCCTCTTCTCCTTGTCCCCCCTTCTCCTCTTCCTCCTCATCCTCATCCTCATCTTCCCATTCATATTTTTTCCGCTGAGGGCCTTCCTTCCGATAATAAAATGCCAGGGAAACGCCGGCTACCAGGCCATAAAGGTGGGCTTCCCATGAAATATTCCTTTCCGGGAAGAATTCCGGGAAAATACCCCAGATCAGGCTGCCATATAGAAAAACCACCACCAGTGCCATCGCCATCAGGCCGGTATGACGGCGCAGAATGCCGCTCACCAGGATGAACGCTGCCAGGCCATAGACAACACCACTTGCACCGATATGGTAGGCTTCCCTGCCCCCGATCCAGACCCAGAAACCGGTGAATATCCATATCAGGACCAGGATGCGAAAAGCAATTTCCCGGTAAAAATAAAACAGCGCAGAACCCAGGATGATCAGTGGGACCGAATTAGAAATGAGGTGTGAAAAGCCGCTATGGATAAAAGGAGTTGTAATGATACCCGGCAGACCCTGCCATTTTAACGGGTATATTCCAAGGAAAGAGAGATCGTACCCGCCAACAGTCTGGATAATCCTTACGGCCCACATGATCAAAACCAATATGGATGGAATAACCAGGCTGTGAATGATCCTTTTTTCGTCTTCTTTCATGATGGCAGAGAATACTGCAAAGTTGCGCTGTAAAACTAATCAAACCGGGGACAGGATTAACATATACAGTGATTTATTTATAATGGTTTTAAATTCATTTCAGATAGATTACTATTCATGCAAAACCGGGATAAATCAACAACTACACTGACACTATATGCTCATTCTGGTAAGACTATTTCTGGTACTTACCACCATCCTGATCATAATTCATGTCCACGCCGGGAGCGATCCTTCACCTAAGGCTTATTCCATTAAAGGCAAGATTTTAACAAATAACTTTAAACCGCTGCCCGGGGCGCATATCCTGGTGAATGGCACCAGAGAAGGCTGTATTTCAGATAGTTCCGGAAATTTTGATATTAAAGTACTGGCCGGTTTTTATCCTTTAAGGGTATCATTTGTCGGTTATCATCCATTTGATACAACCGTGAACGTAAACGGACCCATTTCGGTACATATAAAATTAATCCCTGAAGAGCATTCCCTGGATGAAGTTACGATCACTGCTAAAGCAATGTGTGAAGCACCCGCCAGGTATATGACCATGGACCGGAAATCGCTGGACAAAATCCCTGTTTTAATGGGCGAACGCGACTTTATGAAATCATGCCAGTACCTTCCAGGTATTCATTCAGTGGTGGATGGAAATACCGGCATTTCTGTAAGGGGTGGAAATATAGATGAAAACCTGGTCCTCCTTGACCAGGCAACCATATATAATCCTTCACATTTGCTGGGGTTTTTTTCTGCTTTCAATGCAGATGCGATCAATGAAGTCCAGGTTTTCAAAGGGAATAATCCACCTGCTTTAGGAGGCCGCCTGTCATCTGTATTTGACGTTAAAATGGCCGATGGCATGACGCCGGCAATACAGGGAGTCACTGAAATAGGATTGATATCCAGCAAATTGACTTTAAATGGTCCCATAATTAAAGATAAACTGTCATTTAACGTCTCCGGCAGAAGATCATATGCCGACCTTTTAATGCCTTACCTCAACCCACCGGATTATAAAGACACAAGGATATATTTTTATGATACTTACGGGAAATTAACAGCACGTTTATCTTCCGGTCATACACTCAGTCTGTCAACTTACCTCGGGAGGGATGTATTCCGCAACCATTATGCCTATTCCGGTTATGGAAATAAGATGGCATCGCTGCAATGGGAATTTAACGGGAAAAATGGTATTAAAGGCGGTACTGGAATTACCTATAGCGATTACACATACCAATTAGGCACGTATCATGAAAATAAACCAAATTCGTTTGCCTGGGAATCTGGAATAAAGGAATATGGTTTCCGTCAGTATTTCAATATGCCCATATCTTCATCACAAACCCTGGATTTTGGGTTACAGCTGAAATATTACCATTTCGATCCGTATATCATCACTGGTAAAGGGCAGAACAGCCTTCTGAATGATTATACCCTGGCAATGGGGCAGGGCCTTGAAGGTGCCATTTATGCAGAACATTCTTTTCAACTTTCGCCAAGGTTTAAGGTGAAGTATGGCATCAGGCTGACAGGGTTTACAGAACCGGCATCGTTGCTCAGGGTCAACAAATCAGATGCTAAGGATGACAATCCTTCCGACAAAAATACAGGCAACTGGCATGAAAATATTTCAGGCGGACCCGAGCCCCGTTTAATGATCAACTACCGGTTCTTCCGTGAGTGGTGGGCCGGACTATCGTTCAGCCGCAACCAGCAGTTCATTCACCTTGCCAACACATCCCTTGCGGGGAATCCACTGGATGTCTGGTTCCCTTCAGATGATAAGATCCTCCCGGAGCGATCCGACCAGGTGGTTTTGAGCCTGAATGGCCATTTTATGAAAGGGAAGATTAAACTTAGCATAGAGGCATTCTATAAAAAAATGAACAGAGCACATGAATTTCAGGACCATGCAAGGCTTATGGGAGAGGAGGATTTTTCCGATGAGATAATTCAAGGTGAAGGATTGGCCAGCGGGCTGGAAATCATGTTAATAAAAGAATCAGGGAAGGTCAGCGGATGGATCAGTTATGCATATACCAGGGCGTTCAAAAAATTCCAGGAGATAAATAACGGGCAGTCATTTCCTTCATCCTACGAAATCCCTCATGATGTTTCAGCCGTTATTAATTACACTATTTCAGAAAGGTTTAACATGTCGGCAGCCTGGGTTTTCTCGTCCGGGAAACCTTATACTGCGCCAGCTTCAGCAGCTTATATCAACGGGAACATCGTCCCTGTTTATGCAAGCCGTAACAGTTCACGTGCCCCTGATTACCATCGTCTTGACCTGAGCCTGACATTAAGCAGCAAACCCGGCCGGAAGCTGAACAGCGAGTGGATATTTTCGGTGTATAACGTTTATAACCGGAAAAATGTGATGAACCTTCAGCTAATTCCTGAAGAGAATAATGCATTTGACCTGAAACTGAACCGGAACTACCTCTTCCCGATCCTTCCTTCAGTCAGTTACCGCGTCAAATTCTAAAAAAATGAAAAAAATTCTGACCTTAATACTCTTATTCATGTTATCCTGGCAGGGCTGCCTCAAGAATGAAGATCATGAAATCATTGAACCCCGGCTGGTTGTGGAAGCTTTTCTAACTTCCGATACCATGTCACATAAAATACTTCTGTCAGAAACGATCAATATCGGGCAGGATTCTGTCATTGCCATTTCCGGGGCCATTGTCAGGGTAATTGATGGCGAAGGTACTCCTGTCGATTTTAACGAATTACCCGGTGGCCCTAGAGGTATCTACTATTCCCGGCCAGATTTTTTTATAATACCGGGAAATATTTACCATTTAAAAATTGATCTTGTTGAACCTGTCAATGGATATTTATCTTACGAGTCCTATTCCACGGCTTCATTCACCCAGCCGATTGACTCCATCAAGCTGAAATTTCATTCCAACTGGGGTACCCAGGGGTTTTATGAAGTGCAATGCTATTACCTGGATCCCCTCACACATGAATTCTACCTGTGCAATACCCTTATTGACGACACCCTCGTTACTCATAAGTTAACGGAGAAAATTGTTGTTGAAGATATCCTTTTCAACGGTAATTATGCCTACGGCGTCGCTTGCGGTTTCCTTGACCAATCCGTTCCCTTGGAAAAAATCAGGGATGGCGATCTGGTTATTCTTCAGCTGGCAAATGTTGAAGAAAGTTTTGCCAATTTTATCTGGGGGGTCCAGGATGAATCTGGCATCGACAATCCATTTTTCGGAAATCCTGCGGCTAATGTGTACAGTAATATCAACCATGGGGCCATAGGTTATTTTGCCTGTTGTCATGTAACCTATTCTTCAGTTAAATTTTAACAAATTTTAACCTTCTGCTCACAACAATAGCGTTTTTAGCGCCGTTATCATGAAAATTGTTCATCATGCTGGAATACACAAAGACAATCCTTCAGAAAGTCAGTTTCAGCCCGGCCCTTTTTGGAAAAGAGCTGAAGAAATCAATCAACTGGCTGCAAAAAGAAGAGGTGAACATCCTCAGGTCCTGGTGCATCGTGACCTTTGGCGATCTCTACCTGGAAATAATCCAGGAATCTTTCCAGGGTATTAAGTTTTAATCATGGCTTTCCTTATTTTCCACCGTAATACTTACCGGCAGATGATCACTGAAACCATCATGATAGCCCGGTCCTGAATAAGTCCGGAATGGTTTGACGCCAGTGTAAGTTTCATCCGTTTCCAACAGAAAATCAGCCTTAAAGATTTCAGCTTTCCAATTCACCAAACTGCATCCGTTCAGTCCGCCGAAAATTGCCGGCGATACAAGCACCTGGTCAAATACGCTCCATGTTCCCTGGTGTTTTATAGTGCCTTCAAGATTGGTTAAGGAAGATTTTTCGGAAAGATTGATCAATGATACCTTACTTCCAGCATAATCATTCATCAGTATTTTATTCACCGCCTGCAGGCTTTCATCCCCCGGTTCATCATTGAAGTCTCCCATAATGATAATGTTTGCCTGGCAGTTTGCTAAAAAGACCTGTTTCACCGATGCCGCCAGGGTACTGGCAGCTGCCATCCGCTTTGCGTTTGAGCTTCCGGCTCCACCGTACCTCGAAGGCCAGTGATTCACATAAAAGTAAACCGTATCGTTTTCCCAGAACCTGCCTTTGACCATCAGTATCTCCCGGGTCTTTTCATTTGCTGGCAAAGGGACCCTCAACCAGCCGGATGAATCCGGCTCGAAAATATCAGGACGGTATAGCAATGCCACATCGACACCCCTGGCATCCGGGGATTCCCGGTGGATAATACGATAGTTCAGCCTGTTTAAAGGGGTATCATAGATGAGCCTGGTCAGCACTTCCCTGTTCTCGATTTCACATAAACCAATCACAGCAGGCATTTCTCCTTTTCCGAGGGCCACAATTGTCTGGTAAATACGGACTATCTTCCGGCGAAAACGTTCATTCGTCCAGTTCTTGTCACCCCCCGGTAAAAATTCCTCATCGTTAGTAAGGGAATCATCCTTTGTATCAAACAGGTTCTCGACATTGTAAAATACAATCCTGGCCTGCTGCCCCCTAACCTCAATAAGATTGTTAAAATTAAAGCACAAGACCAATACCAGCAATCTTTTGATCATAACAACCATTATTCATTCAACCTTAAACCTTAAGTTTACTCCGAAAAGTATCAATTTTGGACTAAAGTCCGGTAATAACTTGATTATCAATTACCCCGACATTAATGTCGGGGTAAAGCTAAATACTGAAGAATAGGGCTTTAGCCCAAAACCTCCTCCGGATAAAGACTTTCCTAAGTAGGATCAATCTTCAACCTTCAACCTTAACAATTCTTTCCTGTTTATCCGGATTTTTAGCAAAAAATACCCGGTCGAAAAAAAATATTTTTAATACTGCAACTCTTTGATATTTTATTTGTCTTATTACTGTAGAAAAATATAACAAAATCCGCTTTGAATCGTTAATGCACGTATCAAACCAATCCATGAAGATCAAACTACTATTTCTGCTTACCCTGGTACCTTTCCTTGCTTTAATGGCAGAAGGGGAATCTGATCCATCCGTCAAACGATATGCCGTCAGCGGGCATATCAAAGATGCTGAAACCGGGGAAGACCTGTTTGGCGGGTCAGTTCTTGTTGTTGAATTAGGCACAGGGACAGTCTCAAATGAATACGGGTTTTACTCCGTCAGCCTGACCAAAGGGCAATACTCCCTCCGTTTTTCCTATACTGGCTATGAATCACAGGTCCATAAGGTGAATGTCGAAAAAGACATCCTCCTGGATATCAACCTGGCATCCCTTTCGGAGACACTGGATGAAATTGAAATAAAAGCGGAAAGGTCAGATGCAAATGTCAAAGCGCCTGAAATGAGCGTGGTTAAAATGGATGTTAAAACAATCAATAAAATTCCTGCCCTGATGGGAGAGGTGGATATTATCAAAGCCATCCAGTTATTGCCGGGAGTGCAGTCTGTGAGCGAAGGATCATCCGGGTTCAGCGTGCGGGGAGGCAGCCCTGACCAGAACCTTATTTTGCTGGATGAAGCCACAGTATATAATGCCTCACATTTCCTGGGCTTCTTTTCTGTTTTCAACAACGATGCCATAAAAGATGTCAAGCTATATAAGGGTGATTTGCCGGCGCAATACGGCGGAAGGCTCGCCTCGGTCCTCGATGTCAGGATGAAAGACGGGAACCAGAAAAAGTTTTCCGGAACAGGAGGTATCGGGCTGATATCCAGCAGGCTTACCCTCGAAGGACCGATCATTAAAGACAAAACCTCGTTTCTTGTAGCCGGCAGAAGGACCTATGCCGACCTTTTCCTGCCACTGTCAAACAATGAAGGTGCGCAGGACAGCCGCCTGTATTTCTATGATTTCAATGCAAAGATCAACCATACATTCAATGAAAATAACCGGTTGTACCTGAGCGGATATTTTGGCAAGGATATCTTCAAAAATCCTTTCGCCTATCTGAAGCTGGGAAATGCAACTGCGACCGCAAGATGGAACCATCTTTTCTCTCAGAAGCTCTTCAGCAATTTCACTACAATATATTCCCAGTACAGTTATGGCCTTGGAACTGCCAACGATGACGACCCCAGTTCATTCATGTGGACCTCCAATCTCCAGGATTACCAGGTTAAAGGCGATTTTACCTATTATGCCAGCACAAATCATACGCTTAGGTTTGGTTTCAGCAGCACTTATCATTTGTTTGATCCCGGGAAAGCAGAGGGGAAAGGGGAAGAAAGCCTATTTACCGAATATAAGCTCGACCGGACCTATGGACTGGAAAGCGGGGTGTATATCAGCAATGACCAGCTTATTGGAAGCCGGCTGACCCTTAAATATGGCCTCCGTTTTACATTATTTCAGAATGTCGGGCCGGGTACAGTTTATGATTATGATGAGAATTTCGAACTGGCAGATTCCACGAAATATAGCTCAGGTGATTTTTACAATTCATATGCTGGTTTGGAGCCAAGGCTGGGATTGACTTATGTTTTAGATGAATTTTCGTCCATAAAGGCAAGTTATTCACACACTTACCAGTATTTGCAGCTAGCCCAGAATTCAACGGCCGGGACCCCGCTAGACATCTGGTTTTCGGCCAGCCCGAATGTGAAACCGCAGGTTGCCGACCAGGTGGCTGCAGGTTATTTCAGGAATTTCCGAAAGAATACGATCGAAACTTCAGTGGAAGTTTATTACAAAAACATGCGTAATTCAATCGATTTCAAGGACCATGCCGAACTTCTGCTCAATAAGCAACTGGAAGGCGAACTGCGCTTCGGTAATTCATGGGCCTATGGAGTGGAACTGATGATCGGGATCCCCCAGGGCCGGCTTAACGGGTGGGTCAGTTATACATACTCCAGGACATGGCGCAAGTTCAAAGATATCAACAACGGGGAAAAATACCCCGCACCTTATGATTCACCGCATGATGTTTCTGTTGTATTGAATTTTGAAGCCGGCAAGAGGATCAGCCTTTCAGCGAACTGGATATATTCAACCGGAAAGCCTGTCACTTTTCCCACCGGGAGAGCGGTCATCGGCGGAGCTGTCGTCCCTATCTATTCCGACCGGAATGCATACAGGATGAGGGACTATCACCGGCTGGATGTATCGCTGACCTTGCACCAGAAGCCTAGCGACAAATGGTTCAACTGGGACCTGGTTTTCTCCGTTTACAATGCTTACAACCGCCACAATACCTGGGCGATCAACTTTGTCCAGGATGCGGAAAACCCTTATGTCACCTATGCTGAACAGACTTACCTGTTCGGAATCATCCCGGCCATTACCTTTAATTTTAGATTTTAGTCATGAAAAAGTTATTGATCACAATACCGGCAATTATTTTAATGTTCACATCCTGCACCGAGCGGATCGATATTGAACTTGATGAAACTTATACCCGCCTGGTCGTTTTCGGGGCCATAACAACTGATACGACAAGTCATTATGTTGAATTATCAACCACGACAAGCTATTATTTTAATGAAGCCCCGCCGCCGGTAACAGGCGCCAGCCTGGAAATCTCCGATGACCAGGGCAATAGCGTAACACTCACCGAAATGGCGCCGGGGAAATATGCCACTTCACCTCTTTTCGCTGCCATACCAGGACGGACCTATACATTCAGGATTGAACTGGCTGAAGAGATAAACGGCCATAAAACTTACATGGCATCAACTGACCGTCAGTCCAATTAACCAGATTGATTCCATCGGGCTGGTTGATCAGTCCCGACTGGGGCGAAAAAGGTTTCTTTGAAGTCACCTGCTACTACCAGGACCCTCTATCAAGAAACTTCTACATGTTTAACATTTTTAAAAACGGGGAAATGCTGACCGATACGATAACGAACCGTTTTGTTTCTGAAGATGAGTTTTATAACGGCAATTATACTAACGGGATCGGAGTCGGATATCTCGACCAGTCAAAAGAAAGGGAAGTTATCAGGGTTGGTGACACGATCACCTTCCAGGGATGCAGCATTACAGAAGATTATTATAATTTCATCATAACCCTGCAATCTGAAACCGGATTCCAGACCCCATTATTCAGTGGCCCGCCTGCAAATGTCAAAAGTAATATAAACAACGGGGCAGTAGGCTTTTTTGCCGCCTACGGAGTCGCTTACTCCAGCAAGGTTTTTCAACCTTAAAAAAATATTTTTTCAAACGACCGGGTATTTTTTTCATTTTTCCGGATAAACAGGAAAAGGATTCTTGTTTGTCCGGTATCAGCATGGGCCAGCCACCCGGATATTCGCTCACATCTCTGAGTCACAGGACAAATGTGGATTGAGTAATTCATTCAATCGGCTAAATCTAATCAGCTTATCTTATGTATCCTAAAGTCATTAACCAGATTGCCAGACAGGACAGCGGCGCCGGTTCTTCCTTTCATACAGCTTGTTGGAAATTTGTCGGGACGGAATTGTTTGACTGCGAAAGTGGAAATATGCCCGGTAGCCGAAAAGGGCAGACAGAGTAGGCAAAAATATTAAAAAAACTAAAATTATGCAAAGAATCTTATTTATGCTGATCATCCTGGTGGCTGTGGCAGTTTCCGGACAGGCACAGGACAAGCTCAAGATCGGTGAAGTAAAAAATGGCAAACTGGTCATTACCGGCTCAAATGCCTTAAATGCTTTCTTTATGAACAGCCTTGAAAAAAGCGGAACCCTGGGGAAAGACTATACAGATTAATCCTTCACCGGAAGGTGACCGGTTCCTGGTCTATTACCCTGTTTCCAATAACAAGGATAATGTAAGCTGCATTGGTGTTTTGCTGGTTAATATAAAAGACGAGGTATTCATAGTTAAAGGCAATTCTAATAAGACAATGGAAGCACCCGGTGGAGGGATAAGCTATGAGGTTTCCTGCACAGGAGAGGATTGTATGCAATGTGTACCCAAAATCAGATGGATTCCCGGTGAATGGATACCTTATGTCGAATGCGTTTGCACTTCCACCGGAGGCGGTATATGCAAAATGGCAACCAAAATAATTATAGAAATTAATCTTTAAAATCGAATTATTATAGTGTAAACCCTCTCATATTAGTCATTTAAGCTTGAAGCATTATTCTATTATTGATCAATTAGAGGGTTTACACTTTATAAAAATCTTAAATTTTGAACCCATGAAAAAAACCCTGCTGATAACCATTTATGTATTCATTGCGCAACTGCTTACTGGCCAACCTGGTAAGGAGAATGATATGGCCAGTGATCCTTTTTGCCAGATGGTTAAAACGATCTGGTCATATGATGCAATTAGTTTCAGGACGCAACATACTGAAAAAAATGTTTTTGAAATTGATACTACAACGACCTATGCAAAAGTCCTGGTAAAAAAGAAAGGAATGGATATCTCATTCCTGCAGATTGTGCCGGAAACAGGCAACCAGGAACTGCTTTTCTGTGGTGACTCGGCCTGGGTAGTAAGCCATACGGATAAAAAAATGGTATGCATCGGTACAAATATCGACGACCTGAACCACAATAGCATGTCGCATTTTTTTCCGTTCACCTTGTATAACATTGATACCACGATTACCAGGGTTGAACCATTCTGGAGGGTAATTCAACAGACAAAAGATTACACGGTGATATCCGTAGACATTATCAGATCATCAGAAGAATTATCCGACATCCGGGTAGAATTCACGGTCGGAAATGCTGAACTCCTGCCTTACAAGGCATTCCAGGAATCGGTTTATCTTAAAATGGATAAGTTTTTTCAGGAGCAGCTATTTACCGGTTATTCCTTTCCTGATCCGGACGAGGTAAAAGTCCCGGAATACTTTACAACCTACAAAAAGGACCTGGGCCTGGAGCAAAAAACAGACGGGATAAGTGAAAGTAAGGCAGAAGAACCGTTAGGGGATATTTTTCTTCATGATCCTGAACTTTATGACCTCTCGGGGAACCCGGTGAGCCTTCCGGATAATGGATTGATTTTTATCGATTTATGGTATGTCGGCTGTTCTCCGTGCATGAAATCTGCACCTGTCATTGAAAGAATCTTTACTGAATATAAAGACCAGGTTCACTTTTTCAGCATAAATGAAACGGATAAGGATACGGCAAAAATTGCCCGGTTTAAAGATAAGATGGGCATCACTTTCCCGGTCCTTCTAGGGGGGAAAGAAAAACTTGCATTTAAAGTTTCCGGCACGAACGGATACCCACTATTCATCCTGATGGATGCAGAAAGCAGGAAGGTTCTCTGGCAGGTGTCGGGATATTCGGAAAACCTGGAAGAACGTATTATAACGACCATCAAACAATTTATCTGATCCGCTCTGAAATTCATATGCCATGAACAATCGACCGGATTATATTAAATCTACCGATGAAACCTGTCTTCATATCATTTTTGCTATGGCTAACCATTCTCCGGATACATGGCCAGGCGGGTCCTGCAGAGATGCAGAAACAGGTTGATGAATTGAGGTCAAGGATAAAATCACTTGAGAAAGAGAACGAATTATTGAAAGCTGACGGGAGGTCAAATGACAGTGCGGTTTATTGCGCAATGCGTTCTGAAATTTTTAAAGCTTTTACAAACATTCCGCAGCTTGATTTTGATTTTAAAAGTACGGTAGATAAGATAGCCGTTACCGGGTTGTTCACCAAGCTTATGCAGGCAAACAATCCAACTAGCGATATCCTCGGATTCAGGTTTACCGAAATCATATTTTCAGCATCAGAAAAGCATTTTAAGGAGGTTTTAAAAGATGAGTGCGATAAAAAAAGATTTTCGCAGGTTATCAGCAAGATCATAGAAAACCCCGTTGTCTCTTCGCTGGCCAATACCAACCCGGTCACCTCGGTCGTTGCTACTATCATCAGCACAGTTGCCGGTTTTACAACCTCCCGGGTTGAACTTGACAAGGAAGGCGGAAAGATCAAAGATGTATCTTTAAACCAGCAGGATGCATTTGATAACAGGAACATTATTGCATTCCGCCATGAACTCCAGGTGTATATTGACTTTTATGATGCGCTGATCAATGCCTCCCGGGATTACCTGGATGGCCTGGAAAACCTGGATGCAAAATATGCCTACCTGATCCAATCTGTAAAAAATTATAAGACAGAACTTTACACTGAGCTTGATATCAAAGAGAGCAACCTGCTGATGACCCTTTCAACTTTATTGCCGGATCCTGCCTTAGAAGGTATTGACTACAATAATATCATTCATGATCCCAAAATCAGGAAAAGCTTACAATTAGCAGGGAAATATCCTGTCCTCCACCTGGCTGTCAGCGATTTTAAGAAAGAATACAATACCCTCCTTTTCAACTTCTTATCAAACTATATCAAAACCCTGAAAACAGCCAGGGACTTTCCGGATGAAAATATAGACAAAGCAAAAACAGATGCTCTGATCTCAGACATCGAAATATTCATCAGCACCCAGAAAAACAAAGAACTGGAGGAATTGGACGCCTTCCAGTAAAGTTTGAAATCCAAAGTACGTATCTTTGACACGAAACCAAATAACATTCAACCTTCAACATTCAACATTCAACATTCAACATTCAACATTAAATGCTTACCCTTGTCGCCGATGACCATATCCCTTTCCTGAAAGGCATCCTGGAGCCATACGCTAAAATCATTTATGCCAGAGGCGGCCAGATAGGCCACGAGATTGCTTCGCAGGCCGACGGGTTGATAATCCGGACCAGGACAAAGTGTGATGCCGACCTGCTGGAAGGCACGCCGGTGAAGTTCATCGCGACGGCTACAATAGGTTTTGATCATATTGACACGGATTATTGCCTAAAAAAAGGGATCAAATGGCACCATGCGCCCGGGTGCAATGCTTCGTCTGTCGGGCAATATATGGCATCTGCCCTGGTAACGCTGGCATTAAAGCATGGTTACAGCCTTCAGGGCAAAAAGATCGGAATTATTGGCGTGGGGCATGTCGGCTCAAAAGTTGAACAACTTGCCCGCGCCCTGGGCATGGTCCCGCTCCTCAACGACCCTCCCAGGGAAAGAAATGAAAAACATGGCGGTTTTGTTTCGCTTGAGGAAATACAGGAAACGGCTGATATCATTACTATCCATGTGCCACTGACCCATGAAGGAGCTGATAAAACCTATCACATGGCCGACGAACCCTTCTTCCATAAACTTCGCAAAAAACCTTTGCTAATAAATACTTCACGGGGACCGGTGGTGGACACTATTTCCGTTAAAAATGCCATAACGAATAATACGATCTCCGGTTTCTGCGCCGACGTGTGGGAAAACGAACCCGATTTGGACCTGGAATTACTGGAAATGACCGATATCGGCACGCCCCACATCGCCGGATATTCCGTTGAAGGCAAAGCTAATGGAACGGCAGCCTGTGTCAGGGCCGCCAGCCGCTACTTTAACTTCGGGATCGATGATTGGTATCCTCCTCTCCTGCCCCTACCAGCTAATCCGCTAATCGAAATCAATGCCACTGGCAAAACCAAAGAGCAGGTGATCGCTGAAGCCATCCTGGCCAGCTACAATGTGATGCATGATGATGCCGCTTTCCGACAGGATCCATCCCGGTTCGAACATCTCCGTAATTATTACCCGGTCAGGCGGGAGTTTGGCGCATATCTGGTAAAGGTTATTAATTCCAATCCGGATATTTTATCTTCTTTGCTTACCATAGGCTTTGTGCAAAATTCTAACCTTGGACCGCTGACTGCTGACCGCTGACCGCCGACCGCCGACTATTTTTCACAACTTATCAACCTCATCAGCACTTCATTGACTTTCTAACTTATTTTTATCAATCAAATTTCCCCAACTTAACCATGCCTGAAAATGATCAAACCTATCGTTGACCGTGCCGCCGACAATATCCGCATCCTATCTGCCGCCATGGTGGAAAAAGCCAATTCCGGCCACCCGGGTGGGGCAATGGGCGGCGCCGATTTTATCAACATCCTGTTCTCCGAATTCCTGGATTTTGATCCGGACGATTTAGCATGGCCTTTCCGCGACCGGTTTTTTCTCGATCCAGGCCATATGTCGCCGATGTTGTATTCCATTCTTCATCTATGCGGGCATCTTTCAACAGAGGACCTTAAGAATTTCCGTCAATGGAAAAGCATCACTCCCGGCCACCCGGAACTGGACCTGGCCCACGGCATTGAAAATACCTCCGGGCCATTGGGACAGGGACATGCCATGGCAGTTGGATCAGCCATTGCAGAACGGTTCCTTGTGGCGCGATTCGGCGAATGGATGTCGCACAAAACCTTTGCTTTTCTTTCAGATGGCAGTGTGCAGGAAGAAATTTCCCAGGGTGCGGGTCGTATCGCCGGGCACCTCGGGCTGAGCAATCTTATCATGTTTTACGACTCCAATGATATCCAGCTCTCCACTCAGGTTCAAGAAGTTACAAGTGAAAACACGGCCGCAAAATACGAAGCCTGGCACTGGTATGTCCAGGTAATCAACGGGAATGACGCCGGTGAGATCCGCCAGGCTCTGCAGAATGCCATGGCAGAAAGAAAACGCCCCAGCCTGATCATCGGAAAGACAACCATGGGCTATGGCGCACGCTCCACCGATGGCACAAAAATGGAAGGGCTCACCTCTACCCACGGGCAGCCACTATCGAAAGCAGGGGTTTCCGTTGAGAAAACCATCCTGAACCTGGGCGGTGATCCCGCTGATCCGTTCAAGGTATTTCCGGATGTCAGTGAATATTATACCAGTATTTTGGACAAAAAAAGGATCCATGCGGCCTCAAGAAAATCGGAACAGCATTCATGGGAATCAAATAATCCCGGCCTGGCATCAACCCTGAACAAATATATTTCCAACCAGGCGCCAGCACTGGATTACAGCGCTATCCCGATCAAGGCTGGCGCAGCGACCCGCAATACATCCGGGGATGTACTTGCCTATTATTCGGCAAACCTGGGCAATATGATCGTTATGTCGGCCGACCTGTCGAACAGTGATAAAACGGAAGGGTTTCTCAAGTCATCCGAACCATTTTCACCCGGCGATTTTTCGGGCGGATTCCTTCATGCCGGTGTTTCTGAGCTCACTATGGCGGCCATTGCAAACGGGATTGCCCTTCATGGAGGCGTTTTTGTCGCCTGCGGCACTTTTTTCGTCTTTTCCGATTACATGAAACCGGCGATGCGCCTGGCTGCATTGATGCGTTTACCGGTGAAATATGTTTTCACCCACGATTCTTTCCGTGTAGGGGAAGACGGTCCCACACACCAGCCTGTTGAACACGAAATGCAACTCCGCCTGCTCGAACAGCTTAAAAACCATCATGGCGAAAACAGCCTGCTGGTCCTCCGTCCTGCAGATGGCTGCAGAAACCGTCGCTTCATGGAAGATGGCCCTGGAAAACCTGGAAAGCCCGACAGCCCTGATCCTTTCACGCCAGAATATCAAGGATATCCCCGCGCTGCCGGGAAGCAGCAGATCTAATCAGGCCGAACATATCTGCAAAGGGGCCTATATAGTCAGGGAAACACCGGGTAAACCCGATGTCATCCTGCTGGCCAATGGCTCGGAAGTATCCACGATGATGGATTGCGCAGATATCCTGGAAAGAGAGAAAAATATCCATGCAAGAGTTGTATCAGCACCGTCGGAGGGACTTTTCCGCCTGCAGGATAAATCTTACCAGCGAAGTGTCATCCCGGAAGACATTCCGGTATTCGGCCTTACTGCCGGACTTCCGGTTACCCTCCAGGGACTGGCGGGTTGCAAGGGAAAAGTCTTTGGCCTTGATCATTTCGGATATTCCGCTCCATACCAGGTCCTGGACGAAAAATTCGGGTTTACACCGGAAAATATGGTCTTATTGATCGTTGACTTTCTGAAAACAGGGGTCTAAAATCACTTACACTTTTCCGGTTCAATGATACCCATATTCCTCATAGAACTTCCTGATAACTGCATCAAGGTCGTCAAATACCACATAGTGATTTTTACACCCGCTCCTGGAACAAGCACTTACCCTTCCCCCAACATCAGCATTAAATGATATGATAGGGGCTTCGCAGATATCACAGGTTACGTTCTTCCTTTTCAGATTTTCACCGCAATGCGGACAGGTAAATATTACTATTTCCTTATCAGGGATATGAAATTCCGAGCTGTAATTATAATCTCCGTATATCGAACTCAACCAGATGGTCCCTTTTTGCTTGTTGGGAGCCTCAATCCTAAGCTTGATAGCTGGCCTGTTATTGATAAGGTGACGCGTGTCCATGAGTGATTCATCGCACTTGGGACACCTGACAGATAATGCAATTACTTTTGTCATAGCTTCAGGATTTAAGTATTATTTCTTATTTGATTTCTTTTCTTTTAATGGTCCTGAAATGCTGCCTTCTGAATCCCTGATCCGCAACTCCAGGGGCATTTTTCCCGGAAGATTGTGGGTGGCACAGGAAAAACACGGGTCATAGGCACGGAATGCCATCTCAATCAGGTTCAGATCGCCTTCTTCAACCTCTTTACCCGGCCTTATAATTCCCATAGCAGCCATTTTGATCGACATGCAAATAGCGCCATTGTTGTTGGTAGTCCCAACTATCAGGTTAACTTTCCTGGTAATACCCTTATCATCTGTAAAATAATGATGTGTTAACGTACCTCGCTGAGCCTCCACGGTCCCTACCCCCTCCCCGATTATTTTGCCCAGTTGCGCCCTGAGCTCGGTTCCTGTGATTTCAGGGTCACGTGCCAGCTCAAGGCATCGTTCAGCTGCATACAACAGCTCGATGAGACGCGCCCAGTGCATAGCCAGGGTATAATGAACCGGCTTTGTTCCGAATGTATCGAACATTCTCTTATACTCCTTGTCCGCCAGGGGTGTGGCCATGCCTTCTGCGGCATTCAGACGTGACAATGGGGTTGCCTGGTATAAACCAGACTGCTGGCCGTCTATCAAGCCTTTCCATCCCATCTTCTTTAAATAAGGGAATTTCAGATAGCTCCATGATTCAACATGCTCTTCAATATAATCAAGGTAATCTCGTGGTTCATACTTACAAATCTCATTGCCCACGGTATCCACAACCCTTACATGACCATCATAGAAGTTGACACAGTTGTTGGCGTCAACCAGACCCATAGAATGAAGGGTCAATTGATAGGGACCGTTTTTGATCAGGTCCAGGTAATCAGGATTCCCCAGGACAACATTCTCGAATAACTGGAGCGTGAATTTTGCAAATCCGATAAAACCCTCAGCTTTCTTTTCCACATCCTCCCTTTCCTGTTCTGTTAACCCTTTTCTGACGCCCCCCGGGATATTCATGACAACATGGGTCTGATGTCCGCCCAAAAGGGCCTGGATTTCCTGTGCAAACCTTCTTTGTTTGATCACTTCGCCCACGATTTCCTTGCCTACTTTCCCGATGACGCCAATGATATTCCGCTCAAGGGGTGAAGCTTTGGGGCCCATGATAAAATCAGGTGCCGCAAGGGCATAAAAATGCGCAATATGGCTGTGGACAAAGTGGGCCATATAAAAAAGCTCCCTCAATTTAAGCGCTGTTGGAGGCGGTGTAACACCCATAGACGGCATCCAGGGCTTTGCCGGATGCCATATGATGACACCCGGGACAAACCCCGCAAATTTTCGTTACGATCTGTGGCAGTTCTTCCGCTGGCCTGCCTTCACAAAACTTTTCAAATCCCCTTAATTCCGGCACCTGGAAATATGCATTTTCAACGTTCCCGTTATCGTCAAGGAGGATGTCGATCTTTCCATGGCCCTCGAGGCGTGTTATTGGATCTATTGTAATTTGTTTCATAATATTGTTCTCCTTAAGATGGATGAAGGGAGTGAAAACCGGTAAAATGTTCCTGCAGGATCAACCAGACCTTCCAGCACTTTTGATATTTCCTCCGGATTATCCGGTTCGATCATGGTGGCAATGGCCGACATCATCTTGGCCCCGGGATCGATCACGCCGGGCGACGGGCCGTAACACCCCCGGCAGGGTGCATTCCCTTTTATACAACGGGTCCCGCAACCACTCCGGGTAGCTGGTCCGAGGCAAATCACTCCCTGTTCCAGGAAACAGGTTGTATGGTCATCCTGGATCTCGTGACTGCGAAAGATATTTTTTATCTTCTTATTATCAGTTTTGATCCGTTCGCACTCCTCACACTGAGTTTTGTCCCTGGCTCCAATCACACTCCCCTTTGGCGGAAGTTCGGCCCCCGAAAATACCAACTCAAGTATCTCTACCAGACGCTCGCTTTGAGGCGGACATCCCGGGATGAAGTAATCCACAGGCACAACATCATTGAGTCGCAGTACATCTTCATAAAAAACAGGTAACTTCAATTTCAACCCGTTAATTTCCTGCTCCGGTAACGGCCGGATCTGTCCCGGATTGATCGTAGACTCGCCGTGTTGATATACCCGGTCAAAGATCAGCTCCTTATTAAAAAAATTGGCCAGGCCCGGTATTCCCCCGAGGTGTGAGCATGAGCCATAAGCTATTAGCAACTTCGATTTTTGTCGAAGGACAGCAGCCAGATGTGCATTTTCAGAATTCCTGATAGCTCCGTTGAAAAGTGTTATGTCAATGAATCCATCAGTCATCGCTTCAACATCCTTATATTTAACATCCATTGCTATCGGCCAGAAAACAAGGTCGGCCGCTTCAACCACATCGAAAAGTTTTTCGTGGATATCGAGGACCGAGACGCAACAACCGCCGCATGCGGCACCCCAGTATACTGCGAGCTTTAATTTCGGTTTAGCCTTTGTTTTATTCATGTTCAGCCAGTATTTTAGAGTTCTGATGCACTTTACCCGGGCCCAGTTGCTTAATGATTTCAGTATATTGATCGACAAGCTGAGCAAATTGCCGGCCTTCGCTTGCACTGATCCATTCCAGCGACAGGCGTTCTTTTTCTATGCCCATATCTGTTAAGTATTTCTGCAGCAGGAGAAACCGTTTAAGGCACTTATAATTACCAGACTGGTAATGGCAATCACCCGGATGGCAGCCGCAGATCATGATTGCATCTGCACCTTGCCTGAAAGCCTCTAAAACAAAAGTCGGTTCAATTCGTCCGGAGCACATGACCCTGATGATGCGGACGTTTGCGGCATATTTCATTCTTGAGGTGCCGGCAAGGTCCGCACCGGTATATGCGCACCAATTACACAGGAAAGCCAGTATTGTTGGTTGAAAATCCATATATTATACCTCCGCCAATTCTTTTGATTTTACAATGAGTTCACGAATTTCAGATAGTATCTGCTGATCGGTGAAATGCTTGCAACTGATTGCACCGGTGGGGCATGATGACGCACAGGTCCCGCATCCCTTGCATAGGATTTCGTTCACTTCTGATACTTTCTCTTCAACATTAAAGCTAATGGCCCCGTAAGGACAAAGTCCGACACAGGTCTGGCATCCGCAACAAATGTCTTCATTAACCTTCGCCGTAGTAACTTCTACGGACATCTTACCCTGGCTGATGTTGGCCAGGATTCGTGAAGTAGCTGCCCTGGCCTGTGCCACTGTATTTGGAATATCTTTTGGCGCCTGGCAGCTGCCCACGATGAAAACACCATCTGTTGTTGTGGCAACAGGATCAAGTTTCGGGTGTTTCTCGATGAAAAAGCTGCTGCCACACATCGAAGTGCCTGTTAAATGTCCGACTTCACGGGCATCATCATGTGCTTCCATAGCTACCATAAGAATGATCATGTCAGCCGGTACCAGCACTTTTTCACCAGTAAGTTTTTCATTTATCTCTATCACCAGGTTGGGATATTCATCCCGGGTACCTTTGCGGATTACAGGCAGTTCGTTTTGCTGGTCAAACATCAGGAAAAGAACATTTTTCCGGGATGTTTCACAGTATAGTTCTTCGCATCCTTTTCCGTATGACCGCATATCGGCATATAAGTGATATATAGATGTGTGCGGGAGTGCCGAACGTATCTGGTTTGAGTATTTCAGCGCAGTGGAACAACAGGTCCGGGAGCAATATTCATGATATTTCTGGTTCCTGCTGCCAACGCAGTGTATAATAGCCACATGCCTGGGTTCTTCTCCTCTGCTGGTTACAATCCTTCCTCTTTTAAGTATCTTTTCGAACTGGAATGAAGTGATAACATTGGGATATTTCGCATAACCATATTGCGGGATCACCGAAGGATCAAATGGTTTTAAACCGGTTGCAACAACAATATGCCCGAATTCAAGCTTTATTTCATTTGGTCCGAATGCAAAAGTGGTTTGAAAATTTCCGATATATCCAAAAATGTCATTCAGGATCACACTAGGAAATACACGGATATTCGGATGATTTAATACCCGGTCGATCACTGACCGTATAACCTGCTGTGTGCTGTCGAAATAGGGAAACGTTAGGTCCACCTCAGCTACTGTGCCTCCAAGATGATCCGATTTTTCGATCAGATAAGCCGGTTGTCCGGCATCTGCTACTTCAAGGGCCGCAGTCATTCCTGCTATCCCCCCACCGATGATCAAAGTAGCCGGTTTAATATCAACCTGCCGTCTTACCAGTGGCTCATGCCACCTGACCCGGTTCACGGCAGCTGCGACCAACGCAATGGCTTTCATTGTGGCCTGTGACCTGTCGGTATGCACCCATGAGACCTGTTCGCGGATATTTGCCATTTCGAGCAGGTATGGATTTAGCCCGGCATTTTCAAGCGCTTTGCGGAATGTGAGTTCATGGATCCTGGGAGAACAAGCTGCAACCACCACCCTGTCGAGCCTGTATTCTTTTATATCATGGACAATTTGCTCCTGCCCGGGATCAGAACACATATACTTGTAGTTACGTGATATTACCACATCGCTTATATTTGATATATGTTCCGAAACCATCTCGACATCTACCATTTTGGCAATATTTGATCCGCACCAGCAAACGTAAACCCCGATTTTTTTTGCACTCATAACAATTTTAATTAAGCTGTTGCTAAAGAGTCTTGATTTTGCCTGGCCCTGGCTTTTTTCTTTAATTGATAAAAATATATGGCAAAAGGCCGGTAGGCCAGGTGTGACCATTTTGAAAAGGGAACTTCAATAACAATCATTGGCACCAGGATGGCAAGGTGAACCACATAGGTGATGTATGTCGCCATTGGCATCCCTGATAACCTGAAGATATGCAGGACGATCCCTGAAACTGTTGTGAGGCCAAGCATGACAATAAATAACCAGTCGGAAGCGTGCGAATACCTGAATTTATAATCTTTCCTGACAATCCTCTGGTAGGTGGCTACCACCAGGAAGAACAGTATCCCGAAGGTGGCATAATATCCCAGCAAACGCTGCCAGTGATACCAGGAATGGATTTGCTCAGTCTGAAATTCTTTCAGCAGCACCACGATGAAAATGAACATCAAGGTATAACCCGACATGAGCAGGAAATGGCCAAACCAGTATTTTTTCCTGTCACATTTTGAGAATTTTTTTTGTGTCACAAAGTGGAAGATCAGCGCCCATGCCTCCGTAAAGTAGGCTGAGACAGGCACTTTGTATTTATGGTCCCTGGTTATGGAAAGAATGAACATCCTGATGATATTCGTGATCAGGATCCCACCGATGATCAATGCCATGATCCAATCTGAATACTCAATGATCCGGACAAACTGATTGGCAGTGATCCCGCTAACCATGTTGTTGATCATTACCCCTCCCTGAACATTGACAAAACTTGCAGGGGCTGTTAACATCCCGGGATCAGGTGGAAGAAAAATGGCGAATGCAGCAATCACCATGATAAACAGTGTCAATACCACAGAAAATTCCCAGAATTTAGATGTATAGAATTTTCGTGACAATCCGGTCCAATCGTAAAGTGAGGTCAGGTAACGGCGCATCGACATCATGATCTCTGCAGGATTGGCATCCCTGGGGCATGTTTCCGAACATTCCCCGCAGTAGTAACATAACCAGGGGTCCAGATTTGCTACCATGCTGTCTTTTAAACCCAGCTGTGCCTGCTTGATCACTTTTCGGGGAAATAAAAAGCCCTCTTCGGTCAATTTACAGATCGCACTGCAATTACCGCAGTTGAAGCAATCATTCCAATCTCTCACGCCAAACTTCAGCAGATCAAGTTTGACACTGTCATTAACGAGCTGGCTCATAATACGCCCTCCTTTTTCTGAATAAATGCATTCAATCTGGGGATAAGTTCCTCCGGGTAGATATCTCTTACCGGCAGTGTGATCCTTCCGCGAATTATGCTCTGGATTACCCGGGATGCTGCGGCAGAAGCCTGAACAACAGTGTCAGGAATATCTTTCGGCCCCTGGCAGGCCCCTGCAATGTGGATGCCTGCCCGGTGTGTATCAACAGGATTGTTCAGGTAATTGCATTCAACAAACCATCCATATTCATCCACAGGGATACCAAGCATTTCACTCAGCCACTCATATCCACCATTAGGCTCAAGCCCAACAGCAAGCACCACCATTTCAACCTGCTGCAACTTGATTTTTTGCCCCTCAATGTCCTCAGTACGGATGAAAAGCTTATCCCCGGCCGGCTGCACCCTTGCAGCCTTACCACGCTGAATATGTATGTTTTCTTTTCTGACCCGTTCGTAAAATTCCTCATATCCCTTGCCATAAGCCCTCATATCAATATAATATTCATAAATTTCAGCTGATGGCAATTTTTCAGCAGCCAGGTGTGCCATTTTCAAGGAATACATACAGCAAACCCTGGAGCAATACTTGTTAAAATGCTGGTCACGGCTGCCTATGCAATGAATAAATGCAATGCTGGCAGGCTCGCCGCTTTCCATGGAAAATACAAGGTTTCCTTTTTTATCGGTAGATCTGAACCTTATAGATCCGCCGGTTGGTCCGGAAGCATTTAACAAGCGCTCAAACTCCAGAGAGGTAAGGACATTCGGGTAAACGCCATACCCGTATTGTTCTATCCTCCTGGCATCAAACGTCTTAAATCCTGTTGCTAATATTATGTTGCCAACTGTGAATTCAATTTCATGATCTTCTTCATCCAGGTTAATGCAATCGGGCACAGGACAAACCTTGGCACAGACTCCGCATTTACCGTTTTCAACATAAGTGCAATGCTCCGGATCTATAAGATACTTATTTGGTACGGCCTGGGGAAAAGGTATGTAAATTGCTTTACGCAGAGTGGTGCCTGAGTCAAATTCGCTCGAAGCAGTCCTGGGGCATTTTTCCGCACAGGTCCCGCAACCGATGCAAAGCGATACATTAACTCTCCTGGCTTTCTTTATTACCCTTACTTTAAAGTTCCCTGCGGATCCATTAACAAATGACACTTCCGAATAGCTTAACAGCTCGATATACGGGTGCTGTCCAACTTCAACCATTTTTGGGGTCAGGATACAGGCAGCGCAGTCAAGTGTCGGGAAAGTCTTGTCAAACATGGCCATGTGACCGCCAATCGTGCCCGATTTCTCAACCAGGTAAACTTTGTGTTTGCTGTTCGCAATCTCCAATGCCGCCTGGATGCCGGCAATGCCGCCACCTATCACAAGCGTGGCATCATTGACGGGATATTCCTTACCCGGATAAACCGACTCGAATTCCACTTCTAACAGCCTGCAAATAATGATTGAGGCAGCAAAAGGCGCATTGTGTTTTTTAAAAATCCCATACTCCCTGAAGTTCAGCAATGAAATTTCCTCCCCTGTCAGGCCTGACATCATGAGTGACTTAGCCAGGAATGTTTTGTAAAACCCGATACTATGGCCTACTACAAGAATCCTTTTAACCTGTTGTGTTTTGATTAGCTTTGACATAGCCAGCGGATCATAAACAGGCACACACGCGTCATCCCAGATCGGCCCGGTCTCGATCACTTTTGCTAATTCAGAAACGACATCGGTCTTTTTAAGACTGTCAGCGCTGCCATTTGCTATTGTTCCAAAAAATATCGCCGTTGATTTGCAGAAAAACATATGTCAGAATTTATATAATATAGACTTGTAATATATGATGGAAAATTAGATATTTAAGATAGTGCTGGCAATGACATTAATCATATTAAAAAATGACTTTTGTCACTTATTAAAAGGAGATATTTGAATGAAAGGAATATGATCAGGAAATCCGGGCGATGCTTTTCAGTTTTTCCAGGTCAAGGATACAGATTTTCCGGCCATTTGTATAAATCAGCTCTTCATCTTTAAATTCAGAGAGCAGCCTGATTACACATTCATTGGCTGTTCCTACTATATTGGCAATGTCCATCCTGGAAAGATTGATAGAATTGTCCACGCTGTTTTTACTGAATAACTCGTGTAAAGTTACAAGTGTCTCAGCCAGCCTTTCGCGTATGGGTTTCTGTGCAAGCGACATCAGCTTGCTTTCCGCATCTTCCAGCATGGTACTGAGATATATCATCAGGCAATGGGAAACCTCCGGGTACTTGAGTGTTATTTTGAGAAATGGCCGCTTGGGGATCATGCAAACAACAGAATCTTCAAGGGTGACCGCAGAAGTTGAATAAGTCCAGCCGCTTATCAGCGCCCGTAATCCAAAAAAACAGGACGGGGTGACAATCCTTACAACTTGCTCTTTTCCGTCATTACCTAAACGGTAAACCTTCACCTTTCCTTCATTGAGGCAATAAACACCTTGTGGTGTCCTTCCTTCATGGAAAATGATCTGTCCACGCCTGGTAAAAGTGCTGCTTTTAAAAGAACAAATATATGCCAGATCTTCAGGAGGTAATTTAGCGAAACAATTTGTGCTCCGCTCCAGGCAGTTTGAACAATCACGTTCTACGTACATTTTCAGGTCTGATTAACCAATATACAAATATAATGCAGAATCCATGAAAGTCAAGTACTTCTAATTAATAACCTGCACCGGTGAAAATCACAGAAACAAGATAAAAATTAATACCAGATTTATTAGTTTTGATAAAAATTAATCTGACACGGTTTTTTGACTCTTTATCTGGATTAAATGATCGTTTAATATTTCACTTATGACCAGTGCATTTATGTGGGGTTTAATCGCCGCCTCTTCTCTTATCATCGGTGGACTTTTAACATTTTGGCTTAAGATCGGATCGCGTGCACTGGGGCTGATCATGGCATTCGGTGCAGGGGTGTTGATTTCGGCTGTGGCTTTTGAAATCACGCCTGATGCAATTAAGCATGCTGCCGGCAGTGGCCATGTTGCTCTTGGCCTATTCACAGGCGCGCTTGCTTTTTTCGCCGGCGATTTGCTGATTGCCAAAATGGGTGGTCATGGCCGGAAAAAAATCGGCGCATCACATTCCAGTGAATTAGGGCTTCCGATTGTACTGGGAATTGTCCTGGATGGTATCCCTGAGTCGATTGTTATCGGTCTGAGCCTGTTAAACGGACAAGGAGTGGGCCTTTCGCTGCTTGTAGCCGTTTTCCTTTCAAACCTTCCCGAAACTATCGCTGCCACTTCAGGGCTGACTGCAGGCGGATGGAGCCGGCTTAAGGTGATGGGTCTATGGATCGGTGTAGCACTTGTATGCGGGTTAGCAGCATTATCCGGCTATGTGCTTTTTGAAAATGCGGCCCCCTCCTCTATTGCATTCATCCAGTCATTCGCCTGCGGGGCAATCCTGGTCATGCTGTCCGACACCATGATGCCGGAAGCCTTTCAACATGGAGGAAAGCTCGCAGGTATTGTGACCGTTATAGGATTCGGAATGGCTGTTTATATTTCATTGCTGCAGTAAGCGGGATGGCACAATTTTACCTGATAGATAAAATTTTATTCACTTTTGAGCTGGATTGTTCATCATTCTTAACTGCGAATTTCAATAGATATATCCCTTTTGAGAGATCCAGCGCATAAAGTCTTACCTGGTGTGAACCTTCCGGAAAAATGGCATCAGTCAGTTGATTGATTTCCATTCCAGCAATATTGAACAGTGATATTTTTACCTGGCTTTCGGTCTTCAGGTAAAAATTAATTGAAGTGAATTCATCAAAAGGATTAGGATAAATGCCAGTTATAAATTCAATGGTGTCAGGAATCAGGTATTTAATTTCAGGAATTTCAAGCACGACTCCTTCAATAACATTTGCCGATTGGTCGGCAAATTCACTGAATTCGTAAAGGCCCAGTTTGATCGTCCCGGCCAGACCGGAAAGGTCGAGAGATTTTATGTTTATTGTGATAACAGTATCATCATCGGTAATATTAATTGGATTTACATCAGACCAGACTATATTGATTAAACCGTCTGTAGCATTATAATTGATGCCCTGCATTTCATTTGCCGGTTCAATACCGGTAATTTCCAGGTATTCTTCAGGGTAATAAAAGCCTAGCGACATGGCAGAAATCTCATGGCTTGTCTTCATTATTACCGGTACGCTGAATTCAAATAACGACGGAACGGATAACGTATCTTTATAGACCAGGCTGACCGTGGTTTCATTTTGATCGACGATAGGTTTTAACCTATTTTCCGCATTTTGAGATAAAACAACCTGTGGTTGCAGTAATAAAATCCTCATGAAGAAAATGAGAACGGCTACAGGTAGTGTATATTCTGCTTGATTTTTGACTGGCATATGGAAAAAAAATCAAATCACATCCATGATTTAAATTTACAAAAATATTGCTGATGGCAAATATAATCAGATCAAACTATCCGGAGCCAGGATTTTATTTGAGTTTCTCTACTCCACCTTCTTCTTACCAGTCAGGGGCAGCGGCATCACCCCTGCCATCTCGCTGATAATGTTTACCAGGTCAGAGCCTGTAGGTACGACGATCTTTGCATTTTCCGACAGTGACTTTTCAAGCGCCTCAAGCTTTCTCAGGAGCTGGGCATTCCCGGTAAAGTATTTGTCGGCCGCCTCATTAACAAGTTTTATAGCACCAGCATCTCCTTCTGCATGGAGTATCTTCGACTGCTTATACCCTTCAGCTTCTTTGATTTTCGCCCGTTTTTCCCCATCAGCAACAGTTTCCCTTGCTGTAGCAAAATCGATGGCGGCAATTTTTTCATTCTCCGCTTTAACAACCTTGTTCATCGTTTCCTGGACATCCTTAGGCGGATCGATCTCCTTGAGCTCAGTCCTGACGATATCGATTCCCCAGCTTTGTGTTTCCTCCATCAGCGTCCTGTGAAGGTCAGCATTGATCTTGCCCCGTTCACTGTTTGCAGATTTCAATGTAAGGGTGCCGATAATATTCCTTAAAGTCGTCCGTGCAAGATTTACAATCTGCCATTCGTATTTGTTAACATTGTACTGGGAACTTTTTACGCTCTCTTCGTCAGGCTTGACCCTGAAATAAACCTGGGCATCAACCCGGGCATTCAGGTTATCATTTGTTATGATCTCCTGCGGTTCGGCATCCACCATCTGCTCGGTGGTATTCACCTGGAACATTCTTTCTATCACCGGGATGACCCAGTGAAATCCGGGACTGGCAAAACGGTTGTATTTTCCGAGACGTTCTACCAACCCGCGGTGGGTAGGCCTGACGATCCTGATCCCTGCAAAGAACAGGAATAGGAAAATGGCAATGAGAATAATGACTAATGGATTCATAATAACCTCCTGATTAATGGTTTGGGATTTTTCTCAAAGATAAGAAATACCTTACTTTTCTGCAATAAAATAATGATTGGCCTTACTGAAATATTCAACCCGGTATTCCTGCCAGGTCTGAAATTGTAACGATGAGTTGATTCTGATCTTCAAGGGAAAGATCATCCAGTTTGGGAACAGCCGAAAAGTAATTCAGGAAATTATTACTGATCCTGATCATTTTTCTTCTCTGCCAGGCTGTAAGCCCTTTTGACTTTCGTTTTTGCTTGTCATGATGAAATTCATCCCTGAAAATAGACCTGATCCCGTCACAGATCCTGTCAATATTTATATCCTCCTTCAGGGTGAATGCTTCACTGGCCTTGTTTCTTTCATATTCGCCTCTGAAGCTTATGGAGGTAATCCTGTGTTTCATCAGATAATCCTTCAGGTTATCCAGTTCATCCCACATTTGATAAAACTTTGCTGAAGGATCATGCTGTCCGTCACCAGCGCGGGTTTCTTTTTCAATCCAGAGAAGAATGAAGCATATTTCCCGTATGACCACGTCCTCGGAAACATCGAACTTTTTGAGAAGAGCAGCTACTTCATCATATCTTTTCCTGTCGATGATCATGTTGTAATCAAAACTCCCCTGCAAATTGTAATCCAGGGGGAAATACTTATCGATCCTGTGAAGGTCAACAGCTAATTTAATTTTCGGGCCTGTTTGCATGGGTGCTGGGTTTTCGGAGGTGGGTTATTTGTGAGATCTGATTAGCAGGCCAATATTTCTATATTATGGTTACAGTAATAATTGTTAAACAAATCACCATTAATAAAATAATTTGAAGCCCTGCATCCGCCTTTGCAAATTAATCCTTTATCACAATCCTTACAATTACCATTTAAATATTCAGTTTTAAATTTTCTGTTATAAGAGAAATGATCAGGATCATTCCAGATCGATTCCAGACTTTCATGACGAAGGTTACCTTCAACGAATTTTTTAGAATAAAGTGACTGGCACCCCTTTACATCACCGTCACTATCGATGCCAATAACTGAAATTCCGGCTTTACACCCATCCCATAAACATAATTTCCCGGGTTCATTCCTGAGGTGCATTTCATTTTCATCGTAATAACCGATATTATCCCCGGCATATATCCTGATGTTTTGTTCTAATCTTTTTCTCCTGATAAAACCGGTTATAAATGAAATGTCAGCGGGGGAAATCAACACGTCATCTTTATGACCTGTTGCATTGCCCATCGGGTGGACCAGTTGTATCTGCCAATCAGTCACTTTGCAACTTACAAGGTGCTGGTATAAATTCTCCAGGCTAGCAAATCCTTTACTGGTAATGGTGGAAATAACGGATACGGGAATGTTTTCTTCCTTTAAACGGGATATCGTTTTAGTTAATCTTTCAAAGGAACTCTTATTATTCCGGATGCTGTCGTGTATTTCTTTTGTGCCATCAACAGAGACAGCGACATTGTTTATTCTAGAATACCTGATATTTTCTATATCCTCTGGGCTTATAGAATATCCATTCGTTACAAAATTCATGATAACGCCGCCATCGGCAAGTTTCCGGGCTATTTTCTCCCAGCCCCGGTAGTAAAATATCTCACCTCCGATCAATGTAACAGACCTGCACTTAAGGTTTATTAATCCGTCAGCCACTCTCATGCATTCTTCCGGCGATAATTCGCTTTCTCTTTTACTGCCGGCACTTGAACCGCAATGGGTGCATGCCAGGTTGCATTTCAGGGTTAATTCCCAGACACAGGATAATAACTGGTAACTCATTAATTATCCAATGGTCATTGGAAGATCAAGGCCGATTTCCATATGACTGCATGGTGTAGTGACTTTAAAAGCGGTCTTTATCACAGCCATCTGTTCATCTGTTAAATACATTATGGGACGTTTTTGCATCCCGGGAGGTACCGGCAAAGCCATGTATAATGCAATAGGACCACCTTCAATTGGCATAGAAATAAATTTGGCGTCTTTGCCTAAATAATCTTTAACCATTCTTTTTTGCCAGGTTGTTAAATTAATCGTAACGTTTGCCATAATTTTAAATTTTTAGGTTAATAATTTATTGAAAATTTAACTTAATGCTAAATGCGATGGCTTAGTATTAAGATTAAAAGACTCGTGCATTCAAATGTACGAAATAACAATCCAAAAGTCAATATGTAATTGCCAGATTTATCCCTGGTTATTCCTCGCATTTCCATCTGTGAAATCTGTGGTTATTAATCTGCGAAATTCCATCTAACTAAAGCAGACAGATTCCAGCTTGCACTGGAATTAGCCAAATCAAGTTGGATGAGAATTTCAAAGTATTAATATATTTGATTTTTCATTGCTTTTTGTCACAAACTAACACTGAAAACAGACTTATAATAAAGCTTATTCATTGAATAATTTCGAAACGATATATAAGGAAAACTTTCAGAAGATGTTTTGCATCGCACAAAAGATGATCAATGATAAAGCTGCTGCTTATGACATTCTTCAGGATGTTTTTGTTTATTACTATCAAAAATCACGGAACGGATATAAAATAGAAAACCCCAAAAGCTGGCTGATCAGGGCTACCATAAACAGGTGTATTGATTATTCCTCCAACAGGAAAAGATTTACAAAGATTGAAAGTATGGGGACGGTCATGGCCGAGGAGGATGCTACTGATAAAATCCGCGATAAAGCAGCCATAGCCCTGGCGCTTTCCAGACTTAAGCCCAAAGAAAAAGCAATAGCATTGCTCTACAGCGAAGGGATGTCCTATAAAGAAATTGCTGAGGTTACGGGAATAAAGTTTACTTCAGTTGGCAAAACGTTATCCAGGACTTTAATTAAATTGAATGACATTCTAAAAAAAATGAACTATGAAATGTATGCGTGAGGAGTTGATCCAAAAATATATAGACAAAGAAACAACTGAGAAAGAAGAAGCTCTTATTAAAAGGCATCTTGCAGAATGTCAGGAATGTAGGGGAAAAATTGAAGATTACCGGAAATCGGTTGATACAATAAAAAAAGCCATCAGGTTAATTGATGAAAAAGAAATTGAAGTACCCGGTTTTGAAAAACCTCTTCTTCCAACGAAAAACATGTACCCAATTTTTAAAGCAATAATATATCCTGCTGCCGCTGCATGTATCCTGATTTTTATCCTGGTATTCTTTCAAAAAGAAAAGAATGAAGTTGAGATGATCTATTCCTATGATCTTGAAAGTGAATTCAATTCAAATTTGCCTGTTACTGACCAGGAAATGGTGATCCAGATTATTGATTCTGAAGGAAATATCATTAAATATTGAATAGAACAACTATTGACATTTGGCTGATACTATTACCAACATTAAATTTATTACTATGAAAAAATACATGATAACTATTCCTTTGGCGATGCTACTGGTCACAATGCATTCGCAGGATCTGATAAGCAAATATAAGACAGGAAGAGTAAAACTAGTGCCCGACACCGAATATGCATCTGGAAATGACTGGAGTACTGTTTTCCGTTCCTATTATGATACTATTTACCAGACACCGATGGGAATGCGGAAATCATTGGTCATGTTGCCCGACGGATCGGTAGTTGTAAATCATGCCTACAGGGACTATCGGACTAAATTCACGCCTTCAGGCAAATATGAAAAAGAATTTACTGTGGAAAAGGCGGGTAATAAACCCATCATGGGAGTGCTCAATGGCAGCACGTTATTCACAGGGCTTGACAATATGGGAAAAATGACCTGCTCTGATCTGGATGGTAAGTATAAAAAAACACTGACATTAGATTATATGGCTTATGATATAATAGCCCTGGACAATGGAAAATTTGCCGTAGTGGGCTGGGTCATATGGTCGGAAAAGACCCGGACTTTCGTTTCAATTGTCGATTACAATACTAACGAGGAAAAAGTGATCTGGGAACAATTCAGCGACAGGGAGATCTCAAGCAGCGGAAAGGTACTGAACAACCGGCAACCGTTCAAATACAGCATCACATTAGAGGATGGAGGAATCATTTCCTTTTCAAGCATGCCGTATTCAGAAATCCAGCAATATTAAGATCACTCCTAAGATCACCACTGTTAATAACGACCTTATTGTCGCCAATCCAAATACAGGTGAAATTCTGATTTATGATCTGGAAGGAAACCTGAAATCAACGAAAAAGATCGATTGGCCAAACAGTTTCATCTCTGTTGAAGAGCAAAAAACCATTCAACAAAAAGCGATAGACCGCTATAAAAAATACATTGCTGAAGGGAATGAAACGGTTCGTAATAACCAGGATGCTTATAATCAGATGATTTCGGAAATGACCAGCGATTTGAATAGCATTAATACGCCCCTGTCAAAACCATCTTTCTCAAATATTATAAAAGATTCAGATGGAAATGTGCTGTTCTTTGAAATTCCGGAAGAAAAAGGCGCAAATATTTTTCATGTATGGGTTTATACCAATGGTGGAAAATTTGAAACAAAATGCACCTTTGAATGTGATGAATATGAACTCAATATAAGTCCATCCAAAATGGTTTTTCACAATGGCTATATATACGGCCTGCAACTATTAAAAGAAGCGAAAGGAAACCCGTTGAGACTTGTACGTTTTAAATTGAATGTCAGTTAATTACGCGAGTTACAACCCATGAAATTGAGATGGCATCTCAAAACCACTGTTTTTTCCTTTGCAAACCCTTGTCATTGTAGCGAGAGCTGAGTTTTTTTGCACCGAATTGAGATGCCATCTCATTTTGAACATAATTTAACTCTTAACCGTTTACGTTTTTGTGTACTTTAGTACCTCCGTGGCTAATATTAACTTTGGCAATTTTCTATTCACCTGCAAATTGAATATTTAGCACTTAAGTAATAAAGAACTCATTCTATGGCAGAATTAAAAACACAAAAAAACGACGCGAGCGTAACCGACTTTATTAACGTGTTTGCCGATAGCGAACAGAAACGCACAGACAGTTTTGAATTGTTAAAACTGATGCAGGATTTCACCGGATACGAGCCAAAAATGTGGGGTGCATCGATCATTGGATTTGGCAGCTATCATTACAAATCAGAGAGGAGCCGCCAGGAAGGAGACTGGCCGTTGGTAGGATTTTCACCCCGGAAAGCCGCTATCTCACTCTATGTTTTCACCGGCGCTGAAGAACATGAATATTTGCTTAAAGACCTGGGAAAATTCACAAGGGGCAAAGGCTGCATTTATGTTAAGAAATTATCCGATATTAACCAGGATGTCCTGAAAAAATTGATGAAAGCGACGATCGATTATTTGCAGGCGAAGTATCATTTATAGGATTACCAACGACTAAAGCCGTTGGTTCCGAATATGTTATAAAAATTGGAACCGACGGCTTCAGTCGTCGGAAGAAAGAAAATAACCGACGGGTTTACCCGTCGGACTGCAAACAAAAAAAGTAGTTGGAACTTTGAAAAATATAAAAACCTTAAGAGTGTGAATATTAAAATCTTATACCCTCTCCTATTTCTCCTGCTTTTCGGATTAAACCATTCATTCAGCCAATCCGTTAAGGTCGACACAGTGGTTAATTACCAACCGGTTGACCGTGCAATACATGAAAAAGTGCAGCAATACGGCGCTGAAAACGTGCTGGTGGTGCTGGATATCGACAACACCATCCTGACGGGCGATACCGACCTGGGTAGCGATATCTGGTACCAGTGGCAGACTGATAAACTGGATGTTAAACCACGACCGGATCAAAAACTGGAAAAGGATTGCCTTTTCAATGAAGCGATCAACCTGCTTTATGAGCTTGGCACCATGAGGCTGACCGAAAGCCTGCTTCCGGGTTTTATTTCAAAATGGCAAAAATCCGGCGTGACGGTTTTTGCTCTAACTTCCAGGAGCCCCCAGTGCCGGGCAGCCACAGAAAGGGAACTGTTACGATTTGATATTGACCTGTCATTAACATCACTCCGGGCGGCCGATGGCCAGGAAGTGCTGTTTAACAAAGAATCTGACAGTAACCTTAGCTACCAGGACGGGATCTTTATGACCCGAGGGGCGCACAAGGGCGATATGCTTGCCGATATCCTGAACAGGTCGGGCAGGTCGTTCAAGGCTATCATCGTTGCGGATGACACGAAGAAAAATATTGATAACATAAAGGACAGATCATCAACTTATGGAGCCGATGATATCGTACTTTTCTACTATACCAAAATCATAACGGAAAGGCTCAAACATAACAACAACATGATACTGACCGGGGCACAGGCGAAACAAATGGACCGGGACTGGGACCAGTTGATCAGGACGCTTAACAGGGTTTTCCCGGAGAGGATGGAGAAGTCGGAATGTTCAAAACAGGTTCGGTGAGCAGCAGCCCGGACCTTTAGGAACGAATCAATTCCTGGCCAGCAGTTCATCCAGCACTTTGCGTATTTCAGGGGATGAAGGACGGGGTGCATCAGAATCGACAATTTTTCCATCCTTATCGATTAATATAAATGTCGGTATAGCTGTAATTTGAAATCCTTCAGCAAGTTCAGAATCAAAACCTGTTACTGCGAACAGGTTAAGCCCTTCCTTATTATTTTTATTCAGGTAATCCTCCCATTGCTTTCTTTTCACATCCAGAGAGATACAAAGAAAAACAATATCTTCACCCTGGTATTCTTTGACAAGTTCTTCAAAATAAGGATCTTCCTTGATACACCAGCCACACCATGTGGCCCAGGTATCAATATATAGATTTCTGCCTTTAAAATTTTCCAGGGTATATATTTTACCATCGATATCTTCCGCGCTAAATATAGGCGCAGGCTGTCCAGGGGCTATACGCAACTTTTTTTGATATTCATTTTCAACCAGGCTGGCATAAAGCGGATCGGAATTGTTCTTCTTAAAATAATCATAATAGGCCGTGAAATCCTTTACCCCATTGTTCTTCAAATAGTCTGATATGGCTTCAAAAATTAAGTACTCTTTTATGGGCTGGTTTTTAAATTTTTCAATGACAGCCAATTTTGTATCAAGGTTTTTTTGCGGTGAACGCCATAACGCTGTATCTTTTTTTACAGAATCATTTTCAGTTTTATAATAAATGGTTTGCACCAAAAAATTCCGGTAACTCCCTATATCAAGGTATCTTTCATTTTCGACATATAATTTATCCCTGCCGGCAGGGTTTTTTTCATTTATAACCATATTTACTTCTTCCCTGAAATGCTTCAGAAAGGCGAAATCGTATTCAAGACTTGCCGATGCATAGTCCTGGAATTGCGGATCAACTTTTGCGATACTGATAAGTCTGGCAAGGTAGTCCCGGTTCACTTCATACATTGAATCAATATATGGAATGACGACCTCCGGTGCCTGATTATTAAATAAATCCCAATCAATCCGGTCGCATTCATTATACACCGAATCCAGGATAAGATTTTCAGCAGAGCCTTTGCCTGAAATCCTGTAACTATCGCCAAAATTGGCTGCATCAAATGAAATATTCAATGAAAATCCTGGCATTAAAAACAACTCTTTGGCATGATCACCAAATTTGAATGCCCAAAAACCAGGATTATTTATACTCAAAGTTTTCGAAAACTTTCCATCCTCAATGAACAGGGTATCAGCAAGGCCGGGGAAACGATCATTGACCAGTAAAAGCAAGGTTTCGTTATATTTGGCCACCGTGCCCCGAATGATAACCTCTTTTTTATTATCGCACGACAGCAATGCTGTTATAATGGCCAGAATAAATAAAAAATGTATTTTCATTATGATCCGGATTAATGGTTGATAATGTGCAAGAAAGACCTGAAATAATAAATTAAAAATACAAATATTCTATTGAATTCCAATCAATTTCATGAACTTCAACTGCTTTTTACTGCATGTAGAAATCACCCATGCGGATCCTTATTTTCGCGGATTTGAAACCGCCAGAAAGCTCCCAGATAAGGGCAATGATCCGGAAGCGGTGGATGCGGCATCCGTAAAGCACGAAAACATTTTGGATTGTGATGTCTTATTTATATACTTCTTTAGCAAGATACGTTCCCAGTAAATAACCAGTAGTATAATAGGCTTTCTCATACTTGCTTTTCGTGTAATCGCCACCACGGGCACTATAGTTTACCGGGCACCTGATCAAGGCAACTTCATTTTCAGGCTCTGAAGTTTTCATAACCCGGACATCGATAATAATGTAGACATCGCTCCACCATTCCATCAGGTGCCGCGTATAGACGGTCAGAGTATACTCAGCCCATGAGTCACCGGGTCCAATGCCAACACCTGATTTTTTGAGCCCTTCATTCATACCCGCAATGAATGCGGAATTGAAATTTGCCCGGGCATCATTCCAGGTGTTGAGCCACTGGTCGCCTGTACCCGGCTCTTCAGCATTCCATTCACTTACGCGGGTGGCAATGTAAACGGTATCAGGCTGCTCTGCAACCCCCATCTGCTCAACATAAGGTATGACATTGACATGAAAGGTTTTTTGGTTTTTCAGAGGAGAAAGGTCACCGAAAACCTCATATTTCCGACCGGTACCGTCCCTGACATTCCGGTTGTCGGGGGTTTGCTGGGCATGAAGACTAAACGTGCCTAAAATTAATAAAGGCACACCAACGGTGATAAACAGACTTTTCATAAGGAACGATTTGGCTTGTGAAGATAATGAAATTTTTTAATAAAAAAAAGGCGCCACTTGCGCCTCACACTCACATTTCACTTTCACACCCACACTCAAACCCTCTTTGTGGGTTGTGGCGGATTCGAACCGCCGACCCCATGCCTGTTTCCAGCCCCCACCCCGGCCCTCCCCCATCTGGGGGAGGGAGAGTGGATAAAAATGGCTTTAATCGCAACAATTTGAACAATAAATCAAGTGATCCGGCTTGTGCAGCAATCCCGAGAAATGTGCAAAAAAAGCCTCCCCCCGTGTGGGGGGAGGTTTGGAGGGGGGCTGAAGTGGGTTGTGGCGGATTCGAACCGCCGACCCCATGCCTGTCAAGCATGTGCTCTAAACCAACTGAGCTAACAACCCGATAATCATGGACGGTTGAACATGGACGACGGACGGTTGAACATCTGTCCCGCTATGCAAACGGCCATTTTGGGTTTGCAAAAGTAATAATATTTTATTCCGGTTTCCATATCTTTGCCGCAAATTTTAATTCATATCCTCTCTCCCCTTCTTTTTTCCAAAGAGAAAGAGTCGGGGGTTGAGTTTGTAAAAAGCTATTATGAAAAAACTAACCTTCCTCCTCCTCGCCTCCCTCCTGCTTGCCCCAGGCTTTCTCCTCTCCCAGGATAAAGAAATCACCCTCGATGATATCTTTGTCAAACGCCTGTTCAACCCTAAAGGGATCGATGGCATCAAACTCATGAACGACAGCGAAAGCTACAGCATGCTGAAAGGCGACTCAATAAACCTGTATAGTATCGAATCGGGTGATTACCTTAAAACTCTCGCCATCCGGAAAGAAATGATCAATGAGAACGACACCGGTCCGATCGAACTTAAAAGCTATGTTTTCAGTAAGGATGAAAAGAAACTCCTCATCCCCGTCCAGACGGAAAATATTTACCGCTATTCCTCTGCTTCCGAATTCTCTATTTATGACCTCACGACACGGAAGCTGAGCCGTCTTTCCACCGGGGGGAAACAACGCCTGGCTGCTTTCTCCCCGGATGCGACAAAAGTAGCCTTTGTGCGCGATAATAACCTCTTCGTCACCGACCTGGTGAATAATGCCGAAGTGCAGGTGACCAGCGACGGTAAACAAAATGAGATCATTAATGGTACCACCGACTGGGTTTATGAAGAAGAATTCGCTATTACCAGAGGCTTCGAATGGTCGCCCGAGGGGAAAAAAATTGCTTTCTACCGCTTCGATGAAAGCAACGTGCCGGAATTTACCATGACCGAGTGGGGCGAACTTTATCCCAAACAGAATAAGTTCAAGTACCCTAAAGCCGGCGAACCCAATTCCATCGTTACCATCCATATCTATGACGTGAACACGCAACAGATCTTGCCGGTCGATCTAGGCCCTGAAACAGACCAGTATATTCCCCGCATCATGTGGACAAAAGATCCCGGGAAGCTTTGTATACTCCGGCTTAACCGCCAGCAGAACCGGCTTGACATGCTGCTCATCAACGCTGCCAGTGGCGCCTCAGAGCTTATCTACCAGGAAGTAAGCCGTTATTATATCGAGGAAAGTCATTTCGATAACATCATCTTCATTGATAACAACCGTTACCTGATGTCAAGCGAACGCTCAGGTAATTATCACATCTATCTTAATACGCTCGAGAAGTCATCAACGTCTACCCGGCTTACTTCAGGTAACTGGGATGTCACCGATATCTACGGTTATGATGAGGCCAGCGGAAACGTCTGGTTCAGGGCGGCATCGTCTTCCCCTATCAACAGGGATTTGTGGACCGTTGACCTGAAAGGGAACATGAAGCAGGTTTCGAAAGAGACCGGCACGCATACCCCTAAATTCAGCAGCAACTTTAAATATTATATCAATAATTTCTCCGATGCCAATACCCCCCCGGTCTATACGGTCAACAAAGCCAATGGCAAGGTGATCCGCACCATTGAAGATAACCAGGCGCTTCGGGCTAAAATGGAAGCGTACAAATTCAGCAAAAAGGAATTCTTCACTTTCACAACATCTGAAGGTGTGGAATTGAATGGATGGAAGATCCTCCCTCCCGGTTTTGACCCGGATAAAAAATACCCGGTTTTGATGGATGTTTATGGAGGCCCCGGTTCACAGACCGTTCTCAACAGCTTCAGGGCAGGTGATTTTATCTGGTACCAGATGCTGGCCCAGAAAGGTTATATCATCGCTTCAGTAGATAACAGGGGGACAGGGGCCCGGGGCGAGGAGTTTAAAAAAATGACTTACAGGCAACTGGGCAAATATGAGACCTTCGACCAGATCGCTGCCGGGAAATATTTCGCCTCCCTTGCTTATGTGGATCCACAGCGGATCGGTATATGGGGCTGGAGCTATGGAGGGTATATGTCGACGCTCTGTCATCACTAAAGGCTCAGATGTGTTCAGCATGGCCATTGCCGTAGCCCCTGTAACCAACTGGCGCTATTACGACAATATTTATACCGAGCGATTTATGGGTAAACCGCAGGATAATGCGAGTGGTTACGACGACAATTCACCCATTAACCAAGTTGATAAACTCAAAGGAAAATACCTTGTCATACATGGCACCGGCGATGACAATGTCCATGTCCAGAACACGATGGACCTGGTCACAGCTTTAAACAAGGCCGGCAAGCAATACAGCATGTTCCTGTATCCGAATAAGAACCATAGCATTTATGGAGAAAATACCAGGCAGCACCTGTTTACCTTAATGACAGATTTCATCCTGGAAAACCTGTAATAAAAAATAATTCAAAATTTAAAATTCAAAATTCAAAATTATTACTACCTTTGCACCCCTGAATCAGATATTAAGTAATAACAAATTTAAAAGCGGGAAAACAAAATGATCATTGTTCCGGTAAAAGAAGGCGAGAGCATCGACAGGGCCTTAAAAAAATACAAAAGAAAATTTGAGAAAACTGGCGTGATCAAGGAATTACGCGATCGCCAACAGTTCACCAAACCCTCCATCATTAAGCGCAAACAGCGGTTGAAAGCTATTTATATCCAGCAGCTCAGAGAAGCACTCGATCAGTAGTTTTTCGATTTTTAAATATTTTTCTTAAGAAGAAATTTTATTTCGGATATTTTATTTGTATATTTGAAATAAAGTTTCTTCTTATTTTTTTGGTGGATGACGAAGGATCGATTCTTGGATTATATAGCTTACGAAAAGCGCTATTCCCAACACACTATAAATGCATACCGGTCTGACCTGGACCAGTTTTTCACCTTCCTTGACAATCAGTATAATTTCACGGATATATATAAGGTAGACCACCAGGTCGTCCGTTCATGGGTCGTCAGCCTCATGGAGACAGGTATCTCTTCCAGGTCCGTAAACCGTAAAATCACCACCTTAAAATCTTACTTTAAATTCCTGGTCAAAGAAGGAATAGTGCAGGAAAATCCCATGAGCCGGGTCATTTCACCCAAAACATCTCAACGGCTCCCCGTTTTCGTCGAACAGGACAGTATGATTAAGTTGTTTGATGCCGTTAATTTCGGTGAAGGTTATGCGGCCAGCCGTGACCGGTTGATCATGGAATTGTTTTATGCCACCGGGATGCGTTTATCGGAACTGATCAATTTGAAAGACAATGACATCGACCTGTTTAAAAATATCCTTAAAGTTACCGGAAAGCGCAATAAACAGCGGATTATTCCGTTTACAAGGAACCTGGCCGGCATGTTCAGCAATTACCTTGAGATGAAAAGAAAGGCATTCCCGGGCGATGAACAGGAAACACACTTATTCCTGACAAATAAAGGCGAAAAACTCTATCCTAAGATGGTTTACCGCATAGTGCACCATTACCTTGACCAGGTTACCACGATCAGTAAACGCAGTCCGCATGTCATCCGGCATACTTTTGCCACCCACATGCTTAATAACGGGGCCGATCTCAATGCCATTAAAGAGATCCTTGGTCATGCCAACCTGGCGGCGACCCAGGTTTATACCCATAATACCATTGAGAAGCTCAAATCAATATATAAACAGGCCCATCCGAGGGCTTAACTTAAATATGGAGGATTTACTTATGAGATTAAACATCAATGCAGTGCATTTCAAGGCAGACAAGAAACTTGTAGCCTTTATCCAGGAGAAGATGGAAAAGATCACCCAGGTATTTGAGGGGGTAATCGACACGGAGGTTTCACTGAAAGTCGAAAATTCGGACACAAGGGAGAATAAGATTACAGAGATACGGGTGACTATACCGGGGAATAATTTTTATGTAAAAAAACAAAGTGCCACATTTGAAGAGTCTGCAGATGAAGCAGTTGAGGCATTAAGAAGGCAGTTAAAAAAGTATAAAGAAAAGATTCGGGGTAATCATTAATAATAATTATCATGATTTAGGAATTTTCTTTTTGTTAATTCAACAATAATGTATATTTTTGCAGACCTTTTTCGAAAGGTCTGCTTTTTTATGTTCTTTGTATAATGCCGATGTAGCTCAGCTGGCCAGAGCAGCTGATTTGTAATCAGCTGGTCGGCGGTTCGAATCCGCCCATCGGCTCAAATTATATATCAAATCAGACCACAAAACGGGGAGATTCCAGAGCGGTCAAATGGGGCAGACTGTAAATCTGTTGGCTACGCCTTCGGAGGTTCGAATCCTCCTCTCCCCACACATTCGCGGAAGTAGCTCATTTGGTAGAGCGACAGCCTTCCAAGCTGTAGGTAGCGGGTTCGAGACCCGTCTTCCGCTCCCAGGCCTTTGTAGCTCAGGGGTAGAGCACTTCCTTGGTAAGGAAGGGGTCATCAGTTCAATTCTGATCAAAGGCTCATTATATAATTTAAGTAATTATTAACTTTTTAATTTTTTAAACATTATTCGATATGGCTAAAGAAACATTTCAACGTACTAAACCGCACGTGAATATCGGCACGATTGGTCACGTTGACCATGGGAAGACCACGCTTACTGCAGCCATTACCCTGAACTTGCAGGATAAAGGTCTTGCCACTTTTAAATCGTTCGACGAAATTGATAATGCCCCTGAAGAAAAAGCCAGAGGTATAACGATCAACACTGCTCACGTCGAGTACCAGACTGCAAACCGTCACTATGCTCACGTTGACTGTCCGGGTCACGCTGACTATGTCAAGAACATGGTTACCGGTGCTGCCCAGATGGACGGCGCTATCATCGTTGTTGCCGCTACCGACGGTCCAATGCCCCAGACCCGCGAGCATATCCTTCTCGCACGCCAGGTTGGTGTTCCCAAGATCGTTGTATTTATGAATAAGGTTGACATGGTCGATGATGAAGAACTTCTCGACCTGGTTGACATGGAAATCCGTGAACTTCTTACCTTCTATGGATTTGACGGTGAAAATACGCCTATTATCCGCGGATCAGCCCTGGGCGCTTTGAACAAAGAGCCGAAATGGGTTGAAAAAATCTGGGAACTGATGGAAGCATGTCGACACCTGGATTCCGCTGCCAGTACGTGAAGTTGACAAGCCATTCCTGATGCCGGTTGAAGACGTGTTCTCGATCACAGGCCGTGGCACTGTTGCTACCGGAAGAATTGAACAAGGTGTTATTAAAGTCGGTGAAGCTGTTGAAATCATCGGCATGGGAGCTGAAAAACTGAAATCAGTTGTTACAGGTGTTGAAATGTTCCGTAAACTGCTTGACCGGGGTGAAGCCGGTGACAACGCAGGTCTTCTGCTCAGAGGTATTGACAAGGATTCGATATCCGCCGTGGACTGGTTATTGCCGACCCGGGTTCCATTACTCCTCATACCCACTTCAAAGCTGAGGTTTATATCCTGAAAAAAGAAGAAGGTGGACGTCATACCCCGTTCCACGATAAATATCGTCCCCAGTTCTATTTCAGAACTACTGACGTTACCGGCGAGATCAATCTGCCCGCAGGGTGTTGAAATGATCATGCCAGGTGATAACCTTTCGATCGAAGTGAAGCTGATTCACGAAATGGCGATGGATAAAGGCTTACGTTTTGCTATCCGTGAAGGTGGCAGTACCGTTGGTGCCGGACAGGTAATTGAAATAATTAAATAAAGGGTAGGTTAATTTCCCGTCCCGACTGAGTCGGGACGGGATCGAACCTGCTTTGAGCTTATACGGGTGTAGCTCAATTGGCAGAGTAGTGGTCTCCAAAACCATTGGTTGTAGGTTCGAGTCCTACCACCCGTGCAAAACGAAAAAGTTAAATGGCAAATAAAATTCAAGCGTACCTCAAAGAAAGTTACGACGAACTTAAACATAAAATCTCCTGGCCTACATGGAGTGAGCTGCAAAGTAGTGCTATAGTGGTATCTGTTGCTTCCCTGATAATCGCTTTAGTCGTTTATTTGATGGATATCTCATTAAGAACGTTGCTGGAACAGTTTTATAAATTGTTCTGACAATGGTAGTATTACTGAATTTAGATTTAACCTGATAAAATAAATTTTTCATCCTGAGGGATAAGTATGGGCGAACAGGTCAAAAAATGGTATGTTGTCCGGGCCGTAAGCGGTAAGGAAAAGAAGGTGAAGGAGTATATCGAAAGCGAAATTAACCGCCTTGGCTTACAGGATTTCCTTTCGCAGGTGCTCATCCCTACTGAAAAAGTTTACCAGGTCCGGAAAGGAAAGAAGATCAGCAAGGAAAGGAATTATTTTCCCGGATATGTACTGATCGAGGCTGCCCTGGTGGGCGAATTAACGCACATCATCCGGAATATCCCCAATGTGCTGGGATTTCTGGGTACAGGCAATGAGCCCAGCCCGATGCGCGCCAGTGAAGTCAAACGGATCCTCGGAAAAGTGGATGAGCTGGCTGAACAAAGCGAAGGCATCAATGTTCCTTTCATCGTGGGTGAAACCGTTAAGGTGGTCGATGGCCCTTTCAACAGTTTTTCCGGTGTGATCGAAGAGATCAACGAAGAAAAAAAGAAACTGAAGGTAATGGTCAAGATCTTCGGACGGAAAACCCCGCTGGAACTGACTTTCATGCAGGTAGAAAAAGAATGACCCAGGTTATCCTTTAATTAATTAACATTTCAATCTTTTAATAGCATGGCAAAAGAAGTTGCTGGAATGATCAAACTGCAAATCAAAGGGGCAGCTGCTAATCCTTCTCCCCCGGTCGGTCCTGCACTTGGTTCAAAAGGTGTGAATATCATGGAGTTCTGTAAACAGTTCAATGCCCGTACACAGGATCAGCCCGGAAAATTACTCCCGGTGATCATCACGGTATACAGGGACAAGAGCTTTGATTTCGTGATCAAACATCCGCCTGTTGCAGTGCAGTTGATGGAAATGGCCAAAATCACCAAAGGTTCACCCGAATCTAACCGTAATAAGGTCGGATCGGTAACCTGGGACCAGGTCAAGACAATTGCCGAAGATAAAATGGTGGACTTAAATTGTTTTACAATCGAATCAGCTATGACAATGGTTGCCGGCACTGCAAGAAGCATGGGCCTGACCATCAAAGGCGAATCACCGGTTGCATAATAATAAGATGTCCCTCCATTAATCGTGAATTTAATAATAACGAGGTAATACAATGGCTAAACTAACCAAAAAACAAAAGGAATCCCTGTCGAAGTTTGATAAGGCGAAATCCTACGGGCTGATCGAAGCCGTAGAGGTTGTGAAAGGGATTACCTATACAAACTTTGATGCTTCCGTTGACCTCGATGTCCGTTTGGGCGTTGATCCCCGAAAGGCTAACCAGATGGTCCGCGGTATCGTTACCCTGCCCCATGGCACCGGTAAAACGATACGCGTTCTGGCTCTCGTTACGCCCGACAAGGAAGAGGAAGCCATAGCAGCCGGTGCAGATTTTGTAGGACTTGAGGATTATATTGAAAAAATCAAGCAGGGCTGGACCGACATCGACGTCGTGATAACCATGCCCCAGGTTATGCCTAAAATCGGCCCCCTTGGAAAAATCCTCGGCCCGCGCGGTCTTATGCCCAATCCTAAAACAGGTACGGTAACCATCGACGTGGCCAAGGCCATCAAGGAAGTTAAAGCAGGTAAAATCGACTTTAAAGTCGACAAATATGGCATCATCCATGCTTCTATCGGAAAAGTTTCCTTCGAAAATGAACAACTCGTGGATAACGCGAGAGAGTTACTGCAGACGATCCTTAAATTGAAACCGACCGCAGCTAAAGGCACCTATATGAAAAGCGTGTACATGTCAAGTACCATGAGCCCGGGTATTCAAATCGAGCCCAAATCCTTAACAGTGTAATAACCAAAATTAAGTAAGACAGAGTCATGACAAGAGAAGAAAAAGATCAAATGATCGACTCATTGGCGGAAACACTGAAGAGTAGTAACACAGTCTATCTCGCGGATATTTCAAATCTGAATTCAAGTAATTCCACCAGGTTACGTTCACTTTGTTTTAAGAGGAATGTGACACTCCAGGTGGTGAAGAATACACTGCTGAAAAAAGCCATGGAGAAATCTGAAAAGAACTTTGAAGGTCTTTTTGGGATTTTACACGGCCCGACATCCGTGATGATTGCTGAATCAGGCAATGTCCCGGCTAAACTCATCAAGGAATTCAGAAGGACTTCCGACAAACCCATCCTCAAAGGTGCGTATGTACAGGAGATGGTTTTTGTTGGTGATGACCAGCTGGATTTATTGATAGCGCTCAAATCTAAAAATGAATTGATCGCCGATATCGTGGCGTTGCTACAGTCACCCGCTAAAAATGTTATCTCCGGCCTGCAGTCAGGCGGCCATAAGCTTTCAGGCATCCTGAAAACATTATCGGAAAAGGAAGCATAACAAAACAGAATTATTCAAAAGTAAAATTGTAAACGTTTAAAAATAAATAAAAATGGCAGATTTAAAAGCTTTCGCAGAACAGTTGGTAAACTTAACCGTAAAGGAAGTCAACGAGTTGGCACAGATCCTGAAAAACGAATATGGTATTGAGCCGGCAGCAGCAGCAGCAGTGGTTGCAGCACCGGGAGCAGCAGCAGGTGGTGAAGCACCCGTGGCTGAAGAAAAGACCACATTCGATGTGATCCTGAAACACGCCGGACAGGCAAAACTTGGTGTGGTAAAACTCGTGAAAGAATTGACCAGCCTTGGCCTCAAAGAATCCAAAGAACTTGTTGATGCAGCTCCAAAAGCCATCAAGGAAGGTGTCTCGAGAGATGAGGCTGAAGCACTCAAGAAACAGCTTGAAGAAGCTGGCGCAGAAGTTGAAGTTAAGTAGATCTGATGAATAGGCTAATGACATTTAGCCGTTCTATTACCGGGCCTGACCCCGACTAAGTCGGGGTCGGGCTCGTCCCCTTTTTCATCATCTATCAGTTCTTAATGTGCGAAACCGCCCGCCCTGGGCATAAAACAAAAAACCTTGGCATCGAAAAAAGCTGAAAGATTCAATTTCGGATCTTCAAAAGTTAAAGCTGCATACCCAGATTTTCTGGAAATCCAGCTTCAATCCTTCAAAGATTTCTTCCAGCTCGAAACAAACCCGGAAGATCGAGTCAATGAAGGTTTGTATAAGGTTTTCAGCGAGAATTTCCCGATCACGGACGCAAGGAATAACTTCGTCCTTGAATTCCTCGATTATTTCGTGGACCCTCCACGATATTCCATCGAGGAGTGCATGGAACGGGGACTTACCTACTCTGTACCGCTGAAAGCAAAGTTGAAACTCTATTGTACTGATCCTGAGCATGAAGATTTTGAGACCATCATACAGGATGTATACCTTGGCATGATCCCCTATATGACCCCGAAAGGCACCTTTGTCATCAACGGCGCCGAACGTGTAGTGGTATCCCAGTTGCACCGGTCGCCCGGAGTATTCTTCGGCACCAGTACGCACGCCAACGGGACTCAACTCTTCTCAGCGAGGATCATCCCCTTCAAGGGTTCATGGATCGAGTTCACGACCGATATTAACAATGTGATGTATGCTTACATCGACAGGAAGAAGAAATTACCGGTCACCACCCTGCTCCGCGCTATCGGTTATGAAACCGATAAGGATATCCTCGAGATATTCCACCTGGCCGAAGAGGTGAAAGTGAACAAGACCAACATGAAAAAAGTTATCGGCCGTAAACTGGCTGCCCGCGTGGTCAGAGCCTGGGTCGAAGATTTTGTCGATGAGGATACCGGTGAGGTCGTTTCAATCGAACGTACCGAAGTGCTTATCGAAAGAGAAATCGTCATTGAAAAGGAACATGCCGAATTGATCCTCGAATCAGGCATCGATACGGTCCTTCTTCATAAAGAAGATGTCAACACACTCGAATATGCCATCATCTTCAATACACTCCAGAAAGATACGGCAAATTCGGAAAAAGAAGCAGTCGAGTACATCTACCGCCAGCTCAGGAATGCCGAACCACCTGATGAAGAAACGGCAAGGGGTATCATCGACAAATTATTCTTCTCGGAAAAAAGATATGACCTGGGTGATGTCGGACGTTACAGGATCAATACAAAGCTTGGCCTGGAAGTCGATCACTCCATCAAAGTTCTGACAAAAGAAGATATTATATCCATTATTAAGTACCTGGTGGAGCTTTCCAATTCCAAGACTGAGGTTGACGACATCGACCACCTTAGCAATCGTAGGGTCAGGACAGTCGGCGAACAGCTCTCTGCCCAGTTTGGCGTGGGATTGGCGCGTATGGCCAGGACGATCCGCGAGCGGATGAACGTCAGGGATAATGAAGTGTTCACACCCATGGACCTCATCAATGCCAAGACCCTGTCATCCGTCATCAACTCGTTCTTTGGAACAAACCAGCTGTCGCAGTTCATGGATCAGACCAACCCACTTTCGGAGCTGACCCATAAGCGCAGGATTTCCGCCCTCGGCCCGGGAGGTCTTTCAAGAGAAAGAGCCGGTTTCGAGGTCAGGGACGTTCATTATACCCATTACGGCCGCCTTTGTACGATTGAAACCCCTGAAGGCCCGAATATCGGTCTTATTTCATCGCTTTGCGTTTTTGCCAAAGTCAACAGCCTGGGCTTCATCGAAACACCCTATAAAAGGGTTGAAAATGGCGTTGTCCAGTTGAATGAACCGCCAATCTTCCTGAGCGCTGAAGAAGAAGAAAAGAAGATCATTGCTCAGGCAAGTGCTCCTTTGCAAAATGACGGCACTTTCCAGAAAGATAAGGTAAAAGTCCGCTACCAGGCTGATTACCCGATCATTGAACGGCACGAGGTCGACCTTATGGATACCGCTCCTAACCAGATCGCATCTATCGCCGCCTCGCTCATCCCATTCCTCGAACATGATGATGCCAACAGGGCGCTGATGGGCTCTAATATGATGCGCCAGGCAGTACCGCTGCTGGAACCTGAAGTTCCGCTTGTAGGCACCGGCATTGAAGCTGATGTGGTCCGCGATTCACGCGTCCTGATCAACGCTGAAGGCGATGGTTATGTTGAATACGTTGATGCAAAAGAGATTGTGATCAGGTATACCCGTGATGAGGTTGAAAAGCTCGTGAGCTTTGATGACGATATTAAACGTTATGAGCTGATCAAATTCCTGCGCACCAACCAGAATACCTGTGTTAACCTGCGCCCTATCGTCCGTAAAGGTGAAAAGGTCACCAAAGGACAGGTCCTTTGTGAAGGTTATGCTACTAAAAACGGTGAACTGGCCCTCGGACGAAACCTCATGGTGGCTTTCATGCCCTGGAAAGGTTATAATTTCGAGGATGCCGTGGTAATCAACGAGAAAGTCGTTAAGGAAGATATCTTTACTTCAATCCATATCGAGGAATTCACACTTGAAGTCCGGGATACTAAAAGAGGTATTGAAGAACTTACCAACGATATTCCCAATGTAAGTGCTGAAGCTACAAAAGATCTTGACGAAAACGGACTGATCCGCATCGGTGCTGAAGTTAAGGAAGGTGATATCCTGATTGGCAAGATCACGCCAAAAGGGGAAAGCGACCCGACTCCGGAAGAGAAATTGCTTCGTGCCATTTTCGGTGATAAAGCCGGAGATGTTAAAAATGCATCCCTTAAGGCGCCGCCAGCTATGAGAGGCGTGGTCATCGAAAACAAATTGTTTTCAAGGGTGATCAAAGACCGGAAATCAAGGGCAAAAGAAAAAGATGTCCTGAAAGAGCTGGATGACCAGATGCATAAGGAAATCAACGACCTTAAATCCAAGCTTGTCGACAAACTGATGATCCTGGTCAGTGGCAAGACTTCCCAGGGAGTTTACAATAACTTCAAGGATGAAGTTGTCCCCAAAAAGGCGAAATTCACCCAGAAGATGCTGATGGTGCTTGATTATGGCAACATCAACCCGAATCGCTGGACTTCCGATAAAGAAAAGAATGACCAGATAAAAGTTTTGATCAATAATTATAACATCAAGCACAAAGAGTTACAGGGCAGGTTCAACAGGATGAAATTCCAGTCGACTGTCGGTGACGATCTTCCCAATGGGATTGTGCAGATGGCAAAAGTTTACGTTGCACGTAAGCGGAAGCTCCAGGTTGGGGATAAAATGTCGGGACGTCACGGAAACAAAGGCATTGTGGCAAGGATCGTCCGACAGGAAGATATGCCGTTCCTTGAAGACGGCACGCCTGTTGATATAGTTTTGAACCCCCTCGGTGTTCCCAGCCGTATGAACCTGGGACAAATCTATGAAACAGTTCTGGGCTGGGCAGGCCATAAGCTGGGAGAAACTTACGGCACTCCTATCTTTGATGGTGCAAGCTACACCCAGATCAACGACAAAATGACCGAAGCCGGGTTGCCCAGGGATGGCAAAGTATACCTGTATGACGGCGAAACCGGCGAAAGGTTCCATCAGCCCACCACGGTCGGCTTTATCTACATGCTTAAACTTCACCACATGGTGGAAGATAAGATACACGCACGTTCGATCGGGCCATACTCACTTATTACCCAGCAACCACTCGGTGGTAAAGCGCAGTTTGGTGGTCAGCGTTTTGGTGAAATGGAAGTCTGGGCCCTTGAAGCATTCGGTGCTTCGAATATCCTCCAGGAAATCCTCACCGTCAAATCAGATGATGTACAGGGAAGGGCAAAAGCATATGAAACGATCGTCAAGGGAGAGAATATGCCTAAACCCAGTATACCTGAATCCTTCAACGTTCTTGTGCATGAACTCAGAGGCCTTGGCCTTGAAGTTAGCTTCGAATAATATAAGTAAACAATAAAAGATATATACATGGCCTTCAGAAGAGAAACCAATACTACAATTGATTTTAACAGTATAACCATAAGCTTAGCTTCTCCTGAATCCATCCTTGAGCGGTCGTACGGAGAGGTTTTAAAGCCCGAAACCATCAATTACCGGACATATAAACCCGAACGTGACGGCCTTTTCTGCGAAAGGATCTTTGGCCCGGTGAAGGATTATGAATGCCATTGCGGGAAATATAAACGTATCCGTTACAAAGGCATCATTTGCGATCGCTGCGGGGTGGAAGTTACAGAGAAAAAAGTCAGACGGGAAAGGACCGGCCACATACAGCTCGTCGTTCCTGTCGCGCACATCTGGTTCTTCCGTTCTCTTCCCAATAAGATCGGGGCCCTTCTGGGGCTTCCTTCCAAAAAAATGGATTCGATCATTTATTATGAGAAATATGTCGTTATCAAACCAGGCATCAAGGAAAAAGACGGCCTGAATGAACTGGATTTCCTTTCAGAAGAAGAATATTTTGAGATCGTGATTCATCTACCTCCTGATAACGCACATCTCGACGATTCAGATCCTAATAAGTTCATTGCCAAGATGGGTGCCGAAGCACTTTATCGATCTGCTGGAAAAACTGGACCTGGATAAAGTTTCTTACGACCTCCGCCATAAAGCCAATACGGAAACATCACAGCAGCGTAAACTGGAAGCCCTGAAACGGCTCCAGGTTTTCGAAGCATTCCGTGATGCCCGTACCCGTTCGGAAAACCGGCCGGGATGGATGATCATGAAGATCGTCCCGGTCATTCCTCCGGAACTTCGTCCGCTTGTACCGCTTGATGGCGGAAGGTTCGCCACCTCTGACCTAAATGACCTTTATCGCAGGGTGATCATCAGGAATAACCGGCTGAAGCGGCTTATCGAGATCAAAGCCCCGGATGTCATCATGCGTAATGAAAAGCGCATGCTCCAGGAAGCGGTTGACTCCCTGCTTGATAACTCCAGGAAAGTCAGTGCCGTTAAAACCGAATCCAACCGTCCGCTGAAATCTTTGAGCGACAGCCTTAAAGGAAAACAAGGCCGTTTCCGCCAGAATTTGCTCGGTAAACGTGTTGACTATTCCGGCCGTTCGGTCATTGTTGTCGGACCTGAGCTTAAACTGAGTGAGTGCGGTCTTCCGAAAGATATGGCGGCAGAGCTGTTTAAACCCTTTATCATCAGGAAACTCCTTGAAAGAGGCATCGTGAAAACGGTTAAATCTGCAAAGAAGATCGTCGACCGGAAAGATGCCGTCGTGTGGGACATCCTGGAAAACATCCTGAAAGGGCACCCCGTACTGCTTAACCGTGCCCCTACCCTTCACAGGTTAGGTATCCAGGCCTTCCAGCCCAAACTGATCGAAGGTAAAGCCATTCAGTTGCATCCGCTTGTTTGTACCGCATTTAACGCTGACTTCGACGGTGACCAGATGGCCGTCCACGTTCCGCTGGGCAATGCAGCTATCCTGGAAGCACAGCTGCTCATGCTTGCTTCGCATAACATTCTTAACCCGGCCAATGGCGCGCCGATCACCGTTCCTTCACAGGACATGGTTCTGGGCCTTTATTATATGACCAAAGGCCGGAAAAACACCCTGAATATCCTGTTAAAGGTGAAGGCAAGCGATTCTATTCACCTGAAGAAGTGATCATTGCCTATAATGAAGAAAAACTTGACCTTCATGCCAATATCTTTGTGAAAGTCGAAGACCTTGTAGATGGACAACCCGTTAACCAGGTTGTGGAAACAACAACAGGCCGTGTCCTTTTCAACCTGGTTGTACCGGGTGAAATGGGATATATCAACCAGTTACTGACGAAAAAAGCGCTTCGCGAAATCATCGGGGACATTCTGAAAGCAACAGGCACGAAGAAAACGACCGATTTCCTTGACAATATCAAAAACCTTGGATTTATCATGGCATTCAAAGGAGGCCTTTCCTTTAACCTCGGGGATGTCATCATTCCGCAGGTAAAAGAATCCTTTATCGAAGAAGCCAACCAGGAAGTCGAGGAGGTTCTCAGCAACTATAATATGGGTTTCATCACCAATAACGAACGTTATAACCAGATCATCGATATCTGGACCCATACCAATTCAAAGCTGACCCAGCAGGTCATGAAAGAAATCTCACTTGACAAAGGTGGTTTCAACCCGATCTTCATGATGCTTGATTCAGGTGCGAGAGGTTCTAAAGAACAGATCCGCCAGTTATCCGGGATGAGGGGCCTGATGGCCAAACCACAGAAATCAGGGGCAACCGGCGGTGAAATCATCGAAAACCCGATCTTATCCAATTTTAAAGAAGGATTATCGGTTCTCGAGTACTTCATCTCCACTCACGGTGCCCGTAAAGGTCTTGCTGATACTGCGCTTAAGACTGCAGATGCCGGTTACCTTACCCGACGCCTTGTGGATGTTGCGCAGGATGTCATCATTTCAGAAGATGACTGCGGAACACTTAGGGGAATCACTATTTCAGCGTTGAAAAAGAATGAGGAAATCGTGGAATCACTTTACGACCGTATCCTTGGCCGTGTGACCCTGCATGATATCTTCCATCCGAATTCCGGTGAACTGATAGCCAGGGCCGGACATCAACTTACAGAAGACAAATGCAAGATCATTGAGGAATCCCCTATCGAGTCCGTAGAAATCCGGTCAGTACTCACCTGTGAATCCAAACAGGGTGTCTGCGCAAGATGTTATGGAAGAAACCTGGCAACAGGAAGGATGATCCAGGAAGGTGAAGCCGTTGGTGTTATTGCTGCCCAGTCAATCGGGGAGCCGGGAACCCAGCTGACCCTTCGTACTTTCCACGTTGGGGGTACTGCTTCTAACGTAGCCATCATCTCCAAGATTGAAGCCAAATATGACGGTTTCCTCGAAATTGACGAACTCAGGTTTGTAACCTACACCAACCGTGAAGGAAAGACATATGATGTGGTTATTGGTCGTTCTGCAGAAATGAGGATTGTTGATAAACATACCAAGATTGTTCTTGCCTCCGGTCATATCCCTTACGGGGCCAATCTGTATTTCAAGGAAAACACGGAAGTTAAAAAAGGCAACCTGATCAGTGATTGGGATCCATTTAACGCCGTGATCCTCGCTGAAGTTAAAGGCACCATCCAGTATGAAAATATTGTTGAAGGCAAAACATTCCGCGTGGAATCTGACGAACAGACCGGCTATGTGGATAAGGTAGTTATTGAACCCCGTCAGAAACTCAAAAATCCTACGATCAACATTGTTACCGGCGACGGTGAAGTGGTTAAATCGTATGATATACCTGTTGGTGCACGTATCGTCGTTGACGACGGCCAGGATATAAAAGCCGGTGAGCCGTTGGTAAAGATACCGCGTGCTATCGGTAAGACCGGTGACATCACCGGTGGTCTGCCCAGGGTAACCGAGCTGTTTGAAGCCAGGAACCCATCCGAGCCGGCTGTTGTGGCTGAAATTGACGGTGTGGTAACGATCAGCAAAAAGCTGAAAAGAGGCAACCGTGAAGTGGTCATTACTTCAAAAACCGGTGAAGAGAAACATTATCTCGTTCCGACGACGAAACAGATCCTTGCCCAGGAAAACGATTACATCCGTGCCGGAACTTCGCTTTCGGAAGGTGAGATATCACCCTCAGACATTCTGGCTATCAAAGGCCCTATGAAGGTACAGGAATATATTGTGAATGAAGTCCAGGAAGTCTACCGTTTGCAGGGCGTTAAGATCAACGACAAACATTTTGAAGTGATTGTCAGGCAAATGATGAGAAAGGTAGAAGTTGACGACCCGGGCGATACGAGGTTCCTTGAAGGCGAACTTGTCAATAAAACCGATTTCCAGGATGAAAACGATGATGTTTTCGGAAAGAAGGTTGTGGTTGATCCGGGCGATTCACTGAGCTACCGTGCAGGTCAGATCGTGAGCGCCAGGAAGCTGAGGGATGAGAATTCCATGCTGAAACGTAAGGACAAACGCCTGATCGAAGCCAGGGATGCCCGTCCGGCCACAGGCCGCCAGGTAATCCAGGGTATCACGCGCGCCTCCCTGCAAACCAACAGCTGGATTTCAGCAGCCTCATTCCAGGAAACGACAAAAGTTCTGACGCAGGCTGCCATCCAGGCAAAAACTGACGAGCTAAGGGGCTTGAAAGAAAATGTCATCGTCGGGCATAAGATACCTGCGGGCAGTGGTTTAAGGAAATATGAAGACATCATTGTCGGTTCCCGTGAAGAATATGAAGAAATCATGGCGAGCAAGGATGAATATGAAGTTGATCAACCTGATGAATAACCATATCAGTAAAAAAAATAATTATGTCAGATAACAAACCTAAGAACCAGATCAATATTGAATTGGGAGAAGACCAGGCGGAAGGCACCTATGCCAACCTGGCGATGATCTCCCATTCACATTCTGAGTTCATCATCGATTTTATCAAAATGATGCCGGGAATGCCCAAGGCGAAAGTCAAATCACGGATCATTCTTACGCCACAACATGCCAAACGCCTGCTGCGTGCCTTGAAGGAGAATATCGGCAAGTACGAAAGCCTGTATGGACAGATAGAAACGCCTGAAGGATCAGAAGGGCTTCCACCCTTCCACCTGGGTGGGCCAACGGCACAGGCATAACCATAAAAAAAACCGACGGATTTACCCGTCGGTTTTTTTGTTTTCTTCCGACGACTAAAGCCGTCGGTTCAAAGATTTTTAAAATATCATTTTAAAGGTGTCGCCTTCTTCGAATGGAACGTTTTCCAGGCTTTGCACCAACTTGCTGTATTTTCTATAGGTTTCTTTAGGTTGTTTTTCACCGTTGATAAACATGGCTTTAGAATCGATCTCTATCACATATTTCCTGCCACGTTCCGTCAAACCGTCGTCTCTAAGCTCCTGGCGGATTATTTTTTCAGCAGGCTGAACCCTGTGTTCTGGAATATTTTCATTCATGAACGGATCAGGTGGAACTGGCGGAGCATTATAATAGAAGTAGTTATCCAGCTCCTGCTCAGGGAAATCCTTTTCCATTTCAATCTGGATATCCTTCATCCTGTCTTCCAATTCTTTTTCAGACCATTCGAATCCATCGATATCCCTGATCCGGTCTTCCAGCACATCAGCCGTCCATTCGATATCTTCAAGATCCTTCAGGATATAATTTTCACCTGGCTTTACGATGATTATTGTATCGATGGAATCATTACCGAATGAGAAAACTTTCGGACCGCAATCTTCGTTCCAGTTAAATCCAGGCTGGGCATAATGATGCCTGATCATAGGTTCATGCAAAGCAATATTTCCCCGTTGCTGAAATTTATACTCAGAGCGTTTATCCTGCCAGGGCGAAACGGATTCGCTATAGATGACCACCACCGAATCACCAGAAGATGAGACTGAATCTTCCCTGGTTATTACCATTACCTGGCACCGGGCATCTTGCATCTTCCTTTGATCATCTGCCAGTTCCATCTGTAGCTGGTATTGTTTTATGGCTTGTTCCTGATGCTGTGCCTGCCTGTCCATAGATTCAGCCATTTGTTGCAGGTATTCCTGCTGGGCCTTATCAGTCGAATCAGTGTAAATACTGATTTTTACCTTACCCGATCTGGAGGTTGCAACTAATGTGTCAGGAATCTCAGGCTTTTCCAGCTCTTTAATAGCAGGTTGAATAACGGCAGCTTCAGTTTTTGTTTCTACAAGGCTGTTCGGGTTGAAAGGAAGAAAATTGAAAATCCTTTCCCCGGATTCACGGCCAGTCATATCGTAAGTGCTTGGTATAAAGGATAAAGCATTGAATGACAGGGTGAAAATCAAGCCGATGAGTAAAATGAAAGCGATGATACCTTCACCCAGGCCTTTTCTCAGTTTCACAGGGGTGATCAGTCTTTTAATCCTGAAGAGAAGTTTTTTCTTTGACCCTGTTATGGCAGTGGCCAATAATGGTGAATTCGAATTTAATTCTTCCATAGTTGTTAAGGCTTTAATATAGTTTAAATGATCATGATTGACGCCAATGGCTATATCATCGCATATATGCTCCCTTTCCTGCCTGATTTTTGCAGATAACCACCAGGTAGCAGGATGATAAAAGAAAAGTAGTTCGATAAGTGACTGGACAATATTTAACAGGTAGTCCTTTCTCATAATATGTGCAAGCTCATGGAGAAGAATGGCATCAATCTGCTGTGGCGGGACACCCGATAAAGTCCCAAGAGGCAAAAGGATAACAGGCTTAAGATACCCGATGGTCATGGGAATCCGGGCCAGGGCTGATTCAGCCAGCCTGACTTTCTTATACAGCCCGATCTTTTGCAAAAGCATTTTCAAATTTGATCTCCAGTGTTCATCAACCTGGTAAACCTGGTAATTCTTAAGTCGATATACATACAATACAGAACCGGAGAACCTGATCAGAAAAACTATAAATCCCAGGAACCAGATCAGGACCAGATACTTAGCCTGGTTCTCAAAAAGTTGAACGGTTTGGGCAAACCAGGGCCGGGGCGAATCACTTATTGAATTCATGGGCACTTCATTGAAATTACCATCATCCTGGTACCTGGTTATTCCAGGAGATTCATTATTTGTGATATTACCAGGTTTATAGGTCATCATGAATGTCCCCGCAAAAAAAACAGGCATCATGAGGAGTAAAATATAAAGGATCCCATAGCGTATCTCGGGACGGTGTTTCCTGAGAATAAACATAAGTCCAAGGGCCATCAGTGCAATCATGGTAACCTGCCAGAGGGAGTGGAAAAGGGTCCAGGCAAAAGCTCGGCTAAATTCGGCAGATATCAGGGATTCAAAAATGCTCATATTTTGTCTCCTTCCAACTTTTGGATCAATTCTTTTATTTCCTGCAGCTCTTCTTCCGATGTTTTGTGATTGCCAAGAGCCTGGAGAACCAACTTGGAAGCAGAACCGCCAAAAGCAGTTTCCAGCAGCCGGTCAAGCATCCTGACCTGTGCGTCCTCCTGCCTGGCTATGGCATGATAGATATGGGTCCTTCCCTCCATCACCCTTTCAACCATGCCTTTTTCTGTCATGATCTGCATGAGTTTAAGGGTAGTCGTATAGCCGACATTTTTATTACGGCTCATTTCTTCATTGACAACCCTCACCGTTGAAGGGCCCTTATTCCAGAGAATCGAGAGGATTTCCAGCTCTGATTCCGTAGGTTTGAATATCCTGGCAAATTGATTCATATATTTCTTTATTACGAATAATTTCGTAATACAAAGATATATGAACTGAAAAGCGAAGTCAAGACTATTTACGAAATATTTCGTAAAAAATGTTAAAATTGAGATGGCATCTCAAATCAGATTAAAATATTCAGTAACCAGCTGATAATAGGGCATTTCAGAAGGAAAATCAGTAAAATTGAGATGGCATCTCAAAAACAAACTAATCTATCTTAACAGCCTTATTGACGCCACCGACCTGGGATATCTTCTGTATAAGGTCTGACAGTGAACCACTGTTTTTAACCATCAGTTTGATGATACCATTAAAAACGCCCTTCCTGGCATCAATTTTAACAGATATCATATTGACCTTTAAGTCATTGGAGATTATTTGAGATATTTCGTTCATAATTCCTATCCGGTCGGTTCCTGTGACGCGAATGGTTGTACGAAACGCTCCTCTTTGTTCTTCGCCCTTCCACAGGACATCGATTTTCCGGTATCCATAACGGGTCAGCAATTGTTTGGCATTAGGGCAATGCTGGTTATGGATCGTAATACCACGGCTGATCGTCACGAACCCAAAAACCGGATCGCCCGGAACAGGATTGCAGCAACGAGCCAGTTTATAGTTGACTTTTTTAAGGTTAGTATCAATAAAAAGTACATCATCCTGTTCCTGTGCACCTGTCTTACCAGCCTGGGAAGGCTTGGTTTCCTTCGCCGGTAAAGCTTTACCTTCTTCTGTTTTTTCAGTATCGCCTGATAAGAAACGCTTTAATTCAACCAGGTCGATCTTTTCATTGTAAATGAGCCCGTAAAGATCAATTGATGAAGAAAGTTTATATTTTTTGATCAACCGGTCAATATTCTCATCATTGAAGGTAAGTTTCCAGTTTTTAAACTTCCTTCTGAGGATTTCGTTACCCTTTTCAGCTTCCAGGAACTGCTCTTCTTTCAGCGCCCTTTTTATTTTATTCTTAGCCCTGGTAGTGACCACATAATTCAGCCAATCCATTTTTGGTTTCTGGATCTTTGACGTTATGATCTCCACTTTGTCGCCATTTTCAAGGACCTGCTTAAGGGGCACGATCTTATCATTAACCTTTGCACCCGTACATGAATAGCCGACATTGGTATGCACATCAAACGCAAAATCAAGCACAGTGGCTCCCACCGTCCAATTCTTTCAAATCGCCGTTAGGGGTAAAAACAAACACCTTATTGATTTTCTGGCTTTTTAAAGCTTTCTCGCCATCATCAAAAGCGATTTGTTCAGGGTGCTCAATGATATCCCTGACCTGCAACATCCATCTTTCCGTATCTTCTTTTGATCCGAAACCTTTGTATTTCCAGTGAGCAGCCTGTCCTTTTTCCGCAACCTCGTCCATCCTTACTGTCCTGATCTGCACTTCCACCCACCGGTCATGCGGTCCTTTTACCGTTGTATGAAGTGATTCGTAACCGGACGCTTTGGGAGAAGATATCCAATCCCTCAATCTTTTAGGGTTTGGCGGATAGATATTGGTAACCAGGGAATATGCCTTCCAGCAATCTGATTTTTCATTTTCCGGAGGGGAATTAAGGATGATACGTATGGCAAACAGGTCAAATACCTGCTCAAACTCAACATCCTGTTTCTGCATTTTCTCCCAGATCGAGGGTATTGATTTCGGCCTTCCTTTTATATCGAACTCAAGCCCCTGCTTGACAAGTTCGCGTTGTATAGGGGCGATGAACTCATTGATGAAGGCATTTCGTTTTGATTCCGTTTCCCGGATATTCTGGGCGATTTGCTGATACACATCCGGCCGGGTGAACTTCATCGAAAGGTCTTCCAGTTCCTTTTTAACACGGTAAAGCCCAAGCCGGTGGGCAATCGGACTGTAAAGATGATTGACTTCGCTGATATATCTTGCCTGGTAATCGGCGGGAAGCTTATCGATCATCCTCATATCCCTGAGGCGGTGGGCCAGTTTAAGCAGGATGACACGTATATCATTCACGACGGCCAGGAACAATTTCCTGAAAGTGTCAGATTGTAAAGAAACCTTACCGGTCGGCAGCTCACTGACCCTGGCATAGCTTTTCACCATATCTGCAATGACCGTCCCGAATTTCTTCCGGATATCCTCTATGCCGGTTGACTGGCTGATCAGTGCATCATGCAGGAGAGCCACAACAACCGGGTTGATTCCCAGCCCCATTTCTTCAGCTGCAATACGTGCCACAGACAAAACATGGCAGATCAGCAGTTCACCGGTCAGATGCCTGGAATCCCCATAAATTTCGCGGGCATATTCAAAAGCATCCTCCAGCAACTTTCGGTCATCCCCTTTGATGATACCTTGCGATGCTGCCAGCAGCCCATCATATTTAACTGTAATTTTTTGAAGTTCAGCCTCTGAAATCATCACTCCCCGAATTCGTTAGGTTTACAATCCTTACCATCAAAAATCGTCAGCCGGATCTGGAAAAGGTCCGGTGCAAAGAAAGATATTTATTTATGAGACTGATTAAAAACTATCCTTATCGGTATCTTTTATACCTTTTTTGGGTTTAGCACCCGGAGGCTCGGCGATAGAATCGCGCATCCTGGTATCGGCTTTGATATTTTGATAACGCTGGTAATCCATGATCCCGAGATTACCTGAACGGAATGCTTCTGCAATAGCTTTCGGGATCTCCGCTTCAGCCTGGATAAGGTTAGCTCTTGATTCTTCCGCTTTGGCCCTCATTTCCTGTTCTTTGGCAACAGCCATTGCCCTGCGCTCCTCGGCGCGGGCCTGGGCAATATTTTTGTCGGCATTAGCCTGGTCCATCTGCAGAAAGGCCCCGATATTCTTACCTACATCAATATCTGCTATATCAATGGAAAGAATTTCAAATGCTGTTCCTGAATCCAGTCCTTTGTCCAACACCACTTTTGATATGCTATCAGGATTTTCAAGCACAGATTTATGGGATTGGGCCGAGCCGATCGAAGATACGATGCCCTCACCTACCCTGGCAAGGACTGTTTCTTCGCCGGCACCCCCGACCAGTTGCTTAATATTTGCCCTGACCGTAACCCTGGCTTTACAAATCAACTGGATCCCATCTTTTGCTACAGCCGTAACTGATGGTGTATCAATAACCTTGGGATTAACCGACATCTTAACTGCTTCCAGGACATCGCGTCCAGCAAGGTCGATAGCTGTAGCTGTCTGAAAATCCAGTTTTATATTGGCCTTGTCGGCTGAAATCAATGCATTCACAACCCTGGTCACATTCCCGCCTGCAAGAAAGTGTGCTTCCAGTGAATTCCTGTTCAGCGACAGGCCCGCTTTGGTGGCCGCAATAAGGCTATTGACGATGATAGTCACCGGGACCTTACGCCAGCGCATGATCACCAATTGTAATAAGGACATCCTGACGCCGGATACCAGTGCTTTAAACCAAATCCCTACCGGGATGAAATAAAAAAGAAGCCATATGGCAAATATCGCACCCAGTCCGATTGCAACAATGACAAATACCTGTGAATCACCCATGATTTTTAATCTTTACGTTTAACAATTATTTTATTATACTCGATTTTTAATACGATTATTTCTGTTTGCTGGTCGATAAAATCCCCATTTGTGCTCACTTCATAAAATTCCCCGTTAATCTGGGCTTTTCCCATGGGAGCCAGCCGTGAAACGGTCTTACCGGTATCTCCGGGCTTGATTTTATTTTCGTCGATTAAATTGACCTTGCTGTCGATCGCGGTTGACAGGGCCAGTCGTCGCCATGTTTTCCCCCTCAGTGAAAGCACCAGCGTCAGCACCGTTAACAGGAAGGTTCCTCCAAGCACCAGGTGACCGGCTACCATCCCATGACCTGCATAAGATTGCCAGACACCGACGGCTATGAGGATAAACCCAATGACGCCGGCAACCCCGACGCCAGGTATGACCAGGATCTCAAGGGCCAGGAATATCAGGCCAATGATGATAAATGTAGCGATAAGTAGCCAATGCATAATATTCAGGATATGGTAACTGTCAGTTCACGGTTTGTCATCTCATCAAATACGGGTTTGAGGGCATCAAACGACCCTGATTTTATGCCACATTTACCGTTAAAATGGGCAGTTAACGCACATTGTTCAGCCTGGAAAGGATCGTGTCCGCAAACATCAATCAACGTTTCAATGACATACTCAAAAGTATTGACATCATCGTTAAACAGGATCAATTCCTTTTCATCCGAGGCAACTTCATTATTTTTACTGGCCGGCTTTAATTTTTCCTTAACCATAAAATCGCTTATTTATTCAGATTGGAAGTATTTAAAACAACAAACTGAAAACTCAGACGAAAATACTAAAAAAATAGCAATTTTGCAGCGCATATTTTTGTTTTAACAATAAGATGATGGAATTCCATGAATTCATAGAAGGTTTCAGGAATAAGATAACCAGACAACTGCCCGGTATGCAGTCGCAGCTTAAAATGGCAAGCATGCGCAGGTTAATGCAGGATGGCAGGGTTGTGGTCCCCGGTGATGTGAGGAAAGCTGGCGTACTGGCTTTATTTTATCCTTCCAATGGAAGAGTCTGGCTTGTTTTTATCAGAAGGGCTGAATACCCCGGGGTTCACAGCGGTCAGATCTCATTTCCGGGCGGTGGCTGGGAAGAAGGAGACCAAGACATGGTCGCCACGGCTTTACGGGAAGCTGAAGAGGAAATCGGGGTCAGTAGTAATGCTGTCATTCCAATCGGAAATCTTACTGACCTTTTCATACCACCCAGTAATTTTCTTGTCACACCGGTTGTGGGGTATACCAATAAACGTCCTGATTTTAAGCCGGATCCTGGTGAAGTTGACCAGATACTTGAAGTACCGCTGGATCATTTACTTGATGATAAAGCCAGGCAGGAAAAGGATATCACTATTTTTCCCGCGGTTAAAATAAATGTCCCCTGCTTCTATATAGATGGAAATATCATATGGGGCGCAACTGCCATGATCCTCAATGAGCTGATTGATGTAATTAATCAAGGATCCTGATTTCATACGTTATTTCAGAACCTGCACGCAGAAGGGCAAACACCCCGCAATACCTGTCACGGGAAAGGTTCACGGCTTTTTCGATTTTCTCAATATCCACATCATTACCCTTTAACTCATAGATAACATGAATCTTATGGTAGTATTTGGGATGTTCCTCGGTGAGTTCCCCTTCAACAGACACATTAAAAAATTCAGGTTCTGCCCGCATTTTCTTCAGGATAGAGATCACATCCATCCCGGTACACCCGGCAAGCGACACCAGGGTAAGCGGTTTGGGACGCGGCCCGTTATTGCCGCCGCCAACAGCCGGATCGGCATCCAGTATTATTTTAAAACCATTAACATCTGCTTCAAAAGTCATATCCTGTTTCCAGGCACAATCTATTTTCGTTTTCATAATTGCTATTTTTTACAAAATTAAGCCAAAAGTCGCTGTTTTCTTATTTCTCGCAGATTTTCGCTGATTCTTACGCAGATATCGCGGAATTTATATCATTGATTATAAATAATCTGCGAAAATTTGCTTTTCATCTGCGTTAATCTGCGTGAAACATAAAAGCACTTTTGAAACAGCTTCTTCTATTGATGCTACAAAATTGGAACCGACGGCTTCAGTCGTCGGACTAATAAAAAATAGAAGTGGCTCAGACTTTCAGTTAAACCAGAAACCATTAGGAACGATGCCGACCATAATAGAATCAACCGGGGTGCCTTCCAATGCATTAAACCTGCATACCCAGCCATTTTGAGCATAATCAAGAGGATCGGTTACATAGATCATTTTTTCCGTTTCGTCATACCCCAATCCGTAAAAAATCGAATTTCCGGGAATAAATGGCTGATTATTAAGCGCTGATGCGATAACAGGAAATGAAAAGATCCCTTCCGGGTGGTTATAATATAATATATCTCCATCCCCATTAATAATCATATTATCAGGATGATTATCCGTACCGGGAAAAGTTATTTCTTTCAGGATCGCAAATGATACAGGATCGATGCAGACCAGTTTTGCCGGTGTGTCGTCCGGGGAAGGATACCCATTCCATCCTTTCCCCGAACATAAGACCCAGATATTGCCGTTCATATCTTTCCGTATCCCGGCAGGTCTGTGGCCGACGGTAAAACTACCGGCAGGTTCATCGGTAATGGTCCTGAAAACAGATACCGTACTGTCAGTACCAAAACCTCCCGAGTTGATCACAAACAGGAATTCGCCTGACAGCAGCATTTCGTCGGGGCCGTTACCTGCCGGCATGGAATTTATAATTGAATAGTCAGCCAGGTTTATTACTTTTACTGTTGAATCCCAGCATGATACATATCCTTTTTGTTCATCCAACCCGATAAAATACCTGGGTAATGTTATATTTTCAATCGTTGCCACGGATGTAAAATCTTCCAGATTAACAACTTCAATTTTGTTGGAATTATTCACCACGATATAAGCTTTATCCCCATGAACCGTAAGTGACTGGACAATATTACCGAGTGGCCTTCCATTGGCCATTTCAAACAAATCAGGCGTCACTTCGCCTGTTTCCCTGTTGAATGCGCTGATCGTTCCTGTCCCGGCCTGGAAAGGGCCTTCGTTGATTACAAATACAGAATTTAAAAACTGTTCATAAGGAGCCGGAAGGTCCTTTTCGTTGCAACTAACCATGAGGAAGAGGATACTGAGTGCTGCTAAGAAGAAGCGTTTCATAAAGTTTAATTTTTAATTGATTGCTGATTGCTGACTTAAAAAATACCGCACTGTTACAAGGAAACCGATCCCTGGCATTGGGCGGTAAGGAACAGACTGGTATTCAATATTGCCTATATTATTGACATTAAATTGGATTATCATATTGTCACTATTTTTAAGCTTAAAAGATTTTGAAACAATAGCGTCGAGAATAAGATATGGCGGAAGCCAATCCAGGTTATCTTTAGTAGTGTATACTATTCCTGTAAAGTTTCCTTTCAGAGTTAAGTTAAATCCTTTGTAAACCACTGCGGCCCTAACCATCAACCTGTGTAATGGCGTATAAATCAGTTGCTTTTTATATGAAGCATCCTGTTCGAATAACTTTACCTGGTTGGTAGCCTTGGTGTAAGTATATGACTCACCAAAGAGGAGTTTCACTTCAGATATGGCAAATGATTGGTTTCCTGAGATTTCAAACCCTCTTGACCAGACTTCCTGGGCATTTTCAACCGACCAGTAACTTCCTCCGGGCAACCAGAGTATCCAGTTATCCACACTGGAATTAAAAGCGGTCACGCTGAACTTAATAAACGAAGCAGCAAATTGCTTTTCGACTGCAATTCCGGCCTCTTCATTCCAGCTTTCTTCCGGTTCCAGGGCAGGATTTCCTCCCGGCTGCCAGTATCTTTCATTTAAGGTTGGTGCCCTGAAGTTCCGCGAAATATTGATCCTGCCTGAAATATAGCGCCAGATGGCCCCTTCCATCCCGGCTGAAAACAGGAAAGGCGATTGATATTCTGTCAGGAATTCCTGCCGGCCGTTCAGGCTCACCTGCCATTTAAGCGTTGGGAAATTATGCCTGTAAGAAGCATAGACCGCAATATTTTCCTGGTCACTGCGGGTGATCATAATAATCAAGATCAGCATATTCATAAGTAAACTGCGAGCCGGCAAATATGGCTGAATTCTTCCCAATTTCCCAGGTGCTTTCAAACGACCCGACCACAGACTGGCTTTGAATAGTGGAATAAACGGAGGCCAGCGGGTCTTCATAATTTGTGAACTCATTGAAATAAGCCAGTTTAGCCTCAAGGTTATTCCTGTTCATTGTAGTCTTTCCATATCAAGCATGGTTCTCCAGGACCGGTCGGTCTGCACAGCTTCTGAATCTTTCCTCCGTCAGGGTTGGTGGAATTTCCCGGTCGGCATACTGGAACCAGGCGCTGGCCATCAGGTACTGGTTCTTATTAATCTGATAAGCGAGATCCTGCATAAAACCAGCTTTAAAGATGGCTGCATGCGGAAGATGTTCTTCATTTCCCTGCAGGTCATGATAAGGAAAGTCATTGGCTGAATTAACCAGGGAAAAGGCCGTACGGGAATATAATTTTGGCCGGTACACTTCCCCTTTCTCTTCTAAAGAAATCATCCCAAAGCTTCCGGCAGAAAGTGCCATATCCAGATCAGCGCCTGATTTCTCAAAGACCGGCCTGTTTTCCAGGTGAATGCCCCCTCCTATTGATCCGCTGCCAAACATCGGGCTGGCCCCTCCATAAAGTACCGATATATTATTAAAAAAGCTTCCCTGGATAAGCGACAGGTCGACATAACCTATGTTAGGCGGTGAAACACGGATGCCGTTCCAGAGCAATCCGGCATGGTTTGCCGAGGTCCCCCTGAAGGATAAGGTGGATAGGGTTCCCTGGCCATAATTCCTTATATAGGAAGAAGTAAATCCGGGGATGAGCTCTGCCAGCGTCCCGGCCGGAAACCATTCCCGGGTCATGCTGTCAAGTGTCTGAACCGCCTGGCCTTTGGCGAAGCGGTTGATACGGGAAGAATAAATCGTAACGTCGCCAAGGTTGAGGATCGTATCGGGGACCATGTCCTGGGCAGTTATACCGGGGATAAAGACAGAAAGGAAAAAAATACAGGCTGCCAGGCGCATGGAATTAACTTTATATCTTTTGCAAGTAATCCCGGGGAAAAGTCTGAAAAAAGCGAAAAGTCACCAGTTCAGTCCAGCTTCTGACCCGGAAGCTTGTGAATAATCAAACTGTGACGGCAGGTTTTCTGACTCACCCCATCAACCGGCAGCCTTCCCATCCCGTCTGAGCCGGGGCAGTGGCTATTGAGTGCCGTTGATAGTGACCTTTAAAAGGCCGGGGTTTACAGCAGCGGGTACTGTCCGGGATTTTCACCCGGTTCCCTATTATGCCCTGTTTCAAGTATTAAAACAGGGGCTCCTTCACACAGGCAAATATACTTCCTAAAAAGAATACACTTCAAAAGATGAAAAAAAAATATTCACCGCTTTATGAACGTTATTTTTATAAATTTATACCCTTAAAATAATTACGGAGCTGATCCGTTGAATCTAAAGGTTATCTATCGATGAAAAGAATTATCAGGTTATTGGTTATACTGCTGGTTATTAGCTCCCTGGCCGGGATTACCTCCTCATGTGCCATGTTCAGTGAATCATCACATGTACAAAAACTCAAACCCTTCAAGCACAGTAAGCCGCTTCCCAAGAAATACATTATAGATAACGGATACAAGCCGATCGCCAAATAAAGCAGCCCCCGGATTATTTACAACGGCTTAACCAGCCTATTCTTCCGCCATAAAAGGGTAGCGGTAATCTTCCGGCGGATTGAAGTTTTCCTTAATAGTTCTTGGAGACACCCATCTCAGCAGGTTCAGAAATGACCCGGACTTATCATTGGTGCCGGAAGCCCTGGCACCGCCGAATGGCTGCTGGCCAACAACCGCGCCGGTTGGTTTATCATTTATATAGAAATTCCCCGCAGCATTGACCAGCCTCTTCGTGGTATGATCAATGATGTAACGGTCCTGGGCAAATATGGAGCCTGTCAGGGCATAAGGAGAAGTTTTATCAAGAATGGCGAGGGTTTCATCATACTGGTCATCTTCATAAACATAAACTGTAAGAATGGGGCCGAACAATTCCTCGCACATCGTGACATAACGTGGATTGCGGGTCAGGATCACGGTTGGCTCGATAAAGTAGCCGACCGATTTATCGTAATTTCCACCTGCAATGATCTCAACATCAGGGTCTTGTTTAGCCCTGTCGATAAATCCGGCCAGCTTGTCAAAAGCCCCTTCATCGATCACGGCATTGATGAAGTTCCGGAAATCTTCCACCCCTCCCATACGGAAAGATTTAAGATCCGCCAGCATCATTTCCTTCACTTCAGGCCAGAGGCTGCGGGGAATATAAGCCCTTGAAGCGGCCGAACATTTCTGCCCCTGGTATTCAAAGGCACCGCGGCTCAAGGCTGTTGCCACCGCTTTGGCATGGGCCGATTTATGCACCATGACGAAATCTTTCCCGCCTGTCTCGCCCACGATCTTCGGAAATGTATTGTGCAAAGCGACATTTTCGCCTATGGCTTTCCATATTTTGTTAAACACGTAATTGGAGCCGGTGAAATGCACACCCACAAATTCCGGGTGTGTCGACATGATCTTCCCCCCTACCGGTCCATCGACCATGATCATATTAATGACTCCATCGGGCAGGCCGGCTTCCCTGAAAATCTCCATCAGCACATTGGCTGAATATATCTGCGTACCGGCAGGTTTCCAGACGACCACATTCCCCATGAAAGCCGGGGCCGAAGGAAGGTTCCCGGCAATGGATGTAAAATTGAACGGCGTAACGGCATAAACAAATCCTTCCAGTGGCCTCCACTCCATTTTGTTCCAGATGCCATGCGAAGAAATGGGTTGTTCTTTATAGATCTCCGTCATGAAGTGGACATTAAATCTCAAAAAATCAGCCATTTCACATGCAGCATCAATTTCAGCCTGGTAGACGTTCTTGGATTGGCCCAGCATAGTTGCGGCATTCAGCCTGGCCCTGTAAGGCCCGCTGATAAGGTCGGCAGCTTTGAGAAATATAGCCGCACGGTGATCCCAGGTAAGCGATTGCCATTTTGGTCGAACGGCCAGAGCGGCATTGATAGCCTGGAGGACATGATCACCGGTGCCCTTGTAATAATATCCAAGAATGTGCCGGTGATCGTGCGGCGGATTTATAGCAATGCGTTCACCTGAACGCACCAGTTCCGCGCCAATATACATGGGTATGTCAATTTCTTTCGAACGAAAGTCTGCAATGGCTGCTTTCAGTTCTTTGCGCTCCGGGCTTCCGGGAGCATATGATAATATTGGCTCATTGTATGGAGCAGGAGATTTGAAAAATCCTTTAGACATGTGTTTAAAATTTAAAATTTCTCTTTTGCGATTACTTTGCCACTTTCATCATAAGTAAGCCAGGTGCCTTTTTTTTCACCATTTACATAATTACCATTTAATCGTAATACGCCTTTCTCATCAAATTCTTTATATGGGCCTTGCGGGACATCCATCACATAATTTTTTTCTGATTTGACCTGGCCGCTGGCATAATAAGTAACTGAAGGCCCGTCAAACTTACCTTCTTTATAGTGATTGCAAACAACTGTTTGACCTTGTGAATCATACCATGTCGTAATGCTGTCGCGAAGGCCATTCTCATACCAGGCTTCTTCCTGCAGGATCCCGCCATCATAATAGATCTTGGTCAATCCATGAAGCTTGTTCTTTTTATAATGTTTCTCCCAGTTCAATTTACCTGCCCTGGCATAGGATCTACTGACCCCATCCAGCTTATCATCCAGGTATGTGGCCTGGCTTGTGATAGTCCCTTTATTATCGATTTCAAGGACAATCCCGTTTTTCTTACCGTTATGATATTCTTCAACCTTATTTAAGATACCAGTTGGATAATATGTAAGCCAGGCGCCTTCCCTCTTCCCTTCCACATAATTCCCTTCGACCTCCAGTTTGCCTGATTTTTCGAATGTATAACCATTTTTATCCTGTGCTTTAATGGTATCCTGGCCAAGGGAATTTTGGATGGCTGAAATTGTCAAACTTGCTGAAAGGAGGATTAAATAATAATGGTTTCATAAGAATCAATTTATGATGGTCCCATATAGGTCGAAATAATCCGCCCGATCGATCCTGACCTGGTAAAAGTTTCCAATTTGCAGCGCTGCAGGTGAACCGACAAGGATTTCGTTATCGACTTCAGGAGAATCGAATTCGGACCTGCCGATATACAGATCTCCTTCTATCCGGTCGATAAGTACTTTTAATTCCCTGCCAACTTTCTCCTGGTTTTTTTCATAGGAAATTTCCTGCTGGATTTCCATGATCTCTTCCATTCTGGCCTTTTTAACTTCTTCAGGAACAGCGTCATGGAGATAAAATGCCGAAGTTTTTTCTTCCGGTGAATAGGTAAACACGCCAAGGCGGTCGAAACGCTGTTCCTTCACAAAAGCTTTCAGTTCTTCGAAATGTTCCTCATTCTCATAAGGATAGCCAACAATAAGGGTAGTGCGGATTGAAATCCCGGGGTTCTTTTCACGGATGGTTTCCAGCAACCGGTATGTCTTTTCCCTTGTAACACCCCTGTTCATCGATCTCAGCAAAGGATCGCTGATATGTTGCAGCGGGATATCCAGGTAGTTGCAGATCTTGGGGTTCCTTTGCATCACATCTGCTATTTCCACCGGGAAATCGGATGGATAAGCATAATGAAGGCGTATCCATTCTATACCTTCTATTTCCGCCAGGCTTTCGAGCAGGCTGGCAAGTTTTCTTTCACGATACAGGTCATAACCATAATAGGTCAGGTCCTGTGCGATAAGGATGATCTCCTTGACTCCATTTGCCGCCAGGTTAGACGCTTCATGCACCAGGTCCTCCATCGGGCGTGAGACATGTTTGCCACGTATCAGCGGTATAGCGCAAAAGGAACATTTTTTATTGCAACCTTCCGATATTTTCAGGTAGGCATAATGGCCAGGCGTAGTTAGCATGCGCTCGCCGATCAGTTCTTTTTTGTAATCTACCCCCAGTTCTTTCAGGATCACCGGCAGGTCATTCACCCCATAGAAACCATCCACCTCGAGCATTTCCGCTTCCAGTTCCTTGCGATAGCGCTGTGACAGGCAGCCCATCACGTAAACCTTTCCCACCAGTCCGGCTTTCTTGGCTTCAGCGTAGCGAAGGATCGTATCGATCGATTCTTCCTTCGCGTCGTTGATAAACCCGCAGGTATTCACCACCACCACATCTGAAGGCTCGTCCGATTCGTGGACCACATCCACCTGCGCAGCGCGCAATTGTCCCATCAGCACCTCAGAATCCACAATATTCTTTGAGCACCCGAGGGTGATGATGTTGACTTTATGGCGTGCAGTTTTGGTCCTCAATATCTCGAATTTTTAATTTTTAATTTTTAATTTTTAATTATTGATTTTCCCCGAACAGGCTATCGACAAACTCAAACCGGTCGAATATCTGCAGATCTTCGATCTTCTCGCCCAGTCCGACATATTTGACCGGTATTTTAAACTGGTCGGAAATGCCTATGGCTACGCCGCCTTTCGCAGTACCGTCGAGTTTGGTCAGGGCAAGCGCATTCACTTCGGTGGCGGCGGTGAATTGCTTTGCCTGTTCGATGGCATTCTGGCCTGTGCTGGCATCCAGCACCAGCAGGACTTCATGCGGGGCTTCGGGTATGACCTTCTGGATCACCCTCCTGATCTTCGACAGTTCATTCATCAGGTTGATCTTGTTATGCAACCTTCCTGCCGTATCGATGATAACCACATCCGTGCCCTGGGCAACAGCGGATTTCACGGTATCGAAAGCGACGGCGGCAGGATCGGCATTCATCCCCTGGTTTATAATGGGGACACCTGCCCTGGCCGCCCAGATAGTGAGCTGTTCAACGGCTGCCGCACGGAATGTATCTGCTGCGCCCAGAACTACCGACTTGCCGGCTCCTTTGAACTGGTATGCCAGTTTGCCGATGGTGGTCGTTTTCCCGACGCCATTCACACCAACGACCATGATCACGTAGGGTTTGGGTAAGTTATCCGAAGAGAAATCAAATTTTTCCTCCTTCACATTTTCCCGGAGCAGGGCTGCTGTTTCTTCTTTCAGGACACGGTTCAGTTCTTCGGTGCCGACATATTTATCGCGTGCGATGCGTTCCTGGATCCGTTCAATGATCCGGAGGGTGGTTTCCACGCCGACATCCGACGTGACCAGGATCTCTTCCAGGTTATCGAGCACTTCGTCATCGACACGCGATTTTCCGGCAATGGCTCGCGTAATCCTGGAGAACACATTTTGCCGTGTTTTGTCGAGCCCTTTGTCAAGGACTTTCCTTTTTCTCCTTTGAAAAAAACGAAAATATACCCATGGCGAAAGTCTTACTTGATATAAAAAAAGCTCTTCCGGCAGGAAAAGCTTTTCTGTACCGATTTGATGAACAATCAGTTATTTCTTTTCAACGACATTTTTTATCTGGTCGTTGGGAACCATACTCTCTTTAAACACGTAAGCACCGGTTTTAGGTGATTTGACCATCCGGATCAGCTTCGAGAACTCTTTACCCTGTGCCTGGAGGGTTGCAATTACTTTCTTTGCCATAGCTACAAACTATTTAATTTCTTTATGAACCGTAACTTTTTTCAGGATAGGATTGAACTTCTTCAGTTCCAATCTCTCCGGTGTATTTTTCTTGTTTTTTGTGGTTATGTACCTGGAAGTACCCGGTTTACCGCTGTTCTTGTGCTCGGTGCACTCCATAATAACCTGTATCCTTTGATCTTTCGATTTCTTCGCCATTGTTATGTGCTCCTTATAATTTTTGGGCTGCAAAGATATGATTATATTTCAAAATAACCTATAACTTTATCAAAATTTACAGCATATTTGAACTGGTCGTCTTTTATCAAAGGATTTACAGCTTTCCTGAAACTGGAAAGATCACTTTCTGACAACTCCATCGAGGCCTACAGGCGGGATGTCATCAAGCTCACCCAGTACCTGGAGTCACAGCAGCTTGATTTACAGCCGGCTGATATCAAACTTGCACATCTTCAGGACTTTCTCAAATGGATAAACCAGGTGGGGATGAGTGCACGTTCCCAGGCCAGGATGATTTCAGGAATAAAGACTTTTTTCAAATACCTTCTCCTTGAAAACATTATCAAGGCCAATCCCGCCGAATTGCTGGAATCACCCAGGACGGGAAGGACATTACCTGATACGCTGAATATTGAGGAGATTGGCAGGCTATTCGAAGCGATTGACCTGAGTACGCCGGAGGGAGAAAGGAACAAGACCATGCTCGAGTTCCTTTACGGTTGCGGCTTACGTGTGAGCGAAATGACGAACCTGAAGATTTCGGATATAAGGTTCAATGACGGGTTCATCTCGGTTATCGGAAAAGGGAACAAGCAGCGGCTGGTCCCTGCCGGGGATGGTGCGCTGAAGCAATTGCAGGTTTATCTTCACCAGGTCCGAAGCCATATTGTAATACAGAAAGGCCATGAGGATTTTATTTTTCTGAATGGCAGGGGGAAGAAACTAAGCAGGGTCATGGTATTTTATATCATCAAGAGCCTGGCAGAAAAAGCGGGTATCCGAAAAACCATCAGTCCTCATACTTTCCGTCATTCCTTTGCCACCCACCTGATCGAGGGCGGGGCGGACCTGCGGGCCGTGCAGGAGATGCTTGGCCATGCTTCCATCACCACAACCGAGATTTATACGCACCTGGACAGGGATTACCTGCGGAGCAACATACTGCAGTTTCACCCGAGGGGGAGATCAAGTAAAATTTAAAATTATAAGTTTAAAATTCTACTAATAAAAATCAAATTTTATTTTGATTCTGCCAGCATTTTTTCTGCATCTTTTTGGAAATATATATTCCATGGGTATGGATTTCCTCCTTTATGTGGATCCTGCGATATGACCCATTGCAGGTCGGTATTATAACCTTCATCATCACCGATGAGATGGTAGAGATATTTAGCCCTGCCCCAGCGATTGACCAGGAAATCAGGACCAATTTCGACAGCTTTTGAAAATTCCTCATCAGATCGTTGCTTACTGCCGCCAAACTTCTCCGGTACTGCTATGTAGTAAAGTCCGCGTGCAAAATAATTACCTCCGCCAGCCCAGTTCGAATCGAGCTTGTCAATCTGTTCAATGATCTTATTATTCTCGATGATAATCCGCGTGTTTAAAACCCTGCCGAGAGGATGCAAACATTCACTGAAATAGTAAAACCTTGCTGTGTACCAGTAACCCATCGCATCGATTTCTGCTAATGTCAGTTTGGCGCTGGCCTCAGTGATATCAGCACCATTTGATATTTCATCCCTGAATTCCGCATTGGTATACATTGCCCTTTCACAATATTTCACCGCTTCCCGGTAATGGTATTTCTTGTCTTTTCTTTTCGCGCTATAAGCGGCCCCCATCAATATGTTATAATTCCCTATTTTCCACAGGGCTGCATAATTCTTAGGATCAGCCCTTTCCAAATCTTTGTAAGCTTCGATTAGTAATTTGACCTCATCGGCTGATGCTGCAACGGATTCCATTTGCTGAGCCTTGTCAATGGCCTGTCGTGGATCTGTACCAACCATCATGTATGGTTCATTCCAGCTGTGCTTAAAAGTGGCACATGAAACCAGGAAGCATGACAGGGTAATGCTTCCAATCAAAACCGATTTATTCAAATTGCAAATCATAAGCTTTAAATTTGAGTGACCAGTTGAAATTATCAGAAAATAATATCGTGCCCCAATCCGTCTGACCGGGCTTTAAACATACGCGCATCCTGTAAATCCGGCTCCAGCCCATGTATAATATCATGGTAAAACAACCGGATGTTCATGCTTTTATCCGGCACTTCTCCGATAAAATAAGTATGGGTTGTCCCTGTCGGAAAACGAAACCTGACAGCCTTTGTAAAATTGACATAAATAGCAGTTTCTGTTAGCGGAGGTTTAATTTTTTCACCCAGCTGTTTTCCATCTTTCGTAAAAATCCTGGCACCCTTCAGGTTAAAATCATGTACATTTGAGGTTATATAGATGCGTTCCTGGAAATGCAGTTGTCCCACCCATTCATTGTGATGTTCCTGGTTGACTGCAGCGGCGTTCAGAACCAGGTTATCGAACACGGCCGGAGGCCCGCATAAACTTTTCATCTGTAAAACCAGATTCTCAAGATAATAATTGCCAAGGCTGTGAATAAACATCGACAACCTGGCCCCTGACTGAAAAGCTGGGTTTAACTGTCGGAATGAGCGCATTAAACAAATTACCGAGGTGAAATGACCATTGGATCTGATGACATTCTGCTGGGAATTTTTAAAGTTCTTAATGCCGCTTATTTCAGGGTCTTTAGATGGCCAGCTAAATACAATGACATTGACATCATGTAATTCCTGGATGTCAAATCCGCTCATCACCGCCTGACTGAAAGTTTTACTGTCACCATGGACAAATAGCAGCCAATCGTTATATTTTCCCGGGATTCCAGAAATAAAACGGGTGGAATCCATGGGCACAATTTCCAAAGAATCATTCCCATGATAAACAACTCGCAAGAAGGTAAGGGAGGGATCGCTTTTCACACGGTTGAGAAAAGATGGATTTATTTGTGATGAATCAACCACCCGGTTCGTGATGACATATATTGATGTCCCCACTTCCAGCCGGTCGCCATAAACTGACCCGACTGACTGGGAAAAGCAAACCGTTGCAGCCATCAACATAAAAGTAAAAGACAATAGATATTGCCTGCAGCGATTATTGTGTAAATAAAAACTATTCCGTATAAAGATGGGAGAGTGCATATTCTAATTGATACAAATATACATAATATCAACGATGTTTTTATATGTTTGACGATGCATCCAGGTCGTCTATGGTCCACCACTCAACGTCATCAATTCCACGAACAACCTGATAGGTATCAACTTTAATCAGAACGAGAGAACAATCTTCTGACTGCATAAAGGATAAAAGTTCAGGATGCCTTTCAAGATGTGCATTGAAAACAATATTTTCCTCTTCGATTACCATCTTTTCAACGTGACCAAACGCGGTTAATACAAAGCTTTCCTGCAGGCCCGATCTTTTAATATCAATACTTTCGACGAGAACAGCCACATTGCCGTTGCGAGCAAGGTTGTGGTACTTACGTGTATTCCGATAAGTAGCAAAGATCAGTTTACGGTAACCTTCTATCGGAGTAATCGCAATCAAGCTTGCATGAGGCTGGCCATCGCCTTCCGTTGCAAGAACAGCAAACCGGCTAATTTTAAATATATCCTCAATATATTTTTTGATAGTGATAAGGTTACTCATTTCTCCGTTAATAGGATAAAAACATCAAGCACCCGCAGCGTAGTAAGTTGCTGGTAAAATCGTGTTTAAAAACCATTATCTGAACAGGGAACTTTTCTTATCAAGCAAGGATAGATCTTCAGCAGTCAATGAAAAAGTCATTGCCCCGGTATTTTCCTTTGGCATGCGATTCTTTTGTAGCACCGGGAATGGCCACTACAGTTTCACCATGAAAATTGATCAGCCAGTTGAGTGCGATCTGGGATGGAGTAACACTGTATTTGATTGCGAGTTCCTGAACAGTTTTTACCACAGGCCTGCTCTTTTCCAGTCCGGCGGGTTTGAAAAGCGAAAAATATTTACGCATGCCAATATTTTTTAACAAGTCCGGGTTATCGTGGAATTTCCCGGTAACCAGCCCCTGTGCCAGCGGAGAGTATGCGATGATGGTAATTCCAAGTTCTTTCGCAGTTTGCAGTATTCCATTGGATTCAATTTTCCGATCGAGCAGGTTGTACCTCACCTGGTTGGAAACCAGATGAATGCCATGCTTCTGAAGCGCTTCCCATGCGGATCTCATTTGTGCGGCCGAAAAATTACTTACCCCGACATAACGTATCTTGTGTTCTTTTACCAACCTCGCCATGGCTTCCATTTCGGCTTTTTCGTTTGAGAAACCCCACGGCTGGTGAACCTGGTAAAGATCAATAGGGTAAGGCGCAAGAGCCTCTATCCTCTGATCAATTGTTTTCAGGATATTTGAAGCGAATCTGAACATGGGCCACCATTTAGTAGCCACTATGATTTCACCTGGCTTTTTACCAATATCCTTGAGAGATGCTGCCAAAGCTTTTTCGGAAGCACCATTGCCATAAATCTCGGCAGTATCGAACCAGTTGATTCCGCCTTCGAGGGAGATTTTTATCATTCGTGAAATAAGATCATCTTCCATTTTTGGCCAGAATTTTCCGGCCATATTTTTTTGTTTGCTGAACTGCCAGCAGCCTAAACCAATAGGAGTTATCATCAGATCGGATTTGCCAACTGATCGGAGGGGAAGGGTTTGTTTCATAAAATTAATCCTCTTTTAAATGAATTGATCGGTTTTTAGTTTAATACAAATGTATTACATCTGAAATTTGGTTTTATTTTTTGCACTGTATAATCTAACCAGGGCTAGAAAATCCAATTAACCGAGACAATAATTTCGTTCCTCCTGTCAACAAGTTGGTATGGGGGATTATATCCCAGAAATCTGGCATTTCCATTTGGGGTTATACCTCTTTCCTCGAGTATATCGTATAGCTTTTCCGAATAGAAAATCAGATCTTCATCAGATGCAAATCCGCCAAATCGAATTACAGCAACATATTCATCAGCAGTTTTTTGTATAAGCACATCAGGATCATTGGGTTTTGGCAGGTTTTCTTCATTGTACGACGATGGCATAACAAAACTCATACTCGAAACTGAATCATTGATATCCATATGAACAGGCGAAGTCATTGAAATACTTGTATTCGTCTCATTGCCTCCAAAAATATAGCCTGCCAATTTACGAAACCCCGGACCCGACAAATCTTTGTAAGTTTTTGCATTGGACTTAATTGTTGCAACAGTTGCAGATGGGTAAAACCTGATTTCGAAATCCTTTTCTTTTAGGATAACGGTATATTTTTGTTCTTCAGTTTTATTTGCAGACATAATCGTGAAGGATTGAAAAATTACCAATATAAAAATAGCAATGGCGGAAACTATAATAATTGTTTTCATACCAGTTGTTTATGATGAAAACATCTGAATCTTAATATTGTTCAACTTTTATATTCATTTGCTAAACAAATTGTGATTAGAAGTTAAGGTTCTCAATTTAAAAAACTTTACCCCTAAAAGATCAAACTAAACACAGTTTCCTTTCCCAGAACCGACCGTACCTGAAGTCTTCCACCATGAAGCCGCATAATTTGTCTGGAAAGGCTCAAACCAATACCTGAGCCGTTTTCTCTGGTAGTAAAGAATGGAACAAAAATCTGTTCCAGAATTTCATCAGGAATTCCCGGGCCATTGTCGACTACCCGAATCTCGGGGCGATGCTCTGAATTGATTCCGGCAATCACCTGGATTTTGCCTTCCGGGTTCTTTTCGTTGGCTTGCAAAGCATTCTTTGTCAAATTGATAAGCACCTGCGAAATCAGGTTTTCATCGGCGAAAAGCTCCATTTCCTGAGGGTTGACAGTTACTGTCAGTTTTATTATTTCACTGTTTTCAAGCGAAGTGTATAAAACTTTAATCCTTGAGATAAGATCTTCTACCCGGAAGATTTTCTTGTCAGGTTTTGGAAGCCGGGTTAGTTTCCTGTATGACTCAACGAACAACATCAGTCCATTTCCTTGTTCTTTAATGACACTCAATCCTCGCAGTGTAGTCTGGATGGTAGTTTCGGTTACTTCTTCCGGAAGAGCGGGTCGCCCATCGATCATGAAAAACTTGCACAGGCTTTCTGAAATGGACGTGATTGGGGAAATCGAATTCATAATTTCGTGCATCAATACCCGGATTAGTTTCATCCACGAATCCAACTCTTTTTCATCCAATTCATTTCTGATATCCTGAACCGCTAACAGTATAAGTTCATCATCTTTTGTTTTGAACGGAGTAGCCTTTATCGAGAGCTGGATGGAGCCGCTTTCACTTAAAACAGAAACTAATTTTCGATCAAATGGCTGAATATTCCTGATGGCTTGAAACAAGTTAAGGTTAACTTTTTCCAATTGATTGAGATGAGTAAGAATATTCACCCCCAACATTTTCTTTGCTGCCGAATTGGCATGAAGTACTAATCCCTTTGTATTGAAAGTCACGATTCCTGTACCCACATGTTCGAGCAAGGTTTGAAAATATTGTTCCTGTTGCCTGCTTTCAATCTTTAATTGCTGAATTTGTTTATTGACTTTGTTTAGGCCCAGATAGATTTCCCGGATCGGTTTATCGGTAATGTTGACCGGAAATGAAAGTGTAGAGTCTTCATTTTGAACCGAATCGAGAAAATAGCTTATTTTTCGATTGGTTGAATTGAGATAATTGACCAGGTTTACAACCACGATGATGATAATGAAAATGCACAAAAAAACAAAAACGACCGATTGACCTGATGCCACCATCCATCCAGCTGCAAGTGCCGGAAATACGATCAGTAATACCCTGATGAGTATTTGAAAATAGAGGTTCCGGCTAATCATTGTCCCGATTTTTTTATCTTGTTGTAAAGTGTCTGCCTTGTAATTCCAAGCTGGTCGGCTGCTGCGCTAAGGTTACCGTTATTTTTTTCAATAGCAAGATTGATCATCCGTTTTTCCATTTCCTCAAGGGTAGGTTCAGTTTCGTTTGTTCTTTCCGAAAAAACCGGCTTCATGAAAAAATCATCGGCTTTCAAAACATTTCCTTCACTCAGGATGACAGCTTTCTCGATGGTATGCTGCAGTTCACGGATATTTCCGGGCCACGAATATTTGAGCAGTTTATCCTGCGCCTGCTGATTTATTTTCAGGCTGGGTTTGCTGTATTTTGAGGAATACTTCTTCAGGAAAAAATCGGTCAGCACCAGTACGTCGTTTCCGCGTTCGCGCAATGGCGGAACCTCGATCTGGATAGTGTTGATCCGGTATAGCAGGTCCTCGCGGAATAATCCTTCATGTACCATGTTTTCCAGTTTTTTATTTGTAGCGCAAATCAGCCTGATGTCAATCGGGATGGTTTGATTGGACCCGATGCGTGAAATCTGCCGGTTCTGAATGGCTGCCAGCAGTTTTGCCTGAAGATGAAACGAAAGATTGCCAATCTCATCCAAAAAAAGACTGCCTTTATCGGCAACTTCAAATCTCCCGGGTCGGTTTTCGCGGGCATCGGTAAACGCGCCCTTCACATGGCCAAATAATTCGCTTTCAAACAAGGTTTCGGCGATAGCGCCCATGTCAACTCTTACTAATACTTCCTGCGAACGTTCAGACAATCGGTGAATCTCGTGGGCAATCAATTCTTTCCCGGTCCCGTTCTCTCCGGTAATCAGTATATTGGCATCGGTTTTAGCCACTTTCCGCACCAAATCCAGCATCTGCATCACTTGGGGTGACGAGCCAACAATAATTTTTTGTTCGCGGTTTATTTCCGTTTTCAGTCCCTTCTCTTTTTCCTTCAGCTGGCTCACTTCCTTCTTCGAGCAGTTTAGCTGAAGGGCTGATTTCAGGGTTGCCAGTAATTTGTTGTTGTCCCAGGGTTTCAGGAAAAAATCGGTTGCCCCCATCTTCAATGCCTTCACGGTCAATTCAACATCGCCGTAAGCAGTTATCATGACAACCGAAATCTCAGGATTTGACTCTTTGATTCGTCCAAGCCAATAAATACCTTCGTTGCCGGTATTTATTCCTGCATTAAAATTCATGTCGAGAATAACCAGGTTATATTCTTTCTTCCGCAGTTCTGTTGGAATCCGCATAGGGATCGGAAAGCGTAGTGACAGTTTGAAATTCAGGAGTCAGGAGAATCTCCAATGCGCTTAAAATACTCTTGTTGTCGTCAACAATCAGAATGTTTCCTTTTGCCATTTTTTTGATTTAAAGGCTAATCTGATCCGAAAAGCCAGGTTCAATCAGGAGATTTTATGTTTTTTGACTTTTTAGAATAGTCAAAGGTAAATGGCTTTTTCTCCAAAATCAATAGAGTGTCAATTATTTTTACAAACGATTGTCAATTATTTTAACTCACGACAAGCTATTATTATCACAAGATATTGACAATTAGCATATTTGCATTTTTGGCATTATTCTGGCGCAGTCCTTAAGTGAAACTTGAAGAATTTTAAGTCATGGAAATGGATAAAATCATAGAAATGAAAAAAGGCCTGAGGCCAAAACACATATTCTGGATAGCCGGAGGATTGGCATTCGCCTTTTTGTTATATAAAGTTATTTTTGATGAAAACAGCTCCACCTTCAGAGCTGAAAAAGACAAGCTAACCGTTAGTACAGTGGAAGACGGCTTGTTTAACGATTACATCACAGTAATTGGTCAGGTTGAACCGATCACCACTATTTATCTGGATGCAATAGAAAGTGGTCAGATCCAGGAGCGTCTAATTGAAGAAGGCTCAATGGTTCAGAAAGGCGACGTGATTCTTCGCCTCGAAAACCGCCAGTTGTATCAAACCATTTTGAACAGTGAAGCTGCTCTGGCCGAAAAGGAAAACTACCTGCGAAATACGCGCATCAGTTTCGAAACAGAGTTGATACAGTCGCGCAAAAATATACTTGACAGCCGGTACCACCTGAACCGCAAGAAACGTACGTTCGAGCAAAAAAAAGCTTTTTTCGAAGATCAGCTGATTTCGAAAGAAGATTATCTTCAGGCCAAAGAAGATTATGAATATGAAGAGAATTTGCTCGAAATCAATAGGGTGAAAGCCAAAAACGATTCGCTGATCCTATTGACCTCCATGCAATCGCTGGAAACCGACCTGGTAAAAATGCGTCAGATGTTGGTGCTGGTGCGCGAACGACTCGATAACCTGAATGTGAAAGCTCCGGTTAACGGTCAGCTGGGAATGTTGAATGCCGAAATCGGTCAACGAATTAATGAAGGCCAGCGCATTGGACAAATTAACGTACTCGATAATTTTAAAATCAATGCCCTGATTGATGAACATTACATCGACCGCGTGGTTCGGGACCTTCCGGCTACTTTAGACCGCAATGGGACCGATTTCAAACTAAAAGTCAGGAAAGTATATCCTGAAGTACGCAATGGTCAGTTTGAAATCGACGTGGTATTTGATGGCACAACACCCGATAATATCCGCATCGGCCAAAGCTACCACATCAAACTTGAACTGGGCGAATCGGCCAAAGCGGTATTACTACAACGAGGTGGATTCTTCCAAAGTACCGGTGGTCAATGGGTGTTTGTGCTGAACGAAGACGGAACCGAGGCAACCAAACGCAATATCAGGATCGGCAAACAAAATCCACAGTATTACGAAGTACTTGAAGGTCTCAAAGCCGGCGAACATGTCATCACTTCAGGGTACGAAATGTTTGGAACGAACGACAGGATTGTGCTGAAGTAGCTGAAAAGACATGGGGCAGAGAGTTCATAACTTGAATCCGGTAGTAAATAGTAATTTGTAACTTTAACGAGATTATACTTATAATAAAATTAAATATAATGATCAGAACAGTAAATTTAAACAAAGTGTTCCGCACCGCAGAGATTGAAACCAGTGCGTTGAACGAGGTGAACCTTCACATACAAAAGGGCGAATTTGTAGCCATCATGGGACCTTCGGGTTGCGGCAAATCAACTTTACTAAATATTATCGGCCTGTTGGACAATCCAACTTCAGGCGAGTATTATTTCGACGGTCATGAAGTAGGCACTTTTAAAGAACGCAACCGAACTTTGCTCCGAAAAGGTAATATCGGCTTCGTATTCCAGAGTTTTAACCTGATCGATGAGCGAAACGTATATGAAAATGTGGAACTTCCACTCATCTACCTGAAATTGACCGCCAAAGAGCGAAAGGAAATGGTCGAAAAGATGCTGGAACGTATGAAAATAAGTCACCGGAAGAAACACTTCCCGCAACAATTATCCGGAGGACAGCAGCAGCGCGTGGCCATTGCGCGTGCAGTGGTTGCCAATCCAAAACTGATCCTGGCCGATGAGCCAACCGGAAACCTGGATTCGAAAAACGGTCTGGAAGTGATGAACCTGCTCACGGAACTCAACCGTGAAGGAACCACCATCGTGATGGTGACACACTCCATGCGCGATTCAGAATTTGCACACCGGGTGGTGAACCTGTTCGACGGGCAAATTATTACTGAGGAAGTGAAAAAGCAGATGAGCGAATTGATGATGTAAATAATAGTGCTAAACTATGATTACACTGAGGATGAAAATTGTGATTTTGAAAATAGAAATTAAAAAATAGGAAATGCAAAACATATTTAACTCAGTCTACCGCAATTTTAGCAGGAAACCAACCACCAACCTTATTAACCTGATTGGGCTGGCAGTGAGTTTAGCTTTGGTTATTATCTTGTCGGTTTATTCGTACAGCGAACTAACCACCGACAATTACCACAAGAACGGCGATCGGGTTTATCTTTTTGCCGATATGAATGGTCAATTGCATATGCCTGCAATTTTAAAAGACCAGATCGATCTGAATATTCCGGAAGTAGAATCAACGGTCAGGATGGCAAGCACATGGGAAACTCCTGTATTCCAGGCTGGGGATCGGGAGCCAATAACTTCGGATCTTGTTTTTGCAGACGAGGATTTCTTCCAGCTTTTCACCTACCATGCGGTTGAAGGCAAGCTCGAAACTTCGCTGAAAGAACCCAAGGCCATTGTTCTTACCCGAACTTTGGCCAAAAAACTTTTTGGAAACGAACCGGCGCTGGGCAAAACGGTGAAGCTGAACAACGATAAGGAACTGACAGTTTCAGCAGTTATTAATGAGCCTGAAGCCAACTCCAGCCTTTCTTTCAGTGCGTTAGCCTCAATCGCTACACGCAAAATTGTTCTTCCCTCTGATGGCGAGTTTACCGAATGGGGATGGTGCAGTTTCCTGACATTCGTACTTTTAAAAGAAGGAACTAACCCAGATGAAACCACGAAAAAGATCATCGCTCTCTTCCCTGAGAACGATCAGGAGAAATATGCTAAATTGAAACTGAATCCATTAAAAAAAATCTACCTTTCCAAATTTGCACTTGGTGGAACGAATTATCTGCAATGTGGCGACAAACGAAAAGTAATGATCCTGATGATGGTGGCAGCACTGGTACTCATGATTGCACTGGTCAATTTCATTAACATTTCTTCTTCACAATGGATTGAGAAAATCAGGCAAACAGGTGTTCAAAAAGTGTTTGGCGCAGGTCATGCGAATATCCTTATAAATGCACTTTCCGAGGCCTTTATTCTGTTTTTGATGTCGCTTTTTCTGGCAATCCTGATCGTTCGGGCCATACTCCCCTTTATCAGTAGCATTACCGGAATTCAGTTCAATATTCAATTGCTTTATAAGCCTTCTTTCCTGATGGTTTCCATTGCCATAACTCTTATCCTGAGTATGGTTTTCAGTATTATTCCAGCCTTACGCATCTCCTCATCGAAAGCAGTTGACAACCTGAAGAAAACAGTTGCACAGGGTTCTGAAAATTCCTTTTCCCAAGGCCTTCTGGTGACTACCCAATTTGTTATTGCCATTGTGCTGATCGCTTTTACCATTTTGGTGCAAAAGCAGGTTAACTTTGGAAGTAGCAAACTGGGATTTTATCAGAAAAATATAATAGGCATCAAGTTAACCCCACAATTGAACGAAAAAAAAGAGGTGCTTAAAAAGTTGCTTCAGGATGAACCTGCCATTTTAAAAATCTCGTTTACACAATATTACCCGGGAAATATGCTTTCGAACTGGAGAACAAATCAAGAAATAAATGGCTGTGAGAAAGGAACTCAGTTTTGACCTGTTTAATGCTGATGCCAACTTCAGTTCTATGATAGGATTGCAACTTATCCAGGGACGTTTTTTCTCTGAAGACATGGCTACCGACCGGCATAAAATGATTGTGAATGAAAGCTTCCTCAGGGAAAATAAAATAGACAATCCGATTGGCGCTAAATTAATGATGGGCTTTGGTATGGATGCGGGCGTTTCCGAAATAATCGGTGTTGTGAAAGATTTTCATTATAAAGCGGTTAACCAGCCCATAATAGCATTGGTCATACAAAATGAACCGGATGCATCTTATTGCCTGGTCAAACTGCAAACCAACGATTTCACTTCACTACATAAAACCATTCAGGATATCAAAAAAGCAACTACCGGCCTTTCCCCTTCTTTTCCGGTCGAAATCACCTTTTTCGATCAGGCCATTGAGAATATGTATCAATCGGAATTACAATTCCGCCGAATCTTTTCGCTGTTTGCCGGAAGTGCGATTGTGATCTGTTGCATGGGAATTTTTGCCATGTCGCTGTTTGCTTGTCAGCGCCGGATTAAAGAGATCGGCATTCGTAAGGTAAATGGAGCCCGTATTTCAGAAGTAATGACCATGCTTAACCGCGACTTTGTGAAATGGGTTGCCATTGCCTTTGTAATTGCCACGCCCATTGCCTGGTTCATCATGAACAAATGGCTCGAAAGTTTTGCCTATAAAACCGTCATGAGCTGGTGGATTTTTGCCCTGGCTGGATTACTTGCATTTGGAATTGCATTGCTCACGATTAGCTGGCAAAGCTGGAAAGCGGCAACCAGGAATCCGGTGGAAGCATTGAGGTATGAATAGTTGACAAATGAATTATTAAATAGTTGATAATCAAAAATAATGGCAAATAATTATTTTCAAATAATCTTCAGAACACTGACTAACAATAAAGACATAAGTCTTATTAATTTATCAGGTTTAGTCATTGGTATCTCATCATTTATCCTGATCACTTTATATGTTCAGCAGGAATTGACATTTGATCGGTTCAATGAAAATTATAATCAGATATTTAAAGTCTCAGTTGCGGGAGGTTTTAATTTTATTGCACCCTATGCTGTGATTATAAACGATAAAGTGCCTGAAATTGAAAAAATTGTAAGGATTGATAATTTTATGGGTGGTGGTAAATCACCGATTATTAAGGTTGTAAAAGATAATGAGATAAGGAAAATTCAGGTCAACGATATCATTTATGCTGACAGCACATTTTTCGATGTTTTTAGTTACAAAGTAATCGCTGGTAATGCAAAAGAAGCTTTGACCAGGCAAAATTCAATAGTTCTTACAGAGAGTACTGCTTATAAAATTTTTGGAGAAGAAAATCCTGTCGGAAAAACTGTTGAATTCATTGGCTCTAATGAACATCCTAAATTAAATTACGCCGTAACGGCTGTCATTAAAGATATACCTGATAATTCGAGCATTAAATTTAATGGAATAGTATCGTTTAATACCCTGAAATCAATTAAACCTGGTGGTGTAGATGTTGATGAAGACTTTGGTAATTATACTTTTGAAACTTATGTCTTGATGAAGAAGTCATGTTCAGAAACCGATCTTACCCGAAATTCAAATAAAATCTGGTTAGATGATCTTTCGAAACGATATAATATAGATATTAACAGCAAAGAGGTTCAGGAATCCGCTGCAAGTTTTATCCCGTTAAAAGATGTCAATTTTTATAAAAATAACAAATTGAATTTTATCTATCTGATTCTATTGGTTGGAATAATTATTATAATCATAGCAGTAATAAATTTTGTTAATGTTTCAATTGCAAAAGCATCCTTGCGTTCAAAAGAAATAGGTGTAAAAAAGATTTTCGGTTCAAGCCGGTATAAGCTTATAAAGCAATTTATTGGCGAAACTGTTACATTGACTTTTATCGCAACTGTTATTGCTATGGCAATTGTTTATTTCTTATTGCCTGTATTTAATGATATAACAGGTAAAGCGATTACATTCAGCTTTTTCCGTAATCCCAAAATCATCCTGCTATTAATTTCCGGATCAATACTTGTCGGTATCATTGCGGGTATTTATCCTGCTTTTTATCTTTCAGCATTTAAACCAATAACTATTCTGAAAAATGATAAGAATAACCGGGCGAAAAAACAGTACCATAACACAATTTCTGATAGTATTCCAGTTTATTATTTCAATTGCGCTGATAGCGAGTACCATTTTGGTTACAAGGCAAGTCAGGCAAATGCGAACGGGAAATATTGGATTTGACAATAGAAATATTATTACCTGCCAGTTGACAAAAAGCGTTAAGGACAAATATGATGTATTTAAACATAGGTTGCTTCAAAATCCTAATATAAAAAGTGTTGCCGCATCAAGCGGGGAAGGACTTGCCGAACAATTTCACATGAGCTTTACACAGGAAATTAATGGAAGCGAAAAACAATATTTTGGGATGGTTGTTGATCCTGACTTTATTAAAACAATTGGCTTTAATATGGTTGAAGGAAGAGACTTCTCATGGGACTTAGAATCCGACAAATACAAAGCTGTTATTTTAAACGAAACAGCAGTAAAAAACTTTGGATTAACTGATCCAATTGGTTTCGAATTGGAAATGTTATCTGATATCAAAGCCAGGGTGATAGGCGTGGTAAAGGATTTTCATAATGAATCGTTCCATACTGATATCAATTCTCTTGCATTATGGTATGTACCGGGTTATAGCTATAATTTAAGTATAAGAATTGGGGGAAATGATATCCCGGGAACAATACAATACATAAAAAGAGAGTGGGAGAAACTTGCTCCTGATATACCGTTTGAATTTCAATTCCTGGACAAAAAATATGATGATTTATACAAAGATGAAGAAAAACTCAGCCTTGTAATTGGCTACTTTTCAATCATCGCCATTCTTATTGCATGTCTTGGATTATTTGGGTTGGTGACATTTATAGCAGAAAGCCGTACGAAAGAAATAGGCATCAGAAAAGTAAATGGAGCAAAAATTTCCGAAATATTGGTAATGCTCAATAAAGACTTTATAAAATGGGTTGCCATTGCCTTTGTAATTGCCACACCCATTGCTTACTATGCCATGAATAAATGGCTCGAAAACTTTGCCTACAAAACTGAACTAAGCTGGTGGATTTTTGCCCTGGCAGGATTACTTGCCATTGGAATTGCACTGCTTACGGTTAGCTGGCAAAGCTGGAAAGCAGCCACCAGGAATCCGGTAGAGGCATTGCGGTATGAGTAACGAATCAATTTAAAAATGAAATCATGAAGAAAATTAGAAATATTTTCAGGCATCTTATCCGCCGGGGATTGACCACTGCGTTTGTGTTGATCAGTTTTACGCTGGCCTTTAGCTGTTGCATTTTGGTGTACCTTTTTGTTGCCGATGAGTTGTCATTCGATAAGCACAATGCAAATTTTGCCCACACCTACCGACTAAACGTACAGTCGAAAGACAAAACTTATAAGAGTGTTTCGTTCCCGGCTGTTTTCGCTGAAAAGTTCACCAAAATTCCGGGTATTGAAAAGTACGCAAGGTTTCAGACCTATATGGGCGAACGGTTTATTTCGATTGATAATACAACCTATACAGCAACCAGTTTCTTGTTTGCCGATCCTGAAATCCTTGATATACTTCAATTTGATTTCCTGATAGGCAACCCCAAAGAAGCTTTGGCGAAGCCGTTGAATGTTATAATCAGCCAATCGACTGCTCAAAAATATTTTGGCAATGCCAATCCAATGGGAAAGATAATCAGGCAAGACGATCAGGATTTTACGGTTTCAGCAGTTGTGAAAGACCTGCCCAGGCAGTCGCATTTTACCATGAATTTCCTTGCGCCTGTGGCGAGTTACCAGGCCACAAACAGCGATATGCTCACCAAATGGTACATAACCGCTTTCCGTTTCTATTTGCTGATCCCGGATGAGGTAAACAAGAAGGAAGTAGAAACCCAATTAGCCAATCTTTGTGCCGAAGGGAATGGAATTGACAAAAACAAGCGGGAGTTTGAAATGTACCTGGAGCCTTTAAGTGATATTCATCTGAAGTCGGTTGGCACACGCTGGGATGACGCCATTAAAGGCGATATACAGGTAGTTTATGGATTGTGTATCGTTGCGTTGCTCATTCTGGGAATAGCCATTGCCAACTACATCAATATGCTGACCGCCGATTGCCGGCGAAAAGCAAAAGAAACCAGCATACAACGGGTGAATGGAGCTTCAGGATATAACATTATTGCCGATCAGGTTCTTGAAACATCGATTTTCCTTCTGTTTGCCTTTCTGTTGTCAATGGTATTAACTTTTCAAATGTTGCCGGTTGTCAATAACTTAAGCGGCAAATTATTGTCGGTTAATTGGTCGGTGCTGATGCCTGGTCTGGCTTTGCTTGCCACGTCCATCATTTTTTCTGCCATCTATCCAATACTGTTCCTGAATTCCATAAAACCTGTTGAAGCCCTTAAAAACCAGATCAACATCATCAAGGTCAAAAGTCAGCAAAAACAGCAATGGTTAAGAGGCGCTCTGGTGACCTTCCAATTGGCCATAGCCACCCTGTTAATTGCTTCAACTATTGTGATCAACAACCAGCTACAGTTGGTTATGAATGCAAAAACAGGCTTCGATAAAGAAAATACCCTTATCGTTTACAACCCTTATACTGAAGGGATGAAGGAACGTTATGATCTGTTCAGGCAAAAACTGAGTCAATGTGCCCATGATAAAAAGTATCGGTGTTGCACAAAATGCCCCTGGCAATACCATCAATAATTTTTCTCCCGCCTGGTTGCCTGATCAGAATAATCAAAAAACTGACCTTGGCCAAATTTCCGTTGACCACGATTTTCTGCAAACAATAGGTGCAAAATTTGTGGCCGGCCGCAATTTCGACATCAATGTTGCAAGCGATAAAACGACAGGGATGATCATTAACCAATCAGCCGTTAAAGCGCTCAATTTAACCGATCCTATAGGTAAAAAAATTGTCGTCCAGAACAATGTTGATACTCCCAACAATGAACTTGAGGTGATTGGAGTGATCGAAGACATGCAATATTTCACCCTTCGTGAAGCTTCGAAACCAGTAATGTACTATATCAAGGATTGGGGCAAGTATGAAATTGCCTTGAAACTGGGCAGCGGTAATTATTCTTCAACATTAAAGCAGATTGAAACCATCTGGAAAGAAACAGCTCCTCAATGGCCATTCAGCTACCAGTTTTTGGATGAAAGAATCAACTATAATTACAAATCGGAAATAAACACGGCAAAAATAATAACCGGGCTTTCAGGCATTTCCATTTTCCTTTCCATTCTTGGAATATTGGGTATGATCCTGATTACCATACAACAACGCACCAAGGAGATCGGTATCCGCAAGGTGAATGGTGCCCGGATCTCCGAAATATTAATAATGCTGAACAAAGACTTTGTAAAATGGGTAGCCATTGCTTTTGTAATTGCCACGCCCATTGCGTGGTATGCCATGCATAAATGGCTCGAAAACTTTGCTTACAAAACTGAATTGAGCTGGTGGATTTTTGCCCTGGCAGGTTCGCTTACATTGGGAATTTCATTGCTTACAGTGAGTTGGCAAAGCTGGAAAGCAGCCACAAGGAATCCGGTAGAGGCGTTGAGATATGAATAACCCTTTTTCTTTTCATGCACCTTCTGCAACTTGATTCTTTCTTTAGCCATCTGTATATATATATAAGGTAATTGTCAATTTATTTGACACAATCTAACCTTAACAATTTGCAAACGCATTGAAATACTAAAAGACAAAATAAAAAAAATAGATGAAAAAAACAAAAAAATTAATCTTAAACTCAAAATCATGAAAACAGAAAATTATCAGAATCAGAAAACTGGGGAACAATCAGAAAATCTCTTTCAGCATTACTGATGATGAAAAATAAATTGATTTTTGTATTAACATTTCTAATTTCAGTAGTGATTGTGAGGATTATTATGATCAGATTCTTTATTGATATTAGTCCCATAGTTGTTGCTATAGCTTTTTTATTGATTCTACGTGATAAGTTTTCGGACTTAAGTTTACGGCTGTTTAATCCTTTGTCATTCATTGTAATTATATTAATTACTTATGTTTTATTGTTTTTAACGATTTTTATTCAGTCCTACTTTAAATTTAGTGAATTTTCGTTCACTTCTGATAAAGGTAAAATAATAGGATATTTTTTATCTGCAATAATTATGTGTGGATTTACAGAGGAAACTGCCTGGCGTGGTTATTTATTTAGCAAATTAAAAGATTTGACCTGGTTTCAAATTACGATAATTATTAACTTGATTTGGGCAATCTGGCATATCCCATCTCATTTTTATCGCCTTGAGGGTCATATCTGGATAAGTTTTCCTTTATTTATTGTGTCGTGTTTTGAGCTTGGAATCATTATGCAATATTTGAGAGTAAAGACAGATTCTGTTATTCCATGTATTCTTTTTCATGCTTTATTTATATTTCCATTAATGTTGTCTGGTTTGGAAACTAAAGTTTTATATTTAGGGAGTTTTCCATACATTATAATGATACTATTGTTGTTGCCAATAACTATTTATTGCTACAGAGCAGGACAAAGAATCCATGAAAAACAAAACAACAGGGCACAACAAGCGGTATAACCCTTTTTCTTTTCACGCACCTTCTGATACTTGATCCCTATTCCTGTTTTCAGCGTTACAACACCCAACTACAATGATTTTATAGTTATTCTTATAGAAATCATTGTTATTCACCACAGATTACACGGATTCACACAGATTAAACACAGATTAGGAATAGATTTTTTACTCGGTTATAAAATCATGCTATTAATACCTTCAATTAAATCTGCTACTTTTCAATTGATTAGTAATCCTTTTCGCTTACCGCTTAATTTCAAATATTGTCAGAAATTGGGCTTTATCTGGGAGAAATATCCGCCGATTATTGAAAATTTCTTTCATTATTTATTCTGTGTTTAATCTGTGTGAATCCGTGTAATCTGTGGTGAAATAAGCATATATCCCGTACCTCCTGTTTCACCGTTATAACATCCAGTTTGAACATAGAACTCAATAAAATCAAGGGTTTCAAATGGTGTATTTTAAAAGCGCGAAAACTGATGAACCTGATTCTTTCTTTAGGCATGTGTAAAATATCACCAGGATAATTGTCAATTTATTTGACACAGTCTAACCTTAACAATTTCGCAACACACTGATATTGAGGTGATAATATTATTGGCATGAATCTGGCATCCTGAAATACTACAAGACAAAATGGAAAAAAAACAGGTTTAGAAACCAAAAACATATTAATCGTAAACAATCAAAATCATGAAAACCAAAAACAATTATCAGAAATCAGAAAACCGGAGAACAATCAAAAAATCTTTTTTAGGATTGCTGGTAATAGCAATGATTACAACACAAGCCCTCAGTCAAAATCTTTCGCAAACAATACGAGGCACTATAACTGATAACGACAGTAAATTACCTTTAATTGGCGCCACTGTTATTATTCCAGGCACAGACCCAATCATCGGAACCATTACAGATGTGAACGGCGTTTTCAGGCTGCAGAACATTCCGATTGGCAGAATATCTTTACAATTATCATATATAGGCTTTGAGACCATTACTGTTCCAGATATTGAGGTGAATTCGGGAAAAGAGGTCGTTTTGAATCTGAGTATGCAGGAATCGGCATTAAAACTGAATGAAGTAGAGATTATGTCGGACCGGAATAAAGGAGAGGCAATAAACGACATGGCCCAGCTAAGTTTACATTCCATTACACTTGAAGAGACAAAACGTTTTACCGGGGGGATGGACGACCCTGCCCGCGTAGTTTCCTGTTTTGCAGGAGTGGCCAGTACGCCCGACGGAAGCAGTGATATTATTGTCAGGGGAAACTCACCCAAATACATGCAATGGCGTGTGGATGGAGCAGAAATCTCAAGTCCTTATCATATGGATGATCAGAATGCTTCGTTTGGGGCCCTTACTGCGCTAAACAATAATCTTTTAACCACCTCCGATTTTTATACCGGGGCCTTTTCATCAGAATATGGCGATGTATTATCGTGCGTTTACGATGTAAAACTCAGGCCGGGAAATAACGAAAAGTTTGAAGCAACAGCCGGTATTGGGATTATGGGTACAGAACTTACCCTGGAAGGTCCGTTTAAAAAAGGGTACGCGGGCTCATACCTTGTTAATTACAGGTACTCAACCATTTCACTGATCAAGGATCTGGGCCTGGTGGATGTACCGGGAGCTGTGAATTACCAGGATGCCACCTTTAAACTGGTGCTCCCTGCCGGTAAAGCAGGCACTTTTTCCATTTACGGGTTAGGAGGTTTAAGTGGGGTCTCGATGGAGAATATGGGGCCAGGAGGCCTGTCCACACCAGGCAGACCAGTTACGAATGCCCTTATCAGCAAAGATTTTTACAAGTCAAATTACCTGGCTAATGCTGGAATGAACCATATCCTGCCACTAAATAAGAACAGCTTTGTTAAAACGTCACTTTCATATTCAGGAACCGGCGCCGACGATGATATTTATGAATCGGATACCGTAAAAATATATAACAACGAGGGTGAGATTATCAGCGATACCATTACTGCCAGGACCCACATGGTTCAAAGCAGGATTGTGAATTCAGCAATCAGGGGTGCAATTACTTACAGCAATAAAATTAATGTGAAAAATAAGATTCAAATTGGCACAAAATACACGCTGTATAATTTCAACTACAACCAGGACATCTTATAGCAATGAAGCAGCTTCGCTGGTTAACATAACAGATTCTAAAAATAATGTAAGCACCATAAACAATTTTATCAGCTGGAAATATAGCCTGAAAGAGAATATAATCCTTGTGGCCGGTATCCACAACATGAATATTTTAGGTAAGGATCAAAGTACTATTGAACCAAGATTAAGCATCGCCTGGAATATCAATGCAACAAATTCATTGCATGCAGGATACGGAATGCACAGCACCACAGAAAGTGTACATAACTATTTTACCAAAATCCGGCAAGACGATGGCAGTTACATCGAACCCAATAAAAACCTCGGATTGTTAAAAGCCCATCATTATGTTTTGGGGTATGAAAAACGCTTTTCGGAAAATTTAGTGGGGAAAATTGAAGTATACTACCAGGACCTTTACAATTTACCGGTAGAAAACAACGATACCAGCTATTATTGCACCATTAATGAGGGCATCGATTACAGGTATGTTGAACTGGTTAATAAGGGCGAAGGCAAAAATTACGGTGTTGAAATTTCCGTCGAACGGTTTTTTAACAATAACTTCTACTTTTTGGTAAATGGTTCTTTATTCGATTCAAAATATAAATCGCTGGAAAATGTGTGGCGCAATACACGGTACAACAACAACTATACGATTAATATTTTAGGAGGAAAAGAGTTTAAGAACATCGGCAAAAAGGATAACCAGAGCCTGGCACTGAACACAAAATTTTTCTTCGAAGGGGGACAGCGATATATTCCGGTTATCAGGGATGCACAGGGAAATGTGGCGGTTGACCCCGAAAATGACAAATATTTTGACTTCACCAAAGCTTATAACGATAAACTTGATAATATCTTCCTGATGAATTTTTCGGCAAGTTATAAGTTCAATAAACCCAGGGCTACACACGAAATATTCCTGGATCTGATGAACCTTACAAACAGCCAGGCCAGAATGGCTGAATATTATGATGAGAGTAAACCGGATAAAGTAGCCTATACTACCCAGTTTCACTTTTTCCCAAACCTAATGTACCGGGTATATTTTTAATACTGACAAAGCTCATAAACTCAAAATGTCATGAAAAATTTATTTATTTTTTTAATGATTCTTTTTTCTGATGTGATTACTGCCCAGGAATGTAAAATTGATTTGCAATTATTGGCACAACCGGACATTAATATGGTCCAATTAAATAAATTCGGGCAGAGTAGATTTGATAAGATTGTTTTATCCGGGGGTTTTGATACCATAGCCAATAAGGATATTATTAATGAGCTATCGCAATGGTTTTTAAATCAGGACTCCAGGATCAACATAGTAAATGTAAACGATGTTAAAAAGTTAGAAGATAGTTGCCATTATCTGATCATTGGGTTAACTGGCAAACCAGATGATCTTTCGACTTTTGATCTACCCATAAAGATTAACGATAACCAATGTATACTTGGAACAATTGAACTTACAGATTCTAGCGATGCAATAATAGTAATTAACGAAAGGGCAAACTGTATTGCTGCAATTGGCAATTCATATACGGCATTAAGAAATATATCATCCGGGCGTTTTTTGGGATTATATGATTATTATATTCTCAAAAATAACAAAATGAGTTATTTGGGTAATTTAAAAGACAATAAATTCATTTCAGATAGCCTTGTGGATTTAGCACTTATCCGAAAAGAAAACTACGCTCAAAAGATTGATAATAAATATATAGAAGCTTGTTTTTCTTGTAAATATGAAACGGTTAGTCAGTTTCAGGATTCCATCGATGCTTTAGTAGATTCGTTTGATGATTTTTGCAGGCTTTATAAAGTTAAGAAACCGAATCAAAAACTAAAATTCTTTATACATAGTGACCAATTAGAGATAAATATTGTCAGCGGCGACCCAAAACCTGGTTCGACTGGAGGATTAGTAATCGACAATCTGATTCATACAGTTGGGTTGGATAAGGAGTTGTTAACACATGAAGGGGTTCATTTTATATTTAATTCCAATTTAAGCAGTCCAAACGCTTTTTTTAGAGAAGGTATTCCTTTGTCTTTTGCATTATTTCAGCATCCAGAGCGGATTACTAATGATTGTAAACTTATTAAGGACAATTTAGAAATAGAAGACTTAATAACTGGAAAAACAGGATTCTGGAGCGGGCCATATAAAAATGGGCAATGTTTATCTTACCCAATATCAGGCCTTTTTATGAAATTCTTACTAGATAAATATGGTATTGATAAGTTAAAGAAATTTTATCAATATCCTGATGTAGCTGAAGGCTTTAAGGCTGTTTATAATGTGGAACTCCCAATGATAGTAAAAGAATGGAAAAATTATGTATTGAAAAATACTGAACTTTCCTTCGCACAACCCAACGCAAAAACGAAAGTATTTATTGAATGCACATCCACATGGCTTTGCGATTTTGATTACTTGCGTAGCGAGTTAAGCATGGTTGACTTTGTGCGCGACCGTTTTATTGCAGATGTACATGTACAGGTAAATACACAATTTACCAGTTCGGGTAGCGAGCAAAATACCATCGTATTTAAAGGCCAAAATACTTTTTTAAATCAGGACGACACACTTACCTATTTTAATGAATCCATGTTGAGCGATGATGATAAAAGAAAAAAAATGGCAAAAAGCGTAACCCTGGGTTTGATAAAATATATTTCACATACCGAAGCAGCCGACAATATTGTAATTACCTATAACAAGCCAGCCGAAAGCGATACCTTAAATACAAAGACGCAAAAAGATCCATGGAATTATTGGATTATAAGTTTGGGATCAAGTGGTTTTTTTAACGGTGATGCAAACTATAAATCGCAGAGTATCAATGGTTATATTGATGCCGACCGGGAAACAGAAAAAACAAAAACAAACATAGGTGTATCTTATAATTACAGTAAAAACGAATTTGTAATTTCTGAAACAGAAACAGTGGTAAAAGAAAATCCACAAACAAACGGGTATGTAAATTATATTAATAAAATTAATCAGCATTGGGGCTATGGAATATTTACCTCTTATGCTAAAAGTGAATTTTCTAACTATGACATCAAACTTAGTGCAATTCCTAAAATTGAATATGATATATTTAAGTACAAAGATTTTAATAGCCAGCGCGTTGTAATTAGTTATGGCGTTGGGGTGCAATACAATAATTACAAAGACACCACCATCTTCTTCAAAACCAAAGAAACTTTGCTGATGCAGGATGCGGCTATTATAAGCTCCTTAACTAAACCGTGGGGAAACATAAATGTGGGAGCATTCTACAACAGCTATCTGCACGACCTTAAAAAATTCTCCCTTTCATTCTCAGGTTCTGTTAACTGGAATATTTTTAAAGGATTTAAATTTGCTGTTGGTGGCAATTATAATATTACACGAAACTTAATCCAGCTTTCAAAGCAAGGTGCCACGCGTGATGAAGTGCTGTTACAGCAAAAGCAACTTAACAGTAAGTATTGCTATTTTTTCGGAGTAGGTATCAGTTACCAGTTTGGCAGCAAGTTCAACAACTACATCAACCCTGCATTTAAAGGCTTAAGTTGGGGTTTGAACTTCTAAAAATGAAAGCCATTATTTGTACCAAATACGGACCACCGGAAGTCCTGCAAATCAAGGAAGTAGAAAAACATGTTCCAAAAGATTAATAGATATGAAACGACAAATTATTATGACAACATTGCTGATTTCTGTTTTCATCAGCGCGAAGGCTCAAACTGATTCTTTAATAGATAGTTTACTAAATCAGTATGTTTTATCATCGAAAAATCAGGACGCCGGAATACTGGCAGGTGTTATTGATTGTAATACTGGTATTGTAAGAACATTTTCAAATGGAGCAATTCACAAGGGAAATGATTTGCGCCTGGTGTGTCCGGGTTCGAAACCTGCAATCAGCTATTTGATTCTGAAAAACGGGTTAAATATTCAATCTACAATTGATAAATGGTTTCCACCAGATCAAGGCTATAAAATGTCCGACAAAATCACAATTAAGATGTTACTGTCAAATACCAGTGGGATCAATGATTATGTTGGATTGTTATTCAATTGTAAACAAGCTGGCGATGCTCAGTTAACTATTGATACAGCTTATAAAAACAAAGAATTAGCATTTAATCCGGGAGAAGCTGTACTTTATTCAAACACGGGTTTTAATATGGCCGGGATTATTTTAGAAAAGGAAACCAGGAAAACTGTCGATGAATTGTTATCACAGCGGTTTAAAGAAATTTCACCTTCAATACGAATGGATGATGGGAATGGTAATTATCCGGAAGGATACATGCCCTGGCCCTATCATTATAGCTTATCCTCTTATTCCGGTGGTATGATTGGGACGATTGAAGATTATTTAAAAATGATGGCTTATATAAGTAAACAACCCGAATTTAAAATAATGACTGATTGGGTTAAGGTTGTAAATGGATGGAAACATGGCCTGGGAATTGAAGGTGAAGGAAATAAAGTTATTTATCCGGGTAATTCCGGCGCTAACATGTCCTGGTTACTAATGGTTGATTCGAAGATTATTTATGTTCATTCAGCAAATGAATTAGATAATGAAAAGTTCCGGAGATTCCTCGACAATGTGATTCCATTACTCACTATACGATAAAAAGTACTTGGCCTGATTTCTAAGGATCTTTAAAAAATTACATGAAAACGATTTACATTACTTTCTTCTTTTTTTTACTGGTAAACGCTGGTTTTTGCGCAACACCGAAAGAAGCAGGTGAAATTGAAAGTGTTAGTGATAATGTAAAACAATTTAAAAAAGAAAGGTCATGAAAATTGAAACAATTAAAAAGAAAGGTTTTGCAATTTCTGTTATTGCATTTCCGGTAATGCTGCTTACAGGGTTTTTAATGCACCCTGATCTCCTGAAGCTGGAGGCGCTGCAAACGGTTGAGCAACTGGTTGGCAGGTTTCACAATCAACCCATTTACCACATCGGGCACTTAATTGTAATGTTTGCTGTCCCTGTGATAATGATAGCCCTGATTAGTTTTATGAATATTCTGCAAGGGAAAGGCAAACAATTAGGCTTTTGGGGTGGTATTACCGGCTTATTTGGAGCCTTCATTTTAGCAGTCGATAAAGGAGCTTTATGCCTGGTGCTGTCAGCATTCGACACATTGCCGGAAGCTCAATTCCAGGAGTTTGTCCCTTTTCTCAGTGTTATTGTAAATAAAGCAGGAATGCTTTGGGTGGTTTGGTTGTTGCCATTATTGCCTGTCGGCGCAGCAATACAGGCATTGGGACTATTTAAAGAGAAATTTATCAGCAAATGGCAAAGCGTTTGTATTATTTTGGGACTTCTGCTACTAAACAATCCCGATATAGAATTCATTAGTGCTATCGGAGCTCTGTTGATGTGTGCCGGATACATTCCATGGGGCGTAAGGATACTTCAGGGCAGAATAAAATCCACGACATGAAAACACTAAACCTGTATAAAAAAGTACTCGGGATCAATCCAAATTTTGAGCGGGCAAAAACAGCATTAAACCAAATTGAATCATTATGAACAAAAGATTTATCGTAACGGGTTTAATTACCACAGTAGTAAACCTCTTTCTTCATGGAGTTGCTTATTTTTACATTTTAAAGGACTTCTATCAATCACATCCGGCAGGATCGGAAGAATTCATGAAGCAACTCGGCCGGCCGCCTGATCAGTTGATTATCTGGGCAATGGCTGTAACATCACTGACAATGGGATTTCTGATAACTTTGATAATAAAATGGTCAGGTGCAAGGACCTTTACGTCCGGTCTGAAGTATGGATTTATAACTGCCTTCCTTTTCTGGGGTTCGGTTAATTTTGGACTGTATGCTTCATCTAACTTTTTTTCCCAGGCCTCAGTGTTCGTTGATTTTGCCTGCAGTACTGCTGTAATGACGATTTCCGGGGCGTTTGCGGCCTGGATGCTGGGATTTAAAACAAATAAAAACAGAAATGAAAGCAATTATTTGTCCAAAGTATGGCCCCCCGGAGGTTCTTCAATTAAAGGAAGTTGAAAAACCTGTTCCTGGGAAAAATGAACTACTCATAAGAATATCTAATGTTTTTATAGGAGTAGAGGATCCCATGCAACGGATGGGGAAACCATATTTCGTAAGATTTTTTGTCGGCTTCACAAAGCCTAAAAAGCAAATTCTAGGAACTGAATTTTGTGGAGAAGTTGTTGCCTTAGGCCATGATGTAAAACAATTTACTTCAGGGGATATAGTTTTTGGGGCTACTGGTGAACGTTTTGGCTGCTATGCCGAATATATGTGTATGCCGGAAGATGGTTTTCTTGCTTTAAAGCCCCCAATAATGACTAATGAAGAAGCTGCGCCGGTCTGCGGGGCATTGGCAGCCTGGAACCTTCTAAAAGCAATAGCAAATATTCAGCGTGGACAAAAAGTTCTCATCTATGGGGCATCAGGGAGTATAGGATTGGCTGCTGTACAAATAGCCAAAGTGTTTGGGGCGGAGGTTACTGGCGTGTGCAGTCCATCCAACCTGGAAATGGTAAAGCGCCTGGGAGCCGATAAGGTAATTGATAATACAGTTGAGGATTTTACTAAAAATGGCCTTACATATGACGTTATATTAGATGCATCAGGCAAACCTTCATCTTTTAAATTCAACAACTCATTAAATAAAAAAGGGTTCTACCTGACTATCTATCCAACGATTTCTATTCTTTTTAAAACTTTCTGGACTTCAATGTTCAATGGTAAAAAAGTCGTGTTTTCGGCAACAGGGCTCAAACCGGTTTCAGAACGTTTAGCATTTCTCAAAGAACTTATTAAGCTTTATAATGCAGGTAAGTTAAAAACTGTTATAGATCAAAGTTTTCAGTTGGAACAAATGACTGAAGCTCACAAATATGTGGAAAAAGGACTTGAAAAAGGCAATGTAATTGTGACCATTAAATCGAAAATACTTGCAGACCCATAATCCAGTGCACCATAAGCCGGGGCTCCCAATATTTTACATCAACCTTTGATGTCCCTTTCCATACCTTGAATCGTCATATATAAAACTTGATAAAAAAAAGGAACAATGAACAAATTCAAAAAGTTGACAAGAATTCTGGAGAAAGTGAAGATAAGTAAAAAGATGAAGATTTCAGTTTTACTGATCCTGACACAATTCAGCATCTGTTTTGCCCAGCAAAAAAAGAGTGATTTTGTCATTGGGGACAAAATAAGTTTTGAATCAAAAGTTCTTAACGAACGAAGAACTATAGTGGTAATTCCGCCATATAATTACAAAGACCGGCCTGATGAAAAATTTCCTGTAGTCTACGTTTTAGATCCTGGGAATAATCTTTTTGCGACATTCGGGATTGTGAATTATTATTCAGATATGTTGAAAATTATGCCCCGAATGATCATTGTCGGTATTGTCTCTAACGATAGAGAAAAAGATTATTTGACCGCACCTTCGGAAGAATATCCAACTGGTGGAGGGGCTGATAATTTTCTTCAGTTTATTAGTTCAGAATTAGTAACATTAATTGACTCTACTTATCCTGCAAATTCAGAACGGTGTATTATTGGACATTCTGCAGGTGGGTTATTTGCTATTTATGCCCTGGAAAATCAGCCTGAATTATTCGACTCATTTATATGCATTGACCCAAGTTTATGGTATGATGATCAATCCTGCGTCAGGAAAATGCCCGAATTTCTTAATAATAATAAGGATATTAAAAAATCAATCTTTATTTCATTATCAAACGAAAAGGAAATGGGCGTTTTCCCTTTTCTTGAAGCACTTGAAAAGTATGCACCAGAAGGATTAAAATGGGATTATATCCATTATAAAAGTGAAACCCATAACTCACTGGGATTTAAAAGCATCTGTGCGGGATTTGAAATGATTTATAAAGATTGGAAGATAATAGATGCCACAAAGTAAAAAACGAAATACTAACAAACTAAAATATTAAATGATATGGAAAAAATGAAAGCAATTATATGTACCAAATACGGACCACCGGAAGTCCTGCAAATCAAGGAAGTAGAAAAACCTTCTCCAAAGGATAATGAAGTACTGATAAAAGTTATAGCTACAACAGTACACATCGGGGATACTAAGGTCCGGCGTTTAGAGCCCGGTATGGGACCCGTCAAAGATTTCTTTTTCAAGCCCATGATGCGTATCATGTTGGGTTTCAGAGGACCAAGAAAAAAAATACTTGGAATGGAACTGGCCGGAGACATTGAAGCAGTGGGCAAAGACGTTACGCTGTTTAAGCCAGGCGATCCCGTTTTTGCATCCACTGAATTCAGAATGGGAGCGTATGTCCAGTATTGCTGTATTCCTGAAAATGGGATTCTTGCAATAAAACCATACAATATGACTTACGAGGAAGCCGCCCCGGTTTCTAATGGTGGATTAACCGCCCTGATCAGTCTTAGAAAAGCAAATATTCAGAAGGGGCAAAAGGTATTGATCTATGGAGCTTCCGGCAGTGTTGGGACTTATGCAGTGCAGATTGCCAGGCACTTTGGGGCAGAAGTTACAGGAGTATGCAGTACTGCGAATCTGGAAATGGTGAAATCCCTGGGAGCCGATAATCTTATCGATTACACTCAGGAAGATTTTATACAGAGCAATGAGACTTATGACGTTATTTTTGATGCTGTAGCCAAGATTGCATCTTCAAAACGCAAAAAAGCCCTGAAGAAGTCAGGAATCTATCTAAGCGCTCATGATTTGTCGGGCAATATTAAGTTAAAGGTTAAAGACCTGATCTATCTCAAAGAACTCTGCGAGGCAGGCAAGCTAAAATCAGTCATAGACAAATGCTACCCAATGGAGCAAATAGTAGAAGCTCACAGGTATGTTGACAAAGGACACAAAAAAGGGAATGTAATAATAACTGTGTAATGAAAAAGAAGGTAATAATAATCGGTGGTGGAATTGCCGGCTTATCTGCCGGAATTTATTCCGCGATGAATGGTTTCGATACCGAAATTATTGAATTGCACAACGTAGCCGGTGGACAATGCACGGCCTGGGAACGAAAAAAATATCGTTTCGATTATTGTCTGCATTGGTTGGTAGGTACTTCGAAAGGTGCTTTTCATGAAATATGGAAAGAAACCAATGTTATTAACGATGAAACCGAAATAATTGACCACGAAGTTCATTCTCAAATATTTGATAAAGAAAGAAATAAATTTATTATTTATACAAATATCGACCGTTGGGAAAAATACCTTCTCGAAATGGCACCTGAAGATACAAAAGCTATCCGAAGAATGTGTAACGATATGCGTAAAAGTGGTTTATTAGAACCTTTTGCGTTGCCACCGGAGCTTCGTAATCCGCTTGACTATATCAGGATTATTCCTGCAATGCTTCCCATTCTTATTCTGGTTAAAAAATTCGGAAGGTTAACCTGCAAAGAGTATTTTGATAAACTTGACTTTAAAACTGAAAAAATAAAATCGTTTTTTCATGGATTGTATGGCGAAAGAAATTATTCTGCCTTAGGTTTTATTTTTATGCTTGCCTGGTTTAATCAAAAAAATGCAGGCTATATAAAAGGTGGTTCTTATCCATTGGCTCAACGAATGGTCGAAAAATTCGAAAGACTTGGCGGGAAAATTTCATACAACAAGAGAGTTGAAAAAATTATTGTTGAAAACAACATGGCAAGAGGTGTAATTTTAACTGATGGAACAACGATTTTATCCGATTATGTAATCAGCGCTGCCGACGGTTATACCACCATCTATAAAATGCTGGAAGGAAAATACATTTCTAAAAAGATTGATTTTGCCTACAAAAATTGGGAATTATTTACACCGCTTGTCCAGGTTTCGTTTGGAATAAATAAAGTGGTTGAATATGCAGCTCCAATTACTATAAATATTTCAAAAGAGTCTAAAAATAGGAAGAACGCAATTGGAATACGGCTATTCGATAATGAATTATTCGTATGACTCAACCATGGCACCCGAAGGAAAAACATCTATTGTTATGCGCTACGACAGCCCCTGGAAACTTTGGGAAAATTTAGAAGGAGATGAATATGAAAATGAAAAACTTCAAATAGAAAAAGATGCAACCGGATTTTTGGAATTAGAATATCCGGGTATTACTAAATATATTGAAGTAATTGATGTAGCGACACCTAAAACCGATGTTCGTTTTACGGGAGTAAAAGATGGTGCTTACGAAGGGTTTATGCCTTCAAAGGAAAATATGATGAAATCGCTGGATATGCAGCTTCCTAAACTTAAAAATTTCCTGATGGCAGGACAATGGCTATTCCCGGGCGGTGGACTACCTCCTTCGGCACAAACAGGTAAATGGTCAATTCAATTGATTTGTAAAAAAGAGAAACAAAAATTTATCTCAGACAAATAAGTAATATAATGAATATGACCTGGAATATAATGCGTATACCTTAAACATAAAATAAAAAAAGCCCCAACGGGGCTTAATTCGAGTAGCGAGAGAGGGAATTGAACCCTCGACCTCCGGGTTATGAATCCGACGCTCTAACCACCTGAGCTATCTCGCCATTTTGAAGGGTGCAAAATTAGTACTTTTTTGTTCTTTGACGGCCGGTCATGAAGATTTTTTAAATTCTTAACAAAATTATTACAGGCAAATCAAGAAAATAATCATATCATTGCGTTGATATCAGCACAAATGAAAGATAAAGTAGTTATTATCACGGGAGCATCTTCGGGCATCGGCAAAGCTTTGGCGTTTGAGTTAGGGGCAAGAGGGGCTGTTGTGGTAATTGCGGCCAGGTCGAAAGATACACTGGAAGAAATTGAAGCTGAGTTAAAAACTGCAGGGACACGGGTACTGGCCGTCTGCACAGATGTCAGCCTCGAGGCCGACTGCAGGAACCTTATCGACATAACCTATCAAACATTCGGTCGTATTGATATGCTCATCAACAATGCCGGCATTTCCATGCGCGCCCTGTTCGAACATGTTGACCTGCAGGTGATCCGGCGGCTTATGGATGTTAACTTCCTGGGGAACCGTGTATTGCACCAAATTTGCCTTGCCTTACCTTTTACAATCCAGGGGGTCTGTTGTGGGTGTATCGTCTATTGCCGGGTTTAAGGGATTACCCGGGAGAACAGGTTATGCTGCCTCTAAGTTCGCCATGCAAGGTTTCTTGGAAACCCTCAGAATTGAAAATATGAAGAAAGGTCTGCACGTTTTAATTGCCTGCCCGGCATTCACTTCTTCCAACATCAGGAAAACGGCACTGGCCGCCGATGGCACACAGCAGGGAGAATCACCGCGGAATGAGGAACACCTGATGAAAGCTGATGTTGTTGCCGTTAAAATTGCAGATGCAATAATAAAGCGCAGGAAAATCCTGGTCATTACTATAGAAGGTAAACTCATTGTCCTGCTCAATAAATTATTTCCGTTTTTTATGGACCGAATGGTCTATAACAATTTTGCCAAAGAACCCGATTCACCATTTAAATAATACACTATGAATGCCTTAACCTTAGACATTGCCCCCAAAAAAGGATTTGGAGAGATCCTGTTCGGCGACACCTCAGAAAAAGTCATAACGCTTCTTGGACAACCTGAAGATGTTGAAAACATTGAAGATGTTGATGGTTTCAATACCGTCGTACTTTACTATTACGAGCAGGGGATCACGATCTTTTTTGAAGGCAGGGAGAAGTCTGTAGTGGCCTGCATTGAGATTGAAAATCCCGATGCTGTGATGTTCGGCAAGACGATCTTCGATATGACCGAACAGGATATCATCTCCCTGATGAAAGATAAAGGATATGAAGTAGCAGAAATGGAACTGGAAACCACCGGTGAAAGAAGGGTATCATACGATGATGCCATGATCGATTTCTTCTTCCTGGAAGGCGACCTTGTCGTGGTCAACTGGGGAGTCCTGGTTAATGAAAAGGGAGAAATCGAGGAGATATAAGCCGATATTATCTTACCATTATTTTTTTCAACAACCCGAAAACATTGGCTTGTTTGCTGTAATTTAGCGCTCCTTATAATGCTGGAATTGAGGAGCCCGTTTAACTCCATTAACTGCCTAACTACTAATGAATTACCGGATCTTATGGTCCATGACCGTTATTTTACTTTTAAATGGATATGTCTCATCCGGACAGATACCGGCGGGATATTATAATCCGGCCACCAATCTTTCTGGATCTGCTTTGAAATCTGCGCTCCATTTTATCATTGATAACCATACGGAACTCAGTTATACCGCAGTTACCAATGCATTAAAGGTTACCGACGAGGATACTTTAAATACAAATAATGTCATCTGCTTTTACACCGGATGGTCCTATCCCAAAACTGCATTCGGCAATTTATACAATAACTGGAACAGGGAACATACCTGGTCAAAGTCACATGGCGATTTTGGGGATACCCCCCCGGAAGGCACCGATCTCCATCATATGAGGGCGTGTGATGCTTCAGTCAATTCGGCCAAGAGCAACCGTGATTTCTCTGAAGGAACGACCCAGTACTTTGATGGCGGGGTTCCTACGGGCTGCTATACGGCGCCGTACATCTGGGAACCCAGGGATGCGGACAAAGGCGATGTGGCCCGCGCTTTGTTTTATATGGCCGTGAGGTATGAGGGTGATAACGGGGAAACCAACCTGGAATTGGTCAGTTACGTAAATACGGCCCCGGATTACCAGCCCTTGTACGGGAACCTGGATACCCTGATGAAATGGCACAACCAGGATCCCGTAAACAACTGGGAACGAAACCGTAACGATATTGTTTATTACCAGTACCAGGCGAACCGGAACCCTTTTGTGGATCATCCCGAATACGTGGACCTGATCTGGGGGGAAGAACCTGTATCGCATGTATCCAATTTCTCTGCCAATGATATTACACTGACATGGAATGAGCCTGCAGACGGTTTGTTGCCGGATGGCTACCTTGTCAGGAAAAGTACTATCAGGTTTTAATGATATTGTGCTACCTGTAGATGGGGTACCGGTTGCATAATGATCCGGATAATAAAAACATCCTATATGGAACCGGGCAGTGCGTTTTCAAAGGGGCTACCCCGGGGACTACATGCTATTTCAAGATATTCCCTTATAAAGGTGCTGAAGAAGCCATAAATTATAAAACGGATGGAGACATTCAACAAATAACGATACAAATTAATTAATAAGACTTAAGCCATGAAATACAATTACAAATCTGTTAAAAACCTGCTGCTATTATTATTATTGACAGGTTTCTCGTTAACAATTAACGCACAAAATGCGTGGATCAATGAATTTCATTATGATAATACAGGAACTGATGCTAGATGAATTCGTTGAAGTTGTGATTGAAAATGCCGGTTCTATTTCTGTTATCTGATTTTACCATTTATTTATACAATGGTGGTACCGGATCAACAAATGGACAATTTTACGATTCAGATGCTCTTGACTCTTTTACAGCCGGAGTAGTATCTGGTAGTTTTTCCACTTTTTATTTGATGTACCCAAGTAACGGCATTCAAAATGGACACCCGATGGCATAGCACTTGTTTATCAGGGATCAGTCATCTCAGGTCAATTCCTTAGTTATGAAGGTTTTTTTACAGCGACAAACGGACCTGCTATTGGAATGGTCTCAGTAAATATTGGTGTTTCAGAACTTGGAAGTGAAGCATTAGGTTTGTCACTTCAACTTTCCGGAACCGGTACCCAGTATTCCGATTTCACCTGGCAGGCCCCCGCAACAGCCACAGCCGGCGCATTAAACAATGGCCAGACACTGGCCACGGGCGGTATCAGACAATCCGGAAAATTTTAACGCAATAACTTTTTCCCAGACCCAGATCAATCTCTCATGGCTTCAGAACGAAAACCTTGATGATGTCATGATCGCTACAAACACAACATATTCATTCGGGACTCCATCTGGCACCTATGAAGTTAACGATCTCATCGGAACCGCAACTGTCATCTACATCGGACCTCTGACTTCTTTCAGCCATACCGGGCTTCCCGTTGCCACCGAGCAATTCTATAAAGCCTGGTCAGTTGACGTCTCAAGCAATTATTCACCTGGTGTGGTGGATAGCGCAACCACCCAGTTCCTGGAACCGACCAGCCATCCCACAGGTCTTACTGCAACCAGCAACGGCCCCGTTTTTATTACCGTCAGCTGGACCGATTCCGATGCCGCTCATTACCTGATCAAAGGCAGCACGGTTAGCTATGAAAATATAGTTCCTCCTGTCGATGGTGTGGGACAAGGGGACAGTCTCCTGGTTAAAAATGTGGATGCTTCCAACTCGTCACACGAATTTACGGGATTAACCCCAAACACCCAGTATTATTTCAAAATATGGCCATACAACGGGGGCGGCGAATCGAGCAATTACAAAACAGACGGCACTGTCCCTGGAGCTACTGCAACAACAGATGAACTTGATATCGACCTGATCATATCTGAAATTGCTGACCCCCTTGACAATTTCGATGCAAGGTTCGTAGAAATTACAAATACTGGTGTTTCTGCAATAGATTTCTCTGCTGATCCGGTTTATCTATGCCGGCAAGCTAATGGAAGCCCAAGTTCATGGGCATCTATTGTACTAACGGGAATATTAAATCCCGGAGAATCTCATATCGTGGCATCAAACGCTGACACTTTCGAAACTTATTACAATATTATAGCTAATCAATACAACACGCTGGTAAATGTAAACGGTGACGATGGATTGTTTTTGTATTACGGAGGAGATAATCAAACGGGATTCCTTATTGATGCTTACGGGCAGATTAATGTAATTGGTAATTTAGCTTCTGGCTGGAATTACATGGATGCACATGTCGTCAGAAAAAGAGAAGTCATAACGTTCAATTCCACCTGGACTTCAGATGAATGGGTCATTGTAAAAAATGTCAATCTTGATAATATGACACCATATATGCATGCGGCAAATATTACCTGGCAGGGCACAACCTCAACAGGCTGGAATACCAGGGGAAATAACTGGAGCGGACTCTACGGCTGGGTCCCCGATGGAAGTTGTATCGTGAACATTCCGAATGTAACCAACTACCCGATCGTAACAGAGCCATCGGCCAGCCACCAGGTAATTATCCAGAGCGGGTCAACGTTGAGCGTTCAGAGTACAGGCTCGCTGTTGATCGTCGGTCCGTGATGACTTAAAATTTTCAATTTACAAATTACAGATTACAATTTACGAGCTGGATTTTAATTTCAGATTTTAGATTGTAAACTGTAATTTGTAAACTGTAAATTTGCATTCAAATAGATTCTGATGCAAAAAATCCTTTTTCTGTTTTCCATCCTGCTGGTATTCACCGGCACAACTGCTCTTGCCCAGATTCCTGATTTCTGCCTGACAAAGGCCGAATACCGCCTTTACACCCTGATCAATGAATACAGGACAAAACAAGGCCTGGGTATTATCCCTATCTCCAGATCCCTTTGTTACGTAGCCAAGATCCATGCCAGGGACCTCTTCGTCAATAACCCGGACACCTCTTTCTGCAGCCTGAACAGCTGGTCCGACAAAGGTCTCTGGACCGCCTGCTGCCACTCCGCCCAATCACCGAACCCTTTATGCATTGTCAATAAACCTAAAGAACTCACCAACTTATTCGGGTGAAGGTCATGAATTAGCCTATTGGGACAGCGAAGGAATTATCCCTGATACGGTGCTTCGATTCTGGAAATCAATTGAACAGGCCAGGGATGTGTTGCTGAACCAGAAAAAATGGAGTTATTTCAGCTGGAAATCAATCGGAGTAGGACTTTACAAAGGATATGCCTGTGTCTGGGTCGGGGAAGCGCCCGATACCATACCGGAACCTTCTCTATGCGGCAATGGCCCCGGGAGTGATAACCTTGTGCTGCCTTTAAAAGATATGCCAAAGAGCGTGGTAACATCTCCCACAGGAAGGTCCTATATTATTTTCGGGAGCTTTAACACCCTGGAAGATGCCGTTAAGATAGCGGAAAAGTACAAGGCAGAGGGATTTTACCAGGCTAAAATCCTGGTCAGTGAAGATACCTTTCGGGTTTCATTATCCGACCATGCCACCCAGCAGGAAGCACTAAATGCAAAAAAAATGCTGGGAGAGGAATATAAAGAAGCATGGGTCACAAAATATTAATGTTGAATGTTGAATGTTGAATTATTAATACAAAATCATTAAACATTAAACATTAAGCATTAAACATTAAGCATTAAACATTCAAGCATTTCTTTCATTTTTCTGCCGATGTCTGCCGGGGAATCCACCACGTGTATCCCGCATTCGCGCAGGATGGCTTTTTTAGCCTGGGCCGTGTCTTCCTTACCGCCGATAATAGCGCCGGCATGGCCCATGGTACGTCCTTTCGGGGCTGTTGCCCCTGCAATAAAGGCGACGACCGGTTTGGTGCCGTTTTCTTTCAGCCACATGGCCGCTTCGGCTTCCATCGGTCCGCCGATCTCACCGATCATGACAATACCTTCGGTTGCCGGATCCTTGGTGAATAGCCTGACAGCATCCAGGGTGGTCGTACCGATGATCGGGTCGCCCCCGATGCCGATGGCTGTAGTTTGTCCTAAACCGATCTTTGTCAGCTGGTCAACCGCCTCATAAGTTAAAGTTCCTGAGCGTGATACGATACCGATGGGCCCGGGGGTATGGATAAAGCCCGGCATGATCCCGACCTTGGCTTCACCGGGTGTGATAACCCCGGGACAATTAGGTCCGATGAGCCGTGAATTGCGGCAGTGGAGATAATCCTTGACCATGATCATATCTTTCACGGGGATACCCTCCGTGATGCACACGATGACTTTAATCCCTGCATCGGCAGCTTCCATGATGGCATCGGCTGCGAAGGAAGGCGGGACGAAAATGATCGATACGTTGGCGTCCTGTTTTTCAACCGCTTCACTCACCGTGTCAAATACCGGTCTGTCAAGATGGAAAGTGCCGCCTTTTCCGGGGGTCACCCCTCCTATCACGTTAGTACCATATTCAATCATCTGGCTGGCGTGAAAAGTGCCTTCTTTGCCGGTGAAGCCCTGCACCAGGATGCGGGAATGCTTGTTGACCAAAACGCTCATGGAAATTATTAAATTTTGAATTTTGAATTGTTGAATTACCCGCCTCCCTTTCTCCCTCCCCCAATTGGGGGAGGGACGGGGTGGGGGCTGGGGTGTAAAATTAGGAAAATATCGAATTCCTTCAATTATTCCCTAATTTTGTTTAATAAAGATGATGATATGACCAATCCCGAACGCCAGGAAACCATTTGTGCCATTGCCACCCCGCCGGGTGTGGGGGCGATCGCCGTCATCCGGCTTTCCGGGCCGGATGCTTTGAAGATTTGCGAAGAAGTGTTTTTGCCTAAAAAGAAAAGCGCGAAAATCACATCTGCCGCTACCCATACGATCCATTTCGGAACGATCACGAATGGCCGGGAAATGCTCGATGAAGTGCTGATCAGCGTATTCCGTGAGCCCCACTCCTATACCGGCGAAAATGCCGTGGAAATTTCCTGCCATGGTTCGTCATATATCCAGCAAAAGATCGTGGAGCTGCTCATCAGCAAAGGCGCCCGTCTTGCCAAGCCCGGCGAGTTTACCCTGCGGGCTTTCCTGAATGGAAAGTTCGACCTGTCGCAGGCAGAGGCTGTTGCCGACCTGATCGCGGCTTCATCGAGGTCTGCCCATGACCTGGCTTTGCAACAGATGCGCGGAGGTTTTTCGAAGAAGATCAGCGAATTGCGGACCCGCCTGCTCGATTTCGCTTCCCTGATCGAACTGGAACTGGATTTCAGCCAGGAAGATGTTGAATTCGCTGATAGGACGGAACTTGTCAAACTCCTGAACGAAATCAAATCGGAAATCGTGCATCTTGCCTCTTCCTTTTCCTATGGGAATGTTTTGAAAAGCGGCATACCCGTCGCGATCATCGGGAAACCGAACGTCGGCAAATCCACCCTTCTCAATGCCATCCTGAATGAAGAGCGCGCCATTGTATCCGAGATTCCCGGCACCACGCGCGACACCATCGAAGACACCATCATCATCCATAATTACGCATTCCGGTTCATCGATACGGCCGGGCTTCGCCATTCCACCGACCAGATCGAATCGCAGGGGATTGAACGGACACATGAGAAGATCGAGCAGGCGGCGGTGGTGCTGTATGTGTTTGATGTGCGGGATGCAGAGGGCTTAGAGCTTAGGGCAGAGTGGCTGGGAGGCACGGGGAAGCGGGGAAGCAGGGAAGCGGGGAAGCGGGGAAACCGGATTCAGCGACAGCGGACCGCCGACCGCCGACCGCCGACCAAAAGAAATTCATCCTGATTGCCAATAAATCCGACCTGCTGGAAGAGACGCCGCATGGATTGAAGGACCTGCTAGAGCACGAATGCATCTTTATCTCAGCCAAGAGGAAAGAAAATATTAACCTGATCCTGGAACGGCTGGTGGAGGTTGTCGGTGAAATGCACATCCGGGATACGGCTGTGGTTTCAAACGTCCGTCATTACGAAGCTCTCAACGGCGCTTTGAAATCCGTTGAAGCCGTCCTTGCCGGACTTTCTTCGGGCATTTCCAGCGACCTGGTGACGGTGGATCTGCGCACGGCGCTGTATTATCTTGGCGAGATTACCGGGGAAATTACCACTGATGATATTCTGGGAAATATTTTCGGGAAGTTTTGCATGGGAAAGTAGTTTTTTAACGCTGACAGGTCCTGCGGACACTGTCAGGTTAAAAATGCGGATGACCTGTCAGCATCTTTGAAAGTGTTCATTTATATTTCCAATACAGGAAAGGAACAAGGTTTGAACAATGCCGATTATTTAATAAAGTTTAAATACAGGGTATTTGGAATACATAAACAGCACCGATATTGAATTCTCCCATAACCGTCAATAAATCGGCCTTAATAATTGAGAATTAATAATGGGGATTTCCTGATAAACCTGTTGTAAACTTGGCAATTCCCAAGTTAGATTACACGGCATTACCGCAACTCTATTGGGAAGACAACGACTTACCAAATTGCATGACTGTGGGTTGGTAAATTTACTGATATACCTGGGGTAATCGGGGTTAACCAGTGGCTGGAGGTAGTATTATTATTGCATTAAAACCAGGTAATCCAGGCCAAAACCAATGTTAACCGCTGGTTTGCAGTGGTTTTAGTATTGCATTGAAAATAGGTAATCCTGGCGTAAACCCAAGTTAACCGCTGGTTTTCGGTGGATTTATTATTGCTTTGAAAACATCTAACCGAACGTGTCATATAGAATAAGTTATTTGAGAAAGACCAAAGCCTTTATTCTATTATATTTGTGTTAAATGTTAAATATTTAACGATGAAGAACAATGGGATTTTGATTTTAGTAGCAATCTGTCTATTAAGTTCAGCATCTTTTACTCAAGTTCCAAATTGGGCATGGGCAAAGAGCGCAGGGGGCTCGAATATTGATGTAGCAAGATGTATTGCCGTGGATGCAACAGGCAATGTGTTTGTAACAGGATGGTTTTATAGTAGAAACATCTCGTTTGGTTCGATCAGCTTGACGAATGTTTCATTTTTGGATGATAAGGACATTTTTCTTGTAAAATATGATGCCAGTGGTAATGTAGTGTGGGCAAAAAGTGCTGGAGGTAATATCGAAGATTTCGCCAATTCCATTTCTGTAAATAATTCAGGAAACATATACATAACTGGATATTTTAATAGTGACACATTAAATATTGGTGAATTAAGTTTATCTAAAATTGGTGGCACTAATATTTTTTATGCTAAATATGATGCCAATGGTAATGTTTTATGGGCAAAAAATGAAGTGGGTGCGCCCTTTGAAGGGGAGTCCTCAATAGCTGAGTATGCTGATGGATTTGTATATTTGGTGGGAGAGTCTGGAAGTTATAAAAAAGATTATAATACTGAAATATCAAGGAATGTACTTGACCTTGATATATTAGTCAGGAAATACAATGGTGATGGAAATGAAGTATGGTCAAAAACTGCACAGGGTAACCTAAATGATTATGCTAATTCTGTTGCTGTTGATACTAGTGGTAATGTTTACGTTGCTGGACATTTTGAAAGTGCAAGTATCAAATTTGGTGCAATCACATTGGTAAATTATGGCTATAATGATATATTCCTTGTCAAGTATAATGCAAGTGGGAGTGTTCAATGGGCTAGGTGCCCAAGTTGGGGTAATAATGAAGATAAAGCAAATTCAGTTGCAACTGATATGATAGGGAACTGTTATATTGCTGGGGCTTTTTCAAGTGATAGCATTTCATTTGCTGGGAATACATTGATAAATGCAAATGCAGGTGATTTTGGGCGGGAAGATATTTTCCTTGTTAAATATGATGCAAGTGGTAATGTTTTGTGGGCAAAGAGTGCTGGGGGATTGACAAGAGATAAAGCTTATTCTATTATTACTGATGCAAATGGTGATTTGTACTTAGCAGGTTCATTTGAAAGTGAGCATATCACTTTTGGAACATTTGTTTTGACAAATACTGGAGGTGGTGGTCTTAATCAAGCTGATATTTTCCTTGTAAAATTTGATGATAGTGGTAATGTGCTTTGGGCCACGAGTACAGGTGTTGCTCAAAATAATCAAGAGGGCGTTGCATATTCAGTAGCGACAGATATTACTGGGAATATATTTTTAAGTGGAATGTTTGAAGGAAATAATCTTCCTTTCGGCACTTATTCTTTGGAAAATGCAGGTGGTTATGATGCTTTTCTTGCGAAATTAGGAAATGTTAACGGTATGAATGATTTAAACTATGCTATAAACATAGATGTATATCCTAATCCAACAAATAACAATTTATCTATTGATGCACAACAAATAGTTGAAATTGAAATATTTAACATACAAGGGCAACAAATTAAAACTATTGTAGCTCACAGTAATAGAATTTCAGTTGATATTTCTGAATTCCAAAGAGGGCTTTATATTATTAAAGTAGAAGACAGAAAAAGGGATTGCTATTAAAAAGCTTATTAAAAATTGAATATAATAATAGTTCAATTGGTCTAGGCAGCTCTGAAAGCGGTTTCCCTTGCTATACAAAATGTCCAGAAGAAATGGCATATCCCAATTCGGTATTGGGGTCAGATTTATAACCAATTTATGATTAAATTTGAAGAACGATGCCGTGGTTAAATGCAATCACCGTTTACACAAAATTTTTCACACCCTTATTAGATACAATCACGGTTTACACAAAATTCCTCCCACTACCCTCAATAATCTATTCAAATCCAAGTTCATGTTCGCCAAATTGCTATATATAAGAATATACCTCATCAAAAATAATTTTTTGAACATTACCGCTACTCTTGGCATATTCCCAGTCATAAAAGTCTGTGCCGTTCTGATAACCCACAATACTCTTTTTTAATCGCCACCTCATGGTTATTTTTATAACGCCATTCCCAAGTACAACAGAGTTTATGATATATTCATAATTAAATTTAGTGGTGTTGTGAGCATCTGTAGTGAGTGTCAGGGACTCAAGACTGCTCTCAGCTATCCCATAACCATTTTGAGCCAAATGCTTCCCCCAGGCTTTATAAGCCTCCTCGCTCGATAGATTAGTTTTAATAAATATTTTAGTGGCTCCTTTAAAGGTTTCATTAACTTGTCCATACCATAAGCAAGGGGCATATTAACATTACCAATATTAAATTTTTTAATAATGCAGAAAATTTCGAGTGAATCAATCCCAACAGAACAGGACGGACGACAAAACTCCCAATTTTATATTTCACCTGCCATTCTTTTGTGCATTTATTACCAGCAGGATTTTTTTTATAAATCAAAATGCTAATTCCCAACATCTTTCTAATGCATTAAAACAAATTTGTAAGTCTGATTCAAATTGAGCTTGTGTAATATTATTACCAACGTGCTTTGCCATTTGTTTCTTCTTTTTACCTGTCATTATTCTATTACCGTTTTCGTTTATAGCGTCTAATTCTGCTTGAGTTTTTCTCCAGTTTGTATATGTCAGGTCGGGTTGATTTGGGTAACATTGTTCGATATCGCGTTCAGCAAGTCTAAAAAACTGGTTATTGTTTTGAAGATGAATATAGGTTGCTAAAAATTGCACAACACCAGCTTGTTTTTGTGCGCTAGGCTGGTCAATCAAAATTACCGCTCTGTCTTTGTAAATACTTGTTTCAAGTGGAATATATAATTTCTCAATTGCGTTTATTGTTCTTTCAGCTTGGTCAATATCACCATTCGCTTTTACAATATGAATATTAGGTCTGTCCGAATAAAACCTTCGTATAACGCGAGTTAATAATTCTAATTCGCTCTGCCCTTCAACGATTAAAAAATTCCTTGGCAGCAATAAATCAGCAGGGCTACCACCTAACAATTCATAAACAATATATGGCTTGTCAAAGTCCGTCACAGCATTAATTGTAGTTTCACTACTATTTTTTTCTACTTTATAAATAGTTTGACTTATATAATTGTCAGCTACAAAAACTGACGAATGAGTATTGATAAATACTTGGTCTCTGCTCTGAGATAGGAGATGCAAAACATTTTTTAAATTTGCGTTGAGCCGTTGGATGAAGGTGTAATTCCGCTTCATCAATAAAAAACAAAAATGATTTGCCAACATCCTCGTTAGCTTTTCTAAAATCAGCATAGGCTTGAATTATGGCAAGCATTAAGGCTCTTTGCATGCCGTCACCTTTTTCTTCTGCAAGAGTTTCAATTCCATCGTCAACTGTAGTTTCGAAGTTTTTTAATAGGTCATCAAATACAGGAGCACTAACCTCAAACTTAACTTTGGTGCAATCTGGAAACTGCTTCTCCAGGTGGATTTTTACTTTGTTTCCAACTTTGTCAAATTCTGCTTTTATTTCCGAATTCTCGTCTTCAAACAGATCCCTAAATCTTGCTTGAAATTGTTGATATTGTTGGTTTTCCTGTAAAATTGCTGTTAATACTCCCGACAACATAATTCCAATAGGGGTAGACTTGCCATATTTTGCGACACTATCATAATATTGTTTCGTATTTACATATTCAAACTTTGGCAAGAAGTCGTTTAAGGCTGCATCAAAACCTGTTCCTGGATTTACTTCTTGGCCATTGACATAAATCTTACGCTTTGTTGGTAATAAACTTGAACGTCTAATTGAAACAATGTCAATGCCACCAAGTGCGTTTTCAATTTTAGTTCGATTCGCAACATTTTGCATTTGCGCTGCACCATCAACTGCCCCAGTGAAAGTTATTTCGACAGCGATTTCTCTTTGTGCGTCTCTTTTGTATTTTAAATCTTCGATACTTCCACTTTTTCCAATACCATTAAAGAAGAATTCCACCGCTTCAAAGAAATTTGTTTTGCCGCAGTTATTTTGGCCTACAAATATATTAAAGTCGGTTGTCGGAAATTCCGTATGATGAATAGACCTAAAGTTCTCAATTTTGATATTTGATATTTTCATCGAAGTTGTTTTTTATACTTGAAGGGATCGCTGGCATCTAACTGCTGTAGGGGCGTTAGAAGCGGATTCTATTATAACTGAAATCATTTTTCGATAATATGATGTTTACATAAAACAGCCCCTATATAGACTAGCGATTCGATACACTAAAATTATTCAATGTTGTTTTTTACAATTATTGAAATATTAGTCCCTTGAAAATATGGAATATCACAAAGTTTGTATTCCTTTATTTTAGAATAATCTCCATCTTTTTTATTGATTGATATCCTTTTTTTTTCCTGAGGCAATTATTATTTTATCGGACTTATTTAAAACGATTGACAGCCCTGCACCCCTTCCAGATAGGTTTGTTGAAGAGATACCCGGCTGCAATGCTGCATTAATAAAAAATTCATCGTCCTGCCTTTTTATTTTGTCTGTTTGAAAAAGTGAAGATTTTAGTAATGATTTCTTTATACCAATACCAAAATCCGTTATACTCATAAACATATATGGTTCTTTAAATTTTCCCACATTCCTAAATTGAATTGTGACGCTTCCAGCTTTTATCTCTGAATGTTGTAACATATTGTTTAATAATTCATTTATACATATTGTAGCTCTACTAAACAGCTTTGAGTTTTTTTCAAAGATGTATGTTCTTTCTCCCATTGAACGATAAAAATCCGTAATACTATTTGAATTTAAATAATATGTTTTAAAAAAGGGTATATATGAATACGGCGATCTCACTTTATTAAAGGAGAAGGGATTTGGTACTGAATTATTTATGAATAAGGAAAGTTGTCTAAATGATTGGATTTTATTATGAGTAAAGTGATCAATAATTCCAGAATCTTTTATAAAGGTTGAAACATCATCTCTAAAAGGAAGTTGCACGAGAACTTTTTCTGCATGCTTACTTAATAAATAGGGTAGTAGTATGATAAAATTGGATCCTTCCGGGTCAATGAATGTTACATCACTTAAATCCAAGATGACTGCAGAACCTTTTGAAAAATCTTTTTAACTTAGCATAAAACTCATAAACAGTATGAGAATCGAGCTCGTTTTTGCATGAGTATTTAATCATTTATATTGAGATTATTTCCTAATAAAATTGGAACCAAATAGACTTTATTCCCTTTTACCTTTTCAAGAATAGCTATTCCATCAAGTTTAATAGTTTTGTATCTTCTTGATAAACACAATAAAATTGGTGTGGGTCTTTTATTTTCATGTTGTAAATGAATCTCTATTAGTAATAAAAGACACATTTATATTTTTAAACTTAGCAATCCAATTATGTACTCGGGATTCATCAAAATTTGCAATGCTGTTCAGTAGGTGATTTTCCTTCTTCTTGGATAGTAAATGTGCCCTCAAATCTTATTATCTCTTTCAAATTATTTAATTCGCTGAGTTCTGTACTATAATTAAGAGTAATATATTTATCTATTGTGCATTGAAGTATTTCTCAATTGTCCTTGTTATCATATTTTCTGATACAGATGTTTTTATTTGCTGTGAATCCTTCATAGTCTTTCCCAGTTTATTTTTGGCTTTTAAGCTTACGAGAAGATCAAGAAACTTAGAAGTAGATGCGCTTACTTCTGCACTTACTTTATCCACATTTTCAATGAATGATATAATTTCATCTTCAAGTTTAGGATTCATGGCTAATGCAAGATCTCTAATTCTTTGACTTCTATAAAAGTACATCCACATAATTTTAATATTTAGAATTTATTTCATTATTAAATTTGGTTCATGTTCATTTGCCCAATTGCACCGCTGGCAGCCGCAGTGCGGGGTTTACTCTGTTCCTATCATTGCTTACCTCCATCATTTGTATGTTTGGTGAATGTCAGCCTCCGGAAATCGTCGGCATTGCTCGGCCGCCGGCATGTTAGGTAACGTAATTTATGGCTCTTTAAATTTTTCCTTATCAACTTTAGTTAATTTGTCATATTCAGCCTTTATAATGCAAACGAGTTCCTCTGAACCAATTCCTCGTATATCTGTTTTTTTAGTAATAACTAGTCCATTTAGATATTCATTTCCTTTCAGGATTTAAACCTCTTCTTGAAAAACAAAAAGTAAGTGAATTTAACTTTTGAAGTCGAGCTGACATATTAATACATGGACCAACAAAAAAATCGTTTCCATTTCCTACACTATAAATTGCACCTCTGGCAATTCCACATCTTAATTTAGTAGGTGGGCTTACAATCTTTTTAGTAATTTTTTTATAAAATTCCTCCTGATATTTATTACAAATTTCATACATAGAAACAACAATGTTTCTTATTTGAACATTACTTATTCCGTCTGTATTCCATAAGAACAATACACCATCTCCCATAAATTTAGAAAGAAAAGGCAACTTTGAGTATGTTGTATAACCTTCTGGAAAGGTTTCAATAATAAGCTCTTTTCTTATTTGGTCAAAAAGCCATTTTAAAAACTCGCTGAGATATTCTGGTACAGCAAGGTGAGGATCAATTTGTTTGCAAAAAATGGTAAATCCTTCCAAATCGAATAGCACGCTAATTGCATTAATTTGGGTAGATTCCCCTCCAATCTTACCTAAGCCTAAAATGTCTTCGTTAAAACTTTCAAATTTTTCCTTAGAAATTAGAGTCAATGTTTTACCGTCCTTTTTGACTTTCAAATAATCCTTAGGTTCTGTTGTAAACTTTGCCATGGTTCAAAATTTATTATGTTGCCTAACGTCTGTGTAAACACACTAGTGGTGATATTTTACCTTGTAATACCAAAAAATGCATTTGCTTGTCCAAAATCGACGGATAAACGTAATTGAAATTACAATACCAAATTGGGGGGATAATGACAAAAGGATTTCAGGTCATTAATTTGGGCTGAAACATCTTCATTTTTACATAGCAAGTTCAGTTTATCCAAACGAAGCTATAAATTTAAACTAATTCAATATCAATTACAAATGCAAAGAAAATAATTTTGTTATATTAATGCACATGCATGAAAGAGCATTAATAAGTTATCATCAGTTAAACCATTAAATCACGGGTAGCAATGAGACATACTTATGGTAACATTTAAGAGTCAGGATTTATATTTATTTGTACCCTATTTGTACCTCATATTAATAATAATCTGATATACAGCTATGAATATATTCTGCGTGGGAAAGTAGTTTTTTAACGCTGACAGGTCCTGCGGACACTGTCAGGTTAAAAATGCGGATGACCTGTCAGCGTTCGACGAAGGAGAACCTGACAGCGTTAAAAAATATTTTACTCAATATACTGAGTAATTTTACTCAATACGTTGAGTAATTTATTATCTTTGTGAAAAATATCAGTTATGTTCCAGCGTCCTTATTATTCCAGGATCGAGCAGCGGCTTGGCATGGAGAGAAAATTTATCCAGGTTCTGATGGGTCCCCGGCAGGTGGGCAAAACTACCCTTGTCCGTCAATTTCTGGACAAATATTCTTTTCCCTGGCACTATGCATCAGCAGATGAAGCTACTCAACCATTATGGCTGCAACAGCAATGGGAAACGATCCGGTTAAAATATAATTCTGCTGGCGCCAAAGAAGCCCTGCTAATCATTGATGAAATTCAAAAGGTTCCGGACTGGAGCAACCTGGTGAAGATCCAGTGGGATAAAGACAGCTTTGATAAACTGCCTTTGAAAGTCATTCTTTTGGGATCATCACAGCTCATGCTTCAGAAAGGCTTAAGTGAATCGCTGGCAGGACGGTTTGAAGTAACCATGCTTCCTCACTGGTCCTACAGAGAGATGAAGAACGCCTTCGGCTTCACCCTGGAAGATTACATCTGGTTTGGAGGATATCCGGGCCCCGCTGATCTGATTTCCGATGAAACCCGCTGGAAAGAATACATCCGTCATTCCCTGGTTGAAACGACCATCATGCGTGATATTTTATTGCTGACCAGGATTGATAAGCCAGTATTGCTAAGAAATCTTTTTGACCTGGCCTGTTCATGGTCCGGTCAAATCCTCTCTTATAATAAGATCCTGGGACAATTGAAGGATGCCGGAAATACCACTACCCTGGCACATTACCTGAAACTTCTTGAAGGAGCCGGCATGATCAAAGGATTGGAGAAATATTCTCAATCAACCATCCGGCAGCGGGCTTCAAGTCCAAAGTTCCAGGTGTTCAATACTGCGTTGATGTCAGCCATAAGTCCGAATCAACGACAGGAAATAGCTGAACAACCAGAAATTTATGGACGTTGGGTTGAATCTGCAATAGGATCTCATCTTCTCAACCAATCCATTACGGAACAAATTAACCTTTATTACTGGCGGGAAGGCAATCACGAGGTTGATTTTGTTTTACAGAAAGGAAGTAAAGTCATAGGGATTGAAGTGAAAAGCGGTCGCAATAAATCAGCTTCAGGTATTCCGGAATTCGCAAAGAGATTTAATCCGGCCAAGGTTCTTCTTGTTGGAAGAGAAGGGATTCCGGTTGAGGAATTCCTGATGATGCCAGTTTCGGATTTGTTTTCATAATAAACACAGTTGCCGCATAAGCGACATTATATTTTACGGTGGCTGCCGAAGGCATGACTTACAATAACCCCATACTTCAGCGCGGGATCTAAATAAGTCGGGTTCCATTTCTTATGCTGCAGGCATGATAAAAATAGATTTCAACATAGAATTAACTTAAAAATAGATCTGTATTTTTGTAAAGAAATCTTTATTAAACATAAACATCCTGAGATGAAAAAGAATTTTCCAATCATGTTTCTGCTGGCAATCATGGCCACGTTTATTGCATGTGGACAGGTATCCACTTCCGCATCCAAAGAGCCCTGGACATCCGCCCAGCTCCTCGCCCCGGCTGAACTGGCCAAAACACTTAACACGCCCGATGCTCCCCAGCCGTTCATCTATTGCATCGGTCCATCTGCCGTTATACCAAATTCAGTCGATATCGGCTCTACAGTTGAAAAAGCCAACCTGGACAAACTTAAGAAGGCTGTCGAAAATCTTCCAAAAGATGCCAGCATCGTGATCTACTGCGGATGCTGCCCTTACAGCAGGTGCCCGAATGTAAGGCCCGCGTTCAACCTCCTGAACCAGATGCAGTTTAAAAACCACAAGCTGCTGGACCTTCCGACCAATATCAAAGTAGACTGGATTGACCACGGATACCCCGTTAGTGAATAATGTTGAATGTTGAATGTTAAATGAATTAATTATGAGAAAGCCTGTTTTTTTGGGACTTATCTTCATTATCAGCTTTTCAATAGCTTCTTTATCGCAGCCTGTCGGGACGGAAATCGGGAATAAGGCCCCGGAGATCAAACTACCGACACCTGCAGGCGATACCATCGCCTTGTCTTCTTTAAAAGGAAACCTTGTTCTGATAGACTTCTGGGCGACCTGGTGCGCGCCATGTGCCAAAGAGCAACCTGAACTGGCCATTCTTTATAAAAAGTATAAGGATGCAAGCTTTTCAAAAGGGAAAGGCTTCGAAATCTATGGGGTCTCACTGGATTCGAAAAGAACGAACTGGGTGGATTTCATCAACAAACACGGATTGACCTGGATCCAGGTCAGCGACCTGAAATTCTGGAGCTCGCCGGTGGCTAAGTTGTATAATCTCCAGGAACTTCCCAGTAACCTGCTGATTGACGGAAATGGGATCATTCTCTCGAAAAATTTTCATGTAGAGGACCTGGAGAAGGAGATCGGGAAATACGTGGTGAAGTAGCACGGGAAGACAGGAGGACTGCTGGAAGTTACTGCGTTTTCAGGCACCTCACGGAAAAGCCAAGCCATTTCAAATCATAATACGGATAGCTCTGACCACTGAAATAAAACAAGCCTCTTCTTCTGGCATAATCAGAAAGGTAAGGAGTTGAGGCCCAGATGTAATGATGAGTCCATAACCCTGACCAGGGAGTTGCTTCTGAATAAGCATTATACCCACCGGCCCTGGCTGTAAATCCACTAATGTTTGTCGCACCTGTATTTGGGTAAACCCAGTGCACATAGCCGGTTTCTTTCATTTTGCCACCGGCAACATTCTTACCGCCAAGGAAATCTTCCAATACTAACCATTCGGATTCAGATGGGATATGCCAGCCATCCGGACATACTCCCTGCGTGCTCTCGACATTTATATATTGCATAGCTTCATCCCACTGATAGAGTGCTCCAAACTCCTGGCACCTTGTCTCCAGGTTTTCATAACAGTATTTTTCAACAATGCCATCATTCGACATAGTGGAACTGGCAGAAATCATCAATCCATAGTTCAGACTTTCTGCAAACCAGCACTGAGTGCCAATCTGCACCGTGCTGTATGCTTGCCCGTCACGTGGATCAGCAATGGGAGCTCCGCAGCACCAGAGGGTTGAGGTATCCAGGGCGACAGCAATTGAAGACCCACAGGTACTGTATGCCCAGACATACCGTGTGAAATTTCCAAGACAGGTCAGACCCGTTTCAGTGTGGGTGGTATCAGGTCCTTTATCTATAGCCGAGTAAAAATTGTCGACCGTGTTCCACCGGTAGCCATCGGCACTGTCAACATGATGCCATTTCCAGGTGACCTGGGTCATCAAAGGCTCATGCAGAGCTTCTGCCGGTACATCTATATCGTTGCTCAGGTTCATTTTATACCATCCCGTTCCATTGTAGAACTCTATAACATTCAAAGTAAGATTATAGATCATCAGCCCTTCCGCAGGGTTAATGATATCCCGCTGTGATTCGGTCAGGCGTGGAATTAAAATTCCTTTATCCGTGGATGTTACGTCAAGAATGGATGACGGATCAACCGTTGATGATGAGGCATTGATTGCCAAACCTTTCGCTTCCTGAGTACCGGTTGCTCCGGAAATATCGGTCGAACTGGCACACACTTCCTTCCATTCGGTTCCGTCAAAATAATTGATCTGCCTGGCTGCAGTGTTGTAGATGATCAGGCCGTTGGCCGGAGCGGTGATCGCCCCGGGAATGGTTCTGGGGATCAGCACCCCCCTGCTGTTATCGCTGATATCCAGCATAGCCGAACCTTCAGGCTCATATCCGGGAACACCGCTTAAAGCCACGCCACCGCCTGGTTTCAACACTCCGGTTGAAGCTGAAGTGAATGTTACTTCTACCTGGCACCACCTGGTTCCACTGAAATAATTGATATGATTCGTAGTGGTATTGTAAATGATCAGCCCGGCAGCAGGTGTGGGAACCTGATTCCGCTCTTCTGTACTTAACCTTGGCAGCAAAAGACCTGTGGAAGATGATTTTATATCCAGCATAGCGGAATTGTCGGGAAGAGTTCCATCGGTTGTAACGGCAACCTGACCGTTGATCAAATGGCTATTCAATAAAAAAGCTATGATCAAAATGAGGCTTAATTTTTTCATTTGACCTGGCAGTTAGGAAAGAAGGCTTAAATATACAAAAAATAGCAGTTTCTGTCAATAGTTGAATTAAAGGAGTGACCATAGTTGACAGCATTGAGGAATATGAATACGGAAAATTTATTCAAATTAAGGTACCTGGTAAAATAACCTACCAGCTTGAGAGTCGTCTTACTTTATAATTTAATGTATTTTTGCCCGAAAATCACTAAATCTTATACGATGAAAACTCAATCCATTAAATCATTCTTTTTAATAACCCTGGTTGGCTTTATGGTCCTTTCATGCCAATTCGGCCAGAATCCACAATCGTCTGAACAATTACCCCAGGGCACCCATAAAGGGGTTGTCAAAGAGGTTCTCCAGACGACCAATTACACCTACCTTCTTTTAACCGAAAACAAAACAGATACCTGGGTTGCCCTTCCAAAAATGGAGGCCAAAGCCGGCGATACTTATTATTATACGGAAGGTATGGAGATGAACAATTTTGAAAGCAAGGAACTGGGCAGGACCTTTGAAACAGTTTATTTTATCCAGTCAGTCAGCACGACACTGGATAAAAAATCCTCAGAAACTATGGCTTATCCACATTCATCAAAAGCGACGAAAGCCGAAAAACGCGAGGTTGACATAAAGCCGGCCAGTGGTGGCATTACCATAGCTGAATTGATTGCCAATAAAGAATCTTATGCTGGAAAGACCGTCAGGGTTAAAGGGGAGGTGACCAAATTCAATGGCTCTATCATGGACAGGAACTGGGTGCACATCCAGGATGGCACTGAATATGAAGGCAAGTTTGACCTGACGGCTACAACAGACGTTGAAATTCCTGTAGGCGAAGTTGTTACACTGGAAGGGGTTGTTGCTATAAACCAGGATTTCGGATATGGATATACCTATGAAATTCTACTGGAAAAAGCGGTGCTGATCAGGGAAATGTAATTTCGTTAAAACACAAAGTCCACAAAGAGTAAAATATTGAATTTTATCCCTTTGTGGACTTTTTAATACTCCCCGGGATTACCCGTGAGAAATAAAAGCTACATATTATTTATTTTCCGGCAGCCAGTGGATTCGGGTGGGCAATCGTTTTTGAGGCTGTTGCAAAATCAAACGGTTTGTAAGTTGGGCTTTCGGGATTATGGCACTTCTTGCAAAGTTTTTCATCCGGAATGATGAGGCCTTTGGCAATCGATTGCTCACGTGATTTCATAACGGCCATTGATTTATAAGCACTTCCGGGTCCATGACATGTTTCACATGAAACGCCTTCTTCCATGGTAATGCTTATGTTCAGATCAGCATTGATCGCTGCAGTGGCATGGCACTTAAGACATGACTGGTCTTTGGATGGATCGGCGATACCTTTTGCCTGGCCGATTTTTATGGCTTCTGGTGTTTTTAAGGTTTCGAATGCCTTGGCATGCCCAGTCGCTTTCCATTGATCATACTGTTTGCCGGTCTCAGGCTTATTATGGCACACTTTGCATTTAGCAGCGCCGATGTACTCAAATTCCTGCGCAAAAACGGAACTTCCCGCAAACAATGCGAAAATAATAATCATTAGTTTTTTCATAGTAGTGTTTTTATTTGATATTAATTGAATTCTATTATTTACAAAGTTAATTATTTCAATAATTATACCAAAAAAAATTCCATTAAGGCTATTCCGGTTTTATCTTATGCTTGTTAAAGATAAAATGCTATATTTATTCTTCAATTTTCAGCAGAAAATGTGCTTTCATTAACTGGTTTTTCAACTTAAAGCCTGATATTGCAGGTTAGATTTGATGTTAGAGAAATCATAGCATGAAATTTGTTATACTGATTGAGAATGGAATAATATACTAAAAATGAGGTATTTATTAACTTTATCTTCGATTTGAAAGCATTATTAAATTTGCAGGGATTGAAGCTAAAGGTTGTTTTTGCAATTTTAGTTTTAATCTTTTTTATTCCTGACGGTTTCACTCAGGCGTACAATCATGATACCGTGCAAGGATCAATAGTTACACCATATATTAAGTGGGTAAGTCTTTGGCCTTCAACCGGTAAGAAAAATAATACCAACGGTTTCCGTAATATTTTTAATAAGATATTCCTAGGTAAAAGGACCCCTGTTTTAAGCAAGCCGGTTTCAATCCTGGCATATGATCCGCAATTATTTTGGATCTTAGACCAGGCTAGTAATAGTATTTTTTATGTTGAGAAGGATGTGGGTGATATCCCCCACTTTATTTCAAATTCCGATTTTGACTTTTCATCCCTTGTTGGGATATGTTCGTTGCCGGACAAGAATTTATTAATAACAGATTCCCATGCTCAGAAAATCTACAAAATTCTCCCGGGTGAAAAGCAAATACAATTATTGAATGATACACTGGTATTGAATCAACCCACCGGGATTGCCTATTCTACAGTCAAAGATGAAATATGGGTAGCTGAAACCAGCGCCCACCGGGTTGCCGTCCTGAATGATAAGGGAGAATTACTGAAACGGGTTGGCAGGAGGGGCACGGCACCTGGTGAATTTAATTTCCCCACTCATATCTGGATAGATCAGGCTGGTAATGTCTATATCGTCGATGCAATGAATTTCAGGGTGCAGGTACTTAATAAAGATGGGGAAATCATTTCAGTCTTCGGCGAGGCAGGGGATGCTACCGGCTATTTATCTAGGCCAAAAGGGATCGCAATTGATAGTTATGGGCACATTTATATAGTTGATGCACTCTTTCATGTGGTCCAGGTTTTCGATATCCAGGGTAATTTTTTATACAAATTTGGAAATCAGGGACAGGGTGAAGGCGAATTTTGGTTGCCCTCAGGCATCTACATCGATGATCAAAACTATATTTATGTAGCCGACAGCTATAATTCCAGGATACAGGTTTTTCAACTTATTTATGGAGAACAAAAATGAAAAAAAAGCTTATTCTCAGTATAATCATTATCTGTCATCTTAATCTTTTGGTTTATTCACAGTCTATAGTCAATACCGTACATAATTTATCGGTAAGCGGGCCTGGTACTGTAAAAGCAAATACTGAAACTGAGATTTGCCTGTTTTGCCATACCCCTCATAACAGCAGACCTGTAGCACCGTTATGGAACCGTGATGATCCCGGTGCAACATACATTCTATATAACAGTTCAACTTTGCAAGCTTTGCCCGGTCAGCCTGCAGGGGCTTCTATATTATGCCTTTCCTGCCATGACGGGACCATCGCCCTGGGAAATATAGTCAGCCGTCCGGTGGACATAGATTTCTCACCAATAACAACCATGCCCCCCGGAACAAGCAACCTTACCACTGACCTTAGCAATGACCACCCGGTCTCATTCAGTTACACCTCTGCACTGGCAACTGCTGATGGCCAATTAAAGGACCCGGCCAGCATTACGCCTCCGGTTTCTCTGATGAACGGTGAATTACAGTGCACCTCCTGTCACGACCCGCATAAAAACATTTACACGGATTTTTTAGCTGCCACAACACAGTATTCCTCCATTTGCAACAGCTGCCATCAGCGAACTTACTGGCCTGCAAGCACACATAGCACATCCAACCATACCTGGAACGGCGTTACCCCTGATCCCTGGTTTCATACTCCATGGACAACTGTTTCACAAAATGCATGTGAAAACTGCCACAACCCTCACAATTCCAATGGAAACCCGACATTAATGAATTTCCAGCCCGAAGAGAACAATTGCAACGATTGCCATAACGGTAATGCTGCTACTAAAAATATTTCAGCCCAGTTTGCCAAAACATACAGGCATAACATCACCAATTATTTACAGGTTCATGACCCAAATGAACCCCCGTATGTAACTGCCATGCACGTTGAATGCACTGATTGCCATAATCCCCATGCTTCCAATAATACAACGGCAACTGCCCCAAATGTGAATGGTTTCCTGCTTGGAGTAAAAGGCGTAAACCAGGCTGGTATTGAAGTTTACCCGGCACAATACTCTTACGAAATTTGTTACCGGTGCCATGCCGGCAGCCCGGGATCACCCCCAAGCCCAACAGCAAGAGTAATTTCACAGAATAATGTGCGACTGGAATTTGCTACCAACAACCCGTCGCATCATGCTGTGGTTGGCCCCGGGGCGAATCCCAATGTCCCCAGTCTGATTGCACCTTATACCACTTCAAGTATTATTTATTGTACTGATTGTCATGCCAGTGACGGGACATCATCCCCCAAAGGACCTCATGGTTCTATTTATCCAAGAATTTTAAAACGTCAGTACATTACCGCCGATAATACGAACGAATCAGCCAATGCCTATGCATTGTGCTATGCTTGTCACAGCCGGACCGCCATCATTACTGAAGGAGGCTCATTTCAATATCATAAGAAGCATATCATAGATGAAAAAACGCCCTGCAACGCATGTCATGATCCTCATGGTATAAGCCATACACAGGGAAACAGCACCAATAATTCAAACCTGATTAATTTCTGGACAACTATTGTCACGAATAGTTCCGGTGGCCAGCTAAAATTTGAAGACCAGGGGCTCTACCATGGGCGATGTTACCTGACCTGCCATGGTGAAAATCATAATCCATTAAGTTACTAAGTGATTAATATGAAATGGATCAGTTTCCGGCTAAAAATAATTGGAACACTCATAGCAGTGATCTCCGTTTTTTCACTGTTATCATTTACCGGATTTTATTTTGTAATTAAAAATAGGTTGGACGCTAATGAAAAGGAAATCGTCAGGCAATTTTCACTGGTCAGGGAGTCCTATTATTTCACCATTAGCCAGCATGATGGCAGAATAATAGAATCATTATTAAAAAGCATGGTTGACGATAATGAGGTGTTAAGGGCATACCTCGTAAATTCAGCATCAGAGGTCGTTTATCCTGCAGATTATAAATATCTTTCCACTGACACCAATCATCTAAATGAAATATATTTATTCCATGAAGATATATCTGTAAAAGCCTATCTTACCGAACCTGAACCATATTCCAGGGTATTTATTAAAATGCAAAATGCACCATCGTGTTATCAATGCCATGGAGCTACTCCAAAAAACCTGGGCATGATAATATATGATTTGAGCAATGATGAGCCTCAAAAGATAAGGTCAATCATTAAGTGGTATAGCTTGGTTTATACGGTTTTATTAATACTGGTTATATTTTTATTTGTCCTATACCTCCATTACAAATACATTAAAAAATCCCTGGCACAGTTCAGATCAACCATTATAACCATAAATAAGGGAAATCTTGATGCCAGGTTATCCATACCGGAGACCAGGGAATTGGGAAACCTGGGGAAGAGTTTCAATGAGATGCTTGACACTTTTGAAAGAACCCAGAAAGAACTGACCATCTATCATCAGAAAGAACTGAAAGATTCGCAAAAATTAGCCACTATCGGGGAGATGTCAGCTCGGATAGCTCATGAAATAAGAAATCCGATTACGGGTATTGCAAGTGCACTGGAAATAATCGTAGCTGATCTGAAAGATGATCGCAACAAACCAATCCTGGAAGAAATACAACGCCAGGCATCCCGTGTAAACAGGGCTATTTCAAACCTATTAAGGTTCTCCAGAACAAAAGATATCAACCTGCAGGAAGGAAATCTCATTGAAATAATCCAATCACTGGTATTTTTCCTTCAAAACCAGTCACATGATAAAAAGGTCTTATTTAAACTGGATCTTCAGCCAGATATACCCATTATCCGCTTTGATCATGAACTTATTGAAAATGTTCTGCTGAATCTCAGTTTAAATGCAATAAAGTATTCACCTGATAATGGGACTATTACATACAGGATTGCGACAGATCATTCGCATGATAATGTGATCATATCCGTGAGCGATACCGGTGCAGGGATCCCGGAAGAAATTGAATCGGATATTTTTAAACCATTTTTTACAACGGACACCAAAGGTACCGGGCTTGGTCTGGCTATTTCCAAAGAAATTATTGATAATCACAAGGGAGAAATATGGTTTAAAAACCTGCCTGGCACTGGTTGTACTTTTTTCATTTCATTACCTGCTAAACCTAATTAGATGGTCATAATCATTAACTATAATAGTCATCATGAAATTAAAAATCCTGATAATTGAGGATGAGAAATTAATCCGGTGGTCATTGGAAAAACATTTAATCTCAAGAGATTACATAGTTTTTGCAGCTGATTCGGGGGAGGTAGGCATCAAGTTGTTTGAAGCTCATCATCCACAAGTTGTTTTTGTTGATTATAAATTGCCCGGCATGCTGGGACTGGAAGCTATTTTGAAAATTAAAGCGGCTGATGAAGATGCATCGATTGTATTCATGACCGCATACGGATCCATTGACACTGCGGTCAAAGCTATGAAAGCCGGAGCTTCAGAATATATAAACAAACCATTTTCGTTTGAAGAAATAGACGTTATTCTCGACAATATCCAGAAAAAAATTGAGATAAGCAAAGAAATCCAGGTATTACGACGACAGCAAAAAGACATCATCACATTTGATCATATCATTGGTGATTCGACGGTAATCAGGCAAATAGTCCAGGTGTCAAAAAAGATTGCCAGGACAAATACGACAACCATATTGCTTCTTGGAGAAAGTGGTACCGGTAAAGATTTATTTGCACGTGCAATCCATAACGAAAGCGGCAGAAAAGATAAACCATTTGTTACGATCAACTGTTCTTCTTTACCGGACTCCTTATTGGAAAGTGAACTTTTTGGCTTCGAAAAAGGAGCATTTACGGATGCCAGGCAGTTAAAGAAAGGTTTGTTCGAAATAGCCGAAGGAGGAACAGTGTTCCTGGATGAAATAGGTGAAATTAACCAGGCGACACAAATTAAACTATTGGGCGTTCTTGAAAACAAACAATTCCGGCGTTTGGGAGGAACAGTAAATATCCCGGTTGACATCAGGATCATTGCGGCAACCAATAAAGATCTGAAAAAAGCAGTTGATGAAAAAACATTCAGAGAAGACCTGTATTACAGGTTGAAAGTATTCCAGATCAGCATTCCCGCATTGCGGGAACACAAAGAAGACGTCGCGCTGTTAACCGAATATTTCATTAAATTTTATAATATTCAATTTCAAAAAAATATCAGCAATCTCCAACCTGAGGTAAACGAATTACTGACCCAATATAACTGGCCTGGCAACATCCGCGAACTCCGAAACGTGATTGAACGTGCAGTAATCCTTGAGAATGCAAGTATACTGCAGGTAGAAAGCCTTCCAGGAGAAATCATATCTCTCAATAAACCTGCTGATAATAGCTTGAAAGAAAAGCTGTCGCAGGATGCTATGCCTGAAAACAGGTTGTCAATAGGTGCTTTTGAATTGCCTGATGAAGGAATTTCACTTTTTGACATAGAAAAACAAATCATAAAAAAAGCGTTGGAAAATTCTGATTATAACCAGACAAAAGCCTCTAAACTATTAAGAATATCAAGGGATACGCTCAGGTATAAGCTGAAAAAATATAATTTATAGGTTCCCTGGGTCAAATGACCCAAATCAGCTGGGTCATTTGACCCAGTAATGTAAAATTTGCACTAGCATTTACCACGATATTTCCAAACATCTTTCCATACTATTTATAAATTGATCGTATCCCTGCTTATAATATTAAGCAGCGGAAAATCAGCATCTGTAACTTATTGTATATGTGTAAATTATATTTTATGGCACACTTATTGAAATGCACCTGTGTAAATTTTAAGGTCAAATTAAAAAATAACTTACAATGAAAAAACTAAAAGTAGTACTCTTATTTGCCATCCTTTTATTGTTTTCACAACTCAGTTATTCACAAATCACCGGTTCTGCGCATGATTTCAGTGGCGAAACCTGGAATACCACAGGTGAGATCTGTATTGTGTGTCATACCCCGCATAATGCCATGACAGGAATAGCTGATGCACCATTATGGAATCATCAATTAAGTACCGCAACATTTACGTTGTATGCGACAGGAACTTTGGACGCAACCATGGGCCAGCCGGACGGGAGTTCAAAATTATGCCTGAGCTGCCATGATGGTACTGTCGCACTGGAAAATTTCGGGGGAATTACAACCGGGACAACCGAGATCACCGGCGATGCATTAATAGGAACAGACCTGGGCAATGACCACCCGGTTTCCTTCACCTACAATACCGCTTTAGCTACGGCGGATGGTGAACTGGAAGATCCATCAACCGGATTGTCCGGATTGGGAGGTACCATTGACGACGATATGCTCATATCAGGGAAAATGCAGTGTTCTTCCTGCCACGATGTTCATAATACCGGCGGCATCAACTACATGTTATTAAAAAGCAATTCAGCCAGTGCCCTCTGCCTGACCTGTCATATAAAATAGTTAACCGGTCATTCGTTCATTACGGATGGTTTGAAAAGGGCGGATCTATTTCGCCCTTTTTTCTTAAAATCAGAATGATATGTTAAATATCTACCTATTTAACTTTAATCTAAAATTTTATTGACTCATTCTCAATTTATCATCAATGATCCGCAGGCTAATAATTTTATTGCTCATATGTGCCTCCTTCATTTCATGTTCCCGGAAGACTCAACCTGTCGGAGGATATGATTCTCTAATCATTTATCCGTCACCTCCTGATACAACCAGGATTCAGTATCTCACCAGTTTCAGCGGGTCGCACGACGTGACCGGAAGGAATAAATCCTTTGCTAAATTCATTCTTGGCGAAAGGGAAGATATAGCAATCAACAAACCATACGGCATTTCCGTGGCAAATGGAAAAATCTATATCTGTGATACTTTCATTCATGGCCTTCATATAGTTGACATGAATGAAAACAGTTTCGAAAGCTTTATTCCGACAGGCTTAGGGCAATTAGATGTCCCTGTAAATTGCTTTGTCGATGATCGGGGATTTTTATATGTAGCTGATACTAAACGAATGCAAATCGTCATTTTTAATGAAAAAGGGGAATATGATACGAGCATTGGTGAGATGGAGAATTTCAAACCAGGCGATGTGATGGTATTAAATGATACGATCTGGGTTTCAAACATTACGGGCCATTGCATAAATGCTTACCAAAACGATTCTAACTTCACAAAACTATTCACCTTCCCGGAATCCGACCCTGGCGACGAGGATTATTTATTTTCCCCGACAAATATTTTTGTAACCGGTGACGAGGTTTATATTACTGATTTTGGGGCATTTATAATCAAGGTCTACGATCACAAAGGTAAATTTATCCGGACGATCGGCAGTTATGGCCAGAATCCGGGCCAGTTTGCCCGTCCCAAAGGAATAGCTGTGGATAAGGAATCAAATCTTTATGTTGTGGATGCAGGCTTTGAGAATACCCAGATATTCAATGACGATGGCAAATTATTAATGCATTTCGGGGGTAGTTATAAAGGTCCCGGGGATATGTGGCTGCCTGCCAAGGTAGCACTGGATTATAACCATCTTCGCTTTTTCGAAAAATATGTCGATCCGGGTTTTGATCTTCAATACCTGATCTTTATTACGAATCAGTATGGACCCGATAAAATTAGCGTTTACGGGTATGTTAAAACGGCATCATCAATCAATAAGGATAAAAAGACCTACAAAAAGAATAAAAGTGGTAGGAATGACCCCATGTTCTGAAATTATGACCTGATTTTAAATGATGATTAACATGACCAATACGGGGAAAAAAACCGGGAGATCAATATCCGTTCTGGTAATCCTTCTTTCAATATTCCTGGTAATTCCATATCTTACAGGTTGTTCGTCAACACGTCGCCACCATGTTCTTAACTTTTTTTTCGATGGCGTCCCAGGTCCTAATGAAGACCTGGCATTCAACCCTGCCTCAGATACCTTGATTGTTGCCGATTCATCTGATATTGCAGGAATTCAGAATCCGGAAGTCCAACTACTGGTTTATCATGTCCCGGCAAAAGAAAAGCAGTGCGATGCCTGCCATGACCACAATACTATGGGTAAGCTGACAATGCCGCAGCCCGAAGTTTGTTACCAGTGTCATGATGATTTTAGCGGGATTTTCCAATCACTGCACGGGCCCGTCGCAGGTGGTTATTGTACCGCATGCCACGATCCGCATATGTCAGCAGCAGCTAAATTGTTGATAAGGACCGGTCAATCGCTTTGCCTGCATTGCCATCAGCAAGACCAGGTATTGAGTAATGAAGTACACAAGGAAATCGATAATGCTGAGTGCACTACATGTCATAATCCTCATGGCGGAGACGACCGGTATATGCTCAGATAATCAATAACTTTTTGAAAAGGAAAATAATCATATCACTTTTCATTTTTTATGCGCTGGCCGGTGAATGTTACGCGCAAGATACCCGTAATTCTTTCAAATTCTATAAACTGGCAGCCTATTCAGGTGAAATTATTTTCAACGGCCATTACAGGAATGAGTACGTAAACAACAATGATTTCACCGAAAGGGAAAACAATGCTTATTTTTCAGGAGGCCTGATGCTCAATACAACAAGTTATTTCCTGCATCCAAATTTTCTTACACTGGATCTCAATGCAGGTTATGTTCCTGAAACACGGCGAGATACATATCTGGTGACACCTGATCAGTCGGAAGTAAGGACCGTGAAAAAACTGGATCTCATGGCTGCATTTTTCAGTAACAAAAAGGTAAACATGAATGTATTCGCAAATTTTGACGAATCCTACTCAAACCGTGAGAATTTAACTGATATAAAATCCAATACCAAACATTGGGGTGCATCAATGTCTTACAGAAATAAAGTCCTTCCCGTATATATAGATTATCATAAAAGGAAATGGGCCCAGAAAGAAATCCAGTCAGGACGAACATATACAATGGATCAAACTACTTACCAGGCGAGGTTCGACAAATCATTCACCAATTATGACAAGCAACAGCTTAATTTTTCATATAACGATATTATCAATGAGAATGAAAATTCATATATAGTAAGAAATAAGGTAAGTGAAATATATTTTAACAGTAACATTTCACTTGATGAAAACAGGAAATACAATCTCAATACGGTAGTCTCGAATTTCGATCAGAGAGGCGATAATAAATTCAGCAGGTTCCAGGCAATGGAACTTATTTCGTTTAAGTTACCTGCAAATTTATCATTTTCAGGCAATTACTCCTTTTATCATATGGTTCAGCAAAATGGATTGTTAAATCAATACAATACCTTCACAGCGCTTGATCATAAGCTTTATAAAAGCTTAAATTCAAGGATATTTTTTGAATTCAATAAAATGGACCATTCCCTTTACAACGAAACCAATAACAAGATCGGTTTCGACCTGGAGTATACCAAAATCATTCCCGGTGGGCAGTTACAATTGACCTACACCTATTTCAGGTATCACCAAACATTTAACAGCACTTCAAACCTAATTCATATTGAACTTGAAGAATATGTGCTGACGGATACTAAAATCGTCTTGCTTAAGAGGCCATACATCGATATTCAAACGGTTGTTATAAAGGATTTTACAGGAACTTTAATATACCAATTGGGGGTTGACTATATCCTGATAGAAACGGGCAAATACATTGAAATCAGGCGGATACCCGGCGGCCTTATCGCCAATAATACAACCGTTTATGCCAATTACACCGCAACCCAGCCCGGGTCTTATAAATATGATACACATGATCATATATTTTCAGCAAATTTCCTGCTGTTTAAGAACAAGCTCGACCTGTATTACAGGCTTTCATACCAGAATTACTTCAACCTTGAAAACACGGATTATATAGTTTTGAATTATTATACGCAAAATGTCGTTGGTTTCCGTCTGAATTTTGGTAATATTGACTGGGGGGCTGAATATGAAGATTATAAAAGCTCAATACTCCCCTATCATATGGCCAGGTTTTATATCAATATGCAAAAGAACTTTAAAAACAAGTTACTTTTTACACTTAACGGCAACCTGCAGTTTTATAAACTGTTACATGAAATAGTGCCCCAGGATCAAAGATATATTGACATTACAGGGAAAGTGGCCTATACGCTTTTCAACCAGACCAAACTCAACCTGGATGTTATGTACAGAAACCAGGCAGGACGTGGTATTGACCTGGATTTGATAACATCCAAACTAGAATTAACATCTGTTGTTTACAAAATATACTTTACTCTCGGACTTGAGGTATACAATCGAAACTATATAGGTGAGATCATAAACTTCAAGGGAGTATATGTTCAAATTTTAAGAAAGTTTTAATCATGAGAATATCCCGATATCTGATAGTTTGCCTGCCATTTATTTCTTTCTTCATGATGAATATTCTAAATGAAAAAACAGGAGGAGAGTCCCAGGATATTAAATACCAAATTGTCCGGTCTGATGCACCAGAAGAATGGAAATGCACTGATTGCCATGAAATACTCACCGGGATGAATTACATTCATGGTCCTGCCGGGGAATCTTGCGAGAACTGCCATCAGATCGATCAGGCCCGGCATCCGGAGAACAACGCTACAGGATTATATTTAACAGAAGAAATTCCCAGCCTGTGTTTCAACTGTCATGAAGTATTAAAAATTGAAATGGAAACAAACCGGTTAATCCACCATGCAATGACCGATAAAAAGCAATGCATGAACTGTCATTCACCACATGCTTCCCAGGAAAAAAAACTTCTTAACAAAGGGGAAATTGATGTATGTCTCAGTTGCCATTTCAGGGTTATCAATACAAAAGAAAGGAATATAACCAACATCAAAGAACAATTAACCAAAGGCCGGGTAATCCATCCTGTTATCGAGTCTGACGGGTGTGTCATTTGTCATTTGCCTCACACATCCCGCTTCAATTATTTACTAACCAAATCGTATCCCGCAGGAGAATATGCGCCTGCAAAAATTGAGAATTTTGAATTATGCTGGGAATGCCATGACAGCAATCTCCTTAATGTGGCGAAAACAAAGACTTCGACTAACTTCAGAAATGGAGACAATAATTTACATTTCATTCACATGAATGGAGAAAAAGCAAGGAACTGCAGCATGTGCCATAATGTCCATGCCTCCTTAAATGAACACCTCATTGCGGAAAAGGTTTCTTTTGGCAATTGGGAATTACCTCTTAATTATATAGCAAATGAAAACGGAGGTTCATGTTTCCCTGGCTGCCATGCAAAGTCAGAATATTCCCGTTAATTAACAGATGTGATAGCCCATTAGTTACATACTATTTGCTTGATTTCCTGTCTTTTAAAAAATATTCAATTGTTAAAAAATTATAAAAAGTCAATTAATCATTGACTTATCTTTTAAATTGACATATCTTTATATTTCCTTTTGCCAGGCACCAGCTTTACTGACTTTACTAATATTACTCGATTGACGCGATATGCAAAGCCCCCCTCTGGCATGGAAAATTCATTTCATTGTAAAGGAGAACGCCGAAAATCCTATCCAAGAGTAGGCAAATTAAAACAATTATATATGATAATCTCCATGCAAGGTAACTGGAAAGTTGCCGTAAAATCAAAAAGTGCTGCATACCCACAGCGTTTTATTGTGCAAGGTGCAGCATCAGGCAATGGAGTGCACACCGGCACACCCGGGACATCGGTAAATGTCACCGGTATCCAGTGGTCCATTGCTATCCAACACAACCCGGGAACAGGTTGGCAGACTTCTTATACAAAGCTGAAATTCCCTCTCCAGTCCGGCGGAAATTATGTATTTGATATCCTTTCTGATGATTCAAGGGAAGATGCTGACTTCAACGACCTGATCCTGACCTGCTCAACTCCTGCCAATATCAACGATTTCATCGTTTACGGAAATGTTACGCTTTACAGCGGGAGGTGCATCTTTAATCCATGCCGCAAATACCCCTTATATGTGATAGACACCTATACCGGGTTACTGGCAGCCCTTAAAAATGATAAGCTCAAGGCTCTTATTGAAAAACTGTATCCTGAACGCATACCTCCTTTCGGGCCCAATCCGCCTGATCCTCCACCATTCTTTAAACCACTGGTCCTTGATTTCGGAGGAGAGGCCATGCAGCCTAAAACCGCGCTGACTTATTTACGCAAACCGGTAGATGAAAAGAAACGGGAATCGAAGCAAGATAAGGAAACAAGCTCTGATTTTGCTGTTTCGAACTTCACACTGGTGAAATCGGAAACAACTAAATCAGCATTACAGCCATTGAACAGGTACCAGGAAAATATTGAACTGGCCCAGGATATCGGAAGATTATTCTCCCGCTGTTTTACGGATCCAGGTTCAAATCTGACACTTACTTTCGAGGAATATGACCGCACTGCCGCTGAACTGGCGGGAGGGGCATACACCGGCGAGGGCAACCGTCGGTTACTGGGAGATACCATTACCGATATGAATGGTAATTATATTTTCCGGTTCAGTTTTGATATGACATTCCCTGGCCTGGAAGACTCCTCCGATCTTGCATTGGGCGAAGATGTCAATGTAGTCATGTATCCTGATGTGATCGTAAAAATAGTAGAATACTCGCCTTTCCAGGTTTTATATGAAAGTGCGCCTTTCTACAACATTTCCAACCTGAAAAGAATCAACCTGTGCTTACCTGAATCAACCGTGCATATTCCTTCTGCCTGTTTCAACGGCAACCTGATCGGCAGCCTGGGCAATGTTTTCATCGGGGGAAATCAGAATACACTGGGGTCAACTTCAGGCGCTGCCACGCAGCGGTATGGTTATTCCAACTATCTCGAATCGACCGGAAAAATATCTGTCAACAGTCCGCTTGCCGGGTTCAGCATTGAATGTGCCGCCTGGAACGGGACCATAGACATCAAAGGATGCATGTATGACCTGGCTAAAAATGCAGCTGACAATGATATAAAGTGGTATACGGTTCGCGTGAGGCGCTCCGGCACTTTGGGATGGGATTATGTCAGCCAGAACTACAAGCATCCAAAGTTCTCCAAACGTAACCTGCCTAATTATATCGGCGATGATGTCGGGCCATTTTACCCGAATGTCGGAGGTACTTTGAACGGAACAGTCGCCGCATACATTAACATTCAGCGGGAAATCTTTGCGGACGGCATTGACTGGGAATTTTCCAATTTCGACCGTTACATGCAATTGAACACGGCACTTTACGATGTAATCGCCGGTGTCAGGACCCCCGGAAAGTTTTATGTGCGGGTAGATGGCTATAATACGGCCGGCAACCATGTTACCGGTGCCACAGACCTGGTCGCACTGTATATTCACAACAACGGGCTAAATTTCGAGATGACGGGCCCGGTACTTGACGACCCATCCATACTGTACGAGGGATGCGGGCTTTACCGGCTGACTGATCTGCAGATGAAAACACCGATGGTATTTTCATTCAAGGCAAACGACCCGTATGGGTTTGTGGATAATTACGCGTTGTCGATGGGAAGGTGTCCCGGAACCTCACTTGATCTGAATGCCAATATTGAAGGCAATTTCACAATTGCAGGAGGGCATACGTTTCCGGGCGGCACCAGTCCAATAAATGTCCATCACGGATGCCCGGGTTATAATGGCACACAGGATGATTACAGCAATCCGGGAATGGTGAGCGTTCAAATCGAGCCGCTTGCCATGGGAGACGGATGGATCAAGGCCGGCGAATATTTCACAGTCTATTCGTTTGCTTTAACGGCCAGGCAGCGCGTTACCAACGGGTATAACACCGGTTTGTCATCACTGTATCAAACCTACTCACAAATTATGATGGAACGTCTTAATCCATGAACAACATAAGTTTTATGGAATTTTTGCTGTGCGTACTTGCCCTGTGGCGTATTACACACTTATTTACGCAGGAAGACGGACCATTTGATTTAAGTTTCAAATTCAGAAAGCTGTTCGGGCAGGGCTTCTTCGGAAGCCTGCTCGACTGCTTTTACTGTCTCAGTGTCTGGTTTGCCATACCGTTTGCTTTTTTGCTATGCAACGAATGGATCCCGGGCATCATTACCTGGCTTGCCCTTTCAGGTGCTGCCAGTTTACTCTTTAAATTAACTGATAAAAAATAACATTATCAATATAATATGGGTTGTTGCGGACAAAAAAGAAATGAATGGCTGAATGAGGCAAAATCGCCAAAAGTTGAGAAAACAGCCGGGAATGTTACGAATCCCCCCCTTCATAATAAACCTCAAAGGGAGTTTGAATACACGGGTAACCGTCCTTTAACCATTATTGGCGCAGCCTCCGGGAAATCTTACCATTTCAGGTTCAAAGGAGATAAAGTAATGGTTGATTATCACGACTCTTTTGCCATGATGGCGGAAAGAGAGCTGAAAATGATCTCCGGCAGGAATAGCTGAGTCTCCTGCTTATTTATCAGAATATCAGGGTCATGATGGAATGAGGCAAACTGACCGTTTCGGCAGCCTGGTCTTCCACGTACAGGCGAAAAGCCACTTCGGTATCGCCCTGGTTCATCACAACAACCACTATTTTCCCGTCAGGATTTTTAAAAGCCGTTGCCTGTAGCTGGGCCCTGCTGGAAGAGCAGGCAATTCTTTTCGCCCCGGGCATGATGTATTTTGAAAAATGCCCGATATAGTAATACGAATTCATATAATGCAGGCTGCCATCACGGGTATCGGCATGTACCGGTGCAAAACAAAAATTCTTCACATGGTTGGGCCCGCCGGTTTCATCCAGGAGGATGTTCCAGTCGGTCCAGGCGACAGCTCCGTTATTCAGATCAGATATGATGCTGGAGCCGTAATTTTCACCCCAATGCCACTGGTCGAAGGTATCCCATCCGAACGGATAATTACAGGCTTCCGTCAGTAAAAGATTAGTTTCCGGAAAAGCTTCGGCAACCCGCTTCACATTTTCAGGTATCGGGGCGCCGGTCCAGCTTTCATACCAGTGAAAACCGATCCCCCAGACGTATTTTGCCGCTTCCGGGTCATTCAGGATGGTCGAGGCCCTGTGATACAGTAAATCACGGTTATGATCCCAGGCAATGAGCTTTTTAGCTTTCAGGCCATTGTTCCAGAGTGCGGGCCCCAGGTAGTTCTTGATGAAATCGCGCTCTTCAGCAGCCGTGTACATGCATGACTCCCATGTTTGTTTTGCCATAGGTTCATTTTGCGCTGTCAATCCCCAGACCGGTACCCCAAGGGCTTCATATGCCTTGATAAATCTCACAAAATAATCGGCCCAGGATTGATAATATTCAGGCAGCAATTTGCCACCCTGCAGCATATCGTTATTGTCTTTCATCCATGCCGGGGGGCTCCAGGGGCTGACATAGAGATCGATTTTGCCATCGGCGGCAGCCATCACCCTTTTAATGAAAGGGATCTTAAACTTTTGGTCATGGGCCACGCTGAACGTTTTCAAATCCCTGTCATTCTCATCGACATAAGTATAGCTGCCGCTTGAAAAATCACAGCTGTTCATATTTGTACGCGCCAATGTATAGCCAATCCCTTTGCTCCTGTCAAAATATGATATGAGGAATTCCTCCTGCTTTGCGGCCGGCAGTTTGGCAAAAGTCTCTGCTGATGCATCAGTCAAAGCAGCCCCTATACCCAAAAAGGTCTGGTAGGTTTTTGAACTGTCAATAAAAATGGATGGCTGATTCTCAAATGGTTGTACTTGAGGAGCAAAAAGCAGCGGATCAGTTTCAGTAAGCTTGTAATCGGTTTTTTCCGCGGTTATTATAACTTTTACCTTACGCCCGTCTGAATTACTGCGAAAGCTTGTTTGTGCGTAAATTCCCGTTAATGCCATGAAACCAGAAATGAATAAAATGGATCTTTTCATATTAGTTATTGATTTACATTACCAAACAACAGAAGCGACGGATTTCGCCGGAATTGAATAAATGAAATTCTTTCCTCCCTGTTTAACGCTGAAAACCCTGTCATCTGTAGCGACATTGCATATTACCAGGGCTTTTGAACCGTCCGGATTTAAAAAAGCCACGCCCGATGAGATTTGTCAGAGCCTGTGGGATTGGGGCCGAAACCCTTACCGCGCCCGGCCTCACAAACTTCGACATATGCGCCAGGGCATAGTATTCTTCATTTTTCTCGATCGTCCCGGAACCGGAATTGATGGTGATAACGCCCCGGCAATCGCCGCACCCGTTATTTTGCGGGCCATGGGTTTCATCCAGGGCAAGGTTCCATAATAACGCGACCGCTGACCAGTTCCTTGTGGTTCCGATGAAAATGTTTTCCATGTACCACATCAGGTTGGCACTGAAATCCGTCGCCCATTCGCCACCGGATATCTCCGTAAAATAAAGGCCTTTGTCTGGATGAGCGTTATGGACTGTGCTCATGGTGGTGACATTGCCGGCATAAGCATGAAAAGCCGTGCCGGCAATGAAGGTCCTGGCCACCTGGTCATTGAGAATGGTTATACCGTAATCCGGCCTGTCCCAGTTGTGGTCATAAACAATGATCTTAGTACTGATGCCCGATGAAGCGAATTTCGGCCCCAGGTGGTCCCTGATGAAATCCCTTTGTTCTTCGGGCTGCATCTCCATGCAGGGATAAGAAGCTGTAAAATACAGCGGCTCATTCTGCGGAGTGATGGCATCTATTGTGACACCCTGGTTTTGCATTTCCTGGATATATCTTACAAAATAACCGGCATAAACATCATAGCACTCCGTTTTCAGCTTCCCTCCTACCATACTCTGGTTAGTCTTCATCCATGCGGGAGGGCTCCAGGGAGAACCCATCAGTTTAATAGCGGGATTGACCTGGATGATTTCATTCAGGACGGGAACAACATCATCGAGGTCCTGGTCCAGTGAAAACTGTTCCAGTTCGAAATCAGTCGCCCCGGCAGGAAGATCATTATAAGTAAAATCAGAAAGAGAAAAATCAGAAGCGCCCATGGTCAGGCGGAGGTAGGAGATGCCAATCCCATCAGTCTCGTCGAACAGATCTGTCAGCAATGCTGATCTCTGGGCAGCACCCAGTTTCCGGTTAATCAGGTAGGCTGATGAGCCAGTAAGCGCAGCGCCGAAACCTTCGATTTCCTGCAAACCTGTTGTTGTATCAACTACTATGACCGGAAAATTGTCCGTACCCTTTGACTTTATTACAAGATCTGGTCCCTTTTTCATGAGTTTTGACTTATTTCCGCTTGTCACCCATTGCTCAGCTTTTCCAATTGAATCTTTCACCGGTACAGGATCTGGATCAGGATTTTCTTTGCTTTTACAGCCCAGCGGGAGATAAAACACCCATGCTACCAGCAACAGGTTTGCCAGGAATAGAAACACCGGGAATCGATTGTTGCGCATAATTAATACCCTGGATTTTGAGTCAATTGTGCATTTTTATCAAGTTCACCCTGCGGTATTGGCCAGATAAGCTTATTTTCAGTCAGGTTATAGCCTAAATCCACCCCACCTTCGCCTTTCACATTATTCATAACCTCTATGGCCCTGCCTGTGCGTTTCAGGTCAAACCAGCGTCGTGCCTCAAATGCCAGCTCCAGCCTTCTTTCTTTCTCGATGGCCAGGCGCATGTCTTCCTGGGTGGCCGCTGTTGTATTTGGCAGGTCGACACGGCTACGTACCTGGTTAACGAGTTCAGCCGCACCTGTCACATCACCCAGTTCATTGAGCGCCTCTGCCTTAAGTAAAAGAATATCAGCCAGGCGGATGAAGATATAGTTCTGATCACTGCCTTCCGTGAAATTACGCCATTTGTTGATGAAAGGATAATTGCTTGAAGGCCAGTGGGGATCAGACCACTTACCGGATACATCTTCCCAAACGATGGAAGAATTCATCCTGATCTCATCCTGTTCGGCTTCAAAAGCAGCAACCAGGTCATTTGAAGGAATATTGAATTTCTTCCAGTCGCTGCCCCGGAACATCTTGGCGCCCCAGTTACCATCGGTGCTGCCGCCATCGTAGTTGATCTCAAATATTGATTCTGCGTTGTTCTCCTGTGAATTATCCCAGAGCTGGTCATATTCGGGCAACAAGCTATAGCCCCCGTTAATGACGGCATCGCAATATGACGATACTCTGGCCCAGTCGTGTGGTTCAATTGTTGCATAAACCCAGGCAAGGACCGAATTTACCACGCCTTTTGTAGCATATCCCTTATTGGGCTGGGTCGAAGGGACACCGTCCAGAGCTGTTTCCAGGTCCATAATGATCTGGTTGTAAATTCCAGCTTTCTCTGTCCGGGGCGGATAGAGGATATCATAATACTCATCCAGTAATTCAACACTCATTGTTTTTATATCTACCAGCTGAAGAGGCACATCGCCCCAAAGCTGAACCAGCTGGAAATACATAAATGCCCTGATGAATGATGCTTCAGCAATGACTTCCTTTTTCCTGGCCGCTTCCATAATGGTATCATGCACCGGAGGGACGTTGTTAATGATCAGGTTCACTTTCCCGATGGCGGAATACAAATATCCCCAGTCACGGCCAACATTACCGTTCAAGGCATCGATGGTATATTCGTCGATCTGGAAATTCCAGGTATTGTCGGCGCCCGCATAGGCATCGTCTGCCTGGGCATCTCCATTGACAAAATAATCAAGTTCAAAATATTCATTCTTAAAATCCCTGTATGCCCCTGCAAGGGCCGATTCTATTTCTGAAGCTGAAGTGTAATACGCGGAATCGCTTGCGGTATTTTCGACGGCAACTCCCTGGGATTCAGGCTGCAGGTCAAGAAACTTCTCACAACCTGTGAAGAACAATGCTGTAAGAAGGACAATTGATATTATATATGTTTTCTTCATGGCTGTAGAGTTTTAGAATTCAACATTTAATCCGATGAGAGCTGTGATAGCCTGCGGGTAAGTACCGTAATCGATACCCATCTCAGTGGCGCTGTTCCCATAGGCGTTCACTTCAGGATCAAAACCACTGTAATTTGTAAAAGTAAGGAGGTTCTGACCGGTAATAAATACAGAAAACTTCCTGATATTTTTTGTGTTATGCTCCTCATCAAAGATATCATAGGATAAAGTAACAGACTTCAGCCTTACATAAGAACCATCTTCAATAAAACGGGTTGAATTATTCACGTTGTCTATATTTCCATTCCTGGCCCTGGGTACCGTGGCATCCGTGTTGTCAGGGGTCCACCTGTCGGCAACAACGATTGACTGGTTTTTAGTGTCAAACATTCCTTCCAGGTCTATCCTGGTGGCGTTGTAGATATCGTTGCCATAGCTGCCCTGGAAGAAAATATTCAGGTTGAACCGCTTGTATTTGAGATCGTTGGTAAATCCAAAGGTGAAATCAGGATGCGGATCCCCGATGATGGTCCGGTCGCCGGTATCCTGAGGTCCGCGGATACCGTTGTTATTGATGTCTTTGTAAAGGATATCGCCGGTTTCAGGATCCACCCCTTCCGAAATGTAGCCATAATAGCTTCCAATCGGGTTACCCTCCCTCAGGATGGATACATTTGAACCGTTGCTGTAGATCCATCCGAACATATAATCTCCCGGGTAAATGACTTTAGTTACTTCATTCCTGTTAAATGACATATTGTAATCGAGGCTCCACTTAACCGCCTTGTCGATGGCCACGGCATTGATGCTGAATTCGATCCCCTTGTTTACTATTTCTGCCGCATTCGTCTGGATGGTATTTATTGGCAGATAATTCGGGAGCTGGACATTTAAGATTACATCGCTTGTCTTTTTATAATAGATATCAAAAGTGAATCCGATGCGTGATTCAAGCATCGACAGGTCAATACCGACGTTGGTCTGTGCAGTTGTTTCCCACTTCAGGTCAGGATTGCCATAAGTTGTCTGGCTGGAGCCCGGACCTGACAGGGGGTCGGTAGGAAGCACAGGATAATAAGTAATAAGACCATACCTTGCGTAGGGTGAAATGCCTTCCTGGTTACCATTCAATCCCCATCCTCCGCGAAGTTTCAGGTCGTTGATAAATGTGACCGACTTCATGAATGATTCTGATGATATCCTCCATCCTGCCGAGAAGGAGGGCATAGTGCCCCAGTGGTTCTCGAGCTTGGAAGACCCGTCTTCACGGACACTCACAGTCAGGTAATATTTATAATTGAAATCATAAGTAACCCTTCCGAAGAAAGATGCAAGTGCCCATTCTTCCCTGGTAGTATTCCCGGTAACCTCATTCGCAGCATTTATGGTTTGTACAGACATATCCTCCGGGAAGTCATATCCTTCCACGTAAGTATCATTAGTATTATATCGTTGGATGCTGCTTCCGACAAGTGCAGTAAAATGATGATTTTCAATTGATTTGACATAATTTAAAGTATTCTCCCATAGCCAGGTTGTGGAATTTCTCTTATCGGAACGCCCGATACCATGTTTATCACGCCCGTAGCTTGTGAGGAAAGGATCAAGGTAATAATCCCACTGGTGCGTATTCATGTCAATGCCGAAATTTGACTTGAATGTAAAGTCCTGTAAGAATTTAATCTCAGCGAAAATATTTCCGAATAAGCGGTTATCAGTGGCTGTCTGGTCAGGTGCATACATATAGGCAACCGGGTTTTCCCAGGAAGGCTGGAAAGGGTCAGGTGCATACTGTCCACTACCGTCATCTTTATAAATACTTAAGAACGGCGGGGTATTGAGGGTGCTCATAATAACGCCTCCTCTGCCGGAACTCAGGTTATCAGGGGTGTCTTTAGTGAGCAGGTGCAGGTAGTTGAGGCTGGTTCCGATCTTCAGCCAGGATCTCAGCTCGTTATCGAGGTTCAGCCTGATGGAATAACGGTCAAACCTGGCCGGTTTTACGATCCCTTCGTCACTGAGGTAACCTGCCGACAGAAAGTAACTGGACTTTTCGGTACCTCCCCCGTAAGAGAACTGGTATGACTGGGAAAATCCTGTCCCGAATGTTTCCTCGCTCCAGTCGGTTTCCCCTGTCCAGGTCGGATCATACTGGCCAGGCTTAGTTTCATTGATCAGGTCCCTGTAATCTTTTGTCCCAAGCACATCAATGGTTTTTCTCAGTTTTGACATACCGAAATAGGTGTTAAACCGAAGCACCGGTTCTGCTTCACCGCCCCTGCGGGTAGTTATAATGACGACACCGTTGGCAGCGCGGGCCCCGTATATAGCTGCAGATGAAGCATCTTTCAGAACGGTCATAGATGCAATATCTGATGGGTTTAGTCCACGGATATCAGTTGTCGGAACGCCATCAACCACATAAAGCGGTTCATTACCGGCGATGACGGTTGTTGACCCGCGCACACGGACTGACATACTTACCCCCGGCTTTCCTGAAGGTGACGTGACCTGGACGCCTGCTGCTTTACCCTGTAAAGCCTCGGCTGCCGAAATAATGCGCCTGTCTTTCAGGGCCTTTTCATCGACAACAGATACGGCTGTAGTTAGGTCTTTTTTCTTCTGGGTACCATAACCGATCACCACCACTTCTCCTAGTGTTTTGGTTTCTTCCAGCAAAACCACATCGATAGTTGTCTGGTTAGTGATAACTATTTCCTGTGAAATAAATCCAATGTAGCTGAATCTCAAGGTTCCTTCATCTGGCGGTTATTTTATAAATGCCGGTTAATATCCGTGATGGTGCCTGTTGTGGTGCCTAAAAGCTGGATGGTCACGCCCGGCAAAGGGTCGCCCTGCGCATCGGTCACTTTTCCGGTTATTTGCTGGGCATTTAATGCTGAAGCAATTAGCAAGAAAAACAAGTAAGGAAAATAGCCTGTTCATAATCGAAATTTTTGGTTTATTAAGCAAATACTTAATTATAATGATGAGAATATGCTAAATTAATAAAAATCTAAATATTAAAAAAACCAGGATAGGGTAATGATACCCAACCCTGGTTTTTAATCAAAATGAATGAGATGTTTACCTTTCCATAGTCATGGTCCAGGCAGACCCTCCTGTGTGATCTGTTGTAAGATCAACTGACACAACCATGATTTCTTTGTCTCCCACTATAGAATAGGAGATAACTTCATATTGGTTGGTAGCAAATCCGCCATTCGGAGGATTGGCATTATTTGTATTTTCACCGCCATAGAAACCTTTCATGAAGCCAATGAACGCGGCAAATCCGGAACCATTGGTAAGGACAATGATCGGCCTTGTTGTTTCTGTAGCTGGCGTGAATGTATAGGTATGCGTAGCGCATGAGCCGAACGGGGCGCCCGGGCTTGCGGCAATTTCCGCATCGGTCCAGCATCCGTTGGGTGTACCCATGTAACCGTCATTCCTGGAACCGCCGTTTGTTTTATACTCATAACCACCGCCGGCGGAGAATATGAATTCGTCATCAGTCATGCAGGACCAGTCATCAGCCGTACCAACCATAGTACCATCGAGATTTGCCAGTGGGCAGATCCACCAGCCATCGCTACCCATTCCAGGTCCGACGAATATCGAGTGATCTGAAACCTGGAGTTTCCATGCGCCGGCTGTCAGAATTTCTTCAGTGAGCACTGGTGCAGTCCTCTCCAGTTCCATTGTCCAGGATGCTGAACCGTCGTGAAGCACGGAAATATCAACAGTAACAATCAAGATTTCTTTTACGCCATCATTAGCATAAGCAATGACTTCATAACGGTTGGTTGAATTGCCACCGTTTGGCGGATTGGCATTATTGCTGTTTTCACCGCCATAGTAGCCTTTCATGAAGCCAATGAATGCGGCAAATCCCGATCCGTTGGTGAGTTCAATGATTGCCCTTGAAGGTCCCGGAGCAGGAGTGAAAGTAAAGGTGTGGGTATTGCAGGAACCAAACGCGGCGCCCGGGCTTGCAGCAATTTCCGCATCGCTCCAGCAGCCATTGGGCGTACCCATGTAACCGTCATTCCTGGAACCACCGTTGGTCTTGTACTCATAACCGCCGCCTGCAGAGAAAATGAATTCGTCATCAGTCATGCAGGACCAGTCATCAGGCGTACCAACCATAGTACCATCGAGATTTGCCAATGGGCAGATCCACCAGCCATCGCTTCCCATTGCGGGACCAACATAAACGGCGTGGCCTGTTGCCTGGAGTTTCCATGGGCCGGCTGTAAGGATTTCTTCAGTAAGAACACCCGAAGAAATAATAATGGTCTGGGATATGGTATTGTCACCGTTCTGATTGGTAGCAGTCAAGGAAACATTGTAAGAGCCATCACCGGCATAAGTATGCACTGGGTTAGTCTCTGATGAAGTTCCACCGTCACCAAAATCCCATGAGTAGGAATGTAGCAAGCGTTGAGGTGTTTGTGAAAGTGACCGTAGCGCCATCGGCTACATAGGTAAATCCTGCAACAGGTTTTGGAGCCGGGATATCCGGTTCATCAGCAGGATTGTCATAATGAACCAGGACATGCCTCCAGTACCCAAGGTAAGCGACATCGCCGGGTTTATCGTAGTAATTCATCTCAACGATCAAGGTATCACATCCTGCTTCGGCATCGGAAAGTTTAATACAGGGTATAAGTAATTTCATCCTGGACCATCGGTGTTAAGTCATAAACTTCATAATCGTTGCCGACTTTGTAGTAGCCGATAAAAGCACCGTTACCTTTAGCCTTGAGTTTACCAGCACCGGCATCCAGTTCAAACTGATGGGTACCATCGCCCCATGCAGAGCAATTTTCCCCATTGATATTGGTCATAGGATCAGCAGTATTCGCGCATATGTTAGCGGGGTCAAAAACACCACCTTCTGCCCAATAAGCCGGACCGGCATAATATTCCATGGTTCCGTCACGGAAGAAGGTCCATTCATCATCCAGCATACAGGCACGATTGGCAAGTTCATCATTGTTAAGGCCCATTGCCCACCAGATCTGTTGAGTGGTCAAAAGGTCCGACTTCAATGGGATATCTTCCGGTAGTGCCTACGCGGATCAGTTTCCATAACTTTCCGTCATTTCCTTCACCGACCAGTTTGGTCAGTTCAGCGTCCGGATCAGTGATAGTTACTCGTGCTGTAAACACATCGGTTACTTTCCCGTCGGTGGAAGTAGCTGTCAGGGTTACAGTATAAGCACCCAGATCTGCATAAGTGTGAACAGGATTCGTTTCAGTGGAAGTGGCTGTATTATCGCCAAAATTCCATAACAATGCTGAGAAATTCGTGGACTGATTGGTAAAATTTACCTTCATGAAATCTGCAGCATCGACCTGAAAGGTAAAACTTGCAATTACATCAGGTTCTGTCTTCGTCCTTTTTACAGGAAATCAGTTGTGTAAGCACCAGGAGGAAAAAAATCGCCCAGGTTAAATTCAATTGTTCTTTTCATTTTTTTTATTAGTTTTAATGTTTAAATGATATGGTTAATATTCAAGATAAAATTACTAAGATAAAATCATTAGTATCATCTTTAAGAAAAAATTTAATGATAAAATTAGTTAATTTATCGTATCTTTGCGCCAGATTTCTCTCCAAAAAAATTGATTTCACAAAAATTTATTACCTAAATTATTTACATGCCATTTCAATCATTGAATATTATTGAACCTATTCTTAAATCATTAAAAGAAGAAGGTTACACCACCCCTACGCCCATACAGATACAAGCCATCCCTATTGTTTTACAGGGCACTGACCTGCTGGGCTGTGCACAGACCGGCACAGGAAAAACAGCGGCATTTGCCGTACCTATACTTCAATTACTCAGTGCCACCAAAACCCACGACAGGAAAAGAAAGATCAGGAGCCTGATCATCACCCCCACCCGGGAACTAGCCATGCAGATCGCTGAAAGCTTTAAAGCTTATGGCCGTCATACCGGGTTAACCTGCACCGTCGTTTTTGGCGGGGTTAACCAGAACCCTCAAACTACTGAATTACAAAGGGGTGTTGATATACTGGTAGCCACGCCGGGAAGGCTGCTCGACCTCATGAACCAGGGATTCATCACCTTACGGGATGTTGAATTCTTCGTGCTGGATGAAGCCGACCGCATGCTTGACATGGGTTTTATCCATGATGTTAAAAAGATCATAGCTGCCCTGCCGCATAAACGGCAATCATTATTTTTCTCCGCCACCATGCCGCCGGAAATTGTCAAACTGGCCGGCACCATCCTGCATAACCCTTTAAAAGTTGAGGTAACACCCAGTGCATCAACCGTCGATATCATCAAACAGTATGTATTTTTATGTTGATAAAGGGAATAAAAATGCGCTGCTGGTAGATGTTTTAAGGATAAGAACATTAAAACCGCGCTGGTATTCACCCGCACCAAGCATGGTGCCGACAAAGTGGTGCGCATTCTGGAAAAAAACAGGATCAGCGCCGAAGCCATCCATGGCAACAAGGCGCAAAATGCACGCCAGCGGGCATTGAACAATTTCAAGGCCCAGAGCACCCGCGTGCTGGTAGCCACCGACATTGCAGCCCGCGGCATTGATGTCGACGATCTTGAATTTGTCATCAATTTCGAAATCCCCAACATATCAGAAACTTACGTTCACCGCATCGGCCGGACCGGAAGAGCCGGCGCCAAAGGCACATCACTTTCATTCTGCGATGCAGAGGAAAAAGCCTAGCTGAAAGATATCGAAAAACTGATCGGCAAAAAAATACCGGTCATCGACGACCATCCATTTCCGCTGATGGACCATAACCCGGTGAAAGCACCGAAGCAGGAAAGGCGGCAGCGCCCCAGCTATTCCAGGCAGGATGGCAGGATGGGAAGAAGGAACTAAAAGAATAAATCACTTACCTACCTGCACCCCTACCTGGCTCATTTCTTCGCTGATGATTGCTGTCACGATGATTTTACCTTTTTCAGCAGTGATGGTTCCTCCTTTCGGCATAGTCATCTTCATGGTTTTAAAGCCGTTTTTATTCAATTCAGCATCATATTTATCTATAGCGTCTAACTTGACATCTTCATAAAAAACACCCCAGCCTTTCATGCCATTATCTTCAGAAGATGTCGTGTGATGGATACTTCCGTAATTAAATTGGGGAACATCAGCTGGAATCTCTTTCGGCCATTCATCACCGGTAAGATTGATCTCCGATTTGTGGTCTCCGCTTTCAATTTTCACTTTATCCCCCTGGATATCCACATCTGAATTTTCTCCGGAGCCCTTTTCCAAAGCCTTTTCCATCATTTTTTCCTGGGCTTTTTTGCCCGGGCTTGAACAGGAACAGATCATTATCAATCCTGGAATTGCAAGTACTAATAAGGTACTCCTCAAAATTTTAACTGCACTTTTCATAATGAATCTTTTGGTAATAATCACTAATAACCATTTAAAGATAAAGAAAAATACAATATGCAACTCATAAATAAAATAGTATTATCTTTCGATTCCAATCTTTATCAAGATGAAATTATTCGATCCGGAAGATCCCGCAATCAGGTTCTGGCATCCCCGCCCTTCCAGGAGAGAATTCATCAGCACCATGGGGATGGCTTTCGCCGGTGTACTCTTCAGCCGTTATGGCCTTTCAAACAACCTTATTAAACTGCACGGCAGCTTCAGGCTACCCGGCGCCGAAAAGGTAGCTGTTACCATTGCTGATAACTATGAAAGCACATTCATCCGGCAGAGAGTCGAACACCTTTTCGATGCTTTGGGTGGTATAAGCGACGTGGTGCAACCAGGCGACAAGGTAGGAATAAAAATCAACCTCACCGGCGGATCAGGCTGGGCAAATGATCCCAATCTTAATGGGGTGGATATCCGCGACTGCGCCTGGACGCACCCTGAAGTACTCAGGGCTGTAGGGGAACTGCTTATTGACAGTGGGGTGAATGGCAATGACATTTATATTGTCGAAGCGCTATGGGATAATGCATCTTATTATCAATATGGTTATTCTGAGGTGCAGGATTATCTTGGAGCGCAGGTTGTGAATCTTAACGTGGCTGCTCCTTACCCTGATTTTATTTATAAATCAAGCGGCAGCGACTATTACTTTTATAACTCCTTTATCTTCAACAAAATCCTGGAAGAAATCGATGTTTTTATTTCTATCCCGAAAATGAAACAGCATTTTACAGCAGGCGTCACCCATTCCATGAAGAACCTCGTGGGGAGTACCCCTTTGAATCATTACCAGATGCCGAACCAGCAGGGAACCCGTTCGAAACTTCACGTGGAAGGCGGAGATGCCGGATTCCACCTTCCCCGCTCCATCTGCGATCTTAACATGGCCAGGCCGATCCACCTTGCAGTCATCGACGGTGTTAAAAATGCTGTTGGCGGAGAAGGCCCGTGGAACCCAACCTTTGAGCCCCATGAAAATCATTACCTTCTGGCAGGAAAAAATGCCGTTTCAACCGACAGCATTGCTTCATTCATTATGGGAAATGATCCGGAACCTGCGCAATTAATAAGACCTGATGGCACCGCCTGTGATAATCACCTTTATCTGGCAAACCAGAAGGGGCTTGGCACTAACATGCTCAATGAGATCGAGCTTACCGGAGACGGAGCTGGTTCAATTTCAGCAATTGAAGATAATAATAACCTGATTACAAGCGAAACACATGTAATATTGTACCAGAACCAGCCCAATCCATTCCGGTCATATACAAAGATCCGCTATTACCTTGAAGACGGCTGCCAGGTTTCTTTAGTCGTTTATGACGTTAAAGGCCATGAAATCAAAAGACTGGTGAATGAATTCAAAACATCGGGCGAACATAAGGTCGGATGGAACGTAAACGGAATTCCTCCAGGCACTTACCTGCTGAGGCTGAATGCTAAAGGACATTCGCTGGTTAAGAAAATGATGCTGGCCAGGTAGATGTATATTACTCGGCTTTCTTTTTTTGTATAAATCCTTTGTAAATCAGGTAAAATACAAAGAGTACCCCCAGGCCAAGCATGGTATAACTGATTTCTTTATAATACAGGTCAACCAGATCCTGTGGGGCAAAATACCCGAGAAGGGCTAAGATGATATTCCAGGCAGTGGCGCCAATAAAGGTATAAAGAAGAAAATACTTCAGGGGCATCCTGGCCAGGCCTGCCGGAATGGAGATCAGCTGCCGGATACCGGGGATCAACCTGCCGATCAAGGTTGAAATTTTACCATTTTTCACAAAGTACTTTTCTGCCTTTTCTACAGATTTGGTATCAATCAGGAGCATATTTGCGATCCTGGTCCGGGCAAATGAATAAACTGCAGCCCTACCTATCCATAACGCAAGGTAATAATTGAACAGGGCGCCTATCATGGCACCCAGGGTTGAGAAAAAAATGACCAGGAACAGGTTCAATTCACCCTGGGCAGCTTTGTATGCTGCAGGCGGAACTACGATTTCAGAGGGAAATGGAATAAATGAACTTTCTATTGCCATGAGCAGGGTTATGGTAGAATAATTCATATGATCCATGTACCATGTCGTAATATCTGTAAAAATTTCTGTCATATTTCTTAAAAATGTTTCAAAGCGGCAAAAATAGCATCTTTAGGTTTTCGGCGACCTATAATTTTTGAGATGCCATGAGAAAACCTGAACTGTAACCAATACCTTTGCAATTCAACATTCAAAATTCAACATTCAACATTAAAGATATGGCATCACTGATCATTACCGGCGCTAACGGAAACCTCGGGCTTACAGTCGTAAACAGATTATTAAAAGACGGGCATCATCTTCTGGCAGCATCAGGCCAGGCAGGCGCAGGGACTTTACCAAAGGATAAAAATCTTCTTATCACGGATGTAGATTTATTAAATGAAGATGCTGCGCAAAAATTCGTGGAAACAGCCTGTCAGAAGAATCCGGACATCCAGGCAGCTATTTTGCTGGTCGGAGGTTTTGCCATGGGAAAGCTTACTGATACAAAAAAAGCTGATCTGGATAAAATGATCGCGCTGAATTTTTACACGGCATATAACATTGTCAGGCCACTGCTGGCGCATTTCCTCGGAAGAAAGCAAGGTGGCCAGTTCATCCTGGTCGGGTCCCGCCCGGGACTGCATGCTGCCGACGGGAAGGATTTCTTTGCCTATTCATTGAGTAAGGCCATGATCTTTAAACTGGCGGAATTTATCAATGCGGAAGGGAAAGATAAGGGGGTGACCGCAACTGTCATAGTGCCATCGACGATCGACACGGAAGCCAACCGGAAAGCCATGCCCAATGCGGACTTTTCAAAATGGGTCCCGGCAGAAAATATCGCGGATGCCATTGCATTTTCATTATCGGAAACCGGGAGTATGCTGCGGGAGAGTGTGATCAAAATTTATAACAGATCCTAAGTATAATAAAGGTGTCCGACAAACGCAACTTTCATAGCGGGAAAGTAATGCTGATATCTTTCGGCCACCTGATGCATGACACTTATACTTCTTTTTTAGCACCGGTTCTTCCGTTTACTGATCGATAAATTTTCACTCAGTTACAGCATGGCCAGCCTGTTAGGGTTGCTGCAACGCCTTCCGAACCTGCTCAATCCTTTCCTTGGCCTGTTAGCCGACCGGATGGGGATGAGATGGCTGGTAATTCTAAGCCCTGCGCTGACGGCAGTCGCGATGAGCCTGATCGGCCTTGCGCCAACTATTACGGTTGTTGCCATATTATTGATGGTAACCGGTATCAGTTCTGCCTTGTTTCACGTCCCGACGCCTGTCATGGTCAGGAAAGTGTCCGGTGATCAGATCGGGCGGGGCATGAGCTGGTATATGTTCGGCGGGGAAATTGCAAGGACCATCGGCCCGCTGATGGTTTTAGGGGCTGTATCCCTCTGGGGCCTTGAAGGCACATGGAAACTGATCCCATTCGGTCTTGCCGCATCAGGCCTCCTTTATTATAAGTTGAGAAAAATCACTATCTCTGATGAATTCAGGAACAAGTCTGATATCCAGGGTTTGAAGAAGACTTTCAGACAGAGCATGCCTTTTTTCATACTCCTGGTTGGGCTGACTTTTTTCCGTTCGATCATGCGTGCTGCACTTACTACTTTTTTACCAACCTATATGACCTTAAAAGGTGAAAGTTTATGGACCGGGGGTATTTTTCTGTCTGTTCTTGAGCTGTCAGGAGCGGCAGGCACGTTGTTCTGGGGTTATTATTCCGACCGGATCGGGAGGAGAAAGGCCCTGAACATTCTTGTTTATGCTTCACCGTTGTTCATGTTTCTTTTTTCAATAATCGAATGGCTGGGCATCTTTACCCATACTTGCCATCCTTGGATTTTTCCTGATGGGCACCACGCCAATTCTTTTAGCCTTAACGCAGGACCGTGGGACAGAGAGGCCCGCATTTTTCAACAGTATTTTTCTGACCGTCAGTTTTGGGAGTGAGGCGGCGGCGTTGATGATCGCCGGCGGGATGGCTGACTGGATAGGACTGGAAGCCACATTTAACCTTTCCGGTGTCATTGCTTTGGGGGCTATTCCATTTGTGTATATGATCAAGAAGACCTGAGTGTTCAGATACCCTTGGGTATTCGATTTCGGAGACCCCAAGGGTCATTTAAATTCTTTACTTTAGCACAAGATTTGACAGAATAGCAATTTAGCAATGGCAGCACCTTTAGCAGAACAACTCCGTCCGAAAACGCTGGATGAATTCCTCGGCCAGGACCATCTTGTGGGTCGGAATGCCATCCTGCGAAAAGTCATTGAATCAGGAAACCTTCCGTCGATGATATTCTGGGGGCCACCCGGAGTGGGAAAGACCACCCTGGCGTTCATTATCGCCAACCAGCTGAAAAAGCCATTCTATATCCTTAGCGCCATCAGTTCCGGGGTAAAAGATATCCGCAACATCATCGACCAGGCAACCCAATCCGGCGGTGGGGCTATCCTGTTCATCGATGAAATACACCGTTTCAGTAAATCCCAGCAGGATTCGCTCCTGGGCGCCGTTGAAAAAGGAATTATAACCCTGATCGGGGCAACCACTGAAAACCCATCCTTTGAAGTTATCTCCCCCCTTCTTTCCCGTTGCCAGGTCTATATCCTTAAATCACTGGGTAAAGATGAACTTGTCACGCTTTTAACTTCAGCTGTGAAATTCCTCGAAACCCATCTTTCCAAAAAAATAATTATCGAGGAAGAAGAGGCCCTGCTGCGGATTTCCGGCGGGGATGCACGCAAGTTGCTCAATGCTATCGAGCTGATCGTCAATACCGAAAGTCATCTCGGTATCATTACCGTTAATAATGACAAGGCCATTGAGATCATCCAGGAAAAACTGGCCATTTATGATAAATCCGGCGAAATGCACTACGATGTCATTTCCGGGTTTATCAAATCGATGCGGGGCAGTGATCCGAATGCTGCGGTTTACTGGCTGGCGCGAATGATTGAGGGCGGGGAGGATCCGCTGTTCATCGCACGCCGGATGGTGATCCTTGCTTCGGAAGATATCGGCCTGGCTAATCCGAATGCCTTGCTCCTCGCCAATTCCTGTTTCGATGCCGTACATAAAATAGGTATGCCCGAAAGCCGGATCATTCTCTCCCAAACTGCAGTTTATCTGGCTTCATCACCGAAAAGCAATGCTTCTTACATGGCAATAGAAGAAGCACTGGAAGAAGTCCGTCGTACGGGCGACCTTCCTGTACCTTTACATATCCGGAATGCTCCTACAAAACTCATGAAAGAGATCGGCTATGGAAAGGATTACAAATACGCCCATTCCTATGAAGGTAATTTTATCGAAATGGAATTCCTGCCGGATAAAATCAAAGGGAAAAAATTTTACACACCCGGAAAAACCAAAAGGGAGGAGGAGATCAGGGAGTGGCTGAAGGCGAGGTGGAAAGGGAAATATGGCTATTAATGTTGAATGATGAATTTTTAATTTTTAATTTTTAATTATGATGATTGATGCAATTAGTAAGATCAAGCATACTTCATCGGGCAATTTTTTCCTGATTGCCGGCCCATGCGTCGTGGAGGATGATAAGATGCCTTTCGTTATAGCAGAAAAGGTGAATGCAATTTGCGACAGGCTGCAGATACCCTTTATTTTCAAAGCTTCGTTCCGGAAAGCCAACCGGTCCAGGCTTGATTCTTTCCAGGGGATCGGCGATGTTAAAGCGCTGAACATCATCAGGCAGGTGGGTGAAAAATTCGATGTACCGGTGCTTACCGACATTCACACCGAGTCAGATGCGGTCATGGCCGCGGATTATGCCGACATTCTGCAAATTCCCGCTTTCCTTTGCCGCCAGACGGATCTGCTGATCGCAGCCGCAAACACGGGGAAAATCATAAATATCAAAAAAGGCCAGTTTGTCTCGGCCGAATCCATGAAATTTGCCGTGGATAAAGTCAGGCAATCCGGGAATAACAAAGTTATGTTAACGGAAAGAGGCTCAATGTTCGGTTATAATGACCTGGTAGTTGATTTCCGCGGAATCCCCATCATGCAGGCAATTGGCGTCCCCGTCGTGCTCGATGTCACCCATTCATTACAGATACCGAACAGGGCAAGCGGGACTTCCGGCGGTCACCCCCAATTTATTGAAACCCTGGCTAAAGCAGGCATTGCCGCCGGAGCAGATGGCATCTTCCTGGAAACCCACCCCAACCCTTCTATAGCGAAATCCGACGGCGAAAACATGCTTCATCTGGACATGCTGGAAGATCTCCTTGAAAAATTGACCAGGATCAGGCAAGCCTCTTTTCCTTCATGAAGTTATTAACATAGTGTAATTTAGAATGAATTTATTCTATTCTAAGCTATTGATTTTAAGCTTTTTTTAGAGTCAAATTTATGGATTGACCCTAACAACTCATTTAGATATCATAAAATGTACATATTTACAAACAAAAGATTTTAGCTTTGCGGCAAATTTTCTGAGCATTAACATAATCATCAGAATATGAGCGCTGAATCTTTAATCTTGTTTTTTATTGTCGGAGCAGCACTGGTCGGATTGGCCATCCTGTTTTCATCTTTTGTGCCCGCCAGCTCTTTTAATCCGCAGAAAGCTGAACCTTATGAATGCGGGATCCCGACAACAGGACTCTCCTGGCTCCAGTTCAATATAGGCTATTACCTTTTTGCCATCCTCTTCCTGATCTTTGAAGTGGAAACGGTATTCCTGTTTCCGTGGGCAGTGGTCATGAAAGAGCTTGGTATGGTGGCTTTTGTGGAAATACTGATCTTCCTTGCTATCCTGGGTTTAGGCCTTCTTTATGCATGGAATAAAAAAGCACTGGTATGGGAATAAAATCAATGAAAGAATCAGACTTTAATGTGTCGCCTGATTCAAACCGTCAAAAAGAAAATTTTTTTCTGACTACAATTGAAGACCTTGTAAACTGGGGCAGGTCAAATTCTGTCTGGCCATTGACCTTTGCTACAAGTTGCTGTGGTATTGAAATGATGGCCACCGGGGCCTCACGCCATGATTTCGCGAGGTTCGGAGTAGAGGTTTACCGCGCCTCGCCTCGCCAGGCTGATGTCATTGTCATTGCCGGGACCATCGTGCATAAAATGGCGCCTGTCCTGAAGCGGCTATATGACCAGATGGCCGAGCCAAAGTATGTCATTGCCATGGGTGCCTGTGCGGTCTCAGGGGGACCATTCTTTTATAATACTTATTCAGTGATCAGGGGTGCCGACCAGGTCATACCGGTCGACGTTTACATTCCCGGCTGCCCACCCAGGCCCGAGGCATTGTTATACGGTATCATGCAGCTTCAACGGAAAATCAAGGAAGAGTCGATTAAGACCGGCATCATCCCTGTTATTGATCCTGATGAATACCCGGAATCCCCGAAAGTTTACTGATCTTCCATCATAATCTATGAATAAAATGGATAGCGTTCAACTACAAAAGCTGGTTTCCGGAATTGTTCCTGACGCCACCTTTGAAGAAAACAAACAATTCCTGACGGTCAACGTCGCTCCTGATCAGCTTCATCAGTTGGTAAAAAATCTGAAGGAAAGACCTGACACCAGCTTTGATTACCTTTTTTGTATAACCGGGGTTGATATCCAGGAAAAACTGCAGGTGGTTTACCACCTTGAATCTACGACCCACGGGCACCAGGTTGTCGTGAAAACTGCGACAGGCAACAGGGAAAAACCCGAGATGAGCAGCGTCGTTGATCTTTTCAAAGGAGCTGAACTGCATGAAAACGAGATCTTTGATATGTTCGGGATTGTTTTCAAAGGCCATCCCAACCTGCGCCGCATGTTCATGCCGGACGACTGGAACGGCCATCCTCTCAGGAAAGACTACGTGGACGAAGTTAATATTATTGACCTTTCTTAACAGCAGACCCATGGAAGAAATTACAAAACCGTTAACAGGTTTGGAGAAAGAAGAGGAGTACTTCATCAATATGGGCCCGCAGCATCCGTCTACACACGGTGTGCTCCGTTTTGTCGTTTCGCTGCAGGGTGAGATCGTGCAGCGCCTCGAACCCCACCTCGGCTATATTCACCGCGGCATCGAGAAGATGTGCGAGAAAGATACCTACACCCAGATCATCCACCTCACCGACCGGTTGGACTATCTTTCAGCTCACATGAACAATGAAGCTGTCTGCCTGCTTGTGGAAAATGCGCTTGAAGTCGAAGTGCCGGAAAGAGTGAAATACATCCGAACCATCATGTCGGAACTTCAACGTATTGATTCACACCAGCTCTGGTGGTGCTCAATGGGCATGGACCTGGGCGCTCTCACTTCATTCTTTTATGGATTGCGTGACCGGGAGCATATCCTGGATATTTTTGAAGAGACTTGCGGCGGTCGGTTATTGCTGAGTTATAACTGCCCTGGCGGAGTGATGTACGACCTTCACCCTAACTTCCAGAAACGAGTAAAGGATTTCATCAAATACTTCCGCAAAAAGCTCCCGGAATATGATCAACTTCTCACCGGAAACGTCATTTTTCAGAACCGCACCAAAGGAATTGGAATACTCACCAGGGAAGATGCCATTAATTATGGTGTCACCGGGCCATCCGGAAGAGGTTCGGGCCTGTCATGCGATATCCGGAAAAAACATCCCTACAGTGCTTACCCGTATGTTAAATTCAATGAAATCCTGATGGATGGAGGTGACAGCCTTAGCCGTTACAAAGTAAGGATCGCTGAAATGTGGGAATCGATGAACATCATTGAGCAGCTCATCGATAATATCCCTGAAGGTCCCTTATACAGCTAAGATGAAACCTGTAATCAAATTACCGGCTGGTGAATATTACCAGCGTGTTGAGACTGCCCGCGGAGAACTTGGTGTCTACATCATCAGCGATGGTAACAAGACCCCATACCGGGTGAATTTCCGTTCACCAAATCTGTGCAACCTTCATGTGCTGGACCACATCTCAAGGGGAGTTAAAATTGCCGACCTTGTGGCCATAGGTGCATCTTTTGACTTTGTAATTCCTGATATTGACCGATAATAACTTTCGCTAAGCCTATGAAAGACTTCTGGTTATATGACTTTGCATCACTGACAGCCGGCATAGAGAGCTGGCTTCAAAGCACTTTTAGCCCATTCTGGGCAGTGGCCTGGGAGATGGTCATCATCGGGCTTGTCTTCCTGATCTTTTATGCGATCACAGGCCTTATCCTGGTCTATGCCGAACGACGTATCTGCGCTTTTATGCAGAACCGGCTCGGGCCCAACCGGGTAGGCCCGTGGGGTATACTCCAGACCATCGCCGACTTCATCAAGCTGCTCATGAAGGAGCTTGTCAGGATCAAAGAAGCAGATAAATTCCTGTTCAACCTGGCGCCATTTATCGTGATCATTGCTTCATTCATGGCTATCGCCGCGATTCCTTTCGCAAAAGGCCTCCATGCCATCGATTTCAATATCGGTATTTTTTATGTTATGGCGGTTTCAGCCATGGGAGTAGTCGGTATCCTCCTGGCCGGCTGGTCGAGCAACAACAAGTATTCACTTATCGGGGCCATCCGCAGCGGTGCACAGATCGTCAGTTATGAACTTTCGGTTGGGCTGGCCCTGTTATCGGTGGTCATCTTTTCAGGCACGCTTGCAGTTCTCCGAGATCGTTGAAAGCCAGGCGCGATGCCTGGTGGATATTCAAAGGGCATATCCCTGCCATCATCTGCCTTTGTCATCTTCCTGATCGCTGCCACAGCGGAAACCAACCGCGGTCCGTTTCGACCTTGCCGAAGCCGAATCGGAACTTACTGCAGGTTTTCATACGGAATATTCCGGGATCAAATTCGCTTTCTTCTTCCTGGCCGAATACATGAACATGTTCATCGTGGCTTCCATCGCCGCAACTGTGTTCCTTGGCGGCTGGATGCCATTGCACTTCTGGGGATTCGAATCATTCAACCATATCATGGATTTCATTCCGCCTGTGATCTGGTATCTCGGGAAAACAGCCTTTGTGATCTTCCTGATGATGTGGTTCAAATGGACATTCCCCCGCCTGAGGATCGACCAGTTGCTTACCCTGGAATGGAAATACCTGCTGCCGATCAACCTGGTCAATACGGTCATTATCGCTTTCCTGACCATGATGAACTGGCATTTTTAACAGGCAGGAAGACCTAATATTACAAAATGAGTCTATGAAAGGTTTTATCAATTATATAAAAGAGATCATCCTGGGGGTGATAACCCTTATCAAAGGGATGGCTGTCACCGGCAAGTATTTCGTCACGAGCCCCAAAACCATCGTCACCCAGAAATACCCGGAAAACCGAAAGGAACTTGTGATGTTCGACCGGTTCAAAGGTGAAGTCATCATGCCGCACAATGAAAAGAATGAGCATAATTGCACAGGATGCGGCATATGCGAGATCAACTGCCCGAACGGATCGATCGAGATCATTACAAGAATGGAAGAGGTAGATGGTAAAAAGAAAAAAGTGATCGACAAGCATATTTATCACCTTTCCATGTGCACCTTCTGCGGGCTTTATGTGTCAAGACCTGCCCTTCCAATGCACTGGCATTCGGGCAGGATTTCGAACATGCGGTGTTCGACCGGAAACAACTGACTAAAGTCCTGAATAAACCAGGTTCAGTGCTAACCAAAGAAATCAAGGAATAGTATGAATATATTGATGTTCTATCTTTTCGCCAGCATTATTGTCATTTTCTCGATCCTGACCGTTACCAGCCGCAGGATCCTGAGATCAGCCGTTTTCCTGCTGTTTGTGCTGATCGCCACATCGGCGTTTTACTTCATGCTGCGTTACACGTTTCTCGCGGCGGCCCAGCTGGCACTATATGCGGGCGGTATCGTGGTACTGATCATTTTCTCGATCCTCCTGACCAGCCATATCAGTGAAAGGTTTCAGCAGATCCCTTTCAAAAAGGCATTTTTCTCTGCTCTGGTGGCTGGTATCGGGGCATCTCTAAGCATCGTGACTCTCCTGCAGTACGATTTCAATCAAAAATTCACGACTACGGAAGCAGAAGAAATACCTGTCAGGGATATCGGTTTAAGCCTGATGAATTATGGCGAAGGCGGATTTGTCCTTCCTTTCGAGGTCATCTCCATCCTGCTGCTTGCCGCCATGTTTGGAGCGATCGTCATTGCAAAAAAGAAAAAAGATTAACCGGATAATATTAATACGTCATGATACAAGGCATTCCCATCGTTCATTTCCTGATTGTCGCAACAATCATGTTCTTTGTCGGGGTTTACGGCTTCCTGGTCAGAAGGAACCTGATCACGATCCTGATGTCTATCGAGCTGATGCTGAACTCGGTAAACATCAATTTCGTGGTGTTCAACAAATATCTTTTCCCGGAACAACTTGCAGGGCCATTTTTTCACCCTGTTCATCATTGCGGTCGCAGCCGCTGAGGCCGCCGTCGCCATCGCCATCATTATCAACGTTTACAGGCGGTTCAACAATATTAATGTTGAAGATGTCAGTAATATGAAATATTAGTCAGACAGGATTTTATAACTGAAATAGCTAGAACGCATGAATTTAAGCATAAGCATCTGGATCCCGCTGATTCCCTTCTTCATCTTTCTTTTCCTGGGATTGGCAGGTCATAAATTTAAACCCGCATTTGCCGGCATTCTGGGCACGGTAGGGATGTTCACTTCTTTCCTTCTTTCCCTCCTGGTAGCTTACCAGTATTTCTTTGTTGAAGGATTGAAAGACGGTACATACCAGCAGATCATCGCATACAGCGCTACCTGGCTGAACCTTACCGACACGCTCGTCGTGAGCATGGGGTCACTGATCGACCCGATTTCAGTGATGATGCTGATCGTCGTGACGACAGTCTCCCTGATGGTGCATCTCTACAGCATCGGCTATATGAATGGTGAAAAGGGATATACAAGGTTCTTCGCATTTCTTTCACTTTTCACCTTTGCCATGCTGGGCCTGGTCCTTGCCACGAATATTTTCCAGATGTACATTTTCTGGGAACTGGTGGGGGTTTCATCCTACCTGCTGATCGGGTTTTATTACGAACGGCCTTCAGCAGTGGCGGCTTCCAAAAAAGCTTTTATCGTTACCCGTTTCGCCGACCTGGGTTTCCTGATCGGCATCCTGATGATCTCTTACATCACCGGCTCTTTCGATTTCAACCAGATCATTCCCCAGCTCACCGATCCGAACAGCGCCGCTTTCCAGTCGGGGAGCAAGGCCCTGTTCTTTGGCATGTCAACCCTGACCTGGTCGGTGATCTTTGTTTTCATGGGCGGCGCAGGTAAATCAGCCATGTTCCCGCTGCACATCTGGCTGCCGGATGCCATGGAAGGCCCGACGCCGGTTTCCGCACTCATCCATGCCGCAACGATGGTTGTGGCAGGGGTTTACCTCGTTGCAAGGCTGTTCCCGATCTATGCTCTTTCGGCGCCAACAGGACTGGAGGTTGTTGCCTATGTGGGCGGTTTCACCTCGCTATTTGCAGCCGTCATCGCCTGTACCCAGTTCGACATCAAACGGATACTTGCTTTTTCAACCCTTTCGCAGATCGGATATATGATGCTTGCCCTCGGTGTTTCTGGTTACGGCGGCGAAGAAGGGCTTGGATTTACAGCATCCATGTTCCACCTTTTCACCCACGCCATGTTCAAAGCCTTGCTTTTCCTCGGCGCCGGTGCGATCATTCACGCAGTTCACAGCAATTACATGTACGATATGGGCAACCTTCGCAAATTCCTGCCCATCACCCATATCACTTTTGCCATTGCCGTCCTTGCCATTGCCGGCATCCCTCCTTTCGCGGGATTCTTCAGCAAGGATGAGATCCTGGTTGCAGCCTATCATCATAACAAACTGCTCTTCTTCGTCGAATACCTGGTTGCCGGTATCACCGCATTCTATATGTCGCGTCTTTATTTTTCGGTCTTCTGGGGGAAAAAGCAGCATTATCATCATGCACCGCATGAAGCGCCTTTCACCATGACCATTCCGCTGATGTTCCTGGGCCTGGCTTCGGTAACTGTAGGCTTCATCCACTTCAGCAAATTCATTTCATCCGATTTGATCCCTTATGAATCAGTAATTCACTGGAACATAGCGATTCCGTCGATCCTGATCGCCCTGGCCGGCATCGGCCTGGCAGCAGCCATGTACCTGAAAGAAACCACCATCCCCGACAGGGTTGCAAAATCACTGAAGGGTTTTTACACGGTAACTTACAATAAGTTTTATATTGATGAAGTCTATCTTTTCGTGACGAAAAAGATCATTTTCAATTTATATCTCCCGTCCGGTAGCCTGGTTCGACCGGCATATCGTTGACGGAACGATGAACCTGGTTGGTAATTCCACCGCGCGTGCAGCAGAACTGATCAAAGGATTTCAGTCGGGCCAGGTCCAGAAATATGGATTCATCTTTGTTTCCGGGGTCTTGCTGCTGGCTTTCATTTTTATTTACTGGTGGTTTAAATAATTGATTAAAAACGAATAATTAAGATAAATATGAATTTTCTTAACCTGTTTGTTATCATTCCGGTCCTGACGGTCATTGCCATTGTGGTGACCAAGAATTACCGCCAGGCCAAGATTGCAGCAGCTGTCGGAATGGGTATCCAGCTGGTACTCGCGGCGGTGCTGATCTTCTGGTACCTGGCTTTGCGCAAGGCCGGAGTTACGGATGAATTCCTTTTCCGCACATCTGCAGTCTGGTTTGAAAGTCTGAACATCACTTATGCCCTTGGTGTGGACGGCATTTCGGTTGCCATGATCGGTCTGACGGCCCTCGTTGTTTTCGCCGGGGTTTTTGCCTCCTGGGACAGCGTGGAGGATCTGCCACAGGGAATTTTTCATTTCCCTGATCCTGCTTTCCAGCGGCGTTTTCGGCTTCTTCATCAGCACCGACCTGTTCACGATGTTCCTATTTTATGAAGTCGCCGTGATCCCGATGTACCTTCTGATCGGCATCTGGGGAACCGGACCGAGACATTATTCGGCCATGAAACTGACGCTGATGCTGATGGGCGGATCTGCGTTATTGTTGCTTGCGATTTTTGGTCTGTATAATAATGCCATACTTCCTGACGGGAAACACACCTGGGATTTTATCGAAATTTCAAAGATTCACATTCCTGTTGAGGTCCAGCGGTTTTTCTTCCCGTTTGCCTTTATCGGATTTGGAGTGCTGGGGGCACTTTTCCCTTTCCACACCTGGTCGCCTGATGGTCACGCCTCCGCTCCTACTGCCGTTTCCATGCTTCATGCCGGCGTGCTGATGAAACTGGGAGGTTACGGCTGCTTTCCGCGTCGCGATGTTCCTTATGCCTGAAGCTGCGCATGAACTGGGATGGATATTCATCATCCTAACCTCAATCAGCATTGTTTATGGTGCATTCGGCGCCATCTGGCAGAAAGACCTTAAATATATCAACGCCTATTCATCGGTGAGCCATTGCGGCCTTGTGCTCTTCGCCCTCCTGATGATGAACAAGACCGCCATGAACGGCGCCGTCATCCAGATGATCTCACATGGTATCATGACGGCCCTCTTCTTTGCCCTGATCGGCATGATATACGGCAGGACCCATACCCGGATGATCAACGAGATGGGCGGACTGATGAAGGTGATGCCGTTCCTCGGCGTCGCTTATATGATCGGCGGTTTTGCATCACTGGGATTGCCCGGCTTCAGCGGATTCGTGGCTGAAATGACCGTTTTCTTCGGCGCATTCCAGCACGCTGACATTTTTCACCGGGTAGCCACCATCGTTGCGGCCTCTTCCATCGTGATCACCGCCGTATATATCCTGCGTGTTATCGCCATCCTGCTGCTCGGCCCGATAAGAGATGACCATCATCTTGCAGCTCGGCGATGCCAGATGGTATGAAAAGTTTTCAGTCGGATTGCTGATCGTTGGTATTACCGCCATCGGTATGTTCCCGCTCTGGCTGTCGGATATGATCATGAATAGCCTGGGGCCGATCGTGGATAGACTGACGGTGATGGTGATACCGTTAGACGCCCACCTGGGGCTGGAACTTTGGAACTATTGGAACAATAGAACAATGATACTTGTTATGACATTTGAAAACCTTTTATTGATGCGGCACGAAATTGTGCTGACAATCATCACAATGATCATCCTGATTGCTGAACTGGCAATGGATGACAAAGTCAAGCAGAGGGTAGTACCCCTGGCCATAGGGCTTTTCCTGGTTCATACGATCATCGGCTTCCTGCCCCTGCGGGAAGGGATACTGTTCGGCGGTATGTTCCATACCAACGGCACCATCACCCTGATGAAAAATGTTCTGAATATCGGTGTGCTGATCGTCTTTATGCAGTCATGGACCTGGATCAGGCATCCTGAAAACCACCCGAAAGTGAGCGAGTATTTCCTTCTGATCATCTCAACCCTGATCGGGATGAACTTCATGATCTCCTCCGGTGATTTCCTGATGTTTTACATTGGACTGGAACTGGCCACCATTCCGCTGGCCGCTCTGGCAGCCTATGAACGCCACAAGAACCGTTCGGCTGAAGCCGGGGTGAAACTGATCCTTTCCTCCGCCCTGTCGTCTGCTATCTTGCTTTACGGGATTTCTATGATCTACGGAACCACCGGATCAATTTATTTCACGAACATTTCAACGGTCATTCTCGGCAAATCCACTGCAGATCCTGGCCTTTATCTTCTTCTTCAGCGGCATGGCATTTAAAATCTCCATCGTGCCTTTCCACCTCTGGGCTGCCGATGTTTATGAAGGCGCACCGGTCAGCATCACCTCTTATCTGTCTGTCATTTCCAAAGGAGCTGCCGTATTTATCCTGATGATGATCCTTATACAAGGTATTTCCGGCTGTTACCGGCATGTGGCAGGATGTGCTCTGGATAACTTCGGTTATGACGATGACTATCGGTAACCTGTTTGCGCTGAGACAAAAGAATCTGAAACGGTTCCTCGCCTTCTCCTCCATCTCCCAGGCTGGTTTTATTTTCCTTGGTATCATCGGGAGCAGTCCGCTGGGTATGAGCTCAGTGATCTATTTCTCCCTCATTTACATCTTCTCCAACCTGGGAGCTTTCGGGGTTATTGCGGCCATTGCCAACGCCACCGGAAAAGAGAATATGGACGATTATAACGGACTTTACCGCACCAATCCAAAACTCAGCCTGGTCATGATGCTGGCGCTTTTTTCACTGGCAGGTATCCCGCCGGTAGCCGGCTTCTTCGGGAAGTTTTTCCTGTTCACTGCAGCCGCAGAGCAAGGATTTTATTACCTGGTGCTGATCGCTTTACTGAACACCATCGTTTCACTTTACTATTATCTGTTGGTTATTAAAGCCATGTTCCTGACCAAGAGCGATGAAGCCATCGCCTATTTCAAGAGCGACTGGGCGACCAGGACCGGGTTGATCATCTGTGTGCCGGTATTGTTATTGTGGGTTTCTACAGCCCGATATACGAAATGATCAGAAGTCTAGTTTCGGGATTTAATTTTTTCAGATTATGCCATTGAATAAAGGAAAACATAATGTCGGAGAGGTGGACGGGGTCCGCTGCACCATTGTTGAAACCGGCATCACCAGGGAAAGGGCGGATTTTTTAACAGATCTGCTTCAATTCAACGGTTATGAAGTGAAAATACAGGAAGAAATCTCTGATCCTCCGGCAAACCCGAAAAGATACACCCTCGGTGTCACCGACATTGTTTTCAACCCGGTTATTGCCGTTTACCAGAAAAGCCTACTCACAAGGAATAATAAAAAGGTTACTCCAGCATACTGGAACCAAACTGGCTCAGAGCAAGGGATACCTTACTGGTTGGTGGGGAGGACGCAGGCTGCTACATAACACATGCCTTCCCTGCAATAAAACCTGTCGTCCAGGCGGCCTGGAAATTAAATCCGCCTGTGATGGCGTCAATATCTAATACTTCACCGGCAAAATAAAGGTTTTTGCATACTTTGCTCTGCATGGTATCTCATATCGACGCTATCCAGGCTTACACCCCCGCAGGTGACAAATTCTTCCTTGAATGTCGTCCTGCCGTTCACCTTGTATTCATCATTGGTCAAAACATTTACCAGCTTGTTCATGCCTTTCTTACCGAGTTCGCCCCATGGTTTTTCTGGCTGTAATTCGATCTTCTCTAATAAATATAGCCATAACCTTGCGGGTAATGCATAAGGCCTGAAGTTAGACAGTAATTTATGGGAATGTCCTTCAGAAATATCTCTCAATTGTTCAGAAACCAGCCCGTTATTCAGCTCATTCACCCAATTGACCTGGATCCTAAAGTCATAGCCCATCTCATTTAATATCCTTGCCCCAAAAGATGATAGTTTTAAAATCACTGGTCCGCTCATCCCCCAGTGTGTGATCAGCAAAGGCCCTGATGAAGAAAGCTTTGACCCCTGGATCCTCACGATAGCATGATCAACTGAAACACCCATCAGCGAGGATATTTTTTCATCAGGCATATTGAAAGAAAATAATGAAGGAACTGGGTCTTCGATTTTATGGTTTAAAGCCTCAAGCCATTCCAGTCCGCTTCTTTTCGGAGAACCCCCGGTGGCAACAATTACTTTATCAAAATCCTCCGGCAATGGTTCATTTTTTGAAAAGGCCACTCTTATGCTATTCTCGAGTGGTGTAATCGACTGAACACCTGATTCCGTTTTAATTTGAATTCCCAGTCTTTCCGCCTCCCGGAGAAAGCAATCGACAATGCTATGCGAACTCTGGGATGCGGGAAAAACACGGTTATCATCCTGGATGACCAGAGGAACTCCACGGGACTCAAACCATTTCATAGTATGTTTGTTATTGAAGATATAAAAAGCTTTTTTCAGGCTTCTCCCTCCCCTGGGATAAGCTTTACAGAGTTCATCTATCGAGTCGCAACCATTGGTGACATTGCACCTGCCGCCTCCCGATACCACCACCTTGGAAAGAAGTTTGTGAGATTTTTCAAAAATAACAACCCTGGCATCCGGACAGTTTTCTTTAGCCGAAATGGCTGCAAAAAAACCTGCCGCCCCACCGCCGATGATGGCAATTTTCATTTAATATGATTAATCCAATCGTAAATATAATAATAACTCTCAATTCCTTGCCATATGCGTGATACAATCTTTTTCTAAAAATATTTATGATCGACCGGGTATTTTTACGGCATTTCCCGGATTAATATCAAAAGGACATAAAATTCAACCACGTTGTGGTTGGCGTCAAATGAATAACCATATTCCGGCTATTCGAATTGAATCCTTTCAGGATTCATAATTAAATATAGCATCATTGATATTTAAAAACCTTGATGGATTTCATCCTGCCCAAGCCCGAAGGGCTTCAATTTGAATAAATAATAAACGGATTATTTCCCCCAAGCCCGAAGGGCTTCAATTTGAATAGATAATATTAGGGATATTTCCCCCAAGCCCGAAGGGCTTCAATTTGAATAGGTAATGAACGGATTATTTCCCCCAAGCCCGAAGGGCTTCAATTTGAATAGGTAATGAACGGAATATCTTCCCCAAGCCCGAAGGGCTTCAATTTGAATAGGTAATGAACGGATTATTTCCCCCAAGCCCGAAGGGCTTCAATTTGAATAGATAATATTCGGGATATTTCCCCCAAGCCCGAAGGGCTTCAATTTGAATAGATAATATTCGGGATATTTCCCCCAAGCCCGAAGAGCTTCAATTTGAATAGGTAATGAACGGATTTACAAACAAAAACCCTGAAAGGGTTTAATAAAAATGAAATTTATGAGCACCTACACACAAATCTTGTATCAAATCGTATTCGCCACAAGGAATCGTAAAAAATGCCTTTGTAAAAAAGATCGCGAAAAATTGTTTATGTATATCTATGGCATTTTAAAAAGTAAGGAATGCCATTTATATCGAATAAATGCAGAGTCGGATCATCTGCATATAATAACACATATCCATCCGACAGTTTCGCTGGCCACTCTGGTAAAGGATATTAAACTGGCAACAACGGATTTTATAAAAAAAGAATCCATGTTTCCCGGATTTAATGGATGGCAGGATGGTTATGGAGCCTTCACATATTCAATTAGTGCAAAGAATAATTTAATTGAATACGTTAAAAACCAGGAAGAACATCACAGCGTTAAAAATTTCAGGGAAGAATTCAAGCAATTGCTTGATGAACATAAGATTGATTACAATGAAAAATACCTTCCATGATATTCAACCACGTTGTGGTTGGCGTCAAATGAATAACCATATTCCGGCTATTCGAATTGAATCCTTTCAGGATTCATTTGAAACGACTTGCTAAAACTGCACCCTGATCAGCGGCACCGGTAAGAAAGGCAGCTGGTAAACGGTCTTGATCTCCCCGGTGGAGGGGTCATAAAATTCAAAGTAGATATTTTTCTGATTAGTTAGGTTGAGCAGGTCGACTGCCACCTCGGCCGTGGCCTTTTTGAAATTCATTTTGTATCCAATCCTCACATTCAGTCGGAAATAATCGGGCCGCCGCTCCCGGTAAGCTTTATCCCATTCATTAACTTTAATGTAATAATGTTCATCTGCCTCGATAGTATAAAACGGAACATACCTCATCCCTCCGGCCCAGGTGGTCCTCAGGTCGATGTTCAGAAAGTTCTTTTTTCTTATACAGAATTCCTTTCCAGTCAGGAGATTAAAAACAAAGTTGTTGCTGAAGGCAGTATTGCGTTCAATCTTGTCGAATCCTTTATAAACAGATTTGAATAAAGATGAAGTAAACAGGATATAGTAACCTTTATCCAGGAATCGTTCCAGGGTAAATTCGATCCCGAAATTATTTCCGGTACCGCTGCTTATCAAGCTATCGATGATTGGTAAGGAAGTAAATGAATCTTCACCGAAATTCAACATGGAATATGCCGGAACATTCTCCTTCACAGGTATATTAAACAGATGCTGGTAATATGCTTCCGTCTTCAGGCGCAGGTTCCTGGCAATCAGGTAATCATATCCCAGCACAAGGTGAAAGCTCCTCATGTATCCAAGGTCCCGGTTGGTCAGGGCAACAGATCCGTCGGGCAGTTCTGTCTCAATAAAATAAAACATCTCTTCGGGAAGCTGGCTGAAAATCCCGGTCCCCATGCCCAGGGATTGCTTGCCATTTATCTGCCATTTAAAGTTTAGCCTGGGATCAGCTGCAAGTTTACCGTTATAGCCAAAAAAAAGCCCGTCGATTCCTGCATTCATGACCAACTGGTCGGAAAATTTATGCTGCCATTGAAAATATCCTTTCAGAAATATCGAATTCCCTTTAACCTCGATAAGAGGAATTAATTCATCACCATCACCTGCCGATTTATCCAGAAACTTATAAAAGATGAACTGGATGTTTATCCCCATGTCATAATGGTTTTTCAGGTTCAGCTTTTTATGGAAACTGCTGCCAAATTGCAGCGTGGACTGCCACGAGTCCTGCCTTCTTTGTGCTGCAGGTTCCATATTTACTACAGTAAATGTATCCTGCTCTATAATACTGTTAACCCCCGAAATACTGATATAGCTTTCAAGTCTTACTTTCGGGTTGAAAAAATATGTATGTGTTGCCAGGAGCGTCCCCATGCGGGAACCAAAATGATAATCAGAACCCTGCCAGGAACTGCTTCCATTCAGACGAATCTTTATCCGATTCAATTTCATTGATCCCGCTGATGCCACCTATCCCGGTGATAGAAAATTTTCCATGCTTCCTGCCCGGAAAATTTAGCTTAATCGAAAAGTCATGATAGAAAGGCACTGCAGACACTGAAAGTGCTTCTGTGCCGATGATTTTGTCGACAAGCAAAAGCATAGAATAGCGATAATTGAACAGGAAAGATGATCCATTTTTCTTTATGACAGGTCCCTCTGCACCTGCTTCCAAACCATTGAAACCAGCCTGCAGAGTGAACTCATATTTATCGTCATTCCCGTTCCGCATTTTAAGGTCGAATGCTCCGCTCAGCGCATTGCCATATTCTGCCGGGAAAGCGCCGGTGAAAAAATCGGAGTTGGAAAGGGTATTATTGTTGATCATGCTGAGACCGCCACCTGTTGCCCCAAGTGAAGCGAAATGGTTCGGATTCGGGATGTCAACACCGTCGAGTCGCCAAAGAAGGCCCATGGGCGAATTGCCCCTGATGACGATCTCGTTCTGCATGTCGCTAAGCGTTGAAACACCGGCGAAATTTGATGCCATCCGGGATGGGTCGCCCACGCTGCCGGCGTACCTTTCTGTTTCTTCAATCGTGAAAGACCTTGCACTGATGACTGCCATGGTGTTGATGGGCTGATCTTTGCCTGTTTCCGGCCGGATGATCACTTCATCGATCACCTCAATAGTCTCTTCGAGTAATACCGTGATAATGAGTTCTTTCCCGGTAGTGATGTTTAAATTGGAGAAGGTAGTTTCTAAATAACCGATATAGCTGATGCGAATGCTTTGCCTCCCTACCGGCACTCCTTCTATCCGGAATTCCCCTTTTTCGTTTGTCGCAGTTCCTATGACCGGGTCTGAGTTTAATAAAACCACTGAAGCTCCTGGTAAAGGGATAAGTGTACTTTTTTCAACCACCTTACCTTTGATGACCTGGGTAAATCGTTCCTGAGGGTAAGCCTGGACCCCGATAAAAAGAAAAACAAAAACGATAAAAGGTTTAGTTATCAAGAATAAAAGATTTTCCAATCTTCAATCTTCAATCTTCAATCTTCAATCTTCAATCTTCACTCAACCACCGTGCACCATGCATGAGTATCCGGCTCTTCGCCATACTGTATGGCCCTCAGTTTATTATAGAGCCTGGTGGAGACCGGGCCGGCATTGCCGTCTTTACAGTATTGAAAGATATGTCCCGTTTCCCTGTCGTGTATCTTTTTTATGGGAGAAATGATGGCCGCCGTACCGCAGGCGCCAACTTCATCGAATTCAGCAAGCTCCTCAACGGGAACTTTCCTGACCTCAACTTTCATCCCCAATTCTTCTGCCAGCATCTGCAGGCTCTTGTTCGTTATGGAAGGGAGGATGGTATGAGAGGCTGGTGTTATGTAGGAATTACCTTTTATGCCAAAAAAGTTTGCGGGGCCTGCTTCATCAATATACTTCTTCTCCTTGGCATCCAGGAAAAGTACTGTAGAACAGCCCTCCTCCTTGGCCCGGCTTGCCGGTAAAAGGCTGGCTGCATAATTTCCGCCAACTTTGATATGCCCTGTCCCAAGTGGTGCCGCACGGTCAAAATCACGCAGCAACTGGACACAAACAGGCTTAAAACCCTCCTTAAAATATGGACCTACCGGTCCGACAAAAACCATGAACATATATTCTGTAGCGGGTTTGACACCTACCTGCGGACCGGTCCCGATCAGCAATGGCCTGAAATATAAAGCTGCACCCGTTCCGTAAGGAGGTACATATTTAACGTTCAGTTTGAGTGCTGTCATAATTGCTTTTTCAAATAACTCATCTGGCACAGCAGCCATCATTATCCCATCTGCTGAACTGCGGAAACGTTTGGCATTCTCTTGCCAGCGGAATATCCTGATCTTTCCGTCCTTGCCACGAAACGCTTTCATCCCTTCGAATGCCTCCTGTCCATAATGCAGACAGGTTGCTGCAATGTGAATGTTCACATACTCGGATGAAGAAATCTCAATCTCTCCCCATTTCCCGTCCCTGTAATAACACCGGACATTGTAGTCGGTCCTGAAATAACCGAAAGGCAGGCTTCCCCAGTCAATATTTTCCATATTCAGCTTATTTTATAGTTACAATCAGTTTGGTTTTTAACTTGGCTAAATTAGAAATATTTCCCCAAAAAGCAGGTCAAAAATCTATCTAAATTCAATATAAATTAAACTTTTAATACTGCTCCAACGGGTAAATCCGTTGGTTCCAATTTTGTAAAATACTTTGAACCGACGGATTCACCCGTCGGAAGAATTACTTAAACAGTCAAAATGTCAGCAACTTAATTACGGTATGCACTTTGATCATTCTTCCCCCAAATAAAAACTGACATTATGCAAACCGGTAAGATAAACGTTCAGACGGAAAACATTTTTCCCATCATTAAAAAATTCCTTTATTCAGATCATGAAATTTTTCTCCGCGAGTTAATATCAAACGCGGTCGATGCCACGCAAAAACTGAAGACCCTGGCCTCTGTCGGGACTTTTAAAGATGAACTCGGCGACCTGACCATACGTGTGGAACTGGATAAAAAAGCCGGAACAATCACGATAAAAGACCGCGGCATCGGTATGACAGCCGAAGAAGTGGACAAATATATCAACGAAATCGCTTTTTCCAGTGCAGAGGAATTTGTCAAGAAATTCAAGACAAAAAGTGAAGCGGATAGAAATGCGATCATCGGCCATTTCGGGCTTGGTTTTTATTCTTCATTTATGGTGGCGGATAAAGTGGAAATCTATACCAAAACATATAAAAAAGGGGGCCAGACAAAAGCTGTAAAATGGGAATGTGACGGCAGTCCTGATTATACGATTACTGAAATTGACCGCAAAGAAAGAGGTACCGAGGTAGTTGTTTATATCGATAAGGAGAATAAAGATTTTCTCGAAGAAAGCAAAATCCTTGAGCTTCTTAAGGAAATATTCACGCTTCCTGCCTGTTCCGATCGAATTCGGAAAGGAAAAAACATGGGAAAAAGTTGAAGGCGAAAAAGACGAGAAAGGGAACGACAAAGAGGTGATGGTCGAAAAACCACGCATCATCAATAATCCAGATCCGTTATGGAAAAAGAAACCGGCCGATTGCTCCGATGAAGATTATAAGAATTTTTACCGCGAGCTCTACCCGATGAATTTTGATGAACCGCTGTTCCAGATCCACCTGAATGTGGATTACCCTTTCAACCTGACGGGAATACTTTATTTCCCCAAAGTAAAAAGGAATGTCGAAATTCAGAAAGATAAGATCCAGCTATACTGCAACCAGGTATTTGTAACTGATTCGGTGGAAGGAATCGTGCCTGAATTCCTGACCTTATTGCATGGTGTCATCGATTCGCCCGATATCCCGTTAAATGTTTCACGTTCATACCTGCAGAGCGATTCAAATGTAAAAAAGATATCCGGCTACATTATGAAGAAAGTTTCTGAGAAACTGGAAGACCTCTTCAAAAAAGACAGGCCGGGCTTCGAATCGAAATGGGACGATATCAAGGTGTTTATTGAATATGGCATGATCAGTGAAGAAAAGTTCTATGATAAAGCTGCAACTTTTGCCCTCCTGAAAAATGTCGACGGAAAGTACTTCACCCTGGATGAATATAAAAGTCATGTTGAGCCATCACAGAAAGATAAAGATAACAAGCTGATCTACCTGTATGCCAATAATAAAGAGGAACAGCATAGCTTCATCCAGGCAGCAACGGAAAGGGGGTACGATGTTATCATAATGGACGGCATCCTGGATAATCATTTCATTAATACCCTGGAACATAAATTGACCGATATCATGTTCCGCAGGGTGGATTCCGATACCGTCGATAAACTTGTCAATAAAGACGAAAACAGTATCTCAAAGCTGGATGATGCCCAAAAAGAAAAACTTAAAGGCATCATTGAAAAGAACATTGAAAAGGAAAAGTTCACAGTTGTTTTTGAAAACCTGAGCGAGTCGGAGGTCCCGTTCCTGGTGCTTCAGCCGGAATTTATGCGCCGCATGAAAGATATGTCGGCCCTGGGCGGAGGAGGCTATATGGGCCTTGGCAACATGCCAGAATTTTACAACCTGGTTGTTAATGCCAACCATCCCCTGATGCAGACTATCCTTGACCAGCCGGAAGAAGAAAACCAGGACAAGCTTGTCCGGCAGTTATTTGACCTGGCACTGATCTCACAAAACCTGCTTAAAGGTGAAAAGCTGACCGCATTTGTCAAACGCAGCATAGAGTTGATATAATAACTTAATATTTAAACCCGCAGTAACTTGCTTAATATTTGTAATTTCGCATTAACACAAATTCTAAACACAAAATCATGAAAAAGTCATTATTAGTTCTAATAGGTGTATTTGTATTTTTAGGCCTTATCGTCCTGATAGGTTTCCTGACCTCGATTTCAACATACAACAAGATGGTGCAATACGATGAGGCTGTTACTTCATCCTGGTCGCAGGTTGAAAATGTTTACCAGCGCCGTGCCGACCTGATCCCTAACCTGGTTAATACCGTTAAAGGTTACGCGGATTTCGAACAGGAAACCTTAACCCAGGTGATCGAAGCCCGGTCGAAAGCGACATCGGTTAATATAAACGCGGAAAACCTTAATGAACAGACACTGGCGCAATTTCAACAGGCCCAGGACGGTTTGAGTTCGGCCCTTTCCAGGTTACTCGTCGTAGTAGAAAAATATCCTGATCTGAAAGCCAACCAGAATTTCCTTGAACTGCAGGCCCAGCTGGAGGGAACGGAGAACAGGATCGCCAATGAACGCATGAAGTTCAATGAAACGACAAAGACGTATAATGTTTATACCCGTAAATTCCCCGCCAGGTTTTTTGCCAGCCTTTATGGATTTGAGCAAAAGCCATATTTCAAAGCCCAGGAAGGTGCGGAAAAAGTACCTGAAGTTAAATTCTGACGGGATAAACCTTCATATACGGTAGTTTGTTATGTTCAAAACAGCGAAAGATTTTTTTACTAAAGAACAAAAGGAAGATATCCGGCAGGCAGTTCTTAATGCCGAACTGGATACTTCCGGTGAGATCAGGGTCCATATCGAGACCAGCTGCCAGGGTGATGTGCTTGACCGGGCGGCTTTTATTTTCGATAAAATGGGCATGCATAAAACTGAAAAACGGAATGGCGTGCTTTTTTACGTGGCAGTAAAAAACAGGAGATTTGCCGTTGTAGGCGATAAAGGCATAAATGCTGTTGTCCCGGAAGATTTCTGGGATGGCCTGAAAAATTTACTTCTAAATCATTTCCGGGAAGAAAGGTTTACGGAAGGTCTCATTGAAGGGGTTGACCTGGTTGGCACTAACTTAAAAAAACACTTTCCCTATCAGACAGGTGATGTAAATGAATTATCCGACGAAATCAGCTTTGGCGAGTAAAGGAGTCCTACTTATGAAATTAATTAAAAACCTCATATTTGCCGGTCTTCTCCTGTTCAGTCTAACAGGAATAGGGCAGGATATTCCCGATCCCATGTCTCCTCCCAGGCTGGTAAATGATTACGCAGGGCTTTTTTCTGAAAACCAGTTCCGGCAGACTGGAACAAAAACTCGTTAAATTCGATGACAGTTCATCTTCGCAAATTGTCGTAATTATCGTTAAGATCGTTGAATGGTTTGACAAAAGAAGAATTTGCCGACCGGGTCGGGGAAAAATGGGGCGTAGGCCAGAAAGGGAAAAACAATGGCATTGTCGTCCTGGTAAAACCTAAATATGGCAATGATAAAGGCCAGGCCCGGATTTCAGTCGCTTACGGACTGGAAGGAGTTATCCCGGATGCGATTGCCAAACGTATCGTGGAGAATGAAATGATCCCTTATTTCAAAACAGGAGACTACTTTACCGGCATCGACAAGGCAACGAATACTTTGATCTCGCTGGCAAAGGGGGAATTCACTTCCGACCAGTATAAAAAGAAATCAGGGGGAACCTCAGCCGGCGTTTTAATCCCACTCATCATCATCATTATCATAATCCTGTTCATGCGACGTAATTCCGGCAACCATTACACTACAGGCAGTAAAGGCACCTCAATCTGGACTGCATTATGGCTGGCTTCGATGATGGGCAACCGAGGTGGTGGCGGTTCCTGGGGCGATTTCCGCTCCGGCGGAGGCAGCTTTGGCGGCGGCGGCGGCGGCGGATTCGGGGGATTCGGAGGTGGATCCTTTGGAGGCGGCGGTGCAGGAGGAAGCTGGTAGCATTGATAATTTCTCTCCTATTTTCATAAAATAAATTGTGCTGTTTGTGATAAGCCAATTTATTTCTATTTTTATCCACTAATTAACATTTCACTGGATTACATTTAAGTTTTTATTTAGCACTGTGTAAATCAGTTTGTTATTGTTAACTTTTTAACAAGGTTTTACTAAAATACATTTATATGCATAGATATTTACGCCGGACCATGCGCAAAATCCTTCCTGCCTTATTGCTCATGGCCATCCTGTTTACAGATGGCATCTTTGCGGAAAGAATTTTCTCCCAGGCTCCGGATGGAGCCCAGCTTTTTAAGGCCTGCGCGGTTTGTCATCAACTTGGAAAGGGCAGACTGGTCGGGCCTGATCTTTACCAGGTAACCCAGCGCCGCGACCGTGAGTGGCTGATAAAGTTCATCAGAAATTCCCAGGAAGTTATTCAATCCGGTGATGAATATGCCGTTAAGTTGTTCGAGGAGTATAATAAGATACCTATGCCTCCCGCCGGATTAACAGATGAGCAAATCATCGCCGTAATTGACTATATCGATAATTACGATCCTGAACAGGCTGCCGCGGCGCAAGCTCCGTCTGAGGTGATAAGCGATGAGGAAAAAGCTGCCCAGGAAGCTTTCTTCAAGGACACAAAAGATCATAAGCGCCAGTACGGGACCACGTTTATAATCACCATGATCCTGATGTTTGCCGCAATATTTGATCTCTTTGTAACCAAACTTATCAAAGCACGCTTTGTGCATGTGATCGTCATCCTGATTTCAATTTTCATCATTACGGAAATCACCGTGGTGGAAGCCCAGAACATGGGCCGCCAGCCTGGCTACGCCCCGGATCAGCCTGTCCTGTTCTCGCATAAAGTCCATGCCGGCGATAACAAGATCGATTGCAAATACTGCCATACTTCCGTGACGGAAAGCAAACACGCAGGCATTCCCTCAGTTAATGTTTGCATGAACTGCCACAACGTTGTTAAACAGGGACGTAACACGGGCACGACAGAAATTGATAAGATTTACAAGGCACTGGAAACAGGCAAGCCGATCGAGTGGGTCAAGGTGCATAATCTCCCGGATCATAGCTATTTCAACCATGCACAGCATGTCGTTGCAGGAAAAGTAGCATGTGAATCATGCCATGGCGATGTAAAATCCATGGACCGGATCATGCAGGTCCAGCAACTGAGCATGGGATGGTGTATCGACTGTCACCGTACTACAGAAGTTCAATTTACCGAAAACGGATACTACCAGAAATTCGCAAAACTGCATGAGGAAGCTCAAATCAGGCACCCGCACACGCATCACTGTTGAAGATGTTGGTGGCACCGAATGTGCAAAATGCCATTATTAATTTTCTTTTAAGAATTCTATACCCATGGACGATATAAAACAATACTGGAGAAGCCTGGATGAGTATAACGGCATGACACCGCAAGAGCATGGCAAAGAAAAGCTTCAGCCTGAAAAGGAGATTTTGGCGGAAGGCATGGCAGCGGATGATAGATCTATCAATCCGAGCCGCCGTGATTTCCTGAAAATGCTCGGTTTTACGGTCGGATATGCCGCACTTGCCAATAGCTGCGAAATGCCCGTCAGGAAGGCTATTCCTTACCTCAGCCAGCCCGAAGAGATCACACCAGGGATCGCCAATTATTATGCTTCAACTTTTTTTGATGGTTACGACTATTGCAGCATTGTGGTCAAATCGAGAGAAGGCAGGCCGATTAAGATCGAAGGAAACACATTGTCAAAACTGACCCAGGGTGGGACGAACGCGAGGGTACAGGCCTCTGTCCTGAGCTTGTATGACCAGGCCAGGCTGAAAGAGCCCCTGAAAGATAAACAGGAAACCGGCTGGCAGGTCGTCGACCAGGAAGTAAAGGATAAGCTGAAGGCCATCAGTGCCGGTAACGGGAAAATAGTCCTTCTCAGCCCAACCGTTATTAGCCCATCAACCCGCAAAGCAGTTGAAGAATTCAAATTAGCTTACCCGGCAACGGAATGGGTTATTTATGACACTATTTCTGCGGCCGCCATGCTCGACGCCAATGAAGCCAACTTCGGCACCAGGGCCATTCCCTCCTACCATTTCGACAAAGCTTCACTCATCGTGGGCTTTAATGCTGACTTCCTCGGAAACTGGATCCTTCCGGTTCAATATGCAAGGGATTACACAAAGGGCCGGAAACTCACCAACGAAAATAACATGTCGCGGCACATCCAGTTTGAGTCGTACATGTCGCTGACAGGTTCCAATGCCGATACGCGTGTGCAGATGAAACCATCGGAAGAACTGCTTATCCTGCTCAATCTTTTCAATGAATTAGCCGCAGAAAAAGGCATGCAAACCGTCACTACCGCAGCTCCCCCTTTCGATGTCAGGCCAATTGCAACAGAACTTAAGGCAAACAAAGGCCGGTCACTAGTGATCTCCGGTACAAACGATTTCTACATACAGGCTGCCGTCAATGCCATCAATATATTACTCGATAATTACGGAGTAACCCTGGACATAAACAAGCCCATGTACCTCCGCCAGGGAAGTGACCGTGAATTAACCAGGGTGGTCGATGAAATGAACGCCGGAAGTGTAAAAGCCCTGATCCTTTATGGAGTCAATCCCGCCTATGATTATGGCGAACCGGATAAGTTCATCGATGGAATGAAAAAATGCGAGCTGACGGTCTCATTTTCAGAAACCCTTGATGAAACAGCACAGTTGTGTAAATATGTCTGTCCTGATAACCATTACCTTGAATCCTGGAATGACGCTGAGCCGCAAAAGAATTTCTTCACCTTGCCCAGCCTGTCATTAACCATATCTTTAATACCAGGCAGGCACAGGAAAGCCTTTTGAAATGGTCAGGAAATGAAACAGCTATTTACGATTACATCAGGACCTGCTGGGAAGAAGATATTTTTACCAAAGCAATCTGCATTCGTTTCATTTGAGCAATTCTGGAACAATAGCCTGCAGGACGGATTCGCAGAAATTGGCGGTTCTGAATTGTCAGCTGTTGATTTTCGGGAGGTTGACCTCAGCCTTGCAAAAGCAGAAACCGTGAACGGCCTGGAACTGGTCCTTTATGAAAAGAACGGGCTGGGAACCGGAAAACATGCCAACAACCCCTGGTTGCAGGAATTGCCTGATCCGATCTCCAAGGCTGTGTGGGACAACTACGTTTGTGTTTCCCCGTCCTATGCCGAAGAGCATGGCCTGAAGAATGAAGATGTGGTGATGATCAACGGGTCCATTGAGTTGCCGTTGCTTGTCCAGCCGGGCCAGCACAAGGATACCATAGGCATAGCCATCGGCTACGGCCGGACCAGCGCCGGCAAAGTAGCGGACGGAATTGGTAAGAACCTTTATCCTTTTGCAAACCTGAAAAACGGTTACAGGCAACTATCAGGAAAATCCGTCACCCTTGATAAAGTCGAAGGTAAAACCTATCCGCTGGCGACCACGCAGACCCATCATACCATGGAAGGGCCGCGCCATTATCAGGGAAACGACCCTGGATCAATGGAAGGAAAATCCCAATGCAGGCAATGAAATGCATATGGAGATCATGGAACAGAACAAATCACTTTACAACCTTCCCGTTTTCGACAGCTACCACTGGACGCATGGCCATCAACCTCAATGCCTGCATAGGATGCGGCAATTGCGCCATTGCCTGCCAGGCCGAGAATAATATTGCCGTGATTGGCAAACAGGAAGTGAAAAACCGCAGGATCATGCACTGGATCCGGATCGACAGGTATTATTCGGAAGAAGTCGACAACCCGGAAGTTACCCACATGCCGGTCATGTGCCAGCATTGCGATAATGCACCCTGTGAAAATGTCTGCCCGGTCGCTGCCACTCCTCACAGTTCTGAAGGGTTTGAACCAGATGGCCTACAACCGTTGTATCGGCACGCGGTATTGCATGAATAACTGCCCATATCGCGTCAGAAGGTTCAACTGGTTTGAATATACCAATGAAAAAAGGTTTAATTACAATATGGGCAACGAGCAGGAGAAAATGGTACTCAATCCTGATGTGACCGTCCGTTCAAGGGGAGTCGTTGAGAAATGCTCGATGTGTGTCCAGCGGATCCAGGAGCAAAAGCTGAAGGCTAAAATTGAAAACCGCAGTGTCATGGAAGGCGAGATCAAGACGGCCTGCCAGCAGTCATGCCCGGGAGATGCTATCGTATTTCGGCGATATCAATGACCCGAACAGCGAGATCGCAAAAATTACCCAGAACCCCAGGAGTTACCAGTTGCTCGAGCAGCTCCATACCCTGCCTTCGGTAAGCTATGTCACCAAGGTCAGGAATATGGACCCGGAAGACAAAAAGCGGAATTATTCCATCAATTATCCGACATATTCATCCGGGGAATCCATACCGGATGAGCATCATGAAGAGACCCATTAATAGTAACGATCAGGTATATTAAAATTTCTCAATATGTATAAAGCAGAAGTCAGAGGCGAACTAATAAATGGAAATAAGACTTATAGGCAGATCACCCGTGAGATCTTACGGCCGTTTGAAGCCGACAGCCCGCCCAGGTGGTGGTACATAGGAATCTTTATCAGCGTAGTAATGGTCATGATAGGCCTGTGGAGCATGTATATGCTCGTTACGACGGGTATCGGGATATGGGGGCTTAATAACAATGTCGGCTGGGGATGGGATATCATCAATTTTGTATGGTGGATCGGGATCGGTCATGCCGGCACGGCATTTTCAATCTTTCTGCTAATACTTCGCCAGCGGTGGAGAACTTCCATCAACCGCGCGGCTGAAGCCATGACAGTATTTGCAGTCCTCTGCGCCGGTCTATTTCCAATGCTGCACATGGGCAGGGTATGGGATGCCTTTTTCATCCTTCCTTATCCTAATACCCGCGGGCCTTTATGGGTCAATTTCAATTCCCCTTTGTTCTGGGATGTAGTGGCGATCAGCACCTACCTGATGGCTTCCGGAACATTCTGGTACATGGGTATGATCCCTGATTTTGCTACGATCAGGGAGAGGACGACATCAAAATTAAAAAAGAAGATATACGGCATCCTGAGCTTCGGATGGGTCGGGAGCGCACGCGGATGGCTGAGGTTTGAAACAGCTGCCCTGCTGCTTGGCGGTTTAACAGCACCCCTGGTTGTTTCGGTGCATTCGATAGTTTCCATGGACTTTGCCACTTCAGTCATGCCCGGATGGCATACGACGATCTTCCCGCCATATTTCGTCATCGGGGCTATTTTCTCAGGCTTCGGGATGGTCATGACACTTATGATCATCGTAAGGAAAGTATTCAAATATGAAGATTTCGTAACGCAGGGCCATCTTGATGCCATTGCCAGGATCCTGACCTTTATCAGCCTTATCATGGGCACAGCTTACCTGACCGAGTTGTTCATTGCATGGTACGGAGGTACCGAATACGAGATGTTCACTTTTATGAAGAACAGGATCACAGGTGACTACACGTTTGCATTCTGGGCCATGATAACCTGTAATGCAATCATTCCCCAGCTATTCTGGTTCAAGAAGATAAGGAAGAACCTTACCATCGTCTTTATCATGTCCATCATTATAAATATAGGGATGTGGTTTGAGCGCTATGTTATCGTAGTCACTTCGCTTTCTAAAGACTTTTTGCCTGCAAGCTGGGCAGCCTATCACCCGACTATTTATGATAAGGCCTTTTTCCTGGGCACGCTCGGTATTTTCTTCCTCGGCCTGCTGATTTTCTTCAGGTTTATCCCGATGATGGCTATCAGTGAATTGAAAGGTATTTTAAAAGAAACAAGCTATCAAGAAAGATAAAAAAGATGGAAAGCATTAATATCATAGGGATTTATGATGATCCTGACGTCCTTGTTGCCGCAGCTAAAAAGCTTAAGGAAAAGGATGTCCCGATTAAGAACATATTCAGCCCCTTCCCTATCCATGAGTTATGGGATGTGCTTGGATTGAAAACCCGTCTTCCCATACTCACTTTTATTTACGGGACAGTCGGGCTGATTGTCAATTTACGCTTTCCTTTACTGGACCTCGGTTGTCAATTACCCGCTGAAATTCGGTGGAAAACCGCTGAATTCCCTTTCCTTTATCATCATTATGTTTGTCGGGACCATTTTCGTTGCGGTACTGTTCACATTTACGACCTTCTTTATCAGGCAGAAGATCGGGCCGGGAAAAAATGTGGTCATGATCGATCCCCGCACGACAGATGACAAATTCGCCATCGTAATCGAAAAGACGGCTGAATTTACCGATGAAGAAGTTAAAAGGATCACTTCCATCCTGAAAGAGACGGGAGCCGTCGAAATTTCGGAAAAAGTCCAGCCGGAGCATTATATTGAAGAAGAAAACGATTAATAGTTGGATCATTATGATAAAAAACTGTTTAAAATACCCGATCATACCTTTGGCGGCAGTCATGTTTCTCATGATATCTTGCAACCATGACCGCAATCATCCCGGGTATGCCTACATGCCTGACATGTATTATTCGGAAGCGTATGATGCTTATACGGCAAATCCATTGTTCCGTGACAGCCTGACCATGCAGGCACCGGTAAAGGGGACGATTGCAAGAGGGCATCAACCGGCTTATATGTTTAAGGCTAAATCTTTTGAGGATCAGGTAAGGGCCGGGGCTAGAACTGATTAATCCCATTCCTGTTACTGCGGAAACACTCGCTAAAGGCAAGGAGCAATACAGCATTTTCTGCGTCAGCTGTCATGGCGACAGGGGTGATGGCAAAGGGTTCCTGTTTACCAGCAAGCGATTTCCAGCCCAGCCCACTTCATTGATAGGCGATCTTGTGAAAAATAAGCCTGACGGCGAGATATATCATGTTATCACGCTCGGATCACTTTCCGGGCTGATGGGGCCCCATGGCTCACAGATCAGCCCTGAAAACCGCTGGAAGATCATACATTATGTCAGGGAACTGGGTAAATAGTTATTTTGATGGAAGGAGAATCAACTATGGAAAATTATAATATGGATAAACAGCTCGTGATCTCAAAGAAGTTTAACTACCTGACCTTCATACTGATGGGGATCGGGTTGGTGACCATCATCGTTGGCTTCTTTATCAATCCCACGAAAACATGGGCCAATTACCTGATGAACAACTATTATTTCCTTTCCCTGGCTATTGGAGCGACCTTCTTTGCCGCCCTTCAATATATTACACAGGCAGGCTGGTCAAGCGCTTTTATCAGGATACCCCAGGCCATGTCAAATGTGATCCCGGTTATTGCCGTGCTTATGATCCCGATCCTTGATTTTCGGTTTGCCGGATATTTATCACTGGGCCCATCATGGCGCAGCAGACCATGACCCGATCATCGCGCATAAGAGCCCTTATCTCAACCTCCCTTTCTTCATTTTCAGGTATATCCTGTTTTTTGCCGTCTGGATCTTCCTGACGCAGTACCTGAAAAGATTGTCCCTCAAAGAAGACAGAATTGGCGGAATGACGAATTTTTACAGGAGTGAGCTCTTTTCCAAGATTTACATTTTCACTCTTGCCATTACTTTTTCCCTGGCAACTTTCGACTGGATCATGTCGGTAGATGTTCACTGGTTCAGTACCATCTTTGCTGTCAGAAATTTCGTCATGTCCTTTTACCATGGAACTGTAGTCATCACGCTGATCGTTATAATACTCAGGAAAATTGGGATATCTCCCATTCCTCAATAAAGCCCATCTGAAGGACTTTTCGAAATACATCTTTATCCTCAGCATCATATGGACCTACCTGTGGTTTGCGCAGTATATCCTGATCTGGTATGCCAACATTCCCGAAGAGACCGTTTATTACCTTCCAAGGACAAAAGGTGAGTTCATGCCCTTGTTTTATATGGAACTGATCATCAACTGGGTAATACCTTTCGTATTGCTGCTTTCGAATTACCTGGTGAGTCATAAGAACACATTGATGGCTATCTGTATTGTTATTATTTTCGGTCATTGGGTAGACCTTTACCTGCAGATCATTGTCGGTACTTATGGAAAGCTTCAGATCGGCTTCATTGAAATAGGTTCATTTCTGGGATTTGCCGGCATGTTTGCCTTTGTAGTGGCCCGTGCGCTCAAAGCTGCACCCTTGGTGGCGAAAAATCATCCTTACCTGGAAGAGAGCCTGCAACATCATTGATATTAATAAAAATTGGGTTTAGATAAAAGAAGCTGTCTCAAAAGTGCTTTTATGTTTCACGCAGATTAACGCAGATGAAAGGCAAATTCTCGCAGATTATTTATAATCAATGATATAAATTCGCGAAATCTGCGTAGAATCAGCGATAATCTGCGATAAAACAGAAATAGCGACTTTTAAGACAGCCTCTTTTATATTTATTTAAATTCATTCTTTATAATATACCTGTTTTAACTATTTTTGCTGACGTTAGCCCCACTCCCCTTAATCGGGTTAGGAGCTGGAATTTGAAACTCTAAAACTCTCAACAATGCGAAAAATATTCGACTTTATATTCTCCATGCAATTTGCAGGAACGCTGATGCTGATTTTTGCCGCCGCAATCGGAACGGCAACTTTTATCGAAAATGATTTCGGAACGCTGGCAGCCAAATCAGTAGTTTACGATGCCCTATGGTTTGAAGGCCTTTTGCTGCTTGGGGCCATCAGCCTTGTCGGGAGCGTGTTCAAATACAAGCTATATGAACGTAAGCGTTACAGTGTCCTTTTTTTCCACATGTCATTCATTGTCATCCTTGCAGGGGCAGCCATTACCCGATATGCCGGCTATGAAGGGACTATGATGATCCGTGAAGGGGAATCATCAAACAGGATCATCTCGGAAAGGCCCTATGTCCAGGTCAACGTTGAAAAGAACGGGCAAAAGGCTTATTTCGCTGATGAATACTTATTTACCGAGTTCAAGAAGAACAGGTTTAACGAAACTTATTCCATGGATGGTGAAGACATCCGTCTTGAATACGTGAAATATATTCCCAATGCAGCCGAGGCTGTTGTGGAAGCTCCAAATGGCATCCCGATGATGACCTATGTCACGGTGGACAAAGGCGAAAGAAAAAATGCACTGATCAAAGCCGGTGAGAGCAAGAAAACAGCTGGTTTAAGCCTGAGTTTCAATGCAGAAACAACCAATCCTGACGCCATCCGGATCAATTACAGCCCTGAAACCGGGCTGACTTTTCGCGCCCCGGTCGATGCCACGGTCATGAACATGATGGCCGGAACAACCGACTCGCTCAGCAAGGATTCGACCTATACCCTGAATACCATGCAGTTATATGATTTTAACGGGGTTCAGCTTGTTGTCCGCCAATTCTACGCATCCGGAAAAACCCAGATGGTCTCTTCACCGCATGAAACCAGTGGTGTCGCCGCCATTGTTATGAAGCTCAGCTATAAGGGACAGAGCGAAGAAATCGGCGTGCTGGGAGGGAAAGGCATGGTCGGACAGCCGGTCAGAACCACCCTTGGCGATGCAGATTTTGCAGTTTCATATGGCTCAAAAATTATTGAATTACCCTTCTCCGTTATGCTCAGGGATTTTCAACTGGAAAGATATCCCGGGTCGATGAGCCCGTCTTCCTTTGCCAGCGAAGTAACTGTGCTGGATCCGGTTAAAAACATAGAAAAGCCTTACCGTATCTTTATGAACAATATCCTGAATTACGGCGGATTCAGGTTTTTCCAGTCTTCTTATGATAAAGATGAAAAAGGTACCATTCTTTCTGTCAACCACGATAGCTGGGGTACGCTGATCACTTATATCGGATATTTCATCATGGCGGCAGGACTGGTTTTCAATTTCTTCAGCAAGAACAGCCGGTTCCGCAAACTTTCGAAAATGTCTTCAGAACTGAAGAAGAAAAGTGCACTCGCTTCATTCGCTATTACTATTCGCTTTAAGTTTTTCAGCTATTGATTCCTTTTCCCAGCATAATACTTCGTTTGATCCTTTAAATATCAGCAAAGAACATGCAAAAAAATTCGGGCAACTGATCGTCCAGGACCAGGATGGCCGGATGAAACCGGTAAATACCCTTTCCTCCGAAATCATGCGCAAGATATACAGGAAAGATAATATGTCAGGATTAAACAGCGACCAGGTCTTCCTGGGGATGCTGACTAACCCGATGTACTGGCAAAGTGTGCCGATGATCAAGGTGACCGATAAGGAACTTAAAAAAATGCTGGGGGTTGATGGTAAGTATGCCTCGTTTAATGATTTCCTGGACCCGGAGATGGGTTTCTATAAACTTTCCGAGCATATTAATACGGCATATAATAAGAAACCTGTCGAAAGAAACAGTTTTGACAAGGACGTTATCAAGGTTGATGAACGGGTGAATATCTTCTTTATGGCCGTATCAGGAGATTTCCTGACTGCTTTCCCTGTACCCGGACATCCCGGAAACAAATGGCACACCGCCGAGGATCCGTTTTCCACGTTTGACACGTGCCGACGCGAAATTTGTAGGAAATATCCTCCCGCTTTATTACAGCACCGTTGTCGATGCCATGAGTTCAAACGATTGGTCACAGGCTGATTCCACGCTTGGTTACCTGAAAACATTCCAGAACAGGTACGGTACTGGATATTATGCCATCGACCTTAAAATCAAAACTTGAGATTTTCTATAACAATTCCAATATTTTCAAGCGGCTCTTCCCGTTGTACGGCACAATAGGGCTGATCTTTATAATAATATTGTTTATCCAGGTACTCAGCAGCAAGATTAACCTGAAATGGGTCATCCGTGTCCTGATAGGAATGATCATCGCATTGTTTGTTCTGCATACCATCGGATTGGCCATCAGGTGGTATGTTGCCGGACACGCCCCCTGGAGTAACGGGTATGAAACGATGATCTATATCGCCTGGGGTACGGTACTTTCCGGTATCCTTTTCTCCAGGACATCCAAAATCACCCTGGCCACCACGGCCATCCTGGCTTCAGTAACGCTGATGGTAGCCAACCTGAGCTGGCTCGACCCGCAAATGACCAACCTGGTGCCGGTACTCAAATCCTACTGGCTGGTGATCCATGTGGCCATTATAACGGCAAGTTACAGTTTCCTGGGGGTCGGGGCCCTGCTGGGGTTCCTGAACCTGGTCCTGATCAGCCTGCAGAATAAAAATAATTTCAATAAGCTGAAATCCACCATTGAGGAGCTGACAAACATCAACGAAATGAACCTGATCATCGGTGTATTCCTTGTTACCATCGGTACCTTTCTCGGCGCCGTCTGGGCAAACGAATCCTGGGGCCGCTACTGGGGATGGGATCCCAAAGAGACCTGGGCGCTGGTCACCGTGCTCGTCTATTCCTTTATCATACACATGAGACTTATACCAGGCCTGAACGGTGTCTTTGGATTCAATTTCGCCGCACTTATCGGTTTCAGCTCTGTGCTGATGACTTATTTCGGCGTGAATTATTACCTGTCGGGCATGCACTCCTATGCTGCCGGCGATCCTGTTCCCGTGCCGACTTTCGTTTATTACACGGTAGCGATTATTGCACTGGTATCATTGCTTGCGTATCTGAATCATTTGAGGATGAATAAGATTGGACAAAAGCTATAAAATAAGCTGCTATCACTGCGGAGAAGATTGCGGAAAACACCCTGCAATTTTTGACGATAAGCCTTTTTGCTGTTTTGGTTGCAAAACGGTTTATGAGATCCTTAAAGAAAGTGATGCCTGCGAATATTATAATATTGAAAAAAATCCCGGCATCAGGATAAAAGAGGCTGAAATCGGCCAGAAATACGCGTATCTTGATCATGAAGAAATCAGAAATGACCTGCTGGATTTTTCCGATGGCGGCATCAGCAAGATAAGGCTTTTCATCCCTTCCATCCATTGCAGTTCCTGTATTTGGTTACTGGAAAACTTAAACAGGATTCAAAAAGGGATACTGCATTCCATGGTTAATTTCGTCAAAAAGGAAGTCACCATTACCTTTAAGGAAGAAGAACTATCGCTCAGGAAACTTGTTGAACTGCTTGTTTCCCTGAACTATATCCCACAGATCACTTTAGACGACCTCGACCGGAAGAAAGCGAAGCAAAACCGGAGAAAGATCTATTACCAGCTTGGCGTGGCTGGTTTTTGCTTCGGGAACATCATGCTGTTCAGCTTTCCTGACTACCTGGCCGGCAGTAAACCTATCGACCAGGCATTTATCCATAATTTTGCATACTTCAACCTTATCCTGTCACTGCCTGTGGTTTTCTACGCGGCACAGGATTACTTCATTTCGGCATTTAAGGGATTAAGAAAAAAAATCATCAATATCGATGTACCTATTGCACTGGGTATCACGGTCCTGTTTCTTCGATCCGCTTATGAGATCCTTGCAGGGATCGACCAGGGGTATATGGATTCCCTTGCCGGCCTGGTCTTTTTCCTGCTGATCGGGAAATGGTACCAGGGTAAAACATACCAGGCCCTTTCTTTTGAAAGGGACTACAAATCCTATTTCCCTGTAGCGGTGACCATCATTGACGAAGAAGGACATGAATCCTCCATTCCGTTGAAAAACCTGAAACCCGGCAACCGGATCGTGGTTCGCAACCAGGAACTGGTCCCGGCCGATGCAATCCTCGTCAAAGGCGATGGTCATATCGATTACAGCTTTGTAAGCGGAGAATCTTCACCTGTCCACAAGCAGGTCAAAGACCGCATCTTCGCCGGAGGCAGGCAGGTTGGAAGCGCTATTGAACTGATCGTGGAAAAGGAAGTTGTCCAGAGTTACCTGACCGAGTTATGGAACCAGGATCTGCATCAAAAATCAGAAAAAAAAACGCTGAATTCTTTGATCAATAAAGTAAGTCATTATTTTACCCTCGTAATTATTACCATCAGCCTGGCTGCAGGGATTTACTGGCTCATCAAAGATCCTTCGCTGGCCATGAATGCATTCACATCCGTCCTGATCGTTGCCTGCCCGTGTGCCCTGGCACTGACCATCCCTTTTGCCTTAGGCAATACCATGCGGATTTTCGGCAGGGCTGGTTTTTATCTGAAAAAAACTGAAATCCTGGAAGAATTGTCAAAAGTAGATACGATAGTTTTCGACAAGACAGGAACGATCACTCAAAATGATGCGTATAAAATCGAACTGGACGATATCGCCATTGATGAAACCAGTATCATGCTGATCAGGTCACTCGTCAGGCATTCATCCCATCCCCTGAGCCAGGCACTTTATAATAATTTGTCCGTGGGTCCTGTCATGGAGGTCTCCGGATTTAATGAAATCCCCGCTCTCGGCTTGGAAGGTAAGGTTAACGGGCATTTGATAAAGGTTGGATCAGAAAGCTTTATTACCGGCAAGGAAAGTGAGTTCAAGACTTATTCTTCAAGGATTTTTGTTTCGATAGACAAAAAATCTATCGGTTTTATTGGAATCAGGAACCAGTACCGGCCTGGCATGCATGAAGCTATTGGAAACCTGAAGGGCGATTACGAGCTCCATTTGCTTTCAGGTGACAATGATGCCGAGAAGATCAACCTGCTGCCTTTATTCGGGAATGAAGGGGCACTTCATTTCAGGCAGTCGCCAAAGGACAAGTTGCTCTACATAGAAAAACTGAGGAACTCCGGAAAAAAAATATTGATGGTTGGCGATGGCCTGAATGATGCCGGTGCTTTAAAAGAGAGCAATGTAGGAATCACCATTGCCGATAATGTTTACCATTTTTCACCCGCATGCGATGGCATTCTTGATTCCGACCGGTTCCGGCAATTGCCGGGATTCATCCATTTCAGCCATACTGCCATGAAAATTGTCAGGGCCGGATTCATCATCTCCTTTATTTACAACATTATAGGAATTTCTTTTGCAGCAGCAGGTTTGCTCACCCCCCTCCTTTCCGCCATCCTGATGCCTTTAAGTTCTGTCACAGCCGTGGCATTTGCCACTTTCACCACATTGTTAATGGCTAAAAAGAAGCATATTTAGAATCTCTCTAAATATAAATCAATTTGCATATTTAAAGATGACCGGGGTTCATTTTACAGCATTATATTTTATATTTGTTTACTGTTAATGATATCACAATACCCTCAGTGAACGTCATCTTTATTCTCATCGCGGTAAGTCTGCTGGTAGCCATAGGCTTCCTGGTATCATTCATATGGTCGATCAAGGCAGGGCAATTTGATGATGAGTATACGCCATCTGTCAGGATCTTATTTGATGATGAAACGAATGTCATTGAAGATCAAAAAGAGAAAGCTGATAAAACCAATCCGGAACAAATTCCAAAATCCAAACACCAAATTCCAAACAAATTCAAAATACAAATTCAAAATCACAACCTAATGACCAATGACTAATGACCAATGACTAATGACCAATGAACCAATGAACCAATAACTAATAACCCAATAACCAATTCTATGGAACAGGAAAAATTCTACTACGACAACAGGATCGTCAAGTATTTTGCCTATGCAACGCTCTTCTGGGCCATCATTGGCATGGTGGTTGGATTACTGGCTGCCTTGCAGCTCGTCTTCCCATCACTGTCTTTCGACCTTGCTTACACGACATTTGGCCGTATCCGGCCGATCCACACCAATGCAGTGATCTTTGCCTTTGTAGGGAACGGTATTTTCACCGGTGTTTATTACTCTTTACAACGACTTTGCAAGGCCAGGATGTTTAACGACATGCTCAGCTACATTCACTTCTGGGGCTGGCAGCTAATTATAGTTTTTGCAGCGCTGACCTTTATTTTCGGGATCACCACCAGCAAGGAATACGCCGAGCTTGAATGGCCGATTGATATTTTAGTAGCACTCATCTGGGTGGTTTTCGGCTTGAATATGTTTGGCACGATCATTAAAAGAAGAACAAGGCACATTTATGTTGCCATCTGGTTCTACATTGCCACATTCGTTACCGTGGCCGTGCTTCACATAGTAAACTCCATTGCTATCCCGGTCAGCCTACTGAAAAGTTACCCGATTTATGCCGGTGTCCAGGATGCACTGGTACAATGGTGGTATGGGCACAATGCCGTTGCATTCTTCCTTACCACGCCTTACCTGGGGTTGATGTATTATTTCCTGCCAAAGGCAGCTAATCGTCCTGTTTATTCGTACCGTCTTTCTATCATTCACTTCTGGGCTTTGATCTTTCTTTATATCTGGGCTGGTCCGCACCACCTGCTTTACGGTGCACTCCCCAACTGGGCTCAAACCCTGGGTGTTGTTTTTTCGATCATGCTGATCGCGCCTTCATGGGGCGGCATGGTCAATGGCCTGCTTACCCTTCGGGGTGCCTGGGATAAAGTCCGCGAAGATCCGGTGCTGAAATTTTTCGTTGTCGCTGTAACTGCATATGGGATGTCTACACTGGAAGGCCCTCTGATGTCGGTAAAAAGCATAAATGCATTTACCCATTTCACCGACTGGACCGTTGCTCACGCACATATTGGAGCTTTAGGCTGGAATGGATTCCTGACTTTCGGGATGTTATACTGGATGATGCCACGTATGTTTAACACCACATTGTATTCCCGCCGCCTGGCTAATATCCATTTCTGGCTAGGCACACTGGGTATCATTTTTTACGCAATCCCGTTATACTGGGGTGCTATCGTCCAGACACTTATGTGGAAAGAATTCACAGATATGGGCTTCCTGAAATATCCTAATTTCCTTGAAACGGTAACCCAGATTATCCCGATGTATGCTGCCCGCGTAGTTGGCGGCGCCCTGTATATCACAGGTGCTGTAATTGGGGTCTGGAACATAGTTAAAACTGTAAAATCAGGGCAGTTCTCAAAAGAAACAGAAGCTTTGGCCCCTGCGTTGGCACCACTCTCATCCAAACGCGCTGCCGGCGAATCCCGCCACCGCTGGCTGGAAAGAAAACCGGTTCAATTCCTGATCCTGGCTTTGATAGCCATTTTGATCGGGGGGGCCGTTGAAATCATTCCCATGTATTTGATCAAGACAAATATTCCCACTATTTCCAGTGTTAAGCCATACACTCCATTAGAACTTGAAGGAAGGGATATATATGTCAGGGAAGGATGTTATACCTGCCACTCGCAGCTCATCAGGCCATTCCGTTCAGAAACTGAACGGTACGGCGAGTATTCCAAAGCCGGCGAATTCGTATATGACCATCCGTTCCAATGGGGGTCAAAACGCAACGGACCTGACCTGGCCCGCGAAGGCGTCAAAAGTGGCAGGTTGTACAAACCTGATGCCTGGCATTTTAACCATATGATGGATCCAAGAAAACTAAACCAGCAATCGATCATGCCAACTTATCCCTGGTTAATAAAGAACGACCTGGATGTTACTTATACGGCCCGCAAAATAAGGATCATGCAATCTTTGGGCGTTCCTTATGAAGAAGGGTATGATAAAATGGCAAATGCCGACCTTGAGAACCAGGCAAAGCAGATCGCCGGAGGACTGAAAACCTCAGGTATTGAAGTTGATGCTGACAAGGAGATCATTGCCCTGATTGCTTACCTTCAGCGTTTAGGCACAGATATATCCAAATAGTTTTCATTATGAACCTGATAAAAGAATATCTCGGATCGATCGCAGGAGTGTATGTCTTCGCCGTCATTTCCATGCTGATATTTATCATAACTTTTCTGGTTCTGGTTATTCAGACATATAATATCAGGAAAGATGATTTAAAGGATTTCAGCCGCCTTCCGCTGGAGGAAGATGAAAACAGCCAAAGTTGATTAACGGATTATTAATGAATAAATAATATGGTTTATGGAACCAAACGAACATAACCTGATAGAAAAAGATGAGCTGACCGGTGACAAACTGCTTTCCGGTCACGAGTATGATGGAATAAAAGAATTGGACAACAAGTTACCAAAATGGTGGCTATGGTTGTTTTACATCACAATCATATTTGCCTTCGTCTATTTCTTCCGTTTCCATATCATCAAAACTGGTGATCTGCAGGAAACGGAATATGACAAAGAGGTAGCTGCGGCAACTATGAAATATAAGGCTGCCCGGCCAGCCAGTACCATCGATGCAACAAATGTAACCCTGCTTACTGATGCTGTGGGACTGGAAGCCGGTAAAGCCATTTTTGACAAAAGTTGCGTGGTATGCCACCTTGCCCAGGGCCAGGGGATTGTCGGGCCTAATCTTACAGATGACTATTGGATCCACGGATGTTCCATCGGGGAAATTTTCAACCTGATTGTGATCGGCGTACCTGAAAAAGGCATGATCTCCTGGAAAGATCAGCTCACTCCTGAACAGATCCAGCAGGTTTCAAGCTTTATTGTTAGCCTGAAAGGAACCAATCCGCCGAATCCTAAGGCACCGCAGGGAGACCTTTGCAATTAAAAATTAAAAATTAAAAATTAAAGAAAATCGCCAAATCGACAAATCGGCAAATCGGCAAATCATCATGGTGCAATTTAAAAAGGAAGAAAAGGAAAAATCTGATTTCAGGGACCGCCTGGCGACAATTGATGAAAAAGGAAGCAGGGTTTGGGTTTATGCGAAAAAACCAAAAGGCAGGCTTACATTGTGGCGCAACATTGCCGGCTTTGCACTATTGATCTTCTTTTTCGCCGCTCCTTTCATCAGGATACACGGCGAGCCGCTGCTCCTGCTGAATTTCATCGAAAGGGAAATTGTTTTGCTGGGCGTCCGTTTCTGGCCGCAGGACTTTCACCTTTTCTTCCTGGCTATGATCTCGATGATGGTTTTCATTATCCTCTTTACCGTTACCTTTGGAAGGATCTGGTGCGGTTGGGGCTGCCCTCAGACCGTATTCATGGAGCTGATCTTCCGGAGAATTGAATACTGGATCGAAGGAGACGCATATCATCAGAAGCAGCTGGATAAACAGCCCTGGCATGCAGGAAAGATCTTTAAAAGATCACTGAAGCACATTGTATTCTTTGGCATTGCATTCATCATCAGTAACTTCTTCCTCATGTACATCATCGGTACGGAAGCATGGAAAGACCTGGTGACGGAGAGCCCGACCGAACACCTTGCAGGACTTGGAAGTATGCTGGTATTTTCAGGTGTCTTTTATTTTATCTTTTCCTGGTTCAGGGAGCAGGTATGCACAATTGTATGCCCTTATGGGCGGCTTCAGGGCGTTTTACTTGACAGGAATTCCATTGTGATTTCATATGACTATAAAAGAGGTGAACCAAGAGGGACATTTTTTAAGGGTGAAGACAGGGAAAAAGCCGATAAGGGAAGCTGCATCAATTGTACGCAATGTGTTCAGGTTTGCCCGACCGGCATAGATATCCGCAACGGCACACAGCTTGAATGCATTAATTGCGCTTGCTGTATCGATGCTTGCAATGCCATGATGGATGCAACTAATCAACCGAAGGGCCTGATTCGTTATGCCTCAGAAAAAATGATATCAGAAGGCTTGAAAATGAAATTCAATGCCAGGACCATTGCTTATTCAGCAGTACTAATAATTCTGCTGGGTGTTTTTACCTATTCCATAACGGCCAGGAGTCCGATCGAAGCAACTATTCTCCGTGCACCCGGCATGCTTTACCAGGAGCCGGAACCCGGCAGGATCAGCAATTTGTACAACATCAAACTGGTCAATAAAACTAACCAGGATATCCCTGTAGAGTTAAAAGTTCTTTCACACGAGGGTGAGATAACCATTATCGGAAATAGCATAAACGTGAAGAAACAGTCATTAGGGGAATCGGTTTTCTTCCTGATCCTGAGCAGCCAGGACGTCATTTCTGATAAGACTTCCGTCAGGTTCGGGGTTTACAGCAATGGTAAGCTGATTGAAGAGATCACTTCGATTTTTGTCGGACCTAATTCATGATGAAAATGAAATTTAACTGGGGAACGGGTATCTTTATCGTTATTGTCATCTTCCTGATTTCGGTCATCGCATTTTTCATCTTCATCAACAGTCTTGATATTAACCTCGTTGAAGACAACTATTACGAAAAAGAGCTGGTATACCAGGAACGTATTGATAAAATAAATAACACATCAGCTCTTGCCGGTAAAATAAAAATCACCCAGGAACCTGGCTTTATTATCATTCAATTCCCCGATATCGATTCTACATTTATTCCGGAAGGTTCATTATTATTCTACCGGCCATCAGATCCGGGAAAGGATTTCACCGTGCCATTGCGGCTCAGCGACTCCCTTCAACAGGCATTCGATGTATCAGGGCTTGATAAAGGCAGGTGGATGCTGAAGCTTGACTGGAAGATGGGTGGAAAGGAATACTATTATGAAGAAAGCGTGATCATTTCACATTGAGCATGTAATTTTTAATTTATTATTTGTTTGGAATCTGGAATTTGGAATTTGGAATTTATACCAGCCTTGATGCTGGGTCTCGTTGGCTCACTTCACTGTGCCGGCATGTGCGGACCAATTGCAATCGCCCTGCCACTTAATAATCAGTCATGGTTTTCCAGGATAAGCGGCGGACTGCTGTATAATACGGGAAGAACCATCACTTATGGTATTTTGGGCGCTTTTTTCGGGCTCGCCGGCATGGGACTTGCACTTGGTGGCCTGCAGCAATGGGTATCTATTGTCCTGGGGGCTGCCATGATCCTCGCTGTGCTTATTCCCCGCCTTGGGTCCGCCGGCAAAAAGTTGGCTGGCTTTACAGATTCCATAACAGGTATGATGAAAAAGCCTTTCGTCAGGCTATTCAGGGCCAGAACATTCGTATCTCTATTTATTATAGGGTTATTGAACGGCTTTCTTCCCTGCGGGCTGGTTTATATCGCCCTGGCAGGAGCCCTGGTTATGAGCCGTGTTCACGAAGGCGCTTTATATATGGTCTTTTTTGGAATAGGAACTATTCCCATGATGCTGGCTATTTCACTGGCAGGAAATATAATTTCCCAGAAGCTCAGAAATAGCCTTTCTAAAGCTATTCCAGTGTTTATCATCCTGTTGGGTATATTATTCATCCTGCGCGGGCTTAACCTTGGCATCCCCTATATCAGCCCGAAATTAAGCCAGGATGGAGAAAAAGCCACCATGGAATGCTGTCACCCAAAAAATTAACCTGTTTTACCCGAATAAATAGGATATATTGGTTAATTTTGCTGCACAGAAACTATTCAAATCAATTAAATACGACAACCATGAAAAAATTAAATTTTGTTTTGGCCTTAGCAATTATGGGAATTGCCCTGGTCATGTACTCCTGTTCATCAGGTACCGAACAAAAGACCCAGAAACCTGAAACTGCAGTTCAGAAAGAAGCTGCTGCTGCTGAAACTGCTGCTGCAAACACCAATGAGATGGCTGCCCAGATGGCCCGTGGCGAGCAAATCTATAAGGCAAAATGCATTGCCTGTCACCAGGCTAACGGTCAGGGACTTCCAAATGTTTTCCCGACCCTGGTAGGTTCACAATTCCTTCTTAACCAAAAAGCACTTGCCGTTTCACAGGTTTTAAACGGTTCTGAAAAAGTGGCTGCACAAAAAACCGTCAAATACCCTGCACCGATGCCGCCGCAGGCTGACACAAAAGATGATGCCGTTGCGGTAATTAATTATGTGCTCAACAATTTCGGCAACAATGGAGGTTATGTTACCCTGGAAGATGTCAAGGATATTGAAATCTTGCCACGATAACAATCCCTTTTCCCATGAAATATCTTAGCCTTATCCTGTTAATCCTGGTCGCTGCAGCCTGCGGGCAGGCACCCAAACCAACAGACAGCGCTGAAGCCGAAAAGGCAGTACCCTCCACCGGAAATTTCGGCAATGAAGTTGTTACGGCCGGTGCTATTCCTGCAAATGAGATTGCCGGAGTTTTCAATGATTCGGATACAACCGGGATTACTATCTCTGGCAATATCACAGCTTCCTGCAAGCATTCCGGATGCTGGATGAACGTCGACATGGGTAATGGGGAAACCATTCATGTTACCTTCCTTGACGAAAGTTTCACAATCCCGCTTGATGCAGCTGGCAAGAATTTCATTGCCCAGGGGGTCGCCATCAGGGAGTTGATCCCGGTTGAAACCCTGCAAAATTATGCCCGGGAAGATGGGAAAACCGAAGAGGAAGTGGCCGCAATCACCGAACCTGTCTACGCTTACGATTTTATAGCCAGCGGAGTCCTTATTGAAGAATAACATCTTCTTCTTTAACCAAGCCCTAGTACTATGTTTGCTGAAAACCCTCAGAAAGTATACAGGACTGAACTCTCTCCAACCAGTTTCCTGCGCCGTTCAGCTTTTGTTTACCCGGAAAAAATTGCCATTATTCACCAGGAAAGGCGATATACATATCTTGAATTTGAAGAACGGGTAAATCGATTCTCCTCGCAACTGCGGAATTCCGCCCTGGAAAAACATGATCGTGTCGCTTTTTTATGCCCCAATATCCCAGCCCTGCTGGAGGCCCATTTTGCCGTTCCTGCTGCCGGCGGTATTCTTGTCCCCATCAATACGAGATTAAATGCCGAAGAAATCGGTTATATCCTTGAGCATTCGGGAGCGCGCATACTGTTTGCCGACAGTGAACTGAAACCGTTACTGGAACCGCTTGACCTCACCGGGATCAGGATCATTGAGGTCAATGATAGCGGGTTGCCGGAAGATCCTTATGAAGTTTTTCTTTCAGGTGGGTCCCCGGAACCGGTTAATTACAAACTTGAAGATGAAGAAGAGCCCATCTCCCTTAATTACACTTCCGGAACAACAGGGCGGCCGAAAGGGGTGATTTATACACATCGTGGCGCCTACCTCAATGCATTGGGAGAAGCGATTGAAACCAGGCTTTGCCCTGAAAGCGTCTATCTGTGGACTTTACCCATGTTTCACTGTAACGGCTGGTGTTTTACATGGGCAGTTACTGCAATTGGCGGGACCCATGTTTGCCTGCGAAAAACAGACCCAGGCCTCATCTGGGACCTGATAATCCAGGAGCGGGTCACCCACTTTAACGGGGCCCCAACATTACAGATAAACTTACTTAACCATCCTAATGCAAAACCTGTTCCTTATCCTGTTACTATAACCATAGCCGGGGCACCACCTTCCCCTACCCTGCTGGATATGATCAAATCCTTTAATTTCAAGCCTGTCCATGTTTATGGCCTGACGGAAACCTATGGCCCGATCACTGTTTGCGAATGGCACCCGGAATGGGATAAACTTCCTGATGAAGAACAGTCGTTTTACAGGGCAAGACAGGGACAATCTTACCTTACAGCAGATATGGTAAGGGTTGTCGATGAAAACTTGGAAGATGTTGCAAGGGATGGATCAACTATTGGTGAAGTGATCATGCGGGGAAACAATGTCATGAAAGAGTACTACCTGCAACAGGAGGCAACCGCAAAAGCTTTTTTAGGAGGATGGTTCCATTCAGGCGACCTGGCAGTCTGGCATCCTGATGGTTACATTGAATTGCGCGACAGGCTGAAAGATATCATCATCTCGGGCGGAGAAAATATCTCAACCATAGAAATCGAGCAATTAGTGGTCAGGCACCCGGCAGTTCTTGAATGCGCGGTAGTGGCCATACCTGATGAAAAATGGGGAGAGCGCCCGAAAGCTTTTGTGACTTTAAAAAGAGGTGCCAGTGCCTCTGAAGAAGAGATAATCCGGTTCTGCAGGGATCATGCCGCTCATTTTAAATGCCCTGCTGCCGTGGAGTTTGGGGAATTACCCAAAACTTCGACCGGGAAGATCCAGAAATATATTCTTCGGGAAAAAGAATGGGCCGGGAAGAAGAAGAGGATCAACTAGACACCATCAAAGTCATCATCCTGAGAGAAACGAAGGATCTACCGGCTAAAATAATTTTAGATTGTCATTAGTAGCGCAGCAAAAGATCTAAAATATGCCCTGATAAATTTTCAACAATTAAATTTGCAACTTATTTAGATTTATTCTAAATTTGCTGCCGCTTCCGGATCTTAAAAAACCAAATCACATGTTGAAGATCAAAAATTTAACTTTTATAATCCTGATATCTCTCCTTGTCAATGTCAACATTAAGGCGCAGGAGGAATTAGGGATCTATGAGCACCTGGATGAATATATTCCGGGTGACCTGGTCTTTGTTACCGAAAAATACGATACGGTAAATCTACTTGAGCAGATCGATAAGCCTACAGTTATTGTGCCGGTTTATTATGAATGCCCGGGGCTCTGCAGCCCGCTGCTGGAAGGTGTGGCAGATGTCATCTCAAAAGCCTCCATCCAGCTGGGAAAGGATTACCAGGTTTTTACCATCAGTTTTAATCCGGCCGAAAAAACAAGGCTTGCGAAAGAGAAAAAGGAAACGTATGCCAAACTTGTCAAAAATGACAGTGATGTTGAAAATGGCTGGATCTTCCATACCGGCGACAGCACCAATATCAGCAATCTTCTCAACAGTCTCGGGTATAAGATCAAAAAAGAAGGAAAAGAGTGGATACATCCCGGGGCTGTCATTGTTCTGAGCCCTGATGGCAAAATAACACGCTACCTGCATGGCACCTATTTTCTGCCTTTTGATCTCAAAATGGCCGTCGTAGAAGCCTCACAGGGAAAATCCGGTCCCACTATCAATAAAATGCTGAAATTCTGCTTCAGTTATGACGCTGAAGGCAAAAAATACGTATTCAACATTACAAAAGTGTCAGGAAGCCTGATCATCCTGATAGCACTGGGATTCTTTGTTTCATTAGTAATAAACGGCAAGAAGAAAAATAAACCGTCAGTAGAAAATTGATATATGTCAACGCACGCATCCAGTCCTGATCTGACATTTTTCCAGGTAGCAAAAGGCTTCCGGTCATGGTTCTTTACCGTGGACCATAAAAGGATTGCCCTGCTTTACTTTTACTCTATTGTGACTTTCTTTATCGTAGGTGTCATCCTGGGGTTCCTGATGCGCCTCGAGCTGATTGCACCGGGAAAAACAATCGTCGAGCCACACACCTATAACCAGCTGTTTACGCTGCATGGGGTTATCATGATCTTCCTGTTTATAATCCCGGTCGTCCCGGCAATTTTCGGGAATTTCTTCCTGCCGATCATGCTCGGGACCGATGATGTCTCTTTTCCAAGAGTCAACCTGCTCTCCTGGTATTTGTATCTCCTGGGAGGTGTACTGGCATTGCTCACCCTTGTTGTCGGCGATGGACCTCCTGACACAGGGTGGACCTTTTATGCGCCTTACAGCGTAAAAACCGGGACAAACGTTTCGATCGCGGTACTGGCCGCATTTATCCTTGGTTTTTCTTCGATCCTTACAGGCCTCAATTTCATCGTTACCATTCACAGGCTCCGTTACCCGGGAATGGGTTTCTTCCAGATGCCCCTGTTTGCCTGGGCTTTGTATGCGACAGCATGGATACAGGTGCTGGCAACTCCGATTGTCGGTATTACCCTTTTGATGATCGTTGCCGAAAGGGCATTCGGTGTGGGCCTTTTTGACCCCAGCATCGGCGGTGACCCAATCCTCTATCAGCACTTATTCTGGATTTATTCCCATCCTGCGGTTTACATCATGGTCCTGCCGGCCATGGGGATCATTTCGGAGATCATTCCAACTTTTTCACAAAGAACCATATTTGGCTATAAAGCAATCGCTTATTCCAGCCTGGCCATTGCTTTCGTCGGTTATTTCGTGTGGGGACACCATATGTTCACCTCCGGTATGAGCGGCCCGGCGCGGATTGTATTCTCCATCCTGACATTCCTTGTCGCCATCCCTTCTGCCGTGAAAGTTTTCAACTGGGTAGCCACTATGTATAAAGGGTCCATCGACGTAAAACCGCCGATGCTTTATGCCATGGCTTTCATTTTCCAGTTCCTTATCGGTGGTCTTACCGGCCTGGTAATCGGAGCGCTTGCAACCGATGTGCACCTGCATGATACTTATTTTGTGGTCGGGCACTTCCATTATGTTATGTTCGGCGGTACCGGGTTTGCCTTTTTCGGTGGCTTGCATTACTGGTTCCCGAAGATCTGGGGCAGAATGTATAATATCCGCTGGGCCAATATCGCTTTTGCCCTCCTTTTTATCGGCTTTAATATCCTTTATTTCCCTATGATCATTTTGGGCATGATGGGGATGCCACGGCGCTATTATGACTATCTTCCTGAATTCCAGCCATTGAATGTTATTTCGACGGTTGGTTCCTGGATCCTGATCATCGGGATGATCATCATGATCGTGAACCTGATCAACGGTTACCGTAAAGGAGCCATTGCAAGCCGGAATCCCTGGGGAGGCGTTACCCTCGAATGGCAGACCAAATCCCCGCCGCCGCTGCAGAATTTCGACAAAGCCCCGGAAATTTCCGAGCATGGCCCTTACGATTTTAAATAGATTTTTTGTTTATGAATATGGACACAACTTTCGTTTTACCGAATTCCGGGCATAACCGTGATGATATGTCATCCAAAATGGGGATGTGGCTGTTCCTTTTCACCGAGCTCCTTTTATTCGGCGGCCTTTTCCTGGTTTATATGATTTATCGCTTTATTTACCATGAGAATTTCCTCGAAGCTTCCCTCGACCTGAATGTTTTAATGGGAACCGTTAATACTATCGTCCTGCTGACCAGCAGCATGACTGTAGCTATGTCGATAACAGCCATGCAGAAAGGGAATACGCAATTGTCAAAAAGATTGATCTGGCTGACTATATTTGCTGCAGGCATCTTCCTGGTCATTAAATTTTTCGAATGGTCAGCCAAGTTCGAGCACGGATTATTCCCGGGAATGGCACATTACAGTGAATTGGCAAACGGTGAGAGATTGTTTTTCTTCCTGTATTTCTTCATGACAGGATTACATGCCCTTCATGTCATAATCGGAGGCATATTTCTGCTGTATGTTATCAGGGCCATCCAGAAACAAAAAATCACGCAGGATAAGTACATGCTGCTCGAAAATTCAGGACTTTACTGGCATCTTGTGGATTTGATCTGGATATACCTCTTTCCGTTGTTTTATTTAATCCATTGAGAAGGCTTTAAGACTGTAAGACTTTAGGACTGTAAGACTGTAAGAATATAAGACTGTAAGACATTAATGAACAATAGAACAATAGAACAATAGAACAATGAACAATAGAACCATGAACTGGAAATCACGATAAAACTTCTGATCAAGCAGCCCATGTGCATATTGTAAGTTACAAGGAACATGCAAGCACTTTCATCGGGCTGATCCTGCTGACCATTATGACAGTTACGGTTTCGGTGTTCGGTGCCGATCTTTATACGCTCACGGTATTGACCGCACTGGCCATAGCCTCGGGAAAAGCTGTTGTGGTTGCATTGTACTTCATGCATCTGAAGTATGACCCAAAAGTTTACAGGGCCATGCTTGGGGTTGTATTGATTTTGTTTATTGTATTTGCGGTATTGACGCTGGTGGATTATTTGATAAGAAACTAAATAAAAAGAAATGTCTGGTGCTTCAAATTTTGTTCAAGGGGTTGATCTGACCTTTATCATCATATTGGGGATCTCGGTGTTTTTCCTGGTAGGTATCACGGCGGTGATGATCTATTTTATGATCCGTTACAGCAGGAAAAGAAATCCAAAAGCCACCAATATTGAAGGGAATACCAAACTGGAGATCATTTGGACTGTCATCCCGTTAATATTGGTGCTGATCATGTTCTATTTCGGATGGCTGGGCTACAGTCCGATGCGAAAGGTACCTGAAGGCGCTATCCCGGTAAAGGCTACAGGCCAGATGTGGAGCTGGATGTTCGAGTACCCCAACGGAAAGAAATCATCGGAGTTAGTCGTTCCACTAAATAAACCGGTCAAACTGGACCTGTTTTCGCTGGACGTTCTGCATAGCCTTTATATCCCTGCCTTTCGTATCAAGGAAGATGTGGTCCCCGGGAAAAATAATTATATGTGGTTCACGGCCCAGATTGAAGGGGAATATGACCTGTTCTGCGCCGAATATTGCGGTGACAGGCATTCATACATGCTCAGCAAAGTAAGGGTATTGCCGGAGGCTGAGTATAACAGCTGGCTTGTCCAATCTGATATCCCGGCCGATGAGCACCCGGGCCTCACGTTGTTAAAACAAAATGCCTGTATCACCTGCCACTCGCTTGACGGAAGCAAGATCATCGGGCCATCTTTCAAGGGGATCTACGGGCATGATGTGGAAGTCATCACAGACGGGCAGGAACGCACGGTCATTGTTGATGATGAATACATTAAACGCTCCTTATATGAACCGAATGCCGATGTGGTAAAAGGATTTAACCAGGGACTGATGATCTCCTACAAGCAAACGCTGAAGGAGGAGGATGTGCAGAAGATCATTGAGTATATTAAAGGGCTGTAAAAGAGTCGGCGGTCGGCGGTTGGCGGTCAGCAGTCAGCGGTCAGCAGTCAGCGGTTGTTAGTAAGAAAAACAATTTAACAATTTAACAATTTAACAATTTATCAATTTAACAATTTAACAATTTATCAATGAAGTCTTTCCGGATCTTTCTTGAGCTCTCTAAGGTAAAAATAACCTTCGCGGTTGCGTTGACGACCATAACGGGTTATCTGCTGGCCGGGGGTTCATTTGATACCGGGTTGATCCTGCCGACCATCGGAATTTTCCTTCTTGCCTGCGGCTCTTCAGCGATAAACCATTACCAGGAACGTGAGCAGGACCTGAAAATGGAACGGACACGCAACCGACCCATCCCTTCTGGAAGAATTTCACCTTCAGGGGCACTGCTCTTTGCCTTCCTTCTTGCGGCAGCAGGGTCATCTATCCTCTACATAGGGTCCGGAATGCTCGGGATGCAACTTGGTCTTCTTGCCCTGATCTGGTATAATGTCATCTATACCCCACTGAAAAAAAAGACAGCTTTCGCCGTTGTGCCAGGTGCTGTCATTGGCGCTATTCCGCCTCTAGTCGGATGGGTATCGGCAGGGGGCCAGCTCTCAGACCCCAGGGCGCTTTTCATGGCCTTTTTCTTTTTCATCTGGCAGGTGCCTCATTTCTGGCTGCTCATGCTTAAATACGGCGAAGAATATACCCAAGCCGGGTTTCCTTCCATTACACAGCTCTATTCATCCCGTCAGATTAAGCACATCACATTTATCTGGATCCTGGCAACCGCTGTATCAACATTGATGCTGCCCGCATTCGACGTAGTCGAATCATGGGTAGTCATGGCCGGGTTGCTGATATCTTCGATCTGGCTCGTCGGGCAGTTTACCAGGCTACTTTCGGTCCGTGATCTCGCCTTCAGCCCGATCAGGTATTTTATGAAGATCAATTATTTTGTGCTGGCGGTGATTATTTTCCTTTCCCTCGACAGGTTTATCTGACCTTATCCTTATTTTGATTCCTTTCTAAATTACTTTTCTTAACACCAGAATTATCTTTAATACTTTATTTTTGTGACAAATCATATTTAGTGTCACTAAATATAATTATATAAAAGGGATTAAATCAAGATAATGTTCGGGAAAAGTAAAAATATTACCCGGAGAATTTTTCTCTTCTATTACGATGGCTTCCGGTCTATGACCTGGGGCCGAAAGCTATGGATCATCATCCTGGTAAAGCTGTTCATTATGTTTGCGATCCTCAGGATCTTCTTTTTCCAGGACTTTCTTGACAACCGGTTTGACTCTGACCGGGAAAAAAGCGACTACGTTATCGACGAACTCACCAAACATATTTCAGATGATTGAAAATATTGATTATACCCTGGTTGACTGGTCACGGGCGCAGTTTGCACTGACCGCCATGTACCACTGGCTGTTTGTGCCGCTGACACTGGGACTGTCGTTCATCATGGCCATAATGGAATCGATCTATGTCAGGACCGGCGACCCGCAGTGGAAAAAGATCACCAAATTCTGGATGACCCTGTTCGGGATCAATTTTGCCATTGGCGTTGCCACCGGTATCATCCTCGAATTTGAATTCGGCACTAACTGGTCAAATTACTCCTGGTTTGTAGGTGATATTTTCGGCGCGCCCCTTGCTGTGGAAGGCATCATGGCTTTTTTCCTCGAATCGACATTCGTGGCTGTGATGTTTTTCGGATGGAACAAAGTGAGCAAAAAGTTCCACCTGGCATCTACCTGGCTGGTGGCTGTCGGCGCCAGCCTATCAGCGCTGTGGATCCTGGTGGCTAACGCATGGATGCAAAACCCGGCAGGGATGCGGTTCAATCCCGATACCGCCCGCAATGAGATGGTGGATTTCTGGGAAGTTCTCTTCTCCCCTACTGCTATCAATAAATTTCTTCATACAGTTACGTCCGGCTATGTCCTGGCCGCCTTATTCGTTATTGGCATCAGTGCCTGGTTCATGCTCCATAAAAGGGAATTGCTTTTTGCCAAACGCAGTATGCTTGTAGCTACCGTATTCGGTTTTTTAATGGGAGTGTTCCTTTTCTTAACCGGTGATGAGTCGGCCCGTGAAGTGGCCAGGGTTCAGCCCATGAAGTTTGCCGCCATGGAAGGGCTTTACGACGGGCAGAGAAATGCACCTCTGGTCGCGGTAGGCCTGTTTGCCATACCAAAATCTCCGCAGGATCCCGGGGAGCAGGAATTCCTCGTTAAGATTGAAATCCCCAATATGCTGTCGTATATGGCTTTCCTCGATCCTCATGCATTCGTACCGGGGATTAAAGATTTGGTGAAAGGAAATGAGATAGAAGGCATCCTTTCATATCAGGAGAAAATAGAAAGAGGAAGGCTTGCCATAAAGACATTAAAGGATTATAAACAGGCTGTGAAAGATAAAGACCAGGAACTGGCGATTACGCTGAGGGCTAAATTCGATGACCCCGTTTTCATTAATAATTATTTCCGCTACTTTGGCTTTGGTTATTTTGATGACCCCTCAGAAATTGTCCCCAGTGTTCCGGTCAGCTTCTATTCATTCCACATCATGGTCATACTGGGAATTCATTTCATGATCCTTTTCCTGGTCGTTTTTATATTACTTTTTAAAGATATCCTGCATAAAAAACGATGGATCCTGTATGTTGCCCTGTTTACCATTCCGCTGGCCTATATTGCCTCGATGGCCGGCTGGATGCTGACCGAATTCGGCAGGCAGCCCTGGGTGATACAGGACCTGATGCCCACAATTACCGCAGTTTCAAAAATCGACAGTTCAGCAGTGCAGATCACTTTCTGGCTGTTCGCCGTATTATTCACCGCATTGCTTATCGCCGAAGTCAGGATCATAACTGGCCAGATAAAAAAGGGCCCCAACAACGAAGGAGGACACTGATATGTTTGAAAATCTATCACATTTGGCTTTACAGCAGTATTGGTGGATCATTATCTCACTGCTGGGTTCACTGCTTGTTTTCCTGTTCTTTGTCCAGGGAGGGCAGACGCTTATTTACAGGTTAGGACGGACCGAGTCCGAGAGGACGATGATTGTCAACGCCCTTGGCCGCAAATGGGAATTCACGTTCACGACCCTGGTAACTTTCGGGGGTGCTTTTTTCGCTTCCTTTCCGCTATTCTATTCAACCAGCTTTGGCGGGGCATACTGGGTATGGATGCTGATCCTGCTGGCTTTCGTGATCCAGGCCATCGCTTATGAATTCCGTACAAAACCACACAATTTCCTTGGACAGAGAACATTTGAAACATTCCTCTATCTCAACGGCGCATTGGGCACTATCCTTACCGGGACTGCCGTAGCTTCATTCTTTACCGGCTCATCTTTCGTTGTAAGCGATATGAATTTTTCAGAATGGAAAACCCCTTTCCACGGGCTGGAACTGGCTTTCGATTTTTCAAGATATGCCGTTTACATCAATCTTTCACTCGGGCTGGCGGTATTCTTCCTTTCCAGGGTGCTTGGGAACCTTTATCTCATAAATTCGATCGATGATGATATCCTCAATAAAAGGGCTTATCATCTGTTACTGAGGGATGCGGTTCCTTTCCTCTTTTTCTTCCTCTTTTTCCTGGTCAATATCCTTGTCCGTAAAGGCTTTGCTTATTCGCCTGAAACCGGTGAGGTTATCATGGAACCATTCAAATATCTTCATAACCTCACCAATATGCCTGTTGTGCTGATATTGCTGCTTGCGGGTGTTGGACTTGTCATTTATGGACTTTATAATACCTGGAGATCATACGATACTTTTCACGGAAAGGCCATCTGGTATGTCGGTCCCGGGACCATCCTGACCGTTTTTGCCCTCTTCCTTACGGCCGGGCTGAACCATACTGCTTTTTACCCATCTGTGTATGACCTGCAGAGTTCGCTGACCATTGAAAATGCATCATCGAGCAAATACACGCTGACCGCCATGAGCTATGTCTCTCTGATGGTTCCTTTCGTATTTGCTTATATCTGGTACACATGGAAAGCGATAAACAATAAAAAGATTGACAGGAAAGAGATGGAGGATGAAGGACATAAATACTAAAGAAATTCCAAATTCCAAAACCCAAATTCCAAACCAATAACCAATAGTCACTTACCAATTCCTGATAAATATCATGCATACCACACAGATCCTTTGGCTGCTCTCCCTTCCGGTAATAATCTTCATTTCCTACAGGGTGATTTTAATTGTATTGAAAAAATATGAGAAGAAATTTCCACCGAATGTTGAATAAATTCCGGTGAATTTTCATAAAAATTTGTTAATTTTGGGTTTTTGTAAATTCCTGATATCAAGTTATATAATAATGAATATACGAAGATTGTTCCTCATTACCCTGCTCTGGTCCTCACTGACTTTCTCTTCAATTGCACAGAACACTGCGATAAACACTGCTGATACAGCCGATTATCCTTACTGGATAGAGATGATGACTGATCCGGATGAGAATTTTTTCCATGTTCAGAGGGCCTTCAACATTTATTTTGAAAACCGTGACCTGGATAAGGTAAAAGGCTGGAAACCATTTAAAAGATGGGAATACAGGATGCTGGAAGGACGGATCTATCCTGATGGAACCCGCAGGCCCGAGGACCATGTCGTCAGGGCATATGAAAATTATCTTTCGAAGCATCCGGATGCCCGTTCACAGGCAGGCGACTGGATCAACCTGGGGCCTTTCGAACTTCCTGAAGGCAGGGGGTACAAAGGACTTGGCAGGCTTAATGCGATCGCTTTCGACCCGGTGGATCCGGATGTGATCTGGGTTGGTTCACCTTCCGGGGGCCTCTGGAAAACCACAACAGGCGGTTTTGACTGGATCTCTTCTACCCAGGATCTTCCCTCACTCGGCGTATCTGCGATCCTTATCGATCACACCAATCCTTCCGTCATGTATATTGGCACTGGTGACCGTGATGCCGGGGATGCTTATGGAATAGGGGTTTACCGTTCAACCGACGGAGGTGAAACCTGGGAACCATGGAACAGCGGGATCGGTAATTACGTCGTCGGCAGACTTCTCATGCACCCGACGAACAATATGATCATTTATGCGGCAACCAATGGGGGGCTCTTTAGGAGTGCAAACGGCGGAGCGACCTGGACGCGGGCTGAAAACGGCGACTTCAAAGACGTCGTATTCAAACCCAACGATCCTAATATCGTTTATGCAGCTGCCAACGGAAACTTCTACCGGTCGGCCAACGGGGGGCTTTCTTTTTCCCAGGTGACCAGCGGTCTGCCGGGAAGCTCGAGGTCAGCGATTGCTGTCACACCTGACAATCCATCTTATGTATATGTTATCCTCACCAATGGGGATTCATTCAAAGGTCTTTACCGTTCAACCGATGCCGGCCAGACTTTCGCCGTTCGTTCTATCGCGCCGAACATCATGAGCTGGGGCTGTAACGGGGGTGATGGCGGACAGGCCTGGTACGACCTGGATATCGCCTGCGACCCTACAGATTCTGATATTATTTTCGCCGGCGGTGTTAATTGTTTCAAATCAGCCAGCGGCGGTACTTTATGGAACATCAGTTCACACTGGTGGGGCGACTGCGGCGTCCCTTCCGTTCATGCCGACCTTCATGTTCTTGAATATAATCCACTGAATAACTGGCTCTATGCAGGAAACGACGGAGGTATCTATTATTCTGCAGACCAGGGCGAGAACTGGACCGAGATCACCAATGGCCTGCCGATAGGACAGGTTTATAAAATCGGGCAGAGTGCTACGATAAGGAACAAAACCGTTAACGGTTACCAGGACAACGGCACTTCGACGTTTATGGGTAGCTACTGGCAGAATATTATGGGCGGCGATGGCATGGAATGTGCCGTTGACCCTGTAGACGGCAATTACAGTTATGGGACCATTTACTTCGGTTATATAGAGCGGCAATACCAGAATATAAGCAATGGAACCGTAGCTAATAACGGATTCAACGGGATCGATGAATCGGGTGCATGGGTTACGCCTTTCATTCTTGATGAATATAACCCGAATATCATGTTTGTCGGGTATAAAAATGTCTGGCGTTCGACAAACATTAAATCGCCCTCCAGCCAGATCGTATGGCAGAAGATCTCTGATGGCCTGGGCGGAATCAATAACCAGGATATGAGGGTCCTGGAACAATCCCCGGCCAATACCGACATTCTATTTGCCGCCCGTTACGACAACAAGTTTTTCCGCACCGACAACTGTAAGGCAGTCAACCCGGCATGGATAGAACTTACCGGTCTATTACCTGAAAGCGCCGGAATCAATGATATAGAATGTGATCCTTTTAACCCTGATGTAGTCTATATCTCACTGAATAACAAAATCCACAAATCAACTGACCGGGGACAAACCTGGCAGGATATCACGGGCACGCTGCCCGCTGTGGCTTACACGAGCATTGCCGCATATAAAAACAGCCATGACGGGCTTTATTTAAGTTCCGATTTAGGCGTTTTTTACAAGGATAATTTCATGACCGACTGGATCATGTTTTCCGACGGACTTCCGGTGGATGCTTCGATAACCGAAGTTGAAATTTATTATGATGCCGTTGATCCTTCCGGTGACATTCTCCGTGCCGGAACATACGGGCGTGGCCTATGGGAATCCGATATGTATCATGCCGGCCCGGTGGCTGATTTCGAAGCGAATGAAACATTGATACCTCCGGGATGCGCCATCGACTTCACTGATCTCTCTTCGGGTGTTCCTACTTCCTGGTACTGGGTATTTGACGGGGCCAGCCCTGCCACTTCCAACGAAAGAAATCCTTCAGGAATCCTTTATGAAATAACCGGGACCTACGAAGTTAAGCTTATCGTGGTCAACGAAGCCGGGACTGACTCTGTCACTTTTACGGAATATATCACGGTAGATGAAACTATTTTACCCCTGGCAGATTTTATTGCAGATCAGACTGTGGTCTGTACCAATGGACATGCTCACTTCACAGATCTGACCCAATATTGTCCCAATGCGTGGCTATGGACATTCTCACCAAATCACGTTGAATTCAAGGAAGGGACCAGTGAAAATTCCCAGAACCCTATCGTTGAATTCAGGCAGTCCGGACAGTATGAAGTTTCACTTACTGTTTCGAATAATAGTGGGCAGGTGACCCATACGCATACCAATTATATCCAGGCCGGCGGTTATTTCCTGCCTTTCGAGGAAGACTTTGAAACCGGCTCCCTTGCAGACCGGAACTGGACGGTGGTCAATCCTGACATGGGCAATACATGGACTGATTACCTGATTGAAGAGACCGGCAATCATACGGCCAGGATGAAATTCTACGGGTATTTCAAAATGGCTGAACGCGACCAGATGATCAGTCCATATCTAAATTTCAGTGAGCTTACCAATATTTACCTGACATTCGACCATGCATACGCGCAGCGTTTCAGCCAGAAGGATTCGCTGATCATTTACATTTCGAGCAGCTGCGAAGAAAACTGGACCCGTATCTGGGCCAGCGGGCCGGATGGTAACGGTATTTTTGAAACCTCTCCCGCGACGCCATACGAGTTTACACCCCAGGCCAACGATGACTGGTGCAGCCTGGGATGGGGAGCAGATTGTGTCACCCTTGACCTCAGCCAATGGGCAGGCGAAAAGAACATGAAGATCATGTTTGAATCTTATAACAACCTCGGAAATAATCTTTACCTCGATAATATTTCCGTGTCAAATACCACGGGGAACGAAAACATTATACCAGCCCAGGGGACCTTTACCATCTACCCCAACCCCGGCAGCGGTTATTTTACCTTGCTTTCTGCAGGGCTAACAGGGCAGATGGAAATAGAAGTTTTTAATGCCCGGGGGCAGACCATCATAAAAAATGCCTTCATTAACAATACGGAAGATTACCAGCAGGCAATTAACCTGAGCGGTTTTCCGAGGGGTGTTTACATGGTGCGGCTGACCAGTGAAGAAAAGGTTCTCATCAGGAAGATAATTTTAGAATAGTCTGTTTGAACCTGTTCTATACGCCGGATATCACAAGCAGTTACTACTCCCTGAACGAGGAAGAATCAAGGCATTGTCAAAAGGTACTCCGATTGCGGGAAGGGGAAATCATTCATCTGACCGACGGCAGTGGAACACTTTTCGAAGCCCGGATCATCGATTCGCAGAGCAGGCAGGTTTCCGTGGAAATTATTGGCAAGCAGGAAAACTATGGAAAGCGGGATTACCGTTTGCATCTCGCCGTTGCACCGACCAAGAATATTGACCGGTTCGAGTGGCTCCTGGAGAAGGCCACCGAGATTGGTGTAGATGAGATCACTCCCCTCGTCTGCGAGCATTCCGAGCGCCGGCAGCTGCGAATTGACAGGCTGGAAAAGGTTATTACTTCGGCTGTCAAGCAATCCCTGAAAGCTTACCATCCCGTTTTAAACCCATTGGTTGATTATAAAAAATTCATCACAGAGAATCGAAAAGGGCAGCTATTCATTGCCCATCTCGAAGAAAGCGACCCGGTGCTGCTGCAAAAGGTTTATAAGAAAAGCAATGACGTCACCATTTTGATCGGCCCTGAAGGTGATTTCAGCGATACCGAAATCTCATTAGCTCTAAAAGCCTCTTATCAATGCGTTTCCATGGGCAACAGCCGATTACGCACCGAAACTGCCGCGGTGGTGGCGTGCCATACCATTGAAATGTTGAATGTTGAATTTTAAATTTTAAATTACTTTTAACATTTCCCCATTTCTCCTTGTCTCCTCTTCTCCTCTTCTCCTCTTCTCCTCTTCTCCTTGTCTCCTTGTCTCCTTGTCTCCTTTTCACCTTGTCACCTTGTCACCTTTTCACCTTTTCACCTTTTCCCCTCTCCCACCGGGTATTTTTTTCAATTTTCCGGATTAAGTATAAGAATAAGTTCTCACAGAGGTTCACAGAGTTTTTCACAGAGGGTCACAGAGCGTATTCTCAATGTATCTCTGCGAATAACTCTGCGGTCCTCCGTGTAACTTACTGTTAAGTATTGAATATCAGGTTATAAATAGCATTCAACCCTATTGTGCTTTCTATTGACCACTAATGTTCCTATTAGTGGTAAAAAAATCTGAAACAGGATGAAAAAGATAACTATTGAAAAAGGCCTTATAGAAGGCAAAGAGCGGTTAAAGCTCCATTTCCCTTACGACAGGGAGATTATTGATTTAATTAAAACCATTCCAGGGGCGAGGTGGAACCCGAAGGAGAGGTGCTGGCATGTGGCAACGCAGGCGGGTGGCGTGGAGAAGCTGAATCTGAAATTTGAAGGATTCCTGACGTTTGAAGAGGAGACCGGGAGACCGGGAGACCAGGAGAAGAGGGGAAAAGGGGAAGAGGGGAAGGTAGATTTGGTCCCGGAAGAATTTGTGAAAACGATGTTGCTGAAGAATTACAGTCCGAATACGATCCGGACCTACAGGTCGATGATGCAGGAATTTCTTGTTTATTACAAGGACCTGGATCCCGAAAAGATAACCGATGAGCAGGTCAGGGAGTATTTGCTATACCTAATTGAAAAGAGGGATGTGAGCATCTCCTACCAGAACCAGTCGATCAATGCCATCAAATTTTACTACGAGCAGGTTTTGGGCCGGCCCGTGAAGACATATTACATCCAGCGGCCGAAAAAGCCGAAAGTTTTGCCGAATGTATTGAGTGAGGAGGAGGTAGCCATGCTGTTAAAATGTGCAAAAAACCTGAAACACAGGGCCATGTTATCACTAATTTATTCAACAGGCCTAAGATTGGGTGAGATGATCAATTTAAAGATCCATGATATTGATTCTAAAAGGATGCTGGTGATTGTAAAACAGGGAAAGGGTCAAAAGGACAGGGTAACGATATTGTCAGTAAGGGTATTGACCTTATTGCGTGAATATTTCAAGATGTACAAACCAAGGGAATGGTTGTTTGAAGGGCAATTCGGTGGGCAATATTCGCCGACCAGTGTTCAGAAAGTATTCAGGCTGGCCAAACACAAAGCCGGTATTAAAAAGAAAGCAACAGTACATTCCTTAAGGCACAGTTTTGCGACCCATTTGCTTGAGCATGGTACAGATTTACGTTATATACAATCATTATTGGGTCACCAGAGTCCTAAGACAACAGAGATTTACACACATATAACCAAGCGAGGGCTAGATAAGATAAAAAGTCCGTTTGATAATTTGGATTTGGAATGAATTATTGGAGCAAAGATTAAGCAGTTTATGCCATCTATTTTAAGAGAATCCGGTTGGAGGAGATGGTATGAAATTTTTAATTATCTTTAGAGCAATGAAATCTATTTTAAGCATAGATCAAGTACATTTATCCACGCCATGGCTGATTCTTAAAGTCGATGGTAAGGAAAATAAATATAATTTAAGGGATTTGTCGCCACGCCTTGTGGTAGCTACAGAAGAGGATTTACAGGATTTTGAGGTTACTCCGTCGGGCTAAGGGATACATTGGAAAAAAATAGATGAAGACATTTCACTTATGGCATCGTTGGAATCCAGGGCAGTATAAAGGTCAAGATACACACCAATTGATGGCGTGTAACATGACTTCTTTAACCGCATGGATATGATATAACAAGACCAGTGCGTTTGCACAAACGTTAGCATAGATATGATTCCTTTTCAAAATATATGAAACAACAAAATAAACTAATAGTAGATTATCACGTTACTTACAATTGCAGCCCTCTTTATAATTGGAGACACGATATGGGCTGCAGTGAATACTGTACATAGCCATTTTCATAGCTACTTTGCCGATATTGCAATACCATTCGGCTTTTACATGCTACCTTATACTTGTAGGCAAAACAAATATAAACCATTTATCAAAAATGGTTTATAAAGGCAAACAGCAATGCTTGTAATACTTTGTGCTTTGTCTGACAATTGACGGTTACGAACCAAAATTATACTTTGGCTTTATGCTTTGGAGAGTAGTTTTACTGGATCCTTCTGATAATCCATTTGTATTGCTTGTGGGTGATTGTTTTTGCAGTCCTTAGTTGATAGAGATCAATATTTAAGAGGATATATTCTGAAATTTTCATGGTATTCAAACATTTATAAAAAGACAATGGAATACATCAGCTAACATGCCGCTAAAAACCTAATGCTGGTCAATACCTCGGAATCGCTTAATGCGATCCCTAATATGTTCCACGCACTGGTTTTAGCGGCCAACCGTTATGTGTAACCTTCTATATTGGCTCTAGAATAGACATAATGTGGACATCAACAAACTTCGGAGCTTATAAAAAACAATATGACTTTACCTGCTTCATGAACAAGTGAATGGCGAATTTCACAGTTTTGACAGTATGATGGTTAAGATTTTGTGATAACATATAGTTGATGGCCATTAGACTGTAAAATTGCAAGTTGAACAAATTTTTCACGCTGATACATTCTGCAACGATTGACAGTGAGAATCGTACACAATGTGCTTCTGGGAATATGCAGCCGTCATGGCGCATTAGACAATGTGACGAAATTCATTTTAATCGCTATCTTTTTCACTCAGCTATTTTTGGCTATTGTCAAAAATATGGATCGATTGAAGCAGTGGTTTTTAACAGTGTTGAGACTATAGGCATCCACCTTATTCAACTCTTGCAACAATAAAAGCGATCCTTTTAACGGCTTCTGACAATTAATGAAGGTTCGCAAGATTTAAAAAATTAGTTCCTGAATTGGATAGGCAGAATTCAATTAAAATGACTAACAAAATTTGATTATGATCTCTCTTTATAAATGGGATTACAACTAATAAAATGTTTGGCGACTTTCCATAGTTTTATGCCATTGAGAAATAACATTTAGCTGCTATGCTGAATTATGACATATTGAAACAGTGTCGATTGACCTATCTTTAAGCAAATAGATGAAATTAGCGGATCGCTCGAAACAGCGAACCAGACTTTGAAATAAAACCATTAATGGATAGCAATGAAGAGGAATAATCATCTCTTTTTCTTGACTATAATTCAGTAACTGAATGTAATGCCACTTTGGTAAAACAAAAGACAACTATGAACTTTTGTTAGGCGGGACTTTCACAATTACCGCGAAATGACAAAAAGGCTACACATAACGGACGCGCATCGCCCAGGCCGGACATTAAAATTTTGCCCGGTCAGGCGGGCGGTATTGTCACGTTGATCTTTGATTTAGTAACTTTGAGCTATCGGGCGCCCGCCTGCCCGGCCAAATTAACCCGGCCCAGGGCGCTGCGCTGAGCGTTATGTGTAACCTTTTATATTGGCTCTAGAATAACATAATGTGGACATCAACAAACTTCGGAACTTATAAAAAACAATATGACTTTACCTCTTCTGGACAAGGAATGGCGAATTTCACAGTTTTGACAGTTGATGGCGAAGATTTTATAAATATAGTTGAGGCATTAGACGGGGAAATTGAAGATGAACAAATTTTTCAAACTATAATCTGCAACGAGTGTGGAATCTACCAATGTGCTTCTGGAAATTGGGTCGCCATTAGACAATGTGACAATTTTATATTTTTTATTCCGGCATTTCAAAAACTATTCGATGAAGCTAACAGAGGAGACTATGCTCCACCTTATTCAATGCGACAAAAAGGATCCTTTTGGCTGACAATTAATGAATTCGCAAGATTTAAAAAATTAGTTCCTGAATTGGATAGGCAGAATTCAATTAAAAGACTAACAAAATTTGATTTGATCTCTCTTTATAAATGGGACACAACTAATAATATGTTTGGCGACTTTCCATATTTTATGCCGTTGAGAAAAAATCACATTTTAGCTGTATCTGAATTAGACAATGAAACAGTGTTTGACATTTTAGATAGAAAATTAGCGGAGCTCGAAACAGCGACAGACTTTGAAATAAAACCATTAATGGATAGAGAAAGAATAATCTCTCTTTTTCTTGACGATAACTCGATAACTGAATGGAAAGCCCTTTGCAAAACAAAAGACAACTATGAACTTTTGTTAGGCGGGACTTTCACAATTACCGCGAAATGACAAAAAGGCTACACATAACGAGCGCGCAGCGCCCAGGCCGGAAATTAAAAGTTTGCCCGGTCAGGCGGGCGGTATTGTCACATTGATCTTTGATTTTGTAACTTTGAGCTATCGGGCGCCCGCCTGCCCGGCCAAATTAACCCGGCCCAGGGCGCTGCGCTGAGCGTTATGTGTAACAGGGCAGTATTAAATTTTCCTTTTTTTAATCCAATTGTTGCTTTATATGGAAACTTTACTATTTTTGCATTTCAACTTAAATAATGATGATAGAGCATTTTAATGTTGTCTTTTTAAGTGAAGTCGAGATCTTTCTGACTACCTTAGACATTAAAGCAAGAAACAAAATTGTTTTCAACATTGATAAAGCACGAATTATGCTCGATCCAAATTTATTCAAGAAATTGAATGATGATATATGGGAATTTAGAACAAGCTTTCAATCAAATGATTATAGATTATTAGCATTCTGGGATAAAACTGATAATCAAAACACATTGGTAATTTGTACTCATGGCTTTATTAAAAAATCACAAAAAACTCCAAAGTCAGAAATTCAAAAAGCATTGAAGATTAGATTAGAATATTTTAAAGCATAATACAATGGCAAAGCAAGCTCAACAAGGAATCACACTGGACCAATTCAAGGACAAATATATTGGTAAACGTGGTACCCCTGATCGGGATCAATATGAATTTGATTTAAAAATGGAGATCCTTGGGGAAATGATTAAAAAAACAAGGAAAGAGAGAAACATGACCCAGGAGGAATTAGGACAATTAATTGGGGTCAATAAATCCGAAATTTCCAAACTTGAAAAAAATAGCAGGAATATGACTATAGGAACGGTAATCAAGATATTTCATGCACTGGAACTAACGTAAAGCTCAAAATCGAATTAGAAAATCAAGAACTAAGCCTGACTTAATTTTTAATGCTCTGCTACACATAACGAACGCGCAGCACCCAGCCCGGACGCTAAAAATTTTGCCCGGTCAGGCGGGGCGCAAAAGATCCCTCGCTGCGCTTCGGGATGACGACTTGAGGGGATCAAAACCAGAGCGGCGCGGCGCAAAGTAAAGTCGGAACTACATTCTTCCTTGGTGCCGCGCCGCTTCTGTTTTCATCCGTCAACCGCGTCATCCCGAGCGCAGCGAGGGATCTGTTTGCAATTTGCATTACTAATATCTAACTTTACATCCTCACGCCGCCGCCTGGCCGGCCAAATAACCCGGGCCAGGGCGCTGCGCTGGAGCGTTATGCACAAAATTATAAGACCTACTAAACTTATTTTGATTCTTTTTTTGATGAACTTGATACTAAATGTTCAAGGACAAAAAATGACTTTTATTAATGGGAAAGACACAATAGATGTGACTGACCAGTATTACTGTAAAGACACAAATCTTTTATATTTTCCAACACGACTTTTAATTGATACTGTTAATGTTTATAGGCAAGAAAAGGATAGTTTATTCTATCAAAAAAGCAAAGAATTAGCATTGTTTGTAAATACATGGTTTTCTAAACAATTGACAGGGCTTAACGAACCAAAATTATACAAAGACTATGATTTTGAAACATATCGTTTTCCTTGGCTACGAACATTTCATAATCCCATTTCTATTCGACTTGAAAAAAGGAACAACGAATACTTGCTGTTTGTGAAGAGAACAAACGGAGCAGGCGGATATAGTCCTGGAAAATTAGTTCAAAATGATACAATACAAATAACAGAAAGTCAATGGGATGATGTAATAAGCAAAATCTATAATCTTAACTTCTGGGAAATACCTACAGTTGAATGGAGTAATATGATAATAATGGATGGTGCAGAGTGGATTTTTGAAGCGAGAAAAAATGGCAAATACAATATGGTTTATAGACAAAGTGGAAAAGGATCAGAGATAAAAGAATTATGTATGATGCTTTATGAACTAAGTGGATTAAAAATTAAAAAGAAAGAGATATATTAAATTCTGTGCATAACAGCAACTATGCCCAATAGCCTATAAAAGTGCAAGTTGAAACAGCGTACCCCGCAGAAACATTATGCCGATTGACAGTGACGAACCCCGTAAAACGGCTACAGGGCATAGCTGCAAACCGTTAGGCCCCAATTGTATTATTTATGATTTCGCAAAAGAATCATGATATTTTAAGTGTCTATTTGATGCATCTTAGGCAAAACATTAAAGATGGTGCAGAAGAGAGTTTGCAATTTGTGGATATACTTATAATGCTTCAAACTCATTTGATAACAAGCAAAATTGAAATACCTGAATATAAAAACCGTATCAGTACATTAGCAACAAAAACCATATTAAATTGTAATTCCATCCTTGAGTTATTAAAGGGTCAAGATATTGATTCAAAATACATTGAATTAAAGGCTAAATTTCTTGATATTTCTGGTCTTTACATCTTACTAAGAGCGCAACTTGAAAATTTTTTAATTTTCGATTTCATTTATTGTCAACCAAAAACTGAAGATGAAATACAATTCAGATACTACAATTGGATTTACAGTGGATTAATTTCAAGAAATGAATATTATCACAAAGGAGAATTCTTAAAAGAAAAGAAACTTAAAGATCAAGAAGAAATACGATTGTTCAGAAAGAAAATTACTGAATCAGATTATTTTAAAAAGTTCACAGCAAATCAGCAAAAGCAAATAATTGAAAAAGGTGAGCCTAGATTATTTAATGGTTGGAATAAATTAATGGATTTTTCTAAAATCCACGCAGATCATTCGAAAAGTCTTTATAATCTACTTTCGGCTCACGCACATACTACAGGATTAAGCATAATGAATTTAGATGGAATGGATCTTAGACATTCATCAAATAATTCCCATGGTCACCTTATTATGCTCTTATCTAAGCTATTATTAACTAAGTTTATAGTACTTTTTAAAAGTACTTTTAAAGCAACTGAAATTAAATATAATACGTTGCCTAGCTCGACTTTAAACAAACTAGAATTTTACTCAAATCTACTATCTGCTGGAATTACAATCGGGGCCTAACGGAAGCGCAGCGCCCAGGCCGGACATTAAAAATTTTGCCCGGTCAGGCGGGCGGTATTGTCACTTTGATCTTTGATTTAGTAACTTTGAGCTAGCGGGCGCCCGCCTGCCCGGCCAAATAACCCGGCCCAGGGCGCTGCGCTGAGCGTTACCGGCCAGCCAGATAATATTACAATATTAGCTCGATCAATATTTCGTATCTTTGTATCAATGAGAAAGCTAAAAATCTATATCGACACTTCGGTCATTGGAGGTTACTTCGATCCTGAATTTGAGGACGAATCAAAAAGATTGTTCAAAAAATTCCAAGATCATGATTTTGAATTGGTTATCTCAGACCTGACTCAGAGTGAATTGATTCGAGCCCCTCAAAATGTTAAAGATCTGATTAATAATTTGAATCTTCAACCTGAGATTGTGTCTATTAGTCCAGAAGTAATTTCATTGGCTCAGGAATATATTAAAGAAAATGTAGTTGGTCAAGCCAGTTTAGATGACTGTTTACATATTGCTTTGGCCACAATCAATAATATTGACGTTTTAGTTTCCTGGAATTTTAAGCACATCGTCAATCTTAAAAGAATCAGGGGGTATAATGCAATCAATATTTTAAACGGTTATCCAACCCTTGAAATTCGTTCACCTAAAGATATTATCGATTATGAAGACTGATACATTAAATAAAACCTTCGACTCAGTCAAATTGATGCGTGACATCAGGGCGAAAATCACTGAAGAAATTTCTGGTATGACTCCAGAGCAGATTATCGAATACTTTCGCAAAAGAAGTGCGCAATTCCAACGATCTATGGCCGGCCGGTAACATTCGCGCATCGCCCAGGCCGGACGCTAAAAACTTTGCCCGGTCAGGCGGGCGGTATTGTCACGTTGATCTTTGAATTAGTAACTTTGAGCTAGCTTGCGCCCGCCTGCCCGTGCAAATTAACCCGGCCCAGGGCGCTGCGCTGAGCGTTACCAATAACCAGTCAAAAAATAACCTGTAACTATGTCAATTGAAATATTCGTGAGTTATACTTGGTCAAAGGAGAAAAATTTTAATGCGGTAAAACAATTTGCCGATAAGTTAGAAAAAAAGCTCAAAATAATAGACTCAAACATTTCGATATTCTACGACAAAGACAATATAACATCAAATGCGCATAAAAATTATTTTAAACCCATACTCGAATCACATCTAAATAATTCAAAAATTTTGCTTGTACTTCTTTCACCTGATTGGCTTCATAGCGAATGGTGTAATTGGGAATTTAGAATGTTTAATAGTTCTAATCGCCCTATAATTCCTGTTTTATGGAATAAAATTGATCACATGAAATTCAAAAATATCCTATTGGATATCGAAGAAAAAGTAATTAAAGCTAACCATATAAGTTTTATAAATCAAAGCGAAGATGAGTACACAATTTTAGTCGAAACAATTATCAAATCTTTAAGTAGTTAATTATTCAAAATTCTGGCTATTGGTAACAGCTTGCAAATTCCATGACGGCATTAAACTAATTTTGAGTTCTTTCACCGCAAAATCATTATCTTTCCGAAGAGAATCTGCTGCGCGAGCCGCCACGGAATCTGCAAGCGAAACGTTATGCCTCATAAAAAAACAAACACCGAGAATGATTGATAATAAAAATAAATGAGTAAAATAGAAAACCAAAATGAAGAAACTTCTACTCATTAATTTATTTATACTAATTGCGGTATTAGAAATCTGTGCTCAACAAATTTATTCAGATGAACCTTCTGATACCAAGACTTTTCACTCCGGATGTTCGATAATTACTATATCAAAGGGAGATAGTGTTTTTTTCGGAGGAAATGACGATTACATCAATCCGGATTCCTACTATTGGGTGGAACCGGGCGACTCTTCCAAATACGGAGTAATATGGATTGGTACACCGGATAATCCCCAACAGGGGGTAAACGAGAAAGGATTGGCATACGATGCAAACGGATTACCAAGATTTGATATCAATCCGCACAAAGAGCGAATCCTGGTTAAAGGAGAATACTACCATCATTATATCATGCAGATAATGCATGAATGCTCCAGGGTTGAGGAAGTTATCAGGTGGGCCAATCTCCATCAACACTATCCGTATATGCACGACCAACTGCATTTTGCAGATGCCACGGGTGACGCTGTTATTATAAGTGCTGGTGAAGATGGCGAAATGGTGTTCACACGAAAACCACCGGGTGATGGATTCCTGGTGTCCACAAATTTCAATGTAGCCAATCATTCCAATAGTTTTGGATATCCTTGCTGGCGTTATGACAAAGCTTATGAATTGCTGGGCCCCTTGCTTGAAAAAGAGGGTCCATTAAGTTTCAGGGATGCAACAGCTATTATGGATGCCGTCCATATGGAAAAAGGTTCCAGCTGGACGATTGAAACAATGGTAGCCGATTTGGTTCATGGAGTTGTCTATATCTATTTTTTCTTCCAATATGATCATCCTGTTGTGTTAAATGTTAAAAACGAACTATCCAATCCCCGTGAACCGGGGCCACTAAGCAAACTTTTTCCTGAGGACGTGCAGCAGGAAGCTGCCAGGCGATATCATTCGGCCCGGGCTAACCTCCGGACAAACTGGATTGTCGGTATAAGCTGGCCTGTAATCCTGTTGATAAGTTTGATTTTGTTGTTCCTCAACAGGGGGCTATATAATAGGGGATTCCGTTTTTGGATAACCGCTGTGGTGTTTCTAGGTCCGATTGCTTTGATGGCAGGATTTTTCGCATTAAAGAGATGTAAAACGACTTTCTGTCAGAAAGTCATCATTGAAACGATTGGAAATCTTATACCTGTCGTGGTCTCATACACCGTGTCGATTGCAATTCTTATGTTAAGTATGTTATCCGGGAATGTTAGTTGGCAAATTCAAGTGTCCGTGATGTTGAGCCTGCCAATAATTCTGGGATTGGTGTTCCATATGGTTTTTCTGGCTCCTGTCTGCAATAAGAATGCCGGACTATTTTTATTACAATGCCTTCCTCTGGTATTGGTTACAACGTTCATAGGTCTGGGAGGGATAACACCAGTGGCTTTACCACTGGTGAATATGAGTCTGAATATGTCTCTTTTATTGCCGCTGTCATACTTGCCCGTGATGACCTGGTGGGCAATTGTCGTTCTGGGCGCTCTGCCGGGCGGATTATTAATTTTCCTTTTTCAACGCTGGGCCTTAAAAAAAGAATTTCGATCATGGACTATTCTTACAGATGGTGACGGGGAAATTATGATTCCTAAATGGGGTAAACTCTGGTGGTGGATATTGATCAGTATAGGTATTCTCTTTGCCGGACTATTGATTGGTGTCGTATTGCTAAAATAAATGATTGTGATTAGCGAGGACCTTTTATCAAACAGATACTCCGGATAGTATTTTGTGCACATAAAACGGGAACTGCTAAAAATAATAAAAAGTGATATAAAATTACAGGGGAATAACATCGTGTATAAGTAATGGCGGAGCTTGTAGCGTATTCGAGCATTCGACCTCGCATCAATTTCGGTGTAGTTTGACAGGAAAGTGCCCCGTACTCCACCACTACTCATACACGTAACCGTTACCACCCATTTTGGGATCAAATATATTTTTTCCAAATTATGCAATAGTTTACTTATTTGTACGTATATTTGTACCTTATTTTGTACAGAAAGGAGCTATAATATGTTAACAACGACAATTTCCGAATTCCGTAAAGATATTAAACGGTATTTGGATAATGTGACCAGGAATTTTGAAACACTGATCATTAACCGAGGAAAAGACACTGGTGTAGTTATCATGTCTTTAGAAGAATATAATTCGCTCAAGGCAACCTCTCATGAATTATCATCTAAGATTAATGAACAGAGGTTAGATTCAGCTATTGAAAAATTAAAAAATAGATCATCGTTTCAAAAAGATCTGATTGAGTCATGAAATATGTTTTTGTCGAAGAGTCCTGGGAAGATTATTTGTATTGGCAGCAGAACGATAAAAAGATAATGGCCAGAATAAATAATTTATTGAAAGATATTTCGCGAAACCACTATTCCGGTTTAGGAAAACCTGAGCCTTTAAAACATAAGTACCAGGGATTTTGGTCCAGAAGAATTACCGAAGAACATCGATTGATATATAGGAACGTAAATGATGAGATTCAAATCGCTAAATGCAGGTTTCATTACGATTAGACTCATATCAAAACGGGTGGTAACGAGCGCGCTTGAAGAAAACTCAGAATGTTAAATAATTCTTTGAATTTGAATGATTTAATTATTCCGCCTTCTAATAATTTAGAGAAACTCAAAGGAGAATTAAAAGATTTTCATAGCATACGTATTAATGACCAATGGAGGATTATTTTTCATTGGGATAATGGGCACTCATATAATGTCGAAATAATTGATTATCATTAAAATGCATGAATATGGTAAAGTTGAATAATATACATCCCGGAGAAATTCTACTTGAGGAATTTTTAACCCCTTTAAAGATCTCTGCTTATAAATTATCGAAGGACATTAATATTCCTCAAAACAGGATTAGTGAAATTTTGAAAGGGAAAAGAAGGATTACAGCTGACACTGCGCTCAGGTTAAGTAATTATTTTGGTAATTCTGCAAAATTCTGGCTCGGACTTCAAGATGACTTTGATCTAGAGGAAGAAATTTCAGTCAAAAGAGACGAATTCAAGGTTATCAAAAAGTATAAAGAAAACGTGGCCTAACAATGTTTAAGATGAAACAATTTCTTACATCTATCCTATTATATTTCATTATCACAGTTTTTATTTGCGGTTGTAATACTAACAGTTTATCCAAGGTTGATAATGAATTTGCTCTTTATTCAACCAGGGAAATATTTGATTCAGTAAATATTTCCTATAAATTTGTTCCAGTTGTTGACCATTATATCAAAATTAAAAATGATCATGATTTATTGAAAACAGTAAATATTTTATTAGACTCGATCTCAAAAAACAGCTTCCACAATTTGAAAATAGATGCATTACGTATTGAAGAAAAATATGATAGTTCTAAACTACTGATAATTAATTTATTAGAAAATGAAAATTTCACTATTCCTGATAGTCTTGGTCATTACCGTACCTGGTATGATTTTTTTCAAGGAACCATGGGCGGTGAAGTAACAAGTATTATTCTAAAGGAGTCGATATTACAAAGGAATTATAAAGGAGAGTGGATAGATGAAATGCAGGTTTATTATCAGAACGAACCTATTGGACAATGGGATCATATTCAGTTAAATGGAACCATATTGCGAAATTAAACAACATTGCCTGGCGAACACTCAGCGCCCAGCCCGGACATTAAATTTTGCCTGTCCAGGCAGGACGGAAAAACTCTAATTTTGGGAACGAATAATATAACGTAAAGTAATACATAAGTATATGAAAACTGAGTGGTTACAAGGTTACAGCCCGATCCTGATGGCCCTGATTGCAACCCTGTTTACCTGGGGTCTTACAGCCATGGGCTCTTCAATGGTTTTCTTTTTTAAAAACATAAACAAAAAGATACTGAATGCCATGCTGGGCTTCGCCGCTGGTGTCATGATAGCTGCCAGTTTCTGGTCGTTGCTTTTACCGGCGATTAACATGGAAGAGGCCGCAGGTGGCATTCCATGGCTGCCTGCAGTCATAGGTTTCCTTTCAGGAGGATTATTTTTATTCATCATCGACAAGATACTCCCCCACCTTCATCTGGGTTTGGAAATAGATAAAGCCGAAGGACGAAAAACAAGCTGGCAGAGAAGCATCTTGCTGGTTTTGGCCATTACTATACATAACATTCCTGAAGGTCTTGCCGTGGGTGTCGCATTCGGCGCATTATCGGGGGAGTTTTCACCGGAAGCCCTTGGTGCTGCAGTTGCACTTGCCGTTGGTATCGGGTTGCAGAATTTCCCGGAAGGTGCAGCAGTTTCGATCCCATTAAGGCGTGAAGGTTTTTCAAGGATCAAAGCATTCTGGTACGGACAATTATCGGGCGCCGTGGAACCGGTATTCGGTGTCCTGGGTGCATTACTGGTCCTTCTGGTTAAACCATTATTACCATATGCACTTGCTTTTGCAGCCGGTGCGATGATATTTGTCGTTGTGGAAGAATTAATTCCGGAATCGCAAACAGGAAACGAAACTGATATTTCAACTGTCGGTGCGATGTTAGGTTTTGCCGTCATGATGTTTTTAGATGTTGCATTAAGTTAGCTATTGAAATTGAAGGGTTAATCCTTCAGTTACCATAAAAACCACCTTGAAATGAACATCGGAATTGATGCTAAAAGGATTTTCTTCAACAACAGCGGCCTCGGGAACTATGGCCGCAGGTTTTATAGTGCCCTGGCAAAGAAATCATCCGGTGATCTGTTTTATTTGTTTACTCCAAGATCAATAACCGGGGACAACCCATATTTAAATCAGGTAGACGCTGATAATAGTATAATCATCACTCCGTATAAACCCCTTCACCGGATCCTGGGCGGCTCGTTATGGCGTTCCGGGCTGGTCACCGGGCAATTGCAGAAAGATAAAATTGATATTTATTACGGGTTAAGCAATGAAATACCATTTGGCATCAAAAATGTGAAAGCCACCAAGGTCGTAGTCATTCATGACCTGATTTTTCTCCGATATCCAAAACTTTACCCGGCTATTGATGTATTCTTTTATAAAATGAAGACAAAATATGCCTGCAGGAATGCTGACTATATTATTGCGGCCAGTGAGCAGACCAGGCTTGATATCGTGAATTTTTACCAGGTGCCGGAAAATAAGATCACTGTTATTTATCCCGGCACTGATCCGATCTTTTACCAGGATGAAGTCATGGATGTCAATGAATATTTCAAAGCCCCCCGGAAGTACATTATCAGCATAGGTGCTATTACCCCAAGGAAAAACCTGTTAAAAACGGTTCATGCCTTTGACCTTGTTAAAGATACATACGATCTCGACCTGGTGGTAATTGGCACAGCAGTTGGATTGGGTAAAGATTATCTGAAAGAAATCCAGTCATACATTATAAGGAACGGCTTCTCAGACCGTGTTCATTTTTTAGGAAATGTGCCTTATAAATATGTTCCCGGGCTTTGCAGGAATGCGCAATTAATGGTTTATCCCTCTCAATTTGAAGGTTTTGGCATGCCTATCGTTGAGGGGCTTTTCAGTAAAATCCCGGTCATCACTTCAAAAGGTGGATGTTTTCCGGAAGCAGGCGGTGATGCCGCTATATATGTAAATCCGGATGATTTTGAGGAGATTGCGGCCTGGATCGGAAAAATTATGGAATCCCGGTCATTAAGAGATGATTTGACCGGGAAAGGGATTCGCTATGCAGAAAAGTTCAGGCAATCAAAAATTGAAGATGATATTACCGGCTTTCATGCAGCAGTAAAAGCTTCAGTTAAGAAATAAGCCTTATTCCTTTATGAATTCATAAGTTGTAAATTCGAGGAAATCAGCGACACTGAGCGTAAACGACCTGGCTTTCCCGTCTTCGATCACAAAAGGGAAAACTTTGATACCCCAGAGAGGATGGCTGTATGTACAAAGAAAACGGTCGTTACCGATATATTCAAGCTTCGCGGTCAGGTCAGGATGATGCTCCAAAGTCATCAGCAGATGGTCACCTTCAGCTTTAAGAAAAGACTTCCCGTAAACCTCATGCATATAAGTGCCTTCAAATTTTGAAAGCTTGATTTTCATCGGCAATTTCATTTCAACTGAATCTCTCCAGGAGGAAACCATATCCAGGTCTTTCTGCATAGCAGGCATATACCGGTTCATGTAAACCTGGCTGTAATTGCGGTAAGGAAGCTCCAGGTAGGCATCTATGATCTCCCACTTGAGCGCTTCATAGAAGCCATTCATATCGGTATTGGTCAGGACAACAATGCCCAGGTTTTCTTCCGGCAACAAGGTTACTGAAGTCACGAAACCATCCACCCCGCCGGTATGGGAGACGATTTCCCGCCCTTCATAATCACGCAGGTCCCAACCCAATCCGTAAAGGGAATAATGGGAAGCATTGAACGGGTGCCCGGCACGCCTGATGATAGACCTTGGATATTGGGCTTTGCGTATGGCCTGCCATGGAATGACCTGTTTCCCGTTGTATCGGCCGCTGTCGAGCAGGGCAATGAGCCAATGGCTCATATCATTGACCGATGAAGAGATGCTGGCAGCAGGGGCGATATTATCGATCCGGCAATGCGGGATGACCTGAAGTTTTCCATCAACCAGCGTATGGGCCGAGGCGATATTTGAAGCACCCTGCACTTCTTCCGTCATGACCAGTGTCCGGTTCATTTCCAGAGGATCAATTATACGGTCACGGATAAATTGTTCCCAGGTAATTCCGCTTATCTTTTCGAGACATTCCCCGGCAATGAGGAAGCCCGCATTGCAATAGCCCCATTTCGCCCGGAAATCGTAAACCGGATCCAACTGGCCGAATTTTTCAATAACTTCTTCACTGGTCAGGTCAGACTCCCAATACATAAAATCGCCCTGGAAGGTTTCCATCCCGATCCGGTGCGACATGACATCAGTAAGGGTCAGCTGTTGAGCCACCCAGGGATCTTTCATGGTAAAGCCGGGGAGGTATTTTTGCACACGGTCATCAAAAGAGCATTTCCCTTCCGTTTCCAGAATCGACATTGCCGTACCGGTAAAAGCCTTGGTATTGGAAGCGATCATGAACAGCGTATTTTCATCTACTTTGTCCGCTTTACCATTTTCAAGAACACCAAAACCTTTCTTTACCACAACCTGTCCGTCTTTAACTATCAACACGGCTGCGCCTGGAATCATCCAACCTTTCAGCGCCTGTCCTATATAATTATCCAGGCTGTCGGAAACAAAAGCAGGCTTAACAGCCTGAGCATCGATAATGAGCCAGCTCATCAAAAATCCGGTAATCAGAATTAATCTCATCATTATTATTTAATCGTTAAGAACTGTCAAAACTAAGCATTTTCAAGATGTTTAACAAATCATTAACAAGGTACTATTTAGAATGAATCTAAATTTGCAGGAATAAAAACCAAAATATAATAAAACTATGAAAAAGCAATATTTAATTTTTACGGCTATTATGTCCGCATTGACTTTCAGTGCTCATGCACAGTGGAGCTTTAACGGAACACATATAGTTAATAATAATTCAGGTAATGTCGGAATAGGGATCAGTACCCCGACATCCTTACTGGATGTGGCTAAAAACACGACTGAACCCATGATATCTGTGAGGAACCTGGGCGGCACCGGCGGTGCAACCTACAGCATGTTCGACCAGGCCAGCGGGGCTGACTGGAAATTCAAAGCTACAGCTACAGGTGGGTTTAAAATCAGGGATCACGCTTTTGGCCTGGATGTTATCCAAATTGAGGCAAACAGTGCAGCGCAGGTCCTTTATATTAATGCGGCGGGAAATGTAGGCATTGGGGATAACACCCCTGCTGCTAAGTTGACGGTTGGTTCAGGCGACAAATTTCAGGTAGAATCCACAAATGGCAATGTGACTTTTACGGATGCCCTGGCAAGCATTAAGTTTCCGGCTACGACAACAACCAATAACCCAATGATATATATGTTCAGTTCCGGGACCCAAAATAGGGATCGAATGGTAATAGCCCATTCAGCAGGATTTCCCAAATGGGGTATTGAGTATCGTGATACGAGTGATGTTATCTATTTCCGGGATGCCAGTAGCCGTAAATTTTCCTTTGAACTTGCATCCGGCCATTTTGGTGTTGGCTTAGAAAATCCTTCATTCCCCATAGATATCGTAGGGAGGATGAGGATTAAATCCTCCGGAGATTTGAACAACTCACCAGGCATCTGGTTTGCCGCCCTGGACAATGATTTTGACCGGGCATTTTTCGGTATGTCAGAGCCGGATTCCGTCATAGGAATTTACAGCCAGCATTTAGGCAAATGGGCCATCGAATTTGAAGTCATGCGGGAGCCCCGAATAGGGATAAATATTCCGGCAGGTTCCCCTCCACGCGCTGAGCTACACCTTTTTCACACTAATTTTGGCGGTTCAAACGACGGCGTCAGGATACAAAATGAAGGGTCAAACGGCCATTACTGGAATTTATACACTTCAAACACCACGGGCGACTTTGAATTTTACGAAAATGGTATTAAGCGTGCAACTATAAATCAAACGACGGGAGTCTATACCGCAGTTTCAGATTCACGGCTGAAACAGAACATCAGTGACCTTTCAGATGTATTGCCTTCCGTTATGACGCTTCAAGCCAGAACTTACCAGTTCAAGGATGTGTCTGATGAGCGCTATTTTACCGGTTTCATTGCCCAGGAGCTTGAAAAGGTTTTTCCACAATATGTATATTATGGTGGTGACGACCAGGTTGTATATACTGTCGATTATGGCAGCATGAGTGTAATAGCCCTTAAAGCCATACAGGAGCAGCAAGGACAGATCGAAGAACTGAGGAGAGAGATTGAAGAGTTGAAAGCTTTGATGAACAAATAGTTCCTGGTCATTGGTCATTAGTCATTGGTCATTTGGTCATTGGTCATTCGTCATTAGTCATCAATATTCTGACTTATAGCTTCTGTCTTCTAAAAAACTTTTTCATAAAACATTTTCAATTGTAAAATAATTCTTTACCTTTGCACCCCCGTTAAGGAATAAAAACAGCTGAGACATGGCAAATCACAAATCGTCGCTGAAAAGAATCAGGGCAAATGAAAAAAGAAAGATCCAGAACCGTTATCATGGTAAAACCATGCGTAATGCGATTAAGAAATTCCGGTCTATCGAAGTGAAGGATGAGGCTGTTTCTCAGCTTCCAAAGATGGTTTCAATGATCGATAAGATGGCAAAACGGTCGATCATTCATAAAAACAAGGCCGCCAACCTGAAGTCGAAACTGACACACAAGGTTAACGCACTGGCTTAAAAATATTCAGACTTTTCAATGAAAGCTGCCTGGAATTCACCGGGCAGCTTTTTTATTTTATAGCTATTTCATATTTATTTTCAACAGTTAAAAGGATCAGCATTATTTTTTTTTCTGGCGACCGGGTATTTTTTTCATTTTTCCGGATAAACAGGAAAAAGGAATAGATGACATACGATTCAAGAATCCCAATTAAACAATGGTCGGAAGACGACAGGCCCAGGGAGAAGCTATTATTGAAAGGAAGATCTGCTTTGAGCAATGCGGAGCTGATTGCCCTGCTGCTTGGTTCAGGCACCCGGAATGAATCGGCCGTTGACCTTGCCAAGCGTATCCTGGATCAAAGCGGCCAGAACCTGGCGGAGCTGTCGAAATACCAGATCAGCGACCTGCTGAAATTCAAAGGCATCGGCATGGCTAAAGGGGTGACCATCATAGCTGCATTGGAGCTTGGCAACCGCAAACGAGGACAGGATGCCCTGGCGAAAGAAAAAGTGGCGGGAAGCCGGGATGTATTCGAGCTTTTTCACGGTGAAATGGCCGACGCCCAGTACGAATCATTCTGGGTACTCCTGCTGAACAGGGCGAACAGGGTGATCCGGAAAGTGAACATCAGTGAAGGAGGGATTTCGGGGACGGTAGCTGATCCAAAGAAAATATTCAAGATGTCGCTGGATCATAATGCCAGTTCCCTGATCCTGTGCCATAACCATCCAAGCGGCAATACGCAGCCAAGTGAAGCTGATATCAGGCTTACCCGGAAACTTAAAGAAGCCGGACTGCTGCTTGACATGCCAGTCCTGGACCACCTGATCGTGGGTGGGGAAGCTTATTTCAGTTTTGCTGATGAAGGGATGATATGAGTCGGCGGTCAGCGGTCGGCGGTCAAGAGATTATTGTTATGTGATAAGTCTCAGTTCTCCATGTGCTTCAATACAATCCATCATTTTCTTCTTGAGCTTCCAACAGGTCATCTGCCGGGTATCCAGTTGCCTGGCCAATTCATAGGTTGAAACTTCGGGATTATGACAAACCTGGTAAGCCAGTTTAAAGGCCTGGGTCAACGGAAGGTGGCATCCGTGAAAAATAGTATGGGAAGTGGCTGATTCTTCATGTTTACAACGAGTGCACCTTCTGGAATGAGGCGTTTTCCCCTTACAGTAATTATCATGCCCACATTTTCGGCAGGTATAGCCATGGCGCCATTTTTCTTCAGAAATGAATTCAAGGCACCGGTTTTCATCCAGTAAAACCTCTTCCAACATTAAAGGTGAAATATCACGGAAAAATATTGCCATAAATTTTATCTACCTTTAAAAATGCCTTGATGAATAATTTTTATGCAAAATTATAAAAAAAGTGATACTAAAGCGATTTAATTCAAATATTATTATTAATTTTGCATCGTGAATCTAAAACATAACAGAAAAATGAAAAAAACAGGATATCTTTTTATTTTAATAGCCTTCATGCTGATAAGTTGTAATGGTACATCCGGCAGCAAAGATGGAAAAACTCCAGGTCAGGCCACTGTTGCGGCTACTGACGGGGGAAGCGGCAAAACCGGGGCCACGGCAGGTAAACCCGAGCATCTCACTGCCCAGACCTTCAAACTCAAAGTGATGGATTATGAAAAGAACCAGCAGCAGTGGATCTTTGAGGGTGACAAGCCAGCGATCGTCGACTTCTACGCCGATTGGTGCAAGCCATGCCGCATGATTGCCCCGATCCTTGAGGAACTGGCCGTTGAATACGAAGGGAAGATCGATGTTTATAAAGTTGACACAGAAGCCCAGCGGGAACTCGCTTCCATATTTGGCATCCAGAGTCTTCCTACTGTTTTGTTCATCCCCATGCAAGGACAACCCTCCATGCAGAAAGGTGCATTACCGAAGGAATCATACAAAAAGATCATCGATGATTTCTTGCTTAAAACCCCATCTACCACAACCAATTAGAGAATTAAAAATTAAGAATTAAAAATTAAAAATTAATACAAAAATGAGTCTGGAACATTTAACAAAAGAGACTTTTATATCAAAAGTATTTGATTTCGAGAAAAATAAAGAATGGAATTTCCAGGGTGAATTACCCTGCCTGATAGACTTTTATGCCGACTGGTGCTCGCCATGTAAGATGGTTGCCCCTATCCTCGAAGAACTTGCAATTGAATACAAAGGCAAAATCAATATTTACAAAGTTGATACAGAGGACCAGCAGGAACTGGCAGCAGTTTTTGGAATCAGGAGCATCCCTTCGATTCTTTTCTGTCCGTCGGACGGGGCACCACAAATGGCTATGGGCGCTTTGCCAAAAGACACATTCAAAAAGGCGATCGATGATATCCTGCTGAAGGCAGCAGCTAAGAATTAGTATGTTGTTTCAATAATCTTGTAACCAGCCTTTAATTTGCATTAAAAGGCTGGTTTTTTTTATTTAACCACAGAGATAACAGAGGATTAACAGAGAGAGCAGAGACTTCAATCTAAATTTCTAATTTTGTTCCTTTGTTAAAATCATGTCATGGATAGTCCTGTTAAAGTTCTTCTTCCAACAGCTTACTTCCCTCCTGTTTCATATTACATCCATCTTTTTCGCTGTGATGTTGTTCTCATTGAGCAAATGGAAACCTTTCCAAAGCAGACTTACCGCAACCGTTGCGAGATCATGACATCAGCAGGCAGGCTAAATCTTATAGTTCCAGTCACAAAACCAAATGGTAACCATACCATCACGAAAGACGTTGAAATCTGTTACCGGGAACCCTGGCAGGAACATCAGTGGAAAACGTTAATGACAGCTTACAGGTCATCGCCATATTTTAATTATTATGCTGATATTATAAAGCAATTCTTTGAAACAGACGAGACCTTGCTTCTTCAACACAACTTTCGCATACTAAAAACCATCACTTCACTCCTCAGTATCAGTCTATCAATAGAATACACTGAGGATTATATTAAAAATCCCGGGGGTTTTCCTGATCTCCGGTCTGAATTTTCACCTAAAAAAAGGCAAAGGGCGATTTCATTTTTAGAATATCCCCAGGTATTCAGGTATAAAAAAGGATTCGCAGCAGATCTGAGCATTCTGGATCTGCTTTTCAATATGGGACCGGAATCAGGGGGGTATTTAAGACGGGTCGTTGGTCTATTATGTCGATTAGTCATTGGTCATTAGTCATTGGTCATTGGTCATTAATTTCTTACTAATGACTAATGACTAATGACCAATGACTCTTTTTATCAGGCGCAAACTATGGGTATACTTATTCAGCTCCCGGTTAAATATCCCCTGGTGGTCGATCTGGTCAATGCGGACCTTTCCGGAGCAATGAATGACCTGTTGCTTATCAAGGAGGATACCCACGTGCACTATGCGGCCTTCCTGGTTATCAAAGAAAGCTAAATCACCAGGCATCCCATCACTTATCAAATTAATAATTTCACCCTGGTTGGCCTGTTGTGCAGCATCACGCAACAAACTGATACCATGCTGTTTATAAACCACCTGGGTAAAGCCGGAGCAGTCAAGGCCCATGTAAGTTTTTCCACCCCATAAGTAAGGGCATGACAGATATGCACCTGCGGTATTAAGCAATTCGTTCACATCTGTAAAAGCAAATGGCCGGGCTGTTCCTTCAAGAACGAACTTATACCCGCCGACATTCATGATCTCTCCATGCAAATCATAAAAACTGCACCCGGCAGGGAGTTTAATATTCTGACCATCCAGGACTACTTTATCGGCATACAATTGCCTGTTAACGAAAAGAGGCAATGAACTTAAACGCCGGTATTCTTCCTCATCTATTTCAAGGATTTGCTTTGAATCCACCCAACCCTCATAGCCGTCAAAAAATATATTGACCTGAAGCCAGGAACCCGACTGCCCGGTAACCTCCATTAAATCTCCAAACAGAAGCTGGGTAGACATTTCCGCTCTATCGGAAGGTTCCCTTCTAACAGGAACTACAGCAAGGTCACAAAAACCAAATTTCATCATAATTAATTAATTCATGCAAATTTAAACCTATTATTCCTATATTAGCAGCAATAAGACAGACTGTCATGCCCGGGATCAAACAAAATACCTATATGAACAAGGATCTTTTCCTGAAGATCATTCTGTTTGCCAGCACCGTGGTGCTCCTGGTTGCTAGTTCTGCCAAAAGAAGGAAAATTCAGGTATGAATTTACCAAAGGCAAACCCTGGCTGCATGATGATCTTTATGCCCCGTTTGATTTTGCGATTATAAAATATGAAGATGAACTGAAATCGGAGCAGGATAGATGTCCTTGCAAGCTTGAAGCCCTTTTTCACCCTGGATACCGCTGTTTACCTCAGTCAAAGGGTTTTTTTCGAACTCGATTTCGATAAAAAATGGACGGAAAAATACGGTAGTTCGAATGTATTCACTCAGCAAAAAGAAAACCTCCTCCGGCAAGGGCTTGCCGTTTTTGATTCGATTTTCAAAGCAGGAATCATCCAGCTTGATCCTTCGATTGAAAATAAGCCTGCCGATTTTGAGATCTTCATCCTGGAAAACAATATGGCCAGGGAAGTGCCATTAAACAAAGTTTTCACGCTTCAGCAGGCCAGCAATTACATTATCAGCAAGATTGTAATCCAGAATATCGCCTGATGAAGATTTCCTTGTAAATGTCCTCACCAACCATATCACGCATAATCTTTTTTTTGATGCTGAAAAGACCGATGCCGAAAAAGAATCGGCGCTTTCGAACATCAGTCCTTTCCGCGGAATGGTGCAACGGGGCGAACTGATCATTCCCCGGGGGGCGAGGGTAAATGATGACCATTACCGCATACTCACTTCCTTAAAAAACAATTTTGAGGTCCAGCTGGGGACCACCAGGGCATTTTATGCCATTGCCGGAGGACAGGCTATTCTGACCTCGATTTCAATCCTGGTCCTGGTACTTTTCCTGTATAATTACCGAAAAGACATACTGGCCAACAATAAGAAGACTTTCCTTATCCTTCTGCTCATTTTCATGATGGTTTTCATTGCAAGCCTGGTAGTCAGGTTCAATGTCAGCTATTTTTACCTCGTACCTGTGTGCCTTGTACCGGTCATTATCCGGGTTTTTTATGATACCCGCCTGGCCCTGTTCGTACACCTGATCACTATTTTCACCACTGGTTTTATCGCGCCGAACAGTTTCCAGTTCGTCTTCATCCAGCTCATAGCAGGGGTTGTGGCCATCATGAGCATAGTCAGGCTGGAAAGGCGTTCGCAGTTTTTTTACACGGCTTTCTGGGTCTTTTGTACCTACATCGCGATTTATGTCGGGCTTATCCTGATGCAGGAAGGCAATCTCAGGGGAATAAACATGCAGCAGGTTTACCAGATGGCAGGAAATGCCGGTTTACTGCTTTTTGCATACCCTCTTATTTTCCTCCTGGAACGAACATTCAATTATATCACTGACGTCACCTTGATCGAACTGGGCAACAGCAACAATAAGTTACTCAGGGAACTGGCACATCAAGCCCCCGGAACTTTTCAGCATTCTCTCCAGGTCGCCAATCTTGCCGAAGAAGCATCCTATGCCATCGGTGGAGACAGTTTGCTGGTCAGGGTCGGCGCATTATACCATGATATCGGCAAAATGGATGCCCCCATGTATTTCATCGAAAACCAGGTTACCGGTGTCAATCCCCACGATCATCTCAGTTATGAGGAAAGTGCCCGGATCATTATCCGTCATGTTACCCGCGGAATGGAACTGGCCAAGAAAGCATAAACTGCCGCTGGAAGTTGCAGATTTCATCTCCACTCATCACGGCACCAGGAAAGTTGAATATTTCTATATCAAACAAAAACTTGAAAATCCGGAGAAAAGTGTTGATGAGAATACTTTTACTTATCCCGGGACCTATCCCCTATTCCAAAGAAACTGCGCTGGTCATGATGGCTGATTCAGTGGAAGCAGCCTCCCGAAGCCTCTACCAGACCTGATGATACAAGCATTAATGAACTGGTTGAAAGGATCATCAACAGGCAACTTGAATCTGAGCAATTTTCAAATGCCAACCTTACCCTGCGCGATATCACCCAGGTCAAGGAAATCTTTAAAAAAAGCCTGCAGAATATTTACCATGTCAGGATCAGTTACCCGGAGGAGCATGCCCCCTCCCCATAGGGGCCAGAATTTGGAATTCATATAAATTACATCCTCTCTTTTCTTTCATATTTAAAATTGCTAATTTTGTCGCCGGTCAGAATTTGAATCTGACATTTATTAAGATATTCTTCAGGGCAGGGTGCAATCCCCGACCGGCGGTGAAAGTCCGCGAATCCCGACTAAGTCGGGACCGATCCGGTGCAATTCCGGGACCGACAGTTAAAGTCTGGATGGAAGAAGAATTTCTGATGGATTAGCCTTTTTTATAAAGGGTTATCATCATTGATTTATAATTCCCGCCCTGTTGGATCGCTTCAGGGTTTTTGTTTTTAGATAATATTGTTACGGGAATTATGAAAAACATATCTTTATCTAGGTCTGATTGGTCTTCTGAACCTGGTCATAACATTTCACACCCTTAGGCCAATCCTGGATTTCCGGACAGGTCTCCGATTCGATCACCGGTAAAATGCTCGCAGGAGTGAATATTAAAACTTATCAATGAGACCATCAGGGAGCTTCGACCGATCAAAACGGCTATTTCCGGCTTCAGCTTGAAACCAGGCAGCTACATTTTGTCTGATAACCAATATCGGTTACCTGCAAAAGCAATCCCTATTGATATCGCAGACGATAAAGAACTGCAAGTTGGGCACGATCTATCTGAGCCCAGCCACCATTGGCCTGGCTGAAGTAAGCATCATTGCTTCAGAAGCTGATGATCGCCGCACACCGGTTTCTGTTTCCATGATCAAAGCAGAAACAATTGAATCGACAGCTTGGGGACCAGCCATTTCCGGAGATCATGAAGGCAGTCCCGGGGTATATGCCAGCCGCACCGGAGGTGGCAGCGGCGATGCCAGTGTAAACATAAGAGGTTTCAAACAGGAGAATGTGGCATTGATGCTTAACGGGGTTCCTATCGGCAGCGTTGAGAACGGGCTTGTTTACTGGAACAACTGGCTGGGCCTTGCGGATGCGACGCAGCAGATCCAGGTACAGCGGGGCCTGGGGGCATCTAAAGTGGCCCATGAATTCCATTGGCGGCACGATCAATATTATTACCAAAACCACCGATGTCGAACCGGGCGGCAGTTTAAAATATTCCATTACCGACTATGGCAACCAGAAGGCAACGCTGATGCTTTCAAGCGGCAGGCTTAAAAACAATATGGCAGTCACCTTCCTGGGCTCCCGCTTTACAGGCCCAGGTTATGCCGATGCAACCTATGTTGACGGCTGGGCATATTTTCTCTCCATTTCAAAGGAATTCAACAAAGATCACATGCTGGTTTTCACCGCACTCGGTAACCCGGAAAAACACGGGCAGCGGAATTTCAAGCTGACTCAAGCAGAAACAGACCAGTATGGATTACGTTACAACAAAGACTGGGGAAGTTATAACGGGGAAATCAACAATGCCAGTGAGAATTTTTACCATAAACCACACCTGAGCCTGAACCATTACTGGAATATTTCTGAAAAAGGGATGCTGGCCACTTCATATTATCTGTCGTTCGGCAGCGGAGGAGGAAAATGGACCGAAACATTCGGAAATAATCCCTGGATATTCAGTTATTATAACCCCAGCGGGCAGATCGACTGGGAAACCATTTATAATAACAATGCAGGGAACAGCAGTTATTATACCCTGGCAAACGGCACGGATACGACCGGCTATTCGCTGAATATTCAGACCAATTTCCTCGCCAGCCATATCTGGACCGGCCTGATTATCAACCTATAAGCATGAATTCAACGATAAATTCAACTTTGATTGCCGGGTTTCATGGAAGGATCTTCAAGTCGAAATTGCAGCAAAAAGTCAGGGACCTGCTTGGCGGAGAATTTTTTATTGATGATTATGCTTATGCAGTTGATGGCGTGGCTGGCCGCGATCAGATCAAAACGGTCGGAGATATAGTAAAGGTTGATAATGGCGCGATCAACAATTTCACCAGCTCTTTCGGACAATTGGAGTATTCGCCCGGGAAGCTCAACGCTTTTGCAGCCGGAACCCTTTCCGGCAACTGGTACCGGCGGGATGACCGTTACAATTATGTCAGCGATATCACACAGCGAATGGATTTTCAAGCCGGGATTTGATGTAAAAGCAGGGGCCAATTATAACCTGGATGAAAAAAATCATGTTTTTATCAATGCAGGATATTTTTCCCGGGCCCCATATTTTAAGTTTGTTTTTGGAAATTACACCAATGTCCCGACACAAGACCTTAAAAATGAAAAAACATTGACGGCTGAGATTGGTTATGGTTTAGATTTGAAGAATACACGGTTCCGGTTGAATGCTTATTATACAAGATGGGAAGATAAGTCGGTACTGACCAACGAGTACAATCAATTTGAAGACCCGTCGATGATACAGGGGCTTGATGCTTTACACACCGGAATCGAAGCTGAACTCAACCAGCGCATTACCGGATGGCTGAATGCAGGGGGCAGCTTATCAATCGGAAACTGGAAATGGAAGAATGATGTTACAGCATTTGTATTTAATGATGATAATGCGGTTGTTGACACCATAAAAGTTTATGCCGACGGATTATATGTCGGGGATGCGCCGCAGACTCAATTATCCTTATTTGCCAATTTCAATATCCTGCGAACCGTCGATTTTTCCGTATCCTGGATGTTTCACGACCGGTATTATGCCGATTTCAGTCCAACTACACGGACAAATCCTGATGACCGCAATCAATCTTATCGAATCCCATCCTATCAAACAATAGATATGCATCTGGAATGTCCATTCAGAATTGGAACTGTAAAGGCCAGAATTGACCTGGGATGCCTCAATGCCTTAAACAGCAAGTATATAATCAGGGGCCAGGATGGTTATTCCCATACTATTAATGACTTCACGGGTTTCTGGGGTTTTGGCAGAACATTTTATGCTTCATTGAAAATTGAATTTTAACGTAATCTACTGATAATCAATAGTAAAAATTTGTTAACAATATCACAATAATTAATATAATGATTTACTGATACTTAACATTATATTAACTCTTTTCCTCATCTTTTTGTTAACATTATTTTAACAAATGAAGCTGCATCTTTCCATAATTTCGCTTCCATTGAAATTTCTAATATTAACCTGATAAGCCTATGAAAAAGATTTACAAATTATGTATGATGGCGGCATTTTCATTACTCACCGCCGGTTTATTTGCCCAGGGGACAACCACTGCCGGTCTGAACGGTAAAATCACAGACAACAGCGGAGCTCCTCTTACAGGGGCTAACATTCTTGCAGTTGAAACCAGCACAGGTGCACAGTATGGAACCATCAGTGACGACAAGGGTTTTTTCCGTCTTCCGAACATGAATCCCGGCGGGCCTTACACTTTTACCATAACTTTCGTCGGATTCCAGTCTTACATGCAGACGGATGTGTTCCTGAACCTTGGACAAACACTCAAAATAGATGTGAAGCTCAATGAGGCTACAACAACCTTAAAAGATGTTGAGATCCTGGGCGTCCAGAATGATATTTTCGACGGAAACAGGACCGGTACGCAGACCAATATCAGCAATGAAAGCATGACCCGTATGCCTACTCTTGGAAGGAACATCACTGACTTCACCCGGTTGACGCCCCAGGCAAAAGTTACATCCAACGGTGGCCTTGAAGTTGGAGGCATGAACAATCGTTACAATGCTATTTTTATTGATGGCGCTGTTAATAACGACGTTTATGGGCTTGCCGAAAGCGGAACCAACGGTGGTCAAACCGGCATCTCCCCTTTCAGTATGGATATCATCGACCAGTTCACCATTTCCGTTGCTCCTTATGATATTAAACAGGGTGGTTTTGCAGGTGCAGGCATCAATGCCGTTACCCGCAGGGGGACCAATGAATTTTCCGGATCAGCTTATTATTACATGAGGAATGAAAACCTGGCCGGTAAAACACCGACTGACAATGAAGAACTGGAAAGGGAAAAACTGGCGGATTTCAGCTCGAACACTTATGGTTTCAGGTTGGGCGGCCCGATCATCAAAGACAAGCTTTTCTTTTTTGCCAATGCTGAAATACAGCAGGATGAAACCCCACAGCCTTTCGACTTCACCACCTACGGCGGCGATGTCACTACAGAAGAGCTGGATGGCCTGACTAATTTTGTTAAGAATACCTATGGTTACGATCCCGGAAGTTACACCGGCGGCATCAGGACCCTTGACGGGTTAAAGTTGTTTGGGCGTATCGACTGGAATATCAGCCAGAAGCACAAGCTGACCCTGCGTCACCAATATACAAAGGCTGAACAGGTCACACCCGGAGCTCCTTCCAGCACCAACATCGTTTTCTCTAATGCAGGTATCGCATTTCCATCGACAACCAATTCGACGGCACTTGAGTTAAAAAGTATATTCAGCAATAAATACTCAAATGACCTGATCATCGGGTTGACTTTTGTGAGAGATGACCGCGACCCGATGGAAGCTAACTTCCCTTATGTCAGGATCAAAGATGGTACACGGAACATCTACTTCGGAAGTGAGGAATTTTCCACAGCAAATTACTTAAGCCAGGACATTATCACCCTGACCGATAACTTCGAAATATACAAAGGCAAGCATACCTTCACGGTTGGCATCCATAACGAATTCTACAAAATGTACAACCTCTTTGTCCGTCAGAATTTTGGTTCGTACCAGTTTGATAATCTGGATGCTTTCCTGTCTGGCGCACCTGCTTATCAATTTGACAGGACTTTCTCAGCAGTTGATGATATAACCGGTGATGGTTCAGCCGCTGCAGCCGACTTCAATGCCATGCAAATAGGTGCTTATGGCCAGTGGGATTACGAATGGACAGACAGGTTCAACACCACATTGGGTGTACGTTTAGACATGCCTGTGTTCCTGGAGCAACCACCTGTTAATGAAGATTTCAATGAAAACATGATCCCCCTTATCGAGGCTGCCGGCTATGATATGATGGGTGCCGAATCAGGCAAGATGCCAAGCCCCAAACTGATGGTTTCCCCTCGTTTTGGATTTAACTGGGATGTGACCGGTGAGAAGAAAACACAGGTGCGTGGCGGTATCGGTATCTTCACCAGCCGTATCCCGTTTGTATGGCCAGGAGGTTCATACACCAACAATGGTATCACCACCGGTGGCATGAGGCTTACCCTGGATACTGCCAATATCGACGACAGGTTATACTTTAATCCCGACTGGGAGAATCAGCCTTCTGTCCCACCAACAGCCCCGTCAGGACAGGTTGACCTGTTTGCCAAGGATTTCAAATTCCCGCAGGTCCTCCGCGGCAGCCTGGCTATTGACCAGAAACTCCCGTGGGGAATTGTCGGAACAGCCGAGTTCACCTACACAAAGACCCTTAACAATGTTCTTTATTATAACTACCGTTACATCCAATCCGGCAATTTAACAGGAACCGGTGATGACAGGCCACTTTATACCAGGATTGACCTGGAAGGCGCCAAGTATACCGATTTCATTTTCGGGACCAATACCAACAAAGGTTATTCCTACAACTTCACCGTTCAGGCAAAGAAAGACAACTTCTACGGTTTCTCGGCATTTCTTGCCTATACATACGGACGCACCATGTCGATGAACGACGGGGTTTCTTCACAGAACTCCTCCCAGTGGCGTGTGCCCAATGTAAGGGGCAAGAATGACATCGACCTGGCCATTTCAGATTTTGACCTGGGCTCCAGGGTAGTCATGTTCTTATCATACAAAGTCGAATATGCAAAATTCCTGGCGACCACGATAGGCATATATTATAACGGCCAGTCCGGTCCGAGATATGCTTACGGCTACGCCGACGGCAGCACCAAGTTCCTGGGCGAAGACAACCAGAGCCTTGAACTTATGTATGTTCCGGTTGATGAAAATGATATCTACCTGATTGACAAAACGGTCAATGATGAAGTTCTGACTGCCGAGCAACAGTGGATTGACCTCAATGAATTCATAGAAAATGATGAGTACCTGAGCACCCGTCGTGGCGAATATGCTGAAAGAAACTCATCACGCGCTCCTTTCCAGAACATTATGGATTTGCACTTTGCCCAGGATTTCTATATCGAAACCAAAGACGGGAAAAGAAACACCCTGCAATTCACCTTTGACATATTCAACTTCACCAATATGCTGAATAAAGATTGGGGCAGGATGTATTATGTTTCCGGATATTATAACAACTACCCGCTTGTTAAGTTTGAAGGCTTCCAGGAAGACGGAACAACCCCCCAGTTCTCCTTCACCAAGCCTAAAGGCGATATCTGGAGCATCGACGATGCTGGTCTTGTGAGTTCAAGGTGGCAGGCCCAGATTGGTTTACGTTATATTTTTAATTAATAGAACTATTGCAATAAAAGGGAGTCTCACTCATCCGGGACTCCCTTTTTTTTACAGTTTACAGTTTATAATTTACAATATAAAATCTTGATTTCCAGATTCCAGTTTCTATTCTCAATCTATCAGGTATGTTTTTACGCTCAATTTTCCCGGCCATTCTTTTCCTACTGTCCTCGGTTATTTTGCCATCATGGCTCACAGGGCAGGATTCGCAACCTTACGTCGTCATGCTTTCCATGGACGGATTCCGCTGGGATTACCCGGACAAATGTCATACTCCCAACCTGGACAGGATCGCGGCACAGGGCGTGAAAGCCCATTCGCTTCAGCCGGCATTTCCTTCAAAAACATTCGCCAATCATTACACGATTGCAACCGGGCTTTACCCCGACCATCACGGAATTGTAGATAACAGCTTTTATGATCCGGCCACAGGTAAGCATTACAGTATCAGGGACCGCCAGGCTGTGGAAGATCCCTCATTTTATGGAGGCGAGCCCATCTGGGTCACTGCGGAGAAAAACAGTATTATTTCCGCATCATTTTTTTGGGTAGGTTCAGAAGCGCCCATTCAAGGGATCCAGCCGACATACTGGAAGAGATATGACCATGATGTTTCCTTTGAACGGCGAATTGATTCGGTTATTTACTGGTTAAACCTGCCGGAGGAAAAGAGGCCCCATCTTATAACATGGTATATGGATGAACCCGATGGTATCGGCCATGGAGAAGGGCCTGACGGTAAAAAAACCTTACAGATGGTTGCACGGCTTGATAGTCTGCTCGGTATTTTCCTGGATAAAATTGACGCCTTGCCAATTGCGGACCAGGTTAACGTAATTGTAACATCAGACCATGGAATGGGCGCGGTAAGCCCGGATCGTTGCATCAATCTGAAAGAACATATTGATTACAAATGGTTTGATGAAATGGAGGGCTATTCTCCAAACCTCACTTTAAAAGTAAAAAGTGAGTATGCAGACACGGCCTGGAAGGCACTTTCCTCCATTCCTCATATGACTGCCTGGAAACATGGTAATGTGCCTGACAGTCTGCATTATGGCACGAATCCAAGGACACTCGACTTCATAATGGTTGCAGATTCAGCCTGGCAGTATTCCATAACAGGAAAGATCCCCGGATCAGCCGGTGCTCATGGCTATAATCCATCCAACACCGATATGCATGCGATTTTTTATGCCCGAGGGCCTGCATTTAAAGTTGGATTTGTACATCCAACCTTTGAAAACATCCATATTTACCCGTTGATCTGTGAAATCCTGGGCATGGAACCCGCCCCGGTGGATGGGCATATCAACCAGGTTAAAGCTATGCTGAAAAAATAAATGATGCTATCTGAGGTTTTCCAGCCTTGCTGACTGATTCCGGAGGAAATGGTCGGCCAGTACAAGTGCGGCCATCGATTCAACAATCACGACAAGGCGCGGAACATGGCAGGTATCATGCCGGCCGGTGATGCTGATCATCTCTGCTTCTCCCTGCCGGTTAACGGTCGATTGAAGCTTCTTCACCGAGGGTACCGGTTTAAATCCAACACGAAATAAAATATCTTCACCATTCGAAATTCCTCCCTGTATGCCCCCATCGTGGTTTGTCAGAAACCTGGTCTTGCCTTCTTTTACAGTTAACTGGTCATTATAATCGGATCCTTTCATGGAGGCTGATTGAAATCCCAGACCATATTCAAAAGCTTTGGCAGTTCCGATACTTAGCATGGCTTTGGCCAGGTCGGCGTGAAGTTTATCAAATACTGGTTCACCGGGTCCGGGCGGGGTGCCGGTTATCCGGCAGGTGACTGCACCTCCCAGTGTGTCGCCATTTAATTCAGCTTCGGAAATCAATGAAGCAACTTGCTGTTCCATTTTGGTATCGAGGCAGCCATAAGGTGATCGCAGGGCAAATGAAAGATCCGCCCCGGTCAGATCAGAATCTTCGACTACATTTCCAACCTGGCTGACAAAAGCATGAATTTCAATTCCGGCAGTTTTCAGCAACAATTTAGCAATTGCACCGGCGATAACCCTTGCCACTGTTTCCCTTCCTGAAGCCCTTCCTCCACCGCCGGCGGTATTCCCATATTTCATTGCATAGGTAAGATCAGCATGCGAGGGACGATACAGATTGGCTATATTGTCGTAATCAGATTTTCGTATTTCGGTGTTTCTGACCAGGAAACCGATCGGTGTGCCAATGGTCCTGCCATTTTCTATGCCGGACAGAAATTCTGCAACGTCAGGTTCCTGCCGGGTAGTCGAACCATGATATAAAGGTTTCCTCCGGTTAAGTTCATTTTGGATGAAATTATCATCTATTGAAAGTCCGGCAGGGCATCCATCGATCACACCACCGGTCGCCTGACCATGTGACTCACCGAAGGTGGTGAGCCGGAACAGATATCCAAATGTATTGCCTGGCATTAGGTATCAATGAAACCAGGCTAAAGCCTGGGGAAACTCATTCCTGCATGGATTTCAGCTTAGCCTCCAGCTGGGCCAGCTCGGTCTTGGCATCCTGTATTTTTTTCTCAAATTCCTGCCGGAGCAGATCGGCCTTTTTGGAATGTGCAAGGAATCCTATATTATTTTCCCACAAGAGGATTTCCTCCCTGAGTTTACTGACCTTGATGCTTAAGGAGCCCCATTCGCCACCGCCACTGCCACTACTACCGCCACCGCTTCTGCGCTGGTACCTGCCATCACCTGAATCATCGTAAGAAGACTCCTGGCGTGAGCGGTATTCTGCAGCCGGCCTCAAATCGTAAGAGCTGATCTTAAGCCCGTCAAGGTGCTTATTGATCGCCATGCGGAATGCATCGTGGACCCTGTTTTTATCTTTGATCGGGACATGGCCTATTTCAGTAAATTCCCGCTGAAATCCTTTAAGTGCCTCAAGATTGACGGCTTTGTCCTTCCCGGCTTCCCAGGCTTCTATCCTGCTGATCAGGTCCAATTTTTTATCCAGGTTCTCTTTCTCTGATTCTACGACTGTTGAGAAGAATTTGGCCTTATTATGGAAAAACTCGTCACAGGCCGCCCGGAACCTCTTCCAGATCTTATCCGAATGCTTCCTGGGAACAGGCCCGATATTTTTCCATTCCTTCTGAAGGTTGATCAGCTCCTGTGTGGTTTTCCTCCAGTCAGTGCTGTCTTTCAGGGCTTCGGCCTGTTTTACTATATCCAGCTTGATATTGAAATTATTAAGCTGTTCCTGTTTGATCTTTGAGAAGAACTCTTTTTTATTGGTAAAGAAACCATTCAGGAAGGTCTTGAATTTTTCCCATATCTCATCATTCTCCTTTTTAGGCGCCGGCCCGATGGATTTCCAAACTTTTAACAGCTCGTTGACTTCACGGGTCTTATCCTGCCAATCTTTCAGGTTGTCTATTTCCATAGAGGCAAGCTGTTCAGCCTTTTCGCAGAGGGCTGTTTTTGCCAGCAGGTTGGTATCCTGGTCTTTGGTCAGGCTGTTGTAATGCTCTCTCCTTCTTTCGTTAATCTTATCGGTAGCTGTTTTAAAGCGCTCCCAGATTTCGTCCCTTTTATCCTGCGGAACAGGGCCGATTTCCTTCCACTCTTCATGGTATTTCTGCAATTGCTGGAATGACCTGATAACAGAAGGCTCGATGAGTAGTTCCTCTGCTTTTTCGCACAACTCCATTTTTCTTTCCAGGTTCTTTTTCAGGTCAAGATCACGGAGTTCTTTGCTTATTTTAACTTTATCGAAAAACTTCTCTACCAGGAAGTGGTAATTCTGCCAGAGGTTATTGATCTCGGTTGAGGGAACCAGGCCGATTTCCTTCCATTTGGCCTGCAAATCCTTGAACTGGTCATAGGTTTTCTTCAGTGTTTCTTCAGAACTGATCAGTTCTTTCAATTCCTCGAGGATGGCTTTCTTGGCATCAAGGTTGCGAAGCTTCACAACTTCCTGCTGCTCGTTGAATTTTATTTTGTTTTTCTTATATGTTTCAAAAACATGGTTGAACTTTTCAATCAATGGGTCAATTGCAGGCGTGTAATTCTCCCTCGTCCCTCCTTCTTTCAGGTGATTGTCAAGCATCAGCTGACGGTACTCCTTTGAAAGCCTCAGGAATGCAACCTTTATCAGGGCCACCCTTGTTTTGATCTTCAGGATATTCTCTTCCTTAACAGTTTCCTCAAGTATATCCACCAATTTGTCACGATCATAAGTATCGTATTTTTCAACGATTTCTTCATGATACTCCAAACCTTCCTCATCCTCTTCCTCGACCTCAGCTTCAGCTGTATGGACATCCATATCGTGGATTTCCTGCAACAGTGCTGCATCTGCATGGATTTCCGGATGACTTTCCGCATCTGCAGATGGTTCCGTCAATATTTCTTTTGCAACGATTTCCGCAGTTGCAGGTTCTTCTGCCACAGGTTCTTCTGCCACAGGTTCTTCTGCTACAGGTTCTTCTGCTACAGGTTCTTCTGCTACAGGTTCTTCTGATACAGTTCTTCTGCTACAGGTTCTTCTGCTACAGGTTCTTCTGCTACAGGTTCTTCTGCTACAGGTTCTTCTGCTACAGGTTCTTCTGCTACAGGTTCTTCTGCTACAGGTTCTTCTGTTACAGGCTCTTCAGCTGCAGGCTCTTCATGCTGCAGGCTCTTCTGATGCAGCTTCCTGCAGGTCAGTTTCAACGCTGGCGGAGGTTTCAACACCATTTTCAAGGTTTTCCTGGGATTCCGGCTGAATATTTTCAGCGGTAAGATCTTTTTTAGGCATGGTCAATGATTATTACTTTTAAGTATTCTCACCTCCGTGGATTTTCATGGCCATAGAGTGAGATAAGGTTTACTATATTTATTTTATTAAGATATATTCCCCGGCAATTAATCCGGGATTATTTGAGCAGTTTTTAAAAGGATTGCAAAAATAGCATTTATTTGAAAGTTCAAAAAATATGATGAAAAAATAGGTGTGTTGATATTAATTGAATTTTAAGGAATTTTTGCCAGTGCCTGTTCCAGGTCATGGATCATATCTGTCACTTTCTCGATCCCCACTGAAAGCCTGACGAGGCCATCGGTTATTCCGGCATGGTGACGGTCATCGATACTCATTTTGGAATGGGTCATGGAAGCCGGGTGCTGGATGAGTGTTTCAATTCCACCCAGTGAAACTGCCAGTAACATCAATTGCACATTGTCCATCAGCATTTTACCAGCTACCAGGCCGCCTTTCAGCTCAAAACTGATCATGGCTCCCGGTCCTGACATTTGTTTCCTTCCCAGTTCATATTGCGGATGGGATTTCAATCCCGGGTATTTGACCCACGAAACTTTTGGATGATTTTCTAAGAAATTCGGCAATGATCACCGGCACTTTCCTGGGCGCGGTCGATCCTGATGGCCAGGGTCTTGAGCCCCCTGCGGGTGAGATAGGCCTGGTGCGGGTCCATATTGCAGCCCAGGTTGGTCATCAAGCTTCTTAATTTCTTGTAATCCGCTTCCTTTTTGGCTACGATCATTCCTGCGACGACATCGGCATGGCCGTTAATGAATTTTGTCATAGAATGAAGCACCACATCTGCTCCAAGGTCGAGGGGTTTTTGAAGATAAGGGCTGCAGAAGGTATTGTCGACGACAAGGGGAACGCCATGACTGTGAGCCAGTTCGGCCAGTGCTGCCAGGTCGCTGATCCCCATTGTCGGATTGGCTGGGGTTTCTGTGAAAAGCAGCTTTGTATTCGGACGGAACGCCTTTCTGACGTTCTCAATGTTGGTAGTATCAACCATGCTGATATTCAACCCCGAACCGGCTGTAAATGGTTTCGAGGATAACCCTGGAAGGGCCGTAAACTGCTTCATGGCAAATGATATGATCGCCCTGGTTAAGGAACGTCATATAAACCGTATTGACTGCGCCCATCCCGGAAGAGGTGGCAATACCTCCAAAACCGTTTTCAAGCGTTGCCATGGTGTTTTCAAGCTCCCTGATAGTAGGATTTGCCAGGCGTGTATAAATATAGCCATCACTCTCCCCGGAAAAGCATTGCGCACCGTGATCGGCATTCCGGAACTTAAACGTTGATGCCTGGTAGATAGGTGTTACCGCACTGCCTAATGCATCTTCAAAACCACCCGCGTGAATGAGCTGTGATTCAAAATCAATTTTAGCTGAACTCATTTTGTATTATTAAAAAGGCCAGAAATTATTATCGTACCAAACCTGCTCCTTTAAATCTTCATTGATCTTATGCAGCCAGTAATGATGGCCTTTTTCCCAGTCGGCCAGCATCTGGTACATCTCTTTCTCATTTTTGTCAGTTGCCGATTCAGCGCGGTCAGAATAGATCTGGACGGCCCTCGTTTCGAAATCCATAGCGGCAGATATGGCTGCTGCTTCAAAACTTGCGGCGTTGATCTGCTTCCTGATCTCTTCCGACAGGATTGCCATCACGGTAGCATCATCGGTATCGGCCACATCATCCACTTTCATGAATGATTTGTTCTTTTCGTAAAAAGCAAATTGTTTTGACAGGAAATTAATGTGTTCATCTTCCTCTGCTGCCATCATTTCAAAAATCTTGCGGGCTGCTTCGCTTTCGGTCTGCCGTGCGGCGGTAGTATAAAAAGCTTTACCCCTGCGTTCGAGCAAAATCGCTTCTTTCAGGATATCAACGGCTGATTTTCCCATATCTTTCAGTTTTAATTAGTTTTTCAATTCTTTTGTTCGTCCGGCAAATATAAGGTTATTTATTGAGTGTCGATGCAGAAGTTTCGCAGAGGACTAATGATGCAGCCGGTCCATTTTTAATTCCTATTTTTGTGATGAATAATACGGCAATATTGAAAAACCAGATTGAAAAGCTGAAGGAACTTTTTAAAAATTGGTCAGGACAACTGCCTGATACAATTACCCCTATTCCCCCATCGGGTTCGGAAAGAAGGTATTACCGTTTAGGATTTCAAAATACAACCGCTATCGGCGCCTGGAACCCGGTGAAAGAGGAAAACAGCGCTTTCCTTAATTTCACAAGGCACTTTCTCTCTCATGGCCTGCACGTTCCGGCAATTTATGGCGCAGATCCTGATCATGATGTTTACCTGGTAGAAGACCTGGGCAATTCATCCCTGTTTGACCTGCGTGAAAAGCAACCGGGTGAAAATGGTTTTCCGGATGAAATGGTCCGGCTGTACAAAGAATCCCTGAAGGAACTTATACGTTTCCAGCTTGTGGCCGGTAAAAACCTGGATTATAATTATTGCTACCCCAATGCATCATTCGATGCCCGTTCCATGAAATGGGACCTGAATTATTTCAAATATTACTTTTTAAAACTTCATGTTCCTTTTCATGAAGGCAGGCTTGAGGATGACTTCGATACCCTGGTCAATTATTTAAACCAGGCTGATTCAGAATTTTTTATGTATCGCGATTTTCAGTCGAGGAATATCCTGATTAAAGATGGAAAACCATATTTTATTGATTACCAGGGAGGAAGAAAAGGCCCGTTGCAATATGATGTTGCTTCACTCCTTTTCCAGGTTAAAGCTGACCTTCCTTTTGACCTGAGGGAAAAGCTGCTGGATTACTATATTTCAGAGCTTTCATCGTATATTAAAGTTGATCAGAATACATTTAAAAAGCAGTATTACGGCTTTGTGCTGATCCGGTTGTTACAGGTGCTGGGGGCTTATGGTTTCAGGGGATTGATTGAAAAGAAGCCCCATTTCCTGTCCAGCATCCCGTTCGCCTTAAAAAACCTCGAATGGTGGCTCAACCATATTGATCTTCAACTGGATTTACCAGAACTGTTGCCGGCTTTGAAATCACTGGCGGGCATTAGAAAGTATGAGGCAGATGATCTATCATCCAAAACCGGAAAATTCACGGTTTTCCTGAGAAGTTTTTCATACAGGCAGGGCATTCCTGATGACCTCAGCGGGCATGGCGGAGGCTTTGTGTTTGACTGCCGGGCATTGCCGAATCCCGGTCGGGAAGAGCGTTACAGGGCTTTCAACGGCAAAGACCAGGTCATCATTGATTATCTTAAAGATGATCCTCAGTCTTCAGGTTTTTTAGAAGATGCGGAAAGGCTGGTTAGCCGGTCCGTTGAAAATTACCTCGAACGGGGATTCAGCAGCCTGGTGGTAAACTTTGGCTGCACCGGCGGGCAGCACCGGTCGGTTTATTGCACGGAAACGATGGCAGCACGTCTGCAAAGAAAGTTATCCGCAGGTTAAATGTGGAAGTAATAGCATCTAATGCTGAATGTTTGAGCCCCTACCCCTAAATCCCCTCCCCCATTTGGGGGATGGGGACCAAGGGGAGGGGGCCGGAATCTGGAATGATTAATTATGGCTAAGAAAATTTGTAAGGAAGAAGATATGAAAACCGTAGCCAAACTCGGCAAAAAAGCTGAATACGAGTGCAAAAGCTGCGGTGCCCAGGCGAAAAAAGAGAAATTGCTCTGTAAACCAAAAAAAATCTGATCACGCCTTGAAAGCACTGATCTTAGCAGCCGGACTGGGTACCCGCCTGATGCCCCTGACAGCCAGTGTCCCGAAAGCGCTGGTAAGCATCAACGGGATCACCTTACTGGAAATTGCCATACGCAAGCTGGCCCGGGAAGGCTTTAACGAGATCATTGTCAATGTGCACCATTTCGCCGGCCAGGTGGTTGATTATTTGAAAATGAGTCAATTTGAAAATGTAAATATTGCTATTTCAGATGAAACGGATCTGTTACTTGATACCGGGGGAGCTATCCTGAAGGCACGCTGGTTTCTCGACGGAAATGAGCCATTCCTGGTTCATAATGTGGATGTGATAAGCAATATCAGCCTGAAAGCTTTGCTTTCTGAACATATTGAACGAAAGGGGCTGGCTACTTTATCGGTCATTGACCGTCAGACCCGGCGGTATTTTTTATTTGACGAAAGCTTAAAATTAAGGGGATGGAAGGATACATTTTCAGGCGAAACACGCTGGTCAGGGGATCCTATGCCGGATGCTAAACCTTTAGCTTTCAGCGGGATCCATATCATCGACCCGGGAATGTTCAACCTGATTGAAGAACAGGGAAAGTTTTCCATTGTCGATACCTACCTTCGGTTAGCCGGAATCGGAGTCTATTTACGGGCACATGCAGCCTGGGGTGACCTGGTTCGATCTGGGAAAGCCCGATCAATTTGATTTAGTATCCGGTTTCATGAAAGATCACCCTGAATTTATTGCTGAACTATGAAACCATTCCTCCAACGCCTTGCCGAAGAGATAGCAGCCCGTTACAGTGATGACCCGGGGCAGCTTTGCGTGGTTTTACCCAACCGCAGGGCCGGTCTTTACCTTAAAAAATACCTGGCGGCCGCACTCAAAAAAACAGCCTGGTCACCGGAGACCTATTCAGTCGAAGATTTCATCACCAGCATCTCAGGGCTGCAGATCATCGACCCTGCCGGGCTGCTTTTCGAATTTTATCATGTCCATAAAGAGATACATGGCGACAAAGCACAGGATTTTGATGTTTTTGCCGATTGGGGGCAGGTCCTGTTACAGGATTTCGATGAAATCGACCAGTATCTTGTCGATCCGGAGAAGATCTTTACATTTCTGAATGCGGCCCGGGCCTATTCGGTCTGGAACCTGAATGAAAGGCCACTGACCGACCAGGAAAAAAATTATATCGACTTTTATAATTCATTCCTTATTTATTACCAGCATCTTAACCGACGGTTGACAGAAAAAAAACTTGTTTACCAGGGACTGGCTTACCGGGTAGCTGCTGATAACATTGAAAAGCTCTCCGGTAACTTTCACATGGAAGAAAATCTTTTTTGCAGGTTTGAATGCACTTTCAGGGGCAGAGGAAAAGATCATCGATTTCCTGGTCCATCAGGATAAAGCCGAAGTTTTCTGGGATGCCGATGAATATTATATCAAAGATGCAAACCAGGAAGCCGGCGAATTCATCCGGAAATATATAAATAAGTGGCCTTCCGATCCGGTAAAGTGGATTGAAAATGATTTCAGGCTGATGGATAAGACCATCAGCGTTTTCGGGATCCCCAGGAGCATGGGGCAGGCACGGAAAGCCGGCCAGATCATCAGCCGGATCAAAACGCAGGAAGAAGCGCCTGATAAAACCGCTCTTGTCCTTGCAGATGAAAAGCTGCTGCTCCCGGTTTTATATTCACTGCCTGAAGACCTGGGTCCGGTCAATGTGACTATGGGTTACCCGTTCAAATACACCCACCTGTTTCACCTGGCCGGCATTTTGTTCCAGATGCAGGAAAATGCCGAAAAATTTGCTGAACAGCGAAAAAGCGCCACCAGGTCATTATACGTCAAAGATGTCCTGAAATTACTGGCACATCCTTATCTTCTTATTATTTGAACCTTTAAATGATTCCGGCCAGGCATCTTTTGCAAAAATCAGTGAATCCATCAGGCAAAAAAACAGGGTCTTTATGTCACCGGATGAAATCCTCAGATTTTCATCCGGCCCCGTAAATGAGTTTAAACAACTGAATGAAAGCCTGTTCACGATATGGGGCTCCCCTCTCCAGGCATTGGATGGTATGCTTAATATCCTGGACCTGATCCGTGACCGCATGATAGCCAGGCAGTCGTTACCTTCTGCAGATATGCAGGTCGACCTGGAATATCTGTATTTTCTTTCCAGAAATATCAAACGGTGCCGGACCATCATGGAGACTTACCCATTTATTCAAAACCTGAAGACACTCCGGAAGATACTTTTCCAGGTACTGGAATCCGGCAGGCTGCCATTTACCGGTGAACCATTGCAGGGATTACAGGTGATGGGTGTCCTGGAGACCCGTGCCATCGACTTTGAGAACCTCATTGTGCTTTCGGTTAATGAAGGGATCCTGCCATCAGGACGGACGCCGAACACGTTCATTCCGTTCGATATAAAATCTGAATTCGGCCTTCCGACCTATCAGCATAAAGACGCAGTTTTTGCCTACCATTTTTACCGCATGCTGCAGCGCGCCAGGCAAATCTACCTGCTTTACGATACCGAAGGCGACCAGATGAAAGGCGGGGAAAAAAGCCGGTTTATCACGCAGTTGGGCTATGAATTAAGGAAATTCAACCCAAATACTAAATTCGAGGAAAACCTCCTGGGCCCTGATTCGCCCGCGGCAGGGAAAGATAAAGCCATTATCAAGGCAAAAACTCCTGAAATAATGGCCAGGCTGGCCGACAAATGCAACAGGGGCTTTTCTCCCAGCGCCCTTAATCTTTATATCAGGTGCCCGTTACAATTCTATTTCCAGGAAATTCTCGGCCTGTCGGAGGCGGAAACCATTGAAGAAACCATCGAGTCGAAAACAATGGGAACCGTCATTCACCAGGTTTTTCAAAAAATCTATGAGCCTTTTGCAGGAAAATATATTGACCCTGAACTTTTACTTCGAAAGGATAACAGAGACTGAAAGATACATGCAGGAAGCATTCAGGGAGCACTACCAGGAGGGTGATGTCGAACACGGCAAAAACCATCTGATTTACAAGGTTTCATTATTCCTGGTCAAGCAGTATATTAAACAGGAAGCGGAAGAGCTTAAGTCAGGCGAAAATCCGAAAGCTTCACTAAAGATCATCTCGCTTGAGCAGTTATTCGAAAGCATACTTACGTGGGATATTTCGGGAAAAGAACATCAGGTTAAGATCAAAGGAAAGACTGACCGTATTGATATCATGGAAGATACGATCAGGATCATAGATTACAAAACAGGTTCAGTTCAATCAGCTGAATTGAAGGTAAAATCCTGGGATAAGCTTACCGGCGATCCGAAAATGGCAAAGGCATTCCAGCTGCTGGTATATGCTTATCTGTTCTTTAAAAACAATGAATCAGCCGGTCGGAAAATACAAACAGGCAACATCACCATGCGCAAGATCAGCGAAGGCTTCAAGATGGTGAAGCTACCGGAGGAACAGGAAATTGATCAGGAGTCGATGAAAATCTTTGAAGAAATGTTAAAATCCTTACTGGAAAAAATTCTGGACCCTGCTTTACCTTTCGTTCAGACGGAAGATCCGGAAAATTGCACTTACTGTCCGTTTACGTCGATTTGCACGCGGTAGTTATTTCGTTTCCTTTTCACTGAAGATATAAGCCTCATAGACATAAAGCTCGGCATCTTTCCAGCCGTCCCATCCGATATGGGCTTTGTCGCGGGCGCAATGCCCCAGGAATTCTTCAGTCGTCCAGCCGGTTTCCTGTGCCACCTGGGGGAGGAAAGTCCCGGAAGAATAGCCTTTTTTCATATAGATACCATGTTTTCCAAGCTGAAATTCATCAACAGAATTTATTCTTCGCATCGGTGTCAGGACAGATATCTCAATTTCCAGTTCATCGATTTCTTCATCCGACACGGGCGGGAAACGGGAATCCTGGGTTGAAGAAGAAACAGCAAGTTGCTGGACCACTTCAAACAGGGGGCCGGTGGCTTCAAAACGACCGATGCACCCCCTTAACTGGCCATCCTTTTTCAGGGTGACAAAAGCCCCGAAAGGCTGGCGGAGTTTTGCGGTAATCGTTTTTTCATCTATTACCGGCACTTTTCCATTGGTCACATATTCTTCTATAGTATGCCGCGCTATTTCAAGGAGTGTGGCTTTTTCCTGTTCATTCAGGCTGAAACCCTGGTCTTTCTGAGCAGGCATTATTTTTTCAACGACAATCGAATAATATCCAACCACCCTGTCTTTGTCACCATAAGTATCTGAATCGCCGGAATTTTGATATTGGATAGCTTTAAAGATAACATCATTCCTTCCTTCTGTCATATAAAGCAGGCTCATTACCGATGTCCACCCGCAAAGGCTTGTGGCCAGGTTATCAATACCCTTGCCGTCGTTATCCTCAAGTGTTTTCAGCAGGATATCCGGAGAATTTTTAAGGATGGCATCAGCTGTGGCTTTATCAACGACACAGGCATCTTCATAAGATGGATAATGGGAAAAATCGGAACTGATCACAAACAGGTTATTCTCGTTCAGGTATGGCTTCAGGGCACCTGCGATTTTTTTCGAGGTCGAAGGTGACTGTGTCCCTAAAATAATGGGGATGATCCGGAATTCTTTCTTCAGTCTGTACTGAAGGAAAGGAAGCTGTACTTCCAGGCTGTGTTCATAAATATGAGATTCAGATTTGGAATTAAAGACCGGGTTATCTTTCAGTAGCTGATTTGCAATATCTATATTGACTTTAACTCTCCCGAGAGGCGTGATGTAATCACCTTTATTATATATAGAAGCACCTTCAAAACTCATTCTGTGGCTGGATGCCAGCACGAATATATTGTCATATTTTTTATCTGGATCGAGCTGGTTATAACTTGAAGCGGCGACTTCTCCTGAGAAAACATAGCCTGCATGGGGTGAAATCATGGCAATGACATTATCCGACTGTTTTGGGAGAGCTGCCGCAAACAATGTGGATAAATCGGCTCTCAACCTGATGGGGTCGGAAGAATAGAACTGCCCGGATACGGCGGGTTTCCGATCGACCTGGCCGGCATCACCGCTTTTATCCTGGGCTGAACCGCCTGAGCCGAAAAAAAATGGCACCAATATCATAACCGATAGTTTTAAGGATGGATTCATTTGATTAGTCACATCTCCTTAATTTTTATATTCCTGAACCAGACATTATCCCCGTGGTCCTGAAGCACGATAAAGCCTTCTTCCGCAGTATTCAGGAACGCATCATAATCTTTGAACTTGCTGTTCAGCACCATTTTTTTCCAGTCTTCAGTCCAGAGATGATATTCCAGGACCTGTTTTCCGTTAACATAATGAACCACTGTTCCTTTGTAAACCAGGACCTTTACTTTGTTCCATTCACCGGCGGGTTTAACTGCATTTAAATCCCCGGGGATCAGGTCATAAAGGGAACCGGCCGCGCGGTTGCCATCGACCCCGAGTTTCGCGTCGGGATGTTTTTCATTGTCGAGTATCTGCATTTCCGGTGCGCTTTTCCAGACCGGCTCTCCGGGAATTTCCTGGGCCAGGTAGAAGATACCGCTATTTCCTCCTTCGGACACTTTCCATTCGAGGGAAAGTTCAAAATTCCGGAATTTCTTATCGTATAACAGGTCGCCGCCGCCGCCTGCTTCTCCCTTGCTGGATCCGATCACCTTCAAATTCCCCTCATCAACCACCCAGCCTTTTTCAGGGAAAGCGGTCAAATTATATCCTCTCCAGCCATCGGTCGTTTTACCGTCAAACATGAGCACCCAGCCTTCTTTCTTTTCCTTTTTTGTAAGCATATTCATTTTTTTATCCTGGCTATAACCACCTAAACTTACCATCATTAAAATGCTAATCATACATATAGTTTTCATTGCTTAAAGATTTTTAATTCACCACAGATTTCACAGATTTTTACAGAATATAGCCTCACCCCCTGTCCCCCTCTCCAAATTGGAGAGGGGGAATAGGGGGTAGGGGGTAAAGGGGGTGAGGTCAAAGCTTCCACCCCTCCCTGTATATATGCCTGATATATTCCTCCGCGGCTGGTTTAGCCTTGATTGTGGCATATTTTGTATCAAAGTGCGGATGCCCGTTGATGACCGTAAACTTATCCGTTGTCACCACCCTGATCTCGTCTTCATCGGCGATGTTGGGGATCATCATCTTTTCCGCATCCCACTGCAGTTTCCTCTTCAGGTCCTGCAGGCGGATGGCGAGGTTGCCCATGACGACCACTTCGTTCATCGGTCCGGCGTAATCGAAATTCGAGCTGGTTTCGGTGCGGCTTTCGGGGCTTTCTTTGCAAGCTCTGATCCAGTCGAGTTCATGCCCTCCGTCCATGGCTTTGTCGATCCTTCTAAGGTAGGGATCAGGACGCTTATAACCTTTATCCAGTTCTTCGGGAAGCAGCCGTGGGTTAAGGCCATAAGAATCGCACAGCAATTTGCCTTTTGTTCCGACAAAGAGGCATCCGCCGCTCCAGTCGCCCAGGGGCTCACCATCTTTAAGTTCAGTGGGGCGAGGAGGAAGGAGACCACCATCATACCAGGTCACCTTCACCGGCACCAATTTCAGTTTGTTGTGTTCTCCCCTGTCAGGAAACTCGTAATGTACAACGGAAGCTTTCGGTGCGCTTTCCGTATTCACCTGTGTCGAGCTGCCGTAAAGGTATTCTGGGTTGCCCAGTTTCAGTGCTTTAAAAACAGGGTCGAATATATGGCAGCCCATATCGCCAAGGGCGCCGGTGCCAAAGTCCCACCAGGCGCGCCAGTTCCATGGATGGTAAGCCGGGTTGTATGGGCGCAGCGGGGCAGGTCCCAGGAACAGGTCCCATTCGAGTGTCGGCGGTATCTCCGGTTCATCCAGGGGCCGTTCGAGGCCCTGCGGCCAGATCGGCCGATTGGTCCAGGCATGCGCTTCGCGTATTTCACCGATAGCCCCGTCCCATAACCATTCGCAGAGCTGCCGGATGCCTTCGTCGGAGTTGCCCTGGTTACCCATCTGTGTAGCCACCCTGTATTCACGCGCTAGTTGGGTCAGCAGGCGTGACTCAGAGACGCTATGGGTCAATGGTTTCTGTAAATAAACATGCAGGCCGCGGCGCATCGCCTCTGCGGCTATGATCGCATGGGTATGGTCAGGCGTGGCGATCACGACTGCATCGATCTGGCCGTACATCTCGTCGAACATCTTCCGGTAATCTTTGTAAACCCTTGCATCGGGATACTTCTCAAAAGTACCTTTGGAATAGGCCCAATCTACATCACAAAGTGCAACAATATTTTCACCGCTGCAATTGTCGATGTTGGTGCCTCCAACCCCTCCAATCCCGATTCCGGCGATATTCAGTTTATCACTGGGCGATTTTCTCCCCTGTCCGAAATTAAAACCGGGTAAGATGGTAAAACCGGCAACGGCAGCGGCGGTGGTGCCGAGGAATTGTCTCCTGGAAAATTCTTTTTTGTTCATAGGTATTGGTTATTAGTCATTGGTCATTGGTCATTGGTCATTGTCATTGGTCATTGGTCATTGGTCATTGGTCATTGGTCATTGGTCGTTGGTCGTTGGATTGCAACTTCTGTATTCTCTTACAAAGTAAAGATATGGATTTCTTACAAAAAAATAAATCTTACATTTATCAATTCTTATAATCATAAATAATATGCACACTTTTTATAATAGTTATGAAAAAAAATCGAGGCTAAAAGCCTTGATAATCTTTGCATTATTTTTATTCGTCGTTTTGAATGCAAGTTCCCAGGTCAGGGGAATCAAATGGTCGGCAGAGGGCAATTCCTATTATCGCGTTGATAAAAATGAGATTGTTCAATACACGCTGCCGGAAAATGAAGCTAAAGTCATTATTAACAAAGAACAGCTGACCCCGGCAGGAAGCCCGGCCGCACTGAAGTTCAGCTACTACGCATTTTCCGGTGATAATCAAAAGGTATTGCTCTTTACCAATACCAAAAAAGTCTGGAGGCTCAATACAAAAGGAGATTACTGGGTCCTGGATCTGAGAACAGATTCACTATCCCAGTTAGGTAAAACCCGCCCGGCATCATCGCTTATGTTTGCCAAATTTTCCCCGGATGGAAATTCCGTTGCTTATGTGAGTGAAAATAATATCTATGTGGAAGACCTGGCCACCTCACAGGTAAAAGCCCTGACCACCAATGGGTCAGTAACTTTGATCAACGGCACTTTTGACTGGGCTTATGAAGAAGAATTTTACTGCCGTGATGGTTTTCGGTGGAGCCCCGACAGTAAATCAATTGCATACTGGCAGATTGACGCCGGGAACATCAAAAAGTTTTACATGATCAACAATACAGATTCAATATACTCCCAGGTGATCCCTATAGAATATCCCAAGGTCGGGGAGAACCCATCCTCCTGCAAAGTGGGCGTGGTGAACATTGCCGATGCAAAAACGACCTGGATGGACATTCCCGGCGATCCTGTTCAACATTATATCGTCAGAATGGAATTTATACCCTCGTCTGACAAATTACTTATTGAGCAACTCAACCGAAAACAGAACCAAAGCAAACTTTATGTAACGGATATTGCAAGCGGTGGTTCAAAGCTGATTAATGAAGAAACTGATGAGGCATGGATTGATGTTTTCCAGTCAGGCAATCCTTATACCATTGACTTTACCAATCATTTTACCTGGCTGAACGATGCAAAAAGCATTCTCCGGTCATCTGAAAAAGACGGTTGGAGACATCTGTACCAGGTATCCATGGACGGGAGCCCGGAAAAGCTGGTAACTAAAGGCAAATATGATGTTATAGATTTAAAATACATCGACCTCGCCGAAGGTTTTGTGTATTTTATGGCTTCCCCTGATAATGCCACTCAAAATTATCTTTTCCGCACCCGGCTTGATGGTTCAGGCAAGCCTGAATTACTCAGCCCTGGCGAATTAAAAGGGAGCCATGAATATTCTTTTTCGGCCAACGGAAAGTATGCTTCCCATTCCTTCTCAAACCATTATACCAAGCCGGCCCGTGAGTTTATCACCATTCCCGATCACAAACCCCTGAGCGAAAAAGAAAGCATCATCGCCCTGCTGGATTCGCTACAGGAAATTCCCAGAACCGAATTCTTCACCATTAAAACAAAAGACAAGGTTGAAATGGATGGCTGGATGGTCAAGCCAAAAAACTTTGACCCTAAAAAGAAATACCCGGTATTGTTTTATGTTTATACCGAACCTGCAGGGGCAACGGTTAGCGATAGTTACGGGGTGGGCGACAATTCGCTTTACGCCGGTGACATGGCCGAAGACGGTTACATTTACATGTCCGTTGACAATCGTGGCACCCCTGTGCCTAAAGGAAGAGAATGGAGAAAATCCATTTACCGGAAAATCGGGCAGTTAAACATTCACGACCAGGCCATGGCAGCCGAAGAAATTCTGAAATGGGAATTTGTGGACCCGGAGAGAATAGCAGTATGGGGCTGGAGCGGCGGTGGAACGGCCACTTTGAACCTTATGTTCCAGTATCCTGAAATTTACAAAACAGGCATTGCAGTTGCTGCCGTCAGCAATCAACTTACTTACGACAACATATACCAGGAGCGTTTCATGGGCCTGCCACAGGAGAATATGGAAGACTTTGTAAACGGATCTCCCATCACTTATGCCAAAAATTTAACAGGGAACCTGTTATACATTCACGGGACGGGTGATGATAATGTTCATTACCAGAATGCTGAAATGCTGGTCAATGAGTTGATAAAACACAATAAGCAGTTTCAGATCATGCCTTATCCCAACCGGACCCATGGCATTTATGAAGGAGAAGGTACACTGTCGCATTTGGTCACACTTTATACCAGTTTTTTAAAACTGCATTGCCCCCCGGGTGGGAAGTGAAACATACTTTCGTGCTCCAACGGGTAAATCCGTTGGTTCCAAAAGGACCAGTATTAACCGATGGGTTTACCCATCGAAGCACCAAAAAAAGAGACCGGCTAGACTTTTGAAACATAATTGACGACTAAACCAATGAAACTACAGATCCGGTTTTATGGCTTTCAAAGGCCAGTTCGATGATCCTGATGACGTTCCTGGCTTCTTCCGGGGCGACGGCTTGCTCCGCGCCTTTTGTGATAACATCATGGACATTGTTATAGAAGCCCATGTAATTGCCGGATTCCGTCTCGATGGTGCCGTAAAACTGCTGTCCGTGAAGTTCGGCATTTAAGATGCCCCAGTAGTCAGGATCTTCCTTACCCCAGTCTGCTAAGCCAGGCATCAGGCCTTCTTTCAGCATCTCTTCCTGCGGATCGATTCCGTATTTTACAAATGATCCATTCGAACCATGGATGATGTACCTGGGGCCCTGTTCTTTAACGAATACGGAAGCTTTCAAGCTGACTTTCAGTCTGTTGTAAAAAAGATTAATTTCAAAATAATCATCCACTTTACTCTCCGCCCTTTGCCACCTGATATCGGCAAAGACGGAATGAGGCAGTCCGAAAAGCACCAGGGCCTGGTCAATAAGGTGAGAACCCAGGTCGTAAAGCACGCCGCCGGCAGGGAGCGGTTCATCGCGCCAGGCACTGCGCCGCGCACCGGGGGCAAATCGGTCGAAATGGGCTTCATATTCAAGGATCTCACCAAGGAAGCCATTATACACTACCTGCTGAACTGTCTTGAAATCACCATCCCAGCGCCGGTTCTGGTAAACGAAGATCTTTTTCCCGGATTTTTCGGAAATCGTGATAAGTTCGTCAGCTTCTGCAGACGTTGGTGTGAATGGTTTTTCGATGACTACATGCTTGCCTGACTGCAATAAGTCCTTCGCCTGGTCGAAATGGTAAATATTGGGAGTGGAAATAACGACAAGTCCAATAGATTCATCCTTCAATAAGTCCTTATAATCCCTGACGATCTCAACTTGCGGGTAAATATTACGGCAAGTATCACCCTTCCGCTCGACGATCTTTACCAGGTTAAAACCAGGATGAATGTTCAGGAAAGGAGCGTGAAAGACTCTTCCGGAAAGTCCGAAACCTATGATGGCCGTATTGATGGTTCTTTCCATTTTGATCCGCTTAACTAATAAACGATACTTTTCAGATTTTTATAACTGATGCTGATGCTTTCTAATGGATCAAGTTTGCATTGGTCCTGTTCAACAAAGAAATAAACCAGACCGGTCTTATCTTCCTGGTCGAAGATTTCCTCAAAATTGATCATCCCGGTCCCAACCGGTGCAAAATCCTTTTCCGGGTTATCCTCCATATCTTTAACATGCCAGAGGTCAAACCTGCCTGGATATTTCCGGAAATAAGCAAGGGGATCGACTCCGGCAAAAACCATCCAGTAAAGGTCTGCTTCGAAAGTGACTGATCCAGGCTCTGTCAGTTTTAACAGCAAATCATACCCGGTCGTATCATCAATCTTTACAAACTCAAAATCATGATTATGATATCCGAATTTCAGCCCTTCCCGTTTACAGGCTTCACCCAGCATGTTATAAAGGTCTGCGGCCTTTGAGTAATCGTCACGGATTGGTTTTTCAGGCATTGATTTCCATGGATATACGATATAGGAAACACCCAGTTCAAGGTGTGCATCGATGACCTGACGACTTTGTTCAGGCATAAATGAAACGTGAGAGCTGACCACCTTCATCCCCAGGTCATTTACCATCGTTTTAAATTCTGATGGTGCCAGTCCGTAGAATTTGCCATCGCTGTAGCCCGCGGCTTCCAGCCAGGTGTATCCAATATCTGCCACGCTGGCAAGGGTACCCTGCAGATCTTTATTTATCAAATCACGCAGGGTATAGAGCTGCAGTCCAATATCTTTTTTCATTGGTGAAGCTTTTAGCAGGTTCGGGGCCAGCATCGCAGACAGGGATGCAAGTGAAGTAGTTTTAATAAAGGTTCTTCTGGTTATCATATTTATAAAATAGAACACGGATGACACGGATAAAACAGATTAACACGGATTATTATATTATTTTTTCGTTGACCGGATCCCAGAAGACCTGGCGGTTTTCTTTGAAAGCTATGGTTCCCATATGGGCGGTCATAGCTTCATCAAAGGCTTCTTCGATATTGCAGCTTGTCGTTCCACCGTTCCTTATGCAATCAAGCCATTCGCGGATGTGCAGGTAGGTGGTGTCCACTCTTTTCCCTCCCCGGTATGTGTACATGAGTCCACGGCCGGCAAAATACTGTTCGGTAGGCGAAGTGATGGCATCTACATTTTTCAGCCCTGGTGTATAGCTGAAGATGGGCAGATCAGGATCGATGATCCCCGCTTCTAACTTCTCCCTGTAACGTGTCGAACCATGGTCAGCATAGATGGTCATGGAGGAGCCCAGTTCCATGGTGCCGTCATGGCCCATGATCACCCGGCCACGCCTGCGGTTGCTGGCCAGAGTCGCGCTGTACATAAGGGTCAGGTCGCGCTCGGGATATTCAAAAACGGTATGCAGCACATCCGGCACGGTGCGGCCATCTTTAAAATAGTAGATCCCACCGCTGGAAACAGCCGAATGAGGTATACCCAGCCCTAATATCTGGTTCATGGCGTCATATTCATGGGTAAGCAGGTCGCCTGATAGGCCGGTGCTGTAATCCCACCAGCAACGCCACCGGAAAAAGCGCTCCAGGCTGAAATCATGCCAGGGAGCCTGCCCGATGAACTGCTGCCAGTCGATGGTTCCCGGATTTGCATCCTCGTGGATCGGGTAAACCCAGGCACCATTGGGATCGTTGCGGTTCGTCGTAACTTCAATAAGGTTGATCTTGCCCAGGATTCCCTGGCTGATGACCTCTTTTGCTTTAAGGTAACTCTCATTCTGTCTTCCCTGGTGGCCAAGCTGGAAAACTACGTTATTCTCCCTGATCGCTTTTCTCACTTCATAGGTCTCTTCCACGGTCCAGGTCAGCGGCTTTTCGCAATACACGTGTTTCCCGGCGCGGGCGGCAGCAATGGTCATTGGACCGTGCCAGTGGTCTGGGGTGGCGATGATGACTGCATCAACATCAGGTGAATTGACCAGGTCCAGGTAATTTTCAAACCGGATTGGTTCCCCGCTCATTTTCCCGCCTGTGCCTTCCCGTAAAATATTGGCCCCGGCTTCCTTTGCCAGGCTGCCATAGGTGTCGAAAATGTCACAGACAGCAGTCAGCTTTACATTCAGGCTTTCCTGCGAAAGATAATCTTCGTAACGCTTATCCTGCCTGTCATTCATTGCGCCTTCCTTCCATTCGTCGATCATTTTCGGATGTGCGAAACCAGCAGCCAGGGCAAGGTCTTTTCCCCTGATCCCGTAACCGATCAATCCCAGCCTGATCTCTCTACCCTTTGAAGGATTATCAATAAAGGCCGGTGACTCTGCACTGATCTTCAATTCGTCCTGGATATTCATCCTCAGGTATTTTTCATATTTTCTTTTACGGTACCATGCATAGGCCAGGCCGCCCACTACCGGCAGGCTTATCAAGGATTTCAGTACGTCTCTCCGATCCATCTTTCTTACTGTTTGTTTTCTTTTCTATCCCCGGAATTCTTCCGGGGTCATCCATGTTTAATCCTTTCAGGATTAACATTTCTTCCACCATTCCCCAGCTCAAAGCCCTAAGCTCTATGCTCTATGCCCTCAGCCCTTCACCCTACGCAAGATCCACCGGTCTACTCCCCACTCCTTCCATGTCGGAAAAACCAGCAGTACGCCCAGTGCCAGTGCTTCGATCATCATCTTATTCACGACCAGGTAACTGCCATCACTTGGGACGGCATATTTCAACCCGACAAAAGGCGGGTGCGACAGGTAATAGAAAACCATTAAAACTATTCCAGATATAATGGCAACCCGTGTAAAAGCCCCGAGGATCAATCCAAGGCCAATCAACACCAGGCCCCAGATATTTAGCAGGTCGACAATCTTCAACACTTCTGGATTAGCTGCAAGGTTGTAAAAAAATGTCTTTAAAAAGCCGCCGGAATCCAGTAAATACCCGGCACTCGACCAGTTAGGGTTGGCCAGCTTCACCAGGCCTTCATAAAGAAAATGCCAGCCAATGGCGAGGCGGAGGGATACTAGGGTGAGTTTTTGGTTCCTGGTCATTGGTTCTTGGTCATTGGTCATTAGTCATTGGTTCTTGGTAAATTTGAATTTGGAATTTGTTTGGATTTTGGTGCTTGGCGTTTGGAATTTCAATCTATCACCTTCAACTTAATACTCCTGAACTTCACTATGCTTCCATGGTCCTGCAAGCCAATATGCCCTGACCTTGCCAGCCCGTAATCCGGGTAGTCTTTCCATTTGCCTTCATGGGCCAGTTTATGCCATTCATCTGTCCAGAGATTATATTCCACTACAATTTCATCATTCAGCCAGTGAGTCACATGGCCCTTTTCAACCCTGATGCGCGAAGAATTGAATTCGCCAACCGGCATCAGTTTTTTCTTCGTTTTATCTGCCGGGTGCATCGCATAATTGGCACCTGTTTGTTGCCATTCTTCAAGTTTTTCCGGAAATCCTGTATCATCTATAAGTTGATATTCGGGGCCGGTAGCGTAAGCAGAGGGGTAATCGCCTTCCACGACATGGAAGAAAATACCGCTGTTGCCTCCCGGTGAAATAGCCCATTCCAGGGATAACTCAAAATCTTCGTACTGGTTAACTGTAATAATGTCGCCCCTTGTTTCTTCTCCTTCCCCGGTAAAAGTGGTAAGACATCCGTTTTCCACTTTCCATCCTTCCGGCATTCCTTCCATCTTAAATCCGCGCCATCCTTCGGTGGTAATTCCGTCAAACAGTATCACCCATCCTTCGGCTGCTTCCTGCAAAGTGAGTGTGTTATGCTGTGCTTTTATTTCCGGGACAAAAAAATGTATGTAATAAGAGGACCATCCAGAAAGTGATTAGTTTTCGCATATAGATTTATTTTACTGGTTAAAATTAAGAAAAATGCAAACGAGACTCCATCTCAAAATAAAACAATTTATCTTTATGATTTCCAAAGCGATAACGAGATGGAGTCTCATAAAAGCACAATGATCAGGCTGTTCATTTTCTCCCTTGGGCTAACGGCAATGGCAACCCAGGTCATTTTGATCAGGGAGGCCCTGGCGGTTTTTCATGGTAATGAGCTTATCATAGGTCTTTTCCTGGGGTTCTGGATGCTGTTTACCGCTATCGGATCGTTTCTTGCATCCAGATGGGGCTCCCGACTCCCCGCTTCCCTGCTGCTTCTCCTCGCCCTCCTCCCTCTGCTATCACTCTTCACCCTGATCTTCCTCCGCTTCACTTTGATCCCCGCAGGTGTCATGGCCGGCCTTGGCCAGACTTCCTTGCTGATATTAATGGCAATTGCTCCCTTCTGCCTGGTTTCCGGCATGTTATTCCCCCTGCTGGTGAGGGAGCTTTCGGTATTGAAAGATAAAAATCTCTTACATGAAGGCTATGCGCTTGATTCGGCGGGAAGCATCCTTGGCGGATTGATTATAAGCCTGGTGTTCATTTTTATTTTTTCTTCGTTCGAAAGCCTGCTGGTCCTTGCAATGGTTTGCCTGTTACTGTATGTTATTTGGTCATGGATGACGGGATATAAAGTCCTTGCCGTAAGTATATTAATCATCGCGATTATAATGTTGGCCCTGGCTCTATTCCTGAAACCCGACCGGTTGCTTAATAGAATTCGATTTAGCAAACAGGATACCATAGAGGTCAGGAATTCACCTTTTGGAAAACTTGCTGTAACCAGCATGGATGGACAATTATTCATCTACGAAAACGGGGTACCGGTTAAAATGGGCGATGACGCTGTTTATCGCGAGGAGTCGGTACATTACGCCATGTTGATGCATCCCAAACCAAAAAATGTATTGCTCCTCTCAGGCGGGGCTTCCGGCATGATCGAAGAAATCCTTAAATATCCCATCGATAAAGCCGACTATATTGAGACCAATCGCTGGTTATTCAGCCTGATAGGCAATTACAGGGCTTTTCCAAAGGATACCAGGTTGAATTACATCTTCAGGGATCCAAGGATACTTCTTGGAAAATCAGATAAAAAGTATGATGTCATACTGCTGAATACCACTGAACCTAATTCAGCCGAAATGAACCGGTTTTATACTGTTGAATTTTATTCTTTACTGAAAGAGAGACTAAACCCCGACGGGATCATTTCGATGTCGGTTCCTGCTGCCGGCAATTATATGAACGAAATATCCAGGCAGGTGCATTCTGTCAGCTATAATACATTAAAAAAAGTATTTTGCCATATCAGGATCATTCCCGGAAACAAGGATTATTTCCTGGCATCGGACTCATCACTGGATCATTCTTTTCTTCAGAATTATCTGCATGCAGATTTCACCAACATTTATGTAAATCCATTTTATATCAATGAAGACCTTCAAAATATGCGCAGCGACCTGATCTTGAAGGACATCTTGCCGGATGAACCTGTAAACTCGGATCTCAGGCCCTATGTCTTCTCACTTTTTCTCCGGCATTGGCTTGAACAGTTTAAGATGAACCAATGGGTTATGCCCCTGATCTTGATATTGTTATTGATACTGTCACTGATCTTCCTGGGACCGTTAAATCTGGGCCTGTTTGCAGGCGGATTCACCGCGTCCGCACTGGAATTTTTGCTGCTGATCTGGTTCCAGGTGATGTACGGTTATGTTTACCAGATGACCGGGGTGATCTTCGCAGTTTTTATGGCCGGGATGGCAACCGGCTCCCTTTTCCGGCAATACCTTTATAAAAATAAAACTTTCCGGGGATTTATAAATTTACAGGGAATCATCGCCGCATTTTCCGCGCTGGTAGCTTTAATAATGCTCCTTGTCCCATCAGGATCAGCTAACTGGTTATTGTTCCTTCTGATATTATGCCTGGTGATGATTACCGGCTTGCTTACCGGTATCCAGTTCTCCCTCAGCGCACATCTCCGTAAATCAAATATCTTAAAAAGCTCAGGAGAATCCTTTAGCGCCGATCTCCTGGGTTCTGCAATTGGGATTTTACTGGTGTCTGTTTATTTTGTTCCGCAGCTAGGGCTGCCGATGACTGGTATGGTGCTGGCCGGGTTGAATCTGCTGGTATGCATCCATTTCATCCGAATGCCATCATGGCAATAGAACACGGATGACACGGATAAGACGGATTTACACGAATATTTTAGTAACATATAACAATTTAACAATTTAACAATTTAACAATTTAACAATGTACCAATTTAGCAATTTGTAATCTGAACCTGAATTCTTTGTACCTTTGCACCCTCAAATTTTTCAGGTAAATCCAATCCATGCAAAACACCAAGAATATCGCGATCATCGCGCATGTCGACCACGGGAAAACCACGCTGGTCGACAGAATCCTTTATCAATCCCATCTGTTCCGTGAAAATGAGGATGTTGGTGATCTGATCCTCGACAGCAATGACCTGGAAAGGGAAAGAGGGATCACCATCCTTTCAAAAAATGTTTCCGTCAGATATAAAGGAATTAAGATCAATATCATCGATACCCCGGGCCACTCCGATTTTGGCGGGGAAGTCGAGCGCGTTTTAAATATGGCCGATGGCGTCCTGCTGCTGGTCGACGCTTTCGAAGGACCCATGCCGCAAACCCGTTTTGTGCTGCAAAAAGCACTGGAACTGGGACTTAAGCCCATTGTCGTGATCAACAAAGTCGACAAACCAAATTGCCAGCCCGACCTGGTGCACGAAGCCGTCTTTGACCTCATGTTCAACCTCGAAGCCAATGAGGACCAGTTGAATTTCCCGACTGTTTACGGCTCTTCCAAGCATGGCTGGATGTCGGACGACTGGCAGAAACCTACAACAGATGTTACCCACCTCCTCGACGTGATCATCAATACAATTCCTGATTCCGTTTTCGAGGAAGGAACGCTCCAGATGCAGATCACTTCGATCGATTATTCATCCTATGTCGGAAGAATTGCCGTAGGACGTATTCACCGCGGCAGCCTGAGGGCCAATATGCCGGTTTCGCTCGTGAAACGCGACGGTAGTGTCCGGAAATCCCAGCTTAAGGAGGTCTATGTTTTTGAAGGACTTGGCAAAGAAAAAACCAAACTCGACATACCTGCCGGGGAAATCTGCGCCGTCATGGGCATTGAGGATTTCGATATCGGCGATACGATTGCCGATGCGGAATTCCCGGAAGGCCTCATCCCAATAAAAGTGGATGAACCGACCATGAGCATGCTATTCACGATCAACAATTCGCCATTCTTCGGCAAAGACGGCAAATTCGTCACCTCACGCCATTTGCGCGACCGCCTGTTCCGTGAGATTGAGAAGAACCTGGCCCTGAAAGTCAAAGAAACCGGGTCGCCGGATTCATACATGGTTTATGGTCGCGGCATCCTCCATCTTTCCATTCTCGTGGAAACCATGCGCCGAGAAGGCTTCGAGTTCCAGCTCGGCCAGCCGCAGGTCATCCTGAAAGAAATTGACGGGATAAAATGTGAGCCGATTGAATACCTTACCGTTCACGTACCGGAAGCATTCTCAGGTAAAGTCATTGATATTGTGACAGGGAGAAAAGGAGAATTATTGAACATTGAAACCAAGGGCGACCGGATCGTGCTGGAATTCAACATCCCCGCCCGCTCCATCATCGGTCTTCGCAACACGATCCTTACTTCCACCGAAGGTGAAGCCATCATAGCCCACCGTTACCGAGGATATGAGCCCTGGAAGGGCGACCTGGCCGTTAAGCGCAACGGTGCCCTGATCTCGATGGAAACCGGGCTGGCCATCGCCTACGCCATCGATAAGCTGCAGGACCGTGGCACCTTCTTCGTTGACTCTAATGATCCCGTTTATGGCGGCCAGGTGATCGGTGAGCATATCCGCCCCGACGACCTGGTGATCAATGTCTGCAAAACCAAGAAACTGACTAACATGCGGGCTGCCAGCGCCGATGATAAAACCTCCATCACCCCTCCGGTCAAATTCTCCCTCGAAGAAGCCATGGAATATATCCGGAACGATGAGTATGTGGAAGTGACGCCCAAATCCATCCGCATCCGGAAGATCGTCCTGGATGAAATAGAACGGAAAAGAAAGAAGATCTGGGCGATACAGGACGGAACGGTTTAGTTGCATTTGAAGTCCGAATGTTTTCGTTAACTTTGGGTATTAATATTTATCCAAAGTATGTCCGTTTCAAAAACCATATCCAAGCGCGAATTCCTTAAATACTCCTTCCTCGGGGGATGCGGGATTTGCCTTTTTGCTTCTGGTTTAGCGGGCAGGTCCTTCGGGAAAGATAGTTTTACCGGAATATCCGGCAATTCTGCCACACCTCAGGACAGGCCATGGAAATGGAGCAAAGAAGCAATCTATTTTATTGACACACCCAAGGGGATAAAATGCAAACTCTGCCCGCGAAAATGCGAAATTGAAGTGGGGAAGGCCGGTTCTTGCCGCACAAATGTCAATTATGACGGCAAATTATATTCGATAAGTTACGGCAATCCGTGCTGCTGTTAACATCGACCCCATTGAAAAAAAGCCTTTCTTCCATTATCTGCCGGGTACCCTTACCTATTCCATTGCTACCGCCGGATGTAACCTTGCCTGCCTCAACTGCCAGAACTGGGAAATCTCACAGGTCAGCCCGAAGGAAACCCGTAATTACGACCTGATGCCGGAAGCAGTCGTTGAACAGGCAAAAAAAGCCGGATGCCAGGCTATTGCATATACTTATACTGACCCGGTCGCCTACTATGAATACACGCTCGATACTTCCATCCTGGCCAGGCAGCAGGGAATTAAGAACCTGATGATCTCAGCCGGCTATATTAACCCTGACCCATTGCGCCGGCTGAGTAAATACCTTGATGCGGCCAGGATCGACCTGAAAAGTTTCAGTGATGAAATTTACGAGATGCTGAATGCCGGTATGCTTCAGCCCGTCCTGGATTCATTGAAGATACTGAAAGAAGAAGGTGTATGGCTGGAAATCATCAACCTGGTCATTCCAACCTGGACTGATGATTTCGATATGATCAAACAGATGTGCGGCTGGCTGACCGAAAATGGCCTCAGTACGGTTCCCCTGCATTTCAGCCGGTTTCAGCCTATGCACAAACTGACCAACCTGCCGCCAACCCCTGTCGCATCCCTCGAAAAAGCACGCCAGATCGCTTTGAATGAAGGGATCAAATATGCATACATCGGCAATGTCCCCGGTCATTCCGGGGAAAATACCTATTGTCCGCATTGCAAAAAAATGATTATCGAAAGAAAAGGTTTTAGCATCCTTAAAAACAATATCGTCAATTCAAAATGCAGCTTTTGCCAGGAGAAGATTGACGGGGTCTGGGTGATTTAGCTATTTTTGCCTCCTGCATGAAAAAGCTTAAGATCTGCTTCGTATATAATCCGATTTCAGGAGTTCGGAAGCTGGGCCGCATCGAAGATTTGATCAGCCAAAATCTTGACCTGGATAAGTTTGATTATGTTATCCGCGAGACCAAAAGCCCAAAAGATGCCATGCGAATAGCCTCAGCAGCCGAACAGGAAAATTTTGATATTATCGTGGCGGCTGGCGGCGATGGCACAATTAATGAAGTTGTACAGGGTATTGGTAACTCACCCGTCATGCTGGGGATCATTCCGATCGGATCAGGGAACGGACTCGCCAGGCACCTTGGAATCCCCCTGGAACCAGAAAAGGCTCTTAGTATTCTCAATCATTTGAATACCAGAATTATAGATATTGCATCCATCAATGGTTATCCATTTGCCAGTATTGCAGGACTGGGATTCGACGCCAGGGTCGCCAACAAATACAGAAAACTTAAAAAAAGAGGATTTTACGGTTATTTCAGGGTTGTGACACAAGAATTTTTTCGCTACCGTGAAAGGGAATATACGCTTACTTTCAACGATCAAAAAATCACCCGGAAGGCCCTGCTGTTGTCGATTGCAAATTCTAACCAGTTCGGTTACAATACCATCATTGCCCCGACAGCCGAACCGGATGACGGTCTTCTTGATGTGGTCATTATGAAAAAATTTCCCATCGGTGAAATCCCAAGGATGATCGGACTTTTATTCACCGGAAAGATCGATCAGTCATCTTATATCGAATCTTATAAAACCACAGAAATCTTTATTAGTCAGGAAAAGAGGAAAACGTGTCAATATCGACGGTGAAGCCATTAAGATGGGAAGGGAAATTTTCATACGTATCCAGCCGGCAGCGATCAAAGTCATCGTTTAATACGCAAATCTTTATCTGTTACATGATTCACAATTAAAAAAGATATATTATTGCCTTCGATAGAATGAATATTATTTAAAGATTATCATCATGAATCAGAAAGATCTTGCTTGAAACAATCGGAACAATAGAGAAGAAAGAAATGCTTGGACCGGTCGGCTATAAAGAATTGGTGCTGGAAGCTTTTCAGCCATTCCCCGGTTACCATGGCACAAACGTCCCGGATCACATCAAACCGAATTCCCTCTTTGCCATAACACGTTCAAAATATACCGAAGAAAAGATCATCCGGGCTATCCAGAAAATAAAAAGTGAACGTGGCTTTTCATTTGACGGATCACCGGGAATGGTAACCCTTTATAATATGCTGAATCCCTGTATCAGGTTTAAAGACCTCGATACTTACGATGAACTGCCCCCCATTTTGAAAGCATTTGAAGATGATGGGATTGAATTCATGAGTAACCGCAAAATCGAGCCTTATACCGGAATTATCAAGGTAAAGAAGTATTTTCTGGTTGAAGTCCTGTCTGATTATCTTTTTAAAGATGCAGAAGATCCGAACATGCATTATTTCAGCATACCGATCCAGTTGCGTTTCAACCAGTTTGAAAAAATTACCATTGACCTGAAAAACAACCTCGAAGATTCAAGGTTCGATGTAGCACTGGGCACCATCTTCCGTAAAACAGGCGTGATTGACGTTATCAGGATCTATGATGACAAATGCACGCCCGAAAAACTTAACCTGATCCGTTCAAAATATTTGCAGGCAATCAATAATCTTATCAAATAGAATTTGATTGATAATGATCAAAGAGATTGAATTAAACAAGGATATTTTCGAATCCATAACGAGGCATCTCAAGGACTGGCTTATCGACGCGGGCGTTTCAGGTCATATCGCTAAAATAATTTCAGATTACTCCGGTTTTTTGCTTGTTATTGCTTTTGCCCTCATTGTTTTTTACATTGCCAAGTTCATCATCGTCAGGTTTGTACACAGGATGGCAAAAAAATCCTCATCCAACTGGGATGATGCTTTTGTTGCGCGAAAAGTGTTTAAACGACTGGCATACCTGGTCCCGGCCCTGATTATATTAAGCTCTGCCCCGTTTGTAATCCCTGACTATCCGGTGACTCTGGCAGTGGTACTTACGCTGATCAAATTATACGTCGTCACCGTTATTGTAATCGTCGTCTCTTCTGTTCTCGATGCATCGAATGATATCTATAACAGTTATGAAATTTCGAAGACCAGGCCGATTAAAGGTTTTATCCAGGTAGCCAAGATATTTCTTTATGTGGTCTATGTTATTATTCTGATCACGATCTTATTCCTGAGGACAAAAGGATTTACCTGGCTGGCCGGATTGGGTGCATTTTCCGCTGTATTGCTGCTTGTTTTCAAAGATCCCATCCTGGGTTTTGCCGGGGGCATCCAGCTGGCCACCAATGATATGCTGCGAATTGGCGACTGGATCGAAATGCCCAAGTATAATGCGGACGGCACGGTCATCGATATCACCATCACGACTGTAAAAGTTCAAAACTGGGATAAGACCATCACCACAATCCCAACATATTTCCTGGTCAGTGATTCCTATAAAAACTGGCGCGGGATGCAGGAATCCGGGGCCAGGAGGATCAGGCGGCATATCCTGATCGACCTGAGCAGCATTAAATTCTGCACTTCGGAGATGCTCGAACGGTTTTCAAAGTTTGAATATGTGTCAGAATATATTAAGCAAACCGAAATCGAACTCACTCAATACAACCAGGAAAAAAAGGTTGATCCGGGGGTCATGATCAACGGTCACCGGCAGACTAACATTGGGGTGTTCCGTGCCTATCTTACCGCTTACCTGAAATCAAACCCGAATCTGCACCAGGACCTGCCGCTCATGGTGCGGCAGTTACAACCCACTGAAACAGGATTGCCAATGGAAATATATGCATTCAGCAAAGAACAGGAATGGGAACTCTTTGAGCAGATACAGGCCGATATCTTTGATCATGTGCTTGCCGGTATTAAATTTTTCGACCTTCAACTCTTCCAGAACCCATCCGGCATTGATTTCCAAACATTAGGAAAATCATAAATAAAATGAGTAAAATATATTTTAAGGAAGAACAAAAATTCAACCAGCTCTGGATCTGGCTGATTGTTTTTTTTCTCTTCGGACTATGGATCTGGCAGCTTGTGCAGCAGATTTTCATGGGTATACCTTTTGGGACCAATCCTGCCCCGGATATAGTTGTCATTTTAACGGGTTTGTTTCCCGTGGGGGCCATTCTGCTTTTCAGGTTCCTTACGCTGGAAACAATAATTGATAACGAAGGTGTTCATTATCGGTTCAAACCTTTTCAGCGTAAGCCAAAGATTATCAAACAGGAAGATATCGTCCGTTATGAAGTGAAAAAATACAGTCCATTAAAGGATTATGGCGGCTGGGGGGTAAGGTATGGATCTTCCAAAAACGGCAATGCATATAATGTCAGCGGAAATAAAGGGGTACTTTTTGAAATGAAAAACGGTAAAAGATTCATGCTGGGCACCCAAAATCCTGAATCGATCAGATCAGCGCTCGAGAAGTTGATGAATCGATCAGAAATTTAGTTTATCCGTTTTGTTAGTTCTTGCTCCAACGGGTAAATCCGTTGGTTCTAAGAGATTGTTCTGAACCGACGGATTTACCCGTCGGACTGCAAAAAAAGAGGCTGACTTATAATACAGCCTAACTGCAAAACCGAAATAACCAACTGTTCTCATAAACCATCCATTCGTAAAATAATTTAATTTTTTCTTGACTTTTCTAAAATTTTGATATATTTTTGACCGACCGTTCAATCATAAATAAATGCCACGGACAGGAGAACAATTCGGAGAGATCAGGGAACAGAAAATCAACCTGATCATGCAAACGGCCCTGGAACTTTTTGCCAACGAAGGATACTACCCCACTTCAATCAGCAGGATCGCCAAACAGGCAGGCATTTCCAAAGGCCTGATGTACAATTATTTCGAAAGCAAGGAGGAATTGATCCTCGCAATCATCGAAAAAGGGAGCAGACTACTGACCGAACATCTTGATCCGGATCACGACGGAATACTGACCGTGGATGAGTTTGAATTTTTTATCAATGAAAATTTCCGCATTTTGAAAGAAAATCTGGATTACTGGAAGCTATATTTTTCCACTATGATGCAACCGGGTGTTTTCAGGCTTGTCAGTAAAAAATTCCCGCATTTTTTGCCGCCACTCAAGGTGGTCGAGGGATTCTTTCAAATAAAAGGCTTTGTAAATCCGAAACTGGAAGCGGCATTTTTCGATTCTATTCTCGACGGGGTTTTTCTGAACTACGTCATGGATCCGGAAGGTTTTCCCCTGGAAAGTGTGAGACAGATGATCGTTGAAAGATATAAATAGTTTTTAGTCTTAATTCTTGAGTTCAAGATGTCAAATCGATAAATAAAAATAATTAAGCATATAAATTAAAATGAAACTATCTGCTAAAGTACTGTTGGCCTTTGCTTTCCTCGTGTCAGGCTTTTATTCTTTTTCCCAGGATATGACTGCCCGGGAAATCGTAAAGCGCGCCCATGATAAGGCGAACGGCAAAACCAGCCAGGGAACCATGAAAATGAGGATCGTCCGTCCCGATTGGTCACGCGAGGTGGTCATGAAAGCATGGTCGAAAGGAACTGAATATTATCTTATTTACATAACCGAGCCGGTAAAGGACAAAGGACAGGTTTTTATGAAACGTGAACAGGACATGTGGAATTGGATGCCCAGTATTAACAGGATGATCAAGCTCCCACCGTCGATGATGGGCCAGTCATGGATGGGCTCTGATTTTACCAACGATGACCTGGTCAGAATGAATTCCATTATCGATGATTTCACCCATGATATTGTAGGATCAGAAGTCATTGAAGGTTATGATTGCTACATCATTGAACTTATACCAAATCCGGATGCTGCGGTGGTCTGGGGCAAGATAAGGTTATGGATTTCAAAAGCAGATTATTATGAGCTTAAAGGAGAATATTTTGACGAAGACATGGCACTTATAAATATTATGACTTCATCCAATATTAAAAAACTGGGTGACCGGATGCTTCCATCAAAAATGATGATGGTTCCGGTTGATAAACCAGGTAACCAGACGATCCTTGAAACGATTGAGACCACTTTCGACAAGCCGATCGATGAGAGCTTCTTTTCACAACAGAACATGAAGAACATAAAATAATGATAGAGTATTTTAAAATAGCATGGCGCAATTTATGGCGGAACAGGCGAAGGACAATGCTCACAATAGCCTCGGTGCTGTTCGCTTTACAACTTGCGCTAATCGTGCGCTCAATGCATCTCGGCACATGGGACAAGATGATTGAGAGCACCATCAAAAGCACAACAGGATATATCCAGGTTCACCTAAAAGGATACTGGAATGATAAAACCCTCGACAATTCATTTGAAACCACCAGTGATCTTGAAAAGAACATCAGAAATCATCCGAATGTATCCTATCTTGTTCCTAAACTCGAATCGTTTGCCCTGATTTCTTCCGGTAATCAAACCAAAGGTGCAGCCCTTACAGGGGTCGATCCTGAAATGGAAGACCAGGCTTCCGGATTAAGGAACAGGATCATCTCAGGTAAATATTTTGATAAAAATGACAGATTTATTATACTGACAGAAGGTCTTGCAAGCTATTTAAAGCTGACTGTCGGCGATACAGTTATCATACTCGGGCAAGGTTATCACGGTGTTACTGCTGCTGCTGCTTTGCCTGTTGGTGGCATTGCCAGATTCACTCAACCTGACATGAACAACCTCCTTACTTATGTTCCGTTGTTACTTGCCCAGGAGATCTATTCAGCTCCAGACCGGCTGACTTCCATTTCAATCATGCTGAATGAACCGGATGAACTGGAAAAGACAAGGAGCGAACTGGCAGCAATCAGCCCACAGAACCTGGAGATCCTGCTATGGAAAGATATGCTCGTTGAACTGGTGCAGAGTTTCGAGGGTGATAATGTCAGTGGTTTATTTATCCTGGGTATCCTTTACCTTGTTGTAGGATTTGGAATCCTGGGCACCATCCTGATGACCACAATGGAGCGAAAACGTGAATTCGGCATCATGACGGCGGTGGGAATGAGAAGGTACAAGTTATCGATCATTATCTTCATCGAAACCATGATTATCAGCATTATTGGAATTATTGCCGGGATCATTCTCAGCCTGCCTGTCATCTACTATTTTCATCTGAACCCCATCCCGCTGAAGGGAGAAGCAGCGGATGCAATGACAGAATACAATATGGATCCTGTAATGCCATTTCTGCTTGAACCCGGATTTATTATAAATCAGTCATTGGTAGTGATAATCATTACTATGCTGATGGCAATTTACCCGGTTATCGTGATAAACCGGTTTAAAATAATCAATGCTATTAAAGGAAGGTAGAATAAATTAAAAATTAAAAATTCTAAGAACCAAGAACCATGATACTTTCAATTGCCTGGCGGAATATCTGGAGAAACAAGCTGAGAAGCCTGGTTGTCATACTGGCTGTATGCCTTGGTTTATTCGGCACCCTTTTCATGATGGCTATTTCTAATGGGATGGTGGAGCAGAAGATCGATGCATCGATCCATAATGAAATTTCACATATCCAGGTGCATCATCCTGATTATATCCAGGATCCGTCGTTATCCTTTTATATTGATTCGGCATCAAAAGTCAGAAATGAGATTGCTGACATACCCGGTGTGATCGCAGTCTCCGGAAGGATAAATGTCATGGCCATGGCAAGCACGGCTGCGAACGCCGCGGGAGTGACCGTGAACGGTGTAGATCCGGAACAGGAAAAATCCGTAACCAGGATCCATGAATATATAATTGAAGGAGACTATTTTATTACTAAAGGAAAAAACGCACCTGTTGTTATAAGTAAAAAACTATGTGAAAAACTAAAAGCTAAACTGAATTCAAAGATCGTCATTACGATTCAACACACTTCAGGCGACATCGCATATGGATTGTTCCGGGTAACGGGGATTTACAAGACTTCCAACAACCTGTTCGATGAACCCAATATTTTTGTTAAAATGGAAGATCTTACATCCCTCACCGGGTTTGATGCCGGCAAGGTTACTGAATTTGGTATATTACTTGAACAATCGGATATGACCGACCATGTGACAGCTGTTCTGAAAGGAAAATTTCCACTGCTGGACGTAATGTCCTGGAAAGAAATAGAGCCCTTACTAGTGGCCATGTCAGCCATGATGGACCAGTTCGGATATTTTCTGCTGATTATCATCCTGATTGCGATGGCCTTTGGCATTATAAATACCATGACCATGGCCGTGCTGGAAAGGACGCGGGAGATCGGAATGCTCATGGCTGTGGGAATGAACAGAAGAAAAGTATTTCTGATGATCATGTCCGAAACGATTTTCCTTTCCCTTGTGGGAACATTATTCGGAATCATCATCAGTGCAGTCACAATATATTTGACAGGATTGAGCGGCATCAATTTTTCTGCGTGGACGGAGGGATATGAGTCTCTGGGCTACAGCGCCATGGTCTTTCCATCCCTTTATTTTGATTTTTACATTGGTATGACGATCCTGGTAATTATCACTGCAGTTGTATCATCCATCTATCCCGCAAGGAAAGCGCTTCGGTTCAATCCCGCCGCGGCGATCCGGGAAGAAGCATAAATAGGTCTAAATGAAGAAATTTTTAATTTTTAATTTTTAATTTTTAATTGAATGCCATGAGCACAATCACCACAATCGATCTGCATAAGGTTTACACGGAAACGAAAATCCCGGTGAAGGCTTTGAATGGGATATCAATAAAGATAGATGAAGCCGAATTCACTGCAATTGTCGGGCCCTCCGGCTCAGGAAAAACGACTTTGCTCAATATGCTTGGCGGGCTTGACACACCTACCAGCGGTGAAGTACACATAAACGGGACGAACGTCACAGCATTGCCATCGCGCAAGCTGATCGACTTCAGGCTGCACAACATCGGTTTCGTGTTCCAGTCGTTTAACCTGATCCCGGTATTAACGGCAAGGGAAAATGTGGAATTTATCTTACAACTGCAGGGCGTCGGTAAAAAAGAAAGAGCACAACGGGCGATAGAGTTGCTTGAAGCCGTTGGCCTCCCGGATAAGATCGACAACCGGCCCGGTGATCTGTCAGGGGGCCAGCAGCAACGGGTTTCAGTGGCAAGGGCGCTTGCATCCAAACCGCGCTTCATCCTGGCCGATGAACCTACTGCTAACCTCGACAGTAAATCGACTGCCGAATTACTGGACATCATGATGAAGATGAATGAGCAATACAAGACGACGTTCATTTTTTCGACACATGATTCCAGGGTTATGGACCGGGCAAGAAGGATTATTACTATTGAAGATGGTATGGTTGCAAAAGATGAAATCCGCAAATAAATGATTTTTAAATCATTAAATCAATCCGCGGTCATTCGCATAAATCCGTGTCATCCGTGTGCCATTAATAGAACACGGATAAACACGGATGCAACGGATTTACGCGGATTTCATTTTCGAATATCAGCCATTTGGGTATTAATTATTCTTTCGATCAATCTCCAGGCCCAGGAAAAAGAACGGAACTGGAGGTTGAACGGGCATTTGCAAATATTGCAGGAAGTATGGATACCCCCTGGCACAAGCCAATGGCAGACTATTACGGCAATTGGCAACAGGCTTGATTTCCGGTGGAACCCGGGAAATTCATTTTCATTCCATACCGGGGTCAGGAATAATATGAACCTCGGCCAGATGGTCCAGCTTTATTATCCTTATTATGCAGAGATGTCGACCATCGAGGAAGGTTTTTTCGACCTGACCAAAATCTGGGTAAGTGATTCATCTTATTACTTTTATTCAAACATCGACCGGTTAAATGTAAAATGGAAAACGGGGAAATTTGAAGCCACCGCCGGCAGGCAGCGTATCAACTGGGGCATCAACCTGGTCTGGACCCCGAATGATATTTTCAATTCCTTTAATTATTTCGATTTCGATTATGTCGAAAGGCCCGGCTGCGATGCCGTCTTGCTGGAATACTTCACCGGGACCACATCTTCCCTTCAGCTTGGCTTCAAGATGGATTCAGATGAAGAGATCACTTCCGCACTGATGTACCGATTTAACCGCTGGAATTATGATTTCCAGGCTTTTACCGGGGTCATGACAGAAGATCTTGTGATCGGGACAGGCTGGTCGGGTGATATAAAAGGAGCCGGGTTTACTGGTGAATTAAGTTATTTTCATCCATATGAATATTTTTCTGACAGCAGCGGGGTTTTCGTTGGATCGGTCAGCATGAACTACACGTTTAAAAACTCCCTGTTCGTCAATGGGTCTTACCTGTTCAACAGTGACGGGACAAAAGGACCGGCAGGGTATGGAACAGTTTTATCGCTATATGCCGATATCTCCGCCAAAAACTTCACGCTGGCAAAGCACTCAATTTATGCCGGTGTCGGTTACCCGGTAACGCCGCTGGTAAGGGCCGATCTGTCCTGTATCTTTAACCCAAACGACAAATCCGGTTTTGTTGGTCCTTCGTTTGACATTTCCCTGACCAACAATTTATCCCTTTTGATGATCGGACAGGTCTTCTGGGGCGATGAGATGACGGAATTCGGCGATTACGGATCGCTCTGTTATATGAGGCTGAAGTGGAATTTCTAATATCATCTGCTGATTTAAAATTAAATCCAGACCCATTGTTGAATTTTTGAAATTAATTATTATCTTTGCCGGCTCAAATTAAACTTAACAACAAGATCAGTATGTATCTCTCGTCAGAAAAGAAAAAAGAGTTTTTTGCAACACATGGAAAATCTGAAGTTGATACCGGCTCGCCGGAAGGACAGGTTGCCATGTTCACGCACCGGATCAATTACCTGACAGGTCATTTGAAAATAAACAAAAAAGATTTTGCAACCCGTCGTTCACTCGTGGCTCTCGTCGGAAAACGCCGCAGCCTCCTTGAGTATCTGAAAGAGGTTGATATAGAGAGGTACCGGTCAATTGTAAAGAGTTTAGGAATCAGAAAATAGACAATCATTGTCAACCATAATCAGAAGAAAGGCAATCTCAGCATTGCCTTTTTTTATATTTATCAATCATTAGTATCAGAAGAAGAAAGAGAAAAAAATGTCAAAAGCAATTATTAAAAAATTCAAGTTAGAAGACGGCCGTGAGATATCCATAGAAACCGGAAGACTCGCCAAGCAGGCCGCAGGTGCTGTTGTCGTTAAAATGGACGACACGATGCTGTTAGCCACCGTTATTGTAGCCCCGGAGGCTAAAGAAGATCAGGACTTTTTCCCGTTAACCGTTGAGTATAAAGAAAGATACTCCGCCACCGGTAAATTCCCCGGCGGTTTCTTTAAAAGAGAAGCCCGTCCCTCAGAATATGAAATACTCATCTCCCGCCTGGTTGACCGCGCTCTCAGGCCGTTGTTCCCGGATAATTTTTACAACGAGATCCAGGTACAGGTTATGCTGATCTCCGGAGATAAGAAAAATCTCCCCGATACGCTGGTAGCCCTGGCTGCCTCCTCTGCCATCATGGTTTCCAATATACCTTTCCTGGGACCTATATCGGAAGTCCGCGTGGCCAGAGTCGGCGGTAAGCTGGTCATCAATCCGTCAATTTTAGAAACGGAAGCATCAGACCTCGACCTGATGATCGCCGGCACCTTCGATAATATCGTCATGGTAGAAGGACAAATGAAAGAAGTCTCAGAAGCTGTGATGCTGGAGGCTATCAAATTCGGCCATGATGCCATCAAATTACAATGCCAGGCACAACATGAACTGGTTGCAATGCTTCCTGAAAAACAGGAAAAAATGATCGTTCCGGAATTGGTGGAAGATCCTGATCTTCAGAAATCCATTTATGATTACGCCTATCCGAAATATTTTAAAATTGCCAGCGATGGCAATCCAAATAAACATTTACGGCATGACGCATTTACACAGGTAAAGGATAGTTTCATTGAAACGATTGAAGAAGAAAAACGCGAAGAACTGAAGCCACTAATCAATCGTTATTTTGAAGACGCTGAAAAAAAAGCGGTCAGGAATTGTATCCTGGATGAAAGAAAAAGGCTTGACGGACGAGGGCTGGAAGATATCCGCCCGATCTGGAGCGAAGTCGATTATTTGCCTGCTGCCCACGGTTCAGCTATTTTCACCCGCGGTGAAACACAGGCACTCGTTACGGTAACCCTTGGCACCAAAATGGACAAGCAGACGCTTGACGGAGCTGTCATCGAAGGCTCAAGTGATTTCATGCTGCATTATAATTTCCCCGGCTTTTCAACCGGTGAAGTCAAACCGATCCGCGGTACCAGCCGTCGTGAAATAGGCCATGGCAACCTGGCGATGCGCGCCCTGAAACCGGTCATCCCTGCTAATGATATCAATCCCTATACCGTACGTATCGTTTCCGACATCCTCGAATCCAATGGTTCCTCTTCCATGGCTTCAGTCTGTGGAGGCACCCTTGCATTGATGGATGCAGGCGTGAAAATTTTGAAACCGGTCTCCGGCATTGCCATGGGACTGATCACAGATAAAGAAACAGGCAAATACGCCGTTTTATCTGACATCCTGGGTGATGAAGATCATCTCGGTGATATGGATTTCAAGGTGACGGGCACGCTAGACGGAATAACCGCCTGCCAGATGGATATCAAGATCGAAGGCCTCTCATTCGAAATCATGCAGCAGGCGCTGGAACAGGCCCGCAGGGGAAGGCACCATATCCTCGGCGAAATGCTGAAGACCATGTCAACCCCAAGGGAAGACTATAAGCCTTTTGTGCCAAGGATCGAGAAAATGTCTGTGCCGAAAGAATTTATCGGCGCAATTATTGGCCCCGGTGGTAAAATCATCCAGGAAATCCAGAAAGATACCGGTGCTACAATTATAATCGAAGAAGTCGGCGAATTTGGAGTGATAGATATTTTCTCCAGCAACAAAGAATCGATCGAAGCGGCAAAAGACCGGATCAAAAAGATCGTGGCCGTGCCTGAAGTCGGTGATGTATACAATGGAAAAGTAAAAAGTATTGTTGCTTTTGGGGCCTTCATTGAGATCTTACCGGGTAAAGAAGGCTTGCTTCATATCTCTGAAATCGACTGGAAAAGGGTGACAGATATTGAAGAATATATGAAAGTCGGACAGCAAATTGAAGTGAAACTCATTGGTATTGACACCAGTACGGGAAAACTGAAATTATCAAGGAAAGTACTGTTACCGGCACCTTCACAAAGGCAATAATTTTTTGAAACATAACTGCGCCGGAATCGTACAAATTACTTTAGCTTTGTACACCCATTAAACCGACCTATGCGCCAGTTAAAGATTACCAAACAAGTAACCAACCGGGAAACTGCATCACTTGATAAGTATCTGCAGGAAATCGGGAAGGTTGAGCTTGATTACGGCTGAAGAAGAAGTTGAGCTGGCCCGGAGGATCAAGGCCGGCGATAAAGATGCTCTGGAAAAACTGACCAAAGCCAATCTTCGATTTGTAGTCTCTGTTTCCAAACAATACCAGAACCAGGGTTTAAGCCTGCCTGACCTTATCAACGAAGGCAACCTGGGTTTGATCAAAGCCGCTCAGCGTTTTGATGAAACCCGGGGTTTTAAGTTCATTTCCTATGCAGTATGGTGGATCAGGCAGTCGATCCTTCAGGCCCTTGCCGAACAATCGAGGATCGTGCGGCTCCCGCTGAACAAGATCGGTTCCATCAACAAGATCAACAAAGCTTACGCAAAGCTTGAACAGCAGAACGAAAGAGAACCGGATTCCCAGGAAATTGCTGAAATGCTGGATATCCCCGAAAGCGAGGTCAAAGAATCGATCCGCAACTCAGGCCGGCATATTTCTATGGATGCCCCGCTCATCCAGGATGAAGAAAATACCCTTTATGATGTGTTACGCAGTGACGAGACCAATACCCCTGAAAAGGAGCTGATGGTTGAATCGTTGCGGAAAGAGATCGACAGGGCCATTTCCACGCTCACGCCCAGGGAAGCTGATGTGGTCAGGCTTTATTTCGGACTGAATTCCAAGCACCCGATGACCCTTGAAGAAATTGGTGAAAAATTTGACCTGACACGCGAACGTGTCCGCCAGATCAAAGAAAAAGCCATCCGGCGACTGAAACATACATCCCGCAGCAAGATCCTAAAATCATATCTTGGCTAATATATTTATATACAACAAGTTGAGCGTGTAATAATAAAAAACGTAGTACGACTATAGTCGTACTACGTTTTTTTAATTCTCTTCTTACCTTTACACCATAAAATATCATTCTATGCCAATTCAATTGCCTTTAAAATATCCCCTGGTCGCTCCTTCCATGCTATCGGCCGATTTCGGCAACCTGCAGCGCGATATTGAGATGGTTAACAATAGTGAAGCCGACTGGTTCCATATCGACGTGATGGACGGCGTTTTTGTGCCGAATATTTCCTTTGGATTTCCTGTCCTGAAACATATTCAGAAACATGCGAGAAAGCCCTTGGATGTCCATCTGATGATAGTCGATCCCGACCGCTACCTTGAGAGATTCCGGGAACATGGCGCGGAAGTGATCAGCGTCCATTACGAAGCCTGCAATCACCTCCACCGAACCATCCAGGCCATAAAAAAGCTTGGCGCAAAAGCCGGGGTTGTGCTGAACCCGCACTCCCCGGTTTCTTTGCTGGAGGAAATCATTTCTGACGCTGACCTGGTCATGCTGATGTCGGTTAATCCTGGTTTTGGTGGACAGAGTTTTATTGAAAGCACCTAGGCAAGATCATCCTGTTAAAAGAATTAATGGCACGAAAAAATACCGATGCCATAATTGAAGTAGATGGCGGTGTAACACTTGAAAATGCACCCCGGCTTATTAAAGCCGGAGCGCAGGTTTTGGTTGCAGGTTACACAATTTTTGGCTCGACGGATCCGGTCAAAGCCATCACCGACCTGAAAAATACTTAGCTAACTTTATGTATTGATACATAGCACTTATCGTGTCCCTGAATCAAATTAAGGGGCATTACGGCTGTGTGGTAAACCCAAATGGAAATGACCTGCCCTTGCATTAAATAAACCACATCACTGACATTCGGCGCATTGTTCCATTCCAGTGGAAAGGGTTCACCCATTGGGCCAAATGTACTGATCTGCAAATTATTCCCTATAGCATATGAAGCAGTAGCACCAGGTGCCGGACCCGTCCAGATTGCAATAGACACATAAGATCCAGGCATCACTACTGAGCTGTATACTTCAAATTCACAACGTGCATTTACCTGGTAATAACCTTCAACAGCTGCAGTAAAAAAAGCTTGTTCAGGAGGCCATCCGGCATTTGCTGGGGCTACTGTAAATTCATTTTGTTCATCATAACCAGTCGGCAGGGGTGCATCATTGGTAAAATTGACCGGTGTCCATACAAAAGGAGGAATGACCTGGATAAATCCGTTCAGACTAAGCTGATAAGCCCGCACCCTGCTCTGGTTAGGCAGATCTATAATTCCCATAGGATTTGCACGGAGCATGGTGGTATTGTCGCTTTGGGCTGTTGGTGTCAGCAAAGAACCGAAACATACTTTATAAGTACCGTCACCGCCGAATAAACCAACGCTGTAATCAATAAAAGGAGGATTTATGCCCATTGAAATCCGGTAAAGCTGCGAAGCGTTGAGCGCCCCGGCGCCACCGGTAATTGTTTCCAGGGCAAGCTGATGGGGAAATAAACGGTGGTGCAGACATATCTGTTACATAAAGCCTTGCTACTCCATTAGGTATACCGGGGAAGGCAAATGTTAAGGACATAGGTTGAGGCAAAGAATGAAACTCAGGTGTACCAAATGGAATATTGGGAATAATCGTCCAGTCATTATTCAGTTGCATCCATCCGAAACCGTTACTTCCTTCAAAATTAGTACCGTTCCAACGTATGGTACCCGCATTGTTATAAACGGTATTTCCCAGGTTGATGGCTCCATTGACATGCAACTTTTCTAATGGATTAATAATACCCAGGCCGACATCACCGGTCCCCCCTGCAATGCAAATACTATTTGCTGCGGAATTCGGAGCAACAGTAATGACATCCAATCCAAAAGCATTATCCCTGATCTTGAATCCACCTGCATTGGTGGCCTTAAATTTCCAATTGGCACCTGATGCCAGATCTGTCATTTCAAAAGTCGCACCACCAGGGCCACCCAGATTGTACACACGGATTGTAGGCTCGGTCGTGTTCCTGTATACATCCAGGAGCTTCCCCGGAGCTGCGTTGGTACCAATTCCCACAAGCCCGTTCCCGGCATTATTCGGATTGTGAATGTGGCCTGCGCCAACAGGAACCCAGGGCTGGCCATTTAGGGTAATAGCTGTAAATAGCATTAAGCAGCCCATACCCGCTAAAAGAGTAATGATTTTTTTCATGGCTGTAATTTTTTAATTGATAATGAAGACATTGACCCTCTCAAATATACAAAAAAAAATTACATATATCAAGTAATTATATATATATTGTTTGAAAAAAAACGCCCCGGCTCATTAAAGCCGGAGCGCAAGTAATCAATACATAAAATTATTTTTGGCTCACCTGATCCGGTAAATACCAATCTTAACCTTGGAACTTCTAGCTCATTTTATGTATTGAAACATAGAGCCTGTCTGAACCCTGAATAAGCGGCAGTGGAACTAAAGCAGATTGCCATACCCATATGGAAATAATTTCACCGGCCGTAAGGTATACTACATCGCTTACATTTGGCGCATTATTAAATTGCAGCGGAACTGGCTGGCCTGCAGGTCCTATATAAGCAATTTGAAGGTTATTTCCTATTGCATAAGACACTGTAGCACCAGGGGCAGGGCCTCTCCATATGGCGATGGAAACATAAGAAAATGGAGTAATCGATCCCGGTTCATTGGAAACCTGGAATTCACACCGTGCATTCACCTGGTAATACCCGGTTTGCGACGCGGTAAAATAGGCAACTTCAGGAGGCGTCGGAGCACTGGCTACAGGTGCAACGGTAAATTCTCCAAAATTATCCCAACCTATTGGCAAAGGGGAATCATCGGTAAAATTTACCGGGGTCCAAACACTGGGAGGTATGACCTGGACAGCCGGGTCCACCTGGTATGCCCTAACCCTGTTCCGGTCATCTAAATTACCCCATGCTGTACCATTGTAACCCTGGAAATTACTTCCGTTCCACCTGATGGTTCCGGCATTGGTGCCGGCCGTAGTGCCAACTTTAATAGCCCCGCTGACATCGAGCTTTTCAAGGGGATTTGTGAGACCAAGGCCAACATTTCCGCCCGCTTCTATATATAATGCATTGGCGATAGCACTTTGCTCGATAATAAGGACATCCATTAAACTGGCATGATCCCTTATTTTAAATCCGCCGGAAGCGGTTGCTTTGAATTTCCAATCTGCACCGGAGGTGAAATCCTTCATCGTGTAGGTCGCACCACCGGCACCACCAAGGTTGTATACACGAATAGTCGGTTCCGTCATGCTTTTGGCAACATCCAGCAGAGTCGCCGGGGTCGTTGTTGAAATACCAACATTCCCGGTATTGGTATTGTGGATGTTTGTGCCGACAGTAGTCCATTGAGCATTTACTGAGACTATTGATAAGCACAATAAGCAAACAATACCCGCTAAAAGAGTAATGATTCTTTTCATAACTTTAATTTTTTTTAATTGATAATTAAGACTTTGACTCTGCCAAAGATACAACACCAGGTTCCCAAAGTCAAGTATTTATATATATATATTTGTGTGATTTCAATCTGAAAAAGATTATATTATCTTTACACCCTTAAACAAACCTGTATTTTATGAATTCAACTATTTACCAGTTAAAGCCGGAAAGACTCTGGTTTTATTTTGCAGAAGTTTTGAAAATTCCCCGTCCTTCTAAAAAAGAAGAAAAAATCATCCAATACCTGAAAGATTTTGGTGAAAAGCACAATCTTGAAACCGTACTCGACAAGGTTGGCAACGTCGTGATCCGGAAGCCGGCCGGCATAGGACTTGAAAATGCACCTTCGGTTTGCCTGCAGGGACATGTCGATATGGTTTGTGAAAAAGATGCAGAGGTCGAACATGATTTTGACAAAGACCCTATCCAGGCTTTTATTGAAGATGGCTGGTTGAAAGCCCGCGGAACCACCCTCGGCGCCGATAACGGAATAGCCGTGGCAACCATGCTTGCCCTTCTTGAAGCGAAAGACATTGTAAATGGTCCAATAGAATGCCTGTTTACCATAGATGAAGAAACCGGGCTTACCGGCGCTTTCGGACTGGATCCAAACATGCTGAACAGCCGCATCCTGCTTAACCTGGATTCGGAAGATGATGGAGAGTTTTTCATCGGGTGTGCCGGTGGAAAAGATACTGTTATCGAATTAGCCATTAAAAAAGATGAAATTCCGGCAGGCTTTAAAACCCTCAGGATGAAGGTGTCTGGGCTACAGGGTGGTCATTCAGGCGATGATATACATCGCAACAGGGGAAATGCCAACAAAATCCTCAACCGCTTCTTATGGGAATCTGCCGGTAAATTTGGGATACGTGTGTCTTCCTTCGACGGCGGAAACCTTCGTAACGCTATAGCCCGAGAAGCGATAGGCATCTTCCTTGTTCCGGTCGGGCATTTATCGTCAGTAAAAGCTTTTGCAGAAAGCTTCCTTAAAGAACTGAAATTTGAATTCAGGGTATCTGAGCCGGACCTTAAGATAGAACTGGAAGAATTTGATACCCCGGGTTATATATTATCCAAATCTACGCAAGATCAGCTGCTTAATTCATTATATGCCTGTCCGCACGGAGTCATTGCCTATTCGCAGGACATACCCGGTTTTGTTGAAACTTCAACAAACCTGGCTTCTGTTAAAATGCAAAATGGCAGGATACGCATTGCAACCAGCCAGCGCAGCTCGATCGAATCCGCTAAAGATGACATCTGTAACATGGTTGAGGCCGTTTTCAAGCTAACTGACGCGCAGATTGAACATTCCGACGGGTATCCCGGCTGGGCCCCAAATCCTAATTCGAAAGTACTTGAGCTGTGTGTACAGTCATATGAAACACTATTCGGTCAAAAGCCGGTTGTCAGGGCTATCCATGCCGGGCTGGAATGCGGGTTGATAGGTGATAAATACCCCGGTATGGATATGATAAGCTACGGCCCGACGATGCGGGGCGTGCACTCCCCTACCGAAAGGCTGGAGATCAGTACTGTAGAGAAATTCTGGGTTCTGACGCTGGATATATTGGAAAAGATAGCAAAACAGAAATAAATTTAAATTTTGAATTTTAAATTTTGAATTCGGGCATTATAGATCAATTCAAAATTCAACATTCAAAATTCAACATTTTCATAGTCCTACGCCGAATCCGATCCGGATAATTGGATTACTGTAAGGTGAGTAAATACTTTCATTTACATTCCACAGTATCATCAGGTTGATGGAAGCTCTGTCACCTATCCATTGCCTGTAACCCCCTCCTAATAACACATCGTGAGCCCACGGCGCTTTACCTTCATCGATAGTGATCGGCGGGTAATAAATAAAATTAGTAATATATAATGGCGCATATTCTACATGAGCAAACAGATCGCGCCAGATAAAATAACGGGCGAAAATGCTACCACCATAAGCACTGGATGAATAGGTAGGCTGGTAAGTATTGTCCTGGTAATATTGATAGGTAAGTCCCAGCCCGGCATGAAATTTCTCGGTTACGCGGTAACTGGCAATTGGGGAAACTTCTATATAAGTGACATTTCCAAATTGTGCGCCAAGATAACCCCCAAAATCTATGCGGCTAAGAATATCATTATTCCTCGGCTTTTTAAGGGTTTTAGTCGTATCCTGCGCCGAAAGAGGTATTATTGAAAAAAAGGATACACCGAGCAGGATCAGTATCAGTCTTTTGTAAAAAACAGGCATGCTTCATTTTTTGTTAGTAACGGCGAAATTAACCAATATATTTTTATGAGATGAAAATTGGCAAAACACAATAAAAGTATGACGAGGCCGTATGTAGAGTAGATTAGTTAATTTTGCGCCCAAAAGTGACAAGGTGAAGAAGAGAACCGGAGAATTTTTTTTTGGATTTATTGCTGGAACAGCTCTATTTATGATGGTTTTCATGCTGTTTGCCTGCCAGAAAGACCCCATTGACGCGGATCCGGATGTTACACTAGATTTTTCACAGGATACTGTTTTTTTCGATACTGTTTTCACGACCCTGGGTTCAATCACTCAGTCATTTACAGTTCATAATAAAGGCAAACAAAAGATCAGTATCTCTACAATCCGGCTCGCTGGCGGATCTGCTTCATTTTACAGGATGAATGTCGACGGGCAGGCGGCATTTGAAGTGAACGACATTGAAATTGAAAGTGAAGACAGCCTGTATATTTTTTGCCGGGTTACCATTGATCCGACAGATGAGAGAAATCCTTTTGTGATAAGCGATTCCATCGTTTTTGAAACCAATGGGAATATCCAGGATGTCAACCTGGTTGCATGGGGGCAAAACGCAAATTACATACTTGCCGATACTTATATTGCCGGCTACCCGAAATTCAAGATCATCGCCCATGAGAACGAAATTACCCGCTGGACATCTGACAGACCATACGTGATTTATGGATTTGCCGTGGTTGACTCGACCGGTTTGCTTGAAATCGACCGGGGCACCAGGGTTTATTTTCATAATAATTCAGGATTATGGATCTACAAAGGGGGGACAATTAAAGCAAAAGGATCGGTAGACGCCCCGATCGTTTTCCAGGGCGACCGGCTTGAGGAATTCTACAAGGATCTTCCCGGTCAGTGGGACCGTATCTGGATCAACGAAGGCAGCGTGAACAACGAAATTGACTACGCGATTATCCGGAACGGATTTATCGGGCTTCAACTGGAAACATTGCAGGAGCAGATGGGCAACCAGTTGATCCTGTCGAACACCCGCATCGAGAACATGACGGGCTATGGCATCCTTACCCGGTTTTATAATCTCACAGCGTACAATAATGTGGTAGTAAACTGTGGTCAATACCTGGCAGCATTTACCTGGGGCGGGATCTATGACATACGGCAATGCACTTTTGCCAATTACTGGTCATCTTCGGTGAGGGTAACCCCTTCCATAGTCCTGAACAATTTTGCCACAGATGCAGATGATGTCGTGTATCCATTTGAATTCCAGGGATATTTCGGAAATAACATTTTTTACGGAAGGAATGAAGAAGAACTCCTTTTACTCATTGATGCCGGGGCAGCGTTCAATTATAAATTCGATCACTGTTCACTACGTACCCTGCTCGATGTTTCTGACCAGGCAATATATCCCGGTTGCACTGTCAATGAAGACCCCCTGTTTTTTGATTACCTGGAGAACAATTACCAGCTTGACACCCTCTCCCCTGCCATTGATAAGGGAAATCCGGAAGTTTTGACACAATCATTTTTCGACCTGCGCCGAGATTTCATTGAAACGACCCGTGAGCTGAACCTGCCTGATATCGGGGCGTACGAGTTTGTGAAGCCGGAATAAGTAATTCAAATTCCAAATTCCAATTGTCAAATCATCCAATCACGCTTTCTTCTTCTTCCTGAATGAAAGCATCAGCATGATCAAACCGAAAGCCAGCATGGTCAACCCTATCCAGAGGTTGATGTTGACATGGAGGGATTTTTCATACATGGCGTGGTTTGAAGCGGTGAACAATCCGTATATGGACAATAACAGCCCCAGAATGGAGAACATCAGGCCTATCGGGAGTTTTATATCTATACCCATGATCAGTTAGTTTTAAGGGTTAAGGGTTAAGGGTTAAGTTCGGGTATTTAATTTTTAATGCTTAATGCTTAATGCTTAATGCTTAATGCTTAATGTTTAATTTTTAATCTTTTTTTTACCAGAACAATATTGTTAAAACCGTTGCAATGGCCAATACAAATATTGCCAGGGTTGTGGAGCGCTGGTACCATGGCACTGTTTCTTCCTTTACTTTTGGGGTGAGAGAATAAACCAGGCCTTTCAGTTCGGCATCTGTTTTTTTCTGTTTTGTAGCGAGCGATAATCCAACTGTAACGGTGGCACTGGTCGCACATGCAAAAATAGCGGTCCAGAAGTTCTGCGCCATCTCCACGGGATATTCGTGGACATGTCCTATCCATCCGCCTTTAACAAGCGTATCCGCCCCGGCCGGGAAGGTCAGTCCATGGTGAAGCAGGGCAATGAGGAATCCGGCCAGGAGGCCCGTGAAAGCTGCATGACCCGTGGTCCGTTTCCAGAACATACCCAGGAAGATCACGGCAAACAAAGGGGCATTGATCATCGAGAAGATGGTCTGCAGGAAATCCATGATATTGCCGAAAAGGCTTGCCAGGTAAGCTGCTGCAATGCTGACAACCACGCCGAAAATAGTTGCCAGCCTGCCGACACCCAGGTAATGCTTTTCGTCTGCCGCTTTATTGCCTGTAACCGGCCGGATATAGCTCTGATAAATATCATAGGTCCACACCGTATTAAATGCGGAAACGTTGCCGGCCATCCCTGACATGAAAGAAGCCAGCAAAGCCGTAATCCCGAGCCCTAAGACACCGGCGGGCAGATATTGCTTGAGCAGCATGATGATCGTATAGTCATAAATGGGTTGTCCGGCATCGTTTAAAGGCAAAGTGAAACCGGAAGCCGGGTTGTTCAGCAGTACAAGGGCAATGATGCCCGGAACGATAATAAGGAAAGGAATGAACATCTTGGGAAGGGCCCCGATGAGCGGGGTATTGCGCGCAGCAACCGTAGAATGCGCCGACATGGCCCGTTGCACGATAAGGAAGTTTGTGCACCAATATCCGAATGAAAGGACGAATCCCAATCCTGCGGCAATGCTGTACCACTCCACTCCCATCGGGTTTGCCGCGGCAGTGCCCGTGTATTTCCAGGTAGTGGTCCAGGTGTCGGCTGCATAACCGCTGGCGGTAGCTATCGGCGCGAGTTGGTCCTGCAACCCGTTCCATCCGCCGACATCTTTGAGGCTGAGGAAAACAACCGGCAGTAAGCCAAGGACAATGATGAAGAACTGCAGCACTTCATTGTATATAGCTGAAGACAGCCCGCCCAGGTAAGTGTAGCCTAGCACAACAGCAGCGGATAACAGCAGGCTCATGTGGAAGTTCCACCCAAGCACTTTTTCCATCAGGATGGCCAGTGCATACATGGAAATGCCGGAAGCTAAAATGGTCATCACGGCAAAAAGGATGGCATTTAATCCCCTGGTTTTTTCATCAAACCTTAATTTAAGGTATTCGGGCACTGACCTTGCCTTGGAACCATAATAGAACGGCATCATGAACAGGGCCAGGAAAACCATGGCAGGTATAGCGCCAATCCAGTAAAAGTGGGTTGTGAGCATCCCGTATTTGAGTCCGGAACCTGTCATCCCCATCACTTCAAGCGCACCAAGGTTCGTGGAAATAAATGCCAGACCGGCAACCCAGGCCGGCATCGAACGCCCGGCCTCAAGAAATGCTTTTGCATCTTTCATATACTTTTTCAGTGCCCATCCAATGCCGAGCACGAACAGGAAGTAAATGATCATAATCGAATAATCGATCCATTCGAGATTAAAACTGCTTGCCATACGTTAAGATTTAATATAAGACATTCGTTAATAATTCCTTAGCTATCCAGTACCTGTATTCATTTACGGATTATCCATGTAAAATTAAAGATATATCTGATAATTGACCATAATTTTGAAAATCCTCCTCATTTTTCCCGTAATTTTTGTGCTATTTTTACAGGAAAATCGCAGACAATGAGAAAAACAGGTATAATTTACTGTTTTCTGCTGTGTGCCATAACTGCAAGCCTGGCGGTAAGCTGCGGAATATCAGCTGATAAAAACAGCAAACCCCCACAAATTACAAAACCTATGATCACTATAGATAAAACCGTGTTTGGCCGGATTGATGGAAAGGATATCTACCTCTTTACCATTTCTTCCGGAAATGACATGACTGTCAGAATTACCAATTTCGGAGGCATTGTCACTTCGGTGATGGTACCCGACCGGAATGGAAACCCGGATGACGTCGTCCTGGGTTTTGACAGCCTCAGCGGTTATACCGGCGTACATCCATATTTTGGCTGTATTGTCGGACGCTGCGCCAACCGTATAGCTGGCGGGAAATTCGACCTGGATGGAAAAACATACCACCTGGCAAAGAATAATGGTGAAAACCATTTACATGGCGGCATCAGCGGTTTTGACAAGAAGATCTGGGGAGCCACCGAATTCAGGCAGGGGGATGAAGCGGGAGTTGAATTGACTTATATCAGCCCCGATGGTGAAGAAGGTTATCCCGGTAACTTAAAAGTCACCGTGATTTATACTCTTACCTCAAACCGTGAGTTAAAGATCCGGTATTCTGCCGAAACTGATAAGCTAACGCCAATCAACCTGACACATCATGGTTATTTTAACCTGAAAGGGGCCGGGAACGGGGATATCCTGGATCATGAACTGATGATCAATGCGGATCGCTTTAATGTAGTGAATGATCAGCTTATTCCAACAGGCGAACTCAGGGAAGTGGCCGGGACAGCGATGGATTTCCGGAAATCAAAGCTCATTGGCCGTGATATAGCCCTGGTCGATGGGGGTTACGACCATAATTTCGTTCTGAATTCTACCGGAGAGGTTGCCAAAGCTGCTATCCTCAGGGAAGCATCGACCGGAAGATGGATGGAAGTTTACACGTCTCAGCCCGGTATACAGTTTTATGGAGGCAATTTCCTGGATGGCACGATCACCGGTAAAAATGGCAGGCCCTACCAAAAACATTCTGGTTTGTGCATAGAGTCACAGCATTTTCCTGATTCTCCCAACCAACCTTCTTTCCCGAACACAATACTACGCCCGGGGGAAACGTTCCAGTCGGTAACAATATACAAATTCGGCACAACACCTTAAATTTATATGCTAAAAAGAATCCTGTCGTTCTTAACAACCGCCCTGTTAATCCTTTCCTGCCAGGCCCAGGCGCCATTTTATAAACACCTGGAAGGGAAAGTCGGGGATAATATCAATATTGTCCTTGATATGGTTGCAACAGGTGAAAACCTTGGTGGTTATTATTATTATTTTTTTGATGATAAAGTGGGAGATGATTCCTGGGTACACTATGGTAAGTCAATGCCGGTCAATGGCAAGATCAACACATCCAATATTTTTGAATTCAGCGAATTTAATCCCGATGTTAAAGGTTCCACATTCAAAGGTGAATTCAAAGATGGTATTATTACGGGCACCTGGACCAGCTCTGACGGCAAAAAGCAACTTCCTTTTGTCGCTACCGAAACCTATCCCTTAGGGACGATGGCTTTTAAAGTTATTTACCTGGAGGACAAGGCTTTACTTACCGCAAAGGCAAACTCCCCGACAGCAGATTTACATCTCAGTTTATTATTGCCGGTTGATTACCCGGTGCTAAATGTGGCCGATTCCGTTACGGCATTTATTTATAACGACTTTTTTGAAAAAGCCGCTCCAGGATCCGATCCTGTAATTTTACTCGGGCATGCCAGGGATCTTTATTTCAAAAATTACAAAACCAGTAACCAGGACATTTACCAGGAAGGCTCAGCATCTTTCAACTGGGAAAAGATCCAGGAGATCCGGGTTCTTCATAATGAACACGACATCCTGTCGGTTGAAAATTTCACCTATGGATTCACCGGCGGGGCCCATGGCTTATCCGTTTCAAAGTTCAGGGTCATCGACCTGAAAGACGGCCACCAGGTTACCCTCGATGAAATTTTCAGGGATGGTTACCAGAACGACCTCAGGGATATTCTCAATTTTGCTGCCCGTGAAAAATATAAGCTTGATCGCCTCCAGAGCCTTACTGACGCTGGTTTTTTCAATGAATTCATAGATGCCGGCCCTAATTTTTATATAACCAAAGATGGCATAGGATTTTATTACAACCAGTACGAAGTAGCACCCTTTGCATTAGGCCCCATCGACATTTTTATCAATTACCAGGAACTAAGGAGGTTATTTCATCAGGAAAGCCCGGTCAACCGTTTGATTTCCAAATAGTAAGCAATTAAAAACCGGCTCTGATCATCCTGTCTTTACCCTGGATATCCTTTTTTAGCGTAATATCGGTGAATCCTTCATTTTGCAGGAGCAGGATTGTTTCACGGCCAAGATTTTCATTTATCTCCAGGTAAAGCTTACCGGATGAAGCCATTATTAATCCAGCTACCTTTGCAATAGCCCTGTAATAAAGAAGCGGATCCTGGTCAGGAACAAACAGGGCAAGATGTGGCTCATAATCCAGTACATTAGCCTGCATGCGGCTTTTTTCAAACTCTCTCACGTAAGGCGGATTGCTTACGATCAGGTCAAAGTTCTCCAAATCGCCCCATCCTATTTCGTCCAGGATATCTTTTTTAATGAATTCCACCTTTATCCCACACGCATCAGCGTTCAGGGATGCCAGGTCAAGAGCGCTTTGAGAAATATCTATGGCAGTGAGAACAGGATCAGTTAACAGCCGGCCCAGGGCAAGCACGATACAACCACTGCCGGTTCCAATATCCAGCACCCTCAACCCGGAAACAAGTTTAAAGTCATCGGACACCCATTTCACCAGCTCTTCCGTTTCAGGGCGCGGGATCAATACCGAAGGATCAACCTTCAGCATCAGGTCATGAAAATAAGCTGTCCCTGTGACATATTGTATGGGTCTGTGAAGCATCAATTCACCAAACTTGATTTTAAGTTCAGCTATTATACCTGGCTCAAGCCATCTCCCGGGATCAAGAAAAAAGTCCTTTTTCTCTATTCCTGCAACAGAAGAAAACAGCCAGTCAACCAGGTTAATACTTTCATTTTCAGGATAGATCGTGCTAAGTTCCCGTATCATCTTATCCCTTAATTCTTTCATCCTGTCCATTTTTTCGGCTTGAATAATTTAATCCTGGCTATTTTGGAATTTAAGGTAAGAAAATTCTACTTTTGATAAAACGTTCGATCTGAATATTATTTCACATTTTTCCAATGAGGGGCGATATTTTAATAATAAATGATCATCACAGGCAGGCCGCTGAGGAAATTCTTAAACTGACCATCACTTCAATCCGGTCAAAAGCGGGAAAATTCTTTTTTTCAATAGCCGGGGAGTCCGGATCCGGAAAATCTGAACTTGCATATGCCCTTGAAAATGACCTGGAAAAAATGAATATACCTGCCTGCATCATCCAGCAGGATGACTATTTTGTTTTCCCGCCAAAAACCAATGAAAAGATGCGGGTGATCGATATTAACAGGGTAGGATTGGGTGAAGTCAGGCTTGACCTGCTGAATGACAACATCAAAGCTGTTCTGGAAGGCAATTTAAAGGTTGAAAAGCCTCTGGTCATTTTCGAAGAAGACAGGATCACATCTGAAATTATTGACCTCGATCCATACAAGGTGATCATCATTGACGGTACCTACACTACGCTCCTGGAGCAGATTGACTGCCGTGTTTTCATCGACCGCGACAGGGACGATACACGCGCAGACCGGCTAAAACGGAACAGGGAAAGGCAGAATGATTACCTGGAAAATATCCTTGAAATTGAGCATAATATCATATCCCGGCACAAGGATATGGCCGATATCATTGTGAGTAAGGAATTCAAAGCGAAAAAATCTATATGATGGCCGGCTTCAAGCGCATTGCCATGTTGAGCACCCATGGCTATTTCGATCCCAAACCTTTGCTGGGGGCAACGGATACGGGGGGGCAGGTCCTGTATGTTCTGGAATTATCCAAAGCGCTCTCCAAATTAGGAATAAAGGTAGATATCTACACACGCTGGTTTGATAAAAGCCGAAAGCAGATAGACCCTCTACCTGGATTTCCGGATGTCAGGGTAATCCGGATCCCAGCCGGTCCCTGGGAATTTGTCATCAAAGAAGAAATTTACAAATTGTTGCCAGAACTGACTGAAAATCTCACGGCATTCATCTGGGAAAACCAAATAGATTATGATCTTTTTCACGGGCACTATGTGGATGCCGGGATTATAACCGTGGACCTGGCGAAAATTTTCAACAGGCCGGCCTTTTTTACCGCTCATTCACTCGGAGCCTGGAAAAGGGAAAGGATGGAAGGTGACCCGGAAGAAATGGAACTCCAGTTCAACTTTAATCATCGTATTGCTGAAGAAAGAAGAATTTACGATACATTGAACGGGCATACGGTCACTTCGCTTCTTCAACTGGAAAAGTTAAGGGCATTATATGATTACCAGGGAGAAAATGTTGAAATCATCCCTCCTGGCGTCAATATTCACAAATTCAAACCACTCGCCCCTGGTGAAATCCCCCGAAAAACGGACCTACCGGAAAAATACATTTTTTGCCTCAGCCGGATCGATAGTAATAAAGGGTATAATTTGCTGCTGAATGCTTTTGCACGGGTCTGTGAGAAAATAGATGATGTATATCTTGTCACGGGAGGAGGATCAGCGAATCAACAACCACGTGAAAAGGAGGTGCTTGAAATGATGCACCGGATCTCGCAGGAAAAAGGCATTGAAAAAAAGATCATTTTTGTCGGCCATGTGGAAGAGCACCTTATGGTATCTTATTACCAGAATGCGCAATATTTCGTTATGCCTTCCATTTTCGAACCATTCGGAATGACTACCCAGGAAGCTATGTCCAGCGGGATACCGGTAATCGCATCCCGTTTCGGGGGGATTAAAACCATCCTGACGCATGAAAAAGACGGATTGCTTATCGATCCAAAAAATGAAGATGAATTTGCCAATGCTATGATCAGGCTGCTGGAGGATAAAGATTTTCGTGATCAACTTGGAAAAGCAGCTTCAAGCCTGATCCGGGATAATTTCAGCTGGGAAGCTATGGCCGAACGACACCTTATTTTTTACAAAAATTACTGTTAATGGTTTTTATCATACTGTCTGTCGTCCAGTCGGTCCTCATCCTGATCACTTTTAAGCTATTCGACCGATACAGGATCGATAACCTTCAGGCCATAGTGGTAAATTACATTGTTGCAGGCACTTTTGGCTTACTGATCACAACAACTGATTGGAAACCGTCAACCATTGCGGAATTCAGCTGGTTTTTCACCGCCATGGTCCTGGGCGTAATGTTTATCTGCACCTTTTTCTTCTTTGCCCTCTCTTCGCAAAAGGTAGGTGTGGCCGTTACATCTGTTACAAGTAAAATGTCGCTGGTCATACCTGTTATCATCAGCGTGATCTTCTGGGGCGAATCCCTGAACGGATTGAGGATTTTAGGGATTGTGCTGGCACTGGCTGCTTTCTACCTGACATTCAGACAAAAAAACCCGATCGCATGGAATTCTAAATACACCTATCTGCCTTTATTGGTCTTTACCGGGAACGGATTCGTCGATACCACCATGAAGTTTGCGGATCACTATTTTATCAAAGATGACCTCGTTCTCTTTCTTTCCGTAGTTTTCTTGACGGCTTTCACCATCGGGCTGGCCATTTTGACCATAAGACTGGTAAGGGGAAATACGAAAATGCAATGGAAACACATCACCGGTGGTATTTTCCTGGGTATGATCAATTTCGGGTCGACTTACTATATGCTGAAAGCCATATCAACCTTTGAAAGCTCGGTGGTTTTCCCGGTTACCAATGCGGCTATTGTAGGCCTTTCGGGGCTGGTTGGATACTTAGGATTCAGGGAAAAGTTATCCTGGATAAACTGGATTGGAATAGTTTTGGCTATTATCGCCATCCTGATCATAGCTAATGCCTGACATAGAAGGATATGGATACGTACCGGACAATTCAGCATGAATCTCAGGGGCTTTACAAAGAAAAAGGAAGCAGGTTCATTGCAATTGCAATCCCTGTCGGATCGCTGGAAGAGATTAAAACGCACCTGGAACTTCTTCGCAAGCAGTATCATGATGCAAGGCATCATTGTTATGCCTACCGGCTTGGTGTAGAACCATATGAATTCAGGCACAATGACGACGGGGAGCCATCCGGAACTGCGGGAAAACCGATTTACGGTCAGATTCAATCATTTGAGCTGACCAACATACTGATTGTGGTGATACGTTATTTCGGCGGTGTAAAACTGGGCACAGGGGGACTTATCCAGGCTTACCGGGCTGCCGCAAGAAATGCCCTGGAAAATGGCATCATTATTTCAAAAACCTTCAACCTTAACCTGGAGATTAGATTTGATTATTCACAAATGAACGCCGTTATGCGTGTAATAAAGGAGGAAGGCCTGCGTGTCATCCGCCAGGATTCCGGGGAACATTGCTGCATCATGCTGGAAATCAACAAGAGTAGTTTTGAAATTGTAAATAAAAAATTTTCTTCAATTAATTTAACTGATTTGACAGTAATTTAAACTAATTTTAAACACATTTTTGTTGAAACTGATGATTTTATTTTGTACTTTTTCCCTCTCAAATACCTAAATCACAAAACTTAGAAAATCAACTATTTAACCATAAACTCTTAATGGACGTTGCGTGTGCCTATATAAGCTAAAAAAACATGTTTGTCAAGAGTCAAATAACTTTTTTTTTAAACTTTTTTAATGTCACTTTTGTTGAATAAGTTTTTAGGGACCTTGCCAGGTTTTAGGACCCTGACTTACAAGCGGAAAATTTAAACGTAGAAGAATAATTTTTTTTTAAAAAGCGGAACGGGGGTTTTAGCATGAAAAGGACTTGTACTGAGGTGTGGGATAATTGCCTGAAAATTATCAAAGATAATATCCATTACCAGAGCTACAAAACATGGTTCCTTCCTATTAATCCTGTCAAGTTGGAAAATAATGTACTGACCATTCAGGTTCCGAGCCAGTTTTTTTATGAATGGTTGGAAGAACATTATGTGGGATTATTGAAAAAGACCATAAAGAAAGAACTTGGGCCAGAGGGAAGGCTGGAATACAGCATCCTTATGGAGAATAATTATGACAACCCGGATCCGCTATCGATCAAGATGCCGGGATCAAATAAGAAATCGTTATCCAATCCTTCTGTATCAATGCCGATTGATCTCAACCGGGGATCATCCAAAGAAATCCCGAATCCGTTTGTTATCCCGGGATTGAAAAAGATCAAGGTAAATTCCCAGCTGGTAGAGAATTATTCATTCGATAACTTTATTGAAGGCGATTGCAACAGGCTGGCCAGGTCGGCCGGGTTTGCCGTGGCTGAAAATCCAGGCAAAACTGCGTTTAATCCTTTATACCTTTATTCTAACGTTGGCCTCGGAAAAACCCATCTTGGCCATGCCATCGGGATTCAGGTGAAGAATAATTTCCCCGACCGTACCGTATTATATGTTTCCACCGAACAATTCGTTGGACAATATATCGAATCCGTAAGAAATAACAATCAGAACGACTTTATCCATTTCTACCAGATGATTGACGTTTTGATCGTCGATGATATCCAGTTCCTTTCAGGAAAAGAGAAAACTCAGGATGTTTTCTTCCATATATTCAACCAGCTTCACCAGAGCAGCAAACAGATCATCCTGACATCCGATAAAGCCCCGGTTGAGATGAAGGGCATCGAGCCCCGGCTTCTCTCCCGTTTCAAATGGGGGCTTGCCGCAGATCTGCAACCGCCTGACCTGGAAACGCGGATTGCTATCCTCCAGAAAAAACTTTACCGCGATGGCATTGAAATGCCGGAAGAAGTCATTGAATACCTGGCCTATAGCATCAATACCAATATCCGTGAACTGGAAGGCGCCCTGATCTCCATCATGGCCCAGTCATCCCTCAATAAAAAGCCTATCACACTCGACCTGGCCAAGCAAATGATCGATAAGTTCGTCAAGAGCACTTCCAGGGAGATTTCTATCGACTTCATTCAGAAAATAGTATGCGACTATTTCAATTTACCTGTCGATGCCATAAATTCCAAGACACGGAAAAGAGAGATTGTCCAGGCCAGGCAACTGGCCATGTATTTCGCCAAGAAGCATACTAAGTCGTCCCTGGCCACCATAGGCCTGCATTGCGGAAACAAGGACCATGCGACCGTTCTCCATGCCTGCAGAACAGTTAATAATCTGATAGATACCGATAAGCAGTTCCGCATTTATGTGGAAGAACTCGACAAAAAGATTAAGATGGTTTAAGACTATAGGACTGTAAGACTGTAAGACAGATTAACAATTTAACAATTTAACAGTTTAACAGTTTAACAATTATTCCCTGTTTTATTCCTTTTCCCTACTTTTGAACCATGAAGATACTATTCGTTTGTCTTGGAAATATTTGCCGTTCTCCACTGGCTGAAGGCATTATGGCTTATAAGATCAAAAAATACGGTCTTAATGTTGTAGTTGATTCGGCAGGTTTTGAAACCTTTCACCGCGGTGATCCGGCCGATCCGCGTTCGCTGGCTGTTGCGGCAGAACATGGCATCGACCTGTCAGGTCATGTTGCCCGGATGTTTTCAGTAAGGGACTTTGACCATTTCGACCTGATCTATGTCATGGACCGCAGGAATTATAATGATGTCATGGGGATGGCCCGTGACAGCCAGGATGAGAGCAAGGTGGACTTTATGCTTAACCTGATTGCACCTGGCGAAAACCGGCAGGTACCTGATCCCTGGTATGGCGGCAGGGAAGGTTTCGAGAAAGTTTACCAGATGCTGGATCAGGCCTGCGATCAGCTGTTAAAGGAAATCTCCACAGATCATCAATATAATAAATCCTTGCGGTCATGATCCCCGATCTGAAAACAATAGAAGCGGCAGCTTCCCGGATCAGGCCCTATATTCACCGGACCCCGGTACTGACTTCCCGGAGCCTCGATCAAATGCTGGGGGCAGAAGTTTATTTCAAGTGTGAGAATTTTCAGAAAGTGGGAGCATTTAAATCAAGAGGTGCATGCAATGCCGTTTTTTCACTCGATGAATCTGCTGTCGAAAAGGGTGTGGCAACGCATTCCTCGGGGAACCACGCACAGGCGCTTGCTCGGGCTGCACTTATCAGGGGATGCAAAGCCTATATAGTTATGCCGGAAACCTCTTCCCGGGTTAAGGTCGAAGCCGTAAAAGGTTACGGTGGCGAAATCTATTTCTGCCGGCCAACTCTTGCCGCCCGTGAAGAAACTTTACAGGAAGTGGTGAGCCGGACCGGGGCCACAGAAATACATCCCTATAACGATTACCGGGTAATCGCCGGACAGGCCACGGCAGCCCTGGAACTACTCGAAGAATCCGGTCCGCTTGATATCATCATGGCGCCGGTAGGAGGCGGGGGCCTGCTCAGCGGCACAGCCCTGGCCACTAAATACCTGAGCCCTTCCACGAAAGTGATCGCCGCAGAACCGGCCGGGGCCGATGACGCTTACCGGTCGTTCACAACCCGGCAGTTTGTCCCTTCAGTCAATCCGCAAACTATTGCCGACGGGCTGCTGACTTCCCTCGGTCCGATTACCTTCCCTATTATCCTTGAACATGTGCACCGGATCATCACAGTATCGGAAGAATCAATCATTGCACGCCATGCACCTGACCTGGGAAAGGATGAAGATCATCATCGAACCGTCATCGGCCGTACCACTTGCAGCTTTAATGGAAAACAAGGACAGTTTCCGGGGAAAAAAGATCGGCATCATCATTTCCGGGGGAAATGTCAGCCTGGATAAATTACCCTGGTTAAAAAATCCCTCCTGATGAAAGGGACATTATACCTCATACCATCGGTTTTAGGCGATACCGCGCCGGTTAGCAGCCTCCCCCCGGATATCCCGGCCCGGGTTGAGAAGCTTCACCGGTTTATCGTTGAAGACGTGCGCACGGCAAGACGGTTCCTGAAGAAAATACAGCCCGGTATCAATATCGACAGCCTGACTTTTCAGGTCCTGGACGAACACACCCGCCCGGAAGAGATTTCTTCCCTGCTTTCTCCATTATTGGAAGGCCAGGATATGGGATTACTATCAGAAGCCGGGTTGCCTTGTGTTGCTGATCCCGGTGCCCTGCTGGTCAGTTTTGCCCATGAAAATGGCGTGAAAGTTGTCCCGCTGACAGGGCCTTCGTCGATCTTCCTGGCATTAATGGCATCCGGGTTTAATGGTCAGAAATTTGCATTTTCCGGATATCTGCCGATTGATAAAAAGGAAAGAGCGCTCAAAATCAAAGAATTGGAATCCGCAGTATATCAGAATGATCAGACCCAGATCTTTATCGAGACACCTTACCGGAACCACCAGATGATGGAGGCACTGACCAGTACCTGTCACCCTCAAACCAGGATCTGTATTGCTTTCGACCTGACCTTACCCGGAGAAACAATATTAAACCACACTGCGAAGCAGTGGAATATGCATAAATGGCCTGATATTCAGAAAAAACCTGCCGTGTTCCTTTTATACCGGTAATCAATGGTGGTGGCCATGTGGGCCGTGAACGTGTCCATGTGCAAGCTCTTCATGGGTGGCATCCCTGACATCCAGGATCTTGCCTTCAAAATACAGATCAAGTCCTGCCAGCGGATGGTTGAAATCGACTAAAACGCTGTCATCAGCAACTTCAAGGATCTTACCTGAAAGCGGGTAACCCTGTTCATCTTCCATGGGGATAATTTCCCCGACCCTGATCGCATCTTCATCAAATACACCGTCAATCTCAAATATTTTTTTATCAAGCCGGATGATGTTCTCATCGGATGGCAGTCCATAGGCTTCATTTTTCTGCAGGACAAAAGAAAAATCATCACCGGCGTTAAGCCCTTCAAGATTTGCTTTAAAAGAAGGCAACAGTCCCCCTATACCGAAAAGGTACACAAATGGCCTGTCTTCCGTTACTTTCTGGATCATTTGCCCCGTTGAGCTTTCTTCACGTAGGGTATAAGTCATTGATACTACCTTGTTTTCGCCTACTGTCATAATATTTAAGATTTTCAGGTTATTTCCGGCAAAGATAACAAAGTACTGTTTGGCAGAAAAATATTTTAAGCCTTCTGTAATGATTTCTGTTGTGGAACGTTTTATATTTGTTCAACACAATATATTTTAACTTGAAAGATATTGTCCTTTCCATACAGGGTCTGACCAAACGATACGGCTCCATCACCGCGGTTAACAATCTTGATCTGGAAATCGAAAGAGGTGCTGTATTTGGCATCCTTGGCCCGAATGGCAGCGGTAAAACCACAACCCTCGGGATTTTACTTGATGTTACACGTCCAGATGCAGGGACATTTTCCTGGTTTGGCACTCCTCCTGATAAAACTCAGCGAAAAAAGATCGGGGCCATACTCGAGGTTCCGCTTTTTTATCCCTACCTAAGCGGAAAGCAGAATCTTCAGATGGTTGCGAAAATAAAAGACTTGCCCGGCGACGATATAGATGACGCGCTGAAAACCGTCGACCTGTATGACAGGCGAGACAGCCAGTTCAGGACATATTCCCTTGGCATGAAACAAAGGCTTGCCGTTGCCGCAACGCTGATTGGCTCACCGGAAGTGCTCATTCTCGACGAGCCGACGAACGGGCTTGATCCGAGAGGGATCGCTGAAATCCGGAATATCATCCTGAATGTGGCATCGCGAAGGAGTTACCATTCTCCTGGCAAGCCATATCCTTGACGAGGTCCAGAAGACCTGCACCCACATGGCCGTGCTGGAAAAAGGCAAAAAACTGTTTTCAGGCCCGGTGGATGAAGTGCTGAACGACGCCCAATGGGTGGAACTCGCTGCCGATAACATGGCCGGATTGCAGCTTGCTTTGAAACAGGTTGATTTTGTCGATAATATCCAGGAAGAAGGAGAAAAATATATCATTAAACTGAAAACGGAGATAAGCCAGGCTGAACTGAACCGGTTCTTCTTCAATAAAGGCATTGTTTTAACACATCTGGCCCTGAGAAAAAAATCACTGGAAAAATATTTCCTCGAATTATTGGACAAATCATGATGAAACTGATTCAGATAGAGCTTCGGAAAATACTTCCCTACAAGATGTTCTGGGTGATGAGCGGCATTTATGTCCTCTCGCTGATTTTCTTTTCATGGGGTTTGCCGAGCCTGATCGATTATTTCTCCATGCAAGTCCGAATGTCCCGGAAATCAAAATGCTGAAGAAATTCCTTTACAATTTCCCGGATATATGGCAGAATCTGGCCTGGGCTGCTTCCCTCCGGTTCTTCATCAAAATATTCCTGGGGATGATCATGATCATCCTTGTCACCAATGAATACTCCTACCTGACGATACGTCACAATATTTTCAACGGGCTGAGCCGCACCGATTTCCTGCTTTCCAAAGTTTACCTGGCTGTCCTTTTCAGCATCGCTGCCACCCTGCTGATCTTCCTGACCGGAACCATCCTGGGGTTGTTCTATTCATCCACTATAAGTGTTCATGCTTTTTTCGGAAAGATGATCTTCCTGGTCGGGCTACTTCGTTGAAATCCTGGCTTTTCTGCTTTTTTCAATGATGGTGGGCATCCTGGTAAAACGCACCGGGTTTGCCATCGGGCTGCTGTTTGTTTATCCTATCATCGAGCTGATCATCCAGCAAAAGATACCGGAAAGCATTCAGCCATTTCTTCCGCTGAATGCTATTAATCATATACTTCGAACGCCAAATACTTCCCTGATCCAGTTCAAATCACCGGAATTCAATGTTGATCTGCAGACAGGCCTTCAAGGCCAGGATATCCTTGTGGCGTTGTTTTATTCGGCTTTATTCATCGGGATTTCGCTGTGGGTGATCAGGAAGAGGGATCTTTAATTAATTATTCAGCACGCGTCACAGACGCGCGCTAATATTCAAAATGTGTAGTTGGTACAACATGATACATGAATGCACGATTTATCCGCTGCATTTATCGCTTTCAATCTTTGCAGCAATGGTGGATGGGAATAATAAAAGAAAACATAAACCGGGTGCGGCCTGAGATTGCTCAAATTGTTCACAGACAACCTGATCAGGGCATCACTTAAGCTTTTTCCGTTATATTGGGAGGCCGCAAAATAGTCGGCTTCGAATTCATGCTTCCTGGAAAAAGCATTCAGGGCAAGGCCAAGGATAATTGACAACGGCGTATACAAAATGCCGAAAGCCACCACGCTCAGGTGAAAACTCGGTTCACTGGCCCCAAGGGCGCCTGATAAATAAGGGCTTCCGAGGAACCTCGACAGGATGAAAAGCATCAAACCTGTTTGCAAAATGGAAATCACAGTCCCGATCAGGGTGTGTTTCTTCTTATAATGACCGATCTCATGGGCCAGGACCGCTACCAGCTCTTCTATCGAATGGTCTTTTATCAGTGTATCGTACAATACGATCCTCTTTTTCCTGCCCAAGCCCGGTAAAATAAGCATTGGCTTTTGTCGACCTCTTTGAGCCATCGATCACATAGATATTTCTGAGGTTAAAGCCTGTTTTCTGTGCAAAGGCTTCGATGGCATCACGCAATTCCCCCGGTTCCAGCGGCGTCTGCTTATTAAATAACGGAACAATGATATTGGAATAAAACAGGGTCATGAAAACGGTAAAAAAGCTGATGACACCCCAGGCGATCAGCCAGAACCACTGGCCGGTCGCGCCAGTAGATCCAGACCACCAGCGACAACAATCCCCCGCCGATGATTATGGCAAGCAGCCATCCTTTGAGTTTATCCAGGATGAAGGTTTTAACCGTGGTTTTATTAAAACCGAATCGCTCTTCGATCACAAATGTTGCATAAACAGAAAATGGGGTGCCAAGGAATATCGGCAATCAATCCGAGTATACCGAAAAACATCAGTGCCATCAGGACCGGGTTGGTCGTATATTGCCTGATAATATTATCAAGGAAAGCAAAACCGCCCAGCAGCAGCATCAGCCATGACCAGTATGAAATTAAACGCTTCCGTGATCTGGGAAAATTTATGGTTGGTGATCGAGGTATTGCTGTGATTTACGGTATCTTTCACTATCATAAATGCCTTCAAGTTCTGCCGGCAGTTCTTCGCTCCAGTATGTGCTGTTAAGATAATCGAGCACCCTCTCCAGGATAAAATCAAGGATAACAATGACCAGGATGGTGATAAAAATCATCTTTTCCATAAAACTGAAACTTCTTGTTTAATAACTGCCTGCTCTTTTGCGCAGGAACCATTCCATGGTAAGAAGACCTATAATAAGGGCCAGCACCCATCCTTTATTCAGCAGGTCTTCATATTTTTTGCGGGTATAAGTAACAGGCCTGATATCTTCCCTTTCTAGGATATTTTCAGCTGAGCTGATTCAAGATCAGAAGGGTAAAACATCTTTCCGCCGCTGCCTTCGGCTAGCTGGAACAACAAATGATGATCAGCAACTGTATTCAGGGCTTCAAGGTCGATGGCGGAAACGGAAAATTGCCCTGCGGCAGTAAATATATTGCCTCCGAGGTTGGCCTGTGCCTGGTAGGAGTAATTTCCCGGGGGAAATGTGCCGGCATCCAGGTGGTAAGCATTTCCTGTCTTGTTGAACACATAAGGGAACTGTTTTGCATCTTCGTTCCGGATGGAAATTTCGACTTCCGGTTCATTGGTCAGTTCATAGCTCTCGTTATATACTTCAGCATCGAAAATTACCGGTTCATTTTCGCGGAAATTGCTTTGATTATATATCCTGAAATTCTTTTTCTGGTCCTTCAGGCTCAGGTATTGAACAATTTTATTGATCAATTCATTAAATGCCTGATGGTCCATGGTTTTTTGCATAATTATACAAGCGCCATTTCCACAATCCTTCACCGGTAATAACTCCAGTCCTGCCATCCAGGGTCTCATTGAAAAAAATCAGGGGTCTGGATGTTTCAACGCTTCCCAGGCGCTGGTTTAACAGTACCCTTGCCGCGTTTGAAACCTGGTAATCTCCGAACGGTGCTGCCAGCGGGGGCAGATCCGACAACCAGGACCGGGTAGGTTCACTAATGGAAAAGGCTGAAAAACCAGGATTGATGACAGGGACAGCTTCTTCGAAACCAGTGTTCCCTGTTACGATAATATTCAGCCCTGCCTGCCATTGGTTGAACCTGGACAGGTCTGATTGCATGCCCAGAATAAACAGTGCCGGGACCTGTTTTTCCCGGATAGTCCTGATCAATGTCATCAGCCGGATCATGCACGGATGGCAACTGATATAGGATCACCATGCTATAATTTTCGGGATTTCCGGTAAAATCATTCAGCAAAAATTCATCCACTTCATAATTCAAGTTCGAAATAATGGCCTGGTTAATAGCCGAAATGTCGGGATGCGGGGATCCGGAGACCAGGAGTACCCTGCTTTTGGAATCGAGCACTTCGACAAATATTTCTTTAAGGTTATTGGCTGCAGACAATTCTCCATTCAATGGATCAATAGAAATTGAATATTTCTGCAACCCGCTTTTTTTCGCATCGAGTATGATTTGAAAACTCCGGGTAAAATCTTCCCTGTCGATATTAAAATCTGACGATTGGACCGGTTTACCTTCATGATATATACTTATCCTGCTTTGATTACCCATGGCTGCCTGAGCCCTTACCACTATTTCAACCGGGAATTTGTTATTCAGGTAGACCATCCTGTTATAATTAACTTTGGCTATTACCATGTCCATCCTGACGCTGGTATCGCCCAGAGCAACCGTATAGACCGGGTGGGGCCATTCTTTTGCCTGGTAAACCGGGTTGGCTCCGGTGTTATATATTCCGTCCGTAGCCAGGATCAAAGCCCCGACATTCAGATTAGTATATAAATTGCCTAATTCAGCAACAAGTCCGGATATATCTGTAACCTGGTCAGTAAATTTGACTGATCCGGAAAAAGTTTTTTCAATTCCAAGCTGGTACACTTTATCCCCGAAAATATATTGTCTTACCTCCGCTATCCCGGAAAGACCGGAAGATAAACGGTCAATCTCACGGAGGAGGTTATTTTTATATTCCGATGAATCGGCATTAAGCAGAACAGACTGGGAATTATCCACTGCAAGGATGATAATCGGTTTTTCCTTTTCTTTTGATATGGACCTTATAAATGGCGAAAGGAGCAGGAAGGAAATCAGGAATACGGCAACAAACCTGACCAAAGCCAGCAATATTTTCAGGTAACGGGGAAATTCATTTTTTATGTCCCTGAAATAAAGGCTAAAAGCATAACCCCCTGCCAACAGCAGGCATATAATAATCAACCACGCAGGCTGGCCGGTGAAAAGTTCTGGTATCAAATCAGGTGTTCATCCCCCCGCAAACGCTGATTACCTGGCCGGTCACATAATCTGACAGGTCGGAAGCGAGGAAAAGCGCAATATGGGCAACATCTTCGGGTTTTCCTCCCCTTTTCAGCGGGATTTCTTTGATCCAGGCTTCCCTGACATCCTGCGGAAGTTTTGCCGTCATTTCGGTTTCGATAAATCCCGGGGCGATTGCATTGCACCTGATATTCCTGGATCCAAGCTCCTGGGCTATCGATTTGGTAAACCCGATCAGGCCGGCTTTGGATGCCGAGTAGTTCGACTGGCCGGCATTTCCATTCAATCCGACTACCGAGCTCATATTGATGATGGAGCCAAATCGTTGTTTCAGCATATGCTTCTGGATAGCACTGGTCATGCTAAAAACCGATTTCAGGTTCACCTTGATAACCAGGTCCCAGTCGCTTTCCGTCATACGCATCAGGAGATTATCACGGGTTATCCCGGCATTGTTAACGAGGATATCGATCTTTCCAAAGTCCTGAACGATCTGGTCAACAACAGTTTCAGCGCCCTGGAAATCGCTGGCGTCAGAAGCATAACCTTTACCTTTCCGGCCAAGTGCCTGAATTTCCTTTTCCAGGCTTTCCATATTCTCATCGACCCTCAGGTCGGTAAAAGCTATATCAGCCCCTTCGGCAGCGAACTGCAAGGCTATTGCACGTCCTATTCCACGGGCTGCGCCGGTGATAAGAGCGGTTTTATCTTTTAACAGCATATCTATCTTTTTATCAAAAATACAAAATAGTGACTAACAAGTCAAATCAAATCCATTTTATCAGGTTGAAATCCTGCCGGTGAGCGAGCCATTTATTCTTCGGGTAACAATCTGAAAGCATAATGATAGACTCCTATTTTCTCCATGGGTATTTTGCAGGTGAATTTAGCTACCCCGGGTATTGATTCAACCAGCTTCATCTCTTCTTTATGCATGATCTTGGTCACTGTATCCCTCTCCTTCTGTCCGAACAATATATCTATACCCAGGTCTTCGGCTTTAATTCCGTTAAGTTTCAGTTCCAGTTCTGCCACGAAATTATCACCAAGGCCAAGAGCCCTGCGTGCCGGATCAGGCACACCTATCCTTATCACTTCCAGGTGCTGCCAGCCTGCCCTGATCTTTGATTTCCACTCATCGATCTCGCGAGCAAGATTAAAATCATCTTTTCTGACCAGTCGGGAACGTTAACCAGTTTGTTGTAAAACTTATGCTGATAATCATCCAGCATCCTCTTCATGGTATAATGCGGGGCTACTTCAGCAATGCTATTCTTGATAAAGGCAATCCATTTTTCCGGGATTCCTTTGTTACGGTTATAAAACAAGGGAAGTATCTCTTCCTCCAGCAGGTCGTAAATGGTCTCTGAATCCAGCTCATCCTGGAATTGCTGGTTGGCATATGTCCTGGCTTCACGCAGTGCCCACCCGGCGTTGGGTCTATAGCCTTCGGCCCACCAGCCGTCAAGTACGCTGAGATTTAACACGCCGTTCATCACGGCTTTCTCGCCACTTGTCCCCGACGCTTCAAGGGGTCGTGTTGGCGTATTCAACCAGATATCAACACCCCGAACCAGCTTTTTAGCCAATTCGATATCATAATTTTCTATAAAAAAGATCTTGCCCAGGAACTCAGGGCTCTTGGAAATTTCAATGATCCTCTTAATCAGATCCTGACCAGCTTTATCAGCAGGGTGGGCTTTTCCCGCATAGATGATCTGAACCGGGTAGTTTTTATTATTCAGGACTGCTGATAATCTTTCCAGGTTGCTGAAAAGAAGATGAGCCCTTTTATAAGTGGCAAACCTTCGGGAAAAACATATGGTCAGCGCATTTTCATCAAGCGTATCGGTCATTTTCAGCTTGACCTTCGGGTTCTCCTGTCTGCGCGTCAGTTCATCAGAAAGTCTTTCACGGAGGTAATTGATCAGGTCATTTCGGTAATAATTCCGAAGTTGCCATATCTCTTTGTCAGGGACTTCCCGTATCTTTTCCCAGAAGGCCGGTTCGGACTGATGGTTGAGGTATTCCTCACCGAAATGCTTTTTATAAAGGTTGATCCATTGACTGCCGGTCCAGGTAGGATGATGGACACCATTGGTCACATAACCGATGTGCAATTCATCCTGGATAATAACCTTCATAAAGTCCCTGGAACATTTCACGTGATACCCGCCCATGAATTTTGCTAACTCCATTTACTTCCTGCGACATTTTAACGGCAAGCACGCTCATGGAGAATTTTTCAGTTGGATCATTTTCCCTGAATTTGCCCAGGTTTATGAATTCCTGCCAGGATATATTAAGCCTCTCAGGGTAATGTGAAATATAAGTTCTCAGCAGGTCTTCGTCAAAAGAATCATGACCGGCCGGCACTGGCGTGTGCGTTGTAAAAAGTGATGAGGACCTGACGACCTCAACGGCCTGGTTAAAAGTAAGCCCATGATCCTGAACCAGCATCCTCAATCTTTCGAGGCTCAAAAAGGCGGCATGTCCTTCGTTGCAATGATATACATCGGCCTCGATACCGATTTCCTTTAATAATCTTATACCCCCAACACCAAGCAGCAATTCCTGTTTAAAACGGTTTTCCCAGTCACCCCCATATAGCTGGTAGGTGACACTCCGGTCAGCCATAGAATTTTCTGATATATCTGTATCGAGAAGGTATAACTTGATTCGGCCTACGTTGACCTGCCATACCTGTGCATAAAGATTCCTGCCCGGAAGTGCCATGATGACTTTCAACAAATCGCCATTGGGTCTGAAAACCCTTGACAGGGGCAGGTGGGAAAACTTCTGCCTGTGATATTCGGCTATCTGGTCGCCAAAAAGTGAAATACTCTGCTGAAAGTAGCCGTAACGGTAAAGGAGCCCTACGCCTACCATATTTTTATTCGAATCGCTGGCTTCTTTCAGGTAATCTCCTGCAAGGATGCCAAGCCCGCCTGAATAAGTCTTGATATTATCATACAAGCCATATTCCATGCTGAAATAAGCGATCTTTTCATCAGGCTTATTTTCAGCTTCAGCCATATATTTTTCAAACTTCCCGTAAACCGCATCAATCTTACGGATGAGATCTTCATCATTTTCAAGGGCCTTTAAGCGGTTTATGTTGAGCAATTCGGCAAGAAGCCGGGGGTTCTTTCCTGATTGCCGCCAGAGTTCGGGATCAATTTGCTCAAACAGCTCTTCTGCTTCATGGTTCCAGGTCCACCAGAGATTCCAGAACAAAAGGGCAAGTTTCTCTAATTTTTTTGGAATGGAGGGTTCCACAACCACCCTGTTCCAGATTGGCTTTTGCTCAACAGGTATATCTTTAAGGAAATAGTCCTTATGTTGTTTTTTATCCCTGAATAATTCAAACCTTTCTTCTGATTTAGTCAGAGCAAATGAATAAGCTACCCTGTAATTATCAAAAAATTCCTGCCATAAAGCGGTTTTTGCAAGTTCGGCTGCCTGTTGGTTAAGGTGACGGATTTCATCATGGCTTTTTTGTGTGAAAGCCTGTATAAAACGCGTCATTTCGGTCAGGATTTCAGTAATATTGGTATCTGTCCTGTGAAGGACTTTTATGGCCTCAGCTTTCTTTTTATGATGTGCCTGTACCCATAATCCAAACCCGGCAAGACTGGTTGTAATGGTCGGAATGCCAAAAGCGGCGCTTTCGAGAGGCGTATAGCCCCAGGGCTCATAATACGATGGAAAAACAGTCAGGTCAAAGCCAGGCAATAGATCATAATAAGGCAGGTCAAAGATACCATCATCGCCATTCAGGTATGCAGGTGTGAAAACAATCCTCACCCGGTCACCCTTATCATTCTTCAATCCCGCGGCGTGTATCCTTTTCAAAACCGGATCATGTTCCTCGTGATTAATATAATGGGTGAGATATTTATGAGGTGTCAATTCTGTGGTAGGATGTCCCTGCATACGGTCGAGAAGTTCCCGGTTCGGTCCGGCAACATTGCCGGGGACCATAATAAAAGCCAGGACAGGCTTTCCGGGAAGTTTATTAAGCTCTCCAAGGCTGTCGATATACAAATCCATCCCTTTGTTCCTGAACTCGTACCTTCCGCTGGTAAGGAGTAAAAGCGAATCGTCCGGGATCTTATGGCCCATCAGCGATCCGGCTACCCGTAACATCATTTCACGGGCGATAGCCCTTTTAGCTGACATTTCATCAGCTGCTGGTACGATTCCCGGATCAAAGCCATTGGGGGTAATATGATCAGGCTCCTTCGCCAGCAGAAGTTCACATTCCCTGGCAGTAATTTCTGATACCGTTGTAAAACAGTCTGCTACATCCGAAGAGCATTTTTCCAGGGAATATTTGGAAGTGATCCCGTATGAATGAGCTAAAGCGCTGGCATCCAACTTCTCCATGTGTTCGTAAAGGTGCCTGCCATTACCTGCTATCGACCTTCCCAGCATGGTGGCATGAGTTGTAAACACGGTTCCTGCCTGGGGCATATACTTTTCAAGGTAGAGGATCCCAGCCCCGGTCATCCATTCATGAAAATGAGCGATGATCCGTTCCCGTGATGTGAAATGATATTCATAAAAATTCTCTATCACTTTTGCGGCACCATAGCCAAACATGACAGGTTCCAAATAATCCCAGCCGCCTGAGATAGAGTCTAATTGATAAGTCTCCCAGAATTCAGCCAGGATTTCGTTCTTGCGAGGGAAAAAAGTCGTAAAATCAACAAGAATAACCATAGGTTTGCTGGGAATGTTCCAGCGTCCGATCCGGATATTGAGACCGTCACTAAGCGCTTTTTCCCGCCAGACCCTGAAAAGATTGTGGTCTTCTGTAAATTCCGGATTTTCTCTTGTTTCTTTCCAAACATCAGGCCCAAGGACGATATAGTTTTCGCCATATTCATGAACCATGAACGGCGCTTTTGTGCTTATAACTGTATGAATGCCACCAATTTTATTGCATACTTCCCAACTTACTTCGAATACATAGTCAGGCTTGAGGGTATCTGGTTTTTCCATTAGTAGTTTAATAAAATGAAGTGCAAAAATATTCTTTTATACCAGACATACCTGCCAGGAAAAAAAAAGTGGAATAAATCTAAACGGATCAGCGATAAATTTTATAAACCAGATTACTTCTTTCCGGTCTTTTTCACGGTTTTCCCTGGCTTCTTCACGTCAGTTGCAGCTTTTCTTGTTTTTTTATCTTTCTGTACCACCGTTTTCGCTGGCGGTTTCTTTAGATCTTTAATTGCTTCTCTGATTTTATGCGCAGGAGTTTTGATTGCAGGGAAAGCTTCCTGGTTTGGTCCCGACTGCAATCGCAAGCTGAAAATCAGCAGAGCACATTCATGTAATTAATATAGGCTTCATAAGGCGAACCGTATGGGTTGAAATATTTGTGGACATCCCCGTCGGAGAACCATTTGGTGCACATGTAATAGAAATGGTCGGAAGTCTGGAGATAACACCAGTCTTTCTGAATTTCAGGATCGTTTGAATTCCTGACCATCTCTTCCAGAGCATAAAGGTTATCGAAAGCATCATCCTGCAGATCGTTTCCAAGCCAGGCTGTAAGATCCCTTTCCTCATCAGCCCACGAAATCGGATCTTCCACATGGATAGCCGACATAGGCTGAAGCTTTTCGGTAAGCTCTGAAGGTGTGTTGAAGGAAAAATCGGAATGAGAGAACACCCTTGCCGGAAGGGCGCGTATGAATTCGAATATCCCGGTTTCGCGCCATTGATGCTCCCCGAATGTTTCATAATCCATGAACAGGTTAACCACTTCCTGTTTAGGGTCGATCAAATTCAGCCAGTTAACAAACTTTTCAGCTGTTAAAGGCCACTCCGACCATCCTCTCTCTGAAAAGCGGAAAGCGATGTCATCGGAAAGCTGGAAGTTTTTTAGCAGGACTTTCAATTTGGGATTTATGGCATTGCAATATATATAGTTTGGGCTTTTCCAGCCAAGGATGTGTTTTGCGCCTTCGGTAAGCTGGGTCTTGAATCCCATTTCAGCGACCATCTCCCCTATTCCATCAGAATAAATCAACTCCGTATTTCTGAAGGTGACCGGATCCTGACCGAAATATTCACGTATCATGGCCCTGTGTTTATTTACCTGAGCCTCAAACTCGGTTTTGCTTTTCAGCGAGCTAAGCGAGTGAGAATATGTCTCTGCGAGAAATTCAACATTACCGGTTGCCGCCAGCTTTTTGAAAACTCTGCAGTACTTCCGGGGCATACATCCTGATCTGCTCGAGAGCGACACCGGAAATGGAAAAGCTCACTTTAAATGCCGAGCCGTACTCTTTTATCAGTTCCAGCAGCAGCTTGTTCATCGGTATATATGACTTATCGGCAATCCTTCGCATGATAAACCTGTTCTGGTATTCATCATAATAATTGTGATAGGCTCCGATATCGAAAAACCGGTATGTCCTCAGCCGCATTGGCTGGTGAATCTGGAAATAAAAGCAAATTGAACGCATTTGAGGCTATTTTGATTGATTTATCTTTTTAACAATTCTTCATAAACTTCTTTGACTTTTAAACCGGCATGCTCCCATTTCAGGCTTTCCACTTCATCTTTGCCATATTTTGAAAACATTTTTAATTGCCCTCGAGTAATGTGTGAGGCCATAGATCGCATCGGCCATCCCATGTACATCCCAGAAATCAACCTTCATGGCGTGTTTGAGTACTTCAGAAACACCGGATTGCTTTGAAATGACGACCGGCACATTAGAGCGCATAGCTTCCAGCGGAACGATACCAAATGGTTCGGATACCGATGGCATGACAAATACATCCGACATGGCCAGCATCCGGTCAACAGAGGTTCCCTTGAGAAAACCAGTAAAATGGAACTTATGCCCGATCCGGAGCTGTGCAACACGCCGGATCATCTTCTCCATCAGGTCACCTGAACCGGCCATGACAAACCTGACATTTTCATCTCTTTCAAGCACCAGCCGGGCAGCCTCGATAAAATAATCAGGGCCTTTCTGGAAAGTGATCCTTCCCAGGAATGTCACGATTTTCTCCGGGACATACTTACCGCCATTGATATTTTTTTCCTCAGCCGGCTCCACGGCATTGTGAACAGTCACCACTTTCTCTTCCGGTATTCCGTATTTTTCAATGATGATATTACGGGTGAAATTGCTGACCGCAATGATCATGTCGGCTTCTTCCATTCCTTTTTTCTCGATTTCGTAAACCGGGGGATTGACATTTTCCCCGGAACGGTCAAATTCTGTTGCATGCACATGGATAACAAGCGGCTTACCGCTGACATATTTGGCAGCTATCCCGGCGGGGTAGGTCAGCCAGTCATGGGAATGGATAATGTCGAAATCCTTTGAAGTGGCAAGTGCTGAAGCTACCAGTGCATACCTGGATACTTCCTCGAGCAGGTTTGTTCCGTAAGCCCCCGCAAATTCATATTTATCGGCAAATACCGGGCTGTCCTCCGAAATCTTATTCAGTTCTTCCTGAGAATGGATACGTTCAAATTCTTCCGGGCTCACATAAGGGATGATATTGGAGCCAATCTCCATATATTCAATCCTTTTCCAGTATTCCTTATAGCGGGAATCCTTCATATTCACGTTGATATCACTGGCATTCACCAGCCTGACGGCTTCCTGGCTTTCATCACCATAAGCTTTGGGAACGACAAAGATCATCTCCACGCCATGTTTTGCCAGTCCTTTTGTCAGACCGAAACAGGCTGTACCCAGACCTCCCGAAATATGTGGCGGGAATTCCCACCCGAACATCAGTATTTTCATTCTAATTCAAAATTCAAAATTTAAAATTCCTTGCCTCCCTGCTTCCCCGCTTCCATGCTCTTAATCATATCATATATCCTCAGCAGTTCCGCCACACTCCAGGCTTGTGAAATGGCCCCACGTGCAATATGCGGCGGATCTCCATCATAAATCTCTGAAATGGTGCCTATTCCATGTTCTGTCATCACTGCCTCGAATCCATTATAGATAGATTTGATGAAAGGAACGCCAGATTTACCATAAACTTTTAAATATCCCTCAGCAAAATGGCCCAAAAGCCAGGGCCAGGCCGTGCCCTGGTGATACGCTTCATCACGGCTTTTATGGTCGCCAAAGCAAGTACCTTTATAAAGCGGGTTTTCTGGTGACAATGACCTTATACCACGGGGAGTCAGCAATTCTTTTTGAACTATGTCAAGCACTTTTCTTCGCTTTTCCTCATCAAGTGGCGAATAAGGCAGTGATGTGGCGATGACCTGGTTGGGCCTGACTGATAGGTCCCTGAAATCTTCATTTACATAATCCGCCAGGTAAGATTTCTCCTCATACCAGAAAGTACTCACAAAGGCATCAGGGATTTTATCAGCAACAGGTTGCCATTCCTTCACGAATTTCTTATCTCCATAATCCTTGGCAAGCTCGATGGCATAACGTACAGCATTGTACCAGAGGGCATTGATCTCAACGGGAAGTCCATTTCGTGGTGTAACCGGTTTCCCGTTAACAACAGCGTCCATCCAGGTAAGCGCCAGTCCCTGCTGCCCGGCCCAGATGAGGCCGTTTTCCTGCATATGGATATAATCAGGCATCCCGGCCCGGTAACCTTCAAGAACGTTCCTTATTTTGCTGCCGTATGCTTTCCAAACTTCCTGCCGGTTATTATAACGGTTTGAATATTGTTGCAAAGCCCATATAAACCAAAGAGAAGCATCTGCTGAATTAAAAGCTTTCTTGTTTTTTATACCGAAATTCGGAAATAACGGGCCTTTCATATCCCTGATCATGGTGTCGATAACTGCCCTGAAAAGCTTTTCTTCTCCAGGGACAAGAGTCAGACCAGGTAAAGCGATGAATGTGTCTCTTCCCCAGCGTCCAAACCAGTGGAAACCGGCAATAACATCAGTTCTTTTGCCTTTCTTCACGATAAATTGCTGTGCCGCGTTAATCAGGCAATTTTCGAAATTGTCACGCGGGATCCTTTTATTGATTTCAGCATTGAAATTCCGTTTGATGGCTGAGGGTTCAATTTCTTCAGTGCCTGCGCAAAAGACTATGCTCTCACCCTTTTTAATATCGACCTCAAAAAAGCCCGGAACAAAAAGATCTTCCTGGTACTCATATCCTCTTTCCATTTCCTGCTGGTATTCGTTGTTATAATTCCAGTCGGGGACATGCGTGTATTCTACGGCTTTGGAAAACTGCAAATAAAGATGGGAATACCCTGTATAAAGCTTCATCCGGATACCGTTGGGCACCTTTTCATATTTATTATTGACGTTGATATTGGCTTTACTCAGCCGGTGAACATTGCGGAAAGCCAGGAAAGGTTTAAAGCGCAGTCTGGTAGGCGAATGAGCATCGACCAATGTATACCTGATTAGAAAGCGGTCGGCAATCTGGCTAAAGATCCTTTCGCGTTTCAGAACGACCCCACCTACCTTATAAATGGCATATGGGATAGGGTCCATGGCAAAGTCGTTTACATATTTGTGACCCCGCGGATAATATACCCCGCCGGGGTACTTGTGGATCCCCAGATTAAATTCGGCTTCGTGCTGGATGACTGTTTCATCGAGATTGGAAAGAAGCACGTGGTTGTCATCATCCAAAGCTGGCTGAGGAACCACCAGCAGTCCATGATATTTCCGGGTATTGCACCCGACGAGGGTTACGCTGGCGTAGGCGCCGGCACGGTTCGAACGGATCAGTTCCCTGCTTAATGAATATTCAAGGTTTACCAGTTGCTTTTTGTCAAATTTAATATAGCTCATATAGCTTTATAAATCAATATTTTCTGTGAATGGGTCAAGGCAAAAATCGGGTTAGCAAAAGTAGGAAAAGTTTTCGGATTTTCCGCTTTCATATTGAGCTTCTTAAGAAATTTTAACGGTTCCGGGATTTATCGCTTATTCAGTCATGGATACAACGGACCGGAAATCCGTAAGCCTTGACGTCGACAAACATAAAGCAGATGCCACTATTGAACTGCAGGTGATTCCCGAAAAAATTACTGCTCTGGGAACTGCTCCAATACTTCCCATATATACCCCTGTCTATCAGCGAACCATCGGAAGATTGCAAAAAGCCGGCTGCATGCATTTTTAATAAAGACCCCCAGGGACCATTCCAGGTTGACCAAGATCCACCTGTTACGACATTGTTCCATTCGGTATAAGATGGCAGACGCCAGCCAGTTCCGAGTAAAAGATCACATGGATCATTGGAAAGTATCCAGTTAGAATTTTCATTGATACTGGTTATCGTCCATGATGGAGTAACTGCGGCTCCATCATGCTTATACCCCTGCATCCTGTTAAACTGCCAGTACCATCCTGCCGCGGCTTCAGTGGCATCGCTTACGGTGGTCGCCTGGTTGCTGGCGCCAAGATTCCTGGTAATCCAGCATTTTGAAGTTTCACCAGGCACATTGGTGACAGTTCCATAGGTTACCGATTTTGTAACCGGGGCCACGGCTCCAGCCACATGGTTGATATTCAGCGAAACACCGCAAGTAAATACGGGAAAGCTTCCTGTACCGTATGAAATTTCTTTCCAGGCCCCGGCGCTTGTAACGAAAATGTACAATTTACCATCGGTGGTGCAATAAACGATCAATCCATCGGCAGGGCCGGAAATTGCAGTCATCTGTCCCTGTGTCATCCGGGGTGGAAGAAATCCCTTGTTGGTCGACGACATATCCACAAGAGATGAATTAGCCGGTGCAGCGGTCCCTATTCCGACACTTCCAGCACTGTTAATGTAGATAGCGTTGGCAGCGCTGTTGGGCTCTATCACGAACACATCCAGCAAGTTGGCATGGTCACGGATCTTAAATCCCCCGGAGAGGGTCGCTTTAAATTTCCAGTTTGCCCCGCTGGCGTTGTCGATCATCGTGTAAGTCGCTCCACCGCTACCTCCAAGGTTCTGGACGGTAATGGTGGGTTCTGTCATGTTTTTCGCCACATGCAATAGCGTGGTGGGGGCACTGTTACCAATCCCGACATTTCCGGTGTTGGTATTGTAAATGTTGTTGCCGCTGGTGTTCCATTGGCCACTCGCTTCATTCACAAAAATAAAAGCGAGCATAACAATAAAATAAATCAAATTTTTCATGGCTGTATAGTTTGGACTGTTGAACTGATTTCGCAATAAACAACAGGTTATTAATCCAAAGCAGGACTGCATTTTGGATTAACCGCCATCAATATGCAAGATAAGGAAATATCAATTAAAAGTCAATACTTTAATGACTTTTCAGGAAAAAAAAGGAGCAAACTAATTAACTTCACACCCACACTTCAACCACACTCACACTCAAACCCGCTTCGCGGAGAGAGGGGGATTCGAACCCCCGGTCCCGTGTAAACGGGACAACGGTTTTCGAGACCGCCGCATTCGACCGCTCTGCCATCTCTCCGATTGGAGTGCTGAGTTCTGAATGCTGAGTTCTGAGTATAGAGTTATGAGTGAGGAATTTTTGAGTTTAACTGATAACCAACTCATTAACTCAGAATTCAGCACTCTACATTCAGAACTCAGCATTCAGAACTCAGCACTCAAGTAGCGGAGAAAGAGGGATTCGAACCCCCGGTTCCGTTACCGGAACAACGGTTTTCAAGACCGCCGCATTCGACCGCTCTGCCATTTCTCCTTTGGCGCGGCAAATTTACTAACTTTTATGAAGCAGAACATCCCCAAGCCTAAAAATTGCCAGATTCTGACTAATCCTGACCTATAACTGATTAAACCATCTATTTTACATTCTTTAAACTATCTTTGTAATAGGATCAAATTAACCTAAAACTCTTCTGCCAATGAAAAAGATTATTATACCCTTCCTGGCATGCATATTTTGTACCGTTTTAATCCCTCTTCAGGCTAAAAACCTTCAGGCCTATCTCAATTATACCATTTTTAACGTCCCCGGCCAGAAACCCTATATCGAAACTTACCTGTCGGTTGCGGGCGAAACAGTCGTTTATATATTGAATGATAAAGCACAATTCCAGGGTAGTATTGAAGTTACCTTTATCTTCCGGCAAAAAGATGAGATAAAAGAATTTGACAAATACCAGCTATTCAGCCCTGAAATCCAGGACACAACCGCAATTGATTTTAGCTTTATCGACCAACAGCGGTATTTCATTCCTGAAGGTGAATATGAAATGGAAATTATTATTTCTGATCTGAACACGGAAACAAAACCATTCTCCGCAATCCAGCCGGTATCCGTTCAGTTCGACGATTCTAAGATATGTTTCTCCGGGATCCAGCTCGTAAAATCTTTTACCCCTTCTCTCGAACAGAATATTCTGACAAAAGGCCGTTACGACCTGATCCCTATGGTGTACAATTATTACCCGGAATCTGTCAGTAATCTTACCTATTATGCAGAGATCTATAATTCCGAAAATATGCTGGGCACAGCTGAAAAATTCCTGGTTGTCAGCATGATTAAATCCTTTGAAACGGGCAATGTACTCAAAGATTTTGTCTCCTACAGGAAGTACGATGCACATGAGGTAGTCCCGGTATTGAACGAATACGATATTTCCAGGCTGCCGAGCGGGAATTACAGGTTGCTGATAGAAGTCCGGAATAAACTAAATGAGATGATTGCAGAAAAAGAGATCTTCTTCCAGCGCAGCAATCCTAATATCCAGTTCCAACTCGCAGACCTTGCGGCTATCGACGTGAATTCCACCTTTGCCAGTCGGATCAAAAGCAACGATACGCTTCAGGAATTTATTAAATGCCTGGATCCAATCGCTACAGACCTGGAAAAAACATTCATATATAAACAATCGGAACTGGCTGATCTTAAAACCAAACAACAGTTCTTTTACAATTTCTGGAGTTCCCGCGACATGGTCAATCCTGAAAATGCATGGATAGAATATTACAACCAGGTCCTTATCGTGAATAATGTTTATAAGACGCCGATCAGCAAAGGCTATGAGACCGACCGCGGCCGGGTTTACCTGAAGTATGGCCCCCCAAATATCATCAGCGAAAGTTATAACGAACCGAGTAGCTATCCATACGAGATATGGCACTATTACGTTTTGGGCGAAAGCCAGCGGAATAAAAAATTCGTGTTTTATACGCACGATATGATCACAAACAATTTCAAACTGCTTCATTCAGATGCTATCGGTGAAATCTCGAATTATAAATGGCAGATCTTCCTTAATAACCGATGGTACGATCCTTACAGCGTCGATGCTGTAGCTCCCCCAAACACTTATGGCAGCCAGGCTGAAGATTATTACAGGAATCCACGTTAAGCAGGTTTTTCAAATCTTTCTTCCAGAGTTATTATATTTGCAGCCTGTCAAGGATAATCTGACCTATGAAAATCATCTTCGTTTTATTCAAGGCCCTGGCCTCGATGTTATCGCGATTGCCATTCCCTCTCCTGTATTCATTTTCAGTGATGCTCCGGTTTTTTTTGAAACACGTGATCAGGTACAGAAGGAAAGTTATTAATAAAAACTTAAGGCATTCATTTCCAAATAAATCCCCGGAAGAAATCAGTAAAATAATCGGATGCTATTACAGTAACCTGGCTGATATCATTGTTGAGGTCATTAAATTACAGAGAATCAAACCGGAGGATCTGAAAGAACGATTTAAGATCTCCGGATTTGAATACATGACCCAAGCCTTTGAGAATGACAGGAGCGTCATCCTGGCTATAGGCCATTGCGGAAACTGGGAATGGATGGGTGCAGTCCTTGCCCTGCTTTCACCGGTCAAAGTATTTGGTGTCGTAAAACCGCTGGCAGATTTAAGGTTTCATAAATACCTTGAATCGCTTCGCCACCGGTTTAATCCTGATTGCACAATTCCTTTTCAGCATACCTACCGGGCCCTCATTCGAAATAAAAAACAAATGGTCAGCTTAACTGTGATTGCGGCCGACCAGACCCCAACCCGGGCGGAGATCAATTACTGGAGCAGGTTCCTGAATCAGGACACTCCTTTTTATATGGGGGTCGAGAAATTAGCCAGGTCCCTCGACTTTTCAGTAGTTTATATGGATATCAAGCGCCAGGCAAGAGGAAGATATTCATGTGAAATTCAATTAATTACACATGAACCTAATCAGACAGCCGATTTTGAAATTACGGATAAATACATCCGGCTGCTCGAAGAATCCATAAACCGTCAGCCTGATAACTGGCTCTGGTCGCACAAAAGATGGAAGTTTCACAGAAGTGAGCCAGGGGCATAGCTATTGCAAATGCATTAATTTTGACTACTTTTGGCACACCAAACATCTGCTTTGAAAACAGCCGTAGTCATACTAAACTGGAATGGAAAAAAGTTCCTGGAAAGGTTTCTTCCCGGGGTAATTAAGAACAGTAAGGATACTGCTGAAATCATAATTGCGGATAATGCTTCATCAGATGATTCATTGCTTTATCTTGAAAGAAATCATCCCGGTATCAGGATCATACGGCTTGAAAAGAACCATGGATTTGCCAGCGGCTATAACCTTGCTCTTAAACAAATCGAAGCCGATTATTATATCCTCCTTAATTCGGATATCGAAGTTACTGAAAACTGGATCAATCCTGTAATTGAGCTGATGGAGTCAGAACGGTCTGTTGCGGCATGCCAGCCTAAGATCAGGTCATATAATGATCCTGCAAGGTTTGAGTATGCCGGTGCAGCGGGCGGATTTATCGATAAATACGGATACCCATTCTGCCAGGGTAGATTGTTCCAGTCGCTGGAAAATGATGACGGGCAATATGACCGGGCGAGGGAAATCTTCTGGGCAACCGGCGCCTGCATGTTCGTCAGGGCAGATGTGTTTCATAAGCTGGGCGGGTTCGATGATGACTTTTTCGCCCACATGGAAGAAATTGATTTTTGCTGGCGAGCCAAAAACCAGGGCTATAAGATCATGTATTGCCCTGATTCGACGATTTTCCATATCGGAGGAGGCACCCTGCCCAAGAATAATTCACGGAAAACCTACCTGAATATCCGGAATAATATCATCATGCTGTTTAAAAACCTGGAGCCGGACAGATTGGTCAGGGTACTTGCCGCCCGCATCGTCCTTGATTATATTGCGGCCTTTAAGTTTCTGGTAGACGGAGGGTTCAGGGATATGCTTGCCGTAATCAAGGCACATTTCTATTTCTGGAGAAACCTGTCCAGGCTCCGGCAAAAGAGGGAAAAAATCCCGCATCTCAAGGTTTCGCAGATTTATTGGGGTAATGTCGTGTTGCAACATTACCTGCAGAGAAAAAAATCTTTCCGGCAGCTTGATCCTGGCCGGTTCACCCCTAATCCCGGAGAAGCCCCAAAATAGCCAGGCGATAAACGTCCAGGCCCAGGCCGCAAATAAAGCCATCGGCAGCCGTAGCAGTGATCATCGTTTGCCTGAACTCTTCCCGGGTAAAAACATGACTGATGTGGACTTCGATAATTTTTGCAGGCACAGCCTTCATAGCATCGGCAATAGCCACAGAAGTATGGCTGTAACCACCTGGATTAAAAATGATCCCATCCTTTTTAAATCCCGCATCCTGTATCGCATTGATCAAATCACCTTCAATATTCGACTGGTAATAATCGATGGAGATTCCAGGGAAAACTTCTTTCAATTTGTTAAGATAATCTTCAAAGGATTGATATCCGTAAATATCAGGTTCCCGCTTACCAAGCAGGTTCAGATTGGGGCCGTTGATGATGATCAGGTTCAAAGTTCAAAGTTAAGTTTTTTTCCCCAGAGACTCCATCTCCGACTAAAGAGACTCCATCTCAAAATACAATTTTCAAACTTACTTATTATAAACAACTTGTAATGGAAAAATGAGATGGAGTCTCGGTTGAATGAGATGGAGTCTCAATGAATTGCTTGACTTCTTCAAATACTATAACTAACTTTATTGTCAGAATTTTCCAGATAAATGCAATTGACCGAAAACTTCCAGCTTGCCCTGAAGGATTACATCCTTCTCCTGGATAAAAAATATCCCGAAAAAGCCATCCACGAGCTTATTTCTACAAGATATTCCCTCAGTCATTTCGAGCGTTCGATGCTGTATCGCGGCATTACAACAAATGAAAAATCCGGCAAAAGAAAAGCCAAACAAATAACAATTGAACAATTGAACAATCGGATCCTGCATATCGACCTTTTCAATGTTTTATTCACTTTAGCGGCATATCTCCGCGGTTTCCCGGTTTTTATTTCGAATGACGGGCTCCTCCGCGATGCTTCCGAAAGTCACGGCAGTGGTGACTGGGAAGTCCATCTTGACAAAAGTCTTGTCCTGCTTGTGGATTGCCTGGGGGAATTAAAAATTCAGAAAGTAGTAATTTACATTGATAACCCTCTCGAATATGGCCTGGCCATTATGGAGAAACTCAGGGAATTGTCGAAAAGTACAATACCACTGATTGAAATCATTACCGATCCATCTCCTGACCACCTGATCAGAGAGGCAACTGTTGGAATTATCGCCACCTCCGATTCAACCATCATCGATAAATCGGCGCTGGCTGTTTTTGACCTGCCCAGGTATATTCTTGAAAGTTCTTTTAATCCAAATATTTTAGATCTTTCAAAAATTTAAATTAATTGTGAGATGGGAACCAATTCTTATAATCTTGCCGAAAATTTAAGGTTTAAGATACATATACATAGCCTGGCCTTCCTGTTAATTTGCTTGTTTAACGAAGTCTCAATATCACAAACAGCTCATTTCGTAATGAACGGCAACGACGGTGGGGCTGGATCACTTCGGCAGGCTATACTTGATGCCGGAGAAGGCGACACTATTAGGTTTATGCCAGATGTGGATAGTGTTTTCCTTACAACCAGTGAGCTTTTCATCGACAAATCCATTGTCATATCAGGCAATCCTGGAAACGCTATTATTAAAAGAGTAGAAACTGGACTAAAATTCAGGATATTCCATATTAAATCTTTGGATTCAGTGACCGTAGAGTTTAACAATTTATTAATATCAGGAGGCAATGCTCCCGATGGTTACGGATCCATTTTAGATGGCCAGCATGGGGGTGGAGTCTACAATCCTGATTTAAATAATCATCTCATTTTAATGGATTGCAGAATAGAAAGTAATTGCACAGGGGAAGGAATTGATATAGATGCTGAAGAAACAGGAGACGGAGGATATGGAGGAGGGATTTATTCTTCCGGCAGCTTATCTTTAGTCCGATGCCAGATTACCGCTAATTATACCGGCAATAGCGCTGATGGATCCAGCGGATTTGACTGGAGCAGTATGGACTGCGGCAATGGAGGAAAAGGGGGTGGCATTTATTGCTCAAATGATCTTATACTGGAAAATTGTACATTTCAAGCCAACCATACAGGTAATGGGGGAAATGCCAGCGGGGTGACATACTCCGCTGGTTGCTCCGGGGGTGAAGGAGGTGATGGAGGTGGTTTATGCTGTGAAGGTTGCCTGGTCACGATCACAAACTCCAGCTTTAATGAAAATTCAGCAGGAAATGGCGGATATGCGCATGATATACAAAATACTTGTGATGGCGGAAATGGTGGTAACGGAGGGGCAATTTTCCTGTCAGGTTGCCAGGTAGTGATAGAAAATACTAACCTTAATGGTAATTACACTGGGTATGGGAATTACGGAAGCGGGAACGAAAGGGGTTTTGGCGGGGATGGTGGCTCAGGGGGCGGAATTTATGCTCTTAACAGTCATTTATCAATTGATTCGACTGATATTATGATGAACTTCACGGGATATGGTGGAAAATCAGGCACATATGGTTACCCTGAAAGGCCAGGCGATGGTGGTGACGGAGGAGGCATTTATCTAAAGGAGAGCTTTTTTAATATCGAAAACTGCCTGCTTAATGAAAACTTTACAGGTAATGGGGCAAATGCATCTTTTGTGGCTGATAAAGGTGGCAATGGCGGAGACGGAGGGGGCATATGTATTATAAATGCACCTGAAAACTCTTTTATGAGAAATTGTAACATCGATGATAATAGGACCGGGAATGGAGGTACCATTTTGGAGAAAGATTATTTTAATTATTATATCTATTTGTCCGGAGGAAATGGAGGGGGGATGGCTGTCTATGAATCAGATGCAATCATCCATGTAATAAACTGTTTGGTTAGTTCCAATTTTTGTGGAGATGCTGTATATAAAACCAGCATTCCTCCCAACGGTGAATATGGCCTTCCAAAAGGTGGTTCCGGAGGTGGAATTTATCTTAAAAATTCAAATTCAGTAATTGTCAATAATACGATCGCAAACAACAGTACCGGTACAGCACAAATTTTACCAGGCCCCGGAAGGGAATTTAATTTAGTTGCAGACAGCACTCGCGGAAAAGGCGGAGGTGTCTGCTCAACCGATCAACCGGTAACAGTCTTTAATTCTATTATCGCCAAGAATTTTTTGGAGAATTACAGCTCGGATAACGATATAGAAGGTTATGCCACGCTCAATTACACATTGTTATATAATGACTCACTGGTTAATTATACCGGAACAGGCAATCTTGTTAATTCAGATCCCCATTTTATTTCATTTCCGGATGACCTGAGTCTTTCAGCAAACAGTCCCGCGATTAATCACGGGTCTCCTGACACAACCGGATTATTCCTGCCCGAATTAGATCTTGCTGGAAATCCGCGACTTTTTGGAATCTTAATAGATATGGGAACTTATGAGTACCAGAATGAACCAATTGGTATCATTGATGAAAAAAAGATACTCACTTCTTCCTTTACCCGAATCCGTTTAGCGATGATACAAGGATTACTTTCACCCTTGAAAATAATAGTGATATTATCCTGGATGTATTCGATTCCAAAGGAGCCCGCGTGGATCATTGGATATTCAATAACCAGACGGCAGGATATAAAACTATTATATGGCAAAGAAAAAACCAGCCTTCCGGGCTTTATTTTTACAGGCTGAATATTGGAAAGATAACAGCATTGGGAAAAATGATAGTTATTGACAAATAATAAAAAAATCCCAACTTACAACTTAAAATTTAACACAAAACTTACAACTCAGCACTAAAAACTCGTAACTTAGCACTCAAATTCAGGGGTGCCTTAACAGAACGGGCTGAGATCATACCCATTGAACCTGATCCGGGTAATGCCGGCGTAGGAATGAGATATCCTCTCTTTTTTTTCGGTTCCCCTTTTTAAGTCGGCGGTCAGCGGTCAGCGGTCAGCGGTCGGCAATGAAAAGTCTAATAAAATGAAACGGGTTAAAATTTTTTTTCTGTGGATCGTCTTTATACCGGTTCTGTCCTTTGGGCAACCCAGCCTTATTGGAACGGTAACAGACGCGGTGACTTCGGAACCTCTTGCCGGAGCACACATTCTCATTGAAAATACTTTTATAGCTACAATATCTTCCTCCACCGGTCTATTCATAATCAGAGGACTAAAACACGGTGAATACCAGGTTAATGTCACTTATATCGGTTATGAAAAGTATTCATCTACTTTAAAAATTAATAAAGATACCACACTGAATATCAGACTGAAACCTTCAGCCATCATGGGCTCGGAGGTTATCGTCACGGCGACGAGGGCCCCGGAAAACTCTCCCACTACCTTTTCAACCATCACAAGCAAAGAGATTGAACAGGTGAATCTGGGCCAGGATATGCCCTATTTGCTTCAAACCAGCCCATCAGTCGTGACCACTTCTGATGCCGGCACCGGGATCGGTTACAGCAATCTTACGGATCAGGGGCACGGATCTCACCCGGATCAACGTTACCATCAACGGCATCCCGCTGAATGATTCGGAATCTCATGGCGTCTGGTGGGTTGACCTGCCCGACTTCGCCTCTTCGGCCGAAAGCATCCAGATCCAGCGGGGCGTCGGGACATCAACCAATGGCGCGGCAGCATTCGGCGCCAGCATCAACATCCGCAGCGATGACCCGGAAGTTACGCCTTATGGAGAGGCCAGCATATCAGGCGGTTCCTTTAAAACTTTTAAATTAACCAGTAAGGCAGGTACCGGCCTGATCAAAAAAAGATGGGCGCTCGATGACAGATTCTCCCTGATCTATTCCGGCGGTTACATCGACAGAGCTTCAGCTGATCTGTTTTCTTTTACCGTTTCCGGAGGATATTTCGGAAAAAATTCAATCGTCAGGCTGATGGTATTATCCGGTAACGAAAGAAACATACCAGGCATGGGCCGGAGTGCCCGGTTACATCCTCGATACAAACCGGACTTTCAATCCGCTTGGTGCATATCACCGATTATTCAGGCTATCTGAATTATTACGATAATCAGACCGATAATTACCGGCAAACCCATTATCATCTGAACTGGCTTCAGAATATCAGCAAAAACTGGAACATCAGCACGGCGCTCCATTATACACGCGGCATAGGCTATTATGAAGAATATCATTACCGTCAGTGGCTTCACCGTCGTTAAACTTTTAAGTGCCGCGATCGGATCCAGGACTGTTGCGTCTTTCGTACCGGTCACACGCCGCTACCTTGATAATCATTTTTATGGTTTTACTTTCGGATTGAATTTCGATAATAATAATCGGATCCGGGCTACGATCGGCGGGGCATTCAATTATTACGACGGGAATCATTATGGTGATGCTTTCCTGGTCCGAAATTGCCTATCAATTTGATAACGAATTACAGGTGGTACGAAAGCCAGAGTGACAAGACCGATGCGAATATTTACGCTAAGATCAACTGGCAGGCGGCAGAAAAACTGAATCTTTACGGTGACCTGCAATACCGACTGATTAATTACACGTATCGACGGCATCGATAATGACCTGAGGGATATCAGCCAGGAACACGTTTACAACTTCTTTAACCCGAAAATTGGCGCTTTTATTGATCTTAACGATCAGAACCAGGCCTATTTGTCGCTAGCTGTCGGAAACAGGGAACCCAACCGCAGCGCACTGATCGACGCGAATCCTGACCGCCCGTACCCCACTGCCGAGCGGCTCTACAATGGCGAAGCCGGGTATAAATTCCATAGCCGGCAGGTATCTTTCACTTCTGCCAATCTTTATTATATGTATTATCTCGACCAGTTGGTCCTGACCGGCCGTATCAATGATGTCGGCGACCCGGTCATGGAAAATGTCGACAGGAGCTATCGCACCGGGATTGAATTGTCGCTTGGCATCCGCATTTTAAAAATCTCCGCTGGGATATCAATACGACATTGAGTTCTAACAAGATAATAGATTTTACTGAATATATCGACAACTGGGACCAATGGCCAGACCAGGTCATGAATGAACTGGGCAATACCGATATCGCCTTTTCACCGTCCTTGACGCGGCAGCAGTATTATTACCTGGGAACCTTTCAATAAACTTGAACTTTCACTATTCAGTAAATATGTTGGAAAACAATACATTGACAATACTTCCAGTAACGACCGGAAACTTGATCCATATTTTGTCAACGACCTGCTGATCAGGTATAGCATGAATTTTAAATCGTTGAAGCAACTCGGTTTCAGTGTGAAGTTCAACAACCTCACCAACACGGAATATGAATCTAACGCCTGGGTTTACCGGTATTATTCAGAAGGAGCTTATGGTGTTTATGATGGATATTTTCCACAGGCAGGGATTAATTTCCTTGCCGGGATAGAATTGAAGTTCTGATTTAAGATTTAAATAGCACACGGATTTCCGCGGATGCGACGGATTTACACGGATCACATCACCGTAAATCCGTTGTATCCATTTTATCTGCGTGCCATTAAAGCGGTCGGAATTGGAAAATAGAAAATAGAAATTTGGAATCCTGGAACATTGGAACAAATTGATTTAACCATATAGACCTATTGTGCTTCCTATGTGCCCTAGTGTGCCTATGTGGTGAAAAAAGGATTCAGCAACCTGCCAGGAATGTTTCACCCTTATCACCATTTCACCGTTCCACCATTCCACTTTTTTCCCGATCTTTGCAACCCGTTTCAAATCACAATGAGCACTTTCGCCAAAACCATCAGCATTAAAAACAAGAAGGCCTACTTCGAGTATTTCCTCCTGGAAGAATTCGTGGCAGGCATACAGCTGACCGGTACCGAGATCAAATCGATCCGGGAAGGCAAAGCGAGCTTCGTTGATTCTTTCTGTACCTTTATTGATGGCGAATTGTTCGTCAGAAACCTCCATATCTCTGAATACAGGCTGGGGACACATTACAACCACGATCCGAAAAGGGACAGAAAATTGCTTTTAAACGCCAGGGAATTAAGAAAACTCGAAACAAAAACGCGTGAAAAAGGGCTTACGATCATTCCGTTTATACTTTTTATCAACGAAAAAGGGTTTGCCAAGCTGAAAATAGCCCTGGCGAAAGGGAAACACAGCTATGATAAACGCGAAACGCTTAAAAAAAAAGATGTTAAACGTGAAATTGAACGATCAAAGGATTATTGAATTTAAGGTTTCTCATAGGTCATACTGTTTTTTTCTCGCAGATTTTCGCTGATTTTTTCGCAGATATCGCATATACTAACTTTTTGATATTTAATATTCTGCGAAAATCTGCATTAGATCTGCGTTAATCTGCGTGAAACAAAAAGTCTCTGATGAGACAACCCTTTTGAGGTTTTCCCTCCGCGTTTAACACAAATTAACAACAATGAACAATTTTGCACAGTTATTCGTTTTATTTTCGCAAAAAATTAATTTTATGAAAAAGAACTTTTTTATCAGTCTTATCATAATTCGCCGGTGCCTTATTTCTTATTCCAACAGGAACACAAGCTCAGGCACAGGCCGCCCCGGCATCATCTGCTAAAATCAAATGGCTGGATTTCGAAGAGGCTGTTGCGCAGAATAAAAAGAAACCAAAGAAAATGTTCATCGATATGTATACCGACTGGTGCGGCTGGTGTAAAAAAATGGACGCGGCAACTTTTATCAACCCGGTAGTGGTTGAATACATGAACCAGCACTATTATGCTGTTAAATTCAATGCTGAAAGAAAAGACACAGTCGATTTCAACGGAACACAATTCGTAAATGCAAACCCGACGGGCACACGCTCATCGCATGATTTAGCACAGGAATTGCTGGCCGGCAGGATGTCTTATCCTTCCTTTGTGTTTCTCGATGAAAACCTGAAGAAAGTCACCACCGTGCCCGGTTACCGGAAAGCACCTGAATTTGAAGCCATCCTGAATTATATTGGCTCAGATGCCTACAAAACGCAAAAATGGGAAGAATTCAACATGACATTCAAAGGAACGGCCGTTGAATAGCTTGAGACTTGAAGCATTGTAAGCTTGAATGTCTTGAACCTCAGTTAGCTGTTAAATTTTGTTAAAACACCTCTTTACTCATCTTTCAAAAATCTTCAAAATTTATTTCTTTTGCATCAAATTTTGGTGCATATGGATATAATCGTTGAAAATCTCACCAAAGTCTACGGCACACAGCGTGCCGTGGACAATATTTCTTTCAGGGTAAACACCGGAGAAGTATTAGGCTTCCTGGGCCCCAACGGCGCCGGCAAGACCACCACCATGAAAGCGATCACGACCTACCTCCTGCCGAATGAAGGCAACATTTCCGTCGGGCAGTTTTCCTTAAAAGACCAGGCGGATGAAATCAGGAAACACATCGGCTACCTGCCGGAGAACAACCCGCTTTACCAGGAAATGCCGGTCCTCGATTACCTGAAATATGTTGCTGAACTGCAGGGAATTGAAAAATCAAAGATCCGGAAAAGGATACTTGAAATGGTTCGCCTGTGCGGGCTCGAAGGCGAAAAGCATAAAAATATCGCCGAACTGTCAAAAGGGTACAAACAGCGCGTCGGCCTGGCGCAGGCCCTCATCCATGACCCTGATGTACTCATCCTCGATGAACCTACTGCCGGTCTCGATCCTAACCAGATCGTCGAGATCCGGGAACTGATCAAAAAAATCGGAAAAGAAAAAACCGTTATCCTTAGCTCCCACATTCTTGCTGAAGTCGAAGCCACCTGCGACCGCATCCTGATCATCAGCAAAGGAAAGATCGTTGCAGACGGTACGGCCGAAGAACTCAGGAAACGGGCCCACGGCAAGGAAATCCTGAAAGTCAAGATTGAAGACGGTGAGCCAAATGCAATATTCAATGCCATCCAGGCATTGGAAACTGTGGAGGTAGTCGACTTTATTAAGCACGAAGATCACACCTTTGAGATCACGAGCAAACATGACCACTCCTCCCGCAGACCTATTTTCAGCCTGTGTGTCAAAAATCACTGGGTGCTTACCGGTATGTCATCCATCGAAACCAAACTTGAAGATATTTTCAGAGAATTAACCATGAATTAATAATTTACCTGCGGATTTATCCGCAGGAGCAATAAATTACGGTATGAATCAAATCTGGACAATAGCAAAACGGGAACTGGGTTCGTTTTTCGATTCCCTTATGGCGTATATCATGATGGTCGCCTTCCTGGGTTTCAGCGGGTTTTTTACCTGGATTTTCGGGACCGATATATTTTTCATCAAGCAGGCCAGCCTTCAGGCTTTCTTCGGGATAGCCTACTGGACCCTGTTCTTTTTTATCCCGGCTATCACGATGAGGCTTTTTGCCGAAGAAAATAAGTCCGGGACTATTGAATTGCTCCTTACCCGGCCGGTGAGCGACTGGCAGGTTATCGCAGGAAAATTCACGGCGACGTTGGTCCTGATCCTTATCGCCCTAGGACTGACGCTACCGTATTATATCACGGTTGCCTCGCTTGGCCCGGTCGACCATGGAAGCGTCATCAGTGGATATTTCGGCCTGATCCTGATCAGCTGTGCCTACATCAGCATCGGCCTTTTTGCCAGCAGTCTCTCCAATAACCAGATCGTCGCTTACCTGGTTGCCCTGGTAATCGGCATCTTCTTCCACATTATTTTCGACCTCCTGGCAAGCAGCATGTCCGGTATCCTCGGGGAGATCATCAGTTTCCTGAGTATTTCACAACATTTTGAATCTATCTCCCGTGGCGTGATTGATTCAAGGGACCTGATTTTCTTCTTCTCCGTAATTTTCATAGGCCTGATCCTTACGGAAATGAATATTTTAAGAAAAAGGATTGCTTAACCAAACTTTAGTCTGAAATCTGAGAAATCATAGGATATGAAAAAGAAAGGTGGAAAATCGATGGCAACCCAGGTCCTGCTGATGATCGGGATCGTAATCGTCGTCAACATTATTTCTGAACAATTGTATTTCCGGCTTGACCTGACCGCCGACAATAGCTATACTTTGAGCAAAGCAACAAAAAACATCCTTCGCTCGCTGGAAGAACCAGTAACGGTCACGGCATATTTTACGGAAGATGTCCCCCCACAGCTGCTGCAGGCAAGGACTGACTTTAAGGACATGCTGATAGAGTATGCTAATGTAGCAAAAGGAAACCTGGTATATGAATTTATCGATCCGAACAAAGACCAGGAATCAGAACAAAAGGCCATGCAGGAAGGCATTATGCCAAATATTGTCAACGTCAGGGAAAGGGACCAGATGACCCAGAAAAGAGTGTTCCTGGGTGCCGTCCTGAAAATGGGAAATGATAAGGAGATCATCCCTGTGGTCCAGTCAGGAACAGCCATGGAGTATTCGCTGTCCTCCTCGATCAAGAAACTTTCAGTCACTCAAAAGCCCCTTGTCGGTTATGTCCAGGGCCATGGAGAACCATCTATGAATGCTTTGCAGCAGGTAATGGCATCCCTGGGTATTCTTTACTCGGTGCAGGAAATAAACCTGGATGACCCATCTGCCGATCTGATGAAATATGAGGCGATTGCTATGGTCGCACCAACAGACACTATACCACCTGATCACCTGGGCATATTGGACCAGTATCTTTCCCGCGGAGGTAACCTTTTCATTGCCTATAATAAGGTGAAAGGCGATTTCTCTACGGTTAGCGGTTCTTCCATTTATACCGGTCTCGAGGATTGGCTGGGCGGGAAAGGCCTTTTTGTTGACAACAATTTCCTCGTTGATGCCACATGCGGATAATGTAGGGGTTCAGCAACAGACCGGTTTTATGAGCTATACGACCAACATCAGTTTTCCTTACCTGCCGGTCATCCAGAAATTCGCCGACCATCCGGTTACCAAAGGACTTGAGCAGGTTCTCCTGCCTTTTGCAAGTACCATTCAATATAACGGGGATACCAGCATGACTTTTACCCCGCTTGCTTTTTCATCCCAAAAATCAGGTACCGTTAATCCACCGCTTTATTTTGACGTTAATAAAAAATGGACCGACAGGGACTTTCCCCTGTCAGGGATGACAGTAGCCGGGGTGCTTTCAGGCAGTATTTCCGGCAGTGCCGGTTCTAGGATCGTCCTGGTCGGTGATGGCGATTTCCCCGTCAATGGCGAAGGGCAGCGCCCGCAACAATTGCAGCCCGATAATATTAACCTGATGGTAAATGCGGTCGACTGGCTTTCAGATGAAACCGGACTGATCGACCTGCGCACCAAGGCCATCACAGCACGACCGCTGGATGAAGTGGACGAAGGAAGGAAATTATTTCTTAAATGGCTTAATTTCCTGCTCCCTATCATCCTGATCATCTTGTACGGTATTTTCAGAAATCAAAGGAACAGGAGTTTAAGAGTAAAAAGAATGGAGGAAGGATATGTTTAAAAAATTCAGTTCTGGTGTACTGATCATTATCCTGGCTGTTTTAATGATCGCTTATTTGATTGTCCGTTATTCGCGCACAGATGACAGGACCTTTAAAGATAAAATACTGACGTTTGATGAAACGGCCATTACGCAAATCCTGGTAAAGGATCCCAAAAGTGGACAGGAATCCGTCGATCTCAGGCTGAGCGGAGATAAATGGATCGTAAAGAAGGGTGGCCGTGATTACCCGGCCGATAGCAATGTCGTTAAAAATATACTCAAACAATTAAGTGATCTGTCGACCAAGCGATATGCCGGCAAAGGCACTGATGCATGGGTTAAATATGAAGTGACCGATTCCGCAGCCTCATTGGTTACCCTCAAAGCAGCAGATAAAACTGTGGCAGAGATCTATATCGGGAAATTTTCATACAGCATGCCAAAGGACCAGCAGCAGCAAATGCAATCCCGGCAGCAGCAAAGGGGCGATATGACAACCTATGTGCGCCTTGTTGGTGAAAAGGATGTTTACGCGGTTGACGGATATTTAAAGATGGGTGTCAGTGGCAATACGGATGCCTACCGTTACCGCAGCCTTTCCAGTATTAATCCTGAAGATATAACACGTATCATTGTCAACCAGCCTGGTGACAGGAAAGTTATCGAAAACCAGGATGGCAGATGGCTGCTCAATGGATCACCTGCCGATTCAGCCAGCATGGCAAAGTACCGTTCGACTTTAGCCCGGCTCAGCGGTAGTAAATTTGCAGACCAGGATGTTTTCCAGTCTTCCCCCAGCCACTCTTTGACGATCGAAGGAAATAATTTTACACCTGTTGAAATCCAGGCTTACCCGGTCGCAGACACAAATATGGCTTATATTATTACCTCAACTGCCAATCCGGGATCAACTTTTAACGGAAAAGAAGGCGGGCTATTTAAGAAAATCTGGGAAAACTAACAATGCCGACCGTCTGACCGCCGACCGCTGACCGCCGACCGCTGACCGCTGACCGATCTACATCTTCTCCGGCACCTGTATCCCGAGCAGGCTTAAACCTCTTTTTAACACCTGTCCTGTAAATTCTGACAGGGCAAGCCGGAAGTGTATTTTCTGGGTGTCGGGTTCACGGAGGACAGGAATTTCCTGGTAAAACTGGTTATATTCCTTTGCCAGGTCATAGCAATAGCTTGCAAGGACAGCCGGGCTGAGGTTTTTCCCGGCCTCAGAAATTACGGTCGGGAAATCGTATAATATTTTAAGGATGCTTTTCTCTTTTGGATTTAATTCAAATTCATCCGGTCTGACAAATCCTTTTGCCCTATGCCCCCTGCCCTCTGCTTTCAACAGCAACGACCTGACCCTGGCATGAGTATATTGTATAAATGGCCCTGTATGCCCATTGAAATCGATTGACTCTTCCGGGTTGAACATCATATTCTTCCTGGGATCGACACGCAGGATAAAATACTTTAAAGCCCCCATTCCAAGCATTTCAAACAGCTCTTTCCACTCAAGGTCATCGGGATTATCAAGTTTGCCAAGTTCAGAAGTTGTTTTTTTGGCGGTTTCATACATTTCATCCATCAGGTCATCTGCATCAACAACAGTTCCCTCCCGTGATTTCATCTTCCCCTGGGGGAGTTCTACCATTCCATAAGAAACATGCAAAATCCGGTCTGACCATTCCCGGCCGAGAAGCTTCAGTAATATCTTGAGGACATCAAAATGATAGATCTGTTCATTGCCAACCACATATAAAAGTTGCCCGGGTTTGTAATCATCAACCCTCAGTTGAGCGGTTCCAAGATCCTGAGTGATATAGACAGAGGTCCCATCTGCTCTTAAAAGTAGCTTTTCATCCAGCTTAAAATCCTCCAGGTCAACCCAGACCGAACCGTCATCCTTCCTGTAAAAAACCCCTTTTTCCAACCCCTCCTTTACTAACTCTTTACCCAGAAGATAGGTCTCCGATTCATAATAAATCTGGTCGAAATCAACGCCCAACCGTTTGTATGTCTGGTCAAATCCTTTGTAAACCCAGCTATTCATGGTGTTCCATAGCTCCCTCGTCTCCTTGTCACCACTCTCCCATTGCTGTAAAAGGTCAAGTGCCTGCTGTGTCAGGCCCGATTGCTTGTAGGCTTCATCTTCTGAAAAACCTTTAGAGACCAGTCCCTCAATTTCCTTTTTATTGGCCTGTTCAAATTTAACATAAAGACTACCGACGAATTTATCCCCTTTTAATCCCTTTTTCTCCGGTAAAACACCATCTGCCCATTTCCGGTATGCCAGCATAGTTTTGCAAATGTGGATGCCCCGGTCATTGACCAGGTTCACTTTAATGACTTTTTTACCGTTGGCTTTTAATATTTCTGCAATCGACCATCCCAGGAGATTATTCCGGATATGCCCCAGGTGTAAAGGTTTGTTTGTGTTTGGCGAAGAATATTCGATAACAATAGGCGGGCTTCCATCTTCCGGCAGGAAACCAAAGGCAGGATCAGCCAGGCTTGACGAAAAGAAATCCAGCCAGTAATCATCACTGATCACTAAATTCAGGAAACCTTTAACCACATTGAAAGAGGTGATGAAGTCAACATTTTGCTGAAGCCGGTCACCGATTGCTCTGCCTGTTTCTTCAGGTGATTTGCCTGAAAAACGGGTGAGCGGGAAAACAACTATGGTAAGATCTCCTTCAAATTCCGGTCGTGTCTTCTGAACTGTAACCATTGAAGGATCCGGGTATTTGTTAAATAACTGGCTGATTGCTTCTGCCGCCTTTTCTGCGAGTATTGTTTCTATCATTATTGATGAATCAGGACCCCAAAAATAGCGAATTTAAGACTTCTTCAAAAAATCAATTTCCAGGACTTTCGATTTCAAGTTAAAGTTCTATCTTTGTTCAAAATAAATCAATCACTAACTTTTAAAAGCTTACGTAATGAAGAAAAATGTGATCATTATCGGAGCTGCAGGAAGAGACTTTCACAACTTCAACACCTATTTTCGCGGCAATGAATCTTACAACGTGGTGGCGTTTACGGCTGCCCAGATCCCTGACATCGATGGCAGGAAGTACCCGGCTCAGTTAGCTGGTCACCTCTATCCTGAAGGCATCCCCATTTTCGCCGAAGAAAACCTTCCACGGCTGATCAATGAAATGAAAGTTGATATTTGCGTATTTTCGTATAGCGATGTCACTTACCAGAAAGTAATGGCAGTAAGCGCAATCGTCAATGCTGCAGGTGCAAATTTCATGCTGCTGGGCCCAAAAGACACTATGGTTAAATCAACCAAGCCGGTTATTGCCGTTGGTGCTGTCAGGACAGGCTGTGGTAAAAGCCAGACATCACGCCGAGTGATAGAAATCCTGATGGAAAAAGGCTTGAAAGTAGTTGCTATCAGGCATCCCATGCCTTATGGAAACCTGGTCGAACAGAAAGTCCAGCGCTTTGCAACAATCGCTGACCTTGCCAAACACAAATGTACGGTCGAGGAAATGGAAGAATATGAGCCCCATGTGGTCAGAGGAAATGTTATTTATGCCGGTGTCGATTACGAAGCTATCCTCAGGGCAGCTGAACAGGATCCGGATGGTTGTGATGTGATTTTATGGGACGGCGGAAATAATGATTTCCCTTTTTATAAACCCGACCTGAACTTTACTGTAGTTGACCCCCATCGTCCCGGCCATGAACTTGGTTATTATCCCGGTGAAGTGACCCTCCGCCTGGCTGATGTCGTTGTTATCAATAAAATTGACACGGCTGATGGCAAAGGTATCCAGACAGTGAGGGAAAGCATTGCAAAAGTGAATCCGAAAGCTATCGTGGTCGATGCCGCTTCGCCTATTAAGGTTGATAATCCTTCTTTAATAAGAGGGAAAAGAGTTTTGGTGATTGAAGACGGACCTACACTTACACATGGTGAAATGAAAATAGGGGCCGGTACCGTTGCCGCTCAAAAATACGGCGCTGCAGAGCTGGTGGACCCCAGGCCATTTACGGTCGGTAAACTGACAAGGACCTTCGAAATCTATCCTAATATCGGTACCCTGCTGCCGGCAATGGGTTATGGCGAACAACAACTTAAAGACCTTGAAGAAACCATCAACAAAACTGATTGTGATTCCGTTATCATTGGAACTCCAATCGACCTGAACCGTATTATAAAGATCAATAAACCCAATACAAGGGTATATTATGATCTGCAGGAAATTGGCGATCCGGATCTCGTAAGCATCCTGGATGAATTTGTCAAAAAGCACGGATTGAAATGATTTAACAATCTCCAACATTCTTTCCCAAGTTTATGAAAAACAAAGGCCTGGTCTCCATTGACGATTACACAAAGGAAGAACAACTCCGTATTCTTGACCTGGCTGAAGGGTTTGAGAATAAGCCTGTCCAGAATATCCTGGAAGGATATGTTGTCGCTACATTATTTTTTGAACCTTCAACCCGCACACGGCTAAGTTTCGAAAGTGCTGCATCCACGGCTTGGAGCGCAGGTAATCGGCTTTTCGGAAGCCGGGTCCTCAAGCGTTTCAAAAGGTGAATCGCTGAACGACACCATTCTGACTGTCAGTAATTACGCTGATATCATCGTCATGCGTCATCCCAGGGAAGGCAGTGCGCGTTTTGCCAGCGAAGTCAGCCCGGTACCCATCATCAATGCCGGAGACGGCGCCAACCAGCATCCTACACAAACCCTTCTCGATATGTATTCCATAAGGAAAACACAGGGAAAACTGGATAATCTCCAGATTGCTTTTGTAGGTGACCTGAAATACGGCAGGACGGTTCACTCCCTTACCTTTGCCATGTGCAACTTTAATGCAACTTTTCACCTGGTTTCACCTGAGGAACTTAAATTACCCAGTTATGTCAAAAGAAAGATCAAGGAAAACAAGCTTGATTACTTTCAATACACTGACATGAATGAAGTCATCCCCCAGGTCGATATTCTTTATATGACACGCATTCAGAAAGAAAGATTTTCTGATCCGATTGAATACGAAAGGGTGAAGAATGCATATATTCTTAAAAACGAAATGCTGCAAGGTGCAAAGCCTACTATGAGGGTCCTCCATCCTCTTCCCAGGGTCAATGAAATTGAAGTGGATGTCGATACGAACCCGATGGCCTATTATTTCCGGCAGGCCCAGAATGGCGTCTACGTAAGACAGGCATTACTGGCATCGATACTTGGGGTGGTATGATGCTGAATTTTGAGTTCTGAGTTCTGAGTTCTGAGTTCTGAGTTTTCATTTTTAATTTTTAATTTTTAATTTGAATCATTTATTATGGATGAGAATAAGACTAGGAAGGAATTGCAGGTATCTGCAATAGAGAACGGAACGGTGATAGACCATATCCCGGCAAAAAGCGTCTTTCAGGTCGTTAAAATACTGGGTCTTGCAGATTGCAGGGAACAGATTCTCTTCGGGACCAACCTCGAGAGTAAAAAATACGGGCGCAAAGGCATTATAAAAGTGGCCAACCTGTTTTTTCAAAGTGATGAAATTAATAAGATCGCCCTGGTCGCGCCATCTGCCACCCTGATCGTCATTCGCAATTACCAGGTCGTAGAAAAGAAAAAGGTGGAAATTCCTGACCAGATCAACAGGTTCGTGCGTTGCTTCAACCCGAACTGTATCACTAACCATGAAAAAATCCCCACGAAATTCAATGTAACGGATAAGGTAGATCTTCGCCTGGAGTGTATCTATTGTGAAAAGACCACGGATAAGAATAATCTCGAATTCATCTAGATCAATTTTTTTTCCCTGAACCTTACTTATTACAAAAGCGCCCGGGCCGGTTATGGAAAAATTTTCCGCCGGCCCGAAACGCTATTTAAACCACCATCCGGTATTTATCCCTGAAACCGGGAAAGGTAATACAATCATGGCTTTAAAATGCAGTGATCACAATAAAGCATGCACCGTATTTAATATTCTGATTTCTTTTTCTATTTTTACGGGCCAAATCTTACTGGATTGAAAAAACAAAAAGAAACCCGGCGTCAGCCCGAATCGAAAAAGACTCAGCAAAACTCTTCACCTGGATTTAGACAGGTTAAAGGGCCAAAATCGGCCAGACCGAAAATGCCGCTTTTCAGCAAAGAATTGCTCATTAAATTATTGCCGCTCATCAAAGCATTCGCCCTGTGGTTTCTGCTGGTCATCATTGTCCACATACCCGGTATTAGAGAGGATTTCCGCAATATGTTCGTAGGATTCTCTGTTAATTCTACTTTGATAGTAGGAAAAATCCTCTTCATCCCTATTCAGAAACTGAGCTTTTCTGGTATCATGATCGATGGTTTTCCGATGGAAATTATTGTAGAATGCACCGCTTATAATTTTTACCTGTTTGCTATTGCCCTGGCGGTTTTCGCCAACTGGTCGCTGAAATATAAAGTGATCAACCTGTTCATTTTCTTCGGGGTGATCTTCCTCACCAACATCCTTCGATTTTTTGCCATGGGTTATATCGGCAGGTATTATCCTGAGATGTTTGACACCACTCACGACTATATATGGAATATACTTTTTGGATTTATGATCTTTGGTGTCTGGGCATGGCGTGATAAAGTCAACAATCCTGATTTTCAACCCCGAGATCCGCAAACATGAAACAAAAGAAATTAGTTAATGTCCTTATTGTGGTAGGAGCATCAAGCCTGTTGGTGGTCCTGTGGTTCAACGGGCTTGACTGGATCTATGCCCAACTGCTGCGGTTGGGGGCAAACATCCTGTTAATATTTTCATCAGACACACAGGTTGGCCTTAAAATGGTAGAAGGCGCCCCGACTTTTATAGTTGATACAATCATCGACGGCAGAAAGGGATCATACCCGCAAAAAGCTGATCTTATCTTATTACCTTTTATTATGATCATGACCTGGCAGATACTGCTCTTTTTCAATCTGCCCCGAAAACTTGCAACACGCTCGGCTATTGAGAATATCCTGATATTTTTCATTATTCAACTTATTTATGTTATCCTGCTTACATCGTATTATAATTCCACAACCATCAGATTTTTATACGACCTCCTCATGGATAGCTTTTATATCATCGCATTGTTCCTGATCATAAAGGATGCATTCAAATATGAATTGATAGGAATTGCAAGAAGGGGTTAACTTTGCTTTTGCCTTATCCCGGATTTTTTATGTCGGATTATATTAAAAGACTAATTGCTGAAGGGGAGCACCAGATGCTTGACTTTAAATTCGAAGTGTCGGATTTCCGGAAGATTTCCCGAACGCTGGTAGCATTTTCCAACACCGATGGCGGCAGGTTGCTGGTTGGGGTAAAGGATAATGGCTCCATCGCCGGGGTCAGGTCAGAGGAAGAATACTTTATGGTAGATGGTGCGGCAAAAATGTATTGTAAGCCTGAAGTTGAATTAAAGGTCCGTGAATGGCAGGTAGAAGGCAAAAGAGTTGTTGAAGTCATAATAGGCAAGGGCGGGAACAGGCCTTACCTGGCACAGGACCCTGAAGGGCGCTGGGTGGCTTATATCCGCCAGGGTGACCAGAATTTCAAGGCAAACAAGGTTTTGTTGAGTGTATGGGAGAGACGGAAGTCAGGATTAGCCACGACAGTCCGGTTCAGGGAATCTCAAAGGGAATTGCTGTCGTACCTGGAGAGCAACCCTGGCATAACCATTTCGAAATACCGCCGTATAGCCGGTTTAACTTCCATTCAGGCCGAAAGAATTTTGGTCGATTTCATCATGCTTGGCCTTCTTGAGATGGAGCACACTTCGACAAATGTCATCTTCAAGCTTACGCCTGGTTACCGGAATATCATGAAAGAGTTGGAACACCAATCCAAAATATAAGGTAAGAACGGCATTCATCCCGAAACAATTCCTGGCACAAAGCATATTTTTGATAAAACATCTATGGTATATATTGCTGATTATCTATATATTAAATGGTTTATCAACCAGTGTTAATATCTATAATTGATTTTTATTTTGATTAGGTGTTGTATATTGGAAAATGTTTTTACCTTTGCACCCTCATTTGAAATTGTTCTTTAAAAAATAGCTGAAAACTCTTGCAAACAGGGCAAATAATTATTATCTTAGGTGCCCGTTTCCGAAAAAATAAATAATATTTTTTTAGAAATGTTTGCTGGATTAAAAAAAGGTTATATCTTTGCAGCCCTTTTGATTTTTAAAACGGTCAAAAAGGAAACAAAAAAAGTTCTTTGATAAGATTGAAGCAAGCCTAGCGGAAGCAAATAAGCTCCAAGATTAATACTCCAAATATGGTGAAATTGCAAGTCCAAGAGATTAAATAATTCATTATTACAATGAAGAGTTTGATCCTGGCTCAGGATGAACGCTAGCGGCAGGCTTAATACATGCAAGTCGAACGGTAAGGTCTCTTCGGAGATACACGAGTGGCGCACGGGTGCGTAACGCGTATGCAACCTACCTTTAACTGGGAAATAGCCCCGAGAAATCGGGATTAATGTCCCATATTATTCTGAGAATGCATATTCTTAGAATGAAAGCTCCGGCGGTTATTGATGGGCATGCGTGACATTAGCTAGTTGGTGAGGTAACGGCTCACCAAGGCTACGATGTCTAGGGGTCCTGAGAGGGTTAACCCCCACACTGGTACTGAGACACGGACCAGACTCCTACGGGAGGCAGCAGTAAGGAATATTGGGCAATGGACGCAAGTCTGACCCAGCCATGCCGCGTGAAGGATGAATGTCCTATGGATTGTAAACTTCTTTTATGCAGGAAAAACATCCCGGTCGTGAACCGGGACTGATGGTACTGTATGAATAAGCATCGGCTAACTCCGTGCCAGCAGCCGCGGTAATACGGAGGATGCAAGCGTTATCCGGATTCATTGGGTTTAAAGGGTGCGCAGGCGGAATAATAAGTCAGTGGTGAAATCTCCCGGCTCAACCGGGAAACTGCCATTGATACTGTTATTCTTGAGTACAGTTGAAGTGGGCGGAATGTGTCATGTAGCGGTGAAATGCTTAGATATGACACAGAACACCGATAGCGAAGGCAGCTCACTAAGCTGTAACTGACGCTCATGCACGAAAGCGTGGGGATCAAACAGGATTAGATACCCTGGTAGTCCACGCTGTAAACGATGATCACTCGTTGTTAGCGATATACTGTTAGCGACTGAGCGAAAGCATTAAGTGATCCACCTGGGGAGTACGGCGGCAACGTTGAAACTCAAAGGAATTGACGGGGGCCCGCACAAGCGGAGGAGCATGTGGTTTAATTCGATGATACGCGAGGAACCTTACCTGGGCTTAAATGTAGGACGACGTATGCCGAAAGGCGTATTTCCTTCGGGACGTCTTACAAGGTGCTGCATGGTTGTCGTCAGCTCGTGCCGTGAGGTGTCGGGTTAAGTCCCATAACGAGCGCAACCCTTATCATTAGTTGCCATCAGGTAATGCTGGGAACTCTAATGAAACTGCCTACGCAAGTAGTGAGGAAGGTGGGGATGACGTCAAATCAGCACGGCCCTTATGTCCAGGGCGACACACGTGCTACAATGGCCAGTACAGAGGGTTGCTACCTGGTGACAGGATGCTAATCTCGAAAGCTGGTCTCAGTTCGGATTGAAGTCTGCAACTCGACTTCATGAAGTTGGATTCGCTAGTAATCGCGCATCAGCCATGGCGCGGTGAATACGTTCCCGGGCCTTGTACACACCGCCCGTCAAGCCATGGGAGTTGGGGGTACCTAAAGTCCGTAACCGCAAGGGGCGGCCTAGGGTAAAACCAATGACTGGGGCTAAGTCGTAACAAGGTAGCCGTACCGGAAGGTGCGGCTGGAATACCTCCTTTCTAGAGTGATTTGCTGTCAAAAACCGGTTATTAATCGGAAAGCGAGTTTGCTCCGCTGCTGCTTCATCTTTATATTTAATTAGGCTTGTTCCAAAACGAGCAGTGTAACGTATCTTCCTATAGAGCACAGGAAGCAAGCCTTGCCTAGCGGTAAAGGTATAGTCCCGTAGCTCAGTTGGTTAGAGCACTACACTGATAATGTAGGGGTCCGCAGTTCAAATCTGCGCGGGACTACGTATAATTATCGTTTTGGGGGATTAGCTCAGCTGGCTAGAGCACTAGCTTTGCAAGCTAGGGGTCATCGGTTCGAATCCGATATTCTCCACGAAACCCCGCGGAAGCGGGGAGCTCTTCAAAAAAAGGGTTCCCCAACAAGCGGGGAGATTCCCAATCAATTTGGGAATAAAGTTCTTTGACATGTTGAAAGAAAATACAGAATGTCTGGATTATCCTGACATTCTACTAGATTAGCAAGAAAGTAATTAAGAGCGCATGGTGGATGCCTTGGCTCTCAGAGGCGATGAAGGACGCGACAAGCTGCGATAAGCTTCGGGGAGGTGCAAATAACCTTCGATCCGGAGATTTCCGAATGGGGCAACCCTCCCGGTTGAAGACCGGGAATTTCGAGTAATCGAAAAGCTAACCCAGGGAACTGAAACATCTTAGTACCTGGAGGAATAGAAAACAATAGTGATTTCCCAAGTAGTGGCGAGCGAACGGGAAACAGCCCAAATCCTGGTGGTTAAGGCCATCAGGAGGTTGTAGGACTGCAATACTGGAATTTGGATGCGTAGCCGAACACGTCTGGAAAGACGGACCATAGGGGGTGATAGTCCTGTAAGCGAAACAAATCCATTACCAAGCAGTATCCTGAGTACCGCGGGACCGGAGAAATCCTGTGGGAATCTGCCAGCACCATCTGGTAAGGCTAAATACTCCTGAGAGACCGATAGCGAACTAGTACCGTGAGGGAAAGGTGAAAAGAACTTCGAACAGAAGAGTGAAATAGTACCTGAAACCGTGCGCTTACAACCTGTCGGAGGTGAACCTCCCGAGTAATCGGGATCAGTAACTGACGGCGTGCCTTTTGCATAATGAGCCTACGAGTTACTCCTCTCTAGCAAGGTTAACCCCGTTGACGGGGGCAGCCGGAGCGAAAGCAAGTCTGAATAGGGCGTTCAGTTAGAGGGGGTAGACGCGAAACTTTGTGATCTACCCATGACCAGGTTGAAGTTCCGGTAACACGGGATGGAGGACCGAACCAGTGTACGTTGAAAAGTGCTTGGATGAGTTGTGGGTAGGGGTGAAAGGCTAATCAAACTGAGAGATAGCTCGTACTCTCCGAAATGCTTTTAGGAGCAGCCTCGATAGTAGTGTCATAGAGGTAGAGCTACTGATTGGACTAGGGGGCTTCACCGCCTACCAAATCCTGACAAACTCCGAATACTATGACATGTTCTTCGGGAGTAAGGCCGCGGGTGCTAAGGTCCGTGGCCGAGAGGGAAACAACCCTGACTATCAGCTAAGGTCCCCAAATATATACTAAGTTGATCAAACGAGGTTTGATTGCAGTGACAGCTAGGATGTTGGCTTGGAAGCAGCCATTCATTTAACGAGTGCGTAACAGCTCACTAGTCGAGCGATCAAGCGTGAATAATAAACGGGCATTAAGTATATTACCGAAGCTGTAGGATCATCGTAAGATGATCGGTAGGAGAGCATTCCAGTGGCATCGAAGGTGGGTCGTAAGGCCTGCTGGAGCGACTGGAAAAGAAAATGTAGGCATAAGTAACGATAATGCGGGCGAGAAACCCGCACACCGAAAGACTAAGGATTCCGGATCAACGCTAATCGGATCCGGGTTAGTCGGACCCTAAGGTCAACCCGAAAGGGGTAGCCGATGGAAAACAGGTTAATATTCCTGTACCAGCACACATTGCGATGGGGTAACGAAGGAGTGAAAAACCCGCGTACTGACGGAATAGTACGTTGAAGGGCGTAGGTATACGTCTGGCAGGTAAATCCGCCGGATGTGCTGAAACCCGATAGTACCGTAAGTCTTCGGACAAGCGGATAGTGGTTGTAAGCCGACTTCCAAGAAAAACCTCTAAGCTTCAGATGTATGCTGTCCGTACCGTAAACCGACACAGGTAGTCGAGGTGAATATCCATAGGTGCTCGAGTGAATCATGGCTAAGGAACTAGGCAAATTAGTCCTGTAACTTCGGAAGAAAGGACTCCCCCGAGTGATCGGGGGGCGCAGAGAAATGGCTCAAGCGACTGTTTATCAAAAACACATGGCCCTGCTAAATCGTTAAGATGACGTATAGAGCCTGACACCTGCCCGGTGCCGGAAGGTTAAGAGGTGGGGTTATCCGGATTCGTCTGGAGAAGCTCTAAATTGAAGCCCCGGTAAACGGCGGCCGTAACTATAACGGTCCTAAGGTAGCGAAATTCCTTGTCGGGTAAGTTCCGACCTGCACGAATGGTGTAACGATTTGAGCGCTGTCTCAGCCATGAGCTCGGTGAAATTGTAGTCCCGGTGAAGATGCCGGGTACCCGCAACGGGACGGAAAGACCCTGTGAACCTTCACTACAACTTAACATTGACATCGGGTAAGCGATGTGTAGGATAGGTGGGAGACTGCGAAGCCGCGGCGCTAGCCGTGGTGGAGTCGTCCTTGAAATACCACCCTTTGCTTGCCTGATGCCTAATCCCGAGTAATCGGGAGACATTGTTTGGTGGGTAGTTTGACTGGGGTGGTCGCCTCCAAAAATGTATCGGAGGCTTTCAAAGGTACCCTCAGCACGCTTGGTAACCGTGCGCAGAGTGCAATAGCATAAGGGTGCTTGACTGAGAGACTTACAAGTCGACCAGGTACGAAAGTAGGATATAGTGATCCGGTGGTTCCGCATGGAAGGGCCATCGCTCAAAGGATAAAAGGTACTCCGGGGATAACAGGCTGATCACTCCCAAGAGCTCATATCGACGGAGTGGTTTGGCACCTCGATGTCGGCTCGTCACATCCTGGGGCTGGAGAAGGTCCCAAGGGTTCGGCTGTTCGCCGATTAAAGTGGCACGTGAGCTGGGTTCAGAACGTCGCGAGACAGTTCGGTCCCTATCTGTTGTGGGCGTTGGAAACTTGAGGGCACCTGACCCTAGTACGAGAGGACCGGGTTGGACGAACCTCTAGTGTACCTGTTGTGGCGCCAGCTGCATCGCAGGGTAGCTATGTTCGGATGAGATAAGCGCTGAAAGCATCTAAGCGCGAAACTCAGCCCAAGATGAGGTTTCCTTTAAGGGTCGTCATAGACCATGACGTTGATAGGCTGCAGGTGTAAAGTCAGTAATGGCAAAGCCGAGCAGTACTAATTACCCGTAGCTTTCTGCTAAATGTTAAGATATTCCATTCCAAACTGTATTTTCTTTCTTCGCATGTCAATTTTAAAAAATTATAGTCGATTCAGACTAAAGATTTTTTGGTGACTATAGCGGCGGGGTCCACCTCTTCCCATTCCGAACAGAGTCGTTAAGCCCGCCAGCGCAGATGGTACTGCATTCGTTGTGGGAGAGTATGTCGTCGCCAGAATTTATTTAAAAGAGGATGTATCAGAAATGATCATCCTCTTTTTTTTATGCTGCCGCCAGACATTCGTGACTTTCACGAAATGATAATTAAGATTATTTATCCTCTACCCCATTGCCAGCAGAATCATTCAGAAAGTCTTTGTTCCCGGTAAATTCGATGTGCCGCTCAATCTCCTCCTTCTGAACATTCGGATCAGGATAAGTAGAAGGATGCCTTCCGACCACCAGCTGCCCATTTGCGTAGTACAGCCCTTCGCCATTATGATCCAGAACAGTATCCGGGGTAAGTCCCCTGGCTATGTTATTAGTGTATTCAGCGTCTATGACCTCTGCCGGAAGGCTCGGATTTTCATGTCCTGCACGCTTTCCGATGGCAATGTAGTTGACAGTAACATTGCTTCTCCCGGCATTATTTTCAATAACCGTGAACCCGGCGCTGGTGACTTTTGAAATATAGACTCCGTTAGAATTTCCTGTAGGAGTAACCGTTACTATCACCGGCTCTGAAGCTGAAACCGTATTGATAAAGTCAGGATCAAAAGCGATGGTGGATTTTCCGTTCGTGAGTTTAGCCGCTCCTGAAGTCTGTACAGTTGCTTCTGTAGAGACATGGGTATAAAGCACCGTACTCGTTTCAGTACCGTTTTGCTGGAGGTGGACATCCAGGTTATCTCTGAAAGTGGTCCCGTGGGCAAACATTGCATAGTTTTCACCTTCTGTATATAACCCGTATGTTTTCCCGTGGATATCCGCACCCATTAAGTCACCCCACGCGGCAAGGCCGATTCCGATATTCGCCGTGGCGCTGCTTTTACCTCCTCCGGAGGCAGTGCTGGTAAAATACCCACCATAACAATTTCCGCCGCTGTTCTTGTATCCCAGGGATCCCCAGCTAGTTCCCGTATGATATATAAAGCCTATTACTCCTCCGCAACGTGTATAATCATCATAAGTGTACCCGGAAACACCGAATGTGTATTGGTCACCCATAAAATTATAGCCCTTAACGGCAGAGTTTGAGTTGGATAAACCATAATCGCTTCCATCATTTTGTACATTTCGAGCACGAAATCCATAAAGCGCTGATTGGCCGTCTCCGTCACCAGCTATTTCAAGGTGATAAAAATAGTGAGGGTTCCATGCATTATCCCCGAAGATGGCATAGGTCTCGTCGTCGGTATAAACCTCCATCCCACCTGCCGGGGTGGTGGTTCCGATCCCGATATCGCCGTCGGACTGAATGATAAAGTCATTTCTGCCTCCGCCTCCTCCATCACAGTTGATTCTTAGCAAAGACTCCCCTTCATCATAAAATAACCAAGCTTTGCCGACCCCGTTATACTGGCACTGAAGGCCCGAATTGAGATTGTCCCCTGTATTGTCTGCATAAAAGTATGCATAATTGTCGCGGATTTTGACATCTCCGGACTCAACAGTTATTCTGGAGGTCGGATTGTCAGTACCGAATCCTACGTAACCGATGTTATTAATGTATAAAGCGTTGGCAGCACTATTGGCTTCAATAGTGATGACATCCAGGCCATAAGCGTTATCGCGGATTTTGAATCCGCCGTTAAGCGTGGCTTTGAACTTCCAGTCGGCACCGCTGGCATCATCGATCATTTCGAAAGTAGCACCGCCGATCCCTCCGAAATTCCGGATAAGCACTGTAGGTTCGGTCATATTCTTTCCAACATTGAGCAATTTTGTTGGTGAATTGTTGCCTATTCCGACATTTCCGGTATTGTTGTTGTAAATGTTTGTGCTGTTGTAGGACCACTGGGCGTAGGTGTGACCAATCCCCAGCATTGTCAGCACGATCATAATGCCTTGTAATAATCCCATTTTTTTCATAACGATCAGGTTTATAAGTTAATAATTAAATGAATTTATTATCATGCGATTCGTTCGGTCTCAAAAATCCTGGAAATCATTTTTTAAAACAAGGACAATTTTTGGCAGAATTGTATTAGTTGGTGCAGCTTGATTTCAAGTCGAAATATAGTGAACTTTTCAATAGAAGTCAATAATTTCAGCAGTAACTTACGGTTAAGATGATAATCCAGATTAGCCGGATGAGCGATATGCTGGGATCGACTGGGCCAAAAAAAACGGTACTGGATCGCCGGTTGAAAAATTCAATCCGGCCCAATAGCCTAGTACCCAGTTGTCCGCTTCGCGCTGTCCCATGAGGCTTGTGGAGAGGAGGAGAAAAAGTGAGAAGGTGAGAAGGGATTTCATACATCATTCATGTTGAAATGATTTGTATAAAGAAAAAAATAAATTTGTGGAAATGATTTAAGATAAACCACATAGGCACAGTAGAACACATAGAAAACACATAGATCTATTGCGTTTCCTATGTGCCCTATTGTGCCTATTGTGGTAAAAAAGAGGAGAAATCTAATTAACCTGCCGACATCATCCCACAGCGGAAGTATGCCAGTATAAATCCGGATATCATACTGACTGTATTTTGCTTAATTGGGTCAGCTAAGATTATAAATCATTTTCGATTGTCGATGGCCGATTTTCGATGGTCGATGTAAATTTTGATTTTTGAATTTTTTGGTTTTGGATTTGTTTGGAATTTGGTGCTTGGGATTTGGGATTTTTAAGTATCGAGAGGCTATTGAAGAAAGCAGCCAAAATGATTATCTTTGTGAAAAGATAACTTTTATGCCAAAACTTTATGAATATTTCGGTTTGATTTTTCTTTTTTATTCCAATGAACATGAGCCTATACATGTGCATGGAAAATTCCAGGATAAAGAAAGCAAAGCAGAAATAGTTTTTGAAAATGGTAAATTTAAAGAGATCATCATTAAAGAAGTCCCGGGCAAAGAACCACTTGATGTTCAGAATTTAAAGAAGTTCCGGAAAATCATAGAGTTATACCGGGACGATATTGTGAGGAAATGGATAGATTATTTTGTTTACAACCTTGAAATTACACCTGAAAAAATAACAAAGAAAATTTAAGGAAATGGTCATTTCAATAACAAGTGCAGAATTCTTAGGAGATTACAAAATAAAACTTTTGTTTTCTAACGGAATAGAAAAAGAAATTGATTTTGGACCTTTTTTAAGGAATGCAAAAAATCCCATGGTCAGGAAATACCTCGATAAAAAAATATTCAGGAATTACAAAATCGAATATGGGGATATTGTCTGGAATGATTATGAAATGTGCTTTCCTATCTGGGATTTATACGAAGGGAAAATTTAAATTCAGCTAACTAATATATAGCGTTTACTTTCGGTTTGGATTTGGAATTTGTTTGGAATTTGGTGCTTGGTGCTTGGAGCTTACCATTTAGTGCTTCCTTTACCTATCTTTGCGCCAAATTCAATCCACGTGCGGACATTCCTCGAGGTCACGAACCTGAGCCGGGTCTACGGCGAAAAAGTACTCTTTAAAAACATCTCCTTCACGATCGCTGAAGGGCAAAAAGTGGCATTGATCGCCAGGAACGGCACGGGCAAGACGAGCATCCTCAATACCATCGCCGGCCTGGAAAGCTCCGATGAAGGAAGCGCTGTAATCTTCCCGGATATCTCATACGGATATCTCAAGCAGGACCCGGAACTCAATGAATCCAACACTGTATTCGAAGAGGTCTATGAATCGGCAAATGCCATCCAGCGCACGATCCTGAGCTATGAGCAGGCCCTGGAAACACACGATCAAAAAGCCCTGCAGCTTGCTACCGAGCAAATGGACGCCTGCAACGGCTGGGAATACGAAACGAGGGTGAAACAAATCCTTTCTACCTTCAAAATAAATGATCTGGGCCAGAAAATCGGCGAGCTTTCAGGCGGGCAAAGGAAAAGGGTGGCGCTGGCCAGGACGCTTATCACCGACCCGTCGTTCCTGATACTGGACGAGCCCACCAACCACCTGGATATTGATATGATCGAATGGCTGGAAGCTTTCCTTTCCCGCTCCTCCTCTACCCTGCTGATGGTTACCCATGACCGCTATTTCCTCGACCGGGTGTGCAACGAGATCATTGAGTTGGAAACAGGTGCGCTGTACCGCTACAAAGGCAATTATTCCTATTTCCTGGAACACCAGGCGCTGAGGATAGATATCCAGAATAAGGAAACAGATAAAGCCCGGAACATCCTCCGCACCGAACAGGAATGGATGAACCGCATGCCGAAAGCAAGAACTACCAAGTCAAAAGCACGGATCGACAGTTATTACGAGATCAGGGAAAAAGCATCACAGAAAGTCTTCGATGAGCGTATCAGGTTGAATATCCAGGGAGAAAGACTTGGAAATAAGATCATTGAGGTAAAAGATATTTCGTTTTCCTGGCCGGGCGTCCCGGTGGTTGATCATTTCAGCTATACGTTTAAAAAGAATGAAAAGGTTGGCATAATAGGCCGTAATGGGACGGGTAAAAGCACTTTCCTCGACCTTCTGACCTGCAGGATCAAGCCACAAAAAGGAAGGGTCGATCCCGGGGAGACGGTAAAATTCGGCTTTTACCGGCAGGAAGGGCTGGTATTTAAGGAGCTGGCCACGGTAATCGATGTGGTGCGTGAAATTGCTGATGAAGTGGTGATGAGCAACGGGGATTCTATATCAGCAGCGGCCTTCCTCAATTATTTCCTCTTCCCCTACAATACTCATAATCAATTCGTTTATAAACTAAGCGGTGGTGAAAAAAGAAGGCTCTATCTTGTTACAGTCCTCATGCAGCATCCGAATTTCCTCATCCTTGATGAGCCTACAAACGACCTCGACATCCTCACCCTGAATATCCTGGAAGAATATCTTGCGTCTTTTAACGGCTGTGTGATGGTCGTCACCCATGACCGCTATTTCCTCGATAAGATCGTCGACCACCTTTTCGTGTTTGAAGGAAATGCCAAAATCAAGGATTTCCCCGGTAATTATTCGATCTGGAAAGATCACACCGAAGCGCTTGAACAAAAGAGGAAAGCCAGCCAGAAGGCAAAGGAACAACTTACCGAAAAACCTTCCAGGGAAAAGAAGCCCGGGCTGACCTATAAAGAAAAACAGGAGCTACAGCAGCTCGAACTAGACCTTGATTTGCTCGAAAAAGAAAAGTCAGCCATCGAATCATCATTCAACGACAGCACCCTTTCCCCCGAAAAACTTATAAAAAGCTCTGAACGTCTTGGGGAGATCATGAAGGAGATTGAGGTGAAATCTGAAAGGTGGATTGAATTGAGTGATCTGGCAATTTAAAGACTTTAACCACGAAGGCGCACGAAGGATTTCACGAAGGCGCACGAAGGCCGGTCAATAGACAAATTATTACTTTGTGTTCCTTTGTGTTGTACTTTGTGCGCCTTAGTGGTTAATCAATGAGGATTTGAGTACTTTTGAAAAATAAAACTCTTTGTGGACCGTTTTATTTTTGAGCAATTCTCCATGATGTTTAATTTAATCAATTTTTTTTCTGCCCCGCTTCCCCGCTTCCAAGCTTCCCTGCTTTTCATTATCCTGTTACCTACTTCCCTCTTCGCCGACAAACTCGATTCCCTCCTCCATATCCATGATACAGCCACCATTGTTTACTATTTTAACCGGACCGATAGCCTTGCGATTGGCAGGTTCTATACCGCAAAGGGTGACCGGCTGACAGGATTTCACCGTTACAATCCGCTCGAACAAAACGGGAGGTTCAGCGCCAGTTCTTCAAATATCGGCCTGGCTTATAAAAACCTGGTCTTCCAGCCGGTGCTGTCGGATGGATTCTATACCGGCATGGAGTCCTTTGACGCATATACTTTCACTAATGAAAGTACAAGGTACTTCCGGCACCTGATCCCGGTGACCTACCTGGTCTATGACAGTGGCCCTGAAAAAGAACAGGTCTTCCGTGTAGTCCACAGCTCTACTATAAAACGAACTGTCACTCTCGGGGTCGATTTTTTCCTGATCAATTCCCCTGGTGATTATAACAATCAGAAATCGGATGATAAAAGTGTTGTTTTTACCGGACAGTATTATACTAAAAACCTGAGATTCGGCACGATTGCCAATTACCGGCATAATAAATTCGTAGTCCGGGAAAACGGCGGAATTGTAAACGATACCGTATTTGAAGAAAATCTCGAAACAGATACACGACTATTCAATGTTCATCTTACAACTGCACAAAACCTGGTCAAAGAATCAGGTGTTATGGCCAATTCATATTTCTACCTGTCAGGCAAGCCGGAGATTATCGATTCCGTAAAAATGAGGCCTCCGGCATTTCATGCAGGCCGGATCGATTACACTTTCAATTATAAGAAGCAAATCCAGATATACAGTGATGATGAGCCGCTTGTAGAGTTTTATCAGCCCTTCGACCCGGTGCTCGATTCGAACGAAACCTACGATTCGCTTCTGATCAATTCATTTGAAAACCGCTTCTCCTGGTCAAACCTGAGAATGGGAGATATTACAGAAAAAAAGTACCTGCTGATCGTAGTTGCAATAACTACAAAACGAACGACCATTTCCGATTCTCTTACTGAAAACAGGTTTAAAAACCTGGTACCGGAAGCCGCGATAGTCATTAAGCCTTACCGGTTAATGGATATCCATTTATCCGGAAAATATACTTTAGGTGATTTCAATACCAATGGTTTTGTACTGAAAGGAGTGCTTAATCAACGATATAGTACCAAAAAGGGTAACGACGGAAACCTCCGCTTCGGTTTTACAACCAGCAGCCAGGAAGCTGGTTATTTTTTCTCGAATTTCAATTCGAATTATTTTCGCTGGGACACTTCATTTTCTAACCAGATCATCCAGCAGGCCGATTTTTCACTTCGTTACCGTAATCTTGTCGGAAAAGTCGAATACCAGTTCATCAGCGATTATGTTTACCTGAACCAGGAAGCACACCCTGCCCAGTACAAGGGCTCCATCAACCTGATCCGCTTTGATCTTACGGATGAATACCGTTATAAAGCATGGGGGTTTGACGCACGGTTGGTCTATACGATGAATTCAAATAAAGACCTGATCAGGGTGCCTGATTTCCTGGCACGGGTTTCTGTTTATCCGACCTGGTCGCTTTTTAAGAATGCGGCAGTATTGCAACCCGGAGTAGATCTGACCTATAATACTGCTTATTATGCCAGCGCATATATGCCCGCATTGAGGATGTTTTATCTCCAGGATGAAAAGAAAATCGGGAACTATCCTTACATCGATGTTTTTGTCAACCTGATGGTCAAACGGTTCCGGATTTTCGTCAAATACCAGCACCTGAACGGGCTTTGGAGTAAAAACCGGTATTATATGGTTCCACACTACCCATCTCAGGGGCAATCATTTAAATGGGGATTGAGCTGGAGCTTCTATGATTAGCCTCACCCCCTATACCCCCTGCCCCCTATTCCCCCTCTCCAAATTGGAGAGGGGGACAGGGGGTGAGGCTATTTCATCCCCCTCCGTTTCTTGATCTCTTCGTACGCTGCCTGCAGTTGCTGGAATTTTTCCTTTGCAGATTTCTGGACTTCGGGGCCAAGGTGCTCGACCTTATCCGGATGGTATTTCACGGCCATCTTTCGGTAGGCGGCTTTCACCTCTTCATCGGTGGCATCCGTTGTTATTTCAAGGACTTTGTAGGCGCTGTCGATATCTTTCACAAACATGGCGCGGATGGATTCATAATCCTTCCGGTCAATGCCCAGGTAGCCGGCAATCATATCAACCATTTCGACTTCTTTGGGATTATAATGGTTGTCGACAGCACATATTCCGAGAAGGTAATGCAGCAACTGCAAGCGGGCCGGGTATTCCATGTGCTGACCGATCTGCTGGCAAACTTCGGGCAGGTTGAAATCCTGTTTCAGGATCTCCTGCAGCATCTGGATGCGGTTAGCGGCGATTTCCGGTCCGAACTGACGGGTAAAGAACAGGCGGACATAATCCAGTTCTGATTTCATCACCTTCCCGTCGGCACGCATAACAGCAGCCGAAAGCACGAGCAAACTGACGCTGAAATCGCCCGATTGTGTGGGTTTGTATTCAAATGTCCCCGATTGCATCCCGTCGACCATGGTGCCGAAAATGAACCCGAGGATCCCGCCAATAGGTCCGCCGAAGGCCCAGCCCAGGCCACCGCCGATCCATTTGGCATAACGCATTTTTGCCATATCTGATTCTTTTGGTTTGTTCTTTTTAGCCTTCTTTTCACCCGAGCCCCAGTCCATGTTGCCGATGAGGTAAAGGATGATGAGGATCAGGGCGATAGTGATGACGTATTTCATAATGAAGGGGCAAAGGTAGGAAAAAGTCAGCAGTCAGCAGTCGGCAGTCAGCAGTCGGCAGTCGGCATTTGGGCAATTGGGCAGTTTCATTTTATTAGTTAATTTTGGACTAACGCAAAAACTTTTTATATGAATAAAACCAAATTCAGGATTAGAAATGCCCTGTTAGCTTATAAATTCTGGGCAGGTTATAGAAAAAACAGGATAGAATATCCCGCGATCCTGGATTTCCTTGAAAAAAAATACGGCAAACCGGTTCTTGCTGACAACTTTCTCAACCTTGACAACTGGAAAGTGACCGATAAAAGTGAATGGGGATCTGCAAGACCGGATAACCTGTGTACCTATGTGAAGGATAATGTGACGATCAGGCAAAATACCGGTTTCAATTCACTGGCGATCAGCACTACACCTGATGAGGCAACGGGGAAAGGATGGGAAGGTGAGACTGTCAAAAAGCCCATCAGTTCAGGAATAGTAACAAGCAAGTTCCTGGTCAGGCCCGGGCAGGTGGTTTCAGCGACATTGAATACTTCACGGAGTTATCCGGGCAGCTGGTTTGCTTACTGGCTCATTAAAAAAAATGAGGAAGGAGATAACAGTTACAGGGAGATAGATATTTTTGAAAAGATGATGGAGCGGAAAAACCAGAAAGAATATACCTTAACCATTCATGGCGGGGTCCAGGGATCAAGGGAACTGATGAATTTCTCATACCCGATGTTCTTTGTGGAGGAAGAAAAACTGACTTTTACCTGCGAAATTTATCAGCAAAAGGTAAAAATCTATGTAAACGGAATATACATGTTTCTTGCCGAAGAGCCTGATTTCGATGGGGAGTATCACGTGGTTTTCAGCGATGCGCCAAAAAGTCGCAATGGCAAAATCTCAACTAAAGATATTATTAAAGATATTCCAAAAACGCTTGAAATAATCGATTTCAGGGTTTACAACCTATAGAAATTCCAAATCCCAAGCTCCAAATCCCAAACAAGCAACAAATCCTAAATTCAAAATCCAAAACTGTTTTGAATTTAATTCTTTGAGTTTTCGAATTTGTTTGGAATTTGGAGCTTGGAATTTGGAATTTATGAGATACGTTCACTTACTGGTAATCCGTACTCTTCCACCATCTTAATATTCATGGTTTCCAGCTGGTCCAGGATCGGGTTGTAGATATCGGGGATCACGGGGATATAGACGCCCTTGACATTGATCTTGCCTTCGAGGATCATCTCTACTCCGCATGCAGCCGGCAGTGCCACCGTTCTTGCCACGGATGTATCGGTTTTCAAAGTACCGAAATCGAGCATGCGGGATTTGATGACTTCCTTCTTTCCGCCAGGATAGCTTGCCAGGAAAGTGTGCTGCATCACTACCATGTCGCGCTCTTCGGGCTGGATCATCATTTTGGCTATCATCAGATCTGAAACGATTTCAAACGGGCTGTCTTCGGTCCTGTTCATCGGCTCATTGCTGAACAAACCAAGCCATTCCATGGCTACGATCGGGCGGGCATTGATCTTTACGCCAAGTTTTGATGCTACTTTAGCTACAATATTTTCTACCGAAGTCTCCCCTTTCATCTTTGCCATAAATCCGGCATAGGTCATGCCTTCAACATTAAACTTATCATAGGTGATCAGCTTCAGCACTTTCAGCGCATCGATGATCTCGCACCAGCCTTCATAACGGAACGTTCCGCGCATGATGGTCTTTGCTTCGGGAATGCCGTAAAGTTCTTTGTAAGGAAGCGAATCCCTGTTAGGATAAACATCGAGTAACCCGATTTTCGGGAAATCGACTTTCAGCGGGTTCCTGAACAGGTTTTCAGTCGGAATATACTTGACTTCGCCGTTCTTAAGGAAATTACCGTCGTTATTCCCGGCCATGACCACGCCTTTGGGGGCCCAGGTAAATTTATAGTGGAACGGGTTTTCTTCTACTTCAGGGGCCACCAGGGCGCCGCAGAAGGAATAAAATTCCTCTACTTTTCCGCCTTTGCCGTGAATATGGTCGATGATGCGCATGGCCGACATGTGGTCGATGCCCGGGTCAAGGCCCAGTTCGTTCAGGATGATGATGCCGGCAGCTTTGGCTTCGGCATCCAGTGCCTTCATTTCCGGCTTTACGTAACTGGTTGTGACCATGTTCTTTTTCAGGCGGATGCATTTCTTGGCCACCATCACGTGGTAGAGATATGGCAGTAAACTGACAGTCAGGTCATGGTCGGCAATCATCCTGTCAAGTTCGGCTTCCTGCTCGACAGTCCAGGCAACTGAACGGCCATTGGGATGCCCGCCGATCATTTCATCGGCTTTGGATTTAGTGCGGGTAGCAACGGTTACGATAAAATTCTTATCGAGTAAATAACGCACGATGGGGTTCACCACCATGCCGGCTCCAAGGATGAGGACTTTTTTCATGAGGTATATTGTTAAACTGTTAAATTGTTAAATTGTAACCCCTACCCCTTAGTCCCCTCCCCCAATTTGGGGGAGGGGACTAAGGGGTAGGGGGCTAAATATATTTCTTCAAATACTCATAATCCGGCGTCAAATCGCCTTTATAGAGGATCATCGCTTTCCGGACCGGGCCGGGAAGGCGTACTTTGGCGAAGGGCTGGTCGAAATCGGCTTTGGCTATAGGGGCGACATACCTCCAGAGCACTTCACTGAAAAACCTGGAAGCATCCCTGGGGAGTTCGCTTGGTAAAATATCCACTGCCATCACTAAAAGGCCTTCGCCCTTAAAGCCATCGGATACCTCACGGGTAAAAGGGTTATAAACAAAAACAGGATTTTCGATTTCCGTTCCCCTGTGTGTAATTTCAACCGAGCCATCAGGATCGCAGGTGATATCACCCACTACAGTCAATTTCGGTTTACCTTCCTTAAAAAGCTCTTCCGTGAAATCTTTCGTTAGAAGCCTTGGATACCTGGGATCCCAGTAAATGCAATTTACCAGTACAGTCAGGTAAGGTAAATATTTTTCAAACTGGCTGCAATACTTGTCCGGGTGTTGATAATAATCCAGCAGATCGAATTTAGCATCAGGATTTATGGGTTCGACCAGGTGTTCTTCCTTAAAAACAACTTTATAAATAATATTATCAGGGAGATGGGTGTGTTTATGCAAAGACATAAGCTCATCGGGAAGTATTTCTTTGACGGGCAGCAGGGATGCGATCTCCTGTGCACCCTGCGAAACGTTCCCGTACCCCGTAAACCCGATAACCACGGGCTTAAGCTCAGCCGGCAGCCCCTTTTCTATGATCTTCTGGCCGACTTTCGAAACAACTTTCCGTGCTTCGCCCAGTGAATGATAATTATGCGTCTGGGCGATATCGAGGAAAGGGGTTATGATACCTGATTCTTCAAGGCGTTGCCCGAGCGACCAAAGGGAGTTGATCATCCCGGCCAGGCCGGCATATCGCCCGAAAAATATCAGCCGTTTACCCATCTCATCGACCACCCTTTCATAATCGATCAAAGTGCAATTCATCTCCATGAGCTTTTTAAGCATAGGCATATTATGCGGCTGCCCTTTGATGACATGGGAGAAAAAGACATAGGTCTTATCCGCTTCAAGGCGATCGACGGGGATTTCCTTCACGCCAAAGATCACCGGGCAATCACTTAGATCATCTGTAACGTTAGCTCCCACTGCTTCATACTCTTCATCAGAATAAACCCTTTTAGCGGAAGTTTCAACCGAAAATTCCAGTCCTTCTTCAGCAATAAGTTTCCTGATATGCGCGGGTACCAGCGGTACGCGGCGTTCCATGACGTATTTATCTTCGTAGCGGATACCGATTTTCTTCATTTGAGTTCTGTATAGTCAATAAGCGGGCAAACTTAGCAAAATTCGGGGAGATGGAGGAGGTTCATTGTTTATTTTTTAACAGAAGGGAGGCAGGGAGGTAAGGAGGCGGAGAGGCATGGGGCATGGGGACTGGGAAGTGGGCGGCCTTAAGGGAGAATTTCAGGATCCGGGCGATGAATAGTCATTTTTAAGGTAATAAATTGCTTATCTTTGTATCTAATTATAAGCAATGACATGGATAATTTAAGTGTTACAGCTGTATATGTTGAAGTTCCGGAAGGCGGTTTTGCGGCTTATGTTGAAGAAATACCCGGTGTCAACACCCAGGGAGAAACTCTTGAAGAAGCAAAGTCTAATCTGAAAGAAGCATTGATCATGGTATTAGAAACCAATAAAATCCTATCCCAGAAAAATCTTCTGAAGGGTTATAAAAGCATCCGCGAACCGGTTGCTCTTTTATAATGAAGCGTAATAAACTTATTAAACACATTGAATCATTCGGTTGCTACCTGTTAAGGCAAGGTGGCAACCATTCTATTTATTATAATCCAATCAATGCAAGGATATCAACAATTCCACGGCATAGTGATATTAAGATTTTTTTAATTCAGAAGATTTGCAAAGATTTGGAAATCGACCTTCCTGAAGGAAAATAAGCACGATCTTTAAAATTGTTGTTATTAAAATAACAATAAGACTAGCCTGTCACTTCAAACATTTTGTTACCTTTGCACCTTCATTTTTAATTCATCATTTTTAAATTTTAATTAACTCGTAATCAATTCATTTACAAATATTAAAGAAGAAAATCATGGCTAAACGCAAGTATGTTTACACGTTTGGAAATAAGCAGGCAGAAGGTAATGCCGGCATGAAAGACCTGCTAGGCGGCAAAGGCGCTAACTTAGCAGAAATGAACCTGATCGGTGTTCCTGTACCCCCCGGAATGACTATTACCACCGAGGTTTGCACCCAATATTACAAAATAGGCAAGGAAAAAGCCCTCGAAATGATCCTCCCCGAAGTACAGGATGGTGTAAAATATCTCGAGAAAATCATGGGAGCAAATTCGGCGATACCGATAATCCGCTGCTGCTTTCTGTCCGTTCCGGTTCCAGGGCTTCGATGCCGGGCATGATGGACACGATCCTGAACCTTGGCCTCAATGAAAAAGCTGTGGCAGGCCTTGCAAAAAAGACCGGGAACGAGCGATTTGCATGGGATTCCTACAGGCGGTTTGTCCAGATGTACGGTGATGTAGTTCTTGGATTGAAACCTGCTTCAAAGGAAGATGTCGATCCTTTCGAAGAAATCATTGAAGAAGTCAAAGAAGAAAAAGGCGTTGAAAACGATAATGAACTGACCGCTGCCGATTTAAAGGAGCTGGTAAAAAGGTTCAAAGCCACTGTCAAGAAAAAGACCGGCCACAATTTCCCGACCGACCCGTGGGAACAGCTCTGGGGAGCCATCGTGGCTGTTTTCAGTAGCTGGATGAACGACCGGGCCATCTATTACCGCAAACTGAACAATATTCCCGAAGAATGGGGCACTGCCGTAAACGTGCAGGCCATGGTATTCGGCAATATGGGCGATAATTCCGCTACCGGTGTGGCTTTCACCCGTGACGCAGGGACCGGCGAAGATATTTTTAACGGCGAGTACCTGATCAATGCCCAGGGAGAAGATGTTGTTGCCGGTATCCGCACACCACAGCAGATCACCAAAGAAGGATCGCAACGCTGGGCACTGCTGGCAAATATTCCTGAAGAAATCCGTGCTGGACAATATCCTTCACTGGAAGAGTCTATGCCAAAAATCTACAAAGAGCTGGATAAAATCCAGCAAAAGCTTGAAGATCATTATAAAGACATGCAGGACCTGGAATTTACCATCCAGGAAGGCAAACTCTGGCTGCTGCAGACCCGTAACGGCAAGCGCACCGGTTCAGCCATGGTGAAGATCGCCATGGACATGCTCAAGGAAAAAATGCTCGACGTAAAGACTGCCGTGATGCGCGTGGAGCCAAACAAACTTGACGAATTGCTTCATCCTGTTTTCGATGCCGATGCAATGAAAAAAGCTACTGTTTTAGCTAAAGGCTTACCGGCTTCGCCCGGTGCAGCTACCGGCCAGATGGTATTCTTTGCCGATGATGCAGAAGCATGGGCTGCCCAGGGTAAATCAACCATCCTCGTCCGCATTGAGACTTCCCCGGAAGACCTCAAAGGGATGAACGTTGCCAATGGTATCCTTACCGCACGTGGCGGAATGACCTCGCACGCTGCCGTTGTTGCCCGCGGAATGGGGAAATGCTGCGTATCCGGCGCCGGAAGCATAAAGATCGATTACAAGGCCCGCACGATGACCATCGAAGGCCGTGAATTCAAAGAAGGCGACTGGATCTCCCTCAATGGCTCAACCGGTGAACTTTACGAAGGTAAATTGCCAACCCGCGATGCTGAACTGAGCGGTGATTTCGCGCGAACTGATGGAACTGGCTGACCGTTTTGCCAGGATGAATGTCAGAACTAATGCCGACACACCTCATGACGCCAGCGTAGCAAGGAATTTCGGGGCCAAAGGTATTGGCCTTTGCCGCACCGAGCATATGTTCTTTGAAGGCGACCGTATCATTCCCATGCGTGAAATGATCCTGGCCGACGATGAAAAGGGGCGTCGTAAAGCCCTCGATAAATTACTGCCCATCCAGCGCAGCGACTTTGAAGGCATTCTCGAAGCCATGCATGATCTACCCGTGACCATCCGCCTTCTTGATCCTCCACTGCACGAATTTGTGCCTCATGAAGAAGAAAATCAGAAGGAGATGGCAAAACAGATGAAGGTTACCGTCAAGAAGATCAGGCAAAAGGTTGATGAACTGCACGAAATGAACCCCATGCTCGGCCACCGTGGCTGCCGCCTGGGGAACACCTATCCTGAAATCTCTGAAATGCAGGCCAGGGCTATCATTGAAGCTGCCCTTATCCTGAAGAAAAGCGGTGTTACTGCAAAACCTGAGATCATGATCCCGCTTACCGGGACCCTCAAAGAGATGAAAATGCAGGAAGATATCGTCAGAAATACGGCTGAAAAAGTATTTGCCGAACGTAAAGACCGGATCGACTACCTGGTGGGCACCATGATTGAAGTTCCACGGGCTGCCATTACCGCTGATGAAATCGCCCAATCCGCCGAGTTTTTCTCATTCGGCACCAATGACCTGACCCAGATGACCTTCGGTTATTCCAGGGATGATGCCGGAAAATTCCTCCCGGTTTACCTGCAGAAAGGAATCCTGAAATTCGATCCGTTCCAGGTTCTTGACCAGGAAGGTGTCGGCAAGCTGATGAAGATAGCTGTGAAAAAAGGAAGGAAAACCAGGCCGCACATTAAGATCGGCATCTGCGGGGAACATGGTGGCGAACCGTCATCCGTGGAATTCTGCGATTCACTGGGATTTGACTATGTTTCCTGTTCGCCATACCGCGTGCCTATCGCCAGGTTGGCAGCTGCACAGGCTATTATCAGGGAAAAACTGGCTAAAAAGGCTGATAAGAAAGGTAAGAAGGAAAAAAAGCCCGAAACTAAGTCAGGAAAAAAAGGTAAGAAGTAAACATTCCGGATCCGGTTGAAAAATACCGGGAAAGTCAGTCCGCTAAACTTTATAGGTTATTCAATATAACTGAAAAGCATTAGCGGACTTTTTTTTCTATTTTTGCTGAAAATAACCGAATTAATTAATCTCAATTTATTCACTATGGTCAATATGGAGAAGATCAGGCAGGACCTTGAAAAATATGGTATATCTGACGTAAAAGAAATAATCCATAATCCTTCATTTGAATATTTATATGAGGCTGAGCTGGATCCTTCTCTGCAAGGATATGAAAAAGGCCATCTCACTGAGCTTGGTGCCGTGAATGTACTCACAGGAAGGTTTACCGGGCGCTCACCAAAAGATAAATACATTGTTATGGATGATAAAACCAAAGACACTGTATGGTGGGCTGCACCGAATATCAGGTCAGATAACAAACCTGTTGACCACAAGGTATGGGATCATTGCTATAATCTCGGTGCCAGGCAACTTTCCGGTAAAAAACTTTATGTGGTTGATGGTTTTGCCGGCACAAACCCTGACACGCGCATTAACATCCGGTTTATCCTTGAAGTTGCCTGGCAGGCGCATTTTGTGAAGAATATGTTCATCAGGCCCTCGGATTCTGAACTTGAAAATTTCGAGCCTGGTTTTGTGGTCCTGAATGCTGCCAAAACCATCAATCCCGACTGGCAGAGCATGAAGAGAACCGATGGAGTACACCTGAATTCGGAGGTATTTGTCATGTTCAATCTCACAGAAAGCAGGGCTGTAATCGGCGGAAGCTGGTACGGAGGCGAAATGAAGAAAGGCATTTTTTCTGTGATGAATTATTTCCTCCCGCTAAAAGGCATTGCTGCTATGCATTGTTCGGCCAATGTGGGCAAAGATGGGGATACGGCTATTTTCTTCGGACTATCCGGCACAGGGAAGACCACCCTTTCGACAGACCCGAAACGTGCACTTATCGGCGATGATGAGCATGGCTGGGATGACGAAGGTATCTTCAATTTTGAAGGAGGATGTTATGCCAAAACGATAAACCTGGATAAAGAAAGTGAACCGGATATATATCATGCCATTAAAAGGGATGCTCTCCTGGAAAATGTTGCTGTCGATGAAAATGGCAGGATCGATTTCAAAGATGGATCCATTACAGAGAACACCCGTGTCTCCTACCCTATTTACCATATCGATAACATTGTCAAGCCGGTTTCCAAAGGCGGTCATGCAAAGAAAGTCATTTTCCTTACGGCGGATGCTTATGGCGTCATACCACCGGTTTCTATACTTACACCTGAACAGACGCAATATCACTTCTTATCCGGATTTACCGCGAAGCTTGCCGGGACTGAACTTGGCGTAACCACGCCCCAGCCAACCTTCTCCGCATGTTTCGGAGCGGCATTCCTCTTACTGCACCCGACAAAATACGGCGAAGAACTGGTAAAACGGATGGAAGCAAACGGCGCAGAGGCATTCCTGGTCAATACAGGATGGAATGGAACTGGAAAACGCATTTCCATTAAAGATACCCGAAGGATCATAGATGCCATCCTGGATGGATCGATCGATAAGGCAGAAACCAAAATCATCCCCATATTTAATTTCAAGGTACCGGTTGCCCTTCATGACGTAGATCCCAAGATTCTCGATCCCAGGGATACCTACTCCAATGCCATGGAATGGTATAAGAAAGCGCATTTACTGGGGGAATTGTTTGTGAAGAATTTTGCACAATATACTGATAACGAGCAGGGAAAGAGGCTGGTGAAGGCAGGGCCGGAGGTTTAGTTGGTGGTTGGTGGTCGGCGGTTGGCGGTCGGCGGTAAGCGGAACAGGCGATATTCAAAGAGTCTAAATTTAATATCTATCTATCATTTTTGTATATTTGGGGTAAACTGCTAAGCGATGAAACCCTTCATCATATATTTATCATTTTTTCTTTTCTTTATTTTCACGTTAAACGGTCAGGACAAAGATTACAACCCTCCCACAAACCTGCGTTATGATTCTCCGATTAACTGGTGGCAGGAAGACGACCTTGTAAAACTTCTATGGACCCCGCCTGAAGGCTGGGCGCCTTCTGCGATAGATAAATGGATTGACTGGGACCTTGGAATATGGGACGGAAACTCTATAGGCAGCTGCATGGATTGCCCCTGGGAAGCGGCAGCACGCTGGGATGCCGCCCAGATCAGTATGTACGATTCCGTTTACCTGACAAAAATTCGATATCTGCTCATAGAACCTGAAATTCAATATAAATTATTAGTTTATCAGGGCACTCCTGCTGCCTTCGACACCTTACTTAAACATCCTTTATTAAATAATTTAACTTACAACGCTTTTGATACACTTAATCTGGAGCCAATTCAAATTAATCCTTCCAAAGATTTTTGGATCGGTTACTGGGTAAACAGCATGGCATCAGGTTACCCTCTGCCAGTAGGACCTGTGCCTTCAGTCGAGGGTTATGGAAATATGGTCAGTTTTATTCCGGGAACCTGGTGGACATTAACTTATATTAATCCGGACCTATCCTACAACTGGAGCATTGGTGGATACCTGGAAACACCAAATGATACGATTATTTATCCGCTTTTTAATGTTTACAGGTCAATTGATAATCAGCCTTATGAAAAAATCCATCAAGGCAATCATTATGATACGATTTATTATGATTATATCAATGAACTGAATGTTTCGGTCACTTCATATTATGTAACCTGTGTTTATGAAGATGGAGAATCTGTGCCTTCTGACACCTTACATGTTTCTTTCGTTGATATCCCGGAAATTTTGAAAGGAAGAGTCAATGTTTATCCAAATCCCGCCAGGGATCATGTCTCGGTTGAGTCTGGGAACGGCACTATCAAATCTGTTTCATTAATAAATAGTAAGGGAGATGTTATACTTGAGAAAATTACTGATTCTGAACGTGTTTTACTCAATTTATCAAAAATACCCGATTCGTTTTATATTGTAAGAATGATTACCACGGAAGGGGTTTTCACCTCGAAATTACTGATTGTAAAATAGCTTAGCTTTCATAGCTTAACAATTTAACAATTTAACAATTTATCCTTGCATCAAATTTTTGTAGCATCGGACGGTACGGGGCGGACGGCGGAACAGGCCGTCAGGGCGGCTATGACCCAGTTTGCCGACCAGGAGATTGAGATCCTGAGAAGTTCAGTGATATCCGCAACAACCTGGATATACAAAATGTTGTCAACCAGGCTGTTGAGAAGAAAGCCTTCATCGTTCATACGCTTGTTAGTGACAAACTCAGGGAGGAGCTATTCAGGATTGCACGGCATCATGATGTGGAAACGATCGACCTGATGGGTCCCTTGCTCGACCGAATGACTGATCAGTTCGCCGTCAATCCGAGCGAGCAGCCGGGACTATTCCGTGTGCTTAATGAATCGTATTTCCGCAGGATCGAAACGATGCAATTTGCATTCAATCATGATGACGGAAAAAGGGTTGAAGATTTGCAAAAGGCAGAGATCATCCTTCTGGGCGTAAGCAGAACTTTCAAAACACCTTTGAGCATATACCTTGCTTTTAAACGGTGGTTCGTTGCCAATATCCCAATAGTATTAGGGATTCCAGCCCCGGAAATCAATCTACCAGGTTCCCCCGGAAAGGGTCTTTTGCCTGATGACTTATCCGAACCGGCTGGCCCAGTTGCGCAAAGCACGCCAGGACAGGCTCGGGGGAACGTCATTCGATTATGCCAATCCTGATTATGTAAGGCGGGAATGTACTTATGCCTCACAGATATTCTCAAGTCAGCCTAAATGGCAGCGTATTAATGTAACAAGCAAATCCATCGAGGAAATAGCCTCGGAGATCATCGCCCTGCTGCCAAAGAAGACGGAAGATGCGGAGGGGGAGATCAGTTGAATCGAGTCGAGTCGAGTTGTTAACATATACTTCTGTTCTGACTGCTGACTCTTATTTATACAACTCCGACGTATCCACAAAGATCAGGAACTCATCGATCAGATCTCCCTTAAACTTTAAGATAACACTGAAAGGAACCTTTAGTACGGTATCATTAAGCCTTGTGTAACTCACATAACCGGTTACAAACCTTACTCCCGGAACTCCCAGTATTCAAGGTCGGTATGACTGATCGCTTTGATCGATTGAAAAAATCCGTTCAGAAATGCTGTAATGTTTTGTTTGCCTGATACTGGCGGGCATGTTTGCCCATCTGAAAATTCCATTATCTGTGAACAGGTTGACAAATCCAGGAGTATCCATAGTATCAACCATTCGGTACATTTCAGGGATATAGTTATTTTGGGTCATTTTTCTATTTTTCTTAACCTAACAACTATCTAGAATAAATGTTTAAGATGAGTGTCTCATTTTTTGCACAAAGGGAACTATGCAAAATCGACTAAAAAATGAACCGACGGCTTTAGTCGTCGGAGCATTATTTGTCAATCACGCGATGCAATCGCGCGCTATCAGGCTAATGACCATCGCCTAATGACCATTGACCAATGACCAACGACTAATTCAGCATCACCGGCATGACGAGCATAAGAATTTCCTCCTCCTTATTCTCGTTGTCGATAGGCAAAATTAAACCGGCGCGATTTGGTGCCGACATTTCAAACCTCACCTGTTCGGTGGTGATATTATTGATCATATCCTGCAGGAAACGGGAATTGAAGCCGATTTCCATGTCTTCCCCCTCATAACTGCAGGTCAGCCTTTCCTTTGCTTCATTGGCAAAGTCGATATCTTCTGCCGACAAAACCAGTTCCTTTCCGGAGAGGCGGAAGCGGATCTGGTGGGTTGACTGGTTGGCAAATAAGGCCACGCGCCTGATTGAATTCAGTAACTGCCCACGGTCGACTGACAGCACATTCGGGTTATTCGTCGGAATTACCGCGTCATAATTGGGATATTTCCCATCAATAAGCCGGCAGATCAGCCTGAAATTCTCGAAAGTGAACAATGAATTTGTTTGCGAATACTCGATATTGACATCAAATTCTTTATTGGCCAGTATGCCTTTCAACTGGTTCAAAGGTTTTTTAGGCAGGATAAAGGAGGTTACCTGTTCCGAGTGAGCGTCTTTCCTCCTGTACCTGACCAGTTTATGGGCATCTGTAGCCACAAAGGTCAGGTGGTCGGGAGAAAGCTCGCAGTAAACGCCAGACATCACAGGCCGAAGCTCGTCGCTGCCCGTGGCAAAGATGGTCTTATTGATCGCATCCACGAGGACCCCGGCGCTGACAGTCAGTTTGGACGTAGCTTCCAGTGGCGGGGATTGCGGGAATTCGTCACTGCTATGACCGCTAAGCTTGTATTTCCCTTCACCTGCCGAAATTTCAACGAGCAAGGATTCAGGATTTATAGAAAAGATCACCGGTATGTCGGAAAATGTTTTGAGTGTATCAAGCAATATCTTGGCCGGAATGGTCACCGCACCCGACTCTTCAGCCTTGGTGAGCGGAATTGCCACTGTCATGGTAGTTTCCAAATCTGAAGCCGTAACAAACAGCTGATCCTCCTTAAGCTCAAACAGGAAATCATCCAGGATTGGCAGCGTATTGGAGGAACTGATCACACCGCTCAGGGCTGACAGATTCCGCAGTAAAACCGAACTTGATACAATGAATTTCATACAACAGCTTTATTAGGATTTAACATCTCGTTAATATCGTAAAAATAAGTAAAAAATAACTCAGGGTCAGTATGGTTGATTTTCTTTCTTAACATTTTTTTCACACTTTCTGATGTGGCGTGTTTCCATGCCGGCGGGGCCTGAATTTCGATTCTTCACCCTTCAACAAACGTTTTATATTTTTCCGGTGGGTAACCGGGATAAAAATGGCGACAAGTATCGATAATCCTATCAGCCAGATATTTTCCTGTCCGAATAGAAAGTAGTCAAGAAATGGAAATAATACTGAACCTGTGATAGAGCCGAGCGAAACATAGCCGGTGATAAGCAGGACCACGACAAAGATCGCCAGGACAATCCAAACGGTGACAGGGTATAATGCGATGCCGACACCAAGCAGGGTTGCTACGCCTTTGCCTCCGCGGAACCCTGCAAACATAGGGAATACATGACCGAGAACCACTGCGGCTGCCAGGGCTATTTTCAAAAATACAAGCTGTTCGTTATCAAGCTGGTCGTTAATAAAAAAATCGGCAAGCATGACAGCCAGCCAACCCTTAAAGACATCAAAAATGAACACCGGCAGGCCGGCTTTCCAGCCCAGCACCCTGATGGTATTCGTGGCCCCGGCGTTTCCGCTTCCATGGTCACGGACATCCAGTTTGAAAAATACTTTCCCTACCCATACAGAAGTCGGGATTGATCCTATCAGGTAAGCTAAAACGATAAAAAGAGTAAACTGAAGTACCATGACCCCAAAATTAATTCATGAAAGGCTCCATCCTGCGGATGAAATCAATAAGTTTCCTCCGGCTGGAAAGCAAAAATTCATAAGTCTCTTCCAAACCGGGCTTGTTCATCACCCTTTTTTCCTGTTTCAGATCATTTATCCGGTTATTATATACCATGTCGGAGGAAATGGTCTGCATGATACCATTGCGGTAATCAAAGAAATAGTACTGCATCGGGTTAACTTCGAGATAGAGGCTGATCACATCCCCGCTCCTTCGGCGGATAAGTTCCAGATTCCCGTTTAGATATCGGTTCACAGCATTCTTCCCTAAACTCATGACCCCTATCGGCCCCCGGGATATATATGAATTGGTAAACGAATTCCAGTAAAGGTTGACATCGGTCAGGACAATAGTATGGATCAGCTCCTCCGGAAGCCTCCTGATATTTCCATAGATGCTGATATCGTCCTTCAGGCCTTTGGAAGCCGCCTCACCCATCATGTAATCCAGGTAATCCTGGTAACTCTTGCGTGTTACATCAAGCCCTTTCAGATCGGCCTTCATCAGGCTGTCGGCCATGGCGTTCAGAGAAGCTTCGTAAAAGAGGAAATCAAATGCCAGGGTCGCGTTTAAAGTGGTAGAATCAGGAATGACCAGGTACCTGATATCACCAAAACTCTTCATATCAACATAATTAAAGGAAAGTCCCAGGTTTAAAGGCCCTGAAGATTCCAGAATGCAATTTCTCGTATTGTAAAACAACCCGGACTGATCCTTGTTTGCAGATCCTGCTCCCGGGCTTGAAACCCGGTAACCATTCAGGGATTCATCATAAGAAATTTCACCGGAAGCCCTTACGAGCGCCGTATCCCAGGAAAGCGCCTCAGGAGTGAACCAGGAAGTATAAATCTCTTCCTCATAGTCTGAAATCTGGATGGCCAGGTCTAACTGCTTTCCTTCGATATCAACCAGTGGCTGTTGCACCGGGATCTTTACGTTATCAGGGTCAACCCAGGATTTGAAATAGACCCAGTAACTTGTCCCGGATTTAAAGCAGTCGTCTTTTGTCTGAAAGCCTCCCTCAAGGAACAGTTCCTTTCTTGAAGATTCCAGGCTGACATTCCCTTTAAAACCAAAGTGAGGATTTAGCAGGAAATTCAAGTCTTCCGCGATACTTCCCCGGGCGTAGGTCCGGGCGGTAGAATCAACTGCAACCAGGCTAAGGGGAAATTCCCGGACAACATTATTACTGTCGTGGTACTGATAAAAACCTTTTCCCTGGTAGTTCTTACGTGATAAAATATTAACTTCTGCATTCTCAATAGTGTGAAAACGATTGGCCGTATCTGCAATAATGCCTGCGTTTTTAAGCGTCTGGATCTGCCCTCCCCTGCTGATCTTAACGTATCCGCTGTCTGGGAAAATGGCCGCATCGGCCACCCTGATCAGTTTGACATTTTCGGCATCTATCGTATATTTTTCGAGATCATACCGGGCTGTTACCGAGAAAAATGACAACGAATCCGCCTGGGGATTTGTAGCCAGGAAATCTGAACCTGACAGATCGAGTTTCAGCAACTCTTCCCTGCTCATCTTATCAATATTAGCATATTTCTCCCCGAGGTCATTATAAAGTTTCATCAGATGCTGGTCCATGTACCAGTCGATATTATCCATGAAACAGACAAAATCATTGTAAGGGAATGAAACGGTGGAGCCCTTTTCATTGGTCTTAAACTCAACGATCCTGGTGTCGAAATCGACATGCGTGCGGTATTTTTCCGCTGAGACGGCCAGGTCGTCGCTGCCTTTCGCAAACAGCCTGAAATCAAGCGTATCAGCATCAATGGTATGATGCCTGAAAACGTATCTTTCAGAGGCAAGCTCGACACTTTCAAAACCGACTTTCCCATTGCCTGATAATCCTTTTGAGGAATAATAGAGATCCCCATAGAGCAGGGCTTTTGCTTCATACATTTTAAAAGGCAGGCGGAGGGCCTGCAGGTGCATGGTATCACGATAAGGATACCAGACCTGGTAAATGCTGTCCGCCTCAACTTCAGGGTATTCAACTTTAGCGATTTGCGGATCAATCTTAAATTCCTTTGCCAGAACGGTGATCATCGAATCAGGGTAAAAGTGGAAGTCGTCCGAAAGAGTTTGCGAAGTGAGATAGGTCAGTTGTCCCTTACCTCTCAGGCCGCTGTTGCTCAGGTTGACTTCTTCAAAGAATTTTCCGCCTCCTGCATAAGCCGGATATCCTTCAGCCGGGGTTTCATTATAAAATCCCAGGGAATAATCAGGCTGAACTTTCAAAGGTTGTTTTATATTTGGAAAAATGCCCGCAGATACCAGGTATCCATCGAAAAGCAGGTTGTCAGTTGAAAAATTATCCAGGCTGTCAAGCACGAACGGGTAAATATGATAGGCGAAACGATCGCGCTTGTAAAGGGTGTCATGATCATAATAGACGAATGACTCCTGCTCGCTGTCGAATATGGGGAATTCGGGAAAAGACTGTAATCCGGACTTATTCGCCGGGAAATCGATCATCAGTTTTCCGCTCATATTTTCGATCACACTGCCTACCCTGACCAAAGGTTGTTTTCCCTTATCATCCTTCTTAAATGATTTCACCTGGAAACTCAATGAATCGATCAACGGCATATTCAATTTGAAGGAATCATATTCAAAAGAACAATCATGGGCATAGAAATCAAAAAGCCCGGCCTTGATCAGCCCTGAAAAAACAAAATCCAATCCTTTTTTTATAATGATCTCGTCTTTATCAGGATAGATATAAACCTGCTGGGAATCGCTCAGGAACACTTCGTTGACCCCACGCACAAGCAGATCGAAGTTATCCAGGTTCAAAGTGGCATTGCTGATATTGTTGGTTTCCGAATTTATCCTGATGACATCATAATCTTTCTTGCCGGCATTGGCTTCAATATACTGGACCAGCCGATCCTGTATAATGGCCTTGTCGTTAACCAGGTCGTAATAAAGGAATCCCTGGATGCTGAGCTTAAGCATCATAGCTTTAACCTGTTCCGGCGATTTATTCATGAACTGTGCCAGAAACTCCGGGGTCAGTTCATTGGTTCCATAACTCCTGGAATAGTCCCTGATGATGTAAAGCGGATTTTTATCATCGATGCCCTGGATCTTATAAAAGTCAAACTGGGAAAAGAAGTTATTTGAGATGAATTCATTGACGCTAACCCGGTTAATTCCCGGCACTGATTCGAAATCGACGGTATTGCTGTCGAGGTTCCAGTACATGGCCCCGCAATCCATGTCGATTTCATGGAACCCATTGAAAAATGGGCTTTGTGAGATCCCTGACTCCGGCCTGAACATAACCAGTTGTCGCTTATCATCGAAATATTTCAGCTGCAAGCCGGGGTGGTATACTGAATCACCATTGGTCATGATACTGAGTGAAGCAGGATTGGCCGTGATCTGGTCGCCCTGTATCCGGAATGCATTGGACCTGATATGGGCCCTGAGATTACCACCTTGCGAAATGAACAGGGAAGCATTTTTGTTAACTTCTCCCGAGCCGATGACCCTTGCGCCTTCTACGCTGAACCCTCCGAGGTAATCTATGTTTTTGAAGAGGTTGCGGATCTCATAATTTTTAAGGTATGAATTGAATTGCGGGTAGGAAGAACCCGGACCTGGCGGGCTGGCCAGCACCTTTTCGGTGAGTTCCCCGAAAAGCGGTTCTTTGAAATATCTTTTATTTATCAATCTGACCGTATCGGCCTGATATTCGGAAAATTTCAGGTTGATGCGGTAATCGGAAAGATCGGCATATACTGAATCCGGATCAAGTCCCACCCTCTCCCAGGTTACCCGGCCTTTCTGGCCCACCCATTCCTGTGTATTCGGGTAAAATACACCCAGGGTATTGAAGATGCGGGAAGTGTCTTTTTTTGTGGCACAGGTGAGATCAGCTCTATGATATATGACACGGATGGCAGTATCATATTCCAGCCGAAAGCTGCTATCTGAAATAAACCAGGAGAATGAGGATGACTGAAACAGGATATTTTCCTGTACCAGCAGTTTGTATTGTTCCAGGTATGCCTGTATTTGCCTCTGGTTGACTGCGGGTAGCCGCGTTGTCAAATCCTGCGACCAGATGGTAACTGCCTCCCGGTTCCCCTTTTTCTTGAGGTAATGAATGATGGAAACAAAATTAAAAATGTCAGGATAATTAGTTAATTTTCTTATTAACAATGCATTAGCATTATTAACGATCATCGTCTTTTCATCATCTAAGTAAACATTCGCATTCCAGGATTCAATGAAAGGATTTAACATTTCCCTGACTTTCATCCCGGTTGTGGGGCTTGAAATATTCGAAAACAGCAACTGCAACTCTCCAGGAAAATTTGCCGGGTCTTCGGAAAAAGACTTCACTAACTGGGCATTTATGGTAAATGAATACATAACTGCCAGTATGATTAAAATGATTTTTCCCGGAGACATAGACTTCATCATTATTTATAAAACAGTAAAACGGCCCAATCGTTCAGGGTCCTGGATCCTTTTAAATGCAATCCCTGTTCTGATGCGGAAGCTGTAACAGCCTCAATGTCTTTCTGATAAAAGCCACTAAACAGGATCATGCCATTTTTCCGGAGACCGGTACTATAAGCTTTCATGTCCTGTAAAAGCACATTCCGGTTGATATTGGCCAGGATCAGGTCGAAACTATAAGGCAAGATCAGGGCAGCATCCCCGATAAATACCTTTCCTGCTGCCACCCCATTGATCCTGAAGTTTTCTGATCCATTGCGCCAGGCCCATTCATCATTATCAATACCGGTAACGTTTCCGGCCCCCATTTTATTGGCTAATATGGCTAAAATACCTGTCCCGCAACCCATATCCAGGACCTCTTTTCCCCTGACATCGAGGTCCATCAGCCATCCGGCCATTAATTGGGTGGTTTCGTGATGGGCTGTTCCGAAGGCCATCTTAGGCTCAATGACTATTTCATAGGCAATATCCGCGACGGGAGGGTGAAAAGGCGCCCTGACATGACATTTACCGGCAATCGTAACAGGCTGGTAATTCGATTCCCACTCCTTATTCCAGTTAATATCTTCCAGGGGCTTTATTTCACTCTTAATCTCAGGATGAGTTTTAAGGAAAGTAATATCTTTAAGAAGATTTTCAGTGAAAAACTCAGCATCTATATAGGCGCTCAGCAGGCTTTCTTCCTCGTTAAAACTATCGAATCCCGCCTCCAGGAGTTCTGCCGTCAGGAATGATTTATCATTTTCGGTATGAAGAGGCGAAAAGCTTATTTCGAGATATGGCATTCTGTTATAATGCTTAATGCTTAATGCTTAATGTTTAATGCTTAATGTTTAATTTTAAGCTACCTTTGAGACGCTGACTGCGACTGCGAACTGCGTGCCGACTCATTTCATTCTGCTGCCGCCAGGATTATCTGGACAAATTCTTCTGCTTTGAGAGAAGCGCCTCCGATCAGGCCGCCATCGACATCGGGCATTAAGAACAGTTCTTTTGCATTTTTCGCATTGCAGCTGCCGCCGTATAGGATGGTCGTTTCTGCAGCCACCTCGGCGCCGAATTTATTCCAGATCAGCTCGCGAATGAAAAAGTGCATTTCCTGCGCCTGTATTGAAGTGGCATTTACACCTGTGCCGATAGCCCAGACCGGTTCATAGGCAATGATAACCCGGGCAAAATCTTCCGAATCAAGCTTGAAGATCGTTTGTTCAAGTTGTTGCTTCACCACATCGAAATGTTTCCCGGATTCGCGTTCCTCTAAAAGCTCACCACAGCAAAAGATCGGTGCAATATCATGTTTAAGGGCGGCTTCAGCTTTAGCGAAAAGCTCCTCATCAGTCTCTTTAAAATATTTTCTTCTTTCCGAGTGGCCGATGATGGCGAAATCGATATGCATGGAACGGAGCATGGGCGCGGAAATCTCGCCTGTATAGGCTCCCGATTCAAACTGGCTGACATTTTGTGCACCGACAAAAACCGGTGAATCCTCCGTTATATCTCCCGCCAGTTCAAGATAAATATAGGGCGGGCAGATGATGACGTCGACATCTTCAGGTTTTCCTTTTTCTTCCAGCAGGTCCAGGATTTCATATATCAGCGTATCCGCATCCTCAAAGGTTTTATTCATCTTCCAGTTACCGGCAACGATCTTTGTTCTCATAGGTGTGGTCTTTTTAATAATTATCGGCAAATATATGAAAAAGTCAGCAGTCAGCAGCGGAGCGAAGCGAAGTCCCGACTTGGTCGGGATCAGCAGTCAGCAGTCAGCAGCGGAGTGAAGCGAAGTCCCGACTTGGTCGGGATCGGCAGTCAGAATAAAAAAGAGGCTGTCCCGACTTTGAGACACCCTCCTTCTTTTTAAAGCTTTTCAGCCTGTAACTAATTAATATTTTTCTCTTTCACGATTTTGGCCGGCAGTCCTCCGTCCATGGTGAAAAACCGCATCCACTGGTCAAAGGTGCCGGTGATGCGATAATATTTCCCATCGTAATAGACCTCGGCAACATAAACATGCTGATGTGCGTCAATCAGATCCAGCATACTGATCTGCTGATACATAGCCCTGACCAGGCCGGGAATTTTGATGGCATTCTCAAGGGTCATGCAAACCCCAACCTTGAATTTAGGCTTTTCCTTGAACCCGTCTGCGTTCGCGAGACTTATCATCGTGCAGGCAATCAAAGCAGCGAGCAATGCAAATTTTAAAGCTTTCATAACAACCTCCGTTTTTTAAGTGTTAAGTGTTTAGTGTTAAGTGTTTAATGAAACAAAGGTATTGTGGCTTTAAAGGAAAGACATGGCAGAATTTGGCCAGTGGTTTTTTTGGTGGAATTCAGGGAGGTGGCGGGGAGGCGGGGAAGCGGGGAAAAACGGCTGACGACTCTATCTAAATCTTTCCTACATTTGACAAAACAATATACCTGATGGCCCTTTCATGGAATGAAATCCGCTCCAGAGCTGTTGCCTTTTCAAAAGAATGGGAAAATGAAACCAGTGAAGATGCGGAAGCGAAATCTTTCTGGGATGCTTTTTTCAATGTATTCGGCGTTTCGCGAAGGCTGATCGCCACTTTTGAAAAACCGGTAAAAAAGCTGGACGAATCAACCGGCTATATTGATTTGCTCTGGAAAGGTACTATTCTTGTCGAACATAAATCAAGGGGAAAAAACCTGGAAAAAGCCTACAAACAGGCGCTGGATTATTTTCCGGGGCTGAAAGATTATGAACTTCCTAAATATGTGCTTGTATCCGATTTTGCGCGCTTCCGTTTATATGACCTAGATGAAGACCGCCAGGTTGAATTTGAGCTGAAGGATTTTTACAGGAACATCAAAGAATTCGGTTTTATTGCGGGGTACCAGAAGCAGGTTTTTAAAGATGAAGATCCCGTAAATATCCGCGCTGCCGAGCTGATGGGCAAATTGCACGATAAGCTCAAAGAGGTTGGCTATGAGGGACATCCACTGGAACTCTACCTTGTCAGGCTATTATTTTGCCTTTTCGCTGATGATACGAGCATTTTCGAGCGGGATCATTTTCATACTTTCATTAAAAACAGGACTAATGAAGATGGAAGCGACCTCGGCGCCAGGCTCGGGGAATTGTTCTATATCCTGAACCAGGCTAAAGACCACCGGTTGAGAAATCTCGACGAAGACCTGTCGTTGTTTCCTTATGTTAACGGCAAGTTGTTCGAAGAACCGCTTCCGCCAGCTGCATTCGACAGCAATATGCGGAATATTTTACTGGAATGTTGCGGGCTGAACTGGGGCAAGATCTCGCCGGCCATCTTCGGTTCTTTGTTTCAAAGCGTGATGGATCCACAGGCACGCCGTAACCTGGGTGCCCACTATACGTCTGAAAAAAATATCCTGAAAGTCATAAAGCCGCTTTTCCTGGATGATCTGTGGAAAGAGTTTGAAACCGTTAAAGACAGCCGCAACAGGCTGCTTCAGTTCCATGAAAAGATCTCCCTGCTGCGGTTTCTCGATCCGGCATGCGGTTGTGGCAATTTCCTGGTGATCTCCTACCGTGAGCTTCGGTTGCTGGAGCTGGAGATCATCAAAACGCTTCAGAAAGGCCAGCAGATGATCGACATTGCCGAGCGCCTGAAGCTGAATGTCGACAGGTTTTACGGGATTGAAATAGAGGAATTTCCTTCCCAGATCGCCCAGGTTGGCATGTGGCTTACCGACCACCAGATGAACCTGCGGGTGAGCGAAGAATTCGGCGAGTATTATATCAGGTTGCCTTTGACCAAACGGCCCAATATTGTCCGGGGCAATGCGCTGCGGATGGACTGGCAAAGCCTTATCGACCCGATCCCATGGGAGAAAAAAGAGCAAAGGTTCGATTATATTTATGGGAATCCGCCGTTTATTGGTCACCAATGGAGAAATGAGAATCAAATGACGGATATGGCAATGGTTTTTGGAGATGCGAAACGTGCAGGCAGATTGGATTATGTAACAGCATGGTATATAAAAACTGCTCAATACCTTATAAATCAAAATCCTCCTGAATTCAGGTTAATCAATGAAAGAAATTTTAGTGAAGTGCCAACCCGTGTTGCGTTCGTCTCTACCAATTCTATCTCACAAGGCGAACAAGTGGGGATATTATGGAGTGAACTTTTTAACCAATTTAAGATAAAAATTCATTTTGCCCATCGAACCTTTAAATGGAGTAATGAAGCAAGGGGCAAAGCCACGGTTCATGTTGTCATTATTGGATTTTCAAATTTCGATATATCAGAAAAAGTAATTTATGATTATGAAAATATAAAAGGTGAACCAAATGAAATAAAAGTTAAAAATATAAATCCTTATTTGACTGAAGGAAAAGATCTTATAATTGATTCCAGGAACAATCCGATTCATTCATATCCACCCTTATTTAAAGGAAGTCAACCAACGGATGGAGGTCATCTTATATTAACGACAGTCGAAAAAGAAAAGCTGATTAAAGCCGAACCAAATATTGAAAAATGGATTAAACCATTTATTGGCGGCGAGGAATTGATTAATGGCTCTGTCAGATATTGCTTGTGGCTTAAAAATTGTCCTCCAGAAGTTTTACGTAATTTTCATATAATTAAAGATCGATTGGAAAGAGTTCGTGAGGCAAGATTAAACAGTGCAACTCAAAGTGTCAGAGAATTTGCAAAATATCCATATTTATTTACTCAAGATCGGCAACCAGTTATAGAATATTTAGCAATTCCGAGAGTTTCCTCGGAAAATAGAGTTTATATACCAATGGCTTTTTTGTCTCCAGAAATAATTGCACACGAAAAACTGATTATTTTACCAAATGCTGATTATTTTATTTTTGGTATACTTACCAGTTTAATGCATATGGTCTGGACCAAATATGTTTCCGGAAGATTAAAAAGCGATATAAGTTACTCGCCAGCTGTATACAACAACTACCCCTGGCCGGAGAATCCAACGGAGAAGCAAAAAGATACGGTCGAAAAGGCGGCGCAGAAGGTACTGGATACCCGGGCGCAATTTCCCGGCAGCAGCCTGGCCGATCTGTATGATCCGCTGACCATGCCGCCCGCGCTGGTAAAAGCCCACCAGGAACTGGATAAAGCCGTGGATCTGTGCTACCGCCCGCAGCCATTCCTCAATGAAACCAAGCGGATCGAGTATCTTTTTGATCTTTATGAGAAGTATGTATCCGGTTTATTCAGTAATGAGAAAATGAAGAAAATTAACTTATAAGCCAACTTGATCTTAATGGCCCCCGATTAAACACATAGGTACATAGGACACATAGAAAACACATAGATCTATAGTGCCTTCTATGTGTTCTATGTGTCTATGTGGTAAAAAATTTTATCACTATTTTTGTAGAAATCTAAAACTATCATGAAGCCTACTTTCACTTTGACGGCAATTATAGAAAAAAGCGACGACGGTTGGTATGTCGGCCAACTGGAAGAAATGCCTGAAGTGCTGTCGCAAGGAAAAACCGTCAAGGAACTATTATCCAACCTAAAAGATGCCCTGAACCTGATCCTTGAAGAAGTGCAGCCATCCTTATGATGTTATCCGATTGAGCATTTATCTTTGAACAAGTATCATTTATTTTTCATTTTGCATGTTGCATTTTTCATATTCCATATTTTAATTTCTAATTTTTAATTTTTAATTTTCGTCTGACGTATGCTGATCATAATTGATAGTCAAAAAAAAAGAGGACATCCCCCTTATCAGAGACGACCTCTCCATTTATTAAGGCTATTGCAAACTAATCAATCACTACAGCTTTGGATTTCTTTACCGGCGGCGAAATGCCTTTCATCCTGAAAAACCGCCTCCACTGGTCAGTGTCACCTATGATCCGGTAGGTATTCTTCTGGTAAACGACCAGGGGAGCAAAATTGTACTGATGAAGATCAAAGACGGCCGCTTCATAGACCTGCTGATAAATAGCCTGCACCAGCCCGGGATTCTGAACAGCCTGGTCCAGGGTCACATTAATAACTTTCTTGAAATTGGGATTTGACCTGAATCCATCGGCATAAGATGCACCGGTCATCAAAAAGGCAACAAAAATTGCGACCAAAGCTAATTTTAGAGTTTTCATAATAACCTCCGTTTTTTAAATGTTAAGTGTTTAATGTTAAGTGTTTAATAAAACAAAGGTATTATGGCTTTAAAGGAAAGACATGGCGGAATTTAGCCAACATTTATTTTGGTGGAATTCAGGGAGGAGGCGGGGAAGCGGGGTGACCTCCGACCTCTTACTCCAGCCCGACCCTGGGATCTAGCAGCGCATAAGAAATATCCGTAAGAATATTAATAATGATAAGGATCACAGAAATGAACAGCACCGTCCCCATGATCACGGGGAAATCGTATTTCTCGAGTGCATCGACGATGACCACGCCAATCCCTTTCCAGTCGAAAACATATTCTACGAAGACCGCCCCGGCCATCAGGGAGGCAAACCATCCTGAGACGGCAGTAACGACTGGATTTAGCGCATTTTTCAAAGCATGGCGGGTAACCACCCGGAATTCACTGAGGCCCTTGGCACGGGCGGTGCGGATATAATCCTGCGACATCACGTCAAGCATGGTGCTGCGTGTCAGTTCGACAATCACGCCCAGCGGACGGATCCCCAGTGTGAAGGCGGGAAGGATGAGATTTTTCAGGCTGATGTATTCTCCCCTGCCGAAATCATCGACCGTGTATAAGCTTCCGGTCATGTTCAGGCCGGTAAAATCGGAAAGCAGGAAGGCAAATACCCAGGCAATGATGATCGCGGCAAAAAAAGAAGGAAGCGACATGCCCAGGACAGAGAGTACCATGGCCACCCTGTCAAAGATGCCATCTTTGTATAAAGCGCTGAAAATACCTATAGTTACGCCGATAATCATAGCAAAGGCCATCGAAACTGCCGCCAGCATCAGGGTTTTGGGAAATGCTTCGGCTATGACTTCCGCCACTTCCCTTTTAGTTTGATAAGATTTCCGGAGATAGGGCATCTTTAATACCAGGCTGGAATTTTTAATACTGAACATCTTCAGGTAAGGTGAATATTTCTCCGGGTTGAGGTACCAGTAACTTTCCGGGTCCTTATTGTTATGCATAGAAACCGGCGACAGATCGTTAAGGAAATTAAAGTATTGGGTAAGAAGCGGTTTATCGAGGCCAAGGTCTTTATGGATAGCTTCTACCGAGGAAATATCCGCCCTCTGACCAAGCATCATCCTGGCCGGGTCGCCGGGAAGTATATTAAAAAGGACGAAAACCAGGGTAATGACTCCGAAAAGAACCAGAAGGCCGTAAAATAATCGTTTTATAACAAATGCCGGCATAGCTATAACCCGGGAAATTCTTCCTTCAATTCGTCATAATCCGGAAGATCACGCCAGTGCCATTTCCCCATCACCACGCCATCTTTCAGCAGGATCAACCCGGGATTTGCCCTGTTCATCATCTTCAATTCAATATCATCAGCATGATAAAATTCGAGTTCGGGATGGAGTCCCTGCCGGAAGGATTGTATCTCGTCATCCAGGCTGCCGGTCAGCACAACTAAAGAATGACCATCATGAAGGATATCATCATACAGCCTGTCGATCTTCTCAAATCCCTTGCGGGAAGCAGCATCAAGACTATACGATACAACGAGGAACTGGAAACCCGGGTTGTTGACAAAAACTTCGGTGAAATCATTTCCTTCGGTATCAAAAATTTTCAGGGAATGGCCTTTTATCACGCCTGAATCATCAATCCTCTGATTTGCAAATTCCCATTCCGCCACCCAGGCGCTGTCATTCCAGGGATAATTTGGGGATAGATATTCTTTCTCTTCACCGGTAAGTTTATTCCTGTAAGTCAGGTATATCTTTGCCTGTCCAGGATTATCGGGGACCAGGTCGGTGCCCGTTTTCCAGCCCAGGAAATCGATCCAGGGCAAATGACGGTACTGGTAAATCGAGAAAAAAGCAAACCCGGTGAAAATAATGATTACAGCCAGATTATCAATCCCCGGCAAAAACATGGACTGGAATTTTCTCCTGTATAAAAAAATGATCACAACCAGGATAATCAGGACAACGTTTTTATAAAATGTCTCCCAGTTGGTCAGTTTCAGGGCATCACCGAAGCAACCGCAATCGGGTACCGGATTATAGATGGCATCATTCAGGGTAAGAACAGTGAAAAAGACCATCATCAGCAGCAAGGGCCATGACAGGTACTTCAGACGGAGATTGAGCAACAGGGCAACACCCAGGGTAAATTCGACTGTGCAAAGGAAAATGGAAAGGAAAAGAGAAAGCGGATTAGCCCAATCGGTGCCAAAAGCGATGAAATAATCTTCGATCCGGTAAGCAGTGCCGAGCGGATCAACGCCTTTCACAAACCCGGAGAAAATGAAAACGAGGGCTACGAGTATCCGGAGATGTTTGCGATATTTTCATTCGTGTTCTGAGTTCTCTGGTTATCTGGTTCTGAATTTCTAATTTCTAATTTCAAATTTTCGATAATATTCAATTTTAATTAAAGCAAATAAAGCATAATTAATAATATCCCGGTAATTGGCGTCAACCCCTTCCGAAACCAGCGTCTCCCCTTCTTTATCTTCAATTTGCTTGATCCGCATGAGTTTCATGAGGATAATATCGGTATAGGAACTAACCCGCATATTGCGCCAGGCTTCATCATAATCATGGTTTTTATTTTCCATCAGGTCCCGGGCGCTGCGGATATTCTTATCGTAAAGCTTTTCCGTCTCTGCATCCTTGTCCAGTTCCAGGCCGTATATTCTCCCAGTTCCAGCTGGATCAAGGGCTATGACGGAATAATTTACGATGCCGATAAATTCCAGTCCGGATACCTTCATCGATCTTTTGAACCCCTTTCTGCTCAATGCTCCTGATCCGGTTTGCCTTGATATAGATCTGGTCGGTCAGGGAAGATGTTCTCAGGATTCTCCAGGAACTGCCATAATCCTTCATCTTATTCATGAACACTTCTTTGCACATGGCTATGGCCTGTTCGAATTGCCGGGATGTCTCAGTCATCATTTCTAGTATCTTCGCAAATGAAACAGTCTAAATTAAGTATGGATAAAAAGAGCGATAAAAATACATTTTTTTCACCAAAGAGGATTTTTGAATTTAACGGCAAGAAGATTGACCTTACCACACCAAGGGTGATGGGGATATTGAATGTTACGCCGGACAGCTTCTATGATGGATTCAGCCCCTCACCCCCTGGCCCCCTCTCCAATATGGAGAGGGGGAATAGGGGGCAGGGGGTCAAAGGGGGTGAGGCCGGGGCCTGGACAACTAAAGCTGCTGAAATGGCTGAGTGAAGGTGCTTATATCATTGATATCGGTGCGGTTTCCACGAGGCCGGGAGCAAAGGAAGTTAGTGTGGAAGAAGAGAAAAGGAGGTTGATTACCTGTTTTGAAAGAAGATCCGGAAAAATTACCCTGAAATAATTATTTCGATTGATACTTACCGTGCTGAAATTGCCAGGATTGCAGCCGGGGAAGGGGCTGACATGATCAATGATATCTCCGGCGGGACATTGGATCCGGATATGCTTTCTGCAATCGTGCATCTTCACATTCCATATGTCATTATGCATATCCAGGGCACCCCGGCCAACATGCAGGTTAATCCGGTTTATGATGATGTTGTGAAAGATGTCTTTGGCTTTCTCACTGCAGCAGGCAGGCAAACTGGAAAAGTCAGGGCACAGCCAGATCATCATTGATCCGGGGTTTGGCTTTGGTAAAACCTTACAACACAACTTACGAGCTGCTGGATAAGTTGAATGTCTTGTCAGCCTCCGGATATCCAGTCCTGGCAGGCCTTTCAAGAAAATCCATGATCAACCGTGTTTTAAATATAAAACCCGATGAAGCCCTGAACGGAACGACCGTTTTAAACACCATAGCCCTGCTGAAAGGAGCTTCGATTCTGAGGGTGCATGATGTGAAGGAAGCTATGGAGGCTATTCGATTAGTTAATTTTGCTAATTTTGTGCCATTCAAAATGATCGCCATACTCCTCACCGGTTTATTCCATATCCGTCTGCTCGATGTGATCGACATCCTGCTGGTTGCTTTCATTTTATATGAATTGTACAACCTGCTGAAAGGATCGGTATCCATCAATATGTTCTTTGCCATCGTCGCCATGTTTTTTATCTGGCGGGTCACCGACGCCTTGCAGATGGAACTTTTACGGGAAATACTTGGTGCGTTTTTCAGCGTGGGGATCATCGCCCTCTTCATCATTTTTCAACCCGAACTCAGGCAATTTTTACTTTCAATCGGCAAGCCTGATTTTATCCAGAGACGGAGGCGCAGATTTCTTTTCTGGCATTTCACCGAATCCAATCCTTACATTGTCGATATTGATAAGATCGTGCATGCCTGTCAGAAAATGTCAAATAACAAGCAGGGTGCCCTGATCATTTTAACAAGGCAGCATGATTTAAAAGTAATAAAAGATACAGGGCAGTTTCTCCGGGCACACATCTCCGTCGAGTTGCTTGAGAGTATTTTTTACCCTAACAGCCCCATGCACGACGGGGCTGTGATCATCAGCAATAATAAAATTGAAGCGGCCGGTTGCATCCTGCCCATTTCTAAAAGCCCTAAACTTACTACCAATTTAGGTTTGCGGCACAGGGCAGCGGTTGGGGTCACCGAGCAAAGTGATGCGATAGCAATTGTGGTTTCAGAACAAACGGGCAAAATATCCTATTCTGAAGGCGGTGAATTGATCCGGAATGTTCAACCCTCTGCTTTAAGGGATTTCCTCGAGGAAAAGCTGCAAACAGTCACACCGGATGTTAAAGAAGATAAGGCTGAACCGCAGGAAAATCCTTCGCTGCGCCCGGGATAACGGAATTGTGAGCGAAACAAGGAGCCTGTCGGCCCCGGTAAGGTCAAATAATAATAAAATAAATCATTCTATAAGTTTCTAAGGCATCGGATAGTTAATCCGTATGCCTTGTCGGTGTTGTCCACGAAACAATTGCCACTGCCGAAATACAGGTCCCAGCCAGAAGTATTAGTGATCATTGAACTGCTCCAATAGCCAACGTTCGATCCCCTGAGTTGGAGCGAACCATCGCTGAAGTTAAGGTACCCGGCTGCATGCAATTTTAAAGCAGAGTTCCATGGGCCATTCCAGTCAGTCCATCCTCCAATTGCATCCACATTAGTCCATTCAGTTGATGTCGGAACACGCCAGTTACTGCCAAGCTCAATCGTACACGGGTCGTTGAAAGTCTGCCAGTCAAGGTTTTCATTAATATAATTTATCCAGGTGGTATTAGGTGTTCTGGTTGTGCCTTCATACTTATACCCCTGCATACGATTAAACTGCCAGTACCAGCCAGCAGAGGCTTCGGCAGCATCGTCGACAGCGGTTGCCTGTTGGTTTGCGCCAAGGTTACTGGTAATCCAGCATTTTGAAGTTTCGCCGGGGATATTTGAAACCGTGCCGTAAATAACTGTTTTTGTAACCGGGGATACGGCTCCTGCCACATGGTTAATGGTGATGGAAGAACCGCAAGAAGCAGGTGGTGCAATGGTTCCGGAGCCAAACAAAATTTCCTTCCAGTTATTTGCACTAGCAATAAAAGCGTAAAATTTATCATCGGTGGTACAAAACACGACCAATCCATTGGCAGGATTTGAAATTGCTCCAATTTGTGCCTGCGTCATCCGCGGTGGTAAAAATCCTTTGGAGGTTGACGATAATATCTACAACAGCCGAATTATCAGGTGTGGATGTTCCCATTCCGACATTCCCCCCGCTTTTGATATAAATGGCGTTGGCAGAACTGTTGGGCTCAATTACGAATACATCCAGCAAATTGGCATGGTCACGGATCTTAAAGCCTCCGGTGTTAGTCGCTTTGAACTTCCAGTTGGCTCCGCTGACATTGTCCATCATTGTGTAAGTAGCGCCGCCTGTGCCTCCCAGATTTCGCACCGTGATGGTCGGTTCCGTCATATTTTTTGCAACATACAGCAGTGTGGAAGGAGCACTGTTTCCAATCCCGACATTCCCAGTGTTAGTATTGTAAATGTTGTTACCACTAGTGTTCCATTGGCCTGTTGCTTCATTTAAGGATAAAAAAGCAAGCATGACGATAATAAATGTTAATTTTTTCATGACTTTTTGGTTTAGCTAAAAAGATTGAAATAACCTTCAACAAGCAATCCAATTGAGGTCACCTTATTGATGTAATTATTACGTAATCAAAAATAAGGAAACATCAAGTAAAAGTCAATATTATTTTTTGGAAATAATTATGGATTCAAGGATAAATTGCCGGCAAATCGCCCAATCGTTAACTCTTTCTGATCTTCCCCTCAACAATCCCCAGAATCTCCTGCTCTTTGGCTATTGCCAGTTTCTGAAGTCCCTCCCCTTTCCTGACATACTCCTCCGCAAAAACCTTATCATCCAGCCCGCCGGCATTGATCTTCACATTCAGGTAGGCGCCCATGACAGCAGTTCTTGCACACAATGCGCCTACTCCAACATCAGATGCAGAGGCTTCCATGCCAATTTCAGCCATGGCCTTCATCACCTGCATGGATTCCAGCGATTTCTGCATCACACGGAACGGGACTTCGATGGCATATTTCGAGGCTTCCTGAATAGCTGCTTTCCTGGCTTTCTTTTCCTCATCCGTTCCTTTCGGAAGACCAAAGGCGTCCATAATCCTGTTGAATGCCCGGGTATCTTCATCTACAAGGAAAAGCAGTTCGTCCTTGAATTGCTGGCCTTTTTCAGCCCATTCTGAGAATTCGGCCCACCGATCGTCCCAGCCGGCTTTGTGCGATGAAAGGTTGGCTACCATGGTTCCGAGTGAAACGCCAAGCGCACCGATCAGGGCAGAGATGGATCCCCCGCCAGGTGCCGGGGATTCTGAGGCGGTTTCATCAGCAAAACCCTCCACAGACATGTTAATGAGCTTCTTATCGGCAGGGTCCTCGAGCAAGTATTCGATGATCTTCTCCTTCGGGTTAAAGGGTTTCAGGTCATCCAGTCCCAGGGATTTCACAGCGATCTTTACCAGTTCCTTTTCGGAAACACCGACAGATCTTTGTTGCTTCCTGAGGAAATATTTCCCGGCTTCAATCATAGCTTTCAGTGGAATGAGTCCCACCAACTCGGACCCCGTAACCCGTAACCCGCGTTCCTTCGCTTTGGCGCAAGCTTCCTCGAAAGCCACGTGAACCGGGGTAATGCTGATGTTTGTCAGGTTGATAGAGATCTGGGCAATGCCGTATTCTTCTATGTACCAACCGATAGCCTTACAGGCTTTTAGCGACCCGGGCACATAAATATCATTGCCGTTTTCATCCTTTTTTATCTTCCCGGTGATCGGATGGCCTTCGCGCACGGGCCTGCCTTTTTCACGAATATCGAAAGCGATGGAATTGGCCCTCCGTGTGGAGGTCGTGTTAAGGTTAACATTATATGCCACCAGGAAATCCCTGGCTCCCACTGCAGTGGCACCTGTCAGGGCAACTTTTTCATTATATCCGGAAGGGCCGAAATCGGGCTTCCACTGCGGATTTTTCAATTTTTCAGGTAAACCTTCATATTCCCCGGAACGACAATGGGCCAGGTTTCTTCTTTCCTTCGTAAGTGCGGCATTCTCATAGCAATAGACAGGGATACCCAGCTCCTTCCCTATTCTTTCACCTAATTTATGGGCATATGCGGCCACTTCTTCCATCGTGATATTCCGGATAGGAACCAAAGGGCAAACGTCAGTAGCCCCGAATCGCGGATGTTCACCTTTATGATTGCGCATATCAATGATCTCCGAAGCCTTTTTCACGGCCAGGAAAGCTGCCTGCAGAACCGCATCCGGCTCACCTACAAAAGTCACAACAGTGCGGTTTGTCGCTTTGCCCGGATCCACATCCAGCAACCTGACCCCTTCTACACTTTCGATCTGGTCGGTGATCTGTTTGATGATCCCCATATCCCGCCCTTCGCTGAAATTGGGCACGCACTCTATTAGTTGTTTCATATAACTGCTATATTGTTAAATTGCTAAACTACTCTGCCTCCTCCCTTACTCCCTCCCCCAAATTGGGAGAGGGACGGGGTGGGGGCTAAACTTTCCCATTCAAAATAACCGTCTCCACCTTATTGCTTCCAAACGCATACGGCATATATTGCAGTGTCGGAATTTCTTTCGTAATGAACACATTCGCCTTTTTACCTATGGCAATGCTTCCCAGTTCATCCTGGAGACCCATCGCGTAGGCCCCGTTTATCGTGATGGCATTGATCGCCTCTTCCGGGAGCATTTTATATTTAATGCATCCAAGGGAGAGGATAAACTGCATGTTCCCGGAAGGTGAGGAACCAGGATTGAAGTCGCTGGCCATGGCAACCGGCAGGCCTGCATCGATCATCTTCCTCACAGGAGCATATGGCAGTCCGAGGAAAAAACTGGCACCAGGCAATACCGTCGGCATAGTTTCAGAATCCTTCAGTACCGAAATCTCCTCATCGCCCAGGTGCTCCAGGTGATCGACAGAAAGCGCGTTGTACTTCACCCCAACCTGGACGCCACCCGTAAGCCCCAGTTCATTGGCATGGATTTTAGGCCGGAGGCCATACTTCATCCCTGCATTCAGGATCCGGTCAGTATCTTCCACGCTGAAAAATCCGCGGTCACAGAAGACATCTATATAATCGGCAAGTTCTTCGGCTGCAACCAGGGGTATCATTTCATTGATAACCAGGTCGACATAGGCTCCCGGATCTTCTTTATATTCCATCGGGATGGCATGAGCGCCAAGAAACGTGGATATGATTGTCACCGGCGAACTTTCCTTCATGCGTTTGATGACGCGCAGCATTTTTATTTCATCTTCCGTAGTCAGGCCATAACCGCTTTTTATCTCAACTGCACCGGTCCCAAAAGAAATGATCTCCCCGAGTCTCTCCATGGCCTGTTGATATAACTGTTTTTCAGTGGCCTCATGAATTTTACGGGCAGAATTCAGGATCCCCCCTCCCCTTCGGGCTATCTCTTCATATGAAATCCCCCTGATCTTATCGATATATTCAATTTCGCGGCTCGCCGGAAAAACCAGGTGAGTGTGCGAATCGCACCAGCATGGAAAGACCATCTTTCCTGAAGCGTCGATCATCTTATGCCACCGGCTTTTTTTAGATTCCAGTTCGCCTCCAAGATCCTTCATTTTGCCAAAAGAAGAAATATTTTCGCCTTCAATGATCAGGTAGGCATCAGGAATACTATCCAGCCTGGCCATGTCCCGGCCGGCAATCCATTGATGCGGCTGATATTCTACCTGTACAAGTTCCTTGATATTCTTTATGAGAAGAGACATAAACTTTCAGTTTGCCACGCCACGAAATTAGTAAAAAACGGCTCTTCTCCGGGGATGGCTGTTATTAATGAAATTTAAAAATTATTTTTTCCGGATGCAACCTTTTTTCCATTTCTCCTGTCATACTTGTACAAATCGGTTGTTCGCTGATTTGGTTTTGGTGAACTAATTTGGTTTATTTAATGGTTGTCGGGCACCTGTTGTAAAAATACAGGTGCTTTTTTCTTGTTAATAATTTATAACCCTGATTTTTGCGGACTTAAATGAAGTTTAGCTAACTTTGCAGCCTTCTTTCAAACCAAAAGTTATAATAATGAATTTTAAATCTACATTCTTTGCTATCCTGGCATTCTGCCTGGTTTTAACTATTGAGGCTAAACAAATCAATTTATCAGAAGCTGAAAAAGCAGCCAAGAATTTCATCTATATTGCTTCGAACAAGTATGATAAAGCCTGTTCATTTGACGATATAAGGCTCAGTGAACCTTACACATACAGGGTTGGGGAAAACATCATTTTTTATGCATTCCAGATGAACCCGGGATTTATCATTATTTCCGCGGAAGATGCCTATACACCTGTTTTAGGCTACTCATTTGAGGGAAGGTTTAACTTCGATGATGCGCCGGCAAACTATAAAGGCTTTATCGCAAATTATGCTGAACAAATTTTATATGTAAGAAATAACCAGCTGGAACCTCCGGTAGAAATTGCATCGGCCTGGGCTGAACTTAGAAGTGATGATATTGAGGGTCAGCCTGTCACAAGGGAACGGGATGTAGCGCCTCTTCTTAAAGGTCATTGGGACCAGGGCAGCCCTTATAATATTTATTGCCCGGAAGATGATGCCGGTCCGGGCGGCCATGTTCCGGTTGGCTGCGTTGCCACCGCCATGGCGCAGATCATGTATTACTGGAGATATCCTGAATCGGGAACCGGCCAGCATTGTTACACGCCGGGCAATTCTTCCTACGGGCAACAATGTGCCAATTTCGGCCAGGCAACTTATGATTGGTCTGCCATGACAAATGGCATTGATAACCGGAATCCTTATGCAAATGCCGAATTGCAATACCATTGTGCAGTTGCGGTAAATATGGATTTCGGACCGGATGGTTCAGGCTCTCAGAGTTACCTCGTCCCCGGCAGCTTAGATCAGTATTTCAGGTATAATGATGCGGTTTACGAGGAAAAACAAGATTATTCTTATGCAGGCTGGGTCAATTTACTCAAAGCCGATATCGACCTTGGCAAGCCTTTATATTATTCGGGATTTACAACAGATTGGTCAGGTCATGCCTTTGTTTGCGACGGTTACCAGGGCGATAATTTTCACTTTAATTTCGGATGGAGCGGCAGTGGCAATGGTTATTATTCACTTTACGATGTCGGTGGCTTTAACCAGTGGCAGGCCTGCGTAAGGAATTTTGCTCCAACAGACGGTGATTATCCCTATTACAGTACCGGTACAAAAAATCTTTCAAAAAGGTCAGGATCCATTACTGATGGCAGCGGCCCTGTAGAGAATTACATGAACAACACCACGGCATACTGGCTTATTGATCCTCAAACCATATATGATTCGATTACCAGCATTACCCTGACCTTTTCAGAATTCGACCTGATGGCGGGCGATTCTGTAAAAGTTTACGACGGGGGATCAACCTCTGATCCGTTACTGGGTTCTTTTTCAGGAACGACCATTCCACCAGCCCTCACTTCTTCCAGCAACAGGATGCTGGTTGAATTTAAATCAAATGGCAGCGGTAACTCCGCCGGTTGGTATGCAGAATACACCTCTGTATCACCGTCATGGTGCCAGGGTTTAACCCCCATGACAGAACCCTCGGGTACGTTTAATGACGGCAGCGGTGACTTCTACTATCAGAGCTCAGCTACCTGCATGTGGCGAATCAACCCTCCTTTCGCCAATAAGATCACCCTGAATTTTAATTATTTTGAGACCGAAGAGGGCTATGACAAGGTTACCGTATATGATGGCACAACATTAATTGCTGAATTCTCCGGCAATGAGGTCCCGGATCCGGTCGAAGCTACATCAGGTATGATGTTCATTACCTGGAACACCAACCAGTCCAATAACTTCCAGGGATGGGAAGCATATTATGAAGTCGATAATGTTGGTATCCCTGAAGGATCATCTGTTACAAGGCATTGAAATATACCCTAACCCGGCAACTGAAGAAATTCATTTAAGTTTTTGGTTGAAGAGAAAAGTGATTTGAAAATCAAACTGTTAAACCTGACAGGTCAAATTGTCTATTCCGAAGAATATACCGGATTCGATGGTATTTATCAACAGGTTATTTCTGTCAGCTCACTCCCAGCCGGGATTTATTTCCTGGAAGTCTGCACCCTGGCAGGAACGACATGTAAAAAGATCCTGGTCAATTAAAAATCAACTGGTCATTATTTAATACAATTTTTTTGTAATTTTGAATGGTTTTAAACAAGATCATTCAACACCGCTAAATTTCCATAACATGAAAAGAGGATACATAACGAAATTATCACTTCCAGTTGCTCTGATCGTCTTCACTTTAATCAGTCTGACTGGCTATTGCTCAAACCTATAACAGGGACTATATAGATGGTCATATTTATTTAAAATTTAAAGATCAAGTCCAGGTGGATATCCCTGTAAATCCTGACAAAAGCGTCGATCTTGAAAATGCGCCGTTCCTGAGCGCACTTCTCCAGCAATTTGACATCAAAGGGATGACCCGTCCATATGACGTCAATAATGATCCCAAACTTCTGAAAACCTTTCAACTGTCCTTTTCGGAATTTGATAAGATTGAAGAGATAAAGGCAGAATTAGTAAAAAATCCCGACCTGGAATATGTGGAAAATGTTCCCCTCTATTATATCGAATATACACCTAATGATTCATTATATAATCGCGAATACGGTTATGGCAACTGGAACTGGCATCTTGATGTGATCAATGCCGAAGAGGCCTGGGATCTTAACATGGGTTCAACTGAAATTAAAGTTGCCATTGTGGATAACGCAGTATGGATTGATCACCCTGATCTAACCAATAAGATTGTGCTTTCGCATGATGTGACCACTGCCGGTAACCAGAATTCGAATCCGCCTGCCACCGGGGATCCCGGTGAATGGTCTCATGGCACCCATTGCGCCGGTCTGGTCGGGGCCGAATCAAACAACCTGATCGGAGTGGCTTCAATTGGATATAATGTCAGCCTGATTGGGGTCAAAGCTTCATCAAGCAACCCCAACCAGATCAACGGCGGTTTTTCCGGCATCAACTGGGCCGCCAATAACGGGGCAGATGTCATCAGCTGTTCCTGGGGAGGATCAGGTTACAGCATATCAGAACAAAATGTATTGAATTCCGTCTATAATATGGGCATTGTGGTTGTTGCTGCAGCCGGAAACAATAATGTCAACGCACCTCACTACCCTTCTGCCTATAACCATGTTATCAGTGTTGCTTCAACCAATGAAAATGATGTTAAGTCCGATTTTTCAAATTTCGGTGCAACAGTTGATGTAAGCGCGCCGGGCGGTTATGGCACCACCGGCCCCAGCGGCTTGATGAGTACCACCTTTGACTTCACAACTTACGGCTATTACGATTTATATTTCGGGACATCCATGGCCTGCCCCGTTGCTGCTGGCCTTTGCGGCCTGATATTGTCAGTCAACCCGGATTTGACTCCTGATGAACTTGAAGCTATCCTTGAATCAAGCTGCGACGATATCGATGCCGTTCCAGGTAATGAAAACTATGCCGGTCAGCTAGGCGCTGGCAGGATCGATGCTTATGCGGCTCTTTCCACAACCCCCTATACACCGGTCGCTAATTTCTCCACTTCTGTTACTTATATAACCCCGGGAACTGTCATTCAGTTCTTTGATAACTCAGCTGGGTGTGCCCGACAGCTGGTCGTGGGAGTTTAACGGCGGGACACCCCATCTTTCCAGTCAGCAAAATCCTGATAGTATTGTTCTCAACCGAAGGGGTTTATACCGTTTACCTTGGCGTTTCCAATGACTTCGGATCTGATGTGGAAACCAAAACGAATTATATTACCGTAACCAGCACACCCATTCCCTGGATTATCTATTCAGCCAGTGACAAGCCTTGCGTGTAATAATGATACAGTAATTTTTACCGATGAGACTTTATATGAACCGACATCATGGAACTGGGAATTCGAGCCTGCTACTGTGACTTTTGTTGATGGCACAACTTCGACTTCACAAAATCCCCATGTCAGGTTCGATGCACCTGGAGTTTATACTGTTACCCTTACGGCAACCAATGCTAACGGAAGCAATTTCAAAACTACCGAAGACATGATCACCATTGAAGGTATCGAGCTTAATTACAGTGATGATTTCGAGTCCGGTGCAAGCAATGATTTTATTCTGAGCAGCAATTCCAGGGCAAAAGTTAAGGTCGATTCCAGGGCAGCAACACCAGAGTCAACCAATGGACTGCACTTCCAGGGAGGCTCACTGACCGGCGGATGGTCGGGCGGCCCGGCTAACACCACCCCTGACCAGGCGTGGAACGTAAATACAGCTTTCCATGGCTTTGCAGAAGTCTGCAGCGTCGACGCCACAGGTATCGCAGGTGTCGGACTTACCCTGGACCTTCGGCAGACCTATTCCATTGGCAACAAGTATTCCTGGTTCAGGGTCCTGGTCAATGGCGAACAGATCTCTGATATCTATGGTGTGGAAAATTTCAATCCAACTACCAATACGGATCCTTTTGACATGAAAACATTTGATCTTTCGCAATACGGGAACTCGCATTTTACGCTTACTCTGCAGTCTTCATGTTACCTGTCAGATAAATTTTTGCCGAAGGTGATAACGTATTTGTTGACAATATCATGATCTCCAATACTACCGTGATCAATGACAGGAATAAAACAGCAGCGGGAGTGGTTACCTATCCCAATCCTGTTACCAATGTGCTGAATTATTCAGCCAGGGTACCGGAAACCAGATAAACGTTAAAGTTTTAAACATGCAGGGACAAACCATCCTGCAGGAATCCATTTATGGATATGATGAAGGTGATGTTTACCAGGTCAATACGGAATCGCTCAGCAGCGGGCTTTACATTCTCCAGGTTGCCGGTAATATAGGGACTGCAGTGAAAAAATTCGTGATCGAATAAATGCATAATAAATTTAGAAAAGGTGCCTTCTGTTTAAAAAGATGGTACCTTTTTTTTTGCCCTTTCATCATTCTTTATAATTTTATGGAGATAATACAATCACTATCATGAAAAAGATAGCCTTAACTTTACTTATTTCGCTGTTTTTAATAGCGGATTCTTTCTCCCAGGGCACGTTTGTTACTGAAAAGATTGCCCGAATGGTTGCAGAAAAGTTTTATTTCGAAAGAATTCAGCCTCACCGGGTCATCGCAGCTGACAATATAAAAGCCATCAATTCTTTTATTATTCAAGAAAATGATGTCCCCCTGTATTACATTTTCAATATTTCAACGGGAGGTTTTGTAGCCGTATCGGCCTATGATGGAACGCCGCCGGTATTATGTTATTCTTTCTCAGGAAAATATGGGCCGGCTGAACAGCCGGAAAACTTTAATGCCTGGATGAAACAATATCAAAGGCAGATTTCCTATGCTATAAGCACTAAGGCAAAAGGTTCTGAGGAAATTTCAGCATTATGGTATTATTATCTGGAAACACCGAATTCATCTTTAAAGCCTTTTCAAGGGAGGGAAGTGTTACCATTGACCCATTCAACCTGGGACCAGGGCTCCTATTATAACGAGATGTGCCCTGCTGATCCTGCCGGGCCTGACGGCCATTGTGTTACAGGATGTGTAGCCACGACATTGGGCCAGCTCCTGAATTATTTTCGCTGGCCGGACACAGGCACAGGTTCATATTCCTATGAATGCCCCCCGTATGGAACGCTGAGCGTGGATTTCAGCAGTGCTAACTATAACTGGGACCTGATGGAAAATTCCCTTGACCACAGCAATCCGGAAGTAGCCGAATTGCTCTACCATCTCGGTGTTTCTGTCGATATGGTTTATGGTCCTGATGGTTCAGGGATGTACAATCATAAAGCTGCATACACTTTAAAAACATTCTTTAAATATTCCCCTGAAACCCAGTATGTCTTCAGGGATTCAACCACGATGGACTGGGACAGCCTCCTGGTCAGTCACCTTGACCGGAAAATCCCGATGTACTATGCAGGGTGGTCCGTTCCAAATGTATATGGGCATGCATTTATCTGCGATGGGTACCAGGGAGAGGATTTCTATCACTTCAACTGGGGATGGAGCGGTTCTTACGATGGCTATTTTTATACCGATAACCTGACCCCGGGCGGTAACCTCTTTAATCTTGCACAGGAACTCGTTATTAATGCCGTGCCTGACACCAGCCTTTATGTGTATCCCCTCTACTGCGGGGGACAAAAGAATTATCAGTTCACTGTTCGGTACACTGGATGACGGGAGCGGGCCGATCTATTCTTACGAAAACGGGTCGGGCTGCAGCTGGCTGATCACCCCGAATGATTCGGTCAATAACATTACGCTTAATTTCCTGAAATTCGGCACGGATACAAACGATTTCGTCATTGTTTATGACGGTGACAGCATCAACAGCACCGGTACTCGGGACATTTTCAGGAAATGACCTGCCTCTTCCCGTCACTGCAGAAGGCAATAGCATGCTTGTCGTATTCGAAAGCGATGGCGTAAATACCGGTGATGGTTTCCTGGCTTCCTTTGAATCCGGGATCCCGGTTTATTGCAGCGGTATGGTCATGTTGACAGACCAGGCCGACACGCTTTCCGACGGCAGCGGGAACTGGGATTATCATGACAACACAGCGTGCCTGTGGAGGATCATGCCCGAGGGAGCATCATCCGTTACCCTTTATTTTACCGAATTTGAAACCGAGGAAGGATTTGATTTCCTGAAAATTTATGATCTTCAAACCCAGCAGTTGATTGCAGAATACTCAGGTTCATATTCCCCGGGAGTTCCCGATCCGGTGACTTCCCCGAGCGGCAAAATGTTTTTGACGTTCAACTCAGGCACTTCAGTCACAGCACCCGGCTGGGAGGCTTATTACGAGTCGGACCTGGTTAAAGTACCGGAGCTGGACATCATCAGCAATTTGATCATCTACCCAAATCCCGGGGATGGTTTGATAAACATCCGGTTAAAGAACTATGACGGACAGAAGATGTAAACTGGCTATGTCCGATCCTGCGGGCAGAATTGTGTTTGATACAGAAAACCCGACTATCGGGCGGGGATCAAATCAGCCTTGACCTGAGGCAGCTTTCCCCGGGCATCTATTTTCTGCGTGCAGAATCCAATCCCGGAAGCATTGAATATCATAAGATCATTATCCGGTAAATTATCTCTTAAAAAGCCTGCATGAAGAAGCTAAAAATGATAACCATCATAGGGGCCCGGCCGCAGTTTATCAAAGCTGCTGCCGTCAGCCGTGCTGTCAGAATATCTTTCCCGGTAACGATCCGGGAAGTGATCATTCATACCGGGCAGCATTATGATGATGACATGTCAAAAGTATTCTTTGAAGAAATGGAAATCCCGGAACCCGATTATCATCTTGAAGTCGGATCAGGGAACCATGGCTATCAGACAGGGGAGATCATCCGCAGGACGGAAGAAACCCTGCTGGCTGAAAAACCTGATGTGGTCCTGGTTTACGGTGATACAAACACGACCCTGGCCGGTGCCCTCGCGGCATCAAAGTTGCACTATTCCGGTAGCACATATTGAGGCTGGGTTGCGCTCGTTCAATAAATCCATGCCTGAAGAGATAAACAGGGTTGTTTGTGATCACCTGTCAACGTTCCTGTTCTCCCCTACCCTTACCGGGATTAAAAACCTTACCAGGGAAGGGTTTGCCGAACATGCTAAACCGCCATATTCAATTGATAATCCGGGTATTTACCATTGCGGGGATGTCATGCTTGATAATGCCTTGTATTTTACCGGCAAAGCGGAAGAAAGCTCCCGGATCCTCGAAGAACTGGATCTGAAAGCCAAAGATTTCGTCCTTTGCACTCTCCATCGAAATAACAATACGGATTCGGCGCTTCGGCTCAATGCGATCATGGATACATTAAATGAGATCAGCCGAAACAGGCAGATACAATTCATCCTGCCATTGCATCCGCGGACAGCTAAAATGCTGCCGGTAATGCTTGAAAGCAGCCTCCGGGAAAGTATAAAGAATAATCCATTCTTCAGGATTACAACGCCGGTCACTTATTTTGACATGCTTATGCTTGAAAGCCGCTGCCGGATGATCATTACCGATTCAGGCGGAGTGCAGAAAGAATCATACTTTTTCAGGAAACCATGCCTGGTGCTAAGGCCCGAATCGGAATGGAAAGAATTGCTGGATGCCGGCACTGCAGTTATTGCCGATGCTGAGCCAGGGCAGATCAAACTGGCTTTTGACCGGTTTTACAGCCAGCCTCCCGACCGGTTTCCGCCCCTGTTTGGTGACGGTAAGGCGGCTGAATTCATTCTCGGTGAATTAGTTAAATTTCTTGCCCCGGGTTTGGTAAAGTAAATAATTATCGTACCTTTGCACTCCATTTTTGAAAATAGATTTATTAATAACCACGATTAAACAATGGCAAATCAGTACGAAACCGTTTTCATTATGACTCCCGTTTTATCTGATGATCAGATGAAGGAAACGGTCGCTAAGTATCAGAAATTACTGAATGACAAAGGAGCCGAAATAGTCCTGGAAAACAACTGGGGCTTGAGAAAGCTGGCGTATCCTATCCAGAAAAAATCCACAGGGTTTTACTACCTCATCGAGTTCAAAGCCGAAGGTGATATCATCAGCGACATTGAACTGGCATTCAAACGCGACGAACGCATTATCCGCTTTCTGACCGTTAAGCTAGACAAACATGCGGTTGCATACAATGAAAAGAAGCGCAGAAAAGCGCAGGAAGAACTGCAACCACAACAGGAAGCTTAATGTATAAACCTAAAAACGTTTAGAACCATGGCACAGCAAACCGGAGATATTAAATATCTTACCCCGATTAACGTCGATACCAAAAAGAAAAAGTATTGCCGTTTTAAAAAAGCGGGCATCAAATACATTGATTACAAGGATGCCAACTTCCTGCTGAAATTTGTGAATGAGCAGGGCAAGATCCTCCCCAGGAGATTGACCGGTACATCGACCAAATACCAGAAGAAAGTAGCCCAGGCTATTAAAAGGGCCCGCCACCTGTCTTTAATGCCGTACGTAGCCGATTTACTTAAATAAGAGGAGGATAAATTCATGGAAGTCATTTTAAAACAAGACATAGCCAACGTTGGATACAAGGATGATATCATAACCGTAAAAAATGGTTATGGAAGAAATTACCTTATCCCCCAGGGCCTCGCTATCCTGGCAACAGAAACCAATAAAAAAGTTGTTGCCGAAAATAAGAAACAAAAATCCTATAAGGATGATAAAGTTCGCAATGAGGCCATGACTGTAGCTAAAGCACTTGAGACAATCAACCTGAAGATCGGCGCCAAAGCCGGGACCTCCGGAAAAATATTTGGCTCCGTTAATGCCATACAGATTGCCCATGCTTTAAAAGAACAGTTTAATTTCGATCTCGACCGGAAAAGTATTGAAGTTGATGGCGATTCGATAAAAGAATTAGGCAACTACAAAGCCAAGATCAAACTTCACAAAGAAGTTTCCGTGGAGATTGATTTCGAAGTTTTCGCTGAGTAAGTTTTTATAGCTGGGGCCTGAAGGCCCCAGTAATTCAACCTGTCAGGTCCAAGGACGCTGACAGGTTTTTTTATTTTTAAACGCTGACAGGTCTGCGACGCTGTCAGGTTTAAAAAATTAATTCTAATTGGCAAATGTAATATAGTAATTCGCAAAGAAATTCCAGATCGTAACCATTCCAATAGCAAAGAGTTTGGAGAGGTAGAAGTTCTGTTTGAGCCTGGAATGGATCAGCCAGACGATCAGGTTGGCAATCCCTAACCCAACAAGGCTGATCACGAGGAATTCGGTGTACTCACCTGCAATATCAGGGTCCTGGCTTCTGAAGGTCCAGGTACGGTTGAAAAAGTAATTGGAAGAAGCCGCAATCGTAAATCCAATTGAATTTGCTAAATATTTCTGGATTTTCAACCATTCCTTGCAGACATATGTGATCCCGAAATCAATAAAAACACCGGAGAATCCTACGATGCCGAATTTGATGAATTTAACCAGGAAAGTCCGGGAAAGGTATTCGGTCATGCTATAGTTGTATGATCAGGATCACTTTTTTATTGTCACGCATGACATCCACCGAAATAACCTGGCCGGGTTGAAGCTTTTTCAGCCGGTTCATATAATCGTATATGTCATTGACCTGTTTGCCATCGATAGCAGTGATGATATCACCTTTAAGTATCCCTCCTTTGTAAGCAGGCCCGTCCTTCTTCACCCCTCCGACACCCAGTCCGCCTTCAACTGTGGATGTAAAGTCAGGCATAATGCCCAAAGTAACCTTAAACCGGTAACCTGCCCTGCCCTGCTGTTCTTTCGGGCCGGCTTCCATGAAAGTCAGGAGATCATCTCTGTTTGCCAGTGCTGTAACAAGTTGGCTGCCAATCCTTAGAATTTCCCTTTCACCTTCATAATTCAAGCGCTCCCAATCATCATCAGGTGTGTGGTAATCTTCGTGGGCCCCGGTAGAAATGAAAAAGACCGTGATATTTTCAGCATAAAATGCTGCATGGTCCGACGGGCCAAATCCTTCAGGAGAATAACTCAACTTCACCGTGCCGGTTTCAAGGCTGCTCAATATAGCTTCAGATTCAGCGGAAGTTCCTGTGCCGCCAACCATGACTCCCCCGGTTTCCTGGTTTAACCTGCCTATCATGTCAAAATTGATCATGGCCATCACATTCTTCAGGTTTACCAGCGGATGGCCGGTAAAATACCTGGAACCCAGCAAACCAAGCTCTTCGCCATCAAATGCAATGAAAACCAGGCTTCTTTTTAGTGGTGTCCTGTCAGAAGCAAATAAAGCTGCCAGCTCCAGCATACCTGCCACTCCGGAAGCATTGTCATCAGCCCCATTGTGGACAGCCAGGCTGTCCATGAACCTGGACCCGCTTCCGGTACCGCCCATTCCCAGGTGATCATAATGGGCACCGATGATGATATAACTGTTTTTCAATTCAGGATCGGAACCTTCCAGCAACCCGATGACGTTGCGTGCTATAACTTTCTCCTGTATAACTTCGGTGGTAGCAGTCACCTTACTGCCTATTGGAATTGAATTAGGCTTCATCCCCGATATCAGCATGGATTCAAGGGTATCAACGTTAACCTTATCTCCTGACAGGATCTCATCAGCAAGGGAACGTTTAATATGAATGACCGGAATCCCGGCAGTGGACTGTGTCTTATCAAAATACATGGATACCAGGTCGTCGTTTGCATCGAATTTCTTTCCTGAAACAAATAATACCCCTGCCGCTCCTTTATCGCGTGCGATAAGCACTTTATCCCTGTCATCACCATATAGCATAAACCTGCTTTCCTGCTTCTCCATTTCAGGATCTCCCCTCAGCAGCATGACCCATTTCCCTGTTACGTCAACACCTTCGTAATCATTCCACACCAGGCTGTCCTGGCTGATTTCAAATCCATACCCGGCAAAAACTACACCGGAAGAAACCGTTGCATTCTTTGAGAATGGGAATGGGCTGAAATCAGTGGAGGAAGAAGCGATTTTATCATTTACCCGGAAAGAGTTATTTTCGCCGGCACTAACCCTGACAACTACTTCAAAATTCTGAAATCCTTCCTCACCCATTAGTTCAAGGCCGGCATTCCGGAACTGGTCTCTGATATATTCAGAAGCAGCGGTGCTGCCGGGAGTCCCTGTATACCTTCCCTTCAGGTCATCGGAAGCAAGATAGGAAATGTGAGACTTTAAATCTTCAACCGTTATCTCAGGACTGGCAACAGTTTGGGCATATAATACTGCTGAAGTAGCACAATAGTAAAGCTGCTCCGGCGAGGAATTTTTTTATATTCATGATCATGACAACTCTGGAAAAATTAATTAATAAGCGGGCAAAGTTAATTATTTTCCGGTGTAAAGTTGAGCAGCATATTGATCTTTAACCCCAGGCGTGCACATTCGTTGAACAGGACAACAGATGCTCCGGCACTTGACATATCCACCGGCATAATAATGATATCTGAAATTTCATTTAATTCACGGGCTATCTGGCAGAGCCTGTCTTCATCGCAGCATACAAGCACAAGATTGATCCCTTTTGATGCAAGTATACGGGCCATCTCATAACCCATGCCAGTCGTTGCACCGGTTATTAGTGCCCAGTCACCCTCAAATTCAGGCATATTCTTTCTTTTATATGCTAAACAAAGGAAAGAAGCCATTGTTCAATAAAAAACGGCAAGGTTAAAAACCCTGCCGCTTAAAAACCCTGCTGTTAAGCAGAGTCTGATAGCTAAAGAAATCGCTTATTCAACGATCATTTTACGTGTCACAGATTCTTTGCCGGCAAATACGGTATAGAAGTATATCCCATTGCCTAATTTGCTGCCATCGATCACAAATTCATGTGCTCCTGCAGGAACATCTCCACGTTCGATCTGCATGACCTGTTGTCCGAGCAGATTGGTAACTACCAGGCTCAGGTTAGCTTTCTCAGCCAGGTTAACCTGGACAGTAGAGGTCCGGGTGAACGGGTTCGGGTAGTTCTGGGAAACTGAATTAATGTTCTTCATTTCCTTTTCGCCAACACCGGTGAAAATGAAATCAGCATCCGTAAACTGGAAGTCCTGGATATATTTGTACTGAACCGGCAGTGCAGGATCAAAAGGAGTTGTCATTTGCTGGTAGGTGATCGGAACGGTATAATTACCATTTCCGTCATCCAGCGAGTACCTTGAAGTAACTCCGAAATAAGACTGCCACATTGCCTCAGAGAAGGTGGTCACGTTAGTGGCCAGGTCTTCGCCGAGTTCATTGGCTGAATATTTCCAGGGAAGCGGAGGCATATTGACTTCAATACCACGGATGAAAATATCAGGGGCATTGTTTTCTTCTGCACCTTCCAACCAGGTATCCAACCAGGTGACGAAAATTTTATGACCGTCCTGTGAAGAGGAGATCTGGATACGGTTATCTTCGGTATAATCAGTTCCGAAAGTACCACGGAACTGTTTTGCTTTACCGCACATGTAACCATCCCATGTCGTTCCGCCATCGGTGGAGAATATGTCGAATGCAGCAAAATACTCTGGTGATGAAATGATGCTGTACTCGGAGGAAGCTCCAACGCCAACAATAACTGCCATATGGGGATTGCCCCATGCATCAACGACGATATCGCAATCAAAAGCCGTAGTGTAAGGAATCTCATCCCTTGCCGGCGTGGGCGGTACATAAAGATCGATAATCTGCTGGTCAGTCAGGTAGTTAAGGACGCCATATAAACCATCAGGTCCATCGAGCCTGACAGGGATCGGGTCGCCCCAGCTCAGTCCACCATCGGTGGTCTTAATAAATACAGGGTAGTAATAGCGCAAGTCGGTCAATGGGGTAACTGAAGCATTATCAGTAACAACAACAATCCAGCCGGTCTGGCCATCGGGTCCGAAAGCAAATTTAACATGGGTCGGGCGATCGTTTTCAGCGTTCGTCGGGAAATCGATAAGGGTTTTTTCGTAAACAAAATCTTCAAGGCCTTCATCCCATTCGCCACGTGTAACAATAAGGCTACCCTGGTAAGCAACTGTTCCGCTAGACCAATCCTGGTTCACATCAACAGTAATGGCAATACCATCTTTGGATACGTCGTATCCATCCGGAATGTAAAGATAATAAGGTGGGATGCTGGTGTCAACGTGCTTTGTAGTATCCAGGACATCGCCAATCCTGGCGCGTCCCATACCATAACCTCCCCATGAATCAGCTGAGTTAGAACCATCAAGAAGTAGGAGCAAGGAAAGTTAAGTAAGCATTATCAGGATCGGTATTTCCAATAGGGTTATAAATACCATGGTTAGGATAACGTCCTGCATCTATGAAGTAAGTACCTCCCCCGTTATTAGTAGCAGTATAACATTCAATCTGGTTGGTCCAGGTCATACCGCCATCAATAGACACATCATATCCGAGGTCGCCTGAGTATCCGCCCGGATCGAGGGTGCCGCCCATACGATGGAAATGGCTGATGGTGTTAATGTCATTATTAGCATAGAGCATGGATTTCTGTCCACCGGCATAGCCGTAGCTGTAAGCATTGGATGCAGTGCCAATACTAACGACAGTCACAAAATTCACATCCCCTGTATTTTTATAATTTGCGGGGGTGTTAACGGTAGAGGTGGTGATGGGTTTGGTTTTAACCGGCTCCCAGCCAATGCGATCCGCTTTGATGGCTGAGGCTGATTTTACATCACCCTTTAAAACAGGTTTTTGTTGAGAATAGCCACTAAAGGCGATAGTTAATGCCAACAGGCAAAGTAGAACATTTTTCATGGGTAAAATAATTAAATTAAACATTTTGGTTGAAGCTTCTCAAATCGAGCGCTAAAGATAATATTTTTTTAAAAGTAAATTATCTTCATTTTCATAATATTTCATAAAAAAGCCGGGCACTCAAGGAATACCCGGCTTTTAAATATATTTAAAGAATGACTATCTGACGATCATTTTTTTAGTTACTTCGCTGTTGTTGGCCTTCACAGTATAAAAATAAACGCCTTTTTGAAGATCAGTTCCATCAATTGTAAAATTATAAGAACCTGCAGCTACCAAGCCCCGCTGGATATTCATAACCTCCTGCCCCAGGATGTTTGACACCTTCAGGCTCAGATTGGCGGCTTCTGTCAGGTTAACTTCAATCGTTGAAGTCTGGCTGAACGGGTTCGGATAGTTCTGGGATACTGAAGGAAGTTCTTGTTTTCCTTTTTCATCAATTCCAACAAGCCAAAAGCCAATATCCGTAAAGGAAAAGTCCTGGATATACTTATATTGAACAGGTAAGGCCGGATCGAAGGGAGTAGTCATTTGCTGGTAGCAAATCGGAATAGTATAGGTACCATCGCCGTCATCCAGGGAAATTCTTGAAGTTACCGCGAAATAAGACTGCCACATCGCTTCTGAGAATGTGGTGACATTAGTCGGCAGGTCTTCTCCAATTTCATTAACCGAGTATTTCCATGGTTCAGGTGGCATATTAACATCAATACCCCGGGCAAAAACATCAGGTGCATTATTTTCTTCTGCGCCTTCCAGCCAGGTGTCAAGCCAGGTGACGAAAATTTTGTCGCCATCCTGGGTGGAGGATATCTGGATCCGGTTGTCTTCCGAGTAATCTGTTCCGAAAGTACCACGGAACTGCTTGGCTTTTCCGCACATGTAACCATCCCATGTCGTTCCGCCATCGGTGGAGAATATGTCGAATGCAGCAAAATATTCTGGTGATGAAATGATGCTGTACTCGGAGGAAGCTCCAACGCCAACTATAACTGCCACATGGGGGTTGCCCCAGGCGTCAACGGCGATATCGCAATCGAAGGCTGTGGTATAAGGGATCTCGTCCCTTGCAGGTGCAGGGGGTACGTAAAGATCGGTGATCTGCTGGTCGGTCAGGTAGTTTAGGACACCATATAAACCATCAGGGCCATCCAAACGAACAGGGATCGGGTCACTCCAGCTCAGTCCGCCGTCGGTTGTTTTGATAAGTACCGGGTAGTAATACCGTAAATCGGTAAGCGGTGTAACCGATGCATTATCGGTGATGACAACGATCCAGCCCGTCTGTCCGTCAGGCCCGAATGCGAATTTAACATGCGTGGGGCGGTCGTTTTCAGCGTTTGTTGGGAAATCGTAAAGTGATCTCTCGAAAACAAAATCTTCGATCCCTTCATCCCATTCACCACGGTAAATGATCAGGCTACCCTGGTAAGCCACGGTTCCCGTTGTCCAGTCCTGGTTTGCATCAACAGCTATAATGATACCATCCTTTGATACATCATAAGCATCAGGAAGGTACTGGTAATAGGGTGGAGTGGAATGGGTCAGGTTTTTTGTCGTATCAGTAGTCAGGGCACCGATTTTAGCGCGTCCGAAGGCATGTCCGCCCCAGCTGTCGGCGCCATTGGTTCCGTCAATAGTCGGTGCATAATAGGTGATGTAAGCATTGTCGGGATCTGTATTTCCTTCCGGGTTCCAGATGCCATGATTGGGATACCGGGCAGCATCAGTATTATATTCACCGCCGGAAATATTAGATATATAGATCTCATTCTGGTTTGACCAGTTCATCCCGCCATCGGTCGAAATATCAATCCCGAGGTCACCGGAATAACCACCCGGGTCTAATACTCCACCCATCCTGTGAATATGCGTAACGGTATTAATATCGTTATTGGCATACAGGATCGATTTCTGACCGCCTGCGTAGCCATAACTGTAAGCATTGACAGCAGTGCCAATATTCACGACGGTTACAAAATTCACATCCCGTGTACCTTTAAAAGCCAATGGAATATTAGTTGTCGAGGTAGTGACAGGTTTAGTTTTCACCGGTTCAATACCGATGCGATTCGATTTTATGGCAGTCAGGGATTTAACATCGCCTTTGAACACCGGTCCTTGCTGGGTATAACCAGCATAACCGATCATTAAGGCTAAAAGAAAAAGTAGAGTTTTTTTCATGGGTTAAAGATTTAAATTAATTTTCGGATAAGCAGTTCGACAAAAATAATATAAAAATAGTTCACTGACTATATTCGTATTTTTTCACCAGCAATTTATTAATTTACCTTTGCGTTGATGAAAGCATGACAGTCATGAAAAAAATTAATGCCCTGGTGCTGAAAACTTATGCCGGTCCACTCCTGGTCACTTTTTTCATTTCGCTTTTCATCCTGCTCATGCAGTTCATGTGGATGTATATTGATGACCTGGTAGGAAAGGGACTTGAATGGTATATTATCGGTGAATTGCTGTTTTATGCCTCCTTCACCTTTGTCCCCCTTGCCCTTCCCCTGGCAATCCTGCTTTCTTCTCTGATGACATTCGGAAACCTCGGGGAACATTATGAACTGGTCGCCATGAAATCGGCCGGTATTTCGCTCCGTTCCATCATGAAGCCGCTGATTATTTTATCCATATTTATTTCCGTTTTTGCCTTTTATTTTTCCAATAATGTCCTTCCGATAGCAAACCTGAAATTCAAATCCCTTCTTTACGATATCAGGAAGAAAAAACTGGCTGTCAATATTAAAGAAGGCATCTTTTATAATGATATGGAAGATTATGTCATCAGGGTGGGTAAAAAGGGAAAAGACGGAAATAACATATACAGGGTTATGATCTATAATCATACAGAGGGCAGAGGCAATATTGATGTAACCGTAGCTGATTCCGGGCTGATGGAATCGACCCCCGATGGCAGGTACCTTATTTTCACCCTGTATGATGGATATAATTACCAGGACAAAGTCGACCAGAAAGATTCAAAAAAGAAAAATCCATTTCAGCGGACGTATTTTAAGATGCAACAACGGAAATTCGACCTGTCGGCATTTGAGCTGAACCGGACGAACGAGGATCTTTTCAAAAACAATTACCAGATGCTGAATATCAGCCAGCTGAATTATTTTATCGACTCCATCAGTACTTCCATAGGTGCAAACCGGCTCAACCTGGCCCAGCATTATCCCCGCAATTACCAGGTTTACCTGAACCTCGATTCTAATTACCAGCTTGGCCAGGACACAACTATCATTATTCAGCCTGATTTCCTCGAGCCAGTTTACAGGGGAGGAACGTGTCCGCATTACTGCCAGTGCGCTTAACTCGGCCCGAAGTATAAAAAAAACGCTTGAATATCACGTGCAGTCCTTCGTTTCAAGGGAAGAAACCCTGGTAAAACACAAGATTGTATGGCACCGGAAGTTTACGCTGTCGTTCGCCTGCCTTGTCTTGTTCTTTATCGGTGCGCCTCTGGGGGCCATTATCAGAAAAGGCGGTTTAGGGCTGCCAACGGTTATTTCCATCCTGTTTTTCATCCTGTATCATATCATTTCGCATGATCGGAGAAAAATCGGCGCTGAAAGGAGCAATGGAAGTAACCGGCGGGATGTGGCTCTCATCCATTATCCTTCTACCGCTTGGTTTTTTCCTGACACTGAAAGCCACAACCGATTCCCCGATCATGGATATGGATGTATGGAATAAAATGTTCAGGAAACTTAACCCCGTTCGGTTCTTTCCCAGACGCCTGATCGAACTTTTCCGAGCGAACGGAAAAACCCGATAAACAGGGCGGCATTCATCGAGAAAAAATGAGTTACCAGCCTGAAATGGCCCGATATGAATCTCAAGTTTTCTTTAATACAAGGTCGATAAGCGGAATGAAATAAACAGCAATATGTCCCATGCAGAATCCATAAATATATTTCGCTGCCAGATGCCAGGTAAATATTAACCGCCAGTGCAATAAGCAGGAAAAAGGGTCCAAACCACCTGATCACCTTGTGGGAAAGAAAAGCAAATCCATACCTGGCAGTAAAAATCAATCTCCAGAATTTCCGGAGATTCTGGAAATTCCCTGTTCCAATCCGGACTTTCCGGCGGAATTCGACTTTCAGTTCGTCCGGAATGTTCTCAAAAACTATCGCATGGATATCATTTATAGCCAGTTTTCCCTTTTCGAATATCCTCATGTTGATGTAAAAATCATCTACCAGGAAATTCGAAGGCACCCTGGCATAATCTTCTTTCCGGATAGCATAGCAACCGCCGAAAGGCCCCATCATGGCGCCCCATAAGCGGCTTTCCCTGTCTTTGATCCAAACTTCCCTGGAAATATAGGCCTTCTCCTGGTATGAAATGCCCTCTTCTTTCATCCCGCGGTTGACCATATTGGTATCAACCAGGCCGATCCCGGGATTTTTAAAATGCCTGACCAGGTAAAAAAGCGTATCATCATCAAAGATCACGTTGGCATCGGTCAGCACCAGGATTGTTCCTGAAGCAGCGTTGCACCAGGTCGTTGACAACATTCCCCTTCCCTCTTCTTTCCTGGAAATCGAAAAATTTGAGTGAAGAATATTTTTTCATCAGCAACCTGACAATTTCCCCGGTCCGGTCAGTTGAATTATCCGACCCGATCAATACTTCGAATTTGTCAGCAGGGTAGGAACCGGTATAGATGCTCCGGATCTTTTCCTCTATGCATGATTCTTCATTGATAGGCTGAAATGATCACTGAAACAAAAGGTAAATCTTCCTGTCTCTCATAAAGAACAAGATTCCCTTTTCTTCCGGATGAAAATATCCGCAGTATCACCGGGTAAAGCACATAAGTGTGCAATACCAGGAATAGCGCTGACCAGAATATGATTTCAGGAATCATCGGATCAGTTTTTGAAAAAAGTCTGACCAGCGAACTGGTTATGATATAGTTATCATAACGGGATTTAACAAATTTACTGGCATTTTCTCCTATTTTCAAACAAAAATTTCGGTCTTCAATAAGAGAGCATACGTACCGGGCAAATTCTTCCGGATCGTCGGAGATGAAAATATCTGAACCATGGGTTGTTGCAATACCTTCCGTTCCGATTGATGTTGTAACGATAGCTTTTCCCAGCGCCATCCCTTCTATGATCTTTATCCGCATCCCGCTTCCCGAAAGTACGGGCACGATCATCACGGCTTTCGAACGGATGAAGTCATATGCATTATCGACTTCTCCCGTATAAACTACATTCGGGTAAGGTAACACCTTAAAATGGGGCGGTGCATTCCTCCCTGCCAGGTAAAATAACAGATCAGGGTGTTTTTCCAGTATTTTCCCCCATACATTTTCAAAAAACCACAACAGGCCTTCCTGGTTAGGCATCCAGTCTAGCGCCCCGATATGAAAGACCGAAGGAAACTCGAGCCGGCTATGATCCGGAAGGAGTTCCACGGTATCGACTCCCATTGGCAACAACATGGCTGGGCAGACGGCAACCCAGTTTATGCAAAAAATCTCCATCCCGGGCAGTTATGGGAAGCACAGCATCATACCTGTTCAGGTATTGCACTTCCATTCTCCTGATCCTGCCTGCCAGGCTTTTTATATACCACTTTTTAATACCTTTTGTCAGGGATGCTGTTCTCTCCCAAATCTCGTGCTCAATGTTGTGCGCACGCATGACAACTTTCGCAGTGGAATGAGCCCGTATCGTTTCCAGGTATGGTGCCAGGTACAGGCCTTCAAGCTGGATGATGTCAAATTTTTCTGCTGACAGCAGATTCTTAAGGGTTTGATCAAATTCTTTACTGATAAACCTTTCTGCGTTATATGGCTGGCTGGAAAATAAAAAGTTCCGGATAAGGCTTAAAATCCGGATATCGGTATTTACCGCGACACTAATGAATCGTATTGCATCTGATAATTCTGACGGTACAGATGCGGGATCAGTATAATGCTTTGATGTGTTTATAGCGAGAACGGTCACTTTATGACCCTGGGAAGCAAAAGACCGGCTCAGGCTCAGCGTAGCGATAGAGCCGCCGTCTTTTGCTGGATAAGGAAATTTATTGGCTATCTGAAGGATCTGCATCCGCTAATTTTAAATCCAGAAGGAAGGCAAAAATAAACGAAAAATACGACCTTTGCTTAAAATTGACCGAAGTTTAATCGAGAAATCAAGTGAATCATGGGTGAAAAATTTACCATACCGAAAGGGACGAGGGATTTCACACCGCAGGAAATGGTGCGGCGAAATTATATTTTTGAGAATATCAGGAGAATTTTCAGCCATTACGGTTATGTCCCCATCGAAACGCCAGCCATGGAAAACCTTTCGACACTTATGGGCAAATACGGTGAAGAAGGCGATAAACTTCTTTTCAAGATACTTAATTCGGGCAATTATCTGGCAGGCGTCACCCCTGCAGATGTAAATCCTGAAAATCCCGGCCAGATAACATTAAAGATAGCTGAAAAGGGCCTACGCTATGACCTGACTGTTCCGTTTGCACGGTTTGTCGTACAACATCTGAATGAAATCACTTTTCCGTTCAAACGTTACCAGATCCAGACTGTCTGGCGTGCCGACAAACCCCAGAAAGGACGGTACAGGGAGTTTTACCAGTGCGATGTCGATGTGATCGGCAGCGATTCACTCATGAATGAAGTGGAACTGGTGCAGATCATCCATGATATTTTCCGGGTACTCCAGATAAAAGTCGTTATCAAACTGAATAACCGTAAAATCCTGGCAGGCATTGCTGAAATAGCGGGAGTTGCTGACCGGTTCACAGACCTCACCGTGGCACTCGATAAACTTGACAAAACCGGACTTGATAAAGTGCTGGAAGAACTTATATCGAAAGGGTTTTCGCAAAGCGAACTTGAAAAAATCGACCCATTTTTAAAGATGAAAGGTGATTACCGGGAACGGATTGAAACACTCCAATCGCATCTCACAGGCTCTCCGGCCGGCATGCAGGGGATTGCTGAAATGCAGGCCATCTATGACAGGCTTGAAATTTTGGGTATTGAAGATTCGTGTGAGCTCGATATAACCCTGGCACGCGGCCTGAATTATTATACGGGCACAATTTTTGAGGTCAAGGCAAAAGAAACGGAAATTGGCAGCATTTGCGGAGGCGGACGTTACGATGACCTTACCGGGGTTTTTGGAATGCCCGGCGTTTCGGGAGTTGGCATTTCTTTCGGCGCTGACCGCATTTATGACGTCCTTCTGGCTTTAAACAGGTTTCCTGAACATGACATTTCCAAAACACAGGTTTTGCTTGTAAATTTTGGCGAAAAGGAAGAATTGTTTTGCCTGAAACTTGCGGTTCAATTGCGTGAAGCAGGAATCAGCACGGAAATATATCCTGACCGGGGAAAACTCAAAAAGCAAATGAAATATGCCGATCAGAAACAGATCCCGTATGTTGTCCTGGCTGGCGAAGATGAAATCGCCAGTGGGCATCTTACGGTAAAAAATATGAAAACAGGGGGCCAAAATACCCTGACTCCCTTGCAGCTCATTGAAATGGTCAAAAGTGATTAATTTGGCAAATGGTAAAGATCGTAAATTCTTCCTATAGAATCGCTTAATTCGGTCATTGACACATATTTGCTGTAGCGCAAGTATTCCTTCCCTTCAAAAAAGAAAATCAGGACAGGTTGACTGTAAGCCTGGTATTCGGAAATCATTTCCGGGAATTGCCTTGCATCAATGTAAACCATATCCATCAAAGGAAAACGGCTAATGATCAGTTCTTCCACTTTTGGCCTGAGGCTCAGGCAAGGTGCACAATCATTATTATAGAAATAAACCAGCAGGTTCTCAGCCTTGTTAATAATCCCTTTTAATGCATCGGCTGATTCAATAAGTATAATCATATAGTGCGATTTCGCGGCAAAAATAACCGTTAATCAATAAACAGGATAATATTTTTATAATTTTGTAAAAATTCATATCTTAATTTATGTACAGCTGGATTTTAAAGTTTAAAATCAAGATCAACCGCAAAGCACTCTATTGAAATGTTGAATTTTGAATTTTGAATTCTAAATTCGGGATTCAATCTTTTAATTCATACCCAATCCTTTATCATACCTTAATTTAAAATTTAAAACTTAAAATTTAAAATTATGACTTTAGTCATTAAAGGCTCCGGCCTAACCATACACGACGTGGTCAATGTGGCGCGTCACAACGAAAAAGTTGAACTTCACCCGGATGCGGTAAAAAGGATCGAAACCTGCCGGGCCATGCTGGAAAAGAAAATAATTGCCGGAGAAATCATGTACGGGGTAAACACCGGAATCGGTGAATTTTCGGAAATAGTCCTGACTGATGAACAGGTTCAGCAATTCCAGCGATACCTTATTTATAATCATGCTGCCGGCATCGGCGATCCTATGCCGCTGGAATGGGTAAGAGGTGCCATGTTAGGCAGGATAAACGTGCATGCGCATGGCAATTCCGGTATGCGGCTGGTTATTACCCAGACGCTGGTAGACATGCTGAATAAAGGCGTCACACCTTATGTGTGCCAGAAAGGATCGGTAGGGGCCTGCGGCGACCTGGCACCCATGTCGCAGATTGCTTTGCTTATGATGGGTGAAGGAAAAGCATATTACGAGGGTGAATTGCTGGAAGGCAAAGAAGCTCTCTACAGGGCAGGTATCCCGGTACCTGGATTGCAGGCCCGGGATGGGCTTGCCACCATTAACGGGTCCAATGTCATGACCGCCATGAGCGCCATTTTCCTCCACGATGCCAGCAACTGGCTGAAACAGGCTGAAATCGCAGCGGCCATGTCACTCGAAGCGCTTAAAGCCAATATGAAGCCTTATAATACAAAACTGCACGAAGTGAGAGGGTTCCCGGGCGCTATTCGCAGTGCCAGGGCCATAAACAAACTCATCTCCGGCGGTGACCTGATTGAAGGCAAGATCAAATGCAAAGTTCAGGACGCTTATTCCATGCGGTCAACCCCGCAGGTGATCGGAACGGCCCACGATGCAATCGCCTGGGCTATAAAACAGGTTGAGACAGAGCTGAACGGTGTCGGCGATAACCCGATCTTCTTTCCGGAAGAAAACCTGACCCTCACCGGGGCCAATTTCCAGGGAAGCCCTGTGGCCCTGCCTATGGATATGGCCGGTGCTGCCATCACGATGATTTGCGTATTATCTGAAAGAAGGATGAACCGTCTTGTAAATCCTGCCCTGAGTGTGGGGCTGCCCGCATTTCTAACCAAAGGTGCAGGCATGTTCTCGGGAATGATGCTCAGCCAGTACACAGCCGATATGCAGATCGTAGAACAAAGGATGCTTTCCGCACCTGCTTCGATCCAGTCTATCCCGGCTGCAGCCGACCAGGAAGATTTTGTATCAATGGGTATGAATGTGGCACTGAAAAACTTCCAGATCCTGGATAATGCTTATGGCATCCTGGGCATAGAACTCATGGCTGCCGCACAGGCATTGGATTTCCGTGAATACGGATTTGGCAAAGGGGTAACCAGGGCAAAGGAAGTCATCCGGAGACATGTCGCATTCCTTGATGTCGACCGCCCGCTTTATGATGATCATAATACCATGAAAGCGCTGGTTAAATCCACTGAAATATTACTTGAGGTGGAAAAAGATGTCGGCAGCCTTGAATAATCACTATCTTAGCCTGACATTCTGGAGCTTACAGGTAGGAAAATGAAGACACCTGAAAATCAATCTGATTCTAAACAGGTCAGGATAAAAAAAAGGTCATTTTTTTGCAGGATAATTTTATCTATGGCATTGACTTATTTTCTTATCCTGGCCTTATTGCTTCTTGCAGGCTCGATCTTTTCCGGAAAGATCATCCATGCGATCAGTTCTTATTACGGCCCGGAGGATTTATCCCCTGTCTACTTCCGCTGGTTTACTTTTACCGGATCTGCATTATACCTGATGTCATCAGCGGGGATAATCCTTTTTATGCTGAATCGTAAAAGCGGGTTTTATATTTTTTTTGCGGCTGCTCTGGTCATTTTTTCACTTGACCTGGCCTTTTTTGATTTCGACTGGTTACGATATCTTATACACACCGGATTTATTTTCATCCTGGGAATTGCTCACTTTTCTAAAAGGTGCTATAACTGATAACTTAGCTTCACCCCCTATACCCCTCAGTGGTCTCAAAATAGACTATTTAAAAATTAATAGTCAGTTTTTGAAAACGTTCTGTTCTTATCTGTCACATGATCAGAACTTAAAAGTTAACTTTTGTTAATTTCCGGTTAATTTTTTATTAAATTAATATTGTGATTAATATAATATTATTGTAATATTGCAGTAACAGAAGCGAATTCAAATATTCAATTAACCAAAAATTACTTCTATGAGAAAATTTACACTTTTTTTCGTGTTTCTACTCTTTGTAGGGATGCAGGCCGCTTTGGCTCAAATGGAAGTCAAAGGGACGATAACGGATGCCAAAGACGGGACTCCACTTCCAGGGGTATCCATTGTTGTCAAAGGCACTTTGACAGGGACAGTTACTGATATCAACGGTAAGTATGTTCTGACTGTTCCTGCCGGATACAATGAACTAATCTTTTCATTTGTGGGGATGCTCACCAAGGAAGCTAAGATCGATGGCAAATCAACTATTGACATGACCCTGGAGGATGATGTGGTCGGTCTGGAAGAAGTCGTCGTCACTGCGCTGGGTATTTCCCGTGAAAAGAAATCACTGGGTTATGCCGTGCAGGATATGAAAGGTGAAGAATTGGCCAAGGCTAAAGAAACCAATATCGTCAATTCACTCAACGGTAAAATTTCCGGTGTACAGATCACCAATTCATCAGGTGCTGTCGGATCATCTTCACGTGTTATCATTCGTGGGGTAGGCTCATTAGGTGGAAATAACCAGCCATTGTTCGTTGTTGATGGTATTCCTATCAGTAATGTTGATTTTGCTGCCGACGACGGATTAGGCGGTAAAGGCAGAACCACCACCAAAAATAACGGTACAAACAGGGGAAATGGTGCAGCCGATATCAACCCTGATGATGTGGAAAGCATCTCGGTATTGAAAGGACCTAATGCTGCAGCTCTTTATGGATCAAGGGCAGCAAACGGGGTTATCCTTATAACCACAAAATCCGGATCATCAGGAGCTTCTACCAGGAGAGGCCTGAACATTGAATTATCAAATTCAACTACGTTTGAAAAGCCTTTACGGATAGCCGATTTCCAGAATGAATACGGCCAGGGCGCCGAAGGACAGTTCTCCTATGTAGACGGAGCCGGCGGCGGTACAAAAGACGGCGTCGATGAAAGCTGGGGACCAAAACTGGACGCCGGTTTGATGATCCCACAATACAATTCACCGGTCGTCGATGGTGTTCGTCAGCCCACACCATGGGTTTCAAGCCCCGATAACATAAAGGATTTCCTTGAAACCGGTATTACATCAACTACAAATTTTGCTATCGTTGGCGGTTATACTGATGCGAATTTTCGCTTGTCCTACACAAATATGAATCAGAAAGGGATGCTTCCCAATACTGATTACAGGAAGAATACTCTTGCATTCGGAGGTTCAGCAAATGCAACCGATAAATTGAATATTTCCGGTTCGGTAAATTATGTGAATGCAAAAAGCGATAACCTGCCGGGATATGGATATGATGCACAAAATGTATTTCAACAATTCCTCTGGGCAGCACGCCAGGTGTATTATCCTGACCTGAAAGATTACACCAATGAAGATGGATCAAAGTACAACTGGAATTATAATTACCACAATAATCCGTATTTCACCCTGAATGAAAACCTTAATCCAATAAACAGGGACAGGGTATATGGAAATGCAAAAGTACTTTACAAATTCACTAATGATCTTTCTGCCTTTGTCCGCACAGGTGGTGATATTTACAGCAATGTAAGTTCTGAAAGAGCGGCTTGGGGTGATATGGACAATGCTTATGGTTTCTACAGTGAAGTCACTTCAGCATACAGTGAAATCAACACAGACTTCCTCATTATGTTTAACAAGGATATTAACGAAAACTTCGACTTTAATATCAACCTGGGTGGTAATACGATGAGGCAAAAATTTCATTCTACCTTTGGAGCAGCTGATGAATTAGCTGTCGAAGGTGTTTATACCATTGCAAATGCTAAAGTTCCTATCAGGTCAATAAGCAAAGTGACTGATAAGAAAATAAACAGCTTTTACTTTTCAGCACAGATAGGATTCAAGAGAGCATTATTCCTTGATATTACAGGAAGAAACGACTGGTCAAGCACCTTGCCGGAAGGAAACAATTCCTATTTCTACCCATCTTTCACTTTAAGCAGTGTCCTTACCGACCTGTTAAATATGGAAAACACCAAGACTTTGTCATTTGCAAAGGTCAGGGCCGGATGGGCAATGGTAGGTAGTGATACTGATCCTTACAAACTCTATCCAACATTAGATTTTGGCACTGGATGGAATTCCTCCACAAAGTATTTAAATCTGTTTATGCCCAACGAACTCCCGAATGATCAGCTTACCCCGCAATTTGTCACATCATGGGAAATAGGTGCAGATCTGAAGTTTTTCATGAACAGGCTCAGTCTTGATATTACCTACTATAACTCTTCAACAACAGACCAGATTATTGCTATCCCGGTGTCAGCCAGTTCAGGTTACACCACCAGGGTTATCAATGCCGGTCAGATTGACAACAACGGTGTAGAAATTACCCTGGGTGCAACTCCTTTCAAATCAGACGACGGCTTTAACTGGGATATCTTCCTGAATTGGGCTAAAAATACCAATGAAGTTGTTGAGCTGGCTGAAGGCGTTGAGCAATATGAATTAGGAACCTACTGGGATCTGAAAGTGATGGCCATTCCCGGTCAACCTTATGGTTCTTTATATGGTGCCGATTTTCTCCGCGATCCCGATGGAAATATTATTAACAGGGATGGCGTGCCAGTTAAAGGAGACCTTAAGATCCTGGGTAATTATCAGCCTGACTGGATTGGCGGCATAAGCAATGATTTTTCATTTAAGGGATTCGATCTGAGTGTGCTGGTTGATTACCATAAAGGTGGCGATGTCTACTGTATGACAAATGCATGGGGAAGATATGCCGGAGCACTTGAGGAAACAGTGATCGGAAGAGAAGGTGGTATTGTCGGAATCGGTGTCAAGGAAGTAACCGATGCACAGGGTAATGTCACTTACGTTGCCAACGATGTGGTCGTAACTGCTGAAGAATATAACCATGCTGCCTTTTCAAACAGCATACCTGCCGGAAGTATTTTTGATGCAAGCTATATCAAGTTGCGTGAAGTAAGATTTGGATATACTTTCAAAAACCTTGGCGACTTCCCGATTAAAGGGATAAATATCTCTTTGGTAGGACGTAACCTGGCTATTCTTTACAGCACCGTCCCTCACATTGATCCGGAAACCTCCTTCACGAGCGGCAACGTTCAGGGTCTGGAATTTGGTCAGCTTCCATCTGCCAGAAGTTTTGGTTTTAACATTAATCTGAAATTCTAGTAACACTTAAATTGAAAATAATATGAAAATAATACGAATTGTTGGAATGGCAGCAGTATTATCTGCGTTCCTCTTCATATTCGATTCTTGCACAAAGAATTTTGAAGAAATCAATACCGATACGAATAAACCCACATTGGACAAGGCAGCTCCTGATATGCTGCTGACCAATGCCATTGAAGTCCTCAGCGACAGAGTCCATGAGACCTTCACTGGCGAAGAAATGGGGAACTGCTGGGTTCAGCACGAAGCCAAAGTCCAGTACACTGACGAAGACCGTTATATCTATCGTACATCTGTCGTTAATGCAATATGGACAAGTTTATATGCGAACAGCGGAATGGATGTTCAGGTCTTATATAATGTTGCCGTTGAAAGACAGCATGATAATTATAAGGGTGTAGCCCTGGTCATGAAGTCATATATTGCTTCTCTTATCACTGACCTTTGGGGGCCCGTTCCTTACTCACAGGCTTGGACCGGATCTGGTAACAGCTCCCCGGCTTATGATTCACAGGAGTCTATTTACCTGGATTTACTTGCAAAGCTGGATACAGCCAATATGTTGCTCGATCCTGACGGAGCCCCGATTTTAGGTGATATCCTTTACAACAATGATATCATGAAATGGAAAAAATTCGCCAACTCATTAAAATTAAGATTATTACTTAGAATGAGTGATAGAAATTCAGGCCTTGCCACCTCCGAAATGGGCAAAATCTTTGGTGACCCGGGAACATACCCCATTTTTGAAACCAATGATGATAATGCTTCACTGCATTATTTGGGTTCTTTCCCCAATAATCACCCTAACAACGAAAACCGGAAAACACGTGATGACCACAGGGTAAGCAAAACCATCATTGATATTCAATGGACAAATTCCCCTTATGTTGACTGGAGAGTGTGCCTCTATGCCGAGCTTGATGGGAACAACACTTATGAGGGCATGCCTAACGGCCTGACTTCATCACAGGCTGCTTCCTATAATGAAAACGGGATAAAGAACACTTCAAAGCTGGGTAGTTTTTTCACCGCGGCGACAAATCCGGGTATGCTGATGAGCTTTGCTGAACTGAAGTTCATCCTTGCTGAATCAGCTCATAAAGGTTATATCCCCGGCGGCGACATCAAGGCAGGCGAATATTACCTGGAAGGCATCATGACCTCGTATGCGCAGTTTGGCGATGACCTGGTGGCAGCGGTTGACAACAACCTTGGTCTTCCTTCCCCAACCTGGGATACCGACTCACTTGCACTCGATTTTTATGCTAATGATGTGTGGGCATGGGATGCCGCTAATGCCATGGAACTTATCGGTACCCAAAAATGGGTTGCTATGTTTGACCAGGGCCTGCAGAGTTTCATCGAATGGCGCAGAATTGGTTATCCTGTGCTTCTTCCCGCAGTAGAGAAGGACCCGGCGGTTGTTTATATGCCGTTACGCTTTCCTTACCCGACAGATGAAGCAGCAAGAAATCCGTCCAACCTCGCTGAAGGGGTAACCATGCTCGGCGGGCCTGATGATCTTAACACACGTGTTTGGTGGGATGTGGAATAATTATTGTACGGTTATAAATTAATATCAATTTAAAAATTGAATCATATGAAATCAAAAATAAAAGTCTTCCTGCTGGTTTTTACAGTGCTTGGATTAATTTTCAGCGCCTGTAACAAATCAGAAGATCTTGTAACGGATAATGCTAAAACCGGGGGATTAGTTGTTCCGACATCCAGCATCCCGTATAAACTGGGTGCTACCCCCACTGTTAATATCACTATTACTATCCCAATGGGACCCGGCATCGCTTCCATTGAAGTGTATAATGAATTCATCAGCCTGGCTAACGGGAATGCTTCCGAAAAGGTGTTGATGGCTACCATTGATGTTGCATCAGCTAACACAACAGAGGAGATTGCAAAATCCCTTTCCATTACTTACAATGACTTGAAAAAGGACATCGTGATCGGTGGGGATGGACTTCCTTCTGATGAAACTTTATTGCCGATTGGTGATTACTGGCAATTATCCTATACCAGCGTAATGGCCGACGGACGTAAAGTGGTTAACAATGCAACCACAACTATTGCCGTTGCTAACATCTATGCCGGTTTCTACCAGTGCGAAGGCGTATTTACCCACCCGACTGCAGGCCCAAGACCAATCAACGAGGAGAAATTTCTTACACCGGTAAGTGCTTATTCCTGCACTCTCCCCGCTGGTGACCTTGGTAGTGCCGGTTATTCTGTCATGATCACAGTTGACCCGGCTACCAATGATGTATCCTTCTCCAATGGCGTACCGACTGATATGTTTGCTTCACCGGACCAGAGATCCTATTATGATCCGTCAAACGGACACTTCTACCTGCATTATTTCTATGTGGGAGGAACAGGAAACAGGGTGATGGATGAGGAATACACTCCGATTCCTTAACAACTCCGTTTTTTAATTGTTGAAGGCTGCTTCGTAACTGAGGCAGCCTTTTTCTTTTCAAGAACCAATGACCAAGAACTAATGACCAATGACCAATGACTAACGACTAACGACTGAAGAGCTATCCAGCTTGGCCATCAAAGAATCCCTGAGATAATAGAATTCTTCCAGGTACTCTTTAGCAACGGGTTCAGAAGGGGGAGATTCGACTGATAAAGGATCAATTGCGTGACCGTTAAAGAAAACACGAAAATCAAGGTGCGGACCGGTTGATAATCCGGTACTGCCAACATAACCGATCACCTCTCCCTGCTGTACCCTCGAGCCTGTTTTCAGACCTTTGGCAAAGCCGGCAAGGTGCATATATACGGTCGTATAAGCACTATTATGTTTGATTTTGATATAATTACCGCCGCCGCCTTTATTCCAGCCTTTTTCAATTACGGTTCCATCCCCGATGGTTTGCACCGGCGTACCGTAATCTGCGGCATAATCAACACCATGATGCGGCCTCCTGATCTTAAGGATCGGGTGCATCCTCCCATTGGAAAACTTTGAGCTTATCCTTTTAAAACGTAACGGGGCCTTTAAAAATGCCCGTTGAAGGTTTTGTCCATTCTGATCATAATAACCAGTTTCTCCATTAGTTGTGAAACGGAAAGCGTAAAGGTCTTTGCCCATGTGATTAAAGCAGGCGCCCAGAACATTTCCCACCCCGATCGATTCACCTTCAACAATCAGATCTTCATAAACAACTTTATAATAATCTCCTTTTTGAATCCCAAAGAAATCAATTGTCCAGGCATACACTTCCGACATTTCACTTGCCAGCGCAGGGTCGCCACCATTTTCAACCAGTGAATTCCACAACGATGATTCAATAACCCCACCGGCAATACTCATTTCCTTTTCCAGGGGTTTATCGCCTTTTTCTACCTTAATCTGATCCTTTAACCTGTAAGTGATATAGGAGACTTCGTCCTCTTCATAAATAAAATAAAGCACTTCAGGAACCGTATCTTTAGACATCAGAACTGTATAAGGATTTCCAACTTTCATCTTCCGCACGTCGAAAACAGGCCTCGACATATTGGCAATCTGGTGAATGATTTCACTTCCAATGTCGTAAAAAGATAATATTTCGGATAAGGATTGGTTTTTGCGGACAATACCTCTCTCAATCCTGAGGGAATCACAATTAATGCCGTATTCAATATGTTGTTCACAGGGAGGGGCAACCATTTCGGTCACGGCTACAGGATTCTTTCCATAGATACCGACCAGGTAAGGAATAAGTGCGAGTATCACGAGGATCAGCAAGCCTGAGAGGCCCAGGGCCAATTTTTTCTTCATCAAATAATGAGGCTTATTACGGTTGTCCGCCAAAAGTAAAAAAATATATTTATAAAAAAATATTAAATATTGTTAATAAATTCACTTTGGAATGTTAGCAAGTATTCCCGGAGGGAGGTTTCGTTATCTATGAATGGTTTGCCAGGGCAAATTCCTTTCCCGCAGCCAGTGCTTTCAGGTTTTGGCTGACTATATCGGCCCCTTTGGAAGTGAAGATGTTTTTAACAGCATTTTCAATCTCTACATAATCAATACCCAGCCAGGGCGAAGCCGCACCGAGTATAACCATATTCGCCGACCTGGTCATGCCAAGGTCTTTAGCCATCTGGTCTGCATTTATCAGCACATGCTGGCCAACAGCTTCGATAGCCATATCGATCTGCGCCATATCCGGATAGTCAGGGATATTGACATGAGGAACATTATTTGAAATCAACCAGCCTTCCCTGGAGAGCCACGGCAAATAGCGCAGAGACTCCATGGGTTCCACCGAGATGATCAAATCGGCTTTACCATATGGGATCAGGTCTGAAAATATTTCGTGGTCGGCAATGCGCAGGTTAGAATGCACGTCTCCTCCCCGCTGGCTCATGCCATGGACCTCGGCCTGCTTCAGTTGCAATCCCGAATTCAGTGCAGCCATCCCGATAACGGCTGCAATAGAGAGAATACCCTGACCGCCCACGCCGGCAAGAATAATATCTTTTTTCATATCATTTTATTCCGTGACTTCTTGCTTTTGTTTTTGCTTTTTCTCGTCTCTGATCCTTCGCGCTACAGTCTGGATACATTCCCGCCTGGGAATGATCACAGAAACGCCCATGTAATTGATTTCATCATGAATAATCTTCAGGTTCTCCTCATGGTATTTTGGCGAAGGATTGACTACATGAATATGATCTTTTTCCACCCCGAGCCCAAGGCAGATATCTTCAAGCCTGCCCGTAGCAGCTGATCTCTGCCCGCCCGTCATGGCGGTGGTAGCATTATCAAGGATCATAACTGTTATGGGCGTATGGTCATTTATTGCATCCAGCAGACCTGTCATTCCGGAATGAGTGAAGGTCGAATCACCGATAACTGCGACAGCAGGCACAAATCCGGCATCAGCCGCACCTTTGGCCATGGTGATCGATGCTCCCATATCCACGCAGGTGTTGATAGCACCATAGGGTTCCAGGGCGCCCAGGGTATAACAGCCAATATCTGAAAATACCCTGCCTTTGGAATAAAGACTCAATGCTTCATTCAATGCATTATATGAATAAATATGCGGACATCCTTTACATAGTGAAGGGGGCCTGGACCTGACGATGGACGGGACCGGCAAGCCATACTCCTCCTGCATGCCGAAGGCACGCGCAACAATATTCGGGTTTAATTCCCCATCTCGAGGGATAGTGCCATCCATGCGGCCCTTGATTTTTTTCCCATCATCCATAATGCCCCGTAGCAATTCTTCAAGCAACGGGTACCCTTCCTCCAGGACCATGATACTTTCACATTCCCTGTAAAGCCGGCGGATCAATTTAATTGGAAGCGGGTATTGCCCGATTTTCAGCAACGGGTAAGGAAAATCAACTTCCTGGAAATTTTCAAAGAGATAATTATAGGCAATGCCGCAAACGATAACGCCAAGACTTTTATCACGGCCATCCCGGTATTCATTGAAACCGGAATTCTCCGATTCTTCTTCAAAAAGGGCCTGGTTGTGCAACAGGGTTTTATATTGCTTCCTGGCATTAGCAGGCAAGAGGATAAACTGTTTCGGATTCCCGGGAAGATGCAGATCATTTTGCGGAAGGACTTCCTGGCGGATGACCCCTGACCGGGAATGGGCGAGCCGGGTCGTTATCCTGAGTAATACCGGGATACCATATTTCTCAGAGATCCCGAATCCATAGCGGACCATATCATAAGCTTCCTGCTGGTTGGTGGGCTCCAGAATCGGTATCATGGCAAATTTTCCATAAAACCTGCTATCCTGTTCGTTTTGCGAGGAATGCATGGAAGGATCATCGGCGGCTACCACGATTAGGCCACCATTGGTTCCTGTAATCGCCGCATTAATAAAGGCATCGGCCGCCACATTCAAACCGACATGCTTCATGCATACCATCGTTCGTTTCCCGGCATACGACATTCCCAATGCCGATTCCATTGCGGTCTTCTCATTAGCAGACCAGGTGGAATGGATCTTCCTTTCCTTTGCCTCCTTCGAACGGTGGACATATTCCAGTATTTCAGTAGACGGGGTGCCGGGATATGCATATATCCCTGATAACCCTGCATCTATGGCAGATTGTGCAATTGCCTCATCGCCTAAAAGAAGCATTTTCTCCATGCTTGGTTCTCCTTATTTTATTTTGGATGGCTTACTGACAAATATAAAATAAATTTAAAACATGGATATGTGTGACGCTTATCTACATTCATTTTAAATAGGAAAACTATACTTTCACAAAAGAAATAGCGTTTACAGAGCATGAATTTTTTAGCGCATTTATATCTTTCAGGAAAAGAAGAAGATGTTATCATTGGAAATTTTGTGGCTGATGCCATAAAAGGGAATTCGCTGCAGAGATTTCCTGAAGGAATGGAACGCGGAATAAGGCTTCACCGTGAAATTGACCATTTCACGGATTCTCACCCGGTTTTCAAAACCAGCAGAAGCCGTCTTGTTCCAAAATACCGGATGTACGCCGGTGTCATAGTTGACCTTTATTACGATCATTTCCTGGCCAGGTATTGGAATGAGTATTCGGAGGAAGACCTTTCGCAGTTCGTTGCCAGCACCTATTTTCTGATGATCCGTCGTTTTAACCTTCTGCCGCCCAGGTCAAGGCGTATACTTCCATTCATGATAACACAGAACTGGCTTGTAAACTACCGTGATCTCAACAGCTTGCAGCGTGTGTTTTACGGGATGTCGCGTCGCACCAGCCATCCTTCAGGCATGGAAAATGCCATCCAGGACCTTGAATCCGGCTACGCCATGTATGAAAATGAATTCAGGACATTTTTCCCGGAAATCATAAAGCATATTGACCATTACAGAAGTAACCTTCAGGCGGGTTCATCGTCTATAGGATAAAATTATCATTGATGTTTTTTGATTAAATTTGAAAAATAATAATACAACAACGGTCTTGCTGCCAGACAAAGAAAAATTCGAATTTCTTCGTAAGATACCCATTTTTTCCGGGGCTGAACATGAAATCCTGAAGGAATTGGCTTCATTACTTACGGAAAAAGAAGTATTAAAAGGAAGCACCATCATTCGCAAAGGTGAAGAAGGTGATGCGGTTTTCATTATTGCCGGCGGCAAGGTAAGGGTTCATGACGGGAACCATGTTCTTGCCAGGTTAGTAACAGGGCAGGTATTTGGTGAATATGCGCTGATTGACCAGCGTACCAGGTCAGCCTCGGTTACCGCTGATGAAAATTGCCTGCTGCTCCGGCTTGATTACCGTGATTTTTACCGTAATGCTGTAGGTAACTCAAGCATCCTGAGAGGGGTTCTTCGGGAATTGATTAACCGTATGCGCGACATGAATGAGCTTGAAGAGAAGCTCTCTAAAAGCTACCTGAAAATTCAACGTCAGAAAGAACTTATCGAAAAGCAAAATGAAAGCATTTCGCTGCAGAAAGTATTGCTGGAACAACAGAATTATGACCTGACCAGGCTGAATGAAGAAAAGAACCAGCTGATCAGCACGGTCATCCATCAAATAAAAAACCCTCTTACCAGCAGTCTTTGCATGGCAGAAATGCTAGGTGAACGCGAGGGTCATGTCGATGAAACAGAGCGAGAAGGGCTGGCCATAATCCGGAACAGCATTAAACGCATCAACAACCTGATCAATGAAATTCTTGACGTAAGCACTATTGATTCGAAAGTATATAAACTGAAAATGGAGCCACTTAATGTCAGGGCTATCCTGGAAGAGCTGATCGAAAACTACAGGTATTTTATCGAACAAAAAGGCGTACTTCTAAAGGTAAATTCGGAAAACATCACTGCCAGGTTAAACAGGGTATATTTGACCCAGATCTTCGACAATTTGCTATCCAATGCGGTTAAATTCACGCCAGAGGGCAAGTCGATAGCCATTCATCTGACCGAAAATAATGGAAGGGTCTTATTCACGATACAGGATGAAGGACCGGGGATATCCCGGGATATGATCCATAAAATATTTGATCAGTATAGCAGGCAAACTTCCATGATGGATCAGGAAATTGTCCAGGACGGACTGGGACTGGCGATTGTCAATAAATATAGTTCAGCAATGAATGGCACTGTAAGCTGTAAAAGCAAATTGGGAGAAGGCACAACATTCGAGGTTGAATTACCCTGTTGAATGGAATTTAGAATTCAACATTCAACTTTTCTGTTTAATTCCCACCATTTCTTCAAGCATTTCCGTAGTAACAGATTTAGGCCTTTCGAGAGAATACATTAATGCACGGTCCCAGATAATATTGGCACAAATTCCTATCGCTCTGCCAATCCCAAACAGGACGGTATAAAAATCATATTGTCTTACACCATAGTGCCACTGGATTATACCGGACTGGGCATCGACGTTTGGCCAGGGATTTTTAGCTTTACCTTGCTCCATCAGGATCTCCGGCACTACTTTATACAACAGGTCAGTATATCTGAACAGCGGGTCATCAGCCATGTGCTTGAGGCTGAACTCCCTTTGGATCAGGTACCTTGGGTCGGTTTTACGTAAAACGGCGTGGCCATAACCCGGGATGACATGGCCTGCATTGAGGGTTTCCCAGACATACTGCCTGATATCGGCTTCCGTTGGATCGTCCCCGCCAAGTTTTTCGCGCAGGTCCTGCAGCCACCGGAGCACTTCCTGGTTGGCCAATCCGTGCAATGGTCCGGCCAATCCATTGATCATCGCGGCAATGGAAAGATAGACGTCCGATAAACTGCTGGCTACAAGGTGCCCGGTATGTGCACTGACATTACCGCTTTCATGGTCGGCATGAAGGATGAAGTGCATTCGTGAAACATCATCATAGGGTGGATTGATGCCCATCATGAAGGCGAAATTAGCGCCCATGTCCAGGTTAGGATTAGACTGGATCCGCTTTCCGTCCCTGTAAAGTTTTGTGTAAATGTAAGTGGCTATTTCTGAAAGCTTGGCCAGCAGGTTCATGGAATCTTCAAACATTGGATCCCAATATTCGGATTTAGCTATGCCGGCATTATACTTCTTAACAAAAAAAGATTCCCGGTGTAAGGCCAGTATGGCAGATGCAAATGTAGTCATGGGGTGATTACAGCAAGGTGCAGCATCAATCACTTCATAAATGACACGTGGCAGGATCCTTCTTTTCTGGAACTCCTCCACCACCTCATCAACATCTTCCTGGGTTGGGATATCACCTGTAAGCAACAAATACCAGACCCCTTCTACATAAGGCATTTCAGCGCCTTTAGGTTTTGGGAGCTTTTCGATCACTTCCGGCAAAGAATATCCACGGTAACGGATACCTTCATTCGGATCAAGATAAGAAATGTCGGTGATCAACACTTTGAGGTCCCTCATCCCGCCGATTAATTTTTCTACGGTAACCTGGTCAATGACGACATCCCCATATTCCTGTACCAGGCGTCTGGTCCTCGGTCTCCATTCTTCAATTTTATGACGAAGCTTCTCTTTTAGTCCTATCATGGATCTTTTAATTTATAGTTGTGAATCTTACAGTCTTACAGTCTTATTATCTTACAGTCTTAAAGCGTTAAACGCATTTCCCTGAAAAAAGTTCTCCTGGCCATTACTTTTCCTCATTTCATGTTTTCAATGATGGCCGTGCCAAATTCAGAACATTTCAGTAAAGTTGCTCCTTCCATCTGCCGGTGAAAATCATAGGTGACCTTCTTTTGAGAAATGGCCTTTTCAAGACCTTGCCAGATCAGGTCATGAGCTTCATTCCATCCCATGTATTTAAACATCATGGCACCTGAAAGGATGACCGAGCCCGGGTTTACCTGGTCGAGGCCGGCATATTTGGGAGCTGTGCCATGGGTAGCTTCAAATATCGCGTGACCGGTGTCATAATTGATGTTGGCTCCCGGTGCTATGCCGATCCCGCCAACCTGCGCCGCAAGGGCATCGGAGAGGTAATCGCCATTCAGGTTCAGGGTAGCCACCACATCAAATTCATCTGCCCTGGTCAGTACCTGTTGAAGCGTGATATCAGCTATGGAATCTTTCACCAGAAGTTTTGTTTTCCATTTACCATGCCCATGGGAAGGGATCAATTTCAGGCAGTCGGAAATTTCATCCCTGACAGCCTTCTGCTGGTCAGGAGTCATCATGTAATAACCGGGTTCAATAAGCCTGGCATTATCCTCTACACTTATCCCCGGATCCTTATCAACATTCCCTAATATCCAGCTTTCACGCTGCGTGACAACATGATCCCTGAACTCGCTCGTTGCCAGCTTGTATCCCCAGTTCTTGAACGCCCCTTCGGTAAATTTCATGATATTGCCCTTGTGGACCAGGGTCAGTGACTTCCTTTTATCATCGAGGGCATACAGGATGGCAGCACGGATAAGCCTTACAGATCCTTCTTCAGAAACCGGCTTGATGCCGATGCCTGAGGTCTCAGGAAAACGGATATTTTTCACGTTCATTTCTTCCTGTAAAAACCGGATAACTTTCTGCACCTCAGGCGATTTGCTTTTCCATTCAATGCCTGCATAAATATCTTCGGTATTTTCCCTGAAAATAACAATATCAACCAGTTCAGGATGTTTTACGGGAGATGGCACACCGGTGACATACTTTACCGGTCGGAGACAGACATAAAGATCCAGTGTTTGACGGAGCGCAACATTCAGGGAACGTATCCCCCCTCCTACCGGTGTGGTCAAAGGGCCTTTGATCCCGACCAGGTATTCCCTGAACCGATCAATGGTCTCCTGCGGGAGCCACTCACCTGAGCGGTTAAAGGACTCCTCGCCGGCAAACACCTCAAGCCAGTCGACTTTTCGCTTACCCTTATATGCTTTTTCAACGGCAGCATCAAAAACACGCACCGAAGCTTCCCAGATATCAGGTCCTGTACCGTCGCCCCGGATAAAAGGAATTACAGGTACATCAGGGACATTCAACTGTCCGCCGGTCTTTTTGATTTTTTCTCCAGTCATAAATCAGGCTTTTCCGTTAATCCATCGGTTTAATGGATAGGGCTGGTAAAAATACAAAGTTTTTAATATCTTGAAAACCATCTATCTTTATTTTTGTTTAATCAAAATAAGCAAAAGCTGAGTATGGATTATCCTTATCAAGGGCAAAAAATAGTACTATTCGACGGAGCCTGTGTCCTGTGTAACCGGTCCGTCGATTTCCTGCTTAAAACAGATCGCAAAAAAAGGTTGAAATTTGCTTCATTACAATCCGATATTGCAGCTTCCATGCTGAAACCTATTCAAAATCAACCTTTAACTGAAGATACAATTATATTCAATGACGAAGGCAGGCTCTTCATAAAGTCGACAGCCGTGCTAAGGATAGCAGGTTATCTCGGGTTCCCTTATTCGACCCTTGCCATTTTCCGGCTTATCCCCCGTTCATTGAGAGACGGAATTTATGATTGGATAGCAAGGAACCGTGCCAGATGGTTCGGAACAAGGGTGAAATGCCGGGTTCCCGATGATGAAACAGCTGGAAGAATAATTGGTTGATTGAATTTCCTCGCCGCAAGCAGCGAGGTGTCTATAATAACCAACGGATTTACCCGTTGGACCACAATAGTAAAAACGGTTTATCGGTGATCTACTTTCCAGGAATGGCTTATGATGGAAATAATGATATACAGAAAGATGATCATGGGAATAGCACTGAACCTGAAAATAACAGAAAGGATCAGTGCAAAACCTATTAAAATAAACTGGACACTATTATCCCGCCACTTTAAATTCTTGAATTTCAGGGCAAGCATGGGAATGTTTGAAACCATCAGCCAGGATAGAAAAATAACGATGGCCAGAAGCGTATAAGGATTCAGGATGAATTTTGCCAGTTCCCCTGTTTCATTGTATTGATTAAGAATCAAGGGCAAAGCTGCTACGAACAGTCCTGTTGAAGGGATTGGCAAACCTTTAAACCCGTCTGCCTGCGTGGAATCTGTATTGAATTTCGCCAGCCGGTATGCCCCACTGGACACCAGCAATAAAGCGGCAAATGGCAAAAAATTGATTGCATCGGCACTCCAGCCGGGTAGCCCGGGGCTCTGCAACATAAGCAGGTATATGATCACAGAAGGGGCAAGTCCGAATGAAACAACATCAGCCAGAGAATCAAGCTGGGCGCCTATATCAGACTTCGAATGGAGGAGCCTTGCTGCCAGCCCGTCAAGAAAATCAAAGATAGCTGCCAGGATGATGAACCAGGAGGCAAGGGTCAATTCCCCGGAGAAAGCCAGGATGATGGCGATACTTCCGCTGATCAGGTTCAACAGGGTGATCAGATTTGGAATATGGTTCCTGATTCGCATCAAAAGTGGTTAAACATGGGCAAAAATACAAAACAAAGAGGGTTTATTATCTTTGCAGGCAAAATAATCAGGATTACCAGATGGAAGATCATCAACACCCGAAACAAATTAATATCGCCAGTTATGATTATCCGTTGCCTGAAAACCGGATAGCACAATTCCCGCTTGATAAGCGTGACCGGTCCAAATTATTGATTTGCAACAAGGGCAAGATTAGTGAAGATATTTTCTATAACATTTCGCTTCATCTTCCTCAGGCGAGCCTTGTCATTTTCAATGAAACCCGGGTTATTAATGCCAGGTTATTATTTCATAAAGATTCAGGCAGCCCCGTCGAAATATTTTGCCTCGAGCCGCTTTCCCCTTTCCGTGACCATCAGCAGGCTTTTCAACAGAAAGAGCAGGCTGAATGGTTATGCCTGGTAGGTAATTCAAAGAGATGGAAGGGAGGGAAATTAGAGCTTAGCGCAGGAAATAAAGGTCAATCCATTAATATATCCGCCGAAAGATTATTGAAGATGGAAGGAGGCACCTCGCGGATCCTGTTCAGCTGGACCCCTCCGGAACTTACTTTCTCAGAAGTCATTGAAAAAGCCGGCAATATCCCTCTTCCTCCTTATATAAACCGGAAACCTGTCAGCCGGGACGAGGTCACCTACCAGACTATTTATGCCCGGCATGATGGATCTGTAGCTGCGCCAACGGCAGGCCTGCATTTTTCAGACGATGTCATGGATTCGCTGAAAGAAAGGAATATCGATATTCTAAAGATCATTCTCCATGTGGGGGCCGGGACCTTCAGGCCGGTAATTTCAAATGACCTGGCGGGGCATGAAATGCATGCCGAGCAGGTTTATTTACCTGTGGAATCATTGGAGATCCTGAAAAGATCTTTGCATAAACCCATTATTGCAGTTGGCACCACCACCACCCGGTTGCTGGAAAGCCTTTACTGGCATGGCGTGAAGGTTATCAAAGGTATTTCTGAAGGTGCTGTGATGAATGTTAAGCAATGGGATCCTTATGATTTACCCGGGACGAAGAATATAACAAGGGAAGAATCTCTTGATGCTGTGATAGGCGGGTGTAAAAAATCCGGCACCACAGTTCTCCAGGGAAAGACCAGCCTTTTAATCGCCCCCGGTTACCGGTTCCGTTATCCTGATATCCTGGTCACCAATTTCCACCAGCCACGAAGCACCTTGCTACTGCTGATTGCTGCGTTTATAGGGGAAGACTGGAGAAAAGCCTATCAATACGCCCTGGATCATGATTTCCGGTTCCTGAGTTACGGGGATAGCTGTTTGTTTTACAGAAACTTACAAATAATTCCTATGGTTATTTAGAAACCTCTCTAAATATTTAAAATGTTAAATATTTGTTAATTTTCATCGCTTGCTTTTTATAATTTTGCAAAATCAAATAATTGATTCTATGAAGAAACTTTTAATTTTAGGCTCAGGTACCGGTGGCACCATTATGGCCAATAAAATGCGTAAAGAACTCCCCAGGGATGAATGGGAGATTACCATTGTAGACCAGGAAAAAATCCATTATTATCAGCCCGGGTTCCTGTTTATTCCTTTTGGCATGTACCAGGAAAAAGATGTAATCAAACCAAAAAACAATTTTATACCTGTTGGGGTAAATTTTATTTTAAGTAAGATAGATAAAATTGAACCGGGGAATAATAGGGTTTTACTGGCTGATGGCGAGGCATTAAATTATGATATTCTCATTATTGCCACCGGTACGCGCGTAAATCCGGAAGAAACCCCGGGACTTAAAGGAGATTTGTGGTATAAAAACATTTTTGATTTCTATACCCTAAAAGGAGCCCTGGCTTTGCAAAAATTCTTTAAAACCTGGGAAGGCGGCAACCTGGTCGTAAATATTGCGGAGATGCCGATTAAATGCCCTGTGGCACCATTGGAGTTTTCATTTTTTGCCGATGCTTTCTTTGTCGAAAGAGGAATGCGGCAAAAAGTGAATATCACCTATGTTACTCCCCTCTCTGGTGCCTTTACCAAGCCAAGGGCTTCTAAAATGCTCGGTAATCTCCTGGAAAACAAGAATATCAACCTGGTGACTGATTTCAGCCTGGCTGAAGTGGACAATGAGAATAAAAAAATCATTGACTATGCCGGAACGGAAGTTCCTTTCGATCTTCTTGTAACCATCCCTGTTCACACAGGAGACCCGATGATTGAAAGAAGCGGACTTGGTGATGACTTCGCTTTTGTCCCTACAGATAAAAATACGCTACAGTCAGTTAAACACGAAAATATATTTGTTATTGGGGATGCCGGTAATTTCCCGACTTCAAAGGCAGGATCAGTGGTTCATTTCCAGGCTGAAATTCTCCATGAAAATCTGCTCTGCTATATAGAAAACCGGCCGTTCACTGCAAGCTTTGACGGGCATTCCAATTGTTATATCGAAACCGGGCATAGCATGGGCGCACTGATCGATTTTAATTATGACACTGAACCATTGCCCGGACATTTTCCATTCCCTGGCCTCGGGCCATTTGGCCTGTTAAAGGAAACACGGATGAACCATTACGGGAAACTGATTTTCCGCTGGATTTACTGGAATATCCTGCTTAAAGGCAAAGAAATGCCAATCGACACCCAAATGACCATGGCAGGTAAAAAACTTGAATAACATATATATATCCGACCATGGCAGAAGAAAATATTCAGGCACAAATCGATGCGATAAACCGTAAGCTGGACCTTATCCTTGAGGAGATGCATGCCCAGCGCGAATCGCGTCAATCATTGGAAGATCTTACTGATGACCTGTCTATCATCGGGAAAGATATATTCAAGAATACCGTTATACAGCTTGATAAAGCCGGTGTGGAAGTTGATACCGAAGCGCTTACCGGGATCGGCCTGAAGCTTTTAAGGAATATCAATAATATCAATGACTTCCTTGAAATGCTTGAAAGCATCAATGACTTCATGAAAGATGCAGGGCCGATTGTTCACCAGGTGGGACTTGATGCGATCAAAAAGATGCACGAACTGGAACAAAAAGGCTATATAGACTTTTTCCGTGAACTGAGCAAATCGCTTGACAATATCGTCACTCATTTCTCAGTTGAAGATGTTAAAGCATTGTCCGATAATGTTGTCTTCATGCTGGAAACCGTTAAAAACCTTACCCAGCCTGATATGCTTAAAGCTATCAATAATGCGCTTGTTATTTATAAGAACCTGGATATGGATCAAATTGAAGAATATTCCATATTCAGGGCGATGATGGAATTCAGGAAACCGGAAATGAAGCGAGGTATCGGATTTATGATCACATTCTTAAAAAAGATGAGCCAGATGCCAGCAGGCAGTCAGCAGTCGTTAGTTAATAAAAATTAAAAATTAATGACCAATGACCAATGACTAATGACCAATGACTAATGACCAATGACTAATGACCAAGAACCAACAACAATCAATCATATAAAATCAAATTATTATGGCACAAAAAACTTATGCAGGCATCATGGTTGATGTCAATGAAGAGGGCTACTTCACCAACCCGTCACAATGGACCAAAGAAATTGCAATGGAAATTGCAAAAGAAGAAGGTGTTGTTCTGACAGAAAAGCATTTTTTAGTCCTCAATTATTTAAGGGACAGGTTTGCTAAAGGCGAAGCACTTTCCATCCGCGGCATTAACAAATCAGGAATTGTTGAAGTGAAGGATTTCTACCAGATGTTTCCTGGGGCTCCTTTAAAAAAATCCACGAAAATAGCCGGCATTCCTAAGCCGCAAAGCTGTGTCTAACAAATAAAATTTATAAAAATGAGCACTGAAATATCAAATCCTGTAAAGAAAGTTTCCATTATTTGCGCAAAAGGAACCATAGAGGACGTGTATGCTGCACTGGTTATGGGCAATGGCGCCGTGATGGAAGGCATTGAATGCAATCTTTTCTTCACCTTCTTCGGTTTGGAAGCTATTATAAAAAAAAGGATGGATAACCTTCATACCGGTGTTGTTGGCAATCCGGCCATGCGACTTCCCGGCGGAGCCCGCATGCCTACCCTGCTTGGCGTTATCCCTGGCATGGAAGCCATGGTTTCTTCCATGATGAAAAGCCAGATGGATAAACTGGATGTTCCACCGGTAAGTGAGTTCATCGAATTATTCGTTGCCGGCGGTGGCCAGCTATGGGCTTGCAAATTAGCTGCCGATATGTTTAAAGTCAAGAAAGAAGACCTGAGCGAACATGTCCTGGGAATCATCACAGTCGGTGAATTCTATGAAAAAGCCGGCGGCGAAGGGGCGCATATCATCTTTACTTGATTTCCTTCATTGACCTTCCTTTTTACTATTTTTGCCATAAGTAACCAGGAATGGCAGAAGTGATTTCAAATAAAAAGAAAAGCGAGAAGTCGCCTGAAAAGGAGATGAGCTTCTGGGAGCACCTGGAAGAACTGCGCTGGCACCTGGTCAGGTCGGTCATTATCCTGCTTTTACTGGCCATCGGAGCCTTCATCATGCGTAAGTTCATTTTTGATGTAATCATCCTTGCACCAAAAGAACCGGATTTCATAACTTACCGTGCTTTCTGCGCCCTGGGAAAATGGCTATCCATCGATTCACTCTGCATTGGAACCGTCCCCATGGAAATCGTCAATATCCAGATGTCAGGGCAGTTCCTTACTCATGTTTATGTTTCATTGATGGTTGCGCTCGTTGTGGCTTTTCCCTACCTTTTATGGGAGATCTGGAGTTTTATCAGACCGGCCCTGTTACCTAAAGAGAAAAAATATTCAAAAGGCGTTGTGGTTTACAGCACGATCCTGTTCATGTTAGGCATGCTTTTCAGTTATTACCTGATCGTACCACTTACTATCAATTTTTTCTCATCTTACCAGGTGAGCGAGTCCGTTAATAATACCATTACACTGAGTTCTTATATCAGTACGGTAGTAACCTTATCCCTGGCCTGTGGTCTTGTTTTCGAATTGCCAGTCGTTGTCTTTTTCCTCACTAAAGTGGGAATATTGACTCCTTCATTCATGAAAAAGAACCGGAAGTATGTACTTGTAATTCTGCTTACTATAGCTGCCATCATAACTCCTCCCGACATTTTCAGCCAGATCCTGGTCACTATTCCGCTTATGATGCTGTATGAATTTAGTATTATCATTTCAGGCAGGGTTATGAGAAAAAAAGCGGCCGATCTCGCAGGATAACATTTTCAGGTTTTCAGAAATGCCTTAACCAACCGGTAAAATTCCTCAGGCTCATCAGCATGTACCCAGTGGGTCCCGTTTTCAATAGTGACGATCCTGGCATGAGGAAAATTCTGGTAAATGGCCGGATAATCTTCTTCTAGGATATAATCTGATTTACCGCCCCTCAAAAACAAAGCAGGATTTTCAAAACGTGTCGAATAAAATACGCCGTCATACATAGCATCCACATGGTAGCTGATAGCCTGGAGGTTCGGTCGCCAGCCCAGCCTGTCTTTTTCCTTCCAGTAGAGGTTTTTCATCAGAAACTGCACAAGCCTTTCATCCTTAATTTTCTCCGCGAGATGATCCTCCGCTTCCTGCCGTGTGTTTATCACGTTGAAATCGACCGAGAGCATGGCATCAATTAGCTTAAGGTGATAATTAAACCTTACATAAGTCCTGAGGCTGGTATCAACAACGACTAATTTATCAACCACGGCAGGATTTTCAAGGGTATAACGCATGGCAACCTTCCCACCCATCGAATGACCCAGAATGATAGGTTTTACCAATTTATGATGTTCGATGAATTCTGAAAGATCATCTGTCAGGGCGTAAAAATTCAATACCGGGTGCTGGGGTGACTGTCCATGGTTACGCTGATCCGGGATAAGTACCCTGAATCCTTCATCTGCCAGTTTTCTTGCAAAGCCAACCCAGTTATCCGAAATTCCAAGTAAGCCGTGAAGTATTACGATTGGCTGTCCTTCGCCATATTCTCTGAAAAAGAGATCCATCTTCGTTTGATTATAAAATATGTGGTTATTTAAGCTGGCGCAGGTAAAGCTGAATAGCATTTTCCAGACCAAAGTAAAGTGCATCACAAATCAGTGCATGACCGATGGAGACTTCCATCAAACCCGGAATATTCTGAGAGAAATATTTTAAATTTTCAAGATTAAGGTCATGGCCGGCATTAAGCCCAAGACCAAGATTTTGTGCTTCCTTTGCCGCTTCCGTATAAGGCCGGATAGCAATTTCCCTGTCAATCGGGTAATCCTTCGCGTAGCTCTCTGTATATAATTCGATCCTGTCAGTGCCAGTTTCCCTGGCATAATTAACCATGCGAATATCAGGATCCAGGAAGATGGAGGTCCTGATCCCCGACCGGTGAAATGTTGCTATGATCTCTGTTAATTCTACCTTGTGTTTTTCTGTATCCCAACCATGATCTGAAGTCAGCTGGCCCGGATTATCGGGAACAAGGGTCACCTGGGCAGGGATAACCTCCAGCACCAGCTTGATAAATTCGGGGGTGGGATTTCCTTCAATGTTAAACTCTGTCCTGACCAGGGGTTTCAGATCGCGTACATCCCGGAACCGGATATGGCGTTCATCCGGACGGGGATGCACCGTGATGCCCTGGGCACCGAATCTTTCGCAATCAAGGGCGGTTTTCAGCACATCGGGCATATTACCTCCCCTGGCATTGCGTAAAGTTGCAATTTTATTAATGTTTACACTTAAACGGACCATGATTGTGTTTAGAGGATATTGTCGGTTTGCGAAGGCAAAACTACTAAAATTAATCCGCGTAAATCCGTCGCATCCGTGTAAATCCGTGTGCTATTTGAAAAAACTTCACGATATTTGATTTTGCAATGAGAGCAGTAATACAAAGAGTCACACAAGCCAGCGTCAGTATTGACGGCCGGTTAAAAAGCAAGATCGGCCATGGGATGCTGATTCTAATCGGTATTGAAGAAGCCGATGGACAGGAAGATATCGAATGGCTTTCAGGAAAGATCTCCAGGCTGAGAATATTTGATGACAAAGACGGGATTATGAATCTTGCTGTTTCAGAAATTAACGGTGAAATAATGGTAGTCAGCCAGTTCACCCTGCATGCCAGCACTAAAAAGGGGAACAGACCTTCTTATATCCGGGCCGCCAGACCTGAAACCGCTATTCCGTTATATGAAAAATTTATAAAACAACTTAGCCTGGAAACCGGAAAGGAAGTTAAGACAGGTGAATTCGGCGCGATGATGCAGATTCAGCTTATCAATGACGGACCGGTTACAATCATAATTGATAGCAAGAACAGGGAGTGAATTGGTTCTTGGTTCTTGGTTCTTGGTTCTTAGTTTTGATCGACTGAAGACTATTGCTTAAAATTGAAGCTCACAATCTGCTTGAGATCAGGATGCAGGCTCAAAGCAACCGGGCAGGTGCGGCCGGCGACTTCGATAATTTTTTTCTGTTTTTCAGTGTAAGCATTGTCAGGGAAATGATACTCGATGTGAATTTCACCTATCCGCCTGGGGTTTGAATACATAATCTTGGTGACGGTTGCTTCTGTATTGTCGATGCTGAATCCATGAGTACGGGCGGCGATGCCAATGATAGTCAGCATACAGCTTGCCAGCGAAGTGGCTGCAAGATCGGTTGGAGAAAAGAACCCGGCTTTGCCCTGATTATCCAGAGGAGCATCAGTGGTTATTTTAACCCCTGAATAAAGATGATGCGCTTCTGTGCGCAGTTCGCTTAAATAAATAACTTTTGAAGTAGCCATCAGCATTAATTTTCGATAAAGTTAATCATCTTAAAATAAAAAAAGCCTTCCACATTGCTGCGGAAGGCCAAAAACCAAATTAATTAAAGAAATATTTTTACTTCTTGTCCGGACTTGATGTTGATGTGCCGCAAGCAGATTTTTCACCGCTCGCAACATGATTTGGAAGAAGCTGATTTATCTGTACAAGTTGAAGGACAATCCTTTGCATTCGCATCGGTGGTCTTGGCTTCGTGCCTTAACTTCCTTTGTGTCTGCAACCTTCTTGTCACCATCTTTTTTAGGATCTTTATCAAAATTAACCATTTCAATCTGTGAAGAAGAAGCGATAAGATTCTGAACGCTTAAGGCACCAAAAGCCACAAAGCCTAAAATTGCGAGAGATAATACTAGTTTTTTCATACTTTTGAATTTATTAGATTAATATTGTTTTCTTCAGCAAATGTAATTTCATTTTGAGGCCACAGGTGTTAAACGGATGTTAAAAACTGTTAACGATATGTTAAGATGAAGCAGCCACTCTCTTTCCGCTATACTTTTAATGCCATGAGGAAGAATAGTTTTCTGCTGATCATCTTCATCAACTCTATTGCGTTGCTGGGATTGTTCTTCACCCAGGTATACTGGGTAAGGGAAGCATACGGGCTGATAGAGGATCAGTTTGCCAGCTCTGTCAGGATAGCCATGAAAGGAGTCGCAAATCAAATGTTGAATTATGAACTCAGAGCGCTGGATACAATTTCATCTTCCGGCAAGGAAAGCTATGCGGACGTTCTGCCTGATGTTCACAACCTGAACTTAAATCTGCTTGAATTCAAGATTAATGAAGAGTTCAGTTGCATGCTGGTAGGAAATGATTATGAATTCGCCGTTGTAGATTTAAAGGACCGGTCAATCATTACCGGAAAATACGAAAATTACGGCACAGACCTGATCAATTCGCCGCATCAGATAATACTGGTTGGCTTCAGGGATTCGGAACGTTATGTCTTATCTGCAATTTTCCCCGGACAGCATGATTTGATACTGAAAAGCCTGATGAACTGGATCATCGTTTCCATCATTTTCGCCATAGTCCTTATCATCGGCTTCCCTGTTTCCCTTTATATTTTTAACCGTCAGAAAAAGGTTTCTGATATGAAATCTGATTTCATCAACAATATGACCCATGAGTTTAAAACCCCTATCGCCACTATATCACTGGCCAGCGAAATGCTCATGAAAAAAGCCATACAGGAAGATCCTGCCAGGACACAGCGATATGCCAGGATTATCTTTGACGAAAATACCCGGTTACAGAACCATGTGGAACAAATCCTGAGTGTTTCCTTACTTGACAGAGGACAATTCCGTCTGAAAAAAAGAGAGATCGATATACACGAAATTATCAGTGAAGTTGTCGAAAATTTCGGCATTACAGTAAAGGAAAGAGGCGGCGAGATAAAGACCCACTTCTGTTCAAATCTATTCATCATTCACGCAGATAAAGAACATCTGACCAATGTTATTATAAATTTGCTGGACAACGCAAATAAATATTCTCCCGAAAAGCCATGGATCAGGATTGGCACCCAGAGTACGGATAATGGTATTATAATTTCCGTTGAAGACAGGGGTGTGGGAATAAACCTGGAAAATCAGCAGCAAATATTTAAAAATTTATACAGGATCCCTACCGGCAACTTATACAATGTAAAAGGCTTTGGTATAGGTTTATACTATGTCAAAACAATTGTCGAAGCGCATGGCGGTCATATAAATTTAAAAAGCGAACCGAATAAGGGAAGCAGATTTGATGTATATTTACCTCTCGTTAATAAATCATCAAATGATGATGAATATAATCAAACCAAAAATTCTCCTGGTTGAAGATGATCCGAACCTGAGCCTGGTTTTACAGGACTACCTGGAGATGATGAATTATGACATAACGCTGTGCAGGAACGGAAAAGAAGGCCTGCAGGCCTTTAGGAACGGCCAGTATAATTTATGCATCCTGGATATTATGATGCCTGTGATGGATGGATTTACCCTTGCAGAGGAGATAAAAAAGATTAATGAAACCATTCCGGTTGTTTTTCTTACAGCCAAATCGCTGAAAGAAGACCGCATCAAAGGATTCCGTCTTGGCTGTGATGATTATATCATGAAACCATTCAGCACAGAGGAACTAAGCCTTGCGTATCCAGGCTATCCTGAAACGATGCATGGCCCAATCAAATAACATCGCAAAGGAAGAGGAACCTTTTTACCAGATCGGTAAATATATCTTTGATCATAAGAATATGATACTGCGGATTGATGATAAGGATCGTATACTTACCCGAAAAGAAAATGCCCTGTTAAAATTGTTGTATGAGAACAGGAATCAGCTACTTACACGTGAAACTGCTTTAAAATCAGTGTGGGGAAATGACGATTATTTTATCGGTCGCAGCATGGATGTCTTTATAGCCAAACTCAGGAAGTATTTGAAAGATGATCCGTCCATATACATTACAAATGTACATGGAACAGGATTTAAACTCGAAATTAAATAAAGGACTTTATTCCTTCACCCTTTCTAAATCCAGTAAAAAAGCATATTCCAGCGCTGTTTCCCGGTAGCGTTCAAAACGGCCGGAAGCACCACCGTGCCCGTAATCCATATTCGTCCATAGATACAAAGGGCGCTTATCTGTTTTAGTTACACGGAGTTTAGCCACCCATTTTGCCGGCTCCCAGTACTGAACCTGGGAATCATGAAGCCCTGTTGTAACCAGCAGGGCCGGGTAACTGGTCGCAACCACATTATCATAAGGCGAATAGGATAACATATAATGATAATAGGTCGAATCATTCGGGTTGCCCCATTCATCATATTCCGATGTTGTGAGGGGGATACTTTCATCGAGCATCGTGGTTACTACATCAACAAAAGGAACCGCCGCGATCACACCGTTGAACAGGTCCGGACGCATGTTAACCACTGCACCGACAAGCAGCCCGCCCGCGCTGCCACCCATGGCGTATAAATGACCTGGCGTAGTATATCCCTGGCTTACCAGAAATTCTCCGCAGGCAATAAAATCATTGAACGTGTTTTTCTTATTCAGCAGTTTCCCGTCTTCGTACCATTTTCTGCCCATCTCCTCTCCTCCCCTTACATGCGCTATGGCATAAATGAAGCCGCGATCCAGCAGGCTAAGCCTGACCGAACTGAAATACGGATCCATACTGTATCCGTATGAGCCATAACCATATAAAAGGACAGGGTCTTTCCCGTCCCTTTTCAAATCCTTTTTGTAAACCATGGTAACCGGGATCCTGGCCCCATCGGCCCCTGAAGCCATAATCCGCTCTGAAAAGTAATCTTCAGGATTGTAACCGCCAAGTACTTCCTGTCTTTTCTTTAATTCACTCTGCTTCGTTTTTACATTATAATCATAAACAGACATGGGGGTGGTCAGTGAAGTATAATTATAGCGGACATGTTCTGTATCAAACTCTGCGTTATCGCCAAGGGTCACAGTATAGGCCTGTTCATCGAATCCAAGATAATAATCGATACCGGAACTGCTGAATATCCTGAGGGTTTTCATACCATCCTTCCTCTCCTGTATTGCGAGGTAACCATTGAAAACATCAAAATCCTCCAATAAAACATCTTCCCGGTGCCCGATAACTTCTTTCCAGTTTTCTATCCCGGTTTTATCAATGCTTGTCTCCATCAGGCGGAAATTTACCGCTTCATGATTGGTCCTGATGTAAAAACGGTCGTTATAATGGGCTATGCTATATTCCAGTCCTCTTTTCCTGGGCTGAAAGATCACAAATTCCCCGTCCGGTGTCGCTGCATCCAGGAATCGGTATTCATCAGATAAGGTGCTGCCTGAGCCTATCACAAGATACTTACGGGATTTGCTTTTAACAATGTAAGTGCTGAAAGTCGCATCTTCTTCATGGTAAACGATCAGGTCACTGGCAGCCTGCTCACCCAGCCGGTGCTTCCAGATCTTTTCACTCCGAAGTGATTCATCCTTTGTTGCATAAAATAAGGTACGGTTATCATTTGCCCATGCCAGGTTACCCCCCGTATTTGCTATAATATCCGGCAACAACTCACCATTCGACAGGTCTTTGAAATAAATAGTATAGATCCGGCGACTTACGGTATCCACAGAATACGCAAGAAGCTTGTTATCTTCGACTGACCTGTAAATTGCCAATATCATAAAAAGCATGGCCTTCAGCCATTTGATTTACATTGAGCATAATTTCTTCAGGCATATCAATATTTCCTTTTTTCCTGCAGTAAATGGGATACTCCTTACCATCTTCATACCTGGTGTAATAATAATATCCATTTTCAAGATAAGGAACTGAAATGTCCGTTTGTTTGATCCTTCCGGTAATTTCTTTGAAGAGCTTTTCCTGGAATGCATCTGTGTGCGCCATCATTGATTTGGTGTATGCATTTTCAGCTTCGAGGTAACTGATAACTTCGGGGCTTTCCCTCTGGTTAAGCCAGAAATAGTTGTCCTGGCGGGTATCTCCGTGTATTGTCAATTCTTTTTTCTCGGTTTTTGCCAGGGGAGCTTCCATATAAGGTGATTTTTTGTTTTCACTACAACCGGCCAGGATAAGGCTCAACATGCCTATGTATGAGGCCATAGATATAATTCGACGATTCATGATATTTTGAATTATTGATTAAAACTCATCAGAAAGCCCACGTTACTCCCAGGCTGGGCATAAATGGCAATTGATATACGATTTCACCTGAAATCCGGTCACGGTAAAATACATTCTTCCTGTTATATACATTCACGAGGCTGAGGTCAATATCAATTTTCGAGTTTTCGGAAAGATAAAACCTCTTTTTAAAATTAAAGTCCAGCCGGTGGTAGGCAGGCAGCCTGCCTTCATTAATATCGGCATATATAATTCCCAGTTCACCATTGTCGCTGGTGTAATCAGAATAAATACCATCTTCAAATTTGATCTTTTCAAAGTACCCTTGCGTCTGTGTGAAAGGGAATCCAGAACCGAAATTCCACCTTGCGCTGAGTTCCCAGGTCAGTTGTGAGCCAAAACGATAGGTCCCTACCAGGTTGATATTGTGCCTCCGGTCAAAATGAGGATAATAATGTTGAAGCACGCTATCGGCATCTTCATAATACCGGTTTACGAAGGCGAAAGAATAAACTACCCAGAAATAATATTGCCGCTGGTCATACTTTACTGTCATGTCGATCCCATAAGCATCCCCTTTTTCAAGGATAAAATCCTCCTTTAGCAATGGCGGTTGCTCAGGATTTTTATCTTCATCGTATATTTTATTACGGTTCAAATTTGTCAACTGGTTAAAGATTTTGTAATAGCCTTCAACATTGACAGATATTTTCCCGTTAATATCAACCTCTGCCCCCAGGATCAGGTGGGTAGCTTTTTGCAGGTCATGCGTTACAGGTTCCCCATCGAAATAATCAGGTATGTCATCAGGTCCGGAAAGGATGCCATAAAACAAATTGACCACATCCTTTTCAGACCGCGCGCTGATCAGGTTCTGGGAATAAAAACCACCGGCGAATTTCAGCCTGAAATGGTTGGTGACATTATACTTGAGAGCAAGCCTGGGTTCGGGTGACAACTCGGATAAAGAAGCATACCACTGAAGTCTGAAACTAGGCTCAATCAGGAACTTTCCGGCTGTCAGCTTATATTTTGCAAAGAGGCCTATCTCAGTCGTATTTTCCGATTGGTTTCTTTCTATATTTTCATCGATCTCAAAGACATAGTCCGTGGTTGAACCAATTAGTTCTATTCCGTATTTCAGCTCATCCTTACCCAGGAAATAAGTAAAATCAAGCCCCACATCAAAACCTGCAATTGAACTGGATCTGTCGAGAGAATCGGTATTGGAAGCAAGAAATACGTTGTAATCTGAATAAGCAACATGCCCTTCCATGATAAAGTCAGATTTGCCCGGTATCACAAGAAAATTTGTACCGATGCCGGTGCTTTGCCAGTTGAAATCAGCCAGTGATTTATATTCATTCACCTTATCCTTGTAATGAAAGCCATAGAAATTTATTTTGCTGCCATTAGCATGCCTGGATTGAAATTTTCCCGTACAGGTCTATAAAATTAAAAGGCAGGCCAGCAGAATCAATATAATTATAGAATAATTCCGAACTTTGCTCAAGATAAGAGCCTTTGGCAGATAGAATAAAACCGGCGCTGCCACCGCTATTTTCATCAGCTTTTTTAAAAGGGCCTTCCAACAGGAGGTTTGCCCCGAAAGTGCTTATCCCGACTTTTCCAGCGACCCTCTGCCTGTTCCCGTCACGCGTAGTAATGTCCATCACTGATGATATGCGTCCGCCGTATTCTGCACCAAATCCGCCTGTATAGATATCCGCATTCCGGATGATATCTGTTTCAAAAACACTAAATAAACCAATCGAATGAAACGCTTTATAAATCGTGACCCCATCAAGGAGGACTTTATTTTGAATCGGCGATCCGCCCCGGATATACAATTCGCCTCCCTGGTCGCCCGTAAATACCACACCGGGCATAACCTGCAGGTATTGCGCCAGGTCAGGCTGCCCTCCTATCGATGGTATCTGGCCGATATCTTTTGGCGTTATCTTCACAACGGAGGTTTTAGTTTCTGTCCGTGCTTCCTGGTACTCTGCAGAAATGCTGATCGTTTCAAGGGTTATGGCAGACCCCTTCATATAAAGCTGCTTGGTAATGACTCCTCCCGGTTGAAGGCTTACCGGTATCTCCAAAGTGTCATAACCCAGGTAGGTCACCATCAGTGTGTAATCTCCGGCCGGCACTTTGGTAATGATAAAATATCCGTTCACATCTGTTGCCGAACCGTAAGTTGTCTGGTAAAGGTAAACATTGGTGAAAATGACCGGCTCACCGGAGGATTTATCATAGACAAAACCTTTAATGGTGCCTGTCTGGCTGAATAAATGCAGAGTTGTTAGCAGGATAATTGCAATGGTAATTATACGTTTCATCCGTATCCGAGTTGAATATTAGGGCGAAAAGGGCAAAATTATTAATAATCCTGAATGACAGGATTAAAATAATATAACGTTATCAATAAAAGAAAATTTTAATATCGCTCAACATTCAGGCTCGAAACAGCTGCTTCAACTTCAATGATAATATTTTTTGTCTTTTCTGAAAAATCCGGGGTAACATAAGTCCCGCCGCTGACCTTATTAAAACCCTGCAGGTCTTTTGATGAAAGCACCGTACTCGTATGCACTTCGCAGCCAAATTCTTCCGGCACCTTTATATTTATAGAAGAAGCGCCTGAATTGATTTTTATTTTGCTTTCACTTTGCAGGTTTCCCAGGCGAATATTAATGGAAGAGGCACCTCCGTTAATATCCAGCCTGCTTATTTTAAAGGCAGACAGATCCATCTCAATATTGGCAGCACCTACATCAACCTTTATATCCCACACCGGGTTTGGGTTCAGTTTCATGGCTACCCTGTTTTTGAGATCCCCCTTTACAATCCGGCCTTCGTCCAGCTCAATCCTGACCTCCCGTTTTTCTCCCAGGTCCTTGATTGAATAAGTGTACCTGCCCAGGTTCCCTTCTCTTTCAAATTCGAAAAGTTCGTCTGTTGTCTGTTCTAACCTGAAATTGCCTGCAGCTGCGTCAAAGATCAGATTTACCTCACTGATCGTGGTGTCATATGACTCAAAGATCCTCTGGTCAATATCCAGCGGCTCTTTATCATCTGCGCTCTCCGCTGGGTTATCAAATGACCAGCGGTCTTTCCAGTTATGATGATCCGGGAACGAAACCAGGAAAAAGGCGCCAGCAATCAGAATAAGGATGGTAAGGATCACTTTGATGCTGTCTTTGATCGGAAGTATGGTCACACCAATCAGGACCAGGGCCATTGGCCAGAGCTTCCAGATACTATACCAGCTGAAATAAATAACATCAAGGTTTTTCAGGATGAACATTACCCCGATCAGGACTAAAACCAGACCCCAAATAATATTTTTAGCTTTCATAATTTATGTTTTTTTTATTCCTGTAAAGCTGCTGTATATCAAGACAATCCCTGCAATTACAATGACAATGGGCCAGAAGTCGCGGAAATGGAAATTGATATCGGGTATAATCCGATCGATAAGAAATAATGCTCCCACAGCAATCAGGATAAGCCCGCCGATCAGGGCGCCGTTATTCCTGCGTTCAGGATAAACCGGCGGAGTATAAGGCGCACCCGGTGTCCCTTCTTCATTCAAAGGATTTTCTTCACCCGCAGCTCCGCTGTCCTGGTAATACTGCAGTGGCTCTTCAGGTATGGCAATCCATAAAATGAGGTATAATAAAATACCCCCACCTCCAAATATGATGAGTATGGCAAAAATAACCCTGATTATGGAAGGATCGGCGTTCAGGGAACGGGCAATGCCCCCGGCAACACCTCCGAAAACACGGTTGGTGCGGCTGCGAAATAGTCCTTGTCGTTGCATTTCACAAAATATTTAAACAAATTTACAAATCTTAGACGTGTAAAACCAGAACGTGTTACATTTTCCTCCAAATAAAAAAGAGGACTTGCGGGCCCTCTTTTCATATTATATCATTCCGAAGTTAATTTTTCTTGATCATATTCGTTATGTCTGAATCCAGCAGGATCCTTCCACAGTATTCACAAACGATAATCTTTTTGTGCATCCTGATATCAAGCTGGTGCTGAGGGGGAATTTTATTGAAGCAGCCTCCGCATGCATCCCGCTCAATCTGAACGATTGCCAGGCCATTGCGAGCATTCTTCCGGATCCGCTGATAGGCCACCAGCAAACGGTCCTCGATGCGGCTTTGAAGTTCTTCAGAACGTTTTGCCAGTTGTTTTTCTTCTATCTCAGTTTCTTCAACGATATCGTTCAATTCGCTCTTTTTAATCTCCAGGTCGGTTTTACGTTCATTTAAAACCGCTTCTGATTCTTCAATCTGTAGTTTTTTACTGTTCAGGGCATCCGAATATTCCTTGATCCTCTTCTCGGCTAATTGCATTTCCAGGGTCTGGAATTCAATTTCTTTCGTTAAAGAATCATATTCCCTGTTGTTCCTGACATTCATCTTTTGCTCTTCATATTTCTTGATGAGTGATTCACTGTCTTTTATAGCCTGCTTTTTCTCAGCAACCAGCTTATCCAGGGATTTTATTTCTGTATGATAATTCTCAATCCTGGTTTCCAGGCCAACAATTTCATCTTCCAGATCCTGAACTTCAAGCGGAAGTTCACCCCTGATCATCCTTATTTTATCGATCTGTGAATCATGCTGCTGTAACTGGTATAAAGCCAACAATGTATCTTCAATTTTCCGCTGAATCCCTTCATCTGACAATTGTTCCGCCTGACCGGCAACCTTTTTTACTGAATCTTCCTTCGCCATAAATTATTGATTTAAAAATATTTAACCGGGTTAACCGGGGTTTCTGAAATTTGGACTGCAAAGTTAGCAAATTTTTTCTTCAAATAGTCAGCCAATAAGTTGCAAGTAAATTGTTCAGTTTCATAATGTCCGGCATCGACAATCACAATTTTACCGTCGGCATCAAAGAATTGATGATACCTGATATCAGCAGAAATAAAAAAATCGGCATGTTGCTGTATGGCATCCTGGATGAGAAAACTGCCGGAACCTCCGCATACAGCAACAGTTCCGACCATTTTACCCAAAAGTGATGAATGCCGGATAAAAGGGATATCCAGGACATCTTTTATTTTTTGAAGGAATTTCTCTTCAGGAATTTTCACTTCCAACTCACCGATCATTCCGGCACCTGCCCGGTTAAACTCATTTTCAAGAGGATATATATCATATGCTACCTCCTCATAAGGATGGGATTCAAACAATGCCCCCAGGATGCTTTTCTGCCTGTAAGCAGGGAAAATGGTCTCTATCCTGGTTTCGCTCTCAAAATGAAATTCACCGGGCTCCCCAACGAAGGGATTGGCATTTTCACCGGCACGAAATGATCCGGTCCCTTCGGTATTAAAACTGCAACGGTCGTATTCACCGATGTGGCCGGCCCCTCCCTTGAACAATGCTTCCCTGACTTTCTCCGCATCACCGGATGGGCAGAAAGTTACAAGCTTCCTGAGAAGACCGCCGGTCTTCCTCAGGATTGAAGTATTGACCAGCCCCAGTTGCCTGCATAATTCCCGGTTAACCCCCTCAATAATATTATCAAGATTGGTGTGCATGGAGCAGATAGCAATATCTTCACGAATGGCTTTGGCAACAATTCTTTCGGTCATGGTCTGACCTGTCAGGCGTTTCAATCCCTTAAAAATAACGGGATGATGACTGATAATCAAGCCGTAGTTTTTGCTTACGGCTTCATCAATAGTTGATTCACCGACATCAAGGCAAATGATGCAACCTTCCGTTTCATTTTCCGGATTTCCAACCGTAAGTCCTGCATTATCATAGTCCTCCTGCAAAGATAAAGGGGCCAATTTCTCTAATTCAAATAATATTTCTTTAATTTTCATAGCATTACAATTATAATATAAAGCCTTTCAAAAAGAAATTTTCATATTTCTATTACTTTTTTGATATTATCCGTATAAAGATAAAGTTAGTTTAAAGGTAAGATAACAATTTCACTAACTACACATGCCGGATTTTTGTATATTTAACCGATGGTTATTGTAAAAATAATATTATTTCCCATTGCTTGCCTGTATGGTCTTGTCACCGGCATCCGGAACAAGCTGTTTGATTGGAAAATACTACCTTCCAAACGCTTTACCATTCCGGTTATTTCTGTCGGCAATCTGAGTGCCGGTGGCACGGGTAAAACCCCACATACTGAATACCTGGTAGGGCTTTTAAAAAGCAACTACAAGGTCGCCATACTGAGCAGGGGATACCGGAGAAAAACAAGGGGCTTTATCCTGGTCACCCCGGAGCATAAACAGGTCGATATAGGCGATGAACCGATGCAATACCTCAAAAAATTTCCTGATGTTGTTCTGGCTGTCGACGAGGACCGGAAAAGAGGTATTACGAAAATACTGGCAGAAAGGCCCGAAACACAGGTAATCCTGCTCGACGACGCGTTTCAGCATCGCTATGTAAAACCGGGGAAATCGATAATTTTAACCGATTATCATCATTTATACGTGCATGATTACCTGCTGCCGACGGGTATGTTAAGGGAATGGACAACCGGTGCCCGCCGTGCCGACTTTATCATCGTAACAAAAACACCAAAGGTTTTTTCACCGATCACCCGAAGGAACCTGGAAAAAGAACTCAAACCTAAAAAGCACCAACGGCTTTTTTATTCCTATGTCGCCTATGATGTACCGGTACCTCTTGATTTATGCAGCAATCAAAAACCCGCATCGGCTAAATATAATTATATAATAATGGTGGCCGGTGTTGCCAATTCATATCCTTTCCAGGAATACCTCCGCGGATTATGTAACGAATTGATAATCATCAATTTTCACGATCATCACCAATATACGGCTGACGATCTGGATAAAATATCCAGGGAATACCAGGCAATCATTTCAAAAGATAAGGTTATCTTCACGACCGAAAAAGATGCGACACGACTTGACAGGGAAGAATTTTCAACTTACCTGGATGTGTTGCCCGTTTATTATATCCCGATCAGGATTAAATTCCATGATTGCGATGAAGTTAGATTTGATAAGCTGATCCTGGATTATGTTCAAAAAAGTATCGGAAGCCGTTGATTTTATCAGGGAGAGAATAAGTATAACCCCGGAAGCCGGCATTGTCCTTGGCACCGGGCTGGGAGGCCTGGCCGCGGAAATAGAAAATGCCATTATCATTCCCTATGATCAAATCCCTCATTTTCCGGCATCCACGGTGGAAGGTCATGCCGGGGAATTGATTTTCGGCAAGCTGGATAACCGGCAGGTCATTGCTATGAATGGCCGTTTTCATTTTTATGAAGGTTACACCCTTCAAGATGTAGTCTTCCCTATAAGGGTGATGAAGTTTTTGGGCATACGGATTCTCATCCTGTCAAATGCAAGCGGTGGGTTGAATCCGGGTTTTGCAGTCGGTGATATGATGTTCGTTGAGGATCATATCAACCTGATGAACCTCATGAGTGAAAACCCGCTTAAAGGCAGGCATGATGACGGTTTCGGACCACGGTTCCCTGACATGAACCTGCCCTATGATCCTCAAATCCTTCAAAAAGCTGAAGAAATTGCCAGCCGGCTTGGGATTAAATACCGCAAAGGGGTCTATGCTGGTGTCACAGGTCCGACTTTCGAAACTCCTGCCGAATATAAATATGTTCGTTACACAGGTGCCGACGCCGTAGGGATGTCCACTGTACCGGAAGCCATTGTTGCAGCACAAATGAATTTGCCGGTATTCGCCATTTCCGTCATATCTGATCTGGGGGTCGAAGGAAAGATCGTGGAAATCACTCATAAAGAGGTAATAGATGCCGCCAGCCTTGTCGCACCGGAAATGACCAGGCTTATAAAAGCATTACTGGCTGAGATGGATCTGTAGATAACCTTATTAAAACGAATCCAGGTCGATTGTCCTTAAATGCCAGTTCTTCCCTTTGTTTATCTTCCTGTAATTAAAGGGTATCAGGGCGAAACTGAAGGCTACCATTCCGCCAGAAATAATCAGGGTCTCGGCAAGTATGACCGGGCTATCATTGTTGATCAACCTGTTAAAACTGTCCAATCCGAAATAAGCCACCCCTCCCAGCAGCGTAAATCCCCTCAAGATGCGGATCAGCCAGTTTTCCTTATAAATGCCTGATATCTCTTCCAGCCTCATCTCACCCATTATATCAAAGATCACCGTGGTATCGGTCATATCTAAAATTTGGTCTGTGATCCTTCCATCACTGCCAAAGCATTTAATAATGATTTCATCTCCCTGGTAATACTTAAAATTCTTTAAGGATTTCATATTTTCGACCAGCAATAACTTTTGGGCAAACAAGCCAGTCGAAATAAAAAACAAGACCAATATGCAAATCAATCTATTCAAAAGTCATCAGATTACTTCTTTCTAATAATAATTAAGGTAGTATTTTTGTCCAAATTAATCAAAATCCTGTAAATTTATGACCGAACCAAATAAAAATCTCTTCAATGCTCTCTTAATTTTCGTATTAATCACATTTATAGCATCTTGTTCAACAGATAACGAAAAAGGGATAAAAACTACTATCAAAGGATCACTTCCTGCATTTGAAGGTAAATCAATTACAATCAGTGAATTCGTTGTTAATAATGCTATACCTATCGATACTGCAGAGATTTCTGAAGACGGTTCTTTCAGGTTCAGGTTCCGTCGTTCGGGTCCCGGGTTCTTCCTGTTAAAAGTTGATAACAAAAATTATCTCACCCTGGTCCTGGATCGCGAAAAACACGTGGAAATCTCATCAGACCAGCCTAACCTGAGAAAAAATTATCTGGTAAAAGGATCCGTTGATTCTGAATTATACCGTGATTTTGAGATGAATATTGAAATAAACCGCAGGAAGGTCGACTCCCTGAGCAGAAACTATAACGATTATCAACGGTCAGGTACTTTCCGGACTATTAAATTGGAACTCGATAAAAGTTACCAGGAAATTTTTAATCATCAGCTTCAATATACCAAAGATTTCCTGGAAAACCACTGTAGTTCCCTGGCTTCCCTGCTGGTGATAAACAGGCGGTTCGGGGAAAGAAGGATAATAACTGAAGAAAGTGATTTCAAATATTTTACCCTGATTGACTCCTGCTTATCTTTAAAATATCCTGATAATAAGTACCTCGCTGATCTCAAAAAAAAGATTGAAGTGTACAATGAAACCCGAAAAATAAATGAGCTGACGGAACGACGCCTGGCAATCGGTAATAAAGTCCCTGATATCGGACTTCAGGATCCTTCCGGGAAAACGATCCAGTTGTATTCACTGAAAGGGCAACCGGTTATCCTGTATTTTTGGGCTTCCTGGGACCAGGAAAGCAGGAAATCCAATAAAACACTTTATCAACTGCTTGAAAATGAAGGGAAAGATAAACCTGCCGTTTATGCCATCGGGCTTGAAAGCTACAAGGAAGCATGGGAAGACGCCATCATAACTGATGGGCTGCAGAAATGGACCCATGTGACCGATTACCTTAATATTCATTCTTCAGCAAAAACGCTGTTTAACATACCAGATAAGCTCCCTTACTTTATTCTGCTTGATAAAGAACTTATCATTCGATACAAGGGGAATAATTTCGATGCCCTGGCGGCTGAAATCACCCGGTGGAAGAAATAACTTCTTAACGATAATCATGATAAGTTTAGTAATATTGTATGAAAATCGGTAATTGATTGGAAACAAAGCAACACAAGCCAGGTCAGAAGATATATTTTGCATCCGACTTTCACCTTGGAATTCCTGATTATGAAAGCAGCCTTCAAAGGGAAAGAATGCTGGTTTCATGGCTTGACCAGGTCAGGCCAGATGCTGCGGAGATTTTTCTTATGGGAGATGTTTTCGATTTCTGGTTTGAATATAAAACAGTTATACCAAAAGGTTACATCAGGCTGCTTGGAAAGCTTGCACAACTGGCAGATGAAGGCATCCCTATCCATCTATTTACCGGTAACCACGATATCTGGGCATTTGAATACCTGCAGAAAGAAATAGGCATTCAATTGCACTGGCATCCTGAAACACTCGTGATGATGGGGAAAAAGTTTTATCTTGCCCATGGCGATGGATTGGGCCCGGGTGATAATGGATATAAGTTCCTGAAGAAAGTCTTCAGTAACCGGTTGAACCAGTTCCTGTTCCGCTGGCTTCATCCGGATATCGGGGCAAAAATGGGCCTGTATTTCAGCGGTAAAAGCCGCCTGGCCAATATGATCAAAGAAGATAAAAAGGAAAATTTGAACAGGATCGAAGATGAAATGTTATATAAATATGCTTCAGGCCTTCTAACAGGAGGGCTTAAAACAGATTATTTTGTTTTTGGCCATCGGCATCGCCCTGCCGACGTTGAGCTGGATCATGGTTGCCGCATGATCATCCTGGGTGATTGGCTGACAAATTTTACGTTTGCAGAATTTGATGGTAATACATTGGAATTGAAATATTTTAAAAATAATCCGCTATGAAAGACTTCTTTAAATTTATGTTCGCCTCCATGCTGGGATTCATCATTATTTTGGTCGTGGTGTTTTTTATTTTTGTCGGACTTGATCGCCTCACTGGCTTCCTTTGCTGATAAAAAAGCTGTGACCATTGATCCGAATACTTTGCTCCATATTAAACTTGATAAACCGATTTATGACCGTGCACCCAAAGACCCTTTCTCTTTCTTTTCCCCGGACGGATTTGATATGGAACAATATCCGGGCCTGGACGAGATTTTAAAGGATATTGAAAAAGCAAAAAGTGATCCGAACATCAAGGGAATTTACCTGGATATGGGATTTGTCCCTTCAGGCATTTCCACCATAAGGGAAATCCGGCAATCACTGGTTGATTTTAAAACAAGCGGGAAATTTATCATCGCCTATGGTGAAGTCTATTCGCAGATAGCTTATTACCTTGGCAGTGTGGCTGACAAGGTTTATCTCCATCCTGACGGCGCAATTGAATTCAAGGGATTTGGCGCAAACTTATTTTTCCTGAAAGGGACACTTGATAAGCTTGATATCGATATGCAGGTGATACGGCACGGGAAATATAAAAGTGCCGTCGAAATATTCAGCGAGGATAAAATGAGTGAATCCAACCGGGAGCAATTAAATGCGATGATCTCCGATATCTGGGGCACTGTACTGGCTGATATTTCAGCCAGCAGGAACCTTGGCCTTGATCAGCTTAACCTGGTTGCCGACAACCTGGATGCACTTGACGCTGATAAAGCCCTGGCAGCAAAGATGGTCGACGGGCTCTATCATAAAGATGAGCTTCAAAGTGAACTGAAAGGATTGCTTGGCATTGGCGAAAAAGAAAAAATAAAAACAGTATCATTATCCAAATACACCCAGGTCCCTGCTAAGGTCAGCGAGAAGGTTTCAGGAAATAAAATTGCTGTCGTTTATGCCACCGGGAACATCATTGACGGCAAAGGGGATGACAGGTCCGTAGGTTCAGAAAGAGTTTCAGAAGCCATCCGCCAGGCCAGGGAAAATGATAAGGTCAAAGCGATCGTATTACGTGTCAACTCACCCGGCGGAAGTGCCACCGCTTCAGAAGTCATACGCCGCGAAGTTGAACTGGCAGTACAGAGTAAACCCGTCATAGTATCCATGGGAGATGTTGCCGCGTCAGGCGGTTACTGGATTTCCGCATCAGCCAGCAGGATACTGGCCGATCCCTCCACCATAACCGGCTCTATAGGTGTTTTCGGTTTAATCCCCAATATGCAGGGTTTCTTCAACAATAAGCTTGGAATAACATTCGATAATACCCTGACCAATAAATACGCAGATTTCCCCAATGTCAACAGGCCTTTAACGGATTATGAAACGATCATGTTTGAACGGCAGATCGATAAGATTTACAATGATTTTATCGTATTGGTTTCAGCTGGCAGGAAAATGGAGAAAAGCCAGGTAGATTCTGTTGGGCAGGGCCGCGTCTGGAGCGGATCGGATGCCCTTGAATTAGGCTTGATCGACGAATTTGGCGGATTGCAGGACGCTATTAAAATCGCTGCTGAAATGGCCCAGGTTACTGAATATAATATCTGGTCATTGCCGGTTCAGAAAGATCCGTTCCAGCAGATTATAGATGAACTGACCGGGGAAGTCAGTGCTGTAAGGATGGAAAAAGAGCTTGGTGAATATTATACTTATTACCAGTATCTGAAGCAGATCAGGGAAATGCAGGGCATCCAGGCCAGGCTCCCTTACGAGATTAAAATTCAGTAATGATCGGTTTAAGGGTTGCCTGATTTATTCAGGTTGAATTTTATTGGAAGGTTATATAGAACACGGACCGGTTTTCCATTTTGTTTACCTGGGATCCAGTTTGGCATTAACTTTATTATTCGTAAAGCCTCTTCATCACAGCCGCCCCCGATGCCTCTCAGCACCTTGATATCAGTTATGGAACCATCTTCCTTTATGATAAATTGGACATAAACCGTTCCCTGTATTTTATTCTCAATGGCAAGTTGAGGGTATTGGATGCTGTCCGCTAAAAATTTGTAAAAAGCATATCCTCCGCCCGGAAATTCAGGCATTTTCTCCACAACGGCAAATATCATGGTAGTGTCAGGCTCATCTTCTGTCACCATGGTATTACCATTTGAACCAGCGCTTTTTGCAAGGACCTGGTTGGATAATCCTGTCCTCTTTTCACTTCCGGCAAGCTTTTCCTCACTATTAATCCTTTCATCCAAGACGGCTATTCCTCCGATTGCCTGAACTTCCATTTGCACATCTTCTTCAGCTGCATTATCATCATTTTCCGCAACAGCACTTGTTTCAGCATCAACAATAACTTCATAATCAACAAGTACCTCAGCTACCTCAACTTCAGTCACCTCAGTCAATACCTCTCCTGTTGCAGGTGCATCATCCTCGACAACATTTATCCTGGTTACCTGCTGAGTTACCGGGACAGCTTCATTTTCCAAAATTGCCTTTTTCTGGTCCTCCCGGATAGGTTCCTCGGCCTTAATCGCTGTAGTATCAGGCTGGTTAACGGCTAATTGGGTTTGAATTACGGGTCCCCTGACCATGAAAATGATGAATGCAGTAACACCAAAAATGACAACAATTGCTGCCGCGGCATACCAGTATGTCCGCTTTAATGACCTGATAAGACCGGTCTTCGGCGTTTTTTCAGTCATTTGCCTAACTTCTGCCTGCAAAGCTTTTATCTCGCTGTCAAACTGTGCTGAATAATGTTTCTGAAATCCCTCCAGCGCTTCCCGGTCGAAGGGTGATCCGTCCAGGTGCTTTTGCACAATCTCCCTTTCAGCCATGCTAAGTTCACCGCGCAAATATTTCCCCATTGCACGAATCGTCAGGTTGCCCGACACATCAAATAAGCCTGTTATGTTAGTTTTTTCCGACATTTTTTGATTCCAATCTGATTCTGAGGTTGCGTTTCCCGTTCTGAACGTGGCTCTTCACTTCATTCATCGAATAACCCGTCATTTCACTAACCTCCACGTAAGATTTCTCTTTTAAATATACTAACTCTATACACACCCTCTGCGGTTCTTTTAAAAATCCCAGGGCCGTTTCCAGCTCCCTGAGTGTGTATTCCTCAAAGTCAATATCATGATGCAGATCCCTGTTGCTTTCCATAAAATTTTCATCACTTTTTTTGGTGATCTCTTCAGGTTCAAGATGCGTGAACTTATTTTTCCTGAGTTTCATCAGGCAATGGTTCCTCGTAACAGTATGCAGCCAGCTTTTAAAATTCAGGATTTCGTGTGACCGTATATCTTCCATCAAACCTTCAAATATCTCCATTACCGCATCTTTGGCATCATCCTTATCATCCAGGTATTTCAGAGAGACACCATAAACAAGGTGTGTGTAACGCTGGAAAAGCTCGGCGATGACATCGGGATCAGCATTTTCGCGATATTTCAGGATAAGCTCATGATCTGTAAGGCCATGATTACTTTGTTTATCCGTTTTTCGCCTGAAGCTGATAAACATGATAGGATTTGTTTATTGATGAACACGCAAATATTGTACCATGGAAAATAAAGTTTTTTTATGGAAAAATATTAATCCGTGCATCCAATAGTAAAGATAACCCATTAAAATCTTATCAAAATGGAAAGTAAAAAAACAAACCGGGCGAACCTGGAAAGCAAAAAAGGGATTTTTCTCAGTATAGGGTTCATTATTGCACTTGCCATCACGCTGTTAGCCTTTGAGTGGCGCACTTATGAAAAAATGACTCCGATTAATTATGTTTCAGATTGGGAAGAAGTCGATGAACTTCTGCCGGTCAGTACGGAGCAACATAAATTGCCTCCTCCTCCATCAGCCGTAAAACCAATATATACCATAAATATTGTGGATGAACCGGATATGATTTCTGATGACTTGCCATACATTGACGCTGGTTTTGATGAAAATTGGGCAAACCCGGATATCATAGCTCTACCGGAGGAGATTTCAGATCCCGCTGAGGATTCTATCTTCTTTATTCATTCTTTAGAAAAACAGCCGGAATTTCCCGGTGGTGAATCGGCCTTATATGAATACCTCAGACACAATATTTTGTACCCGAGAATAGCTTTGGAGGCTAATATTCAGGGGACAGTGTATGTAAATTTCGTGGTTGAAAAAGACGGGAGCATCTCAAATATCCATGTTGAAAGGTCACCTGATCAGTTGCTGTCGAACGAAGCCGTCCGCGTGGTTTCTTCGATGCCTCAATGGAGCCCCGGTAAGCAAAGGGAAAAACCTGTCAGGGTCAGCTTCAACCTGCCAATCAGATTCAGATTACAATAACGTAAAAATATATCCCAAATGAAATCAATCATTTCCAGTCTCACTTTTTTGATATTACTCCTGTCAGTATCGGAAATAACCGGTCAGTACGAACCTTCCCCGGAAGACAAAACCCTCTCCCCTTACTTCTTCATCCAATCAGATGATCCTGAGACCGACCGGCTTCCTTTAAAATCCACGAAAGCTGATGTTAATATTGCAGGAGTGATCGCTGATGTCACCATAACACAGGTTTACATGAATGAAGGGAAATAATCCTATCGAAGCAATTTATGTTTTCCCGGCATCAACTCGTGCTGCCGTATACGCCATGAGCATGACTATCGGGGAAAGGGTTATTATTGCCCGGGTTGAAGAAAGGGATAAAGCCAGGCAGCAATATGAACAGGCCAAAAACAACGGGCAGAGCGCTTCCTTGCTGGAACAGGAGCGCCCCAACGTCTTTACGATGAATGTAGCCAATATCATGCCCGGCGACCAGGTCCGCATTGAACTTAAATATACCGAAATCCTGGTCCCGGTCGACCGGATTTACAGTTTTGTCTATCCGACTGTCGTAGGGCCCCGCTATAGCGGAGGGACTGATGATATTGTCAATGCCGGGGAACCGTGGAATGCAAATCCTTATACCACCGAGGGACTCGCACCGCTTTACGAATTTGATATCAAGATTAACCTGTCTGCTGGTATGGCAATTAAAGACATCCGCTGCCCTTCTCACCAGGCAATTATCAGTTACAGCGGCCCATCTTCTGCTGGTGTTAACCTGGCACCAGTCGAAAAACTTGGCGGCAACCGGGATTTTATACTTAAATACAGGCTGGCCGGACAGAAAATTGAAACAGGTGTCCTTTTATTCCAGGGGGAGCAGGAGAATTTCTTCCTTGCCATGATACAACCGCCCGACCGGGTGTCCCCTGAGATGATCCCACCCCGGGAATATATCTTTATCGTTGATGTTTCCGGCTCGATGCACGGATACCCGCTCGATATTTCTAAAAAGCTACTGGCAGACCTGATCGGTGGATTAAGGTCGGTTGATCGGTTCAATGTGATCCTTTTTGCAGGGGGGTCCCGGATATTGTCTGACCAATCTTTACCAGCCGTGAAAGAAAATATCAGGACAGCCGTCACTTTTATCGACAATGAGAATGGTGGTGGAGGAACCGAACTATTACCTGCCATGAAACGGGCCCTCAGTATGAAGGGCACAGAAGGGTTCTCCAGGACATTCATTATTGCTACTGATGGATATGTCACCATAGAGAAAGAAGCATTTGACATGGTCCGCAGAAACCTGGGTGAAGCTAATTTCTTTGCTTTTGGTATCGGGAGCGGGGTGAACAGGTACCTGATAGAAGGCCTGGCAAATGCCGGGCAGGGCGAGCCTTTTATCATTACCAGCCAGGAAGAAGCCGGGCCGGAAGCGGAAAAATTCAGGAAATACATATCAAACCCTGTTCTGACCGATGTCAACATAACTTTTAATGAATTCGAAGTATACGACCTTGTACAGGAATCTTACCCGGATGTATTTGCTGAAAGACCTGTTATGGTTTTCGGAAAATTCAGGGGAAGTCCGAAAGGAAATATTGTTGTGACCGGGAAAGGTGGTTATGAAGACGTCGAAACCAAAATTGATCTTGCTTCCGGTAAATCAGACAGGCCTAATTCGGGACTGAGGTATTTATGGGCAAGGGAAAAAATAAGGATACTTGATGACTACGCAAATGCGGGTTATGATCTGCAGGATGTGGAAGACCAGGTGACAGGGATTGGACTGGAATACAATCTTCTTACCAGGTATACGTCTTTCATTGCAGTCGATTCAGAAAGCAGGAATAATTCAGGTAATATTACAACCGTCAGGCAACCGCTTCCATTGCCGCAAGGAGTGAGCAATTATGCAGTTGGAAGAGCAGTCACGGGTGTTTCAATGGGAATCAATTCTAAAAGCAGCGCCGAGCAAAGTATATTTTATGAAGAAGAAGATAAAAAAGTTGAATTATTTACGGTTGTTGAAAATCCGCCTCAATTTAAAGGCGGAGATAAAGCGCTTGATGAATTCATAAAAACCCATCTCAGGTACCCTGCTGAATCGGCTAGAAACAATGTCTCTGGAACAGTAATCGCAGAATTCACAATTGAAACCGATGGATCCGTGCAAAACATACGTTTCCTGTATTCACTCGATAGCTATACCGACCAGGAGGTTATCCGTGTCATCAAGCTGACGGGCGGAATGTGGAAACCGGCTGAACGAAACGGACAGCCGGTTAAATCGAAAATAATATTAAATAAGTTTGTATTCAGGCCCTGAGGGCTTTAAAACAACAGTCTATTCCTTCACTGAATATTCCATATTTGCCAAACGTCTGTAGGTTTCATACCTCCACCTGGCATTTTGTTCTGCCAGGGCATCCAGGCGGGCTGCTTCACCAGGAAAAGCTTTCTTCAATGAAGAATAACGTACTTCTCCATTGAGGAAGCCTTGGAACTGGTTCCAGTCAGGCTCTTTGGAATCGAGCTGGAACGGGTTCTTTCCTTCAGCCTCCAATAATGGATTATAACGGTAAAGCTGCCAGTAACCTGCGTTGACCGCAAGTTCCTGTTCGTATTGCGTTCTCCCCATTCCATTGCGGAGACCATGGTTGATACAGGGCGAATAAGCGATAATGAGTGATGGCCCCGGGTATGCTTCGGCTTCTTTGAGCGCCTTGAAATACTGATTCTGGCTGGCTCCCATGGCCACCTGTGCTACATAGACATAACCGTAAGTGATCGCCATAAGGCCCAGGTCTTTCTTACGGACTTTTTTTCCTGATGCAGCAAATTTAGCAACTGCTCCAACCGGGGTTGACTTGGAAGCCTGTCCGCCTGTATTTGAGTAAACTTCCGTATCAAGTACAAGCACATTGATATCTTCTCCGGAAGCCAGGACGTGATCAAGTCCGCCGTATCCGATATCATAAGCCCATCCGTCACCACCGATAACCCAGACAGATTTTTTAACCAGGTATTGCTTGAGACTTAATATCTCTGCGGCAATGGAATCCTTTGATTTTTCGAGCAATGGTATCAGCTTCCTGGAAGCCTCTTCGGAACCTGCTGCTGATGCTGAATTTTCAATCCATTCCTGGTATGCTGCCTGTAAGTCACCACTCACGCCTGCTTTGAGAGAGTCATTTATCCGTTGGGCAATTCTTTCCCTGAGCTTATTCACGCCCATAGTGATTCCATATCCATATTCGGCATTGTCTTCAAAAAGCGAATTCGCCCAGGCCGGACCGTGACCGCTGATATTGTTTGGCCGGTAAGGTGTTGAAGGGGCTGATCCGCCGTAAATCGAAGAACATCCGGTTGCATTGGAAATGATCATCCTTTCCCCGAATAACTGTGTAATGACCTTGATGTAAGGAGTTTCACCACAACCCGCGCATGCTCCCGAGAACTCAAACAACGGCTGGGCAAACTGGCTGTTCTTTACTGATTGATCCTTAGGAACGATGGTATCCTTGTAAGTAACATTTTTCGAGATGTAATCCCAGCGTTTCACTTCTCCCAGCTGGGTTTCCAGCGGTTCCATAACGAGGGCTTTTTCTTTGGAAGGACAATTATCGGCGCAATTACCGCAGCCGGTGCAATCCAGCACGCTGACCTGGATGCGGAAGTGGTAACCGGCAAATTTGCCTTTGGTATCCTGCGTTAAAGTACCCTCCGGGGCATTTTTCAATTCTTCGTCCGAGATCAGGAAAGGCCTTATACAGGCGTGAGGACATACATAAGCGCATTGATTACACTGGATGCAATGCTCTACCTTCCATTCCGGCACATTGACGGCGATTCCGCGTTTTTCATACTCGGTGGTTCCCGACATAAACGTACCGTCTTCCCTGTCAAGGAATGCGCTGACAGGTAAATCATCCCCTCTTAAATGATTAACCGGGATAGCAATATTTTTAATAAAGTCAGGAACATCAGAATCCTCCTTTTTATCAATGCCATCAAGCTTTTTCCAGGCTGCCGGGATATCTACCTTAATAACGGCCGAACCGGCATCAACTGCAGCATTGTTCATTTTAACGATCTCTTCACCCTTGTTCCCGAATGATTTCGTGATCATCCTTTTCATTTCTTCGACGGCAAGATCATATGGTATAACTCCCGAAATCTTGAAGAATGCCGCCTGCATGATCGTGTTGGTGCGGTTGCCCAATCCGATTTCTTCCGCAATTTTTGTGGCATTGATGATGTAGAAATTGATTTCATTTTCTGCCAGATATTTCTTCATCGAATCAGGAAGCTTAGTTTTGGTTTCTTCAGCATCCCAGATGCTGTTAAGCAGGAATGTTCCCCCTTTCTTTAATCCTTTCAACATATGATACTTATCAAGATAAGAAGGAACATGGCAGGCAACAAAATCGGGGGTGGTCACCAGGTAAGTCGAACGGATGGGCTGGTCGCCAATACGCAGGTGAGAGGTAGTGATACCTCCTGATTTCTTGGAATCATAGGCAAAATAAGCCTGGCAGAATTTGTCGGTATTATCGCCAATGATTTTGATCGAGTTTTTATTGGCTCCCACTGTTCCGTCAGATCCTAAACCGTAAAACTTCCCTTCGACGGTGCCTTTGGGGACTACACTGAACTCATCCAATAGTGGCAGCGAAGTAAAGGTCACATCGTCAACAATACCAACCGTGAACCTGTTTTTCGGCTCATTCAGCTTAAGGTTATTGAAAACCGAAATGATCATAGACGGGGTAGTATCTTTGGAACTCAGCCCGTAGCGGCCACCAACGATGACCGGGGCATCCTTCTTTCCGTAGAAAATATCCTTAATATCGAGATAAAGCGGTTCTCCATTGGCGCCCGGTTCCTTGGTACGATCCAGGACAGCAATCCGTTTAACAGATTTGGGAAGAACATTTAAGAAATACTTTTCTGAGAATGGACGATAGAGATGGACCGTGATCAGGCCAACCTTTTCGCCTTTACCCACCAGGTAATCGATGGTTTCCTTAATGGTTTCGGTAACCGAACCCATGGCAATCACTATATTTTCCGCATCAGGAGCGCCATAATATACGAATGGATGGTATTCCCTTCCGGTCAGCTTGTTTATTTCCTGCATATAGGATTCCACCATATCAGGTATCGGATGATAGAACCTGTTACCAGCTTCTCTGGCCTGGAAATAAATGTCCGGATTCTGTGCTGTCCCACGGGTCACGGGATGTTCGGGATTAAGTGCCCTGTTCGCGGAATGCCTGGATAGCTTCAAAATCAACCAGTTTGGCCATATCCTCATTTTCGAAATATTAACTTTCTGGATTTCATGGGATGTCCTGAATCCATCGAAAAAATGAAGGAAAGGTATGCTCGATTTGATCGACACCAGGTGCGCAATAGCAGCAATATCCATGATTTCCTGGACGCTGCCGGTAGCCAGCATGGCGAAGCCGGTCTGACGGGTGCTCATCACATCACTATGGTCACCAAAAATGGATAATGCATGGGCGGCAAGGCTGCGGGCACTTACGTGAAAAACACCTGGCAGCAATTCGCCTGAAATCTTGTACATATTGGGGATCATCAGCAACAATCCCTGGGAAGCAGTGAAAGTAGTAGTCAAAACACCTGACTGGAGCGAACCATGAACAGCTCCTGCTGCTCCGGCTTCTGATTGCATTTCGGTCACTTTCAAAGTATCCCCGAATATATTTTTACGGCCGTAAGCAGACCATTCATCAACATATTCTGCCATGGTGGAAGAAGGAGTGATCGGATAGATCGCGGCAAGTTCACTAAACATGTAAGCCACATGCGCCGCAGCATAATTCCCATCGCAGGTTGTAAACTTTTTATTTTTCATAACAAGTTGTATTTTAATACTTTAAGATATGTATATCGTCTTTAAAAAATCAGCACGAAATTACTAAATTATATATAGCCGGATGGACAAGGTATCTAAAATCAAGTGCCATTAGTCTAATTTATAACCATTTTAGATTATAAACATCGATATAAATATCCTTCCTGGAAGCATAATAATAAGGTACTTTTTCCTGTCACATTTCAATAACGATTTCTTCCTTAAAAAAATCCTTGTTTATATAGGCAGGTTTATCTATTTTTACGACCCTCAAACTTGTCAAATATTAATACAGATAAATTATGGATCTTTCAACCACATATTTAGGGCTTAAGCTAAAAAATCCCATCATCGTCGGAGCAAGCAACCTGGTTACTGACCTGAACTTTTTAAAGAAACTCGAAGAGGCCGGGGCTTCTGCTATTGTTTATAAATCTTTATTTGAAGAACAGATCCAACTTGAGAACCTTGAAAATTATCATGCTGAAGAAGATTACGGAAACCGTCATGCCGAGATGGGTTCTATGTTTCCCGCTACTGAAGATGCAGGTCCTGCCGAATTCCTTTTTAATCTGTCAAAGGCCAGGCAAACCTTGAAAATACCACTGATCGCCATCCTTGAATGCTGTTTATGATGACACATGGTATGAATACGCTAAAAAAATCGAGGAAACCGGTGTTGATGCCCTGGAACTAAATTTTTATGCTGTACCAAGAGAATTTGATATCGATGATAATTCGATTTTACAGGAACAACTTGATACGCTTGAAGGCGTAAAGAAGGCCTGTAAAAATACCTGTCAGTGTTAAACTCAGCCCGTTTTACACAAATCCTCTGTATTGTATAGGTGAAATGGATAAAAAAGGCGCTGATGGCTTCGTTCTTTTCAATCGTCTCTTCCAGCCCGATATTGATCTGGATAAAGAAGGCAATGCATTATCCATATATGCTCAGTAATGAAGAAGATAACCGCCTTCCGCTGCGATTCGCAGGTTTATTGTTTGGTAACATTAAAGGAAGCATTTGCAGCAATACCGGGATTTTTACCGGCAAGGATGTGCTGAAAATGATCCTGGCCGGTGCAGACTGTGTGCAAATAGTGAGTACTATATACAAGCATGGGCCGAAACAGATTGGAAAGATCCTCGAAGAAATGGAAGAATGGATGAAAGGAAAGAATTATAAATCACTGGCCGATTTCAAAGGAAAATTAGCCAAATCTAACATCAAAGATCCCTATGCTTACCAGCGGGCGCAATATGTTGATATCCTGATGCGCTCAAATGAAATCTTTAAAAAATATCCTGTAAGATAATCAGTAAATTTTATTCAAAAAGAGGGTGTTTTTGAACAAGCACCCTCTTTTTTATTTACTCAACTGTAATTTCATCGATAAATATCCAGGCTTTTTCCCCTGCCCCCACGTGCCAGGCCGGGCAAATCCCCCTGTTCATCGCCCGGACCCTGATATACCGGCCGCTCTCGTTCATCCCATCCTTTGCAAATTCCTTGTATGATGGCTTCCGGCAGGTCTATCGGAAATTTTATTCTCCACAATTGCAACAGTCCGGTAATCATAATTGTTTCTTGATATGGAAAATTCAACACTTTCAGGCATAAAAATCCATGACCTCTGATCCTGAAGAAATGTCGCCGCTATCTTACTGATATTTGTGATCCTGCCCATATCAATCGTTGCCTCAAGATCCACCCCATAATAACCCTGCCAGGAACCTGTCCTGAAATTCGGTCCGCCATGCTGTCCGTCAATAAGCGCAATATCCCCACCCCCTGTATACTGGTTACTGTATGGATCTTTAATTGAGATTGTCCAGTCATGATGGATTTTATAAAATGATGCACTTGATATCTTACTCGGGATCCAATGAATCCATTACAGCATAAGCATCAATGGTTATGGACTCCCGGTAGTTAAAATTGAATCGCTATAACTTTCCGAATTCCTTAACTGGTATTTTGCTATCGGTGCTGGTATAAATCTGTGCTTCAGGATAGATGTGCCTGACCTTTATTGATAAACCTTCCTGGAAATGAAGATGAATTTGCTTCAAAAAACGGGACTGGAGTGATTATATGATCAGAGATAGCGGAAACTGGCCAGTCTTCCTTTCTTGTTGCCCAACCGCTATTTGGCAGTGCCCCCATTTCTAATTCCATCGTTCCTCCTTTCATAATATCCTGGTGGCTGATAAATGATTTCTCATATATTTCCCCATTCAGTTTTGCGGATTGAATATATATATTAGAGGTATTGTTGTTTTTGGAATTGATAATGAAATCCTTCCCATCTTCCAGGTGTATCCTTATCTCTTCAAATAGCGGGCTGCCGATGGTATAATATCCAATTCCCGGTGTGACCGGGTAAAAACCCATAGCACTCATGACAAACCACGCCGACATCTGGCCGCAGTCTTCATTTCCGCACAATCCGTCCGGGCCTGCCCCATATAACTCATCCATGATCTGCCTGACCAGCTTTTGTGTTTTATAGGGCTTCCCTATAAAGTTATACAGGTAAGCCATATGGTGACTGGGCTCATTTCCATGGGCATACTGACCAATAAGCCCTGTTATGTCAGCCTGCTGGCGACCGCTTAATCCTGTCGGGGCTGAAAACATCTCGTCCAGTTTCTTTTCAAACAAATCATTCCCTCCCATCAACTCCTTAAACCACTGATATCCTGGGGCACATAGAATGTGTATTGCCAGGTATTTGCTTCTGTAAGCATGAAATTTACCTCCGCCGGGTCAAACGGTTCTGTGAACATTCCATTTCTTTTTCCCCTAAGGAACCGGGTACCAGGATCAAACAAATTCTTGTAATATTGGGCCCGCTGCAGAAAATAACGGTAATCATCATCTTTGCCAAGTTTTTTAGCCATCATGGCTATACACCAGTCATCATAAGCATACTCCAGAGTTTTTGAAATTGCCTCGCCTTCCATTTCTGCCGGTATATAACCGTATTTCCTATAATACTCCAGGCCGAAATGATCCTGGTCAGCACTATTTTTTACTGCAGAATAGGCTTTCTCCACGTCGAAATTATCTATACCTTTTATATAGGCATCAACAATCACCGGAACTGCGTGATAACCAATCATGCAATTGGTTTCATTGCCTGCCAGTTCCCAAACGGGAAGCAAACCGCTCTTTTCATAAATATCCAGGAAAGTCTTGATAAAGTCCAGAGTTCGTTCAGGTTGAAGAATAGTCATCAATGGGTGATAAGCCCTGTAGGTATCCCAGAGAGAAAATACAGTATAAACATCAAATCCATCTGCATGGTGCACATTTCCATCATGCCCCCTGTATTTTCCGTCAGCATCTGAAAAAAGATTAGGCGCCAAATAGCAATGATATAATGCAGTATAGAACTTTGTAAGATCGGTTTTACTGCCCCCTTTTACTTCAATCCTGCCCAGCTCGCGAACCCAGGTGTTTTCGGCCTCTTTCCTGACCTGGTTAAAATTCCAACCCGGTATTTCTTCCAAAAGGTTTTTATGTGCACCATCTGCACTGACCCCGGAAATCCCCACTTTAACCCGGATCATTTCATTTTCTTCAGTTACATATTTTACAAATGCCTGGACATCGCCTCCTTTGGCTTCATTAGTCTTGTCATTTATTTTTCCATCTGTGCAGTGCCATATCCATTAAAAGGGCGGGAGAACACTGCGTAAAAATAAACAATCTGGTCGGAAGCCCATCCCGACGATCTCCTGAATCCACTGATTTCATGATCGTTAATGATCTGAATGGATAATTCGGGATTTTTTTCCGTAACTACGGATTCCGTAAGGTCAATGATTATATAAGCCTCCTCAGATTGGGGAAAAGTGTATTGATGAAATCCGCATCTCAGGGATACGGTAAATTCCGCATCTATCTGGTAATCATCAAGGAATACCTGGTAATAACCCGGGGAAGCTTTTTCCTTATCGTGAGAAAAATTCGACCGGTACCCTGATCCTTCAACATCCTCTTCACCAGGCCTGATTTGTAATTCGCCGGTCATAGGCATGAACCTGATATCACCATAATCACCTACGCCGGTGCCGCTAAGATGGGTATGAGAAAACCCCATTATGGTCTTGTCACTGTAATGATATCCTGAGCATGCATCCCAATTGTCCTTGCGGGTATCAGGACTGAGTTGAACCATACCAAAAGGAAGAGCCGCGCCGGGAAATGTATGGCCATGCCCGTCTGTCCCAATAAAAGGATCCACCAGGCTCAATAGCTCATTATCGTTATTAAAAGCACATCCTGCCATTAAAAACAGGAAAATAAATGAAATAGATTTATTCATACAGTGCGACTTTTATAAAAAACTGGAAGAAGGTATTACTTCATTTATTGTTTGATCATGGAAAGCATAACTGAATCCGGGATGTATTGAAAAAGCCCCGGACTCACCTTTTTTGTTCAATGCAAGGAGGCCAACCTGGTAATCACTTACAATCGGGATTTTTTTTCACGATTCGTTTTATCGCTTCCTGGCAGGCTAATTGCGGTGTAAATCCGTTTCTCATCAGCTCCACTACCAGAAAGGCACTTAACTCGCGCATAACCATTTCTCCCAGGCCGGTTGCTACTGAAGCACCCACCTCATTATCCAGGTAAAGCCCGGCCCCGATAATCGGTGAATCGCCTACACGTCCATGCATCTTGTAGGCCAGCCCACTGGTTGAACATCCACCGCAAATATTTCCTATCTGGTCCATGGCTAATAATCCAACCGTATCATGATTTTCAATATTTATTACAGGTTTGTAGTTACTCTTGATCTTCCATTCCTCCCAGGCATTACGCGCTTTCTCGGTAAGCAAATCCTGCCTTTCAAATCCATTCTCCAGAGCAAACTGTAAAGCACCATCGCCTGAAAGCATGACATGGGGGGTTTTTTCCATCACAAGCCTTGCAACGGAAATAGGATGAATAATATCCCTGAGAAAGGTAACCGAACCTGCGCGGTCATTCTCATCCATTATGCACGCATCCAGCGTGACTATACCATCACGGTCTGGCAGCCCCCCAATGCCAACTGATAAATTGTCCGGATCAGCCTCAATTATCCGAATGCCCTGCTCAACTGCATCCAATGCCCTGCCGCCCTCAGACAGGCATTTCCAGGCTTCCGTATTCGCCTTAAAGCCAAAATCCCAGGTCGAAATTACGATTGGGGAGGTTGAATTGCCAGAGCCATCAAGCATTTCCTTCGATACGCCGATTCTGGGATCCCAAATCAGACCAGCCGAAACCAGGGATCCCTGAATGATAAATTTTCTTCTGTCCATACAAATATTCAGATCTTATTCATCCGGGTAAGCTGAAATGAATCCCGGAAATTGTTTTAACCTTAAACAAGCGAATATAACCAGAATTTTAATATGCAGAAGGAACTATTAAAGGAAGGCTCAAACAGCAGGAACCTAAAATAATAAAGGGTGCCCCCCGGCACCCTTTACTTAAACCCAAAATCATGAAAAAACAAATGTATTATTTCTTCAATCTGTAGTTAATCATCAATTTTTAAAAAGGTAATATCAAAAAGAACAAATTATTTAGAAATTTTTTATTTTTTTCACCTTTACTGATTTTTTCAAGAATGCTCTTTGCATCATTGAAATAGTAATGATCAGGAGCAGAGGCTATTACCTGAAATATTTCATCTGCCCGCCTAACCTCGCCAGCTGCCAGATGTGAAAGGCCAAGGTACCATTGGGCATTTTCAATGTAAAGATTATCTCCGTCTGTTATGATTGATTCAAACATCCGGATAGCTTTCGGAAAGTTTTTTATCTCAATATTAGAAATGCCGGAATAATACATCACTGCGACATTCTTCGGATCATTTGTTAAAATTTCATCGAATAATGCATCGGCACCTTTATAATCGTTCTTGCCGAAATACCTGAGGGCTTCAACCATATTGCCATTACCGGTACGAGATACTCCAATAGTTTCTCCCGACTTGTAATACATTTTAAAGAGTTTCTCAGCCGAATAGCTTCCAGGATTAAGGAGAAAAAGCCCACCTGTAATCATGGCAATTAAAAGAACTGAGGCAGCAGCATACCAATACTTCCTTGTAAAATGCACAACCTTAACGAATTTCTTGCTTGAAAGATTTATTTCCTGCTGTGCCAGCATGCATTTGGCTTTAAAGTCAAGCATATCTTCCTCATCGAGGATTCTTGCCAGATCTTTCTCAAGCTGGTATTCCACTGCAAGATCACGGTTGATGGATAATTCGGATTCAAAATTCCTTATGCCGGATTCATCCAACTCACCTTCGACATAACTGTCGATCCATTCGGTATATCTCACTTTATTCATAATCTGATAAATATTTTTTAAAATAAGGATCGTTTATTATAGAATTCTTTAATTTCTCCTTGCACATAAACTTTCGGGTCTTGGCATATTTTTCCGTTTTAAAACCCATGATATCTGCAATCTCTTTTAATGAAGACTTTCCCAAAAATAATCTTAATACCTTCTGGCAATCTTGGCTGAGTTTTAGAAAATGTAACTGAAAAAGCCTGTATTTTTCCTGTTCTTCCTCTGGTTCCTCCATGTGGTGGTTATCCTGTAATTCACTCAAATCCTCCATCTCCAGGAACTCATTGCTAAAAACACGTCTATCCAGCCTTTGAAGCCAAAGATTTCTGCAAATCGAATATAAAAACGTTTTGAAAGAACTTGTTAACATAAGGTTTTCCCTTGCTATCTTCCGATATAAAACAACAAGAGCATCCTGGAACACATCTTCAGCGTCAGTTTCAGTTCCAGAGTTAGTCGTGATCAGAAACTTAATCGTGGGGTAATATTCCTTGTAAACATACCGGATTATCCCATTATCACGCTTCTTTAGACCATCTATTATAGAGTCATCAGAGTAAAAAGTCATTCATCGGTAATTTATCAATATTTTGCTAAAAGGTAATACGAGCCAGAGGAATAATATTATCTTTTTTTTATTAACACAAGCTGTTGCAAAATTAGCAACATATTAACTTGCAAATATGTAATAAATTGACTTATTTTGTAACAGTCTATTCCGCGATACCGAAAAAATATTTTTTTAACTTTTTTTTTATTAAAGTGTATTACTTTTTGATTTATTCATGATTAAAATATGAAAGAGGTAAAGCCGCAAACAATCCTCTCTCGCTCAACCGGATTTAATTGTTAACTAACGCCAAACTTCAAATCATGGAAAAAATTACGCTAAAGGCCATTGGCCTGATTTTTTTACTCATGAGTGCTTCAGCATTCTCACAGAACACAGAAGATTTTTCTGGTCAGGTTTTCTATCATGACAACTACCCTATGAGTGGTGTAAATGCCTACCTGCATAATTCAGGTGGCAACATCATCGATACTGCAGTTACTAATATTGAGGGAGTTTTTGAATTCGAAAATGTTTCTGCTGGCAATTATACAGTCACTTTCTCTACTGAACAACCCGAAGGTGGCGTTGAACTTGCTGATGCTTTTCTTGTAATGCGCAAATTGTTGAATCAAGTCACCTTTGATGCGATCCAGACGCTTGCAGCCGATGTTAACGGCAGCGGAACAATAACCTGGGCCGACTATTGGATGATTCTGATCAGCTACCTGAACCAGGGCAACGAGTTCCCTACCCCCTGGGTATTTCAATCAATTCCAGTTACTATTCCCTCGGAATCCAGAGATGGATTTATTCTTGGTGGAGGCTCATCATCTGGCGATGTTAATGGATCTTTACAACCAGATCCAAAAAGCAACTCGATTTTCCTGAACAATCCTGTTGTTGAATTATCAGCAGGTTCTTCGGACCCTATAGCATTTAACCTTGCTGGCGGTCAAAACCTGCAAATTGTCGGGATGCACCTGTCTATCAAAGTTCCTGAAGGTCTTATCGTGACCGGAGTGGAATCAGCAATTTCCGCTGTAAAAATTTTCACATCTGACAATCAAATCAAAGTCACCTGGATTGACAAGGATTACCAAGGATTTGAAATAACTGAAGGCAGTCCCCTGTTGGTAATCCACACCAGAGCAAAAGAGTTGTCACGGGACGGTGAAAGTTACAGCCTCAAACTTGACGAAGAAAGCCATTTTATAGATCTTGACGGAAACCTGGTCCAGGGAGTGAGCATGATCCTTCCTACGATCAACTTGAATTTACTGAAAGAATCCACACATTCTGTTTACCCGAACCCTTTCACCAGTAATACCACCATTGAATACCAGGTTCCACAGGATGGGCAGGTTGTAATTACCCTGTTTGACCAGACCGGCAGACAGGTAATGGAAATAGAAAACAGTTGTATTTCAGCAGGTACACACCAGGTTAAAATTGACGGTTCTTATTTGTTACCGGGCATTTACCATTACAGCATCAGGTATTCCGGCAACGAATACTTTATTAAAACAGGGAGCATGATTAAATCCAAATAAGCGGCGTTTAAATTAAATCCAAAAAGGAGCACCCGATAGTGCTCCTTTTTTTATTTTCAATAGTTGTTTTTAGAAAATTGATGTAATTTAGCTTTCACTCGGCACTAAATCATTTGCGGGATGAGAAGCAGGGACATTGACCCATTTACCACACCATCCATTCAACCGTTCCGGTTGACAATCATTTATTTATTGCTTTTATCCGGATTGTTCTTATCCTCACATGGCAGTTTTAGCCAGGCCCTCCCCGGGCAAAATATATTTCAGCAAAAAGCTATTCTCTTTAAGAACAGGGTTGAATATGACAGTGCCGTGTATTATTTTAAAAAATCAGCCGAGATTTATTCCCGCGAAGGAGATAAAAAAGCTGTGCTTCGAACTAAGATTAATATTTATGACATCTATATATTGCAGAGAGATTATGCTGCTGCTTTGGAAGGATTACGGGATGCTGCCAACGAATTAGCCATCGGTTTTGACGGGGACGTTGATCTGAAAGCCGATCTGTTACAGGTTAAAGGGAGTTACCTGCTTGCCACAGGGGAATCAGATTCTGCAAGATTTTACCTGGATCTCTCCATTAAAATCAGAACGGCGAAATATGGCCCTAACGACACCCTCCTTCATTATGCAAATAATAAGCTGGGAAATCTTTATTTGTCCAGATCTGATTTTAATTCAGCTTATAACTATCATGAAACGGCCCTGGATCTTTCCTTAGATAAACAAAACCCTATCAATTTCCTGACTGCCTCTTCTTATCAAAACCTTGGCATTGCAGCCCATATGAAAGGAGATTTCAGTAAGGCTGAAGAATGTTATACTAAATCGTTGCAACTTAAAGAGAAATTGTTCGATTATGATGATCCTGCACTTGCAAAGATTTATGGGAATCTGGGAAAGTTTTACACTGACTTGTCCCAATACAATATGGCTTTGGAATATTATGATAAATCAGAGAAACTCTTAATGTCAAGATATGATCGGGATAATATTTTATTTGCATATGTATACTGGAATAAAGGAAACGTATACACACATAAAGGAGATTATATAAAAGCAACGAGCTATTTGTCAAAAGCACATTCTATTCTTGAAATAAACCTGGGTATTTACAACCAAGATGTTCTAAATGTCTCATTAGACCTTGGATTTGCTTATGATAAGAAGGGTGATACACAATTGGCGATTGATTTTTACAATAAAGCTGCAAAAAACAAAGAAAATTCAGGAATTATTAAAATATTTAGAAATCTAGGAAATATCTATCAAAGACAAAATGAATTAGATAGTGCAGAAAAATACTATCTCTTATCAATCGAATATGCAAAAAAAATCTTCTCAGGAAATAGCTTTGATTTAGCACTTTGTTATCAGTATTATGGCTATTTACTAGCAAAACAAGGCAGAGGTAAAAACTCATTATGGTATTATTCTAAAGCTTCAGATATATTTATTCAATTATTCGGTAGAAAGAATAAAGACCTCTCAAAAATTTTTCTTTTGCAAAGTGAATTTTATACATCAAAAAATGAATATGACTCCGCTTTAAATAAGATACAAGCTGCTCTTATTACTCTGTTGCCTGAATTTGAAGAAACCGATATAAAAATTAATCCATCATTTGAAGACATCATACTTGATCTTTATCTTTTTGAGGCATTAATTCTTAAAGCGAAGACATTGGAATTGAGATACCATAAGACGAACAGTATTCAAGACTTATATTTAATCTTGAATACTATCAATCTTACCCTCGATTTACTTGAAGAAATGAGAAAAACATATAATGAAGAAATCCAAATAGTTTTAAACAATGACGCCAGGACTATCATTGACTTAGGCGTCACAGTGACTTATAAGCTTTTCTTGGAAACCGGTGATGAGAAATATCTATCACAGGCTTTTCATTTCAGTGAGAAAGGTCAGGCCATTATTTTGCTCAGCGCCTTGCGGGGACTGGAAGCTCAGGCCAGTACGAGCATCCCGGAAAATGCACAGAATTTAGAAAAAAGCCTTTCTAAGGAACTTGCGACATACAATAATTTACTCTACCAGGAAAAGCAGAAAAACATCCCGGATGAAGCAAAACTGCAATTATGGAGTGATGCAATATTTCACCTCAGGATTACCCATGACAGTTTATTAAATTCATATAAAAAATATTACCCGGAATATTTCAGGCTGAAATATGATTACTCCACTATTTCTGCTGATTCTGCATTAATGCGCCTTCCGGAAGATCAGGCTATAATTGAATATTACATGACTGATTCAATAGTGGTGGCTTTCCTGTTAACTGACAGAAAATTATCTGTGAAAATACTGGGTGAGAAAAATATCCTGACCGGAATGCTCGATAGTCTTCAACAGAATTTTACCAGCAACGAGTATTTTAACGCCGGACAAAAGGAATTCGAGGATATTACTACAATTTCCGCAGGTTTGTACGAAATACTGATTCGGCCATTTGAATCTGCCATTGCCGGGAAAAGACTGATAATCATCCCCGACGGCGAACTGGGGTATTTATCATTCGATCTGCTTTTAAAAGAGAAACCGCCCGGGCAATCACAGGCATATAATGACTTGCCCTGGCTTATTAAAAGTAATCCTATCAGTTACAGCAGTTCAGCTACCATTCACTTTGAACAGACCAAACGGAGCGAACGGAAAATTTCCGCAAATTTGCTGGCGTTCGCACCTTCTTACAATTACGAAAACACAGAAAGAAGTGCTGGCGTTATCGATTCAGTCATGTTGAACCTCACTCCCATAGCAGGGACCAGAGAAGAGATAAATTCCATTTCAGGCTTATTCCGAACCAAAAAAGTTTTCGATGATAAGGCAACTGAAACTTATTTTAAAGAACATGCCGGAGAATACGGGATTTTGCACCTGGCCATGCACACTATTATTGACAACCAGAACCCTATGTATTCTAAACTTGTTTTTACCAGTGGGGGATCCGGATCACAAGACGATGGTTACCTGAATACTTATGAGCTGTTTAGCCTCCATCTTCCCGGTCAACTTGCTGTGCTTAGCGCCTGCAACACCGGCGGGGGGAAACTTGAACGCGGAGAAGGCATAATCAGCCTTGCAAGAGGATTCTTTTATGCCGGCATTCCAAGTGTTGTCATGACTTTATGGGAAATAGAAGATCACAGCAGCGCCGACCTTATGGCCATATTTTATGAAAACCTTAAAAAGGGCTTTCCAAGTGATATTGCCCTTCAACGGGCCAAGATCGCCTACATGGAAAAAGCCGGCAAATTACAATCACACCCATATTTTTGGGCCGGTTATATGGTTATAGGAAAAACAGATTCTATCGTCTTAACACCTGCTATGAAGACTTTTCATCTGATCCTGTTGGGCAGCGCCTTCCTTGTTCTGATCATTTTGATATATTTATTTATTAACAGGCGGGTATTTTTTGGTAAAAACCGGCATTAACATGTAGATAATAATAAGTTTAAATCACCCAAACCATTATCAGCATGAGAAAGGAGTATTGTTTTGGCCAGTCAATATTCCGTGTATGCCTGGCATTCTTATTTATTGCCTTATTCCACTTCCCGATAACAGCTCAGTCCCATCTGGACCAGGGCCTTCTCAACAAGCTTGCCGAGCTTAAAAGAGAAAACCGGTTAGATGAGGCATTGACGTTGCTGGACCTGAATATTGATAAACTGAATGTTGACAAAGATCAGAAAACTTTCTTCGAATTGAAACTGCAGCAAGCAGATATTTACCGGATGCAAGGTGAAATGCTCCAATCCTCTGTTTTGCTCGATTCATTATTGGTACATTTTACAGTTTCCTTGCCGGAAAACGACCTGCTTTTTGCTCAATTATACACCATCCAGGGCACCCTTTTCATAACACTGGGGGAATTGAAGAAGGGCCGGTACGCCATTGACAATGCAATAGAAATCTATTCAACCGCATATGGAAAGGATGACACCATTCTCGGACCCTGCTATAATAAACTCGGCAACTATTTCTACTTTAATAAAATATACGATTCTGCCATGATTTGCTATACCCAGGCCCTGGAATTAGCAAATAAAAAATCTTACAACCTTGAAGACCGGGCTTCATATATTCAGAATATAGGCATTATCCACCTCGAACAAAACGATTATGCCAAAGCGGAAAGCTGTTTCCTGGAATCGCTCAGGTTAAAAGAATCCATTTACGCTCCAAACAGTTTTTCAATGGGAAGGATATACCTGAACCTCGGAAGATTCTTTCAAAGCATCTCTGCACTGGATAAAGCATTGCATTATTTAGAAAAAGCCGAACTCATTTTCACTTCCATCGTAGTAAATAAACCATTTGAATTAGGAAGTATTTACTGGAATAAAGGATTAATATATCACTTAAAAGGAGATTTTGAATTGGCCATTACCTATCTTTTTAATGCCAAGCTGATCATCGAATCGGTTTTCTCAGAAAACAAACAATTGATCTCAACTCTTTATGCAGATATAGGAAATGTTTATAAACATGCCGGACAGCATGATAAAGCCATTTATTATTATGACCTGTCCTTATCCGGGACAGAAAAGTCTCTAAATATCAAAACATACAGGAATTTAGCCAGCTTGTATCTTGTGGAAGGTGACCTTAAAAAAGCTGAGGCTTATTTCAATAAACTCCTGATCCTATCGAATGAGAATATAAAGGTTGATAATGCAGAAAATGCCCTGACGTTTCTGCATTATGGAAATTTATTGACAGAATTGGGAAATGACAGCGCTTTGATATATTTAAACAAAGCCTTTGAAATTTTCAGTAACCACAAGGGCTTTCACAACAGGGATGTTACCGCTTCACTATATGGGATTGGAGATTATTACTATAATACTAACCAAATAGACCAGGCTTTAAAGTACTACCAGAAAAGCCTGATCTCGATTTCCGATTCATTCACTGATAACAGCATCCTGTCCAATCCTCCTTTGCAGGCATTATATTCCGATACCAGGGTTATCAGGATCCTTTTTAATAAAGCCTTTTACCTGAATAAATATTTTGAGGAGAATGGAAATTTAACTTATCTAATATGCTCAGGAGAAACCTATTATTTATGTTTAGGCCTCATTGACAAATTACGAATGAAATACAGAACGGAAAACAGCCAGCTTATCCTGTCAAACGATATTTATGAGATTTATAAGCAATCGATTGAAAATTGCCTGGTCATTCATAGTTACACAAATGACTCAAAATGGCTATACCGGGCATTTGAAATATCTGAAAGGGGAAAGTCTATGGTCTTGCTGAGTGAGTTAAGGGATGCAAATGCAAAAAAAATAGGCTTAATTCCGGAAGTTTTGAGAAAAAATGAAAAAGAAATAAAAAGCAATCTGAACTTGTATCGCAATAATATATGGGAAGAAGAAAATCAATATGAACCGGATGAGAAAAAGCTCAATTACCTCCGCTCGAACCTATTGAGATATGAAAAACAGTACGACAGCCTTATTGATCACCTTGAGCATAACTACCCGGAATATTTTAAATTAAAGTATGATCCTTCCGTTGTTTCAGTTACAGAATTGCAAAGGATATTGGAAAAGAATGAAATCATTATTGAATATACACTTACCAAAGATTATATTTATACATTCCTGATTTCATCAGAACAATATGAAGTCAAAAAGACACCAATTGATTCAAGTTTAATTGAGGATATTTTCACTTTAAGGAAAAATCTCGATTTCAATCATGTACCTGATTATAGTTTCGAGGATTTTATTGATTATCAGCGCACTGCATATAAATTATATAAAACATTAATATATCCTGTCGCAAGCTCCCTTGAAGGTAAAAAAATAATCATTATTCCCGATGAAGAGTTAAGTTATCTTTCATTTGAATCGTTACTTGAAAAAATCATTCCTTCAGACACGATTGCTTTCCGGGCTTTACCATACCTGATCAATAAATACCCGGTCAGTTATGCGGCATCTTCCACAATTTTATCCCTTATTAAAAAAGGGCGAATACCTTCATTGGATCAAGGGGTATTAGCTCTTGCACCTAGTTCAAATATCCTGACAAGAAGTTTCCTTTTAAATAATAAGGCATTAGCTGAACAATTAAAAACAGGGATTGATCTCCCCGGTGCAACCTGGGAGGCCGAAACCATCCTTAAGATAATGAAAGGTAAAAAACTAATTGGTGAAGAGGCAACTGAAGCTGAATTTAAAAAATTGGCCTCCTCTTTCGATATTTTGCATTTTGCCACGCACACAAGAATTGATGATGAAAATCCATTGTCTTCCATGCTTTCTTTTTATCCATATGGCGGATCAGGAGAGGATGGAGTGCTTCATACTTACGAAATCTATAACCTGGAATTAAAGGGAGAACTGGCTGTACTTAGTGCATGCAGCACCGGCGACGGAAAGCTCCAGAAAGGCGAAGGAGTGATCAGCCTTGCCAGGGCTTTCACTTATGCCGGTATGCCAAGTGTGGTAATGACTTTGTGGGATGTTGAAGATATCAGCACCGGAAATATCATCCCTTCCTTTTACTATCTTCTGGGGCGGGGTGTTGATAAAGATGTTGCATTACAACAAGCTAAACTGAAATACCTTGAAAATACCAGGCCGGAAATCGAAACCCACCCGGCTTTCTGGTCAGGGTTTGTTCTTTATGGCAATAGCCGTGCTTTCAGGCAAAGCCAGGATAAAATCTACTTTATTTTACTATTTGTCTTAGGTAGCTTTATTATTTTCATTTCTTTTGTCCTGATAAGAAGATATATAATTTTCAAGAAAAATTACAGGAACATCGACATTGATCTACCCAACGAATTTCGGGCTAAAGACAGGCTTTGACCAGGTCAGGGAAATGGTTGCAGCAAGGTGTATTTCAGATATGGGCCGGAGGCATGTCGAAGAATTATCATTCAGCAATGATTTCGATCTAATTAGCCGTTTGCTGAAGGAAACCAGGGAATTCCTCACTATATTGGAAACAGGTCTGCCTTTCCCGTCACAGGATTACCTGGACCTATCCGACACGCTCCTGCGCATCCAGATACCCGGTAGTTACCTCCTGGCTGAAGAACTGGCCGACCTGCGGTTATCGCTTCGCACTATCTGTGCCTGCCTTGATTTTTTCCGTTTGCCATCAGCCCAATCATTCATTCACCTTCAGACCCTGGCCGGTGGCCTTGAAATACCTGCCGATATTCTCCGGGAAGCCGATCGCATCCTGGATGAAAAAGGCCAGATACGCGATAACGCATCAGCAGAACTGGCCCGCATCAGGAAAGAAATGCGCTCCAAAGCCGTTGCCAGCGAAAAAATGATTGGACATTTGCTTAATATGGCCAGGAATTCAGGCTGGACAGCTTCCGATGCAGAAGTAACCCTGAGCGACGGCAGGCTCGTGATACCAATCCAATCGACTCACAAAAGAAAGATCAAAGGCATCATCCATGATGAATCGGCCAGCGGGCAAACCGTTTACCTTGAGCCGGAAAGCTGCCTTGAAATTAATAATGAAATCAGGGAACTTGAAAATGCCGAGCGTCGGGAAATCATTCATATTCTGATACTTTTCAGTGATTTCATACGGCCGGAAACCGTAACACTATTAATGGCATACGATTTCCTGGGAGAAATGGATTTTATCCGTGCTAAAGCCCTGTTTGCCATGCAAATTGAGGCTGATGAACCTGTATTAATTCCCGGACCCGTGATCGATTGGATCAATGCACGCCATCCCCTACTTTATCTTACTCTAAGGTCTAAATCAAAGACGGTGGTCCCGCTTAATATCAGGCTTGATCACCAGGAACGCATCCTTATCATTACAGGCCCCAATGCCGGTGGAAAATCCGTTTGCCTGAAAACTGTCGGACTAATCCAGTATATGCTACAAAACGGATTGCTGGTCCCCCTGGATCCGGACGCCAGGGCTGGCATTTTCGACGATATCTTTATCGATATAGGAGATGAACAGTCGCTGGAAAACGACCTCAGCACATACAGTTCCCATTTGCTGAACCTTGCATTCTTTATCAGGAGCTGCCATTCCCGCAGTTTATTCCTCATTGATGAACTTGGAACCGGCACGGATCCTTCTCTCGGAGGTGCCATAGCTGAAGCAGCACTTGAAAAGCTCAGCGAGACGGAAGCCTTTGGGGTGGTCACAACACATTATTCCAACCTGAAATTGCTGGCAGGAAAAATACCAGGAATCCTTAACGGGGCGATGCTCTTCGATACTAAAAAACTGCAGCCATTATACATATTAGCATCCGGAAAGCCAGGCAGTTCTTTTACCTTTGAAATCGCCCGCAGAATAGGATTCCCTGAAGAAGTTATCCAGTCTGCAATCTTCAAGTCAGGAAAAACCCACCTGGACTTTGAACAGCAGCTCCAGGAGGTTGAAATGGAAAAGCTCGGGTTAGAAAAACGGCTGAAGGAATTCCAGGTGGCCGACGGATTCCTCGGTGAGCTGATAGAAAAATACGAAAAAATGAACATTGAGCTCGAAAAAACCCGCAGGGATATCCTGGAAAAGGCACGCCAGGAAGCAAAAGAAATGCTCGAGCAATCCAATCGTATGATTGAAAATACGATCAGGCAAATACGTGAATCACAGGCAGAGAAAGAAAAGACAAAATCAGCCAGGTCTGAAATAGAACAATACCGCCAAAAAATAATAACATCTTCAAAAACAGAAGAAGTAAAAGTAACCAAACCGGAGAAACCTGCATTATTGACCGCAATGGAAACCGGGAGATTGGGTTTCTATCGAAGGCCGCCAGGGGACCGGTCTTATTATCCGGATAAAATCGGATAAAGCACTTGTGGATTTTGACGGATTAAAGATCACTTTTCCTCTTCAAAGCTTACTTTCGGCCAGGCAGCCAGGCAAAAAGACAACCGGGAAGGTATCCCCTTTTATCCGTGACCTGAATGAAAAAGCGGTCAATTTCAAGCTCACTCTTGATCTCAGGGGAAAAACAGCTGATGAGGCATTGCAACTGGTCCAGAAATACCTTGACGATGCTTATCTGCTCAGGATTAAAGAAGTTAGTATCCTGCATGGCAAGGGGGAAGGCATACTCCGTCGTGTTATAAGGGATTATCTTTCTGGTACTGATGAAGTGATTTCCTTCGAAGATGAGCAGCTTGACCGCGGAGGGGCCGGGATCACCAGGGTAGTCATGAGGTAAAGATGTTTTTTTTAAGAACTTTAAAAAGATACGTACTTTTGTATGCTCAAATCTATATATTTTCCCGATACAATGAAAGCTCTTCAAGATTTAAAAAGCAGGTTTCTCAGGAAGAATAACCTGCTTGCGTTTACAGGCATTATTATCGGCACAGCGGGAGGTTTTATGTACTATTACTTTATAGGATGCCGCACGGGAAGTTGCCCAATTACATCCAGTCCCTGGTTGAGCATGCTCTGGGGGGCGTCAGTGGGGTACCTGGTATTTGATATGTTCCGTAAGAAAAAAGAGACGGTTACTCAGGATAAAGATTAACTTGAGTAAAAATAACGGGCCCTGATATCCTCTATTAAAAAACACTACCTTTGTATGTCCAAAATAATTGGATATTATTGTAATAGATTGACAATCAGTTACAAACCGACACCGTTAAAATAACCATATTCACCATTCAGATCACCAAAATCAGAACATATGGGGCTTGCACGAAAATCTTCCGATTTAAAAAAGAGGATGCGAGATGCGCTGCGCGGCGGCGGCGACGAAGCAATCCAGAAACAAAAAGCGACCGGTAAACTGACTGCCCGGGAAAGAATTCTGGCTTTACTCGATCCCAAATCATTTCATGAATATGACCTGTTTGTCGAACATGCCGGAAAGGATTTTGACATGGATAAAAAGTACCTGCCGGGTGATGGTGTTATCACAGGAACGGGAGTGCTTTCAGGCCATCCCGTTTGTATTTTTGCCCAGGATTTTACTGTTGCAGGTGGTTCGCTTGGTTATATGCATGCCAAGAAGATCACCAAGATCATGGATCATGCCATGAAACTGAAAGTACCGCTGATCGGCATTAACGATTCCGGAGGTGCCCGTATCCAGGAAGGTGTAAACTCACTGGCCGGATATGGGGAGATTTTTTACCGCAACACACAGGCTTCAGGGGTTATTCCTCAGATCTCAGTAATTCTGGGCCCATGTGCCGGAGGGGCTGTTTATTCTCCTGCCCTGACCGACTTTGTCTTTGTTGTGGATAAGATCTCCAAGATGTTTATTACCGGGCCCGAAGTTATTAAAGCAACCATTGGTGAAGAAATCTCTATGGAAGACCTTGGGGGGGCCAGGGTGCATGCGGAAATCACCGGAAATGCCCATTTCTTTGCCGAAAGTGAACAGGAATGCTTTGACCAGATCAAGCAGCTGATCACTTTTATTCCCTGGAACAACCAAAAAAAGGCGGATCCTTTTCCAAAACGACCGCCAAAAAGCAGAAGCTATAAAATTGATCATATTATTCCCATCAGATCCCAAACAACCTTATGATGTAAGGGATGTGATAAAAGCATTGGCTGACGATTCTGAATTCCTTGAGGTTCAGGAATTATGGGCCAGGAACATTGTCATCGGGTTTGCACGAATTGACGGTGAAACCGTCGGTTGTGTAGCCAACCAGCCATTATACCTGGCAGGTGTGCTTGATGTCGATTCCTCTGATAAAGCTGCCAGGTTCATCCGGTATTGCGATGCCTTCAATATTCCTCTGGTTACACTGGTTGATTTACCGGGCTATCTGCCCGGAATTGACCAGGAACATGCCGGGGTTATCAGGCATGGGGCCAAATTATTATATGCCTATTCGGAAGCGACTGTTCCAAAAATCACGATTATCCTGAGAAAAGCTTATGGCGGAGGTTACATTGCCATGTGCTCACACCACCTGAAGGCTGATTTTGTATTTGCCTGGCCCACTGCTGAAATTGCTGTTATGGGCCCGGAAGGAGCTGCCAATATCATTTTCCGGACAGAGATCAAGAATTCCGATAACCCGGAAGCAACAAGAAAGCTAAAAATCAAAGAATACAAGGAAAAATTTGCCAATCCTTATGTTGCTGCGGCTTACGGATATATAGATGCGGTCATAGAGCCCTCAGAAACAAGAAGTATCCTCGTACACGCGCTGCAAATATCCTCACAAAAACAAGAGACTCCGCCTACAAAAAAACACGGTATTCCCCCATTCTAATCTTTGTCATTATGGATGAACAAAAAGATAATATAATTGAAGAAAAAGGGGAAGGGAGTGGATTTGATTCTTTCCTTCTGGATGATATTACTTACGAAACGAATTTAACCGGTAAGTTTATAAACAGGAAGGGATTTGTGCCGGCCGATCCAAAGAAGATCACAGCTTTTATTCCGGGGAAAATCAAGAAAGTCTACGTTAAAAAGAAAAGTAAAGTTAAGGAAGGTGAGATATTGTTGGTGCTTGAAGCGATGAAAATGAACAATAACATATTTTCACCAATGAAAGGCACTATTAAGGAAGTTTATGTCACTGCGGGGCTTTCAGTTTCAAAAGGCACCCTGCTCATTGAATTCAAATAAACTGTCACATTACTTCGGCTTGAAATAAACGGTTGGTTTTAGCAATAAAAGCCAGGATTTCATCTTTTCCTAACCCCTTGTTCGCAGAAGACAGGATAAATGGCGGTAGCACTTCCCATTCTTTCAATAATTCCCTTTTAATAGCTTCGAAATTAGAAGCAAGCTGATTTGTTGTGAGCTTATCGGTTTTTGTCAATATCAGCGTAAAGTGAAGCTGTTTGTCACCAAACCAGTTAATGACTTCCCGGTCGTTATCCTGTAAAGGCAGTCTTGAATCAATCAAAATAAAAGTAGACATCAGGTTTGATCTTTTTATCAAATACTGCTCGATGACCAGCTCCCATTGCCTTCTTTTTGCCTTGGCGGCCCGTGCATACCCATATCCAGGCAAATCAACCAGGTACCACTCCTCATTTATCAGAAAATGGTTAATCAGCTGTGTTTTACCGGGAGTGGAAGATGTTTTGGCCAGCATCTTCTGACCTGTAATCATATTGATCAGGGAAGATTTCCCGACATTTGACCTTCCGATGAAGGCATATTCAGGCATGACGGGCTTCGGGCACTGGCTGAAATCCGGGCTGCTTGTAATAAATCTGGAAAGAATAGGAGTCCCCAATTTATTTACTCCTTTTTATAAGTGGCAATATGCCGGTCAATTTTAAAATCGTAAATATCACTTATAGTAACAATGATACCGGTTTCTTCTACATTGCCAAAACTCCGGTTCAGTGCAGTCCCAAAAGTCTTCATGGTCCGGGAAAGGCTCATATACGCATTCACCAGTGGCGGAACGTTCTCATTCTTAGCTCTTACCTGTTGAATAAGTATCTTATAATTCTCTTCATAAGTGGAACCGGTAAAAATGCTGTCAAGAAACACTCTATCATGCCTTAATGGCAGTGATTCCCTTGGTATCAGAAGGTTATCCGGATCCGGGAAGAATTTCTGCAAAAAGAACAATACAAGGTCCCTGGCAAGGTGATCATATTGTGGGTACATGGTAACTTTTCCAAAAAGGAATTTATATCCAGGATTGTCGATAACGATGGCTCCCAGTCCATCCCATAAATTATCAAGGGAATACATCCCTTTTCTGAGGTTGAACTGGGGCTGGTAATTAGGCTGGACGAAGGAACGGCCCAGTTCAATACTCCAGGGAAGGTATTCTTTAATAAATTTCTGTGAGAAAGTAAAAAGCTCTGCAGTAGGTGAAAGGATTTCGCCATGCTCGTCGAAATTAAAAGTATCCCCCTGCGCAAACCGGTAGCCTCCGACTATTTCTTTATCTTCGGGGTTCCAGACGATGAGTTGCCTGAAAGGTCTGTCACCCAGATCAAACTCATCAATGTCTATTTCATTGCCAGTTCCGCCCCCGGAATCCTTAAATGTAATTTCCCTCAACCTGCCAAGCTCACGCATCAGATTCGGAGAATCCCTGTAATCGAAAATGTAAATATGATTATTTCCGTTATTAGTTTTCCTTATGAACTTACCGGGGGTCAGCTCGGCCTCAAGCAAGGCCTTGTTAACTGGTGCGATGACTGATGGCATATAAAATCATTTTATCTGCATTAATAAACGAATTCCTGCTCCGGATTATTTTCAAGCCTGTAAATATGTTCCCTGAGTAGCGAAGCCCACTGCTGGTCTGTCTTGCTTTTGTCAAATACATCAACAGGTATGGGTTTTCCAAAAGTTATCGGGATCACTTTATTTTTGAATTTATACATTTCATCCACCAGGAAAAGCATTTCAATATTGGCCTTAATTCCCAGTTTTTTCCTGAGATTGGCTAAATTATAGAAAAACTCTGAATTTCTTCCTGAAATAAAAACCGGGACAATATGCCTTCCTGAAGCTTTCGCTTTTGTCAGAAAAGTCTTTTTCCACTCCATATCTTTTATAATCCCCGATTGCTTTCTTGAAACAAGGCCTGCAGGGAAGTAAAGAATTAGCATATCAGAAGCAAAGGTTTCGTTAAATAATCTAATATTTTCAGCATTACTTCCATGTTTGTTCACAGGTATAAACAGTTCATAAAGATTGGGAAGATTCATTAACAGGTCATTAACAGGGAAAACAACTTCCTTCTTTAATTTTCCGGTTTCATGCAGAAGTGCAATTCCATCCATGCCACCCAGCGGATGATTGGAAGCAACCAGGTATTTCACACCCGGATCCAGGACAGGCGGATTGATAACTTCAGTTTTAACCTGGAACCCTTCCAGGATTGCCTGTACATAATCCAATCCCCATCTATCCTTGTTTGTAAAAATAAAATCATTTAATTCATCCTGATGGATTATCCGTTTCAGCAACCGAAAAACAAAACCCGGTATGCTTTTGGCCACGCGAGGACTTTTTGACCGGAAGACCCTTTCGACATCAATAAATCTATCCGTAATATCAGGATGGCTTTCCCTTAATATTCTCTTACTGGTTCTATCCATAAATATTGAATCCAGAACAAATTTAATTAATATTTCAATTTTCAACCGAGGGTTTGATAAATCTAAAATAAAGCGGTTTAATACACCTGTAGCTGTCTGATTATATCATCCCATCTGGATTTCCTGCTTGATTTCACCTGAAATTGTTAATAAAAATTGAAACCTTGTTAGTTAAAAAGTGGTATAAAGTGGTAGAATGTGGTAAAAGCTATCTATATTTACATCAAAATTCTTCAGATCCTTGTTGAACATAATCGGGACATACGAATGCAGGGTTGATGCCAAGGGAAGGCTCATGTTTCCAGTGGCTTTCAAGAACCAGCTTTCAGAAGTGGTGGCCCAGGGCTTTGTGATAAAACGGAGCATTTTCCGTAACTGCCTTGAGCTCTATCCTGTCCCGGAATGGAATGCCGAAAGTGCACGGATCAGTAAGCTCAACCGTTTCAGGAAAAAAAATGTCGATTTTATCAGGAAGTTCATGGCAGGGGTGAAAATCGTCGAACTTGACAATGCGGGCCGGTTGCTTATTCCAAAAGACCTGTTCAATTTCGCTGCTATCAGCAAGGATATTGTCATGGCCTCGGTCGTTAATAAGATCGAGATCTGGGACAAGGATGAATACGAAAAAGCGGTCTCGTATGATCCTGAGGAATTCGCCAACCTGGCCGAAGAGGTCATGGGCGATAATGATGCAGAATCTAGTGACTAATGTACCACATACCTGTCCTGTTAAACGAAAGTATTGAAGGCCTGAACATACATCCCGGCGGGATCTATGTGGATGTAACCTTTGGCAGTGGCGGCCATTCCCGCAAAATCCTGGAACACTTAACTTCCGGAAGGCTTATCGCCTTTGACCGCGACCAGGATGCTGATCGCAACCTGATTGAAGACGAAAGGTTTCTTTTCATTAATCAAAACTACCGCTACCTGATAAACTTCCTGAAATTTCAGGGCATCTTTCATATCGACGGGCTGCTGGCCGACCTTGGCATATCCTCCTGGCAGATTGACCAACCTGAAAGAGGATTCTCCATCCGCCTGGAAGGTGAACTGGATATGCGCATGGACCGCAGCCAGGAACTGACAGCTTCTCAAATCATCAATACTTACTCCGAAGAAGGATTAATTCAATTATTCAGGCAATATGGCGAGATTGGAAATGCCCGCAGGCTTACCGAAGAAATCACAAATGAAAGGTCAATTCAAAGTATCCGGACTACTGAAGATTTAAGAAAGATCATCCTGCGCACAGCACCCAGAGGTAAAGAAAACCAATACCTGGCAAAAGCCTTCCAGGCAATCCGCATCGAGGTCAATGAAGAACTTGACTCACTGAAGGAGCTGCTCAAACATGCCACTGAATTACTGAATCCTGAGGGGAGGATTGTTATCATCGCTTATCATAGCCTGGAAGACAGGTTGGTTAAAAACTATTTCAGGACAGGTAATTTCGAAGGGATACCTGAAAAAGACTTTTTCGGCACACAGATTATGCCACTTAAGCCGGTTAACAGGAAAGCAATTATGCCTTCAGCATCTGAACAGCAGGCCAATCCACGATCAAGAAGCGCAAAACTCAGAATTGCAGAGAAAATATAACGATGACAAAAGACAGGGAAATAAAGACCAACAGGTATTTGCAGCCACCCAGTAAAAATCCTTTTACCAGGAAAAAAGTGGGCAGGTCGTTACATTCATTACTTGACGGGACATTTCTCACCAGGGACAAGTTCATGCAGGCCATGCCTTTCATCATATTCCTTATGATCCTGGGAGTCATTTACATCACTAATATATTTCATGTTGAAAGGACGAAGCGGCAGATTGATGACCTGGAAGAAGAGCTCAGGGAGTTGAGATACGAATATATCTCCTCAAGGAGCAAGCTGATGTATGAAAGCAAGCCGTCAGAGATTGTTATCAAATTAAAAGACACTGGAATTGGCGAATCCATGGATCCGCCAAAAAAAATTATGGTTACCGGTAATGAAAAAAGCAAATAAATCATGAAGGATACCAAAAAAGATATCTTATGGCGCGTATACCTTGTTTATTTCGGGGTATTGCTCTTTGCTATAATGATTATCTACCGGGCGGCTTATCTTCAGTTCACGCAAAAAGATGTGCTGCTGGAAAAAGCTAAAAAACAGGAAATCAAATATTTTCCAATTGAAGCATTAAGGGGGAATATTCTTGCCCGTGATGGCAGCCTGCTGGCATCGTCCATCCCGGAATTTGAAATCAGAATGGACCTTTCACCCATGGTTGTTTTACCGGAACTGTTCAATGCCAAAATCGACTCCTTAACTTTGATGCTATCTGATCTTTTCAAGGATAAAAGCGCCAAGACTTACAAATCTGACCTGCTTAATGCCAGGACTGAAGGGAACAGGTACTTCCTGATAAAGAAACATATCAAATATGATGAATTAAAAAAGCTGAAAAAATTCCCCATATTCCGTGAAGGTAAATATGCCGGTGGATTAATAATTATACGAAAGACAACCAGAGAATTGCCTTACAAGGAGCTAGCCCGTCGCACCATCGGTTTCGAAAACCAGGCGGAAAGTCTGTATGTTGGGCTGGAAGGAGCTTACAGCAACTATTTAAAGGGCTATGACGGCCAGCAACTGAAGAGAAGGATCAGCCAGGGTGAATGGATACCGGTAAGCGATCATCCTGAAGTTGCACCCAGGGATGGTAAAGATATTATCACTACGATAGATATTAACATCCAGGACCTGGCTGAATCTGCGCTCGCCAGGCACCTGGAAGAACACAAAGCTTTTCAGGGATGCGCCATCCTGATGGAGGTCAAAACCGGCGAAATAAGGGCAATTGCCAACCTGAGATATGATGCAAAAGATGGTCTTTACAAAGAGATCTACAATTATTCGATAGGGGAAGCTATTGAGCCGGGATCAACCTTCAAGCTGGCCTCTCTCATTGCGGCACTGGAAACAGGACGGATCAAGCTTTCGGATCAGTATTATGTTGGAAATGGCAGGGTTCAGTACCACAACCGGTGGATGCAAGATTCTCACAGGCCTGAGTCCGAATACATGAGTGTTCAGAGGATCTTCGAAGAATCATCAAACGTAGGGGTTTCCAAGATCATCACTTCTTTATTTGGCAGTCAGCCTGAATTGTACGTCGATCAGCTACGGAAAATGTCATTGGGAAAACCATTGGGGATAGAGATCCCGGGAGAAGGAGAGCCATACATAAAAGATCCTTCTGATAAAAAGTACTGGTACGGAACCAGCCTGGCCTGGATGTCGATAGGTTATGAGTTGACCCTGACCCCCCTTCAAACCCTTACCCTTTATAATGCAATTGCTAATAACGGTGTAATGGTAAAACCCTTGTTTGTCAGTGAAATCAGGGAAGGTGGCAATATTATCAGGAAAAATGAACCTGTTGTAATAAACCCTGCGGTTTGTTCACCATCTACCCTGCAACTTGTAAGGGCTTTGCTTGAAGGTGTTGTCACAAATGGCACAGGCAGCATCCTGAAAGATTCCACATACAGTATTGCCGGCAAAACCGGTACTGCCCTCGTTGCCGATGGGGCAAAAGGTTATTCGGAAAAGAAATACAATGCGTCATTTGTCGGATATTTCCCGGCAGATAATCCCAAATATTCCTGTATTGTCGTGGTAAACCGCCCTGAAGCCGGAAAGATATATGGTGGCGCGGTTGCCGGACCTGTTTTCAAGGAGATTGCCGATAAGGTCTACGCGACTCAACTTGATATACACGACCAGGAAGTTCGCAATTACTTTACAAAGAAATTTCTTCCGGCATCAGCTAAAGGTGATTACAGTGATCTGCATACCAGCCTTTCAGCCATGTCGTATGCCATAAAACTGCCCATGCAAAATCCGGAGTGGGCATCTATGGACAGTGCAAGGACAGGCATCATACTGCAACCAGCCTTATATGGAAATGATACTATACCTGACCTGGCCGGTTTAACGGCAAAAGATGCCGTATTCATGACTGAAAAAGCCGGGCTCAAGCCCATAATCCTGGGAAAAGGAGTTGTTTTAAGCCAATCGTTACCGGCCGGCTCCCCCCTGGTGGCAGGCAGCGAAATCATTTTAAACCTGGAAAACATTACCCGTTGAAAACACTGAGTGACATATTGTACAAGGCAGGTACGGTTAAAATCGCCGGAAATCCGCATCTGACCATCTCAGAAATTCAGTTTGATTCACGGAAAATCAAACCGGGAGATCTTTTCACTGCGGTCAGGGGCACACAGGCTGACGGGCACCTCTTTATCAATAAGGCTTTAGACATGGGCGCAAGGGCAATAGTTTGCGAAGAAATGCCCGGTACCCTCCTGGAAGGGATCACTTATGTCCAGGTAAAAGACAGCAGTAAGGCCCTTGGCATCATGGCAGGCAACTTTTATGATAATCCGTCAAATGAGCTGATACTGGTCGGGGTCACCGGGACAAACGGGAAAACCACCATTGCCACCTTACTCTACCAGTTATTTTCACATCTCGGATATGGCTGCGGACTGCTTTCAACCATCCGGAACTTAATTTTAAACGAAGAAATACCTTCCACACATACCACACCTGATCCATTGCAGCTGAATTACCTGCTCCGTAAACTGGCCGATGCAGGTGGAGAATACTGTTTCATGGAAGTCAGTTCACACGCCATAGCTCAAAATCGTATCGCAGGCTTGCAATTCTCCGGAGGCATTTTCACAAACCTGACGCACGATCATCTGGATTATCATAAAACATTCCAGGAATATCTTCTGGCCAAGAAAAAATTCTTTGACGACCTGCCGAAAGAGGCTTTTGCATTAATCAACAGGGATGACAAAAACGGCATGGTAATGATTCAGAACACCAGGGCTAAAGTTCAGACCTATGCATTAAAATCACCCGCTGATTTCAAATGCAGGATCATTGAGAACCTTTTTGACGGTCTTCAGATTTCTGTTAATAACCAGGAAATCTTCTGCAGGCTTACCGGGGAGTTCAATGCTTACAACCTCGCGGCGGTTTATGGAACGGCGATTTTGCTGAACCAGTCCCCTGAAATCATCCTTACTTATTTAAGTTCAGTGCCGCCGGTAGAAGGGAGATTTGAAGCCATTCATTCCATTAATAATATAACCGCTATTGTAGATTATGCCCATACGCCTGATGCTTTAAAAAATGTACTGAATACCATCAGTGAGATCAGGACACGTAACGAAAAGCTTATTACCGTAGTTGGCGCGGGAGGTGACCGTGACAGGTCCAAGAGACCGGTGATGGCAGGCATTTGCGCCGAAAAGAGCGACCTGGTCATATTGACTTCCGATAATCCAAGGTCCGAAGACCCGGAGGTGATCATCGAGGAGATGAAAAACGGGATTATGGCAGATCGTCAGCGGATAGTTATGACCATAGTTAACCGAAAAGAAGCTATCCGGACTGCATGCCATCTTGCACAGCCCGGCGACATTATCCTTGTTGCCGGAAAAGGGCACGAGAAATACCAGGAAATTAAAGGAGTAAAATATCCTTTTGATGACAAAAAGATCCTGGAAGAAATGTTATCAACTGCAAATCAAAAACCAGTATAGGCCATGCTCTATTATCTCGCTGATTATTTGCAAAGATGCTGTGATATCCCGGGGGCGGGGGTTTTTCAGTATATATCGTTCCGCACGGCAGCTGCAGTAATTGTATCCTTGCTTATCTCACTGGTCTTTGGTAAAAGATGGATTAAATATCTGAATAAGAAGCAAGTCGGGGAAACTATCCGCGATCTTGGCCTGGAAGGGCAGTTGGAAAAGCAAGGCACCCCAACTATGGGCGGACTGATCATTCTGGCATCCATCCTGATCCCGACGATACTATTCGCCAAACTGAACAACATTTACATCCTGCTAATGATCTTCACCACGGTATGGCTGGGTTTTGTGGGATTTTTAGACGATTATATCAAAGTTTTCAAAAAGAATAAAAAAGGGCTAAGCGGTAAATATAAGATACTTGCACAGGTTATACTGGGCATGGTTGTTGGAGCTACCATGTATTTCAGCGATTCTGTGGTGCTCAGGGAAAAACTGTCAACCGGCAGTCCTGCAATTGAACAGCAAATATCCGGAAATGACCTCTCAGCAAAATATAGCGATGAAGGGATTAAATCAACTAAAACAACGATCCCTTTCGTAAAAAATAACGAATTCGATTATGCTGTTTTACTCAAATGGCTTGGCACAGGCTATGAGAAGTATGCCTTCCTGATTTTTATTCCACTGGTGATATTCATTATCGCTGCTGTTTCCAACGGAGCCAATCTTACAGACGGAATGGACGGGCTGGCCACCGGGACATCGGCCATTATAGGTGCAACACTCGGGTTGCTGGCATGGGTGTCAGGCAATATAATTTTTGCCGATTACCTGAACATCATGTACCTGCCCAATACCGGTGAGCTGACCATTTTCATCGGCTCATTTGTAGGAGGATGTATTGGATTTCTCTGGTACAACTCCTACCCTGCCCAGGTATTTATGGGAGATACTGGAAGCCTTGCCCTGGGCGGAAGTATTGCCGTCTTTGCCATCATTATCAGGAAAGAGCTGCTCATCCCGATCCTGTGCGGGATATTCCTGATGGAAAGCCTTTCGGTGATATTGCAGGTAGGCTGGTTCAAGATCACCAAACGCCGTTATGGGGCAGGAAGAAGAATTTTCAGGATGTCACCGCTACACCATCATTTCCAGGTACTTGGATATCCTGAACCGAAAATCGTACAGCGATTTATGATCGTAGGGATCTTCCTGGCAGTAATAACCATTATAACCTTGAAACTGAGATAAAATGAAAACCTTCGACATCGTCATATTAGGGGGAGGCGAAAGCGGGGCCGGGGCTGCGGTCCTAGCCATGCGGAAAGGATTGCGCCCGCTGGTGTCGGATAAAGGCCATATCAAGGATAAATATAAGGTATTGCTAAAGGAGGAAGGAATTGATTTCGAAGAAGGTAAACATTCAGAAGATCTTATACTCAGAACCGGAGAAATCATTAAAAGCCCGGGAATACCCGACAGTGTTGCTGTTTTATCAAAAGCCCGCCAGAAAGGGATACCGGTCATATCAGAAATTGAATTTGCCAGCAGGTACACCACGGCAAAATTAATCTTTATAACAGGGAGCAATGGCAAAACCACCACGACCCTGTTGACGCACCACATCCTTAAAACCGCCGGATTGAATGTGGGCCTGGCGGGAAATGTCGGAAATAGTTTCGCTCTCAAAGTCGCCCGCGATGAACACGATATCTATGTCCTGGAGATCAGCAGCTTTCAGCTTGACGGGATGTTCATGGCCAGGGCTGACATTGCCGTGCTGTTGAATATTACGCCGGACCACCTCGATCGCTATGATTATAACTTTCAAAACTATATCGGCTCAAAATTCAGGGTAATCAATAACCAGTCCGCTGATGACCACTTTATCTATTGTTTCGATGATCCGGTCATAACAGAAGAGATAAAAAAAATGAATATTCCCTCGCGGCTTTATCCTTTCACCGCCGGGGCCAAATCATTTTCCGAAGGGGCATATCTTCAGGATAATCAATTGTTCTTCAATATAAAAGAAAAAACAACTACCATGACATTAGAAGAATTAGCCTTACAGGGCAGGCATAACCTGTACGATTCGATGGCAGCAGGCATAACGGCCCGGCTGCTTGATATCCGGAAAGAAACGATAAAACAGTGTCTTTCGGATTTTCAGCATATCGAGCACCGTCTCGAATTTGTTGCCAGCATTCATGGTGTGGATTACATCAATGATTCCAAAGCGACCAATGTGAATTCCACCTGGTTTGCCCTGGAAAGCATGCACAAAGATGTGATCTGGATAGCCGGCGGCCAGGATAAGGGAAATGATTATGCATCACTTGAACCCCTGGTCAAAGAGAAGGTCAGGGCAATCATATGCCTTGGAATAGATAACCGTAAAATCAAGGAGACCTTCGAAGGGATGGTGGAAAATGTGGTTGAAGTCAGGTCAGCTGACGATGCGGTAAAGGCAGCATACAGCCTTGCCCGCCGTGGTGATGCAGTATTATTGTCCCCTGCCTGCGCCAGCTTCGATCTGTTCGAAAACTTTGAAGACCGCGGGAACCAGTTCAAGAAAGCGATAAAAAATCTATAGGAGTTTGCTGAAATGCCAACAGAAGGTAAACATATGAAAGGCGATCGTGTGATATGGATGGTAGTCATCCTGTTATCATTTCTTTCGCTGCTGGCCGTATACAGCTCTACCGGAACACTTGCCTACAAATACCAGGAAGGGAATACCTTTTATTATGTAATGAAGCATCTCATCATCCTGGCACTTGGTTTTATACTCATGTACCTGGCCCACAAGGTTAAATACACTTATTTCTCCAGGATATTCCAGATCACGCTTTATGTCGCCATACTCCTGCTGGTAATTACCCTAATTTTCGGCAAAGATATCAACGAGGCAAAAAGGGCGCTGGCATTGCCTTTTGGGCTTACCTTCCAGGCGTCAGACCTTGCAAAGTTGACCCTGATCATATACCTGGCCAGGATGCTTACGAAGAAACAAGACGCTCTCCATGATTTCAAATCTTTGTTTCTTCCCGTTATGGTTCCAATCATTGTAGTTTGCGGGTTGATCCTCCCTGGTAATCTATCTACCGCTGTCATGCTGTTTGTCACAAGCCTTGTTTTATTATTTATCGGCAGGATCCGTTGGGTAAACCTTTTTCGCCTTGTTGGCATAGCTGCAGCTGCCTTTTTAATCTTCATAGGCATCCTGATGCTCCTGCCAGAAGACAGGCAGGGCCGGCTCGGAACCTGGGACCACAGGATAGAGAGCTTTTTCGCGGGAGGAGATGAGGAAGAAGACCAGGTGGTTCAATCCAAAATTGCGATCGTTTCCGGGGGCGTATTTGGAAAGATGCCCGGGAACAGCACCCAGCGTAATTTCCTTTCACATCCTTATTCCGATTTCATCTTCGCCATCATCCTTGAAGAATACGGGTTAATCGGCGGGGCCTTTGTGGTGCTTCTTTACATGATCCTCCTTTTCAGGGCCGTAAGGATAGTCACAAAAATCCCCCGGACATTCGGTGCCTTCCTGACCATCGGGGTAACGTTCAGCCTGGTTTTCCAGGCACTCATAAATATGGGGGTTGCCGTTGACCTGTTACCTGTGACCGGCCAGCCATTGCCCCTGGTCAGCATGGGGGGTACATCTATCTGGTTCACAAGTCTTTCCATTGGAATTATCCTTAGCGTAAGCAAGGAGGTCAATAAAGGTGTTCCGGATGAAGAACCGGAAGAAATCAAGAAAGAATATGTCACGACCTGATCCACATATCATCATCAGCGGAGGCGGCACGGGAGGGCACATTTTCCCTGCACTGGCCATTGCGCGTGCGCTGAAAAAAAAGCTGCCCGGTGCCCATATCCTCTTCATCGGGGCCAGTGGCAAAATGGAGATGGAGAAAGTGCCTGCTGCTGGATTTGAAATAAAAGGCCTTTGGATCAGCGGTTTAAAAAGAGAGCTATCGCTGTCAAATCTTATGTTCCCGCTGAAAGTGTTGCACAGCCTGATAAAAGCCGCGAATATTATCCGCCGGTTCAAGGCCGATGTGGCTGTCGGTGTAGGGGGATTCGCAAGCGGGCCGGCCCTGCGTGCAGCCGGCTGGCTTGGTATACCAACATTGATCCAGGAACAGAATTCATTCCCGGGCATCACCAATAAGCTTCTTGGGAAGAAAGCATCAAAGATTTGTGTTGCCTATGAAGGAATGGACAAATTCTTCCCATCCGGAAAAATCATCATCACAGGCAATCCGGTCAGAAAAGAGGTCATCGAAACCGAAGGTAAAAAGGATGAAGCTTCTGCATTTTTTGGCCTGAAGGGTCATGCACCGATAGTCTTTGTTGTCGGAGGCAGCCAGGGGGCTTATTCCATCAATACCAGCATTGAAAAACTGCTGCCTGAGTTTAAGGAAAAGCAGATCCAGCTGCTCTGGCAGACCGGAAAGAATTTCGAACAGCATGCCAAAGAAGCATGTAATAAGGCTGCTTATGAAAATGTCAAAGTAGTCGATTTCATTCAACGAATGGATCTGGCTTATGCCCTTGCCGATGTGGTCATTTCCAGGGCAGGCGCTATTGCCATAGCAGAACTGGCGGCCGTTCGAAAGCCGGTGATCTTTATCCCATTGCCTACAGCTGCAGAAGACCACCAGATGAAAAATGCAAGGAGGCTTGAAGCAAAAGAGGCTGCTTTTGTCATTAAGGACAATGAAGCTTCAGAAAAGCTGCTCCCTCTCCTGCTGAACCTGTTAGGTGATGAAAACAACCGTAAAAAACTGGAAAAAAATATATGGACATTCGCCACAGTGGATGCCGATGAAAAAATAGCAGATGAAATTATAGCCCTTATCAAGAAATGAAATTCGAGCTGGATAATAAAATACGGAAGATATTCTTCTTAGGCCTAGGCGGAATCGGGATGAGCGCCATGGCCAGGTATTTCCATTCGAAAGGCATCGATATTTATGGCTATGATAAGACTCCATCTGCGCTGACCGATGAATTGATTCAGGAAGGCATGATCATTCATTTTAATGATGATCCTTCACAGATCCCCGGTGATATTGACCTGGCCATCTTTACACCAGCTGTTCCTCAATCACTTCAGGAATTTAAATTTCTGAAGGAAAGCGGGATTCCCATGCTTAAAAGGGCGCAGGTAACCGGCAAAATCACAGAAGGTAAAACCACGGTGGCAATAGCAGGCACTCACGGTAAAACATCTATCAGTTCTCTTACGGCTCATATTCTGATGCAGGCAGGCTTCCCGGTTTCTGCCCTGATCGGTGGCATCAGCAAAAATTACCAGTCAAACTTCATAACCTCCGGTAAGGAAGAAATAATTGTGGTTGAAGCCGACGAATACGACCGGTCATTTCTTCATTTACACCCCGATATTGCCGTTATCTCCGCGATGGATCCCGATCACCTTGACATATATGGCACAGCGGGTGAAATGAACCTTTCCTTTAACGAGTTCGCACGAAACATAAAAACTGGCGGAACTCTGATCATCCGGAACGGATTGTCCTTAGACCTGAATCCGGATACCATCAAGATAAATTACTCAGCAGATGAACCATCAGGAATTTTCGCCACCAATCTCAGAATTGAAAAGAGTGTCCAGGTTTTCGACATCAGCAGCAGTGAACATCAACATGGCAGTGTTAAACTTCAGGTTCCAGGCAGGCATAACGTAGAAAATGCCCTGGCTGCTGCTGCAGTTTGCAGGGCCCTGGGAGTGGACTGGGCTAAGATAATTGAAGGAATAGAATCCTTTACTGGAGTCAGGCGCCGTTTTGATATTAGGATACAGCAACCTGACAGGGTTTATATAGATGACTATGCACATCACCCAAGGGAACTGGAGGCTTTCATATCTGCCGTCAGGCAGCTTTATCCCGGGAAAAAACTGACCGGCCTTTTCCAGCCTCATCTTTACTCAAGAACGAAGGATTTTGCTGCCGGTTTTGCCCAAAGTCTTGATTTACTGGATGAAATTTGGCTACTTGATATTTATCCTGCCAGGGAATTACCAATCCCAGGGGTGACTTCAGAACTCATCCTGAACCTGATGCTCCAGGAAAATAAAATGGTATTAACCAGGGATGAGGTAATAAACAGGCTGAAAACCGATAAACCTGGGATATTCCTGACCATGGGTGCCGGGGATATTGATCTGCTTGTTGATCCTATAGCAAAAATCCTCCTGGCATGAAAAGGATCCTGCACATATCATTCATGGTGATCCTTCTTGCAGGCACTGCTTTTCTACTGGCCTTTACAGAGCAGGAGTATCAGCGCAAGACCTACAAGGATTTCCGGATAGATGTTCTGAATGCTTCTGAAATGGCCATGATCACTTCAGATGAAATCAAAGAACTGATCGTTAAAAAATTCGGAGAGATAGAAGGATCGCCAATTACCGGAATCGATCTTAATGAATTAGAGTCTTTTGTTACAGGTAATCCTTATGTTTCGTCATGTGAAGTGTTTCAGACTATTGGAGGTGAACTTATCTTGAAAACCAGAGTCAGGGTACCCCTGATCAGGATCATAAACGAAGAAGGAAAACAATTCTACCTGGATTACACCGGTTGCGCTATGCCATTGAACCCGGACCGCCCTTCCCATGTGCTCATAGCCAACGGCCGTATCAGGGATCACTTTGTATCTCTTGATAAAAGTGAAAGACCTCTCAGCGCATTCCCCGACAGTTCGGTTTTGCACCAGGTATATCCTATTGCATACCATATTTCAGCCGATGATTTCCTCAGATCATTCATCGACCAGGTTTACGTGAAGGAAAACATGGAAATAGAACTGGTCCCGAAGATTGGTTCCCAAACCATCATATTCGGAAGTGCTGTCGATGCCCGTGAGAAACTTGAAAATCTGAAAACTTTCTACAGGGAAGTAATGAGTAATATGGATTGGAATGTTTATAAATCAATCAATTTAAAATATAAAAACCAGGTTGTTTGCTCAAAATACATACAATATGAATAAAACTGATATTATAGTTGGCTTAGACATTGGCACCACCAAGATTGCCGCCATTGTTGGCCGTAGAAATGAACACGGCAAAATCGAGATCCTTGGCTACGGTAACACGGAGTCGATAGGGGTTAAAAGAGGCGTTGTTTCCAATATTGAGAACACGGTTCAATCCATCCGGACCGCTATTGAGCTTGCGGAGAAGAGTTCCGGTGTCGATATCAAATATGTCAACGTCGGGATTGCAGGACAGCATATCAAAAGCCTGCAACACAAAGGTGGCATTATCAGGAGAGATATTGAGACCGAGATAAGCCAGCAGGATATTGATACCCTTCACCAGAACATGTTCAACCTGAATATGAATCCCGGCGAAGAGATCATTGATGTTATCCCGCAGGAATATATCATTGACGGAGAAGAGGGCATCAAACAGCCGATCGGTATGCTGGGCAACACGCTGGAGGCTAATTTTCACATTATTATAGGCCAGACTGCCGCAGCGAAAAATATCTACAAGTGCGTCAGAAAGGCCGGTCTTGAGGTTGTGGACCTGATTTTAGAGCCCATAGCCTCGGCTGATTCGGTTTTAAGTGAAGAAGAAAAGGAAGCAGGCGTGGTGCTGGTGGATATTGGCGGCGGGACAACAGACATCGCTATTTTCCAGGATGGTATTATCAGGCATACCTCAGTTATTCCATTTGGAGGAGAGATCCTGACGGAAGACGTCAAGGAAGGATGTTCCATTATCAGGAAACATGCCGAAGAGCTGAAGATCAAGTTCGGATCCGCTCTGGCAAGTGAAAACAGGGATGATGAAGTAGTTGCCATCCCCGGGTTAAGGGGCAGGCAACCCAAAGAGATCACGCTAAAGAACCTGGCCAGCATTATCCAGGCCCGGATGGAAGAAATCATCGAACATGTGTATTACGAGATAAAAAATTCAGGTTATGAAAAGAAACTGATCGCCGGGATCGTGCTTACCGGCGGCGGGGCATTATTAAAGCATTTGTCACAACTCACCGAATTCATGACCGGCATGGATACCCGCATCGGATATCCAAATGAACACCTTGCACCCGGCACACCTGATGAAATGGCCAGCCCGATGTATGCAACCGGCATTGGCCTGGTCATCCAGGGAATTGAACGCTACCTGAGGGAAAAAGTCAGGGATGACATTAAAACCCCAGAAAAAGTCAAGGTAATGGAGAAAGAAACTCGGGAAAAGTCAGAAGAAAGGGAACAAATTATTGAGAAGAAACCAAAATCCAACGGATTTCTTAAAAGGATCCAGGACTGGTTTGAGGGCGACGAGTTGTAGGTCATAGTTATCAACAATCAATCTGTTTATAATTAATCCGGGAAATAGCTAATCAAATTTATAAAACGAATACTTTTAAAATCCTTTAGACCATGAAAGAAATGATCAATTTTGACATGCCAAAGAACCAATCATCCATAATAAAAGTCATTGGGGTAGGCGGCGGCGGATCTAATGCAGTTAACCATATGTTCCGCCAGGGTATTAAAGGGGTGGATTTCATTATTTGCAATACTGATGCTCAGGCAATGGAGTCTTCACCGGTCCCCACAAAAATTCAGTTAGGAGAGAGAGGGCTTGGAGCCGGATCAATTCCTGCCGTTGGGAAAGAAGCGGCCTGGCAGAAAATGGACCAGATCAGGGAAATCCTCGAAAAGAACACCCAGATGGTCTTTATTACTGCGGGTATGGGCGGCGGAACCGGAACCGGGGCAGCGCCTGTCATAGCATCTATAGCCAAAGAGCTTGGAATCCTTACCGTAGGTATAGTTACGGTTCCTTTTACCTTTGAAGGCAAGAAGCGAAAATTACAGGCGGATGAAGGGATCCTTGAGTTAAGGAAATATGTCGACACACTGTTGATCATCTGCAATGATAAACTGCGTGAATTGTGCGGTGACCTGAAACTTATCAGAGGCGTTTGATAAAGCTGATGATGTGCTGACCACCGCAGCAAAAGGTATCGCCGAGATCATCACGGTAACGGGCTATATCAATGTAGATTTTGAAGATGTCAGAACGGTGATGAGCAACAGTGGCAAAGCTATTATGGGATGTGCCCGGGCAGAAGGCGAGCATCGCGCCCTCGAAGCGGTAAAGTCAGCCCTTTCTTCACCATTGCTGAACGATAATGAAATAGAAGGTGCCAGTGATGTATTGCTCTATATAACTTCCGGCCAGGAAGAGATCTCCATGGATGAGGTCACAGAAATTACAGACTACATCCAGGAAGAGGCCAAATCGCAGGCTGAGATCATCTGGGGGAACGGATATGATGAGTCGCTGGGAAAGAAAATCAGCATAACGCTTATCGCAACTGGATTCGAAGCACATAAGAGAAATGCCGCCAACCAGGATATAAAGATCAGGCATGCTCTTAATGATGAAATCAGGATCGAAACGATAAAACAGCCTTCTCCTGCTGCTGTTGAAACACCCGAAAGCTACAAGCCTATCGAAATCATCAGGAAGTCTTTTCAGGAAAATATTATACAGGAAGAGATCCGGGAAAGTGTCATAGCGATGGATTCCCCCGTCATTGAAGATCAAACTACCAGCAATGCCTGGAAAGAAGATGACCGGACATTTGTATTCGAGTTTTCACAGGAGGCGGAAGTTGAAATCCCTGAAAAGGAAGAAGTATCAGTTAACCACATTCAGTCAGACGTTCAAAAGAATAACGGAGAGAGCCATTTCACTGATAAGATAGAACAACCTGCAGAAATCAAGCCTTTCGAGGTATATATTAAGAAGCCCGGCGGTGAAAATTTCAGGGAAGCTGAAAAAACTTATTCCCGCCCTTCCGTTGACCTGAAATCGCAGGAAAGGATTGAACGGCTGCGGAATTTAAGCATGAAGCTGAAAAATGAAAGCGCTATCGAAGAGCTGGAAAATGAGCCGGCCTATATGCGGCGCAATGTTGAACTTAAAAATTCCATACCATCAGGGGAAGCACAGATTTCGAGGTATTCATTATATGAAGACTCAGATACTAAAACCCCGGAGATCAGGTCAGGGAATTCATACCTGCATGATAATGTTGACTAAAACAGCTTTGAACAAAAATTTTAAGCGATGGAATTAGAAAACAAAATCAATGCCGACATTAAACAGGCAATGATCGCGAAGGAAAGTCAGAAGCTTGAAGCGCTGCGGGCGGTCAAAGCGGCGCTCCTGCTGGCTAAAACCAGTAAGGAAGCCGCCGGTGGCGATTTGCCCGAAGAAGCCGGGTTGAAGCTGTTGCAGAAACTGATCAAGCAAAGGCAGGAGTCAGCAGATATTTACAAAACCAATGGGCGCCATGACCTGGCTGACCAGGAATTATTCCAGGCAACCATCATTGAGAGCTACCTGCCGAAACAGATGAGTGAAGATGAAATCATCCCGGGGTTGAAGAAAATCATCGCGGAAACAGGCGCAAGCAATATTAAAGATATGGGAAGGGTGATGGGGCTGGCTTCCAGAGAATTTGCCGGGAAAGCTGACAATAAGGTAATTGCTGATTTAATAAGAAGATTGCTAGGAATTTAAACCCCTCCTCATGTCGTCCTGACATGGTCATTCATAATTGGACTTTTTTTATGATTAGCAAAAAGGCTGCCCTTCATCAAGGCAGCCTTTATTTTTAAGATCATAATATGAGTGGTCAGGATCATGCCCCGAGTTTCTGCCTGCTGAAGGCAGTAACGGTGCAATCTTTATCGAATCCCTGCAAATACTGCCTGATGGTTTTAGTATTATCCTTAATAAATTCCTGGTTCAGAAGAGTATTTTCCTGGTAGAATTTATTGAGCTTACCAACAGCAATCTTTTCAAGCATATTTTCCGGTTTGCCTTCCCTGCGGGCCTGCTCCATACCAATCTCGATTTCCTTTTCAATCGTGACGGCATCAACATCATCACGGTCGATGGCGATCGGGCTCATAGCGGCTATCTGCATAGCAACGTTATGAGCAGCTTCTTCAATTCCGGCTATGCCTTTCTTGTTCAAACCAACCAGTGTAGCCAGTTTGTTTCCAAGGTGGTTATATCCTGAAACCAGTTCGGCACGAACTGTAAAGTAACCTGACAATTCCAGTTTTTCACCTATTTTTCCTACCAGGTCCATCAGGTTTTCCGCGACAGTCCTGCCATTAAGGTTTAATGCATTCAGCTCTTCGAGGCTGGTCGGCTTTTTGGCCACGGCTAAATCGATGACAGCTTTGGTATAATTGATAAAATCATCACTTTTAGCAACGAAATCCGTTTCAGAGTTAACGATGATCAGTGCTCCAAAGTCATTGGCATCATTGGTTTTTGCCAGGATGATGCCTTCTGTTGCTTCACGGTCCGCACGTTTCGCGGCGATTTTTTGTCCTTTTTTCCGGAGAATCTCGATTGCTTTTTCGTTATCGCCATCACTTTCGATGAGAGCAGCTTTGCAGTCCATCATTCCTGCCCCGGTGATCTGTCTGAGTTTATTAACTTCAGCAGCAGTTATATTTGCCATAATAATCAGAATCTGTTTTAGTGAATATTATATTACTTTTTTGGTTTAGCAAGGCCCCTACGCGGTCTTTTGTTGGTTTCGGCCATCCTGTCCTGTTCTTCTTTCTTCACTTTGGATAGTTTTTCAAGCGCTTTTTTACGGATGCTCTCGGTATCTTCTTCATCATCCAGCCCGTCAACCATAAATGACGGCCTGTCAAATTCGTCCCTGTCATCTTCTTCACCACGTGCTTCCTTATCGATCTTTCTTTCTGCCAGTCCTTCTTCAATAGCCTGGACTAAAATACGCAGGATCAATTCAATTGATTTCGAAGCATCATCGTTGCCCGGGATGGGAAAATCGATGATATTAGGATCAGAATTGGTATCAACAATGGCGAAAGTCGGGATATTCAATTTCCTGGCTTCTGCCACAGCGATTTTTTCCTTCAGGATATCGACGACAAAAATAGCAGAAGGCAGACGGTTCAGGTCGGCGATACTACCAAGCTGTTTCTCCAGTTTCTGGCGCTCACGATCAATTTGAAGACGCTCGCGTTTGGAAAGGCTTTTAAAATTGCTGGTGGCCATCAGTTTATCGATGGAGCCCATTTTACGGACCGCTTTACGGATTGTTGCAAAGTTGGTCAGCATACCGCCGGGCCAGCGTTCCACGACATAAGGCATGCCTACTTTCTGGACCTGTGTGGCGACGATTTCCTTTGCCTGCTTTTTAGTTGCGACAAAAAGGACTTTACGGCCTGATTTTGATATCTGTTTTAATGCCGATGCGGCTTCTTCGATCTTTGCCATTGTTTTGTAAAGATCTATGATGTGGATCCCGTTGCGCTCCATGAAAATGTATGGGGCCATGTTAGGATTCCATTTTCTGCGAAGGTGTCCAAAGTGTACACCTGCATCCAATAATTCTTCGAAATTTGTTCTTGCCATGAATTGTAGATTTATGTTTACCTTCTGTTTAAGCAACCACCCGGTAGCATCCCCGACTGAGTCGGGGTAATGGTCCTGGCAGTTTAGATACTAAACACTCTTTTCGGGTGAGCGATCCGTTAACGTTTGCTGAACTGGAATCTTCTGCGTGCGCCTGGCTGACCGGGTTTCTTCCTTTCAACCATTCTTGGATCTCTGCGTAAGAGGCCTTTATCTTTTAATGCCTTCCTGAATTCCGGGTTCAGTTTGACCAGTGCACGTGCAATAGCCATCCGGAGCGCTTCAGCCTGACCTTTGTAACCACCGCCGTCTAAATTGACGTTGATGTCGAATTTATTTTCAGTCTGAGTTACCTCAAAGGCCTGTTTGACGGTATATTGAAGAACTGATGTCGGAAAATATTCTTTTACGTCACGCTTGTTAACAGTAACCTGTCCGGTTCCTTCTTTAAGGTATACACGGGCAATGGCTGTTTTTCTTCTTCCGGTTGCGTTAATGACTTCCATATCTGTTATTTAATGGTATTGATATCAATTTCCTTTGGTGCCTGGCCCTGGTGCGGGTGCTCAGGTCCTGAATAAACGTGAAGGTTCCCGAATATCGCCCTTCCCAGTCTTGTTCTCGGCAGCATCCCGCGGACAGCTTCCTCGACTACTGCTATTGGTCTTTTCTTCATCAGTTCTGCCGGTGAATGGATCTTCTTGCCACCAGGATAACCGCTGTAAGTTATATATTCCTTATCGGTCATTTTCTTTCCGGTAAGAACTACTTTTTCGGCGTTAATGATCACCACATTGTCACCACAATCAACATGAGGGGTGTAATAAGGCTTATTTTTTCCACGCAGCATTTTGGCTGCATGTGATGCCAGCCGGCCCAGCACCTGTCCTTCAGCATTGAGTAAAACCCACTGTTTTTCAACAGTTTCCTTATTCGCGCTGATTGTTCTGTAACTTAAAGTATCCATCGATGGGTTTGTTTCAAAAATATTATTTTACCTTCTGAAAATGGGGTGCAAAGATAGAATGATTTTTTGGTATTAACAAATGGTGCTGGAGAAAAAATTTATTTATCGCACCAGCAGCACCGTTGGCGATTTAATTTCTTATTTTCTATTCGCTAAGCACTATTGATTAAGTAATTCCTTATGAAATAGTGCTTAGTGCATATAAAATAGGAAATATTACACGATTGTCAATTCGGCATTGTCGATTTTCGTTTCATGGAAAATGTGCCGTTTTCAATTGCGTATTTTAAAATTGAACGAAAATTGAAAATGCAGAATGCCGAATCGAGCGTGTCCATTTAATTACAGTCTTTAGTCTTTAAGGCAACGGGCAGAAAGGCCGCCTGCCTTGGGGTAGCCCATCATCTGGCAACTGCCACTGCTGATAAACAAGTAATAGCCGTAGGTATTATCGAACTGGAAGTACTGGGTACTGCTCCAATAGGTGCCGCCGTCGCCCCTGCTGCCCAGCGAACCACTGTCGTGGTAAAGGATCCCGGCTGCATGTATTTTCAGGGCTGAATACCATGAGTCAATATAGCTAATCCAGCCACCATTTACATACACACTAATCCATTCGGTTCGAGTGGGGAGCCGCCATCCGCTGCCCAGTAAAAGGGTACAAGGATCGTTGGCCGGGAGCCAGTCAGAATTTTCACCGATGCTGCTTATCCAGTTAGTATTGGGAGTCCGGGTTGTGCCATCATGCTTATATCCCTGCATCCGGTTAAACTGCCAGTACCAGCCTGCAGATTCTTCTGTGCCATCGAACTCGGAAGTTGCCTGGCGGTCGGCACCCAGGTTCTTAGTTATCCAGCATTTTGAAGACTCACCTGGAAAATTGGTAACCGTGCCATAAGTCACAGTTTTGTCAACAGGAGCAACGGTCCCGGCCACATGAGAAGCTACATAAAGTGTTCCGCAAGTCCACTCAGATGTTGTTGCAGTTAAAATAGTCGGAGTTGAATTTCCACATGCATTGTAGGCCCACGCATAACGGGTATAGGTTGTGCTTGGTGGCAGGGGTTCGGTCTTTGAAGTCAACGCACCTATGTCTTGTGCTGTTGAATAATCATTGGTCGCACTCCATTTGTAACCGGCAGCTCCGGTCACTGCATCCCATTCCCAAATTACCTGATATGATGATGGCACATGAACTCCCTCTGCAGGCGATGGTAAAGGCGTTAAGCAAGGAACTGCACTTAATTGCAACCAGGTCCCGGCCGAAAACATAGCCATAGCGCCTAATCCGTTTATTCCACAGTCGGTGCAAAAAACCAGTAACCCATCTGCTGGAGTAGAAATAGCATCTAATTGGACATGAGTCATTCTGGGTGGCAAAAAGCCCTTTGAGTTTGAAGTCATATCCAATAACGCTGAACTATGCGGGCTTGCAGTGCCCATGCCAATATTATCCGCAGTTTTAATATAAATAGCATTGGCAAAACTGTTGGGCTCGATGGTGATCACATCCATTAAGTTGGCATGGTCACGGATTTTAAATCCTCCATTGAGAGTCGCTTTGAATTTCCAGTTAGCGCCGCTGGCATCATCCATCATAATATAGGTCGCTCCACCGATGCCACCCATGTTTCTGACCGTAATGGTAGGCTCTGTCATGCTTTTACCCACATATAGCAGCGTGGCAGGTGAATTGTTACCTATCCCGACATTGCCTGAGTTTGTGTTGTAAATGTTATTGCCGCTGGCGGCCCATTGGCCCATCGCTTCATTCAAACCTGGAATTAAGAATAGCATGATCATGATTAAGGTCAATCTTGTTGTTTTCATGGAAAAAATAGGATTAAGAGGATAAAATAAAATGATATTCAAAAGTAAACTATACCGATTTTTCTATCATTAATTTAACATTCTGATAACAATATAATTAGGCGAACTATGAAGGTGCAATTAATATAGAATTGAATCCCGAAGGGATGCCCGAAAATAGCCCGGGACGGCAGTCCCGGGAAAAGAAGCATAAACCAAAGACAATAATTTCATATATTTTCGTGTTTTTTGTGATCAGATAGCATAAAAAACAAAATCGATTGAAGAGCAAAACCACAAAGCAAGATCGTACAAGGATCATATCGGTGATCGTCTTCTCCATTGCCATGGGCTACCTGGAAAGCGCTGTTGTGGTTTACCTCAGGGAAATCTATTACCCGGAAGGATTTGCATTTCCGCTGAAAATGATGAGCGAACGGGTGATGATCACGGAGATCTTCCGGGAAATTGCCACCCTGGTAATGCTGGCCGGCATTGGTTATATGGCTGGCAGGTCGAGACTGGAACGTTTCGGGATGTTTATCCTGGCCTTCGGGATCTGGGATATCTTCTATTATGTATTCCTGTATGCGTTGCTTGGCTGGCCGGAAAGCCTATTCACCTGGGATATTCTCTTCTTGCTGCCTACCACATGGGTAGGACCTGTACTTGCACCGGTAATCAATGCGTTTACCATGGTAATTTTCGGGGGAATGATCTGGTATTTTCAATCTCTGGGGATATTAAAACCGGTCAGACTCCGGGATTGGTTTCTCCTGATTTCAGGTTCCCTGATCGTGATCTGGGCTTATGTTGAAGATTATGTGAGCTATATGAGGAAGGAATTCTCATTTTCAGAAATCTTTTTCCCTGCGGATTCACAAAAGCTCATGGAATTTGCCATACAGTATGTGCCGGTGAATTTCAGCTGGTGGATTTTCGGTATCGGGCAATTGCTGATCATCACCGGGATTGTGCTTTGGGTTGTTTCTCACAGATCAACACGGATTAAGTACACAGATTGACACAGAATCAGTGAAAATTCCATCTAACCTGCATGACAAGGATAAAATGATGAGATTAATTCGTGAAGATTCGTTGCATTCGTGTTAATTCGCGTTCTATTAATAGAACACTAATGACACGAATCTTAACGAATGACCACGAATAATTTAAATCAGTTAGCACATTGTTTTAGCATTGATTTTGGTCTTAGAATCTGTGAGAACCCGAAAAGCAGGATTTTATTAATTTCGCAACTTAAATAAATTTACATGTCAATCGAAGTTAAAGAGGTAACCAAAGTTTTCGGAATCCAGAAAGCCCTTGACCAGGTTTCTCTCAGCATTCACCCCGGTGAAATCGTAGGCCTGCTTGGCCCGAACGGCGCGGGTAAATCCACGCTGATGAAAATTATCACCTGCTACCTCCCCCCAACCGATGGGGAAGTGATCGTTTGCGGCCATGATATTTTCGAGGATTCATTGAAAGTAAGGGAAAAGGTAGGTTACCTGCCTGAGCATAATCCGCTCTACCTGGAAATGTATGTGCGTGAATACCTGGAATTTATCGCAGGCATCCACAAAATTAAAGGAAATATTAAATCCAGGGTGGCTGAAATGGTTGAACTGACAGGCCTGACACTGGAACAGAAAAAAAAGATCGGGGCGCTGTCCAAAGGTTACCGCCAGCGCGTCGGGCTGGCCCAGGCGCTGATCCATGACCCTGAAGTACTGATACTGGATGAGCCGACTTCAGGACTCGATCCAAACCAGATCAGTGAGATCAGGCACCTGATCCGTTCTATCGGCGCTACCAAAACAGTGATGCTCTCCACACATATCATGCAGGAGGTAGAAGCCATTTGCGACCGCGCCATCATCATCCATAAAGGTCAGATCGTAGCTGATGATTCGACACATAACCTGACGAGCACGGTCAGGAATAAAAACCGGATCACGGTCGAATTCAACGGCAAGGTTACGAAAGAAGACTTAAGCCGCATTGCCGGAATTTCAAATATAGATCAGAAAAGCCCGAATACCTGGGTCATTGAAACAGCGGCCGAACGGGATATCCGTGAAGATTTGTTCAAACTTGCCGTCAGCAAAGAATCTGGCATCCTTTCCCTCAATAAGGAAGAGCTAAGGCTGGAAGAGGTCTTCCAAATCCTGACGCAAAACTGAAACATGTTGGTTTTATTTATAGTTTTGCGCATTGTTTTTTAAAAGTTAACCACAAAGTCGCTCAAAGGGTTTCACTAAGGCGCACTAAGGTTTGTTATATAAAATTCAATACTTTGTGTTCCTTTGTGTTGTACTTTGTGTTCCTTCGTGGTTAATAAAAAGCTTTAACCATAATCTTTTTCATATAACGAAAATTAATATAAAGATAATGAGCTATTTATTCACTTCGGAATCCGTATCGGAAGGACATCCTGACAAGGTTGCCGATCAGATTTCAGATGCATTACTCGATGAGTTTCTCCGTTGGGACCCTGAATCCAAGGTTGCCTGTGAAACGCTTGTAACTACCGGACTGGTAGTGGCCGCAGGCGAGGTGCGCACGAAAGGATACGTCAGCATTGATGATGTGGCCAGGGCCGCTATACGGAAAATAGGATATACTAAGGCCGAATACAGGTTCGATGCCGATTCATGCGCGGTTATATCGGCCATTCACGGCCAGTCGCCTGATATTGCACGGGGAGTTGACGACAGCGAGGAAAAGATCATCGATAAATACAAGCAGGGCGCCGGCGACCAGGGGATGATGTTCGGTTTTGCCAGCACGGAAATGGATAACTACATGCCCATGCCGATCGAAGTGGCGCATATCTTACTGCAGGAATTAGCTGAAATCAGGAAAGAAGGCAAACTTATGCCCTACCTCCGGCCGGATGCCAAATCGCAGGTCACCATTGAATATGATGAAAAGAACTCGCCGGTCAGGGTCGATACCGTCGTGGTTTCCACCCAGCATGATGAATTTGATGCGGATGATAAAAAGATGCAGGCAAAGATCGAGGCTGATATCAGGAATATTTTAATCCCACGCGTCATCAAGATGTTACCTGAAAGGATCGGGAAGCTTTTCAATGAGCACTACAGGTTGTTTGTAAATCCTACCGGCAAGTTCGTGATTGGAGGCCCACACGGTGATTCCGGGCTGACCGGCAGGAAGATCATTGTCGATACTTATGGTGGTCGTTGCGCACATGGCGGAGGCGCTTTTTCCGGTAAAGACTCCTCAAAAGTGGACCGTTCTGCTGCCTACGCTGCCCGTTATATTGCAAAAAACCTCGTTGCGGCAGGAGTTGCCGAAGAAGCACTTGTACAGGTAGCATACGCCATCGGTGTTGCCGAACCCGTGGGTTTCCTTGTGAATACCAACGGATCGGCTAAAGTTAAAGATCAATCAGGCAAGATCCTGAGTGATAAGGACATATCCACAATCGCTTTTTCCTTGTTCGATCTGCGACCTTACGCAATCATCCGGAAATTTGGCTTGCAAAACCCGATATTCGGGCCAACATGCACTTACGGACATTTTGGAAGGGATTATTATGATAAAGAAGTCGAAGTTTATTACCAGGATGCCGATACGTTGCAACGTGAAGTTAAAGGAGAATTAAAATACTTCAAGAATGTGACTTTCTTTGCCTGGGAGAAAATGGATGCTGTGGATGAAATCAGGAAGGCATTTAAGATTTAACGAGTATTTGAGATGGCATCTCATTTTCTCGTTTTTATCAGGTATCTTATTGATTTAATTATATTTACAAAGAAAAAAATGTTGTCTTGAGATGGCATCTCATTTTGGTATTAAAAATCATGTATAAATCTGATAATAAATATATTAGAACTATTTTTTTAAGAAAAGGAGATGCCATCTCAATTCTTAACTTTTTTATTCTCTTTTTTGCCATTTCACTCTTACCATTAAGTCTTTATTCCCAGCGAGGAGTCCAGATCGCCTTGTTGAAATATAACGGAGGTGGCGACTGGTATGCCAATCCTACTTCACTTTCAAACCTGATTAAATTTTGCAATCAAAACCTGAAGACAAACCTGGCGGCCGATTACGCAACAGTGGAAGCAGGGAGCCCTGAACTTTTCAATTATCCCTTCATCCACATGACCGGTCATGGAAATGTTTATTTCAATGACCAGGAAGCGCAGAATCTTCGAAACTATTTAATTGCAGGAGGTTTTCTACATATTGACGATAACTTCGGCCTCGATCCTTTCGTAAGGCCGCAAATGAAAAAAGTCTTTCCGGAGCTTGATTTTGTAGAACTCCCTTTCGATCATCCTGTATACCATCAGCAATACGAGTTCCCGAACGGATTGCCAAAGGTGCACGAACATGATAACAAACCTCCGCAGGGATTTGGACTAATCTATGATGGCCGTCTGGTTTGCTTCTATTCTTATGAATCAGACCTTGGCGACGGCTGGGAGGACCAGGATGTACATCATGACTCTGATATGACCCGGATGAAGGCACTGCAGATGGGGGCGAATCTGATTAGCTACGTGTTTATGGAATAGCCGGCGGGGTCATTGGTCATTAGTCATTAGTCTATTGGAACCTGGAACCTGGAACCCGGAACCCGGAACCTAAATCTTACCGCTTTAAATTCTCCATCTGTGCTTCGATCACCCTGATCTTCGACTCGGCATCCGCCTGTTTCTTCTTCTCAATTTCAACGACTTTTGGCGGTGCACTGTTGACAAACTTCTCATTATCAAGCTTTATCATTACTGTAGCCAGGAATCCCCGGGCATATTCCAGGTCTTTTTCCAACCTGGAAATTTCGGCAGCTATATCGATCGTTTCTGTTGCAAGCGGGATAAAAAACTCGGTAGAACCTACAATAAAAGAGGCTGCCCCTTCAATTTTCTCTTCAGTATAATTCAGTTCGGCAAGGTTTCCCATTTTAATGACCACGTCATCGAAATAAGTATTGGGTTGTTGCCCGTGATTTTTCCTGACATAAAGGGTAATCTTTTCCCTCGGGGAAATATTCTTATTCACCCTTTCATTCCTTATCGCAATGATCACCTCCCTCTCCAGGTCGAAATGTTTTAATAATTCAGTTTGAATTTTCCCGGTTTAGGGTAATCAGCTACAATAATATCTTCTCCTTCTCCCCTTTTCCCCAACTGGTGCCAGATCTCTTCGGTGATGAACGGCATGAAAGGATGAAGCATCTTCATCAGGGTTTCGAAGAAGAAAATCGTCCTGTCATAAGTCTCACGATCAATAGGCTTGCTGGTATTCAGGCTTGATCATCTCGAGGTACCAGGAGCTGAATTCGTCCCAGGTTAGCTTATAGGCGGTCATCAACGCATCTGACATCCGGAACTTTGAAAAATGGTCCTCAAGCTGCTCCAGGGCTTCGTTGAGCCGGTTTTCAAACCAGTGGACCGCCGTTTTATTGTTTCCCGAAGCTTTCAATCCGGGATCGACCTCCCAGCTGCTGACCAGGCGCAGCGCATTCCAGATTTTATTGCTGAAATTCCTTCCCTGTTCGCATAACGATTCATCGAAAAGCAGGTCATTGCCGGCCGGAGACATGAACAACATACCGATACGCACGCCATCGGCGCCGTAATGATCCATCAGATCAAGCGGATCAGGGGAATTCCCAAGAGATTTCGACATCTTACGGCCCAGTTTGTCGCGCACAATGCCTGTAAAGTAAACATTCCGGAACGGGACTTCCTTTCGGTATTCCAGGCCGGCCATGATCATCCTGGCTACCCAGAAAAAAAGGATCTCGGGGGCGGTGACCAGGTCATTGGTCGGGTAATAATATTTTATATCCTTGTTATCCGGGTTCCTGATGCCATCGAAAGTCGAAATCGGCCATAGCCAGGATGAAAACCAGGTATCGAGCACATCGTCATCCTGCTTCAGGTCTTCCATTTTTAACAACGGAAGGTTGAATTCTTCTTTTGCTTTCTGCAAAGCTTCATCAGGCGATTTCGCCACTACAAAATCTCCATTTGGCAGGTAATAAGCCGGAATCCGCTGTCCCCACCACAACTGCCTGGAGATGCACCAGTCCCGGACATTTTCCATCCAGTGGCGGTAGGAATTCTTGATTTTTGCCGGGTGGAACCTGACCTCTTCATTCATAACAGCCTCCAGCGCAGGTTTGGCCAGGACATCCATTTTCATGAACCACTGCAGGGAAAGTTTTGGTTCGATAACTTCATCGGTCCGCTCAGAATATCCGACTTTGTTGACATAATCTTCCACCTTCACCATAAATCCCTTTTGCTTGCAGTTCGGCCGTATATTTTCTCCCTTACCACAAAACGGTCTTCACCGATATAAAGCAGGGCTTTTTCGCTGAGTGTACCATTATCATTGAAAATATCGATGGATTCCAGCTTGTAACGTCGTCCGATCTCATAATCGTTGATATCATGGGCAGGCGTAATCTTCAGGCACCGGTCCCGAATTCCATATCGACATATTCATCTTCAATAACCGGCACCGGCCGGTTGATAAGTGGAACCAGTACTTTTTTCCCAGCAAGGTGCCTGTATCTTGGATCATTCGGGTTAACGCAAACGGCCGTATCGCCCAGAATCGTTTCCGGGCGGGTGGTGGCAATGGTTATCCATTCTTCCGGGTTCCCTTCAACAAAATAACGGATATAATAAAGCTTTGATTTGACTTCTTTGTAGATCACCTCTTCATCCGACAGGGCGGTAAGCGCTTTCGGGTCCCAGTTGACCATCCTGACACCTCTGTAAATCAATCCTTTTTTGTATAAATCGATAAAAACATCAATTACCGATTCATACATATCAGGGTCCATGGTAAAACGGGTGCGTTCCCAATCACAGGAAGCGCCCAGTTTTTTCAACTGGTCAAGGATGATCCCGCCATGCTTTTCTTTCCATTCCCAGGCATATTCCAGGAATTCTTCCCGGGTGAGGTCGAATTTATCTATCCCTTTTGCCTTCAGGCTTGCAACAACCCTTGCTTCCGTGGCGATGGACGCATGGTCGGTGCCGGGAAGCCATTCGGCATTTTTACCCTGCATGCGGGCCCGCCTGACAAGGATATCCTGGATGGTATTATTGAGGATATGGCCCATATGTAAAACCCCCGTGACATTCGGGGGAGGGATAACTATCGTGTAAGGTTCACGGTCGTCGGGCTCAGAGTGGAAGTAACGTTTATCCATCCAATGCTGATACCACTTGTTCTCAATCTCACGGGGGCTATATTTACTGGGAATTGCATTATTCATTGATGTTTCAGTGATTTATAAAATAATGCACAAAATTAGAAAAAAACCGACGGATTTTAATTCCGACGGCTAATCCGTCGGTTCAGTGTCAGAATAAAAACTGAAGGTATAAATATCAGTTCCTTCAGGTTTGCAGTCCCCTTTGTTCTGCAGGTAATATTCCCCCATTTCGCGGAGGCTCTTCATACTTTCAGGGCTGAACATTTCGGAAAAGTCCATATTACCGGTAACCGTCACCATCATGATCCCATTTTCATCCCTTTCCAGCATGGCAATTTCCCTGGTATTTCCGTCAGGTCCTTTCATCATAAACATGTTGACCCTGACTTTTTCAGCATTTACCGTGACGACTTCAGTATATTGCTCATCGGCAGCAGTTTTCTGCATTTTCTTCCATAATTTTTCCTGGTCAGCATTTCCTTTTCAGATTTATATTTGAGGATCCGGATGCTCTCAATATTCTGCATCATCTCCTTAACCTGGTCATTTTCAGCAGTCTTTTCCCATTCAAAGCTCATGGAACCGGGTAATATTTCAGTGGTTTCAAACCCGGGTTCACTTGCGTACCGGTCGTACAATGACGAAAGCGGTGTGTTTTGTGCTGTGAGAATAACCGGCAAGAAGGCCGCAATCATTATAACAATCAGCTTTTTCATCGCTTTATATTTAAAGAATGATTACTTTTCTTCATTTAATTTTTCAAGGTTATCCATGCCTTCAAAGTTCATGGCTTTCGAAAGCTTGCCAATGGTATTCATATCGATCGTCCCGGTAATAACAATAAATCCGGCTTCCTTTTCACCATTGATCACAAGGAGCAGTTCTCCGATCTTATCTCCTTTTTTCTTTGCCAGGAACTTCACTTCTTCGCCTGTTTGTTTAACTACCATCAGTTCGCTGAATCCTTCCACCTGGAGTTTGCCGACTTCACCCTTAAACTTTGCCAAGCTCAGCATCATCCGTCTGTTTCTGTTTCATACATTAAGATCTTGATCCCTTCCAGCTGTTCCATCATGGCCTTAACTTCCTCCATATCAGGATCTTCAGAATCCATATCGGCAAACATACCAAAGAGTTCTTTGGAAATGCTCACTGTGGTATAACCATCCTTACCGCCATATTTATCGAACAGTGCGATGGCAGAACTGCTCTGGGCATTCAGAAGTTGTGTGCTTATTAAAAGCAGCATCGTTAAAGCTGCAAGAATTGTACGTTTCATAGTTTTATAATATTTAAAAATTAAAAATTATATAGTTCCAATTCACTTTTCTCAGGGTGGATTTTAATTATTAGTTATAAGTTTATCGACTTTATCTACCTGATCCAGCCTGCTCACTTCATCCATACCTTTATTGAATGCTGCAACTGGTTTAAGTTCATTCAGGCCGGTTTCAAGTGCTGTGACCGGTTCAAGGCTGCTGGTTCCTTTATTAAATTTGGCAGAAACATAAAGAAGGATCTTCCTGGCTTCCATATAGGCTGTCTGCGGATCCTTGTAAGTATCTTCAATACTTTTGCTGAACGGGTCAAATTTGACAAAAACAGCAACCAGGATGAGTATGCTGGCTGCAACTCCGGCTATCCAGTAGATCCAGGGCCGCCGAAGATCAATAAGAGGTGCCAGTCTGTTTCCCTTTATAGCTGACATCATCTTGTTATCGAAACCAGGATCATTCGATATTGCTGATCCTGCTCCTGGATTACATAAGCTGAAATATTTTTCAAGATTTTTCCAGCGTTCAGGCACATTTCCCGAAGCGAAAAAATCGCGGAGCTGTTTTTCTTCTGAAAGAGTGGTTTCTCCCTCAAAATACTTCTCCAATAGTTTTTCAATTTCGTGCAAGTTCATATCCCTGTATTTTTAATATCGTATCCCTGACTTTTTTCCGGGCCCTCGATAAATTCACCCTCACCGCATTGATATTCAATTCCATAACCTCTGCAATCTGCTCATATTCCATTCCTTCAATATCCCGCATGTGCATGATCGTCTTTCTGCTGATCCGGCAAATTTTCAATGATCTTCCTGACAAATCCTGAAAAATCATTCCTTTCCAGTATTTCTTCCGGGTCCTGCTTCAGCCCTGACGCCTGCCGTTCTGAGAGCGGTTCCGGTCTGGAAAGCTTTGGACCTGATCCTGTCAAGGCAAAGGTTTTTTGTAATGGTCATGGCAAACGCTTCAATGCTCGAATATTTATTCAGTTCATCCTTCTTCGTCCAGAGTTTAACCATCGCATCCTGCACTGAATCCTCAGCTTCTTCAACCCTGCCCAGCATCCGCAAAGACAAACGGAACAGCTTGTTTTTCAGCGGGAGGACCTGTATTTTAAACTCTTCAGGATTCATTTGTTGATAAGACGGTGCTAAAAAAGATTCATTACATCCGAAATTGTAAAAAACTTGTTAAATTTTACCGTATTACTGACTGAAACTTTGAAAAGATCGATTTTTGATTATTTTTGTGTCATTGACTTCTCCAAAGTTTTAATAACTAAAAGCTAAAATTATGTTTAAAAAACATCCTAAAGGACTAATTGTTGCATTTTTCACCAATATGGGTGAGCGCTTCGGCTTTTATACCATGATGGCCATACTGGTTCTGTTTTTGCAGGCAAAATATGGTCTCAGTGAGGAAAAAGCCGGTGGAATTTACAGCTGGTTCTATTTCAGTATTTATGCACTGGCCCTGGTTGGAGGATTGCTGGCCGACTATACCCGGAAATATAAAACGGTGATTCTCATCGGGCAGGTCATTATGTTTGCAGGCTATGCCCTGCTTGCTGTACCTGGCCTTACTTATGCCATTACTGTTGCAGGTCTGTTTACTATTGCCCTGGGAAATGGATTATTCAAAGGCAACCTTCAAGCAGTTGTCGGACAAATGTATGACGATCCTAAATATTCGAAAAATCGCGACTCTGCCTATATGCTCTTTTATATGGGTATTAATATTGGTGCATTTTTTGCTCCTTTTGCCGCTACCGGTATCCGCAACTGGTGGCTTGGAGTCAATGGCTTAAGGCACGATGGAAGTCTGCCGGCCCTTTGTCACCAATATCTTGAAGGAACTTTAAAAAACCCTGCTGATCTTCAAATCCTTGCCGATAAAGTGAATCGTTAGCGGACCTGTAACCGATTTAACAGCATTTGCAAATTCTTATATTGAAATTTTCTCCCGGGGTTACAACTATGCATTTGGCATTGCTGCAGGAGCGATGATCGTATCCCTTATCATTTATTTAGTTTATAGTAAATTACTGCCGAACAAAGAAAAAGCATCTAAAGAAACCGAAGTAAAGGTAAATAAGGTTCCTTTAACCGCTTTATTTTCTTTATTAGCTGCAGGTGCTGTTGGTGCTGCTGTTTACTTTGCTTCAGGAAATATCGACATAGCATTTGCATTTGGTCTTTTTGGCGCATTTGTTGCCTGGATCCTTCAGATCTCAACCAAAGAGGAACGACCGGCCATTATGGCGCTTTTAATGGTTTTCGTGGTTGTAATCTTCTTTTGGATGTCATTCCACCAAAACGGGCTGACACTGACATTTTTTGCCCGGGATTATACGGTAAAGACCGTGGCCCTTTCACCTATATGTTCTTTACACTTGAAAATATCCTTTCGGTTATAGCAGCCATAGCAGGTTTTATTTTGCTTGTGGGTAAAAAAAGCAGCCGGAATACACGGTTCATCGGGGCCGGTCTTTTAGTAGCCGGTGGTGCCCTGGCTTATTACTTCTTTAACCAGGCTGGCGCACAAAATGATATTTCACCTGAAGTATTCCAATCTTTCAACCCGCTGTTTATCGTGTCCCTGACATTCGCAGTAATGGCAGTATTTGCATGGCTCAATAAACGCAAGATGGAACCTTCAACACCAAAGAAAATCGGTATCGGTATGGTCATTGCTGCCATTGGATTTTTAATTATCCTGGTTGCTTCTTTGAACCTGGTATCACCCCACGAATTGAAATTCGTGGATGAAAGCGGAGCTGTAAAATTCAACCCGGTTCCGGATTCATCGCGTGTCCTGCCTTACTGGCTGATGAGTTCATATCTTATACTAACTGTTGCTGAGCTTTTCCTCAGCCCGATGGGTCTGTCATTTGTTTCCAAAGTAGCGCCTCCGCGATTCCAGGGGCTTATGCAGGGTGGTTGGCTCCTGGCAACCGCTGTTGGTAACAAATTATTAGTTGTTGGCAGTTTCTTCTGGGGTAAACTCGATCTGTGGCAATTATGGTTAATCTTCATTGTTTGCTGTCTGCTTTCAGCCGCATTTATATTCAGCATCATCAGGCGACTGGAAAGAGTTACAAAATAATTGGTATAAGAGGCTGTATTACTTAAACCGGCAGGTTAACCTGCCGGTTTTTATATTAAAATTCATACGCATGTATCCCTGGAACCACCATCGCCGTTTCAATTCTTATGCCGAATATTTTAAAAAAGAATTCGGCGGAAGGGTGCAGAAATTAGCCATTGACGCCGGATTTACCTGCCCCAACCGGGATGGTTCAAAAGGCCGGGGAGGATGTACTTATTGTGATAATGATGCTTTCAACCCCTCCTATTGCCATCCGGGAAAATCAATTCATCAGCAGATTGAAGAAGGAATTGAATTTCATTCCAGGAGGTACCGCAGGGCTACCCGTTTCCTGGCTTATTTTCAGCCTTATTCCAATACCTATGCGCCAATGGAAAAGTTAAAGGATCTTTATTCCCGGGCATTGTCATTTCCTGAAATAACCGGGCTGGTAATTGGTACAAGACCTGATTGCATCGACCGGGAAAAGCTGGAGTATTTCAAGGAACTGGCTGAATCTCACTATATCATGCTGGAATATGGCATCGAATCATGCTATGACAGGACCCTGGAAAGGATCAACAGGGGCCATACTTTTGAAGAATCGGTAACCGCTCTTGAAATTACATCTCAATACGGAATCAAGTCGGGGGCACACCTGATCTTTGGGCTTCCCGGGGAAAGCCGTGAAGAAATGATGGATGAAGCTGATATTTTATCTGGTTTGCCAATAAATAATATAAAATTCCATCAGCTGCAGATCATAAAAGGCACAGCGATGGCTAAGGAATACAAAGAGCAGCCTGGTGATTTCCTGCACTTTTCACTTGATGAATATATCGAGTTCATCATCGATTTTGTTGAAAAACTTAACCCGGCATTTGTCATCGAAAGATTTGCCGGCGAAGTCCCGCCCCGATATCTGGCAGGTCCGGGATGGGGATTGATCCGCAATGACCAGATCCTTGCCAGGATTGAAAAAAGAATGGAAGAGAGGCAGACATGGCAGGGAAAAAACATTAGTTTTTCGTTTTAAGGTTTAAATTTAAATTATGGGATTTTTAAAATTTGAAAATTAAAATTTGGAATTATTTATGGGAAAATGATTGATTAAGTTATTACATTTGCTTTTAGCAAAATTTAGTGTTAACCAAAAAATAATGTCTTATGAAAAAACTTTTACTCTTCGTTGCAGCAATACTCATCTCTTTTGCTGCAATTTCACAAGCACCAATTTATTACGATGACTTTGAGAGCTACGATGTAGGAAGCTTCATTGCTGTTGGAAACACAGACATGGTGGACAACCTGGTCAAACCTTCCGGGTTCAGCAGAAGACGGAGAGATTTCTGATGACTTTGCCAGCAGCCCGACAAAATCGGTCCTCATTGACAAAGTCCCTGCAGAATCTGATCTTATTCTCAAACTTGGCAACAAAACCTCAGGAGCCTACGAATTAAACTGGGAAATGTATGTCGAAACGGGATATGCAGGGTATTTTAATATCCAGCATTTTGAATCGCCCGGAATTGAATGGGCTTATGAAGTGTATTTTCTTGAAGATGGAACAGGCGAATTGTATGCCGGAGGTTCCACTCCCTTTACCTTCAACTATCCAAAAGACACCTGGTTCCTGGTGGAAAACCTTATCAATATTGATGGAGACTGGGTAACCCTGGTCATAGATGGCGTTGAGATTTATGCCTGGCCTTTCTCTTATGAAGCTACCGGGACCGGCGGCACAAACCAGCTCGGCGGCGTTGACTTCTTTGCAGGAGCCGTAACGGGGGAAGTACCCAGATATTATTTTGATAACGTTGATTTCAAACCTATGCCTATCGTCCTCTATGAAGACGATTTTGAGTCATATGAACTGGCTGATTACATTGCACTTTCCAATCCCACCTGGTGGACCACCTGGGGGAATGCCCCCGGCACCGGTGAAGATGGTTACATCTCCGGGAATTTTGCCAACAGCCCTGCCCAATCCCTGTTCGTTGACCCGGATGACGGGCTGACCGACCTTATCCTGAAACTGGGCAACAAGACCAGCGGTGCTTACAATTTAAATTGGTATATGTATGTCGAAGCCGGTTTCCAGGCTTATTACAACTTCCAGCATTTTGAATCACCCGGTATCGAATGGGCATTCGAAATTTGGTTTTTTGACGACGGGACAGGCGAACTCCTGGTGGGAGGCTCTTACTTCCCGTTCACCTATACGCAGGGAACCTGGTTCCTGGTTGAGCATGATATTAATATTGATGATGACCTGGCTTCATTAACCGGTCAATGGAACGGAAGTACATTCATGGCCATTCAGCTATGAAGGAGGAGCTGCCGGAGGAACCAACCAGCTCGGTGGAGTTGATTTCTGGACTGATGACGCTACTTTCAGGTATTATGTCGATGATCTGTCGTTTGTCCAGCTGGCTACCAGCCAGGATCCGGCGATCGTGATATCCCCGGAAATGATTGATGCCACTGCCCCGCAGGGTTTAACCACTACACTTCCCCTGACCATAACCAATGAAGGTGTCGCTGACCTGAATTACCAGATCAGTGTTATTTACCCCATACCGGATACGAAAGCTGCCGGAACAAGCCTTGAAGGACAAACAGCACAGGTCAGGTCACTGGGCTATAATAGCCAGGTTTCTGCTGACCCCAATGCCCGCCCTGCATCGTATAATCCCCCGCCAACGGATGATTTCGTCCTGCATTATGATGGCGACAATTTCTCAGCTATCGGATGGGCTTCAGCACCTATCTCCCCAACAGCAGCAGCCATGTTTCCGACAAACCTGACCTTACCTCATGCCGGAATGATGATCTCTTCGGTGGATGTTTATATCAATGACCCGGGAACTAACTTTATTCTGAAAATATTTGATATGGGAAATTCCTATCAACCCGGTACCTTACTGGTATCGCAACCGTTCTCCGGAGCCAGTTTAAGCTGGAATACGGTGACGTTAGCCGAACCGGTTTATATTACCGGTGCTGATGTATGGGTTGGTTACCAATTCACCCAGCCAGCTATTGAAACCTTCATTCCCGGAACTGATGGCGGCCCGGCTGATCCGAACGGTGACTTCATTTCCACCGGTGTGGGTTGGTCACATCTTTCCGATAATCCCGAATTGCCTTACAACTGGAATATCCGTGCTAACCTTACCGGAACACCAATTGAACAATGGCTTTCAGTCGCTCCCGCAATCAGGAACGATCACCCCTGGTAACTCTTCAGAAATTACCGTAACTTTTGATGCCGCAGGCCTAGATTTAGGAACGTATACCGCTACTTTGCGTATCGTAAGCAATGACCCGGAAAATCTGCAGATAGATGTCCCGGTTACTTTAGAAGTCACTGCAGGTGGTATCATGACCTCTGTTATTCTTGACTTTGAATCCCAGGAGGACTGGTCCTTGACATTCGATCCATGGACTGCCGTGGATATTGACGGTGGAGAAACATGGGATATTTCCGATGTTACTTTCACACATTCTGGTGAGCCAATGGCGTTTATCGCCTTTAACCCGGCCACTACTGTTCCCCCTATGACCGATGAGGAAATTCAACCCCATGGCGGGGTGAGGTTCGGGGCCTGCATGGCAACGATTCCTCCACCATTTAATGATGACTGGATGATCTCACCGCAAACCACCCTTGGCATGAGTTCATCCCTCACCTTGTGGGTAAAATCCTATACAGATGAGTATGGGCTGGAGAAATACAATGTGCTTGTTTCAACCACCGATATGAACCCGGCAAGCTTTACCTCTATTTCCGGTTCTACTCCGAAACTGGCACCAACCGATTGGACCGAAGATTTTTATGACCTGTCGGAATATGATGGCCAGACGGTTTATGTCGCCATTCAGTGTGTTTCAGAAGATGCTTTCATATTTATGATCGATGATTTATCGATCGATTTTATCGTTGGTACTCCCGAACAGTCACAGGATGTTGAGATAGCTATCTACCCGAACCCTGTTACCGATCAGCTGAACATCGTGTCAGGTGTTGCTATGACACAGGTTGATATCTTTAACCAGCTTGGCCAGGTTGTTTACAGCCAGGTTGTAAAAGATTCTAATTTCAGCCTGAATACGATGGAGTTCAATACCGGTGTATACTTCGTCAGGATCACAACTGAAGAAGGTATTGCAACCAGGAAGATCATGGTTAAATAATTTTTTCGCATATAACAGAAAGAGGGTGACTCATTACTGAGCACCCTCTTTTTTTTATCCTGGTGATCTAATTAGTTTTCTTCTTTCTTCCCGATGATGAAAGTGCCTGGCCAATAATCCATTCCAATTGTCCGTTCACACTCCGGAATTCATCTGCAGCCCATTTCTCAATGGCTTCGTATGTTTCCTGGTTCAGCCTGAGCACGAATGTTTTTTTCCCAGCCATAACTTTCTATTCAATAAAGCCTATTGATGTAATGTCCCTGCATTGATCACAGGTGCGGCATCCTTGTCCGAGCATAGTACAACCATCAGGTTACTGACCATTGCAGCTTTTTTATCTTCATCAAGATCAATAATATTCTTTTTTGAAAGCTGCTCTAATGCCATTTCAACCATGCTGACAGCACCCTCTACAATCTTAATACGGGCGGCAACGATAGCAGTCGCCTGCTGCCTGCGTAACATGGCACCGGCTATTTCGGCTGAATAAGCCAGGTAACTGATCCTTGCTTCAATAATATGAATGCCGGCGATCGACAATCTTTCCCTGAGCTCAGTCTCGAGCACATGATTCACCTCTTCTCCACCTGAACGCAAACTTATTTCAGCCTGTTCATCATCAAAGTTGTCATATGGATAATGCCCGGCAAGCTTCCTGATGGCTGATTCACTTTGTATTTCAACGAAATGCATATAGTCATCTACCTCAAATGCCGCCTTGAAAGTATTCTCGACCTTCCAGACCAGAACGATACCAATCATGATGGGATTACCAACCTTGTCGTTTACTTTGATCGGCTCGCTGTCAAGGTTTCGCGCCCTGAGTGAAATTTTCTTCTTTACATAAAATGGATTTGCCCAGAAGAACCCGTTCACTTTTATCGTTCCTATATAATCACCAAATAACACCAGCACCATTGACTCATTTGGATTTACCACCATGAATCCAGGTATGAGAAAAATAGGAATGGCCAGGAACGCGAATATCCATCCCTTATCCAGCGAAAAGGCAAGTGCAAAAATTGCACCGAGAAGAATAAAAATGACGGCCAGGAATAAATAGCCGCTTTTTGGTGAAAAACTGTTTTCTTGTTCCATTTTTGTATTCATTTTAATATTATTTTGATATTGCAATAATACTACATTTTTTAATACAAAGTCAAGTATTTTTTAAATTATTTTTATAGCACACGGATGACACGGATAATACGGATTTACACGGATTATTTTAATTTTACCTCATGAATAATAAGAAATACAAGCACATTTTCATCGATCTTGATAAAACGATCTGGGATTTTGAGAGCAATACACAGATCACTTTCCGGGAGATCTTTGAAAAATATCAACTGAACGACCTTGGGATCAACGATCTTCATTCCTTTTTCCAGGTATATACCAGTATAAACGACATGCTATGGGGATTATACCGTGAAAATAAGATCAAGAAAGAAATCCTGAGTATCCGGAGGTTTGAATTGACCTTACAGGAATTCGGGATCGAAAACCTTATCCTGGCCACACACATGGCTGAAGATTTCGTAACCCTCAGCCCGATGAAAACCATGCTTTTTCCCCATTCACGTGAAGCTTTGCACTATTTAAAAGAGAAGTATGCCCTGCACATAATCACAAACGGTTTTGAGGAAGTCCAGCAGAAAAAGCTTGATGTTTGTGATTTAAGGAAGTTTTTCACCACGATAACAACTTCTGAAGAAGCCGGGGTAAAAAAACCGGAAACAGGCATTTTTGAACTGGCACTTGAAAAAGCAAATGCAAATGTCGAAGAAAGCCTGATGATAGGAGATGATTTGCTTGTGGATATGGCCGGCGCCCGCTTATCGGGCATGGACACCCTGTTTTTCAACCCCCAGCGGCATATTCACCAGGACGACCTGGATCATGAAGTTCATTCATGGCTTGAGGTGATGAAGATCCTGTAAATTAAAAATTAAAAATTAAAAATTAAAACTTGAGGCTTGTAGCTTAAAGCTTGAGGCTTAATACTTTGACACCACCGTCCCTAGTTTTTCACCGTTTAACAGTTTGACCAGGTTCCCTTTCTCGTTCATATTGAACACCACGATAGGTATATTATTCTCCTCACATAATGTAAAGGCAGTAAGATCCATTATTTTCAACTCTTTCTCATAAGCTTCGCGGAAGGTCAGGCGATCATATTTTACAGCCGAAGGATTCTTTTCAGGATCATCATTATAAACCCCATCAACGCGTGTGCCTTTCAGCACTGCGTCGGCTTTGATCTCGACCGCCCTGAGCGCTGATGCGGTATCAGTGGTAAAATAAGGGTTGCCGGTGCCGCCGCTGAGGATGACCAGGTTTCCGGATTCCAGGTATTTAATGGCTTTAAGCCCGTTGGCTTTTTCAGCCAGCCCCTCAATCTCCAGTGCAGATAATAGTTTCACCTTGACTCGCAATGTCTCTAAAACCGCCTGCAGCGCGAGGCTGTTTATGACTGTTGCCAGCATCCCCATATAATCGCCGGTCTGTCGGTCAAATCCCTGGAGGCTCCCTTTCATGCCCCTGAATATATTACCTCCCCCTATAACAATGGCCATTTGAATGCCCTTATTATAAACTTCAGATATTTCAGTTGCATATTCCAGTAACCTGGCGGGATCGATTCCATAAGAAGAAGAACCCATCAGGGACTCGCCGCTGAGTTTAAGAAGGACTCTGCTGTATTTCATGGTGATAGTTTCCTGCAAATTTAATCATTATCGTTCATCACACCACCATTGATCAAATCAATTGAACTGCCGGGACTGGCTGTCGTCTGACCTGCCAGGTTGCAGGTTCCACCATCGATGATCAAAGCACCGGAACTTCCTTCACCGACATCAAGGTTTCCCAGGATGTTGAGGGTTGCTCCAGGTCCTACAGTTACAGTGGCACCGTTTTTAATGTCCATATCCAGGCAGTTGAAAGTACCTGTAATATCGGGAAAATCATTCACGTTTGGCGGGATCACCACATTCGTGGAAGCTGTAGGTACGCGGCCATCATCCCAATTACCGGCCGTATTCCAATCGCTTTCCGCCCCGGCTGTCCCGCCTTCCCATAAACCGGGTGTACCAACATATAGCGAATAATCTTCAGTTTCGCCCCATGTCAAGGCACCGCAAGCAGTAATCGAACCGGTATAAGTTATTCTGGCCCTCATTCTGGCAAGGCCTTTTACTGCATTTGTCGGAGGTGTAATAGTAGCAGTATACGGACCGCCACCAGGAGATCCTGACATGGTGATCGTTTCTCCGGCATCCCCGAAGTCAAGGTCATTGTTCCAGTCAACCCATATCCTGCATTGATCCGAAGTATATGGAAACCCATTAGTTACAGTAATTAAATACCCGATTCCCGGAGAAACTTTTGTCCAGAACTGGGTATATTTTTTATATCCTCCCGAAGTACAGGCAGAAGAGTTATTGATGCTGCCAATTGAAACATTGCTTATATACTCATCGCAACTTGCACTAGCCGAACAATAAGCAGCGTCAACCATGATATAATTATTCTTAAATTCTGTAACATTCCCATTCACCGTTAAAGTAACATCTTTAAAACCGGGAGTGGAATAAGTTACGACATGCGGTCCGGCTGTTGTTGCCGTGGCTGGAGAAGCCCCGCTTCCGAATTCCACAGGTAAGAAGTAATATTACAGGTGGACTGGTCTGTGAATGTCACTGTATTGCCCACATTTATACTGGTGCTGTTTGCGATGAAATTGGCATAGATAGCATTCACAGTGATATAATCATCACGAACAATGGTATCAGAGCCATATATGTTTGATGCAATCAGTTGTACCGTATAACTGCCATAAGCAGAGAAGCTGACCTGCGGATTTTGGGATGCCGCAGTTGTGCTGTTGACAAATGAATATGTTGAAGGTGTTATTGACCATGACCAGTTGGTTGGATATTTAAGGCTTTCATCTTCGAAAGTCACAGTAGTGTTAAGGCAGGTCATAACATTGCTGGCAGAAAAATTGGCTGCGGGGAGCATGTTAAGTCATAAATGGGGAGACATAGGTCATTACGACTGCCGGTGCGGTTATCACACCAGGTAGGATAAACTTTTCCGTTCCTCGAGGCAATCCCAAGGTAATCGCCCATATAACCACCGGCAAGGCCGGGAATGGGTGAAGGGGTAAAAGCCACATCACTGACTTTAAAATCCTCCCAGTTTGTACCGGCATCAAATGAATAAGCAACATAAACTTCACTTTGCGTTGATGCAACATTCCTGTCGTCATAAAAAATCACGCACAGGTCACCGGTCACCGGATCGCAGGTGATCCAGGGGAAATAATGCTCATTTCCAAGCCCGGTCGGATCCTGGTTAACGCGGATGGGTGATGACCAGCTGAGCCCTCATCGGTCGAACGGATCATATAAACATCGATATCGGAACCGGTATTGACGCCAGGCACACCGACATTTGCCCAAACAATATAAATATTGCCATTATTCGGCCCCCCGCTGATATCGACAGCCATGGAAGGAAATGAATTGACCCGCTGATTTTTTGAGGTTTCCGTGTGTCCTGATACCACGAATATTGGATATGATCCGGGTAGCGGCAGCATAAGATGCCCCGCCGTTGGTGGATTTAGCGAAACCCAGTAGCTGTTTCATCTGTCGGAAAAGCATCATAGATAGCCCAGGCAACATAAACCTCTCCATCCGGACCGGTCTGGATATTTACTCCCTGGTTGTGGCTCCCGGCATTAACGGCAGCACTGATATTGATCGGTGTTGACTCAGGACAGTCCATCATTGGTCGACCGGGATATTTCGATCTCGGTATCATTGGTACCTCCAAAATCTGTCCAGGCAGCATAAAGATTTCCTTCATAAGGGCTTACCGGGGTGTTATCAATCCACATATGGTTTTTATCAAGCAGATCGCCATTCCGGAGTGGACCTGCAACGACCGGTGTCCAGGTGACTCCGTTGTCTGTTGAATAAGCAACTGACTGCCCGCCATTATTATCAATAAATCCGATATAATGCCTCCCGTCAGGCCGATTGCGGTTGTCGGATCACCGCGTTAGAACCGCCGGCCCCGTTGACAGATCCTCCCCAGGTTGTGCCCCCATCGGTCGAAAGCAGGTAATCTGCCCCATAAAGGGATGTCGACCGGGTTGGTGAGTTGAATTATTTGAATTCATCACAGAATTAGTTGTTCGTGGGATTAACAAAAACAGAATTTTCACTTTGAGTGGAACTTACTGTAGTTGTCGGCACATCCGGCGAATTCGTCGTCATCACCATAGGGCTTTCAATCCGGCTTCCGGTATAAATAGCAGGTGGTACGCGTTCAACCGGTGCCAGGTATACAAAGCCTGAATCTGCCATTCTTCTCCAGTATCTCATATTGTCGATGCGGGTATCGATTTTTCCAACCCCTTTGGGAGTGGGCTTTGGGAGATGCTGGCCGGGTTCACGCTGCGATTGCGAAAGGATAATATTCGGAATGATGGCCAATAAGGCCAGGAGGAAATAAATCTTTTTCATGGATTATTAATTAATTAGTGTAAAATTAATCGTGAGTAAAATGGATAAGTAATACCTTTTAATTGATTATCTGACAATTTCCCCGATTAAGATCGTGTTCTATCGACTTGAATTTGGTTACGAGTATCCTCCCATCCGAATACTGGACTTTAACTTTATCGTTCCGGCCGATTTTCGGTATTTCACGGCGCTGAGGCTCTTTAGGCCTGTTAGCCTGGGTGTCGCTGTGTGACTGGGCGAGCAGGTCCCTCCGTTCTTCGCGCATCCGGGTGCGGTCGATCCCTCTTGGCGCCCTGGCTTCCCTTACTGAAGAAGCATCCTGCAATGGCAGTTTTCCCCTGATCAGGAAAGACGTGATCTCTTCATTGATCTTGCCGATCATCTTTTTAAACAATTCAAATGCTTCAAATTTATAGATCAGTAAAGGATCTTTCTGCTCATAAGCCGCATTCTGCACCGATTGTTTCAGATCGTCCATTTCCCGGAGGTGTTCCTTCCAGGCATCATCGATCATGGCAAGGGTAATCCCCTTTTCAATGGAAAGGATGATCTCCTTTCCACCACTATCGTAAGATTTTTTCAGGTTGGTAACGACATTCATGGTCTTAATCCCATCTGTGATCGGGATGGCAATATTTTCAAACTGGGGCTGGTTTTCATATACATCCTTGATCACCGGATAAGCCAGTTCAGCAATTCGTTTTGATTTTTCCCTGTAATGTTCATAGGCTGCATCATAAAGTTCATCAGCCATGTCAGTCACCCGTTCATTGAAAAGAATTCATCGGATGTAAAACGGGGATTCAATAGCCATATTTTTCAGAAGGGCCAGTTTGAATCCTTCAAAATCCTTCTCTTCAAGGTACTGATTGATCGTTTGTTCCCCGACATCATACATCATATTGGAGATATCCACAGCCAGCCGGTCGCCGAACAAAGCATGGCGGCGTTTTTTATAGATCACTTCACGCTGGGAATTCATCACGTCGTCATATTCCAGCAACCTTTTACGTGATGCCGAAGTTGTTCTCTTCCACTTTCTTCTGCGCCCGTTCGATAGATTTGGTGATCATGGAATGCTGGATCACTTCACCTTCTTTGATTCCCAGCCGGTCCATGATCTTGGCAATCCTGTCGGAGCCGAACATACGCATCAGGTCATCTTCGAGGGAAACGAAGAACTGTGAGGACCCCGGGTCGCCCTGACGGCCTGCACGTCCGCGCAACTGCCTGTCGACACGGCGGGATTCATGGCGTTCTGTTCCGATGATGGCCAAACCGCCGGCTTCTTTCACGCCGGGTCCCAGCTTGATATCTGTACCACGACCGGCCATATTGGTGGCAATGGTTACGGTGCCGGCTTTACCGGCTTCGGCAACGATCTCCGCTTCTTTCTGGTGCAATTTGGCATTCAGTACATTATGTCGGATCTTCGACCCTGGTGAGCATCCGGCTCAGCAATTCGGAAGTTTCAACCGAAGTTGTTCCGACCAGTACCGGCCTGCCTTTGGCAACCAGGATCTTCAATTTCTTTGATAACCGCGTTGAATTTTTCGCGTTTGGTTTTATAAACAAGGTCTTCCCGGTCGTCCCTGACAACCGGCCGGTTGGTAGGAATTACAACCACATCCAGTTTATAGATATCCCAGAACTCACCGGCTTCAGTTTCGGCAGTACCGGTCATACCGGCCAGTTTGCTGTACATCCTGAAATAATTCTGCAGGGTGATGGTAGCATAGGTTTGCGTGGCAGCTTCAACTTTTACATTTTCCTTGGCTTCAATGGCCTGGTGCAATCCGTCGGAATAGCGCCGGCCTTCCATGATACGTCCTGTCTGCTCATCAACGATCTTGATCTTATTATCCATGATCACATATTCCACATCTTTTTCAAACAGCGCATATGCTTTAAGCAACTGGTTCACGGTATGAACCCGTTCCGATTTGATCGAATAATTCCTGCATCAGCTCCTCTTTTTTATCCACTCTTTTCGTCATCCTTCAGGGCAGATTTCTCAATTTCAGCCAATTCTGCACCCGATATCCGGAAGCATATAGAACTTTGGATCACCGGTATGATTCCGTCAGCAAGTCGATCCCTTTTTCGGTGATTCGATGGAATTATTCTTTTCATCAATCACAAAAAACAACTCATCATCGATGATATGCATGTTTTTTGCTTGTTCCTGCATGATAAAAGTTTTCGGTTTTCAGCATCAGCGCTTTCATGCCCGGTTCGCTGAGGAATTTGATAAGGGCTTATTCTTGGGCAGACCACGGTAAGCCCTGAAAATCAGTTCCCCTCCTTTTTTCTCATCTTCTGGAGGAGCATTATCTAACCAGCAATTTTTTGGCTTCAGCCAGGATTTTGGTCACAAGGCTACGCTGGGCATGAATATAGCTTTTCAATCTGGGGTTTGTAGTTTTCAAATTCCTGGTTTTCGCCCTGCGGTGTCGGGCCGGAAATGATAAGTGGTGTACGGGCATCATCAATTAACACGGAGTCAACCTCATCGACAATGGCATAATTATGCCCGCGCTGAACCAGTTCATCCGGGTTACCGGTCATGTTATCCCTCAGGTAATCGAAATCCAAATTCATTGTTGGTGCCGAAAGTAATATCAGCCAGGTAAGCATTTCTCCGGGCAGTGGAATTAGGCTGATGCTTGTCGATACAATCGACTTTCAGGCCATGAAATTCATAAAGCGTCCCATCCATTCCGAGTCACGTTTTGCCAGGTAATCATTTACTGTAACGATATGCACCCCTTTTCCCGGGCAGGGCATTCAGGTAAACCGGCAAGGTAGCGACAAGTGTTTTTCCTTCACCTGTGCCCATTTCGGCGATTTTGCCCTGGTGAAGGACCATACCCCCGATCAGCTGCACATCATAATGCACCATATCCCAGGTTATCATGTTGCCTCCTGCCAGCCACTGATTTTTATAATGGGCCTTATCACCTGAAATGATTACACTATCCTTTTTTGCCGCCAGTTCACGGTCCATATCGGTGGCAGTAACCACTACTTCTGCATTTTCTTTGAAACGCTTTGCCGTTTCTTTCATCACACAAAATGCTTCCGGAAGGATTTCATTCAGGACATCCTGGGTTATCCGGTAACTTTCTTTTTCATGTTTATCGACCGTTCCCACAATTTTTCCCGCTCCATGATATCCTCTTCTGCTTCGATCTGGAGTTTAATCGCTTCGATCTGGCTCATTTCTTCCGAAATAGCTTCAGCGATTTTCTTCCTGAATTCAACAGTTTTGTCCCTCAATTCATCATTGCTCAGACGTGAAATCGTCTCGTATGATGACTTTGATTTTAGCCATGACCGGGTTGATCTCTTTAATATCACGGGTGGATTTATCTCCAAAAATTTTCTGTAGTAATTTCATATTCAAAGTAATTTGCCGCAAAGGCTGCAATAATTGTTCCTTTATACCTGACTGAAGATTAATGACACATTGGCAGGAAAAGAATCTTGATTCAGCGCACAAATTTAATCCAAATTGCAATCCATAGAATATTCACTGCCTTAAATAGCACCAAACAGCTTCTGAATATTCTCGCTCGGGCTGGGTGCAGGGCACCGGACGATCCGGCCTTGTATCATTGATCAGCAGGAAATGTGGAAAAGTGCTGGCATCATAATTTTCAAGTAAATCAAGGTTTCCATCATAGTGAAGCACCAGCCAGGGAAGGTCCGCCCTGCATAGATATTCTTCAGCCTGCCAAGATCTTTGTCGACAGAAATTGCCACAAATGCTACCTTATCGCTGTATAATCTTTATAAATATCACTGATCATTCCAAGTTCAGACTGGCACGCCGGATTTCCTGAATCAAAAAATGCCAGGTAAATGTACTTCCCGCTGAAATCGGCTAAATGGTAAGCTTTTGTTAACAGTTATCCCGGGCAAGTTGAATTCCGGCGCCGGGCTTCCGGATTGCAGCCTGTTTAACCTGACCAGGAGGTTATCAGCCAATTTCCGGATTTCGGCCGAAGTTCCGTTTCTGGAAATCTCATTGACAAGAAGCATTGATCCTGTTCCTGTTTAAAGCCGGAAACATGGTAAAGTTCCTTAAGCCCATCCAGCAGCAATAATTCCCTGATTTCAACATCTTTTAAAACCGGGTCGCTTCCAGTGAATCGATAATTGCTCCTGAAGATGCATTCCCGTTTATCAAATCATAGGTCTTATTATAACTGAAGTACTTTCCGCCTGTCAGGAAGTATTTTTCGAAAAAAAGATGGAAAAAATCCATGTATTCCAGGTTTTCATAAAGGACCGGCTGCCCGGCAAAATACTCCAGGCCGATCTTATCCCTGCTCTTCAATCTCATAAACAATTGCATCGAAGCAGTTTTGTAACTGATATAATTGCTGAAATATGGATTTGTCATTTTTTTGAAATCGAATGTCTATGGCTTTAATAAAATTATCGTAAACAGTTTTTGGAATTTCCGGATCTGGCCTTTTTCAGCGTAATTTAATAGAAAATCGTTGTATAACTGGTTAAAATCCTGGATTGACAAATTCAGGTGATCATCATCATCTTTTATAATCCTGATCGGTAAAGCCAGTCCGGTTATAATAAGAAGCTGATAATGACTGATTTTTCAATTCCATCTCAATTCATAGGCTCTGGCCCGGCTGGATGAATATTTCAGCCTGCTGAAATTCGATATCCAGCCAGCAATATTTTACCGAACCAAGTTCATATGTCAACATAAAATTTTCATCTTCCCCGATAACAGTGCTCTGCAGGGTTTCCCTGAGATAGGAGACCTGGTCGCTATAAGTCATCAGCCTTATTGTAAACCCTTTGCCGTTGATCACTCGTCCGCTGATGGAGGATGCCCGGGCATTCATCGAGAGGCCACAAATTAGTGCCAGGAATATGGTTAATATTAAGATTGATTTTTTCATCATTAAATTTTATACAGAACGGTCGAACAATCTAATTTATTCCATTAAAGGGAATAACCTGTCAGATACCGGTAACATCAGAATTTCACTACATCAGGGACAAATTGAGAGGGATCCCCGCCATTTCTCAGTATATCCCTGACGATTGAGGAGTTGAGCGCGGTATATTCAGGGGTGGTCAGAAGAAAAACAGTTTCAATATCGGGATTAAGATTTTTATTGATCTGCCCGATACTTCTTTCGAACTCAAAATCGGCACTTGTCCTGAGTCCCCTGAGGAGAAATTTCGCATTGTTCTTTTTACAGAAATCAACAGTAAGCCCATGGTATGATCGGACACTTACAGCAGGTTCATCTGCAAATACCGCCTTGATCCAATTCATCCTGCGTTCAAGGGTAAAAAAGCTTTTCTTTTCCGGATTTTCCCCAATCGCGATAATAATATGGTCAAAGAGCGGTACAGCCCGCCTGATGATTGATTCATGGCCCCTGGTGATCGGGTCGAAAGAACCCGGAAATACAGCAATTCGTTCCATCCCGGTAGATTTTAGGCAAAGATAATTTATTTTGATGTGAAGAGAAATAATACCCTGCCTGATGAAGTTATGAACAATTAAAACCAAATGTTTTAATCTTTATATTTTTGCTTTATGATTTTTAATGAAGAAATATCCAGGACAACTGCCAGGTCTCTGCTTCAGATCAAGGCAGTGAAATTGAACCCTCATGATCCGTTTACATGGACATCAGGGATCAAATCACCGATTTATTGCGATAACCGCATAACCTTATCATTTCACGCGATCCGAACATACATCCGGCAACAGTTTGTACACATCATCCGGGAGGAATTCGGCATAGTGGAATACATTGCCGGTGTAGCCACCGGTGGCATTGCGCAGGGGGCATTGATAGCGCAGGAATTCGGAATCCCGCTGGTCTATGTCAGGTCAGAGAAAAAGCAACATGGCATGGAAAACAAGATCGAAGGCAGGATAGAAACCGGCAAGTCAATTGTTGTGGTGGAAGACCTGGTTTCGACAGGAAACAGCAGCCTTGCTGCAGTTCATGCGCTCACTGAAGCAGGATTTATTGTCAAAGGGATGGTTGCTATTTTCAATTACAATCTGGATGCAGCAAAGAAGAATTTTGCCGATGCCAAATGCAGGCTGATCACTTTATCTGATTACAACTCCCTCATTACTGAAGCCCTGGAGAGCAATTACATCACTGATGACGAACTGCAGTCGCTGGTAAAATGGCGTGAAAATCCTGAAAAATGGGGAAAGTAGATTTTGAGAGCCATAAGGTAGAGTTAGCTTTAGCCACAGAAGCAGCATACTCCTTCCTTCTCGACCTGAACAACCTGCAAAAATTAATGCCCGAGCAGGTCATCAACTGGCAATCGACAGAAGATTCCTGCTCCTTCGACATCAAAGGCATGGCCCATATTTCACTCAATCGGGCCGAAGCCATACCATTCCGTCTAGTAAGGATCATATCCGGGCCCGACAATCCTATCGAACTTGAAATCAGGGGGAACCTGGAAAAAGAATCTGATAACAGGACTAACGCCTGGATAGAACTCACTGCCGAATTAAGCCCAATGCTGAAATTAATGGTGTCGGGCCCGTTGCAGAACCTGGTGAATATGATGGCGGACAAATTGAGTGCTGAGTGCTGAGTGCTGAGTGCTGAGTTCAGCCCCCTCCCCTCGCCCCTCCCCCAATTGGGGGAGGGGAAGGGGGTAGGGGCTCAAATTTGATTTCTTTGAGGTCGCATTCGATGATCTTTTCACCCGGGATTTCGAGGATTAGCTGGCCGTAACGGTTAACCCCGGTGATTTTCGCCTTTATATGATTACCTTTATAAGTGAAACCTGACAGTTGCCGCATCCGGTACAGAAGTTTCAGGTAATCTTCATCGATGGCCTGTTTGGCACCTTGTTTCAATAATTCATACCATTTCTCTATTTTTGAAACAGTGAGCTTGAGAATATCCTCCAGGTCAAATTTATGCCCGGCCACCGTCTGCAGAGAAACCGGATTTGCTGCTTCCCCTTTAAATGATTCCTGGTTTACGTTCAGCCCGATACCAACGACAGCAAATTCAAACAGGGAGCCTTTTACTCCATTCTGGATCAGTGTCCCGGCTACTTTTCGATCCCCGATATAAATATCGTTCGGCCATTTGATCCTGATATCATCCCGGCCTGGAAGGACTTCGGCGACTATTTCTGCCAGGGCCAGCGAAACTATCTTGTTAAGATAGAATTGTGATTCGATGGCCAGGAAGGTCGGGTAAAGTACAAAGCTGAAAGTAAGGTTTAGAGAAGACTCACTTTCCCATCCTGCTCCTTCAGTGCCTCTTCCGGCAGTCTGGTAATCTGTTATGACAAGGGTTCCTTCTTCCGGCTTCTCCCTGTTAAGCCAGTCCATAAAAAACCGGTTTGTCGAGTCAATCTCTTTTAAGCGGATGATTTCTTTACCAATTTTTGTCATCATCTAAACATTTTATGCAAAAATACGTTTTAAGGAAGAAAGAAACAATAATCGACGTTAACCTGCTAATAAATAAGTGGTAGGCAAAGCTTTTCAAGCGCAGGCATCTTAAAAAAGCTTAATTTTGCAGGGAAATATATAATTGAATGACCCCAGAAATTTACGAATCAGAAGATTTGACCCGCCTTATTATTGAAGGCATGGAAGACACAAAAGCTAAAAACATCATGATCCTGGACCTCCAGGATATCGAACATGCCATCACAAATTATTTTGTCATCTGTCATGGCAGTTCAAAGCCGCAGCTGGAAGCTATTGCTGATGCCATTACGGCAAAAACGGTGAAGAATTTAAAAGCCAAACCATGGCATAAAGAAGGTTTTGAAAACGCGGAATGGATTTTGCTGGATTACGTCGACGTGGTCGTTCACATCTTCCGGGAAGACAGGCGTGAGTTCTATCAACTCGAGAAATTATGGGCAGACGCGAAGATCACACATCACGAATATAAGGAGTAAAGCTTAACAAGAAATACCAGACATAATGTCAGAGGAGAAATTAAATCAACAGGACAAGGGAGGGAATGCTTCACCAAAAGGCAAGAACAACAAGGCCAAATTCAGTTTTTACTGGATTTATGCCGGATTACTATTTGTTTTCATACTCACCTATTTAGTTAACTGGGAAGGTGGTACAGCTAAAAAGATCACCGAGGGCGAGGTACGGGAAATGCTTGCCAATGGAGATATCGAGCGTGTCGTGCTGGTCAATAAGGAAAGTGCAGAATTTTTCCTTAAACCTGAAAAGCTGGATGATCCGAAATACAAGGATATCAAGGAGAATGTTGCGGCCAAAGGCCCACATTATACTTACAATATCACTTCGCCTGAAAGTTTCGAAAAGATGGTGCAGCAAGCCCAGGAAAATCTTGCAGATCCCGTTTACATTGAAAACGATGTCAGGCGTAACTGGACAGGCGATATTGTAAGCTGGGTCGTCCCGATCGCAATCCTGGTCATCGTATGGCTGGTAATTATGAGAATGATGAGCCGGAATGCCGGCGGTGCGGGCGGCCAGATATTCAATATCGGGAAATCAAAGGCACAGCTGTTTGATAAGACTACCAGCGTCAGCATCAATTTTAATGATGTCGCGGGATTGGAAGAAGCCAAACTGGAAGTTAAGGAAGTGGTTGATTTTTTAAAGAACCCGTCGAAATATACAGAACTGGGAGGCAAGATCCCGAAAGGGGTTTTATTGGTAGGCCCTCCGGGAACCGGTAAGACATTGCTGGCCAAAGCCGTTGCCGGTGAAGCCCAGGTGCCGTTCTTTTCGCTTTCAGGCTCCGATTTCGTGGAGATGTTCGTCGGTGTGGGCGCTTCCAGGGTCCGTGACCTGTTCAAGCAGGCCAAGGAAAAAGCACCGTGTATCGTTTTCATTGACGAAATCGACGCTATCGGCCGGGCCAGGGGCAAGAACCAGATCACCGGCGCCAATGACGAGCGGGAAAGCACACTGAACCAGCTGCTCACCGAGATGGACGGCTTCAGCACCAACTCCGGTGTGATCATCATGGCCGCCACCAACCGGGCGGATATCCTCGACAGGGCTTTGTTGCGCGCCGGCCGTTTCGACCGGCAGATCAACGTGGAATTGCCCGACCTGGAAGAACGCAGGGCCATTTTCGCAGTACACACCAAACCTCTCAAATACGACAAAGAGAATGTCGATATGGAATGGCTTGCCAGGCAGACCCCGGGTTTTCCGGCGCAGATATTGCCAATGTAGCCAATGAATCAGCTTTAATAGCTGCCAGGAACAACAAGAAGATCATCGAAAAGCAGGATTTTGCCGATGCTATCGACCGGATCATCGGAGGATTGGAAAGAAGAAGCAAGATCATTTCGATGGAGGAAAAGCAGGTCATTGCTTTCCACGAATCCGGGCATGCTGCGGTCAGCTGGTTGCTGCCCCATGCGCACCCGCTGGTAAAAGTGACCATCGTCCCCCGCGGGAAAGCTTTAGGTGCGGCCTGGTACCTGCCGGAAGAAAGGCAGATCACCACTTTCGAGCAGATGTTCGACGAAATGACCGCTACCCTTGGTGGAAGAGCTGCCGAAGAGATCATTTTCGGCAAGGTTTCCACCGGCGCACTGAACGACCTCGAAAGGGTGACCAAACAGGCTTACAACATGGTCGTATTTTTCGGCCTGAACGATAAAATCGGGAATATCAGCTATTATGATTCGACCGGGCAGCAGGAATATTCCTTCAATAAGCCCTACAGCGAAAAAACCGCTGAAGTCATTGACCAGGAAATTGCAAAACTTGTCGAGAAAGCTTACCGCAGGGCTGTCGAGATCCTGAAAGGGAACAAAGACAAGCTCGAGGCACTTGCCGGCAAATTGCTTGAAAAAGAGGTTATTTTCGGCGAAGACCTGGAGGTCATTTTCGGCAAAAAGATCAAGCATGTAGGGCACGAGATCGTGCTCACCGATATCAAGGCAGCCAACGGAAACCCGGTAAAGTCTAAGAAGATCAACGACGAAGCTCCGAAGAAGCGCGGCAGAAAGCCGGTGGCAAAGAAAGAGCAGCTTTGAAAAATCGACCGAAAATCTACATTGCCGAATTGACAACCGTGTAATTCTCTCTGTTTTTCTATCTTTGTACTGAATATGGAAGAAAGTACTTCAAAAGAAAAGGTATTAAAGTACGTCAGGGAGGCTCTTATTTCAAAGACGGATCAGCCATTTCCAAAGATCGACTACGAAAAGCCGGTGTTTGCCGAAATGGAAGAATCACTGGATATAAATTTTGCACAGGAATTAACCAGTGCGGGCGGTTTATTCATTTATTGCGAAAGTGAAGAGGAAGTCATCGATGGACTGAAATTCCTGATGAAAGACCGGAACTGGGACAGTATTTTCGCCCTTGAACCAGCCATTATCAGCCTATTACATAAAGGTCAGATCAACTGCATATTTGATCACAGTCAGCTTACCCGGGCGCAAGTCGGGATGACCAGGTGCGAATCGCTCGTGTCACGGCTGGGAAGTATTATGGTTTCCACCGGGCAGATGACCGGGCGGCAGATATTTATCTATCCTGAAATCCATATTGTACTGGCTTACGCTTCACAATTGGTTGGAGACCTGAAAGATGCCATTGTCAAATTGCGAAAAAAATATGAGCAGAGGATGCCTTCAATGGTAACACTTATAACGGGACCGAGCCGCACGGCCGATATTGAAAAGACACTGGTCATGGGGGCTCACGGGCCAAAAGAATTGTATGTCTTCCTGCTGGAAGACCGTATCTGATAAAAAGCAAAACAAATACACGGTTATTTCTAATTCATTACTAATCAAACGAAACGAAGAAATAAATAAATTAATCCGTGCAAAACCTATACACGAGGACTATTACCGGAATTATTTTCGTGGCCCTGATCATAGGTTCACTGATTTTGCATCCGCTGGCATTTTTGGCCGTGATATATGTCCTGATGGTTGCAGGTCTGTTTGAGTTCTTCCGACTTGCCGGCAATATCGATGTTTACCCGCAACGGCTAGTGGGATACATGGTCGGATCAATAGTATTTTTCATCCCGGCATTAGCAGCGCTGGGGATGATCTCACCTAAAATCATTGCATTTCTTCCCCTGCTGATCTTTGCTTTTATCATCGCTGAATTATTCCGCAACAAACCAAACTCATTGCAGAACATAGCTATCAGCATTTTTCCGGTGGCTTATATTTCAATCCCTCTTTCCATATTGATTTTCCTGATGAGTGCAATAGTTACCGGGAACCAACCACACTGGCACATCGCATTCAGCTTTTTCATCATTTTATGGAGCCATGACACTTTTGCTTATCTGACAGGAATGGTGCTGGGAAAGCATAAGCTTTTCGAGAAGATATCACCTAAAAAGACCTGGGAAGGCACCATAGGTGGAATGATATCCGGTTTGGCTGCAGCTTATGTGTTGTCTTTGTTTTTCACCGAACTCAATACCTTACAATGGATTGCAGGAGCTCTGATTATCACGGTTTCAGGCACTTTTGGTGACCTGTCTGAATCCTTGCTGAAACGAAGCTTCAAAGTAAAAGACTCCGGTAATATCTTTCCCGGCCATGGAGGCGTGCTCGACCGGTTTGATGCTGTTTTGTTTGCAGCGCCGGCTTTTTTCTGCTATTTAATTTTATTGAATTTATGAGGCTCCATCACAAAGGATATGTACCGCTCCTGGTTACACTGGCCATTTTGCTGGCGCTTGTCTGCCTGATCAACCTTGCTTTTCCGCATCAAACCTTTATTCATTATATTCTTTACGGCATAGGGGTGGTTTTTTATTTCCTGTGTATCCGTTTTTTCAGGCGCCCGTTAAGGGAAATCCTTGCTGATTCCGATAATATCCTGAGTGCTGCCGACGGGCATGTGGTTGTCATAGAAGAAATCCATGAAAATCAATATCTTCCAGGACCAGCGGATACAGGTATCAGTTTTTATGTCACCATTAAATGTGCATGTGAACTGGTATCCTATCAGCGGGGAGATCCTGCATACAAAATACCACCGGGGTTCCCATATTCCTGCTTACAGGCCGAAAGCCAGCATGGAGAATGAACGGATGTCGATCGTGATAAAAAATGAACACGGGAAATCGGTCATGATGACCCAGATTGCCGGGATGGTAGCCCGACGTGTATTCACCAACGCAAAAACAGGCAGTTATGTCTTCCAGGGCGAAGAGGCGGGGATCATCAGGTTCGGCAGCAGGGTCGATCTTATTTTGCCAAAAGAAGCGGAGATACAGGTAAAGTTAGGGCAAAAGGTAAGGGCATGCGAGACGATCATTGCAAAATTTCCGGATAAATCTTTATTTTTGCAGAAATCATAAATAAAGTCCATTATGACTGAGGAATCTGAATTTTTACTGCAGGAGACAGAAGACCAGATGAACAAATCGGTTCAGTTCCTGGAAAAAGAATTGCACAAACTTCGCACTGGCAAAGCGACCCCCCAGATGCTCGAAGGGATCAGGATCAATTATTACGGTGTGGTCACCCCTATCGAACAGGCGGCCAATATTACCACTCCCGACGCCAGGCAGATCATCATTCAGCCCTGGGACAAAAGCATCATTCATGATATCGACAAGGCCATTATGGCCGCTAACCTGGGATTAAACCCCAAGAATGAGGGTGAAGTACTGCGTATCCTGGTACCACCGCTGACCGAAGAGCGCCGCCGTGATCTCGTCAAAAAAGCAAAATCAGAAGCGGAAAATGCCAAGATCGCCATCCGCAATATCCGCCGTTCGTCGAATGATATGGCCAAAGACCTTGAAAAAGAAGGCGTGGCTGAAGATGAAGTAAAGAAATTACAGGAAGATATCCAGAAGCTGACCACAAAATACATCGAAGTGGTTGATAAGATCGTGGTTCAGAAGGAAAAGGATATTATGACGGTTTAAGGATATTCGATGGTCGATGGTCGATTTAAATCCGTCGAAAATCGACCATCATATCATCTTTCCGTACAATTTTTACATATATCAATCTCTCTCCTTGCAGAAAACAGCTTTCTCCTGAAATCATTATATGCCTTTCCTTTCCAGATCTCCTTAAAGCTTTGTTTTTTCAGATCTCCTAACCGGTGCGTGGCATCTTTATCGAAACAACAGGGAACCACCAGGCCATCCCAGGTGATCACACAACCTCTCCACATTCGCAGGCAATGGTTATACAGCGGGTTGTCAATAACAAATTTCCCATTGTGTTTTTTATATCTGGAGAATGATTCATTTTCAGGAATAAGCGGGTTTCCTTCCTCATAATTATATACCTGGGCTGATTTAAGCTCCAGTTTATCCACGCCCAGTTCCCTGGCCAGCCTTTTCAGCTCCGGCACCTGGTGCTCATTCGTGCTGAAGACGATGAATTGAAGGATGATATATGGGGTTTTCGACCGAAGCTCCTTTTTCCACTTTACCAGGTTGCGGGTTCCTTCCAAAACTTTTTCCATCGACCCTCCTACCCTGTATTTTTCATAGGTCTCCTGGTCCAGCCCGTCGAGAGAGATGATGATGCGGTCAAGACCGGATTCGACAGTCTTCCTGGCCAGGTGGTCGGTCAGGAAGTGGGCGTTGGTTGAAGTGGCGGTATAAATTTTCTTCTTTCCTGCATACTCTGCCATGTGGAAAAATAGCGGGTTAAGGTAAGGTTCACCCTGGAAATACAGGATCAGGTAAAACAGATCGGGATGGAGCTGGTCGATAATCTCACGGTACAATTCCAGCGAGATCATCCCGGTATTGCGGGTAAATTTCCGGAGACCTGACGGGCATTCCGGGCAGCGGAGATTGCAGGAGGTGGTTGGCTCGACGGAAATAGTGTATGGATTTCCCCAATGCCTCATGTTGCCGGTGTAACGGCTGAAATAAGTAACTGGAATAAAGTTTAAAAAGATTGAATGCTCTTCGTGGCGTCAATCGGGCCAGCAGACGTAAGGTATCAAATAACCGGGAAACCAAAATCTTAAGCTTTTTGCTTTTTATTTTGATTCAACCTTCTTCTCAGCATTTTACTGCCATGAATCCCAATTTGAAAGCAAAGCCTGATCCGCTGAATAAATTATCACGGACCTTGCTTACAAGTGCAGCGCCGGTAAGGTTATCAGTTATTTCACTGAAACTGGATTTGAGTTTCATCTCCTGCTCCAGTATCCTTTTTTGATGGTCGTTCTTTTAATATTTCGATTTCTAAAAAATCATTGTCCTTCTTTTCTCATCTTCCAGGTCATTAAATTTATCTAATTCCATCTCGGAAATAATCATCTTTGTAAATGGTTTCACAATGAAGGGCTTTCTGAATGCATAAATCAACACTGCGATCAGTATATAAAAACCGGCAATGATCAGAAATCCAAGGGACATTTTTCCGGTTAATTCCGCGAACCAGAATGCAAAAGCAAATGATCCGAAGACCAGGACAAAAAAGAGAAACAGGAAAATGACCATCCATAAAACAAAGCCGGAAAAAAACCTGATCAGGAATTCAGCTACATAAAGTCTTGCGTAATTCACCCTGAGGTTTAGATACACCTTCAGCTGTTCGATGAGCTGCTTAAATATGGTCGGATAGACTGATCTGTTTCCATGTATTGGTATTGGTTGCGTCTGGTCATTAGTCATTGGTCATGTTGGTCATATGAGTTATTATTACTTGCTTTGTGTCTTGCGGTTTGGCTTTGGCATCTCAGTGGCAGTTTTTTCGCTTCCGGTGCTGAGTTGCCGGTTCGGTTTCCAGGTCCATTTCATCAATCAGTTCTCCCAGTCCCAGGTCCAATTCATCGGAAAGATCCCGTACTTTTTTCCGGATGTTCTGCCTGGTTTTGCTGCCTTTATCGGGGGCGAACAGGATCCCGGCAATGGCACCGGCAGCGGCGCCGGCCAGGAATCCAAGGAGAAAATTCGATACCGTCTTGTTCATTGTCTTAGATATTTTCAGTTAGTTTATCAATCAGTTTAAATCCGCTGAGGAATTCTTTGGCTACGATCCTGAGTACCGTGTAACCCGGGATGGCAAGGATCATTCCGGGAATCCCGGCCAGGCTTCCTGCCATCAATATGACAAGCAGGATTTCAATAGGATGCGCATTTACCCGGTTTGAGAAGATAAGTGGCTGAATAACAAAATTATCGATCAGATTAGCGACAGAAAACACAAGGATTACCGTGATACCTGAATTAAAAGCTTGATCGTACAACCCCAGCCCGAGGTCGGATGACATGCCGAGCACGGTTCCAATAGTTGCACCGATAATTGGCCCCAGATAAGGGATCACATTCATAAATCCCCCGAAAAAGCCTATCAATATTGCATTTTCAATCCCAAAAACGGAGAGGCCTATTGAAAGCAGGATCATCATGATGAAAAGCTGTGAAATCAGGCCGATAAAATATCTTGACAGCATGATCTTTGTTTTGTGCAGGATGTTCTGCACCTCGGCCTGGAACCGGTCAGGGGCAAACAACAGGATACCGCTTTTAAGTAACTGCCTGTCTCGTAAAAAGAAAAATGAAAGAAAGATCACGGAGAAGAAACCAATAAAGACTACCGATGCAGCGTTCAGTGATTTTTCTATAATGTTTGAAAAATCAGTCACGTTGATTATTGACCGGATCTGCCTGTCAAGGATACTTTGCAGGGTCTCATTATCTCCGATAATATTGTAAGAAAGCAGTAATCCCTGCATCTGGTTGATTACCCCGGCAAAGTAATTGACCACTTCTTCCACATTGATTTTTGAGATCATTTGTGCCTGCCGTGTGATAGCAGGAACAAACAGGAAGACTATCCCGGTCAGTATGCCTATCAACACGATAATTGTTATCAGCGCCGAAATGGATTTCGGCATACTAAACTTTCCGATCCGGAGTTTTGACAGCACTTCCACCAAAGGCTGCCCGATGAGTGAAATAACCCCGGCTGTTATGATGTAGATAACGATACTAAAGAAATACCATGCCATGAACAGGCCAAGGAGCACCCCGATAACTGCTACGATCACACGGTATTTCTGGCTCATTAAAAAAGATTTAAGGGTTCCCTGAATAACAAAATTAAGAAATTTAGAACCAGTTACTTTTTAAAAATAAAGTAAACAGCAGTAAAAGGAATACGAATCCGATGGTTGTATGACCTTTCATACTAAAGATGATTTTATAATGTACTATTTATTTTTCCGGAGGAAATGTTCCCCGGTTTTTCTGAGGCTCAGGACCCATTACAATATCAATATCAATGTCAATGTCAGATTCATTGAAAAGGCTTGAATGTTCAAAGTAATTTTTTAAATACTTTTCTCCATTAATAAAGATCTCCTGGATATAAATATTTTCTTCTGATTGATTTTTAACATTGATTTTCAGCACACTTCCATTTTCAAAATAAAGGGTGGCCGATTTCACCAGCGGGCTTCCGATTGCATACCAATCGCTACCCGGGCAAACCGGGTAAAAGCCCAGGGCGCTGAAAATATACCAGGCCGACATCTGGCCGCAGTCGTCATTTCCGCATAATCCGTCCGGGTGTGTCGCCATACATCTCCCGCATGATCATCCTGACCCGTTCCTGCGTTTTCCAGGGCTGGCCGGTCCAGTTATACAGGTATGGGATATGATGACCCGGTTCGTTTCCATGGACATAGCAACCGATGATCCCATCACGGGTTATATCTTCTGTTTCCTTAAAGTTCTCATCAGCCAGGTGCATGGTGAACAATGAATCAAGATGATTTGAAAACCGCTCCTTCCCTCCCATCAGGCTGATCATTCCTGGAATATCGTGTGGGACATACAGGCTGTAATTCCAGGCATTGCCTTCGATAAATCCCTGGCCGTGGGTGTTCAGCGGATCGAAAGGGGTTTTCCAGGAACCATCGCTCAGCCTTGGCTGCATGAAACCGGAGGCTGGATTGAAAACGTTGAGATAGTTTTCCGCCCGACTGGAAAATTGCCTGAACACTTCATCGTTGCCTGCCTTTTTTGCCAATTGAGCGATGGCCCAGTCGTCATAAGCATATTCAAGGGTTTTTGAAACGGATGACGAGTTTTTATCTTCCGGAACATAGCCCAGTTTTTTATAATATTCCAGCCCATCATACAAGTTCATAATTAGCCGTATTGACGCAAGCTTCCAGTGCATGTTCCGATATCAAATGCACTCATTTCCTTTTGCGGCGGCATCGGCAATCACCGAAACCGCATGATATCCGATCATGCACCAGTTTTCGTTGGCATGGTGCGACCAGACCGGCAGCATTGGATGCACACTCTGGTCGTAATGTGCCAGCATCGATTTGATCATATCCACATTGCGCCCCGGCTGAATTGAGGTTGAACAGCGGATGCAAAGCCCGGTAAGTATCCCAGAGGGAAAAAGTTGTGTAATTTGTCAAATCCATTGGCATGGTGGATATTCTGATCAAGTCCGCGATAAGATCCATCCACATCCATGTAAACCGTCGGGCTTAAGAAAAGTATGGTAAAGCGCGGTGTAAAAGGTGGTTTTATCCGCAGGGGTCAGGGTTTCCACATAAATTTATTCAGTTCCTCATTCCAGTTTGCCTGGCTTTCCCTGACCACCCGGTCGAAATCCCAGTGCGGGATTTCAGCTGCAAGGTTCTTCATTGCACCCTCTGTCGAAACCGAAGATAAAGCGAATTTGACCATAAGCTTTTCGCCTTCTTGCATATTAAATGTGAAATAAGCCCTGATCTTCTCCCCTGCCATTTCCGGGAAATTTCTTGATTCATCGAACTTCCTGTAAAATCCACGGTAAACTGTCTTGATCATATTTTTTATGACCATATTGATAAAAAGGTTTGCTGAAGGCCATGGCAAAATAAACCACCCGTGTCCTGGCCCATCCGTTTGTCTGGCGGTAACCAGTAACCACCGTATCATTTTCAACCCGGACAAAAGTCCAGACATTTTTATCATCATAATTATAAATACCATGGATCAGGTCAAGGATGATATGAGCGCTGTCGGTTTCCGGGAAAGTATACTGATGAAAACCCACCCGCGTTGTAGCCGTCAGTTCAGCAAGAATACCGTCATCCTCAAGCAACACCTTGTAGTAAGCCGGTTCAGCAACTTCATTCGGCGTGCGAATAAGCTGACCGGTAACCTCTTTCAGGATGATCAGCCGTCCCCGGGTTTAATTGTAAAGTCCCGGCAGTAGGCATGACCAGGAAATCACCGAGGTCGGAATGGCCGGTCCCGCTGAAATGTGTGTGGCTGAAACCTACGATCGTCGGATCATCATACTGGTATCCGGAACAATAGGCATACACCTCCCCGTTGTATTTCCCATCCTTTTCATAGCTGATCGTATCCGTATCAGGGCTTAGCTGCACCATGCCAAACGGAACCGTTGCACCGGGATAGGTGTGGCCCATGCGCTGGGTGCCGATGAGTGGGTTTACGAAAGGAAGAAGATTCTGTTGGGAAAAAATACTTAAAACAAAAACTTGAAACATTGCTGCTACAAATAATCTTTTGTTCATTTGTGTTAAGTGTTTAGGGCTAAGGGTTAAGTTCGGGAATTGTTTATAAGTGTTGAGGGTTAAGTTTTTAGGTTTAAGTTTTTATTATTTTATTTTTTGACCGGGTATATTTTTCTTTTTTCCGGATAAATATATAAAATCAAATGTTATGGCTGATAGTGTTGTTGGAGGCAAAGCATATTATTTTGCCTTGAAAGTGATTCCTTTGCACAGATTAATGCAGGAACAAAAAGAGTATGTAATTTCAAATCAGCTTCTCAGAAGCTCAACAAGCATAGGTGCAAATATTGAAGAGGCGCAAGCTGGGTTCAGCCGGAAAGACTTTGCTGCTAAAATGGCAATTGCTTCCAAGGAAGCCAGGGAAACCAGGTACTGGATAAGACTATTATCTGATAGCAGAATTGTTAAAGATTTTGACTTTACAGAACTATTAACAGACATTGATGAAATTGTCAAAATACTTACCAAAATCGTTAAAACTACTCAACTGGAAACAAAATAAATTAAGGTAACTTAAACCTTCAAACTTAACACTCAACACTATAAACAATTCCCGAACTTAACCCTTAACACTTAACCCTTAACACAAAAACTTTAAGTTTAGAACTTAAAAACTACTAACTTGGAACGGGTCATTTCGTGCATAGTGTAAGGTATCCCTCCCGTTCCTATCCCCGATTCGTCCCTTCCGCCAAAAGGCATCCAGTCGACCCGGAAAGCGGTATGGTCGTTGATCATCACGGCTGAGGCATTGAGTTTTTGTGCCGTACCCAGCGCTGTATCGATATCGCGGGTAAAAACAGAAGCCTGGAATGCATACCTGAGGCTGTTTGCTCTGGAGATGGCATCTCTCAGGTCTGAAAAAGGGTAAACGCAGATCACCGGGCCGAAGACCTCTTCTTTTGAGACTTTGACGTGTTCTGGGGGAGAGAATAGGACTGTAGGACGGTAAGACGGTAAGAAATTTTGAATTTTAAATTTTGAATTTTGAATTTGTTTGGAATTTGGTGCTTGGGATTTGGAATTTAATACACTTCCGGTTAGGTCAATAGCTCCTGCCTGCAAGGCTTCTTCCACCCATTCGTGAACGCGGATAACTTCGCTTTCTGCAATCATCGGGCCGACATCAGTCTGAGGATCCAGCGGGTCCCCGACTACCAGGCGGGAAGCTTCAGATGCAAGTTGTTCGGCGAAGGATCTTGCGACCGATTCATGAACAAATACTTTTTGAACGGAAACACAAACCTGCCCGGCATGGTAAAAGCCACCTTTTGCGATTGCGGGCACCAGGGCATCTATTTCTGCCGTTTCGTCCACGATCACCGGGGCCACGCCGCCATGCTCAAGTGCAACGCGGGTTCCCGGGGCCAGGATGGAGCGAAGACGCCAGCCAACTTCATGTGAGCCAATGAATGTAACATACCCGATCCGGGGATCGGCCGCGAGTTTCTCTGCCAGATCCCGACGGCATACCAGTGCGGCACACCAGGGTTCCGGCAAGCCGGCCTCATAAAGCAACCTGACCAGGTTGAAGCAGGATACCGGGGTAGAAGATGCCGGTTTGACTATAACGGGACAACCGGCCGCTATGGCCGGGATCACCTGGTGAACGATAAGGTTCAGCGGATGGTTGAAGGCGCTGATGGCCAGCACCACACCGATAGGCTCCCGGGTTGTAAAAGCAAGCCTGTTGGTGGAAGCCGCCGTCATGCCCATCGGGATCTCTTCCCCGCGCATGTTGTAGAGTTCAGCTATTGCGATTTTCACGCCATTGATGGCACGCATTACTTCCACTTTCGAATCTTTGTAAGGCTTGCCACCTTCTTCGGCAGCCATAATGGTCAGTTCCTCAACCTGCTTACCCATCAGACCGGCAAGTCTTTCCAGGATTTCGATCCGTTGATACTTATGGCAGCCATCGTGATTGGTCAAGAAACAGGTTATGGGCAATATTGATCGCCCGTTCTATCTCCTTTTCCCCGGAAAGTTCGAAATCCCGGATAAAATGTCCGTCGAATGGCGACTTAACAGTTAAAATATCAGGCATAAAGGAAGGTTTTATAGTTCCTCTACCAGGTCAGAAAATATTTGCACCAGTCCTTTTTCGGCCTGGGAGGCATAGAATAATATTTTTGAAATATCGACTGGTTCAAGGTGGTCAGGATCGCATTCATCCGTAACGACAGAAATAGCCGCTACAGGGAGTTTCATGTGGTTAGCCACAATCACTTCAGGGGTAGTTGACATTCCAACGACATCGGCCCCTATACGGCTGAGGAACCTGTATTCCGCACGGGTTTCCAGGTTTGGGCCGGTAACGGCCACATATACGCCCCTGTGCAGTGTGATGCCATTCATTTCAGCGATACGGATGATCTTTTCATTGACAACTTTCGAATAAGCATGGCTCATATCCGGGAAACGTGTGCCCAATTCATCAATATTAGGGCCAACCAGCGGGTTGGGAAGAAGGTTGATGTGATCCTCAATGAGCATTAAGGAGCCTTTTTTAAAGGCGGTATTCATGGCACCGCAGGCATTAGAAACCAGCAGGGTGCTAATGCCCAGGACCTTCATAACCCTCACCGGGAAGGTGATTTCCTGGGTTGTATAACCTTCATAAGCATGCGACCGGCCTTTCATAACAAGTACCTTTTTTCCGCGCAGTTTGCCATAGATCAGGATCCCATGGTGGAATTCGACAGTTGAAATTGGAAAGTGGGGAATTTCTTCGTAATCAATCTCTACTTCCTTTTCAATTTCGTCAGCCAGTTTTCCCAGGCCTGTCCCAAGAATGATCCCGATCTCCGGGGCAGTTATCCCTTTTGATCTTAAAAATTCTGCCGCCTCATTTATTTTATTGATCATGTGTATTTATATGAAGCCTCGAAAGTACTAAATTTCGAAATTCAATGCCATAGAATAGAACACGGTCCTCTTTTAATTTTTTTCAAATTTTTCTATCTTTAACCCCTCATTCAAACCATAAGAAAATGTCAGCAGAAATACATGAAGTTGCCATGAAATGGGCTCAGGCAATGCAATCCCGTTCTCCTGAAAATGTATTAAGATTATATCATCCCGACGGCACACTATGGGGAACGCTTTCACCTGTTGTCCGTCACGGCTATTCCGATATATTGGAGTATTTTGTCAGATTTTTGCAGTGGGATGATCTCAGGTGTGAATATACCGGTGAAGGTGTCATCAAGGTTTATAATGATTTTGCATTCTACTCCGGGTCATATATTTTCAGCTGGACTGCCAGGAATAAATTAGTAAGAGTTCCTGCCAGATTTTCTTTTATATATAAAAAGGAGAATGGGGAATGGTTTATCATGGAACACCATTCATCGCTGTTTCCCGAACTACCTTTCAGGATCAGGAAATACTTTATTAAATAGGAATCAAAAATGACAACTTCAATAGAGTCCTTTTAGTTTCTTTACTATTACCAGCCTGTTTGTACCTCCATCGCTAGCATACTCCAAATGATCAGTCAGCGATTTGATAAAATGTATCCCCAACCCCCCTATCCTTCTTTCCTCAACCGGTTTATCAATTTCTTTATTTTCAGGTGCTTCCATGATATTAAACGGGCCTGCGTCGTCAATAACAATGATCTTAAGCTGAGCTTCCTCTTTAATCATCTCAATTGAAATTTCATGCTTATCTGTATCATGATAACCATAATTAACAAGATTCATGATATATTCCTCCAGGATGAGGTTGAGTTCGAAAACCAGGCTTGCCTGGAGGGACCAATCACGGCCAAGCTCTTCGATGAACAAACTCAGCCGTTCAAGTTCCTCTGATTTATTGCTAATGATAAGTGACCTGTTTTCCATGTCCTGGTTATTGTTTTTCGGTGGGAAAATATGACAGAACCAAAAGGGTGATATCGTCCGATCTTTCAGGGGTTTTAGCGAATTCCCCTACATCCTCCATAATTGTCCCTGTTATCTGCACCGGCGTCAATCCTTTACACTTGCTTCGGATCAGTTCCTCCAACCTGTCATCTCCATAAAAATTACCGTCCACGCTCAGGGCTTCCGTAATTCCATCCGTAAAAAGTACCAGGGTTTCTTCTTTTTCCAGCATGATCTTGCCGGCCTTATATATTTGTGCTTCATTGATTCCAAGAGGCACACCATGCGTTTCGGCAAGTGCTTCTATTGAGTTATTATTTCTTATCAGCAAAGGATAATTGTGCCCGGCATTGCAAAACATAAGCTCCCCGGTCCGTGTGTTCAGGATTCCCATGAAAAATGTAACAAACATCAGGTTGACATTGTCCTTGCTGATATCCCTGTTAATGCTGCCGACTATATCGTTGATCCCGCTGTTCAGGTTGGCTTTTGCCCTGAACAAAGTGATGGTCATGGCCATCATCAGCGAAGCGGGAACACCTTTGTCCGAGACATCTCCAATAGCAAAGCAGAGTGTTTCATCGTCCAGGAAGAAGAAATCGTAAAAATCTCCACCAACCTGCCTGGCCGGTACAAGTAAGGCATGAATATCGACATCTTCCCGATCCGGAAATGGCGGAAATATCTTCGGGATCATCCCCTGCTGGATATCATGGGCAATGTTCAGTTCACTTTCAAACCTTTCTTTAGCTGCCGTTGTCGATTCGAGATTTTTAATATAGGCTTTAAGCTCCGTCTGCATCCGGTTAAATGCATTACCAAGCAGAAATATTTCCCTGGTCGAGCGGTCTTCTTTGATATTGACATTAAAATCGCCACTTCCAATCACATCGGCGATCAAAGTTAGCCTTCGCAATGGCTTTGTGATTTGAGCGGAAAAGAGGATCACCATTACAGAGATCAGGACTATGCCCAGGATCCCCATAAAAACCGTAAAGTAGTATAACTGATGTAGTCCTGCCAGCAGTTCATCTTCAATAAAAACCACCGCCATATGCCACTTTGTCTGTGGTAAAGTAGTATAATACATCCAGCAGGGCCGCTTATCGATCAGTGAAACAAATGGAAAATATCCTTCATCGGCTGTCATCATCTTATCAGTAAGCTGAACCAGACTTTTATTATTTGCATTTAAAGCCAGCTCTTTAAGGTTATGCATCTGGAATTGGCTTACAGGATGCGTGATGACGGTCCTTTTCTCCGAAATAAGAATAACATAACCGGACTCAAATACTTTAATGGAATTCATCATTTCCTCCAGCCATTCCAGGCTGAGGTCAGCTGTGATGACCCCACGGAAAACCTTTCCGGAAGGGCTGTCACCGTAAAAAGGCAGAGTATAGGTTGACATCAGGGCATTGCTCCCGCCAAGGTCGAAATAAGGCTCTGTCCAGAGTGGCTGACCTGAATCCCTGGCTGAAGTATACCATCCCCAGTTAAAATACTTATAGTCTTCGTCATTAAGGTTTTTAAATTCCAAGTCCTTCACCGGTGCGAAAGCAATATGGAGCATATCCCTCCAGATCAGGGCGAAGCGCGTAAGGGGCAAATGCAACCGTGCTTCCGAATACCTCGGGTTTATTCTGCAGGACAAAACCGAGCATTTCATTCAGGGAATTCTCATTAAAATCCGGATGCTGAAGAAACAGTAATAAACTCTCCGGCACCCTCTGGGCTGAGATCAGCACACTCTCTATCCGCGTCATTGTTGCCCTGGTAAGCTGCTCGGCGGTTTCACGCGCACTTTCAAGCAAAAGACGCTTTGAAAAATGGTAATTATAATAAAGAATGCCGAATATGATTATCGTTGTTGCAGAAAGTATACCCAGGCTTAGTTTAAAAGCAAGTCCCCTGGGTTTAATCCGGTTAAAAAACATTCAATCCCTCCTCATTTTTTATTTCGAGGTCCCAAGATAAAGAAGATTTTGTTTAACTCGCACTGTTTGGATGAATTTTAGTAATTTCGGGACGGGAAAACATAAAAGCTCAATTATGATCATCAACAAGAAAACAGAAGGAAATATTGTTATCCTTGCCCTGGAAGGCAGATTGGATACCTTGAATTTTTCCCTCTTAGAAAAAGAAATGACCATGCTGGTTGAAAATAATCAGAAGAATATTATTCTTGATTGCCAGGGTCTTGACTATGTGAGCAGCTCAGGGCTGAGGATTTTACTGAAATCATTAAAGCAGGTCGATGCTGTAAAAGGACGATTTACCATTTGTAATCTCCAACCGCAAATTGCCCAGATTTTTAAAATATCAGGCTTCGACCACCTGTTTGAATTATATCCCGGCATCAGGGAAGCTGTTGCATCTTACCTGTAATTAATCAATTATGGCTGTTTACATTAATCATAAGGACCCTGCATCCAAGGAACTTGAGAAGATCCTTAATAAAATCCCCCCCTGTCCCGGCACCTGTATCTTTATTGACCTCGTCGAATCGACAGGTATCAAATATAAAAAAGGGATCGGGCATTGGGGAAAGCTCATTAATAACACCTTCAACTTTATTTCGATACTGAATGATTTTCCGGATAACATCGTTAAAGGAATAGGCGATGAACTGATGATTTATATTCCTGATGATATCCTGGTTAAAAAGGAAGCCTTTTCCAATCACTATTCGATAGTCGAAGAGATTTACTCGACCCTGCATAATATCAAGTCGTTCCCGGTAAAAAACCTCTTCATGGATTGCAAAGTGTCCATCCATTATTGTCAGAACGTTTACAATATTACTTACCTGAAAAATTACAATGATTACTATGGAAAAGATATCGACATGGCTGCCAGGCTGATGAGCAAATCTGGTAAGAACAGGATCGTTTTGAGTGAAAATTTCTATCTGAAGGTAAAAGAAGATCTTGAAAAGTTAAATCTTTCAGAAGAAGATACATGCCTGGCTGAGGTTTCCCCTATAATTGCCGAAAATTTCAAGGGGATCCCTCACCCGGTCAACTACAGGACCATTGACGTATAATTCGCCAGCCTTTTCACATGGTTTTCAGGTGCTGCGTTAGGATTTTTTTATTAGGAAAAATGATGTACTTTTGCACAAAATTTTGAAAATCATTCTAAAACACTAGTAATATGGCAACAACCGCTGATTTCAGGAATGGATTGTGCATCGATTTTAACAATGGTCTCTGGTCGATTGTCGAGTTCCAGCATGTTAAACCCGGAAAAGGTGGCGCTTTCGTGCGCACCAAATTAAAGAACCTGCGCGACGGCCGGGTGCTGGAAAATACCTTCATTGCCGGTGTGAAGATCGATATCGTGAGGATTGAAAGAAGGCCCCATCAATATCTGTATAACGACGGTGATTCTTATTATTTCATGAGTTCCGATAATTTCGAGCAGGTTTTCGTGGAAAAGAAGCTCCTGGAAGCTGCCGACCTGCTTAAAGAAGGCCAGACAGTTGACCTGATCTTCCATTCCGAATCGGAAACCGTTTTACAATGCGAAATGCCGACAACTGTTACCTTGAAGTGACCTATACCGAGCCGGGAGAAAAAGGCAATACCGCCACCAACACCCTTAAAGAAGCTACAGTTGAAACTGGCGCCATCGTGCGTGTGCCCCTGTTCATCAACGCGGGCGAAAAAATCAAGGTTGATACGCGTACTTACAGGTATGCTGAAAGAGCGAAGGATTAATTGTTCCAGGGTTCCAAAGTTCCAGGGTTCCAGAATAAATATTGAAGAGTCCTGAATTCAAAATTTAAAATTCAAAATTCAAAATTTTCATGCTTTTTCCCCGCCCCTATTCTCTCCAGGAAATCGCCGGTTTGCTCAACGCAAAGTTCGATGGCGATCCTTCATTTTCAGTTACCGGGATCAATGAGATCCACATGGTCAGCCCCGGCGACCTGACATTCGTGGATCATCCCAAATATTACGATAAAGCCCTGAATTCAAAAGCCACCACGATCCTGATCAACAAGGAAGTGCCACGGCCTGAAGGCAAAGCCCTCATTATCTCCGAAGATCCATTCCGTGATTATGTCTGGCTGGCAAAGCATTTCCGCCCTTTTGAATCCTGCAGCAGCACCATCAGCCCTACAGCGGAAATCGGCGAAGGAACTGTGATCCAGCCGGGTGCTTTTATCGGGAACCATGTTAAAATCGGCAGAAACTGCATTATCCATTCCAATGTCAGCATTTATGACCATACCGTGATCGGGGATGACGTTATCATCCATGCTAATTCCGTCATTGGCGCCGATGCTTATTATTTTCAGAGGAAGCCGGCCGGTTACCGCAAGACTGGAATCCTGCGGCCGTGTCGTGATTAAAAGACCGCGTGGAGATCGGGGCACTATGCTCTATTGATAAAGGCGTTTCAGGCGATACGATCATCGATGAAGGCACAAAATTCGATAACCATGTCCAGGTCGGGCATGACACCTATATCGGCAAAAATTGCCTGATCGGCGCCCATTGTGCAATAGCCGGGGTTACAAGGATCGAGGATGATGTCATACTCTGGGGACGCGTATCGGTGAATAAAGATATCGTGGTTGGCAAAGGAGCCGTATTGTTGGCACTTCAGCCATTGATAAATCCATTGAAGGCGGAATCACTTATTTCGGAGCACCTGCCGAAGAAGCCAGGAAAAAATGGCGGGAAATGGTTTACATCAAACGACTGCCGGAACTGTTTGAAAAGCTTGAAATCTAGCCACAAGCTACAAGCTACATGCTTCAAGCCACAAGCCGGGGGCTCTAGGCGGTAAGCTCTTCCTGTTTCCCTGAATGGTAAAGATCCATCGCCACAATAATAGCGGTGAAACCCCAGAATGGCACGGATGCCTTATCGGTATCAAGGAAGTTGTTCATGACCCCATGAACATAATAAGTGATCAGACCCAGCATGATCATTAGGCTAATAAGCCTTGATTTCCCTGCTTTTAGCCCTGCGATGAACCCTTAGCCCTGTAATAATCACCGTTACGACAATCCCGAGAAAAGTTAGCATCCCAAGTATACCTGATTCAGACATCGGACCGATATATTCACTATGGGCATTGCCCATATCTCCGTAATTTGTACTGATAATGGTTTTTTCCTTCGACCGCTGGTAAGGGGCATAAACAAACTGGTAAGTGCCAGGTCCCCAGCCAAATATCGGCTTCTCCTTGAACAACCTTATGGCTGCAGCCCAGCGGTTTATCCTTTCAAGGTTAGAGGCATCGGAAGAAATATTGGAAATCGACTGGACATGTTCAACGAAATCGGTTGAAGAATCCTGCTTGTTTTTTTCAAGTTTATCGAGGAACTGGTAACGGAACATGAAGAAAAGGCCGACCCCGACCATGAGGGCAAGCACAAGCCAGTAAAACCTGATCCTGAAACGAATCAGGAGAAAAACTGCAATGGCGGCTGCGACACTAATCCAGGCTGCACGGCTGTAGGAAAAAATAATGCCGGTCACAAGGATGGCCAGGACGATAAAGGCAATCATCCGGTAAGATCTTTTAAATTGCCGTGCAAAGGCAAATCCGGTAAAAACCGGCAGGAATAAGGCAATGATCGCCCCATAAGCGGTATGGTCATTATAAAAAGGCTTCATGACCATATTGCTGTGCGGTTTATCGAAACCATAGGTGGAATGGTTGTAAAGCGTATAAAAAATAACCATCAGCAGCGGGATAACATATAACCACTGAAATTTTTTAACATTTTTAAGGTCGGTAGAATAATAAGTATACCGGCAAAATAGAACGGGATCACGAACCATAACCTGGCAACCATAAATTTGATGGAAACTATAGGGATCTCACTGGTGAAACAGGTTATAAAAATCCAGACGAGATTGATGATAATGGCAATAGTATACAGGATGCTTCATGATCTTGTGATCATAAAACCTCTCATGCAGCAAGTTTCAGGACAAACAATAACAAAACGCCGAACATCAGGGGTTCGGAAGGCAACGAAATCCCGATACCAAATTCGGCATCTTTTAGATTAACTGCAAGTGGGGTGAGAAAAGTGATCAGCAGAAGGACATTATCGAGGGAAAAAATATAAAGGATAAGTAGCAGCAAGACAAAAGGAATCGCCAGTCCCCATAATTTATCGTGGAGAAAAAGGTAGGCATTTACGGCTATAAATGCCGCGCTGGCACCATAAACCCATAATAATTTCGCCCGTTCGGTCAATGTTTCACCTGGTTTTGATTTTTTCTGAGCCTCGTTACCCTGAGGTTTTCCACCATCAGAATGACAACAATGGAAAAGAAGAAAGTCAGGATCAAGGTCATTGCAACAATAAGCCAGCGGACAGGGTATGATTTTTTATCTGCCGGGAACGGTTGCGTGATGACATTGCAATAGGTCAGCTTGGCCTGGTAAAACCGGAGCGCATCTTCATATTCCACTTTAAAAGCAGAGTATGAATTTGCCTCATGCTTAATCCGCTCCGTGATCAGGATCAAATCGCCTCCCTTCCTTTCCATATTCTCTTTCAATCGTTTAACTTCGGAAGTATTGATATTCCCTGCGGCACCACTGGTAACGGTGCGCAGATAGCCCCTCATGATCTCCTCCGAGCTTTGATCATATCCTAACAAGCCTGATTCGACGCTTAAATTATACAAGGCCCTTTTCAGGGAATCAATATCCTCTTGCTTCTTAGCCAGGAGTAATTTCTGTACATGTCCATCACCTCAAAATACTTGGCGTTATGCATTACTCTTACCTTCTGGTTGTAAAAGTCGATGATAGCTTCAACAATATTAGAGGCCATTTCGGGATCTTTGTCAAGTGCTTCTATACTTACTGCGTCATAAGGGGTTTTTTCAATTTTTATATTCTGGCTGTATTCGTAATAAATGAGCTGTTTTATAATATTTATAATCCGAGGATATCTTATAATGTGCGGCAAGATTAAATTTTGTAATCACACTGTCTATAATATCCTGTGACTGAAGGACCTGGTACATCTGTTCCGTTTCACTTTCTTCAGAATATGGAGAAACGTTGGCCGGGTATATTACGGCGATGGATTTAAATTTTGGCGTGATAAAGAACGGGCTGGAGAAAATAACCGCCAGCACTAATGCCACTGCAAGGATCACCATCAGGTGGATCCTCCATTTGAGCAGAAGGTTGATCAGGTTAGTATTATTAAAGTATTTTTCCATTTTGAGTTCAGATATAATTATTTTCTGAAATCTGACATTCAGCTTAGGTATTATTGGGAACCGAAGTTTTTTTTTAACTGTAACTTCGTGTAATTCTCAACTATAATGATTGTTAAGTACTGCCGTAAAGAAGACTATAAAGGCTGTGACAACCAGTATGATCCACCTTATCGGGTATGATTTGATCTCGGCTTTGTAAGCACTGTTCACAATAAATTTCTGAGGAAGAAACTGTTCCGCATCCACCTTTGGCTTCCTGGTATTTGGTCTTAAGCAGGGTAAGCTGTTCGGTCTTGAATTCCAGGGCATTCTTAAGCGAAAGAAATTCGCCGCCATACTTGCCCAGGGTATCTAATTTCTGTTGCAATGCCCTGACAGCATGCTGGTTATTTTGCGAAATCGCAATGGCCAGTTGCTGGTTCAGGACTTCCGACTGCCTTTCATAATCATTTACGCCTTTGCTTCCAAGATATTTTAATGACCCGACAATGCCATTCACTTCATTCTTCAAGGCTGATGTATTCCTCATTCACAATCTGGAAAGCTTTAACAGCCCTTTCTTTCTGCATGAAATTCCTGGTGGAATCAAGCAAAGCTGCAATATCATTGGCCATATCGGCCGCCATCTGCGGATCGGTGTCAAATACGGTGATCTTGACGGCCATGTATTCCGTCCGGCGAAACTTGACATTGTTTTCGTATTCCCGGTGTAAACGGGTATATTTATGCCTTGAATCCTGCGGGATTTTGTAATGACTGATCAAATTGTATTTTGATGATCCTGTCCCTGATCATGTTTGAATTGAGCATCTGAAGCATCTGCTCCGCCTGCTCCTCCTCCCCTATTCCAAGGATATCTTCTTTAATCCCTGAGTTCTGGCTGATCAATACCTTGGATATGGAATTGGTAGCCACCGGGAACATGATCACGGACGATTTAAATTTAGGCTTGATAAAAATGGGTGACGAAAAAATAATCGCAGCAATAATGGAAACAGACGTAATAATAATCAGCGGAAGTCTCCACTTATATAACAGATGCAACAGGTTGACGGAATTGAGTTCCCTTTTTGAAGGATTCCTGGTTCAACTGATCATTCATGTTTGCTTTTTACCAAAGAGAGGTCAAAAGTAGAAATAAATATTGAAATGCCTTCATTCCGGTGATTTTTCTTTCAGCAACCGGATAATTTCCGGAATATTGATCAGCCTTAACGCAAAAGCCGACAGGAAACTAACCGCCAGCATGATTGAAAAACTGATCTGCCAGCGGAATGATAACTCTTTCGAGACAAAATTAAAGCCAATCACAAGTGCGATAAATATCAGAATAGAAAGGATAAAACTGTAATCGACCCTGAACCGGAAATAATACTGGGCCAGGATAAAATAAGCCCCCGCCGTGAACAGCTGTGTTGCCAGGCTGGCATAAGCAGCGCCGACAGCCTGGAGCCTTGGCACCATGATGATATTTACTCCGAAATTCAACATGATACCTGCCAAGGCGATCAGGTTCAACTGTTTCAGGTTCCCGTTTGCTGTTAAAAGCGTGCTGAAGACATACATGGTGGTACTCCCTAGGAAATCCAAACATGAGGATACCATAAACACTGGCTGATTGACCCAGCTTATCAGCAAACTCGGCTGCGGATTCAAACTCTCCCCTGGGATAAAGCCATTGCATGATCTCTGTCCTGTAAAAATATGAACCCGTAGCTATAATTATGGCAGAAGTGATGAGCAGGGCAAAAGGCAGCCTGACCATTTTGTCCAGCTCCTGCTTCATTTTAATCATCCTCGCATAAATTGGCAGCAGTAAAACGGCTGTAAGCCAGGCAAACTGGTTTACGGCATCGAGTAAACGAAAAGCCTGGGCATAGATACCGGACTGCCTTCTTCCTTCCTCCCCGCCCAAAAGCCGCTCGATAAAAACCGAATCGACCCTGTTATAGATAGCCATCAGCATAACAAGAATTGCAAAAGGGAAGCTTTTTTTCAGGATAACGAGGAAAAATGGCCAGTTCCAGGTAAGTTTCCTGAACTTAGCCTTTCTGACGACCACTATCATGGCCACAGCCATCGTAACCAGGTAGGCTGCCGTCTGGGCATAAACAAACCATTCGATCTTAAATACCCCGCCGGTAACCCCACCCCAGAGCAAAACAGCACAAATGACGATCATCAGGGCCCGGTCAAGGACAGATAGTAAGCTGTCGGTAAAAAACATCATCATGCCCGAAATATTCGACCGGAGATACAGGATGAATGACAGGAGGAAGTGGTTAAATCCCACCCAGGCCAGCAGGACAAGCTGTTGGCCTTTGTAGCCGATGATCAGGGCGACAATAAAAGTAACAGCCACATAAACAGCACAGAGGATAAATTTAAGGATGACCATGCTGGAAAAATGCTTGTTCAGCAGGTGGACGTGCTGGGCTATATTGCGGTTGTTGAAATTTGTGATCCCGGCATCAAGCAGGATATAAAAGAGAAAGGCAAAATTGAAAATGGTAAAATAAAACCCGTAATCGCTCAGACCAACCGTATTCTGCACTGTGCGGTCGATCCCGAAAATCCAGAACGGCTTGATCAGGAAATTCAGGAACAGCAGCAGGGCAAGATTGACGAGGAATTTTTTCTGCATGAAAAGATTGTTAGAAAAATATGATAAGAACAGGTCGTTTTAAACACTCTCTTTTGCCAGCCATTTTCAAAAAAAATTATATTTGTACAAAGTTATAAGATTTAAAAAACGGTCAACGGAGCAAATCCGGTATATTGCCGTCAGATTAATTTCTTTTAAATAATTATTGATTTGAAAATTGCCGTTAACACCAGGTTACTGCTGAAAAACAAACTCGAAGGCATTGGGTGGTTTTCGTATGAAACGTTAAAAAGGATAACCACACAGCACCCGGAACATCAATTCTATTTCATTTTTGACCGGCAATTTGATGAATCCTTTATCTTTTCAGATAATATAACACCGGTTGTAATCCCGCCACAGGCAAGGCATCCTTTATTATATTACCTATGGTTTGAAAAGTCTCTCCCACGGGTTCTCAAAAAGATACAGCCCGATCTTTTTTTCTCTCCTGACGGCTATTTATCGCTCGCCGCACCGGTTAAATCGATGAATGTCTTCCATGACCTGAATTTCGAGCATTATCCTGACGATCTTCCTTACCCTGAAAGGACGTTCTACCGCCATTATTTTCCGCAGTATGCCCGCAAGGCCTGCCGGATTGCCACGGTATCAGAGTTTTCAAAGCGTGATATCAGCAACCAGTACCATATTTCACCTGAGAAAATCGATGTGGTATACAATGGTGCAAATGACCGCTACACCCCCCTGGCAGATTCTGAAAAGTTCATGGTGAGGGCAAAGTATACAGGGGGCCTGCCATATTTTGTTTTTGTAGGGGCCCTTCATCCCCGTAAGAACCTGGCCAACCTGTTCCGTGCTTTTGACCTGTTCCGGCAGGAAACGGGAATCGATATGAAACTGCTGATCATCGGGCAGAAAAAATGGTGGACCAAGAGCATCAAAGATGCTTATGACAAGATGAAGTTCAATAAAGATGTGGATTTTTGCGGCCGTCTTGAGCCACTTGAGCTGAACAGGGTGATCTCTGCCGCAACGGCCATGACTTATGTCTCTTATTTTGAAGGATTCGGCATACCCATCCTGGAAGCATTTTATTGCGAGACACCTGTCATCACTTCTAATGTAACATCAATGCCTGAAGTAGCCGGAGATGCAGCCATCCTGGTCGATCCGTTCTCGGTTAAATCCATCTGTGAAGGGATGGAGAAAATTGCGTCAGATCCTTCCTTAGCCCTATCCCTCAATGCAAAAGCACGAGAGCGGCGGCAGGTTTTCAGCTGGCAGAGAACAGCAGGCCTGCTCTGGGATTCAATGGAAAAAGCACTGGATTCAAAGAACCCCTAAACAAATACAGATGAATGTCCTGATCATTGGTTCCGGGGGAAGAGAACATGCGTTAGCCTGGAAATTGCGTCAAAGCCCTCTTCTGAAAGACCTTTTTATTGCCCCGGGAAATGCGGGAACTGCAGCACTGGGCCATAATATCAACCTTTCTGTCTCCGATTTTAAAGGGATCAGGCAACTGGTCCTTGATCAACAGATAGGTATGGTTGTCGTTGGGCCCGAAGTGCCACTTGTTGAAGGCATCCACGATTTTTTCCTGGCCGATCCCTTGCTTGATAAAATTCCCGTTATCGGGCCAAACAGGCAGGCTGCCATGCTGGAAGGCAGTAAGGACTTTGCCAAGGCATTTCTGAAAAGACACCATATCCCCACTGCAAGGTATAAGACCTTTGATAAGGACCAGCATGCAGAAGCCATGCAGTTCCTGGGCGAAATGAAACCTCCTTATGTCCTGAAGGCAGATGGCCTGGCCGCCGGTAAAGGGGTTGTGATTTGCCTGGGCCTGGAAGAAGCCCGGGAGGAGATCCGATCGATGCTGATTGACGCTAAATTCGGCCAGGCCAGTGAAAAGGTTGTCATCGAGGAGTTCCTGTCAGGTATCGAAATGTCGGCTTTCATTCTCACTGATGGACTGCATTACCTTATTTTACCATCGGCCAAAGATTACAAAAAGATCGGGGAAGGCGACACAGGCCCGAATACTGGCGGAATGGGATCCGTTTCCCCGGTGCCGTTTGCCGATGAGCTATTTATGAAAAAAGTTGAAGAACGGATCATCGCTCCTACCCATCAAGGTTTGATTGAGGATGGAATAGAATACAAAGGCTTTATCTTTTTCGGCCTGATCAATGTTGACGGCGATCCTTTTGTGATAGAGTATAATGCCCGGATGGGAGACCCGGAAGCCGAGTCGGTTATTCCAAGGATAAAAAATGACCTGCTGGAGCTGTTTATTGCAGTTGGAAACCAAAACCTGGATCAAAAAAAGATTGAAACCGATCTAAGGCACACTGCCACGGTTATGCTGGTTTCCAGAGGGTATCCGGATAAATATGAAAAAAACAAAACCATATCCGGGCTTGACCGGGTCAGGGAAAGCATCGTCTTTCATGCGGGAACAATTATCGATCCGTTGAACAACCAGGTGCTATCGAACGGAGGCCGTGTCATCGCAGTGACTTCTTTTGGGGAAACCATGCAGGAAGCATTTGAAAAATCCTATGAGAACTCTGACAGGATTTACTATGAAAATAAGGCATTTCGGAGGGATCTTGGACAGGATCTGATAAAGTATCTCATATAAAATTCATGTTTATTGCTAACCTAATTGTTAGTATCTTTACGGATTAATATCAGAACTGCTTTTCCAGGCTTAGTCAGGAAATAAATAATAGCTCGCTCTATCCCCCTAAATTTTACCGCCTGTTTGCATGCCTTTTATAAAGCTTCCCGGAAAGTGCGGAGAGAAGGCATATCCTATTTGTTTGTAATTCCTTATCATTTTAAAATTTAAACTTGAATGCTATGAGCAATTGTGTGGAAAAAATTAAAACCGATGAATGCCTGAAAACCCGTGATGATGGTTATGAAAAATGTAATGAGACCCGGGATGATGGATATAAACAATGTACGCAAACCCGTGATGAAGGATATGATAAATGTTGTGGCTGGTGGCCCTGTTCCTGGGCATGCGATGTAGTAACATGGATTTCGAACATAGTTTGTGTAGTATCTACGTGGATCGAGAACATTGTCTGTGTTGGATGGGAATGGGTTAAGAACCTGGTCTGTGTGGTTTGGAAATATATAGTCATGTTCGTTTGTGTTGTAGCAGATGTTGTTTCAAGTATTTTTAATTTGCTGGTCGCCATTCTTGATTTTATTTTAAGCATCATTGGAAGCATCATCGCATTTGTATTTGATATTATTCTTTCATTACCATTCATAGGAAGGTTTGTTGAATGGGTACTGAATATTATTAAAACAGTGGTTTATGCAGTATATTCTTTACCTGACGCCATTCTAACTTTATTAGGCATAATGCCTGAAAAGAAACTTAAACTGCTGGTAATCATTCAAAATGACAGTGCAAAGGAACCTGTGGTCAAAGATATCAATGTAGTTTACCGGGATATTCAATATTTAATTAATACATTCCGTGCAGAAATGAACATAAGGGTTATGCCAACCAATTTATTTATGTATCGATCTGCATTTTCAGGTGACAATTATTCATTTGAAGACTTTGTAAAAACAGATGACAGTGTAAGCAGCAACCGTACCCTTGATGTATGTTGTGATGCATGCGCAGCCGGAGATGATTTGACAAGTATTGGCACCAATTTCAACTTAATGATGGCACGACTGGGATTTTCCACGAACGCAAGAAGACTGGTTGGTTATGGTGCCCCCATCATAGCTTTTGCAGTCAGATCATATACTGACGGAAAAGCAGGTTGCTCTCTGGGCCCTTTATCTGACTATGTAACAATCAAATTTAACGAAACACAAAGTGGTGGTATGTATCCAGGTGGCGTGTTTTTTCCTGCCAATGAATTAACACCTGATAAATCATTGGATGCAGTTACCGATCTGGCTCATGAAGTTGGTCATTGTTGCAATTTACCGCATAAAGAAGACATTACCAATTTAATGAACCCTTCACCAAACAGAACAGGACACCTTAGTGTCTGGCAAAAAATGTTGGTCAGGTCATCAAGACATGTGACTTACCTATAAAAGATATAACAAGATGCCAGTATCAATAAATACTTCCGGTCAATTAGAATCACTTTTGAATAAATACAAAAGAGTGGATTTTATTTTTGAATTCCCTAGTTTAAGTTCTGAAGAAAATCAATTCTGGTTGGAAAAAGTCAGGCAAAACTACTTTGCCTGTGGTTGCAAAACAGGTAGTAAGTTTACGATGTATGCTCTACTTTCAACTGTATCGGCATTGCTTTATATTTATTTCTTTCATAATAACAAGTTTTCCATTCTGGTTTGCTCGTATTCCATTGTCTTTATTTTTATTATGGCTGGAGTTGGCAAAGCTGTCGGAAAGATGATTGCTTATAAAAAATTAAGAAAGACCATTGATAAACTTAAGTTTATTTTGAATAAATCGCAGTCATGAAAAACCTGCTGACCTCTTATGTTTTCAAATTCCGTCTTCAAATCATTTCTGAAAAAAAATCTTCAATATATCATTTTAGTACGTATTTTATACGTACATTTGAAAAAAAAATAATTCATGACAACTAAAACAATTAAACAGGATAAAACCAGATTCGACACGAGGTTGACTAAAGAACAGAAACAATTTTTTGAAAGAGCAGCGACTATCGGAGGTTTCCGTAGTCTTACCGACTTTGTAATCCTGACTGTGCAGGAAAAAGCAAAGGAGATAATCATGGAAAACGAAAACGTATTAAGTTCTAAAAGGGACTGTGAGATTTTTTTCAACGCAGTTATTCAAGCTGAAGCACCAAACACTGAGCTGATTTCAGCAGTAAAACAATATAACAATAAGCTTTCTGAATGAGATTGCTGACTGAACTCCTTTCCTCCTCCCCTAATAAAAAAGAATTTATCTGCGGGAATGCTCTGCTGGATAATTATTTTCATCGTCAGGCCAACCAGGATATAAAAAGGAACCTTTCCGCTTGTTTTGTCATATCAGACAGTGAGACAAATCTGATCAAAGGTTACTATACTCTTTCTAATCATAACATTCCTTTAGATATTATTCCTGAATACCTTAAAAAAAAATTACCGGGATCATATTCATCAATACCTGCAACACTTTTAGGGAGATTAGCTGTTGATACCAGGTACCAGAAGCAAGGAATTGGAAAATTATTATTAGTTGATGCGCTGAAAAGGAGTTATATAAGCTCAAAAAGTTTAGGTTCATTCGCTGTTGTAGTTGATCCCCTGGACAAAGAGGCAGTGAATTTCTATAATAAATATGGATTCATCAAACTTCCTGACAGTGGTAAAATGTTTTTACCAATGAAAACAATAAATCAGCTTTTTGAAGAATAAACCCGGATCTGGGGTGAAATTTTTTAATTTTGAACTATCATGCTGATCAAATTCTTCCGGTCGAGTTTTCTAATACAGTATTTTGCCCTTGTCCTGGTCACGGCCGGTATCTGGCTGCCGGGTTTCCTGGCCAACCCGGGTTTGCCTGTTGAACCGGACCTGATCACACCTTTATATAATATTGCACATTACCTGCTAAACTTGTTCGATGTAGCCAGTCCCGCCGTGGCATTAGGCATAGTTCTGGTTTCAGCGCTTACCCTTAACAATATTCTTGTCTTCCATGAACTGACGCCAAAAAACAACTTACTGCCGGCCTTTCTATTCATTCTGTTCATGGGCAGCGACCCGATCACCTTATGCTCTTATCCGGTCATAATAGCATTGCCCTTATTCACCTGGTTCCTGCATACTATTTATAAAATGAATGATGAACCAGAGAATTATATGGAAGTGTTCAATGCAAGTATCCTGGTATCAATAATATCCATGTTTTACCCGGTTGCGATCATCCTCTATATTTTTATCTGGTTGTCATTACTGGTATATGGTACATTTAACGGAAGAAACCTTATCATTTCTTTTATAGCGGTTTCCCTGCCATATGTTTATCTTTTCCTTTATTTTTTCTGGACCGACCAGCTAAACGGAGCGCTTGACTCATATTCAAATTATTTTGGGAAAATATTTGCTTTCCGGATGAATAAGGATACCTGGCAACTGGCCGTATGGAGCATTTTTGCCATATTCATGCTGCTGCCGGCATTTATGCGCATCACCGGCACCCTCAGTTCATTCGGTATTAATTTCAGGAAAAAGATGGCTGCCACTGGCTGGCTGATGACTTTCACTCTTCCCATGATCTTATTCCAGGGCCAAGTTGACTATAACACTTTGATATTCCTTCCTGCAAGCATTATGATTGCCCATTACTACCATCTCTTCAAAAAATCCGTTTTGAATGAGATTGCCTTGCTGATTTTCCTGATCCTGGTCCTGGCAAACAATTACCTTCATATTCTCAATGCTCCGGTCATCCTTCACTGAAGACCTGGTTGAAGCAGGCTGTGACGAAGCCGGCAGGGGTTGCCTGGCTGGCCCTGTATTTGCATCAGCTGTAATCCTTCCACCGGGTTATACCCATCCCTGGCTGAACGACTCAAAAAAATTATCTGCCAGGCAACGTGAAGATCTCAGGTATATCATCGAAAAAGAGGCGGTTGCATGGGCAGTCGGGTCGGTTGATAATCAGATAATCGACCGGATCAACATTCTCCAGGCTTCCATTCTGGCCATGCACAAGTCTCTGGATAAGCTGACTGTCAGACCGCAGTTGATCCTGGCTGATGGAAACCGCTTCCGTCCTTACCCGGGCATACCTCACAGGTGCATCATCAAAGGGGACTCCATATACCTCAGCATAGCTGCTGCATCCATCCTGGCCAAAACTTACCGGGATGATTTTATGCGGGAAATTGACAGTTTTCATCCGGAATACGGATGGAAGGACAACAAAGGTTATCCGACTGAAGCCCACCGTAAAGCCATCAATGATTGGGGAATAACCGGTTTTCACCGCCGCAGCTTCAGGCTGGGAGTACAAATGCAACTCCCCCTTGAACATTTGTAAATTGATGCTGGACATTTGCCTTTCTTTTTTGTATATTTGTATTTCAGGTTAACAATTCTTTAAAATTTAATTATGACTCATTCTGAATTTGAAGCCATTTTAAAGGAAGGGGTTAACAGCTGCGCCAACGAACAGGGATGGGCGAACCTGGCAGAATTAGGGACCTATCTCAGGCAAAGAGGTCTGCAATATGGCAAACTCTCACGCTTTTTACAAGACTACCAGAATATTGTTGAAACCCGCATGGATACCTCCATAACTCCCCCTGCTGTATACGCAAGGTTGCGCTGACCCGCGAATTAGCTGTTTGCTGATTTGAGATCTCATTCACCACGAACAAGGTGATCACCTTCCGGAAATAAAGTCATACAATAGATGACTTCCATTTACCGCTTTGCAGGTAAAAGAAAGATATTGTGCCTAAAAGAAAGGCATAAAAATATTCGACCATCCATACTATATAGACTTCTTTCCTTAGTATATCCGCCAGAATATAAGCGAAAACAAGGTAAAAGAAGATGACCACCAGTTCGATCACTAAGGATACGTTTGTCTTGCCCGTTCCGGAAACCGCACTGAAAAATATAAAACCGACAGACAGGAACAAAGCCGCGATATTTACAACATATAGTGCAGGCAAAGAAGCACTTATTAACACCGGGTCGTTTGTATATATTTTCAAAGCAACTTCCGGAAATATCAATCCCATGGTTATCATAAATAATACGCCAATAGCACAAAGCCTGGCAATTTTCAACACCAGCGACATGACTTCTTCCTGCTTTCCCTGACCGATCAGGTTGCTCACAAGTGCATTAGTTGCCGAGCCAAATCCCCACATGGGGATAATCAGGATCACGTAAAAACTGCGTATAATATTTGAAACTGCCAGGGCCAGCTCACCCAGCTTTTCAATCAAAAGAAAGAAGGCAAGCCAGGCTGCCATGGAAAAGAAATTTTGCACCATGACCGGGAAAGCAACCCGCAATAATCTTTTATATAAAGCCTCATCAAACCTGTTTCGATGGAAAAGCTTATAATGCCAGATATTCTGATGATAATACGTATATGCCATAAAGAAAACCATTGCTGAAAATTCTGCAATGACTGAAGCCAGCGCTGCACCCCCTATTCCCATTTCAGGCAAACCGAAATTTCCGAAAATGAGGCCATAATCGAGGACAGCATTTATGGTTGCCATCAGCATGGTCGTCCAGGTGATGACCTTCGTTTGCGTTATTCCAATATAAAACCCTCTAAAAAGCATATTTATGCTGGCAAAGAAAATTCCGTAAGAACGATAGCCTATATATTCCCGGAAACTGTCAAATACAGCATCTGACTGGATTATATGACTGAATATTTCTCCGGGAAAAAACTGCATGACACTGAATAATGCCAGTGCCAGGGGCAACTGGAAATAAAAACCGTGCTGAAATGTCCGGCCAATTTCTGCAAATGATTTCTCCCCATTTCGCCTGGCTATAACGATTTGCGATCCAATTCCGAATCCCCATGCCAGCATTACCGAGATCAGGTAAAATATCCCGCCAATAGCACCTGCACCGAGGGCAACCTGCCCCAGCCTGCCTAAAAAGGCAGTATCTGTGATGTTCAGCAGGTTCTGAGCTATACTTCCAATTATGATGGGATAAGCAATCAGCCAGATCTCACGGTATGTGACAGATGTTTTCACAAATATATTCCTGGACGATATTTAATTTTCGGTAAATTTACAGTTTTTGAAGAGCGCTTATAAAGCACATGCTGTGGTTTAAGTGATGGACTTATAGATTGTCTGTAAATTGAATCTTAAAGTATTTTCCGGAACTTAAAACTTAAAATTTAAACCTTAAAATTATCATTCATGCGTCTTCTGATAATAGGTGCTTCAGGATTTATCGGGCGGGAACTGGTGAAAGAATTGAAACAAGCCGGGCACAGCCCTGTGGCGGTTTCGAGGAATGCCGGTAAAGCTGCAAAAATATTAGGAAGCCAGGCTGAAATCATTGAATGGGACGGAACATCTGCTGAGGCACTGGCAGAAAAAATAGCCGGCTTTGAAGCCATCATTAACCTTGCCGGGGAAAACATTGCATCAGGGCGATGGACATCCGGGAGGAAAAAACTAATTACTGAAAGCAGGGTCAAAACAGGGCGCTTGTTAACTGAAGCCGTCATGTTATCCTCCGAAAAACCGGCAATCCTCATTCAAGGTTCAGCCATAGGTTATTATGGCACCCCGGTTGATCTGCCGGCAGAGGAAAACCATCCCGCCGGACAGGGTTTTATAGCTGAATTGACCCGGGACTGGGAATCCTCCATCGCACCTCTCGGTAAAATGATCCCCCGGATTGTCATTATCCGCACCGGCCTGGTGCTGGGTGAAGATGGCGGGCTTCTGAAAAAAATGCTACTGCCCTTCACCTTTTATTCCGGAACTGTGATTGGTTCAGGCAAACAATGGATGTCGTGGATACACATCCGTGATGAGGTCAGGGCGATACGTTTCCTGCTGGAGAATTCCAGCTGCTCGGGAGCTTATAACCTTGCAGCACCTAACCCGGTCATCATGAAAACTTTTATGTCCTCGCTGGGCAAAACCCTGCGAAAACCTTTATGGTTAAAGGTACCGGGCATATTCCTCAAAGCTACACTAGGCCAAATGGCAGAAGAAACCGTCCTTTCCAGCCAGAATATCTTCCCGGGCAAATTGCTGAAAGCAGGGTTTGAATTCGAATACCCTGATTTAACAGACGCTTTGGAGAATTTATTGTTAAAAAAGAAAACCTGATATGGTGAATATTTTTTGGTTCAGAAGAGACCTGAGACTGGAAGACAATACAGGTCTTTACCATGCCCTGACTGATGGAAGCCCTGTACTTCCGGTTTTTATATTTGATGAGGAAATCCTTCAGAAACTTGAGAACCATGCTGACGCCAGGGTGACATTTATATACGACGAAATCGCCCGGCTTAAGAACCAGCTTGAAAAACATGGCAGTTCACTCCTGGTTAAATGCGGCAAGCCTGAAAATGTATTCAGGGAACTGATGAATAATTATACCATTAAGACCGTTTTTGCCAATCATGATTATGAACCATACGCCAGAGAGCGGGATGCCTGTGTTGAAAACCTGCTTAACAAGCACCAGATTGGTTTCAGGACATTTAAAGACCAGGTCATTCTTGAAAAAGATGAGGTGGTAAAGGACTCCGGGGATCCATATACGGTATTCACTCCTTATTCCAGAAAATGGAAAAGCATATTCAGTTCGATGGAAATCAAAGATCATCCATCACAAAATCCAAATTTGAACTATTTAAGATCAGATCCTTTCGTTTTGCCCGACTTATCTTCAATCGGTTTTGAAAGGGCTGAAGTTAACATTCCGGAGAGAGATATTGATATCGAAATCATCAGGAATTATCATCATACCAGGGATTTTCCTGCTATGAAGGGGCACATCCAGGTTGGGTATACATCTCAGGTTCGGGACCATCAGCATTCGTAAGCTGGTAAAAACCAGCATCAGTGCATAACGAGGTCTTCCTGAATGAACTGATCTGGCGCGAATTTTATATGATGATCCTGTGGCACTTTCCGCATGTTGTCAACCGGTCCTTCAAATCTCAATATGACCGGATTACCTGGAGAAATAATGAAAAAGAATTCGCAGCCTGGTGTGAAGGTAAAACCGGGTATCCAATCGTAGATGCAGGCATGCGTGAACTGAACCAGAGCGGTTATATGCATAACCGCCTGCGCATGATCACCGCCAGTTTCCTGGTCAAACATCTTTTGATCGACTGGCGCTGGGGCGAAGCCTGGTTCGCTAAAAAATTGCTGGATTACGAGCTGGCCTCCAATAACGGCGGATGGCAATGGGCCGCCGGCACCGGGTGCGATGCGGCTCCCTATTTCAGGGTGTTTAATCCCGGATTTGCAAACCGCTAAATTCGATCCTGAAAAAAAATATATCCGGAAGTGGGTCCCGGAATTATAACAGCGTTCAATATCCGTCACGTATCGTTGATCATTCCGAAGCGAGAAATAAAGCCATTGCAAGCTATAAAAAAGCTTTAGAAAAATAAATATGAACTTTTTTCCAGGTTCTTCTGTTTAATAGAAATTAAAGTTTATTAAACAATAATGATAAAAAAACCAATTTATAGACTGCAGAAAAAAATGAAAAAAATCATTTTAACAGTACTTGTCATTTTTTCCCTGGCCCCAGCCCTGGTCCTGGCACAGCAAGGAACAATCAAGGGGAGGGTATTCGATGAAAGCAACAACGAACCCCTTCCATTTGCCAACATTATTGTATTTGGCACTACGATAGGCTCTTCTACCGATCTCGACGGAAATTTCATTTTCACCGGGATAACACCCGGGTTTGTCAAACTTGCCGTTTCCGCTGTTGGCTTTGAAGCGAAAGTTACTGAAGATTTCCAGGTAACCAATGCAAAGACTTTCTTCATAGACATCCCTATGAAGCCTAAAGAATTTGAATTGCAGGAGGTTGTTATAAAGGCCTCCCCGTTCAAAAGGTTAGAGGAAAGCCCCTTGTCGCTTCGGACCCTGCAGATTTCGGAGATAGAAAAAAACCCGGGAGGGAACCGGGATATCTCAAGGGTTATCCAGATCCTTCCCGGGGTGTCTTCCACCCCGGCTTTCAGAAATGACATCCTGGTCAGAGGCGGCGGTGGCAACGAGAATGTATTCTATCTCGATGGGATTGAAATCCCCAACCTGAATCATTTTGCTACCCAGGGCTCATCGGGCGGCCCCACCGGAATTATCAACGCCGATTTTATCCGTGAAGTTGATTTTTACTCCGGGGCTTTCCCTGCCGACCGTGGCAAATCACTGAGTTCAATGCTCGACATGAAACTGATCGACGGGAACAAGGACAATTTTGTTTTCCGCGGATCAATAGGGGCAACGGACCTTGCACTTACTTTGAACGGGCCTTTGTCAGATAATTCGACTTTCCTTTTTTCTTACAGAAAGTCTTATCTGCAATTTCTGTTTGATGTGCTCGGGCTTCCATTTCTCCCGAATTATGATGATTTCCTTGCAAAATACAAAATCAGCTTTGACAAGAAAAATGAGCTTACTTTCATCGGCCTGGGATCTATTGACAAATTCAATTTAAATACCGGGATTGAAAATCCTGATGAAAGCCAGGCTTATATCCTGGGATTCCTGCCTGTGAATGAGCAATGGTCGTATACCGTTGGCGCAGTTTATAAACACTTTCACAAAAACGGTTTCACAGATGTTATCCTCAGCCGGAACATGTTGAATAATAGGTCTTACAAGTATTTAAACAATGACGAAAACGATACCCTGAATTACGATTATAATTCCCAGGAAGCCGAAAACAAGCTCAGGGTTGAACATACCACCCGTAAGGGCACTTTTAAATACACTTACGGCGCAGGATTGGAATTTGCCCACTATACGAACAAGACTTTTCAAAGAGTTTACGTCGATGAAGTTTACGAGCCGATAAATTATGATTCGCAAGTGAATTTATTTCTCTGGAATGCCTTCGGCCAGCTAAGCAAAAACCTCCTTAAGGATCGGCTGGTCCTCTCCTTTGGATTAAGGATGGATGCCAATAATTATACACCACACATGTCCAATCTGCTGAACCAGATTTCTCCAAGGATTTCCGCATCATACGGGCTAACCGAGACCCTTTTCCTGAATTTCAATACGGGCAGGTATTATCAACGCCCTTCCTACACCAGTTTCGGTTTCAGGAACAACGAAGGAGAACTGGTCAACCAGGATAATGACATACGGTATCTTTCAGCCGACCATATTGTCCTCGGATTTGAATATCTTCCTGAAAAAGATGCCAAGTTAAGCATTGAAGGATTTTACAAATATTACCGAAATTATCCGTTCTCCGTTCGTGATTCCATTAACATAGCCAGTAAAAGCGCAGGTTACGGAACATTTGGCGATGAAGAGATCATCTCCATTTCTGACGGGAAAGCCTATGGTTTTGAAGTCCTCGCCCAGGATAAATCATTTATTGGCTTTAACGTGATCTTATCTTATACTTTCGTTATCAGTAAGTTCACGGACAAAAACAATGATTTTGTACCATCAGCTTGGGACAATCGCAACATCATCAACCTGACCGTACTCCGCAGCTTCAAAAAGAACTGGGATATTGGCGCCAAATGGCGTTATGTCGGCGGTGCGCCTTATACACCTGCTGACCTTGAAGCCTCCAGTTATGTCCCGGCCTGGGATGCCAGGGGATTACCCGTTTCCGATTATGACCAGTTCAATGAACTTCGGCTGAAGGCTTTCCACCAGCTTGACATCCGTGTCGACAAGACCTATTTCTTCAAAAAATGGTCACTAAATTTATATGTTGATTTACAGAATGTGTACAATTTCAAAGCTGAGAATCCACCTAATTACACGAATCTCGATGCTGATGGAAATAAAGTGTATGCAGATCCACCCGCAAACCAGTTCTATCAGCTCAGGACGATTGATTCCGAATCAGGGACTGTCCTTCCAACTTTAGGTATTATTGTTGAAATCTAAGCTTAAAAATCTACTAATATGAAATCCAAAATATTATCAATTACGCTGCTCTTTGCCCTAAGCGCTTTGCTGTTCATCGCAGGCTATCGTTGTTCGGGCACCAGGAAAACTGCCGATACCGGGCAGGTTGAAACCATCCTTACCAATATTGACGGAAAAGGTATTTCCATAGAGGTTGAATTCATCAAAGGTGAAAGCCATAATCACCCTTTGATGGCTGTCTGGCTTGAAGATGCAAACGGACGTTACATTGAAACTCTTTTTGTTGCCGAATCCATTGGTAAAGGAATATTCCAGCATGCGGATAAATCAAATGGACAATGGCAGGAAGGCCCTGTGCGCAGACCGGCGGCACTTCCTTACTGGGGACATCAAAGGGGAATCATGGCTGAAGACGGTTATTATATCCCGACACCTGAAAATCCCCTGCCTGATGCTGTTACCGGGCCAACACCTGCAGGAAATTTTATCCTGCAAAGCAAATCAACATCGACAACACCGCCCGTATTTAAAATAATGCTGGAAATCAATCAGTCGTGGGACTGGAATAATTACTGGACAAACAGTAAATACCCCGATGATGATAACTATAAGACATCGAGCCAGCCTGCCGTAGTATATGAAGCTGTAATCGACCTGAATGCCGGACAAAAGGAATTCATGATGGTTCCCGTCGGGCATAGCCATTATTCCGGCCTGGACGGCAGCCTTTCGAAAGACCTCGGCACCCTGACCACGGCGCTGGAAATAGTAAAGAGCATCACGGTCAGATTTGAGTGAAATATTTTAGCAGGAACAAATATTTAATAATCCCTTAACATTACATTACCATATTGTTTATTAAATTTACAGGCAATTCGGGGCACATTTACCTTTAATTGACCCATGCAACCTGATCCGGAATCGATAAAAACCAGCATCACCAGGTATATTGGTAAATACCTTGAGCAATTCAAGGTAAACCTGGAAAAAGCCATGGAGGAATATGACCCGGAAGCCATTCATGAATACCGTGTATCGGTTAAAAGGATACGTGCTATTATCCGGGCATTGAACCGTGTTTATGACGATCCGTTGTTTTCAGGAAAAATAATCCAGCCTTTGAGGCTTATGTTCAAAGCCGGGGGTACAATCCGTGACGACCAGGTCCAGATCGGACTGGTGGAAAATATTGAAAAAGAATTCGGGCATTCCTTCCCGCTCATCAAAGCTTATTATAAAAAACGAATTGAAGATCAGCGTGACTCTTTCTTTCTCAAATCTGTCGATTTCGATTATGGATCGGTTGACATCATTACACGACAAATTGATAATGTGCTTGAACCATTGGATGATGCTAACCTGGAATTTAGTATCTACAATCGCCTTAGTAAATCTATGGAGAAGCTGAAAAGAAAGCGGTACGACCTGGATAAACCCGATGCGCTGCACAGGTTCCGTACAGATTTTAAGGAAAACGGTTATGTCGCCGAAATGATGTATCAATCTCAGTACAGTCACAAAATCTCAAAAGCTGTGCATAACCGCATGAAAAATTTCGGTCAGGATCTGGGTAACTGGCATGATCATTATCAGCTCTGGTCGAAGTCGGCAATCATTTTCCAGGAGTCAAGAAGTATTGACCTCCTGGAAGAGGCTTTCGAATTGAGAAAATTTATCACCCCGATCCATGATAAGCTGTTCCAGGAAATACTACACCTGATCAAACGGGATGACTCTATTTTCACCGTGTGAAAAATAGCCGATTGGTTACCCCGTTGTATCTCCCCATCTTTAACAACTTTTAACAAAATCATTATCAGCTATTAGCGGAGCAAGGCTTACATTTGTGCCGCTTTAAATTCAATCTACAAAAATGGAAACAGATATCAAGGAATTGAACGAGCGTATCCAGCAGGAGAGCGCTTTCGTTGATATGATCAGCCTGGAAATGGGCAAAGTGATCATCGGGCAGAAGCACATGGTTGAGCGGTTATTGATAGGGCTATTATCAAACGGCCATATACTCCTTGAAGGCGTACCTGGCCTGGCCAAGACTCTGGCGATCAAATCGCTGGCCCAGGTTATCGATGCACATTTCAGCCGCATCCAGTTCACTCCTGACCTGCTGCCTGCCGACCTTACAGGTACCATGATCTACAGTCAGAAGAAAGAAGAGTTCATTGTGAGGAAAGGCCCCATTTTTGCCAATTTCATCCTGGCTGATGAAATAAACCGCTCCCCGGCCAAAGTGCAGAGCGCCTTGCTGGAGGCCATGCAGGAAAGGCAGGTGACGATTGGTGATCACACGTACCCTTTGCAGGAGCCTTTCATGGTGCTGGCTACACAGAACCCCATCGAGCAGGAAGGCACCTATCCCCTGCCGGAAGCACAGGTCGACCGTTTCATGCTGAAAGTGATAATCGGTTACCCGGACAAAGATGAGGAAAAACGCATCCTCCGGCAGAATATCGCCAAAACCTATCCAGTTACCCAGACGATCATCAAACCGGCAGATATTACCAAAGCCAGGGATGTGGTTCGGGATGTGTACCTGGATGAAAAGATCGAAAACTATATCACCGATATCGTTTTCTCCTCGCGGTATCCTACAGAATATAAGCTGAGCCGGTTTGAACCGCTGATCCAGTATGGCGCCTCGCCACGTGCCAGTATCAACCTGGCCCTTGCTGCCAAAGCTTTTGCCTTTATCAAGCGCAGGGGTTATGTCATTCCGGAAGATGTCAGGGCAGTGGCACATGATGTCATGCGCCATCGCATCGGCCTGACTTATGAAGCCGAAGCAGAAAATGTTACAACCGAAGATATTATTAACGAGATACTTAATACGGTAGAAGTACCATAAAAACCGCCCCCTCCCTTCACCCCTCCCCCAATTGGGGGAGGGGACGGGGGTAGGGGCTGGAAAACTGAAATAAACTTTATATGGAAACCTCAGAAATCCTCAAAAAAGTAAGAAAGATAGAGATCAAGACGCGTGGGCTGTCGCACCAGGTGTTCTCGGGTCATTATCATTCCGCTTTCAAGGGCAAAGGGATGACTTTCAGCGAAGTCCGCGAATATCAATATGGTGATGATATACGCAGTATCGACTGGAATGTCACCGCGAGGTTCAACCATCCATATGTCAAGATATTCGATGAAGAACGGGAACTGACAGTGATGCTGGTGATTGATGTTAGCGGCTCAAATGAATTTGGCACCAGGCAGCAACTTAAGGAAGATCTGATGACCGAAATTGCTGCCGTTCTTGCCTTTTCGGCCATTCAAAATAATGACAAAGTCGGTGTACTTTTTTTCAGTGACAGGGTTGAAAAATTCATTCCCCCGAAGAAAGGCAAATCACATATCCTCAGGATCATCCGTGAACTGATCGACTTTCAGCCAAAAAGCCAGCAGACCAATATTTCGGAAGGACTTCGCTTTCTTTCAAATGCAATAAAGAAGAAGTGCATAGCCTTTGTGATATCTGATTTTATGGATAAAGGCTTTGAACAGGCTCTCCGCATTGCCAGCCGTAAACATGATATTGTGGCTGTCAGGGTCTTTGATCAGCGTGAAACCGAGATACCGAATATGGGTATGGTGAAAGTATTTAATAAGGAAAGCGGCAAATCCATGTGGATAGACACAAATGACCCCGGGTTGAGAAGTAATTACAGCACCTACTGGCACCGGCACGATCAGATGCTGAACCAGGTCTTCAAAAGGCTTGGGGTTGATTCGGCCACCATCCCGACCGGGATAAATTATGTAAAACCATTGATGAACCTGTTCAAATTGAGAGAAGCCAGGTATTAGCATGATGATTAAATGGAAATACATAATGATTTTCATTTTAGCCGGTCTGGTTGGTACTTTGCAGGGCCAGTACACCGGTGCATCTGCCACGCTGGAAAATAACACCATCCAGATCGGTGACCAGGTTACGTTTAACATAACAGTCACTGTTCCAGGCGGTAGCCGTCTGCAGTGGCCTATGCTGCTCGATACGCTGGCCGGCAATGTCGAAATCCTGAAAAAATCGGGTGTCGATACGGTATCATCAGGTAAAGACCAGTTTACACTTAAACAGGCGTTGACCATTACTTCTTTTGATTCAGGCTCTTACGTTATCAGGCCGATCCGGTTTAATTATACCCTGCCGGGCGATACCGTCACTTATTTTACGGAAACGACCCCTGTAACGCTTAATGTTCAAACCATCGAAACTGACCCGGCACAGGATATAAAACCTATCAAACCACCCCTGGCCGCACCGGTGACTTTCCGTGAAATGCTGCCATGGATCGGGCTGGTATTATTGATCTTAGCCCTTGCTGCCCTGGTTTATTATTATCTGAAAAAGAGAAAAAAGGTAAAACCTGTTATTACGACAAGGCTGAAGCCAAGCATTCCGCCTTATGAAGCCGCTGTTGAAGCCCTGGAGAGCCTCAGGGTGAAAAAACTCTGGCAGTCGGGAAGAGTTAAAGAATATTATTCCGAAATGACGGATATTGTCCGTGAATACATTGAACTGAGATTTCCGGTCAGGGCACTGGAGATGACAACCGGTGAAATTGATGCCGCTTTGCGCCAGACAGAAGTGAACAGCAGTGCAAGGGATAAATTGCATAAAGTACTTGTCCTGGCCGACCTGGTGAAATTCGCCAAAGAGCAGCCCCTGCCCCTGGAAAATGATCTCAGCCTGAACCAGTGCATGGATTTTGTCAGGGAAACAAAGCCCGGCAAAGACCTTGAGCCCATTCAAGCTGAACAAAAAGAGCATGTTGAACAACATATTGAGAAATAATGTTTTCGAATATTGAGTTTGCAAATCCCGGAATATTATACCTGCTGGTGCTGTTGCCCCTGCTGGTTGCCTGGTATTGGTTCAGGCAGGGGAAAAGCATTCCCACGGTGCAGGTTTCCAGCACCGAGGTATTCGAGAACACCCCAAGGAGCATCCGCCATTATCTTTATCATGGCATGTTCATCTTCCGCTTAATAGCCATTGCCTTACTTGTTATTGCTCTCGCGAGGCCGCAATCCACCACTAAAAGACAGAATGTCAGCATTGAAGGCATTGATATCGTACTGGGGCTGGATATTTCAGGCAGTATGCTCGCACAGGATCTGAAACCGGACAGGCTGGAAGCTGCCAAGAACGTGAGCCAGGATTTCTTCACCGGCCGGCCGAATGACCGTATCGGGCTCGTGGTCTTTGCAGGGGAGGCATTTACCCAATGCCCCCTGACGACCGACCACGTCATTATTGAAGAAATGCTCGATGATATCAAGAGCGGTATGATCCAGGACGGAACCGCTATCGGCGACGGGCTCGCAACTGCCATCAACAGGCTGAAGGAAAGCCAGGCAATAAGTAAAGTGATCATCCTGCTTACAGATGGCCAGAACAATGCCGGTTCTATAGCGCCACTTTCAGCAGCTGAAATAGCAAAGATCTATGGCATCCGGATATATACCATCGGTGTCGGCACGATGGGATTTGCCCCATATCCCGTACAGACGCCTTTTGGTATTCAATACCAGAATATGGAGGTCAAGATTGATGAGGACCTTTTGCAGAAGGTTGCCAATATGACCGATGGAAAGTATTTCAGGGCAACCGATAATACAAGGCTCAAAGAGGTCTACCAGGAAATTGACCAGTTGGAGAAATCCAAGATTGATGTGACCGAATTCAGGAAAAAGCACGAAGAGTTCTTAAACCTGGCCATATTTGCACTTATTTTACTGGCCCTGGAATCATTTTCAAGATTAACTTTATTCAGAAGCATACCCTGATGTTCCGTTTTGAGCACATAGAATACCTTTACGCACTGCTGCTGATCCCATTTTTCAGCGTACTGTTCATCCTTTACAATACCTGGAAGAAGAGGGCCGTCAGGCGGTTTGGGGACTGGGATGTAATTGCACAACTGATGCCATTGCTTTCCGGGAAAAAGCAGGTGCTGAAATTTATCATATTGATGCTGTCAATCGGCTTCCTTATCATTGGCCTGGCCAATCCGCAGATTGGTTCGAAACTCGAAAAGGTCCAGCGGAAGGGGGCGGACCTGGTCATCGCACTCGATGTGTCGAACAGCATGCTGTCGCAGGATATCAGGCCCGATCGCCTGACCCGCGCCGTGCAGGGCATTTCCAAACTGATCGACCGCCTGGAAGGTGACCGCCTGGGCATTGTGGTGTTTGCCGGAAAAGCCTATGTCCAGCTTCCCATCACCACCGATTATTCAGCAGCTAAGATGTTCCTCTCCACCATTTCGACACAAATGGTACCCTCACAGGGAACCGCTATTGGTGATGCTATCGAATTGGCCATTCAGTCGTTCAAAGAAGATGAAAGGAGCAAAGCCATCATCATCATCACCGATGGGGAAAACCATGAGGGCAACGTGCTTGAAGCTGCGCAGCTTGCCACAGAAAAAGGTATAAAGATTTTTACTATCGGAATGGGATCTCCTGAAGGTTCTCCTATTCCTCTATTAGACAATTCCGGAAGGCAAACCGGATATAAAACCGACAAGCAGGGACAAACCATCGTTTCGAAACTTGATGAAACAACGCTTCAGCAGCTCGCTTCGGCTGGAAACGGAATTTATGTTAGGGCTTCAACCGGGCAGGACGGGTTATCGAGGATACTGGATGAAATTAACGCCCTTGAAAAGCAGGAAATTGAAACCAGGATGTTTTCCGAATATGAAGGCCGGTTCCAGTATTTCCTGGCAGTGAGCTTATTCCTGCTGATCCTGGAATTTATTATTCCTGAAAGAAAAAGCAGGTGGGCAGACAAGATAAAGCTATTTAACCGTTAATGATAAGATGAAAGATAAACGTTCCCATATTATTTTGCTGTTCATGGCCATGGCGATGCTGTCATGGTCGCAACAGGAGAACCGCCTGATCAGGCAGGGGAACAGGCAATATGAAGACGGCAATTACAAAAAAGCCGAAATAGATTACCTCAAATCCACCCAGTCGGGTAAAGCTTCTCACAAGGGATTCTACAACCTTGGGGATGCCTGGTACATGCAGGAAAATTATCTTCAGGCTTCCGCCGCTTTTGACACCCTGCGGACTTTTAAAATGGACGATGAGACACGGTCCAAATCTTATTATAATCTTGGGAATTCGCTGTTAAAAGCTGCGCTCGACAGTGCCCAGCTGGCCCAGCAAATCCTTCCTTCAAGCATTGATGCGTACAAGCAATCGCTCCGCCTGAACCCTGATGATGCTGATGCCAAATACAACCTGGCTTATGCCCAGAAACTGCTCGACAAATCCCAGCAGCAACAACAGCAGCAGCAGCAACAAAACAAGGACCAGCAGAAAGATCAGCAGAAAGATCAGCAACAGGACCAGCAGCAGGATCAGCAACAGGATCAGCAAAATGAGGACCAGGCTAAACAGGATCAGCAGCAGGATCAGCAGCAGCAGCAGCAACAGCAAGCCGAACCCCAGCAAATATCCAAGGAAGATGCTGAAAGGATACTGGAAGCTTTAAAAAATGATGAAAAACAAACCCTGGAAAAATTAAAGCAGGCAAAAATTCAATCGGTAAGAGTTGTCAAATCCGATAAGGACTGGTAGGATTATAACTAATTAAGATGATACGAATCCTGAAAATATTACTCGTACTGGCTGTCCTGGCGGCGATTACAGCAGATTTGACTGCACAGGACATTGAATTCACAGGCGCGACAAAGAACAATGTCCAGGCAGGAGAGCAATTCAGGGCGGTTTATACGGTCAACCAGCAGGCAGAACGCTTTGAAGGGCCTGACTTTGAAGGATTTAATGTACTCAGCGGCCCGAACCAGTCGACCAACCAGAGCTACCAGTTTGTCAACGGAAAAGTATCCCAATCTTACCAGTTGACCTTCACTTATTACCTCCAGGCAGTAAAAGAAGGCAGCTTTACTATCAACCTGCTAAAGTCACAGTTGGGGGTAAAACGCATCAGTCCAATCCGATGACGATAAATGTTTCCCAATCCACTTCGGCCCAATCCCCGGCAACCCAGGGTAATCAGCGCACTGCTGCGTCGGGCCAGGGAAGTCCGGATAAAAATGATATTTTCATCAAGGCATCGGTCGACAAATCCAAACCATACCAGGGAGAACAGGTCATCATTACATACAAAATCTACACTACTGTTCCGATCTCCCAGATCAATATCAGTAATATTTCTTCATTCCCGGGTTTCTGGTCCAAAAGCCTGCTGAACGACAATGATCCGCTGAAACAGTCGAATGAGGTAGTTAACGGGAAAGAATATGTTGTTGCCGATCTCCGGAAAATTGCCCTTTATGCCCAGCGCAGCGGTGAAATCCGCATTGAGCCGATGGAACTGGAATGCGTAGCCCAGGTGAAAGTCGAAAACACCAGGAACCGCGACCCTTTTTTCGACAGCTTTTTTAACGATCCCTTTTTCAACCGTAATTTTCAAAATGTCGAATTAAAAGTAGAATCCAATCCGCTGACAATAGACGTGAAGCCTTTGCCGGCCCAGGGGAAACCACTAGATTTCGGCGGGGCTGTCGGATCATTCACGATATCTTCAGAAATTGACAGGACCGAACTAAAAGCAAATGAACCTCTTAATCTGAAAATAACCATTGCCGGCAAAGGCAACCTTGAACTTATCGATGCCCTTCCGCTGTCATTTCCACCCGATTTTGAAACCTACGATCCAAAGATTACCAATAACCTGTCGAAAAATGCAAGTGGCATTTCGGGCAGCCGGACCTTTGAATATCTGATCATTCCCCGGAATTCAGGCGAATTCCAGATCAAACCCGTCGAATTCTCCTATTTTGATCCGGCTAAACAATCCTATTCAACGCTATCCACTCCCCGCTATAATATCAAAGTCAACAAAGGTGAAGATGAACCAAGTGGTATAACATATAGTGGTGTCAGCCAGAAGAATATACAGTTTATCGGATCCGATATCAGGCATATCAAAACTGGTCAAATCCAGCTACAACGTATCAATTCATTTTTTATCGCCTCATCTTCTTTCCTTTTATGGTTGATCATACCGGTCTTGCTCTTCACGGCTGCTATCATCCTCTGGTCAAAAAACAGAAAAAGAAGCGGAAATATTGCCCTGGTCCGTAACCGTAAAGCCAATAAAGTGGCCAGGAAGAATTTAAAAAAGGCCGGGGAATACCTTGAAAATAAAAGTACCGAAGCATTTTTTGAAGAGATCTCCCGGGCTTTATGGGGATATATCAGCAATAAATTCAATATTCCACTGTCCGATTTATCCATCGAAAGTGTTCATCAGCGATTATCAGATAAAAAGATCAGTGGGGAGAGCATACGTAAGTTTACCGGGGTGCTGGAGAATTGTGAATTTGCAAGATTTGCGCCGGGCGATAAATCTGAAAAAATGCAGGGTATTTATGATGAAGCCCTTGAAGTCATCAGCAAGATTGAACAGGAATTGAAATAACGACCAACCATGAAAAACCTGGTGATCATCATAAGTTTTTTCTTACTGGCCATATGTGCCCATGCCCAGCTGGCCGAAAAGGAAAGTATGGTGGAAAGAGCAAATCAATCCTATTCATCGGCAGACTATGCGTCAGCCGCATCACAATATGAATCCGTCCTGGGATCCGGTTATGAATCGTCCGGTTTATATTTTAACCTTGGCAACTCATATTTTAAGCTAAACAATATTCCGGCTGCTATCCTGTATTACGAAAAAGCCAGGAAACTTGATCCAACAGATGAAGATATTCAGTTTAACCTTGACCTGGCCAACAGCAGGATCATCGATAAGATGGAACCTTTGCCCGAATTCTTCCTCAGAACATGGTGGAAATCGGCCAGGGACCTTTTTTCTTCCGATCAGTGGGCAAAAACCGGGTTGGCCGGATTTATCCTGGCATTAATTTCTATCATGTTTTTCATCATTTTCAGATCAGTCACTTTACGCAAATTTTCATTCTGGGCAGGAGCTGTATTTCTCACACTGATGTCGGTCTCCCTGATTCTCAGCATCAGCGGTTACCGGGAGTACAGCAGGCAATCATCGGCTATCATTTTCAGCCCGACCGTAACAGTAAAAAGTTCTCCGAATGAAAGCAGCGTTGATTTGTTTGTCATCCATGAAGGCACTAAAGTATACATCACCGACCATGTAGAAGGCTGGAGTGAAGTGCGCCTGGCAAATGGCAATGTGGGCTGGGTAAAAACCGAAACTTTCCGCCACATCTGATTTTTCACTTAAATATCCTGAAAATCAATACAAACAGAGCATCCTGCGGGATTTCGCCGGGCTGCCGTTTACTGACTATGATTTACCGCTAACTGATTCCAGTTTGAATCTTACCTATTAAATTATAAATTTGTATCATTGAACTGTAGCTGGATTTTATCAATATCTTTGTTAAAATTTTAACTACACCAGACTTGCGCGTATATAAATTTAGTGTAAATTGGGCGTCTCTTTCTGAAGAGAAGGCATGTAATAAAAATCAAATTCTATCTATATGAAGAAAAGACCTTTACCCCTGGGTTATTTTATTTTAACTATCGCAGTTGCTTCAATTTTCATATCTGCCACCTTGACCGGAGATGATAAATCTGCTACAAAAAAAGAAAAAGCAACCAGATTATATTTCCAAAGTAAGAAACAACCAGGTTACGGGGAATGTCAATCCTGCCGATTACCTGAAAGCGGTCAGTCAAATAGAACAACAGGAAGCAAGCAGGGCCGGGCAGGCATTTGATTTTGACTGGAATTTGCTCGGGCCGAATAACCTGGGTGGCCGGACACGCGCCATACTGTTTGATAACCGGGATACCAGTGGTCAGATCATGTTTGCAGGCAGTGTGACGGGTGGCCTTTTCAAGTCAGATAATGGAGGGGGAAAATGGTACAGGATCGCTGATAATATTGGCAATCTGAATGTCACGAGCATTACCCAGGCCGGTAATGGCGATATTTTTGTAGGTACCGGTGAAGGTTTTGAAGTACAGGATTATACAGTTCTGGATAACTGGGGTTATGCATCAGGTTTTATGGGGCAAGGGGTCTTTAAATCTACTGATGGCACGAATTTCAGTTTGCTGCCAGCAACAAAACCTGCACTTAACGGAGATGAAGAGCTGGATTGGGGATATATCAATGAAATTTCAGCGCACCCGGCCAATGGTGCACTTTTTGCCGCAACCAACACCGGCCTGAAATTCTCAGGCGATGGCGGCAACAGCTGGCAGATTGCAAAAACCAGTGATGGAACAGAACTAAACCTGAATTCCAAAGATGTTAAAATGGCCGCCAACGGCATGGTAGTGGCAGAAGTCAATAACCTTTGCTATGTGTCAGAAAGCGGTAATCATAATAATTTCATATCTCCGTTCCGGAGATTCGACTTATAACCTGCCGGCAGCCGGTGTCGGAAGGATTGAGTTTGCCATCCCGGCCACCAACAATGATATCATCTATGCACTGGTTGTAACTCCCGGAGGAGCCCTGTTCAATATATACAGGTCGGACGATAAAGGTGTTAACTGGGTTATTGTCGGACCTGGCGGAAGTGCAAACTTCAACATATTCAACACAGGTAATGCCATCACCGCAGGTATTGGATTATTTGCCGCAACCATCGAAGTTTTCCCGGATGATCCTTATCATATTCTTGTCGGAGGGCAGGATCTATGGGAAGGCAAAAAGATCGTCGATGAAGGGTTCTACCAGTGGGTCCTCAGGTCAACTTCTGTCGCTCCCTGGCTTTCAGTAGCCTTCCTGTGGCAGGGTCATCATACTTACAAATTTGCCCCCGGCTCTATCGATATATTTTTTGTCGGCACCAACGGCGGGATTTCTATGGGCGCTGTCGATCCATTTCTTTACCAGTTCCAGTTTATGAACAAGGATTATATTGCCAGCCAGTTTTATACCGTCGCATCGACCCTGGAGAAAAAAATCGTACTCGGAGGTGCCCAGGATATAGGCACCATTATAATTGATGGTTATTCAAATCCATCTGACAGCAAAAGAGGTTATGATATCTGGACAACCGCAAATTACATTCCTGATGGTAAAAACGGTGGATATTGTGCCATGTCAACCATTTACCCACCTGCCTCTGTTTATTCCAGGTATCCCCATCCTCCTAAGAGTGATGTCCTTGAAACCTTTGTAAGGAGAAATGAATTCACTGCAGGCCCCGATTATGCAGCAACCATGTTCAGTGCAAATTATACAAGCACGACCACGGCTTTTCTGACGCCTTTCCTGCTGTACGAAAACTATGAAGATTACCAGACAAAAGATTCCGTCGGATTCCTGGTTACTAAAAATTATCCCGGCCAATTCAACAGGTCTGGGTGGAAAGCAATAATGGAAACAGGCCCTTCAAATATATCACACCTGTCGCACTCGTACCCGGTGATTCGATAACTGTTCCTGATATTATCACCGCAAGGTTTTTTATTGGTGGGGATGACCGGGTCATGATGACCAAGCATATCATCCAGTTCGACAGGCAACCGGAATGGTATGTCATCAGTGATAAAAATCACGGTGGTGTTGAAGATCTCCCCCAATGTATGGCATATTCATCTGATGCCAATCACCTGTTTGTCGGCACTGACAAAGGAAAGCTTTACAGGATTTCCAATATTAAATATGCCTACAATACCGCAACAGCGGATGTCAGCAGTGCTTATTGCGTGATCTCCACAAAACGCATTCCTGTTTATCTTCCAGGGACTACGACTGAAAATTCCCAGGTCATCACTTCCGTTGCGGTTGATCCGAATGACGACAGCCGGGTGATCATTACACTTGGAAATTATGGCAATGACCACTATGTTTATTTTTCGGATAATGCCCTTGATGAAAATCCGGTATTCCGCTCCGTACAAGGCGATCCGGGTAATGGTGGCCTGCCGCAGGTTCCGGCTTATTCTTCCCTGATCGAAATGGATCCGGATAATAACCTCGTATTTGTAGGAACAGAATTTGGCATTTATGCCACCAACAACATTTCCGCAACCAACCCGACATGGGAAGCCGAAAATAACAATATTGGCAGTGTCCCCGTATTTATGCTGAAACAGCAAATTATCAAAAAAACCAATGACACCATAGCTTTTGTAAATATCGACACCACGTACCTGGTATACCCCGGCCCAAATAATTACGGGGTTATTTACGGGGCTACATATGGCAGGGGGCTTATTTCCCTGGATCAGTTCCAGAAACCGGTAGGTATTTCCGGGCCCGTCAAGCCCAATACCGAAAGTGGTTTCCTGATATATCCAAATCCTGCCGTTGACCGGATCACCGTTGCGTTTGAAGTAACTGCCTATGGAAAGGTCGAGATCAGCATTTACAACCTTTCGGGTAAACTGGTCAAATATGTTGATCTTGGCTCCAGGCCTGAAGGAAGACACGAGGCTATTATGAATTGTGGGAACCTGCCTGCCGGCACTTATATACTGCGGCTAACCATGGGCAACCAGCAAACATCTTCCAAATTTATCATTCAATAATTATCAATCGATTTTCATTTTCACCTAAATAAAAAGAAAGCAGATGAAAAGAATATTTACGGCCACATTGCTCATCATCCTGATTGGATTACTTCAATGTCTCTGCCCAGGAACGAATATATACACCGGAGCTAAGCCTTCCGGCAAACGGTGCTGTTGATCAGATGCCCGATGTGGTGCTTGACTGGAATGGGGTTACCGGTGGGAATACCGGTATTATCAAATACGATATTCAACTTGATACTGATCCTGCATTTCCGGACCCGGCAAATTTTGAGACTGAATTCCTCACAGCTGTCCAGGCTTCAACACTCCTGTTTGGTGAAACATATTACTGGCGTGTAAGGGCCAGGGACGGCAACGATGTTTCAGGCTGGTCAGAAACCAGGTCTTTCAGGGTGATCCGCAGGGTAATCCTTGACCGGACCCAATGATGCCTCAACACAGAATGATACCGTAAAAATTAGGTGGAACAGTATATCCGGGATCACTGAATACGATTATCAGTTTGATACGGTTTATTACTGGAAGGCCATGCCATCCGGACAAACTTCCAATCTTTTCAGCGTGTCAGTCGTGGATGAAAGCCATGCGTGGGCAGTCGGAGCCGGCGGCATCGCTTTATTTTATGATGGAAGCTCATGGGTTGAACAGGAAAGCAGTATTTCCACTGACCTGTATAATGTGAGATTTGTGGATGCCAGCAACGGCTGGGCAGTTGGAAAAGGCGGTAAAATAACCCGCTTCGACGGTACATCCTGGACCGCGCAAACCAGTGGCACGACCAATGACCTGTTAGGTGTCAGCATGCTGGATGCCAGCAATGGATGGGCAGTAGGTAAAACAGGCGTTGTGCTTCACTATGACGGTACCGGCTGGTCGACTCAATATACCGCTTCCAAAGATCTGAATAAAGTATTCGCTTTGGATGCAACACATGTATGGGCAGTAGGGAAATCCGGACTGATCATTTTCTTTAACGGAACTTCATGGTCCGTGCAGGAAACCGGCGGCACCATCAAGGAATTCCTGAACGTTGGCTTCGCTTCAACCGATAATGGCTGGGCCGTGGGCAAATCAGGATTTATTATGCATTACACCGGAGGGGCATGGACAATTTACGAACACACCCTCACCACAAAAGACCTTACCGGCATATTTTTTACGAGTCCCGAAAATGCCTGGATTGTTGGTAAAACCGGGACTGTCCTGCAATACGACGGAATCGAATGGTTCAGTCAGTCAGGAACAACCACCACCAATTTCAACGATGTTAGTTTTGCCGGCGATGCCGGTTTCATTTCAGGTGAAAATGGCCTCACGGTTAAATTTAATGATGCTGCATTCACCAGTCCTTTGGCCACCATTTACCATGCTCCGGGAGATGCTACTTCAACGAAAATCATTGACCTGTTGTTCGGGACCCAGTATTACTGGCGGATGAGAACAAAACATGCCCTGGATATTTCAGAGTGGTCAGGTGCACAGTCATTTAATACCAGGGCTACTGTCACACTGGAAAATCCAGGTGATGATGATGTTGATGTGAATCTCAACGAGGCTTTGACATGGAAAAACCAGTTTTCGGACATGGTAAGTTATGAAATACAGGTGGATGATGACCCGGCTTATGGCTCCCCTATCTTTATGGCCACAAGCGATGTTGAGATCGATGCTGAACTGCTGAAGTTCGGAATCAAGTATTACTGGAGGGTCAGGGCGTTGCATGCCTTTGACATTTCCGACTGGTGCCCTTCCTGGAAGTTCACCACGATCAATACCGTTATGCTTACTTCCCCGGTCAATAATGAAGAGAATGTCAAGCTTTCGCCCCTGCTGAAATGGGAAGCCCAGACGGGGATTATCAGCTACCAGGTCCAGGTTGCCGATGATAATTCATTTAGCAATTTAGTGGCAACTGATATAGTGCCCGTTGCTGAAAACTCTTACAGTGTACCTGTTGTGCTCGAAAAAGATGCGGTTTATTACTGGAAAGTCAGGGCTATCAATGGCCTTGATACATCAGGCTGGAGCAGTGTATGGTCATTCAGGACCGCACCTCCTGTTGGTATTGATGAACCAGGCCTCAGCGGGAAAGTCAATATCTACCCCAATCCTGCTGAAAAAACCGTTTTTATCCAGTTGAAAGATAAGCTTGATCTATCCCTCAGGACTACTATTACCGACCTGGTTGGAAAAAAAGTTTATGAAAAAGATTTTTTGGTTGGTGTTGGAAATAAAATATTATCTTTAGACGTTGCTTCCCTGCAAAACGGAATCTATATACTTAGGCTGACAGACGGGGAGAACTCTTTCACTAAAAAACTGATTATTAAAAGATAAAGTTTCTTCAATCAACTTTGGCAGGCTGTCCGGGAGCTCTTCCGGCAGCCTGTTTTTCGTTTGAGTTAATTGTACCGTTTCCCCAGGGAAAAATTAAGATAGAAGGTGACCATGAAATTCTGGGCAGGATTGAATGCCATGATCGGTATGGCTTTAGGAAAATATTCCACTACGCCACCGGCTTCCAGGGCGCGGATTTTACTGTTCAATGCACCGAATTCAAAATTCAGCCCCGCTTTTGCAAATATGCCCGGATAAACTTTTAATTCACCCAGCCCATCCGAGAAAGGAGCACGGCCATAAATGTATTCACTGTTGTGATAATAATTGTCGGGGTTGTACTTTTCCTCTTTGACATAGGAGTAAGTTTCATCCCAGAAATAAAGATAGACCGGCTTGGCAAATGCCAGTGAAATGCCGCCCATATAAAGCACCCTCAATTCAATGCCACCCCAGTAAGGTTTCCGGTTAAGTAATTTTTTAAATCCATAGCCGGCCCGCAGGATATAAACGTGGTTGAGCTTGCCATAGACATAACTCTTTGCATTATAATAGTAAGGATTGATCACCCTTATCTGCTTGGGGTGTTTCATGCTTACAAACTCAACTTCAAAAATCCTGGAATTGAAATAGGTTTTGTTAACGCCTCTCCTGAAATTTCCACCCATTCCTAAGATATGTATGGTCACCCCGCCTGTCAATTCCTTTTTAAGCAGGACCCGGTCAGCTACACTATCATAACCATCCAGTTCATCATCCTGGGAAAATGCCTCAAAAGCAAATCCCAATATGAAAAACAGGCAGAGTGATAATAGTAATAGGACGGTTCTCATAATGATCAAGAATGCAAAAAAACGTGCAAATCCAGATAAAATTCACAACGATTATGCCAGAATCACCGTCTGCAGGAACAAGTGATTAATATCTTTGTTCAATCTGGTATTTATGGACTTCACCATATGCAGGGCAATCCATTGATGAGGAGCAGGAAGTCATGGCCAGGGCGTAAAGTCCTAAAGCAATGATGGCGATCAACAGTTTTTTCATAGGTTTATGGGTGAAATGATGTGATTGAACAAACCTTTATCGTGACAAAGATAAATTTATTTACTTTTAAAAACATGAAAGACTGAAATATATTGCAATAAAAATAAACTTTTTCTTGAGAAAACCGATGGGTTACCCCATTGATTCATAACCTTACGCAACTTATGCAATCCATCAATCCGCAAATAGAAGAAAGCTGGAAACAGGTCCTCCTCGATGAGTTCGACGCTCCGTATTTCCAGGCATTAACTGAATTTCTCAGGGAAGAGAAAAAACAACATACCATTTATCCTCCCGGGCCGCAAATCTTTTCAGCCTTCAATCATACGCCCTTCAACCGCGTCAAAGTTGTTATTTTAGGGCAGGATCCCTATCATGGCCCCGGGCAGGCGCATGGATTATGCTTTTCGGTCCCCGACGGTATCGCCCACCCTCCTTCCCTGGTCAATATTTTCAAGGAGATCAAATCAGACCTTGGCATTCCTGTGCCAAAAAGCAGCAACCTGACCAAATGGGCCGGCCAGGGGGTTTTGCTGATCAATGCCATCCTTACCGTAAGGGCAAATGAACCAGCATCGCACCAGAATAAAGGCTGGGAAAAGTTTACGGATGCCGTCATCAGGAACCTGTCAGAAAAAAGGAAGAACCTTATTTTTCTGCTCTGGGGCAACTACGCCCAGGCAAAAGAAAGCCTGATCGACAGCAGCAGGCATTATATCCTGAAAGCGGCCCACCCTTCTCCCCTGTCTGCCAGCAGGGGATTTTTCGGGTGCAGGCATTTTTCCAGGGTTAACGAAATCCTGGCGGAACAGGGATTGAATGGGATTGACTGGGGTTTGGAATGACATTTTATTCGCTGCGAAACAATAATTAAATATGAAAGAACTGATATTTGCTACGAATAATCCTCATAAGCTAAAGGAAATCAGGGAGATCATCGGAGATCAATTCCGTGTATTGAGCCTTGCCGATATAGGATGTAATGATGAAATAGAAGAACATGCACCTACCATTGAAGGGAATGCTTCCGTGAAATCGTGGTACATCTTCAATAAATATGGAAAAAATTGCTTTGCAGATGACACAGGGCTGGAGATAGATGCACTGGGAGGAAGGCCGGGGGTAAAGTCTGCCCGGTATGCCGGGGATGATTGCAACCCGGAGAACAATATCCGGAAAGTTTTACAAGAATTAGAAGGAAAAGACAATCGTAAGGCCACGCTTCCGGACCGTAATCTCGCTGATCATGAACGGGCAGGAATTACAATTCGAAGGGACTGTCGAAGGAGTTATTCTTTTTGAAAAACATGGGAAAGAAGGCTTTGGTTATGATCCTGTTTTCCAGCCTGATGGATATGAGTTGAGTTTCGCAGAAATGCCACCGGAATTAAAAAACAGGATAAGTCACCGAGGGCGGGCTGTTCAGAAGCTTATCGGTCATTTAATGCATTCCGCATAGTTTCCGTAAACAAATCCTCCAGGCTGATACCCGCCTTCAACGCCTGCTGTGGGACAATGCTCAGTTCCGACATGCCCGGGACCGTATTCACTTCAAGGAAATACAGTTTATCCCCATTCAGAATATAATCGAACCTGACCATTCCCTTACAATTCAATAACTTATAAAGAAATAAGGAAGTCTTTCTTATGTTATCTTCCACATGATCCGTCAGTACAGCAGGCGTGATCTCATCCGACATTCCCTGGTATTTTGCTTCATAATCAAAGAATTCCTTCAGAGTGATGATTTCGGTTATCGGTAAAGTCATGATCTCTCCCCGGTATTTGATCGTGCCACACGACAATTCTCGTCCCGGGATATGTTCCTCAAGCATGACCTGGCTATCTTCACGGAAAGCCAGCTTTATTGCCAGGAGCAATTCCTCCCGGACTTTTACCTTTGAAGTGCCGACACTGGAACCTCCACGGTTTGGTTTCACGAACAAGGGAAGGCTGGTCCTCTTCAGCAGTTCGTTTTCATCGATATCCTCACCTTTTCTTAATACAATCGACCGGGAAATATTAATTCCAAAACTGCTGACAAAATGGTTACAGAAAAATTTATCGAAGGTCAGGGCCGATGTGGTCTGGTCGCATGAGGTATATGGAATCCCAAGCATATCAAAGTAACCCTGGATCTTTCCGTCTTCGCCGGGTGTGCCGTGAATAGCCACGAAAACTCCGTCAAATGAAAGGGTTCTCCCGGGAAGGCTAACTGTGAAATCTTCCTTATTTACGGCAAATTTTTCTCCGGTACCGTCGTCATAATACCAGTCTTTCCCGCGGATTACGATCAGGAAGGATTCGAACGCATTGCAGTCGAGATGCTTTTTTACGACGGCGGCGCTTTTAATCGAAATTTCATACTCCCCGGAATCCCCTCCGGCCACAATGGCTATCTTTTGCTTCATGTACAAGGTTGTTATCTGTAAAGACCGGACTTAATAAAATTCATATCTTTGTCGCTTTAAACGCAATAACAGGTAAGTTTTACGTTATTATCAGGTTAACCGGGTCCAACCTGTCGGGGATAAAATTAGTAAAAATGAGCTTCCTTGGTTTTCTGTTCAAAAAGAAATTTTATATCCATCTCGGGATATCAGTTGTCCTGACGGTGATCCTGTTATTGATCGTGATCATGTCGCTCAATGCATATACCCGGCACGGCGAGGCTTATGTCGTCCCCGACCTGGAAGGAATAAGGTATGATCGTCTTAACGAGAACGAGGCAACCCACGTATTTAATTTCCTGGTTACCGATTCAGTTTACGATAACAGCCTGTTGCCTGGCTCTGTTATCAAGCAAAATCCATCAGCCGGCTCCAAAGCGAAAGAAGGAAGGACAATTTACCTGACTGTGGTTTCCTATACGCCCAAACTGAGCATTATGCCCGAATTGAAAGATCTTACTGTCAGGCAGGCTGTCACGACATTGAGGACAAGTGGTTTAAAAATCAGGAGACTACTTTTCACTCCACATTTTGCCGGGAATTCAGTACTTGGCCAGTATTACGAAAATGATACCCTGCTGGCCGGGACAGAGATCCTGGAAGGCAGCGAGATTGATTTGCTGGCAGGGCTGGGGGAAAACCAGATATCAAGGGTCCCGTTTGTCGTGGGGCTTACCAGGGATGAAGCGCGCGGGGCCCTGCAAATGGCTTCTTTCAATGTCGGCAAAGAGCACTATCTCGACCAGCCAAATCCTATTCACAGCAGGGTTTACAGGCAATATCCCCCGTGGAATGTCGAATTGTTTCCCGGAGACTCGATTACGCTATATTTTCGGTCTGATCTAACATTCAATTTTGATTCCCTATTAATATCAAACAATCCTGATACGGCTGTCATCCTGGATTTGCCGGCTGATATACTGGGGGATTCACTGGAACTTGAAGAAGAATAATGAAGAAAATCATCCTGTTAATTATATTGATGGCCGGATTACGGCTGAATCCCTTTGCCCAGGAGGTGATCACGGGTTTATATGAAAATCCTGTCATCAGGGAAGAATATGAAAAGCTGGTTTCCGGTTCTGGTTCAAGGGAAACTTCTGACGAATCAACACCGATCACTCTTCCGTTTTTCGATGATTTCTCACAAAGCTGGATCTACCCGAACAGCAGCCGCTGGATCGATGAAGAGGCTTATATCAACTCCAATTTTGGATACCGGTCGGTTAATGTCGGTGTAGCCACACTCGATGCGATCGACAGAAAAGGCAATTTACATGCAAATGCAAGCCAGTTTCCATTCCTGGCAGATTCGCTGACCTCCAGGCCTATCAGGCTTGATTCCATTTTCACCCCTGCCCCGCGAAATATAACCCTTGCCGATTCCATATACTTCAGTTTTAATTACCAGCCGCAGGGCAGAGCAAAGCAATATCCTGAAAGCAGGGATTCCCTTATTCTTCAATTCGGTTATTTCACCGGAGACTCCGTTTTCACCAATACCTATGATTCTATCTGGGTTCCGCTGAGTCAATATATCCAGCCAAATGATACCGTTTTTCCCGGCGATACTGTTTACAGTCCATCCGGGCAATGTGGTAACGGGCTGTTTGTCATCGCCCCGGGATATTATTTTTATAATGACCTGATCCAGCTCCCCTGCGATTCCATTTTCATCCCGGAATTCAAGTGGCAGCGTATCTGGAGCTCCAGGGGGATGTCGCTGGAGGCTTTCAACGAGGAATATGGCACCTATAGCCGCCAGGTGAGGATCCCGATTATAGACAGCATCAATTACTTCAGGAAAGATTTCCAGTTCCGCTTTATTAATTACGCCAGCCTGGCAAGCGACAATAATCCAAGCTGGAGAAGCAACTGCGACCAGTGGAATGTCGATTATGTCTACCTTAATATCGGCAGATCTTACAAGGATTCTATTTTCAGCCATGTGACCTTTGCAGAACGTGCCCCTTCGCTTCTGAAAAATTATGAATCGATGCCTTACAACCAGTATTTCAACAACCCTTCAAATGAGCTGAAGGATAACCTGGAATTATTCATAACCAATCTCGATTCCACTATTTTTAATTCTACTTATTATTATGCGGTTTACCAGGTGGATGGGCCTTTCCAGTACCTTTACCCGGGGGGAAACTGCAATCTCTTTCCTTTCAATATTAACGGATACCAGAATTGCATTTCCTGTGCCGCACATGCCTGCCCTCCTGTTAATTTCACTTTTCCGCTGACCAATCCCGAAGACAGTGCGGAATTTGAAATAAGGCATTTTATTATCGGCGATATCACCCCTACCGACACTATTGGCGATACCCTGAGCTTCCGTCAGAAATTCTTCAATTACTATGCTTATGATGACGGCACCCCTGAAGAAGGGTACGGCCTTACCCCGGCCGGGGCCAAACTCGCTTATCGTTTTGTGTTAAATGTGAAAGACACCCTCAGGGCGGTCCAGATGTTTTTCAACCATACCCAGAATGACGCCAATGAAAAATACTTCAACCTGATGGTCTGGCGCGACAACAACGGAAAACCGGGTGATGTGATGTATTCCCAGCTTAATGAGAAAGTTGAATACTCAACCAACCTGCTCGGTTTTCATACCTATATGCTCGACGAGCCACTGCTGGTGAACGGGACATTTTATATTGGGTGGGAGCAACTTACAGGGGATAATTTAAACCTTGGTTACGACCGGTATAACAATTCCCAGCAGCATATTTTCTATAACTCAGACGGGACATGGTATCAATCGATCTACGAGGGCTCGCTTTTAATGCGCCCATTGCTTGGCGATGCTTTCCAGGTTTCCGATGTAAACGAATATGATAGCGGGGATGGATCAATTACTCCTTACCCGAACCCATTAAACGGCAGCCGGATCAATTTCAGGTGCTCGGGAAAATATGAAGATGGTTCAAAAACTGACGGGTTCCGTGTAACTGTCCACAGCTTACCTGGGGAAGAATTATTCTCCGGAGAATTCAGGCAATCGGTCGAAATAGGCCGCATCAGCCCGGGGCTCTATATTGTCTCCGTGAAAGACGAGCAGGGCCAGATCATTTCCGTCTCCAAGCTGATCAAAAATTAATCCTTATGCCTGCCGACCTCCCGGAAATGAATGACGGCCAGGAGGTACTGGAGGAAAGCCAGGACCTTTATGAGCATTACCGCTTTGTTTCCGATAAGGGGCAGAGTCTTTTGCGCATCGACAAGTTCCTGATGGCGCGTATTGAAAATGCAACCCGGAACAAGATCCAGCAAGCGGCCCATGCCGGCAATATCCTGGTAAACGGGCTGCCGGTCAAGCCCAATTACCGGGTCAAACCAATGGATGTGATTTCAGTGGTCCTTTCTTATCCTCCGAGGGAAATTGAGATCATCGCCGAAAATATTCCCGTTGAGATTTTATATGAAGATGAAGACCTGCTGGTGATCAACAAAAAGGCGGGCATGGTTGTGCACCCGGCATACGGGAATTATACCGGGACGCTGGTCAATGCATTGGCTTATCATCTCCAGGAAATCTCACCGGACAGGCAGCCGGGCCGTACCCCTTTCCTGGTGCACCGGATCGATAAAGACACATCGGGTGTGATGCTGGCGGCCAAGAACGAACTGGCACAGGCCAGGATCGCGGCGCAGTTCTTCCACCACACGACCGACCGGCACTACCTGGCACTGGTTTGGGGCGACTTTACAGAGGATAAAGGCACGATCACAGGTCATATCGGGCGAAGTGTACGTGACCGAAAGGTTTTTGCCGTATTTCCCGATGGCAGCCAGGGCCGGCATGCAGTGACACATTACACTGTTCTCGAAAGACTTGGCTATGTGACCCTGGTGGACTGCAAACTGGAAACCGGGCGGACCCACCAGATCCGCGTGCATTTTCAGCACATCAGGCACCCTTTATTTGGCGACGAGACTTATGGTGGAAACGTGATCCTGAAAGGGACGACTTTCACAAAATACAGGCAATTCGTGAATAACTGCTTCACCATCCTGCCCCGACAGGCACTTCATGCGCGATCGATCGCATTTTTACACCCGACCACGAAACAATGGATGCAGTTTCAATCGGACCCGCCGGAAGATATGGCTACGGTTATTGAGAGGTGGAGGAAATACAGGAAAGATTGAGGTTCCGGCCCCTACCCCTAAAGCAGATGGCGCGCGATTGCATCGCGTGCCTTATTTTTGCTCCCTTTAAAACGAAACGTTATGGATCACGCGTCACAGACGCGCGCTAACGAGGGGATCCCCTCCCCCAATTGGGGGAGGGGACTTAGGGAAGGGGTTCAGTGCCCTGCCTGCTTGGCTTCGTTCCAGAATACGTCCATTTCTTCCAGCGACATCTGGTGAAGTGCTTTACCGGAGTTTTTGGCCCCCTGTTCGATATACTGGAACCTGCGGATGAATTTTCGGTTTGTCCGCTCCAGGGCGTCTTCAGGGTTAATGTCTATAAATCGGGCATAATTGACCAGTGCAAATAACAGATCCCCGAATTCCAGCTCCAGCTTTTGCTTATCGCAATCTTCTGTGGCACATTCCACTTCTCTTTTAAATTCGTGCATCTCTTCCACCACTTTGTCCCATACCTGTGAAATCTTATCCCAGTCGAATCCTACCCCGCTTGCTTTTTCCTGGATACGATATGCCTTCACCAGGGCGGGAAGGGAATGAGGGACACCCCCCAGCACCGATTCCCGGCCTTCCGTCATCTTGATCTTTTCCCAGTTATCCCTGACCTCACCGGCATCTTTCACCTTCACATCGCCATAAATATGTGGATGCCGCCTGATCAGCTTTTCACTGATTGATTCCAGGACGTCCCGGATATCAAAAGCTTTCATCTCACTGCCGATCTTCGCATAAAAAACAATATGCAGCATCAGGTCGCCGAGTTCCTTTTTTATTCCATCCAGGTCCTTCTCCATGATCGAATCGGAAAGCTCGTAGGTCTCCTCCAGTGTCAGGTGACGGAGGGTGTCGAAAGTCTGCACACGGTCCCAGGGACATTTTTCCCTCAATTCATCCATGATTTCGAGAAGTCTGGCGAATGCCTGTATCCTGGGATCCATATATCTTAAATTTACGCAAAAGTACGACTAAATGATTCTATGGTTTACCGCTTAAAGGAAGGTATTTTACTAATTTTGTCCACACTTGTTAAAAACGGGTCATACGATGTTAATCCCCGCCATGCGGAAGCTCTACGGAATATTTAAACAAAGCCATGCATTGCGATGGATCATCGGGATTATTACGGTAATATTGGTAACAGGGCAGGCCTCTGCCCAGAATAATTTTCATCACAGGCTCAGGAGCCCCGGCATCGTGCTGGAAGGCCGTGTTTACTATGGCTGGACCCTGGACCATCATATTGAAATGACCCCTTTCAAACGGCACTACCCGGCTTTCGAGTTCAGTATGCTCAAAGCCACTTATGGGCGGACCCGCTGGGAATACATGTATAACTACCCTTTGATCGGGATTTCATACTGGTATTCCGACCTTGGCCGGACCAAACCGTTGGGAGCGGCCCACGCGGTTTTTCCTTTTATTAACTTTCCCTTACTCAATAAAAAAGGCTTCAATATCTACTTCCGCCTTGGGGTCGGGCTTGGTTACCTGACCAGGAAATATGACCGTTACGATAATTATGAGAACCTGGCTATCGGTTCTCACTTTAACGGTGCCGTAAATCTTCTCTTTGAAGCCCGTTTGAAATTAGGCAGACGTTTCACAGCAGCCGGCGGCGTTTCGCTGATGCATTTTTCAAATGGGGCCATCAAGCAACCAAACTACGGCCTGAATATGCCCGGGGTCAATCTCGCGCTTGCCTACCGGTTAGGCAACGAAAATCCTTATCTGAGGAAGAAACTGCTCCCGGATCTCACACCATTTGAATTCGACGGCAAAAGATTTCTTCAGCTCGATTTGAATGCTGAATTCGGGATAAAAGACCTGCAGGCAACCCTCGGCGGCGGAAACCAGTATGTCGTGGCCGCTTTTAACGGTAACCTGCTCTGGCCGGTAAGTTATAAAAGCCGGCTTGGTTTTGGGTTTGATCTTTCTTATGACGGATCGGATGAAAAGCTGCTTGAAATCAGGGGGATATACCCGGAACACCGGATCAACCTGGTCAAAACAGGGGTGACCGGCAGTTACGAACTTGCTTTTTCCAGGATGGCTATCATGCTGAACCTGGGAATAAATCTTTCAGGTCTTAACAAGCGTGATGGCTATGTTTATGAAAAACTCGCCCTGCGTTTCGGGATCACGGAAAATCTATACAGCAGCCTGACATTGAAGGCTTATTACGGCAAAGCCGATTATATCACACTCGGATTAGGTTACAGGATCCATGTCAAATATTACAGATGAATATAAAAAGACTGACCATATTGATTTTTTCGATAATAGCCGTTTTCATGACCCGGTGTGCAAAAGATGAAGGTATTTGTGCAGGCAAAACCGGGAAAACGGTCACACAGGAGCGGATAGCACTTCCATACCATTATGTTGAAGTATATGACAATATCAACCTCATACTGACACAGGATACATCAATAACAGGGATCACGGTTGAAGCCGGCGAAAACCTGATTGACGGGATTACCACCGAAATTGACAGCGGAAGGCTGGTATTGAGAAACATGAACACCTGCAACTGGCTAAGGAGCTTCGAGGTGCCGGTTAATGTCTACCTGAAGTTTACCAGGCTGGATACCCTTATTACCAGTGCTGCAGGAAATATTAGCTGCACCAATGCCTGGACCAATGATTCAGTTTATTTTAATGTGATTGAGGGTGGAGGGAAAATCGACCTTAAACTGGATGTGTTCAAATCTTATTTATTTGTCCGTTATGGAACGTTTTCAGTCTATGTTAACGGATCTTCACAGGTTACCTTTATTTCCAGCCAGGGTTATGGCCCCTTTCATGCGGAAGGGCTTAGTTCAAAGTTTACCTATGTATATACCTTCAGCCCGAACGATGTTTTTGTCAATGCATCCGTTTCACTTGGAGTTGAAATCGCAAATATCGGAAACGTTTACTACCATGGTGATCCGCAGGAGGTGAATTCGGTTATAACGGGGGAAGGAAAGCTTATTGAGTTCTGAGTTAGCCCTCTCCCCAAAGTCCCCTCCCCCAATTGGGGGAGGGGATTCAGGGGTAGGGGCAACAATATCAGTGCCTTTTTGCGAGGTAATCCGCTACGCTGTCGGCGGTTTCTTTCATGGCCGCATCGCCACTGTGCCAGTTGGCAGGGCAAACTTCGCCATTTTCTTCGAAATATTGCAGGGCATCAACCATGCGCAGTGCTTCGTCAATGCTGCGACCGAGCGGGAGGTCGTTGACCAGCTCATGACGAACCACTCCCTGTTTGTCGATCAGGAATAATCCACGATAGGCCCTCGGATCCCCGACAAAATCCATCTCACCGTCTTCATTATATTCATACTCCCCGGCAAGGACATCGTAATTCTCAGCTATAGTCTTCGAAAGATCAGCCACCAGTGGGAAGGTGATACCTTTAATGCCTCCATTTTTCTGTTCGGTGTTTAGCCATGCCCAGTGGGAGTGTTTGCTATCTACAGAGCAACCGATAACTGCCACGTTTCTTTTTTCGAATTCACTCAATTTATCCTGGAATGCCAGGATCTCTGTCGGGCAAACAAAAGTAAAATCACCCGGATAAAAGAAAAATATCACATATTTTTTCCCGATAAATTGTTCAAGGGAAAATTTTTCCACAAAATCACCTCCATTTACTACGGCATCTGCCTCAAATAAAGGAGCTTTTTTACCAACTAAAACTGCCATACGATATAAAATTTAAATTTTGAATGCTGAATTATGAATTAGTCAAGTCTTATGATTTCCAGTTTAATTATTAGCTGCAAACTTATATGATTCTTTCAATTTACATAATCTCCCGGATGTCAAACATCAGTATTTTATTATCGATGAAATCATATAGTGTCATTTTACGTAACTGGTAGTAGTTGATCCAATAGCTACGCAGGGCTGAGTAATATCCTTGTCGCGCATTGTCGTTGTCGATCTGGGCATTGTTTAACTCCAGCACATCATTTACCTGGCCTATCATATAACGTTTCTGGGTTATATCATATCTTTTCTGGGCAACTGTATCAGCCTTGGCTGCAATAAATAGCTGGTCTTTCTGCATATTAAATTCCATGACATTGAGAAATATATTTTGCTCAAAATCAATCATTTCCTGTTCAACGGAGGTTTGTTCCAGTTCATAGCCTGATTCAGCGACCTTAATTTGTCCCCGCGCCTTCCCCCAATCAAGAATAGGCATTGTAATACCAAGGTTTACTCTTTGCGTCTCCGAAGGATCCTTGTATACTTTAGAAATATCATCGCTGTTCTGTCCAAGGCCATACTCAACATACAGGTCAGCATCGAACCTGCCGTCCATTCTAGCCTGTTGCACCATGCTTTCAGCAGATATCATCCGTTCCTGAAACTCGAGGGAAGCTACTGTATTGTTTTTCGCTTCAGCCAGGGCAACAGAAGCATTGATAACACCATGCCATGTATCGGCAGGCGGAAGCAATTTAATCGCCAGGTCACCTTTTATCCTCAGGTAAGATTTAAGGCGGAAGAGCATATTTTCATAATTCAGACTGGCATTATCAACAGAAGCTTTAGCCCTAAGATAGTTCAACTCGAGTTGAAGTAATTCATTTTCAGCAATTTTCCCTAAGCTGGTAACGGCCTTTTGCTACCCTGAACAGAGTATCATAATTGTTCAGGTTTTTTTCCGCAATTCCTTTTTCGATCTGGGCCAGTAACAAATTGAAGAAATGGTTGACCGTGCTGATCGCAACCTGCTCCATATCTTCAAGGTATTTCCTCTTTGCTTTTTCATACTTGATCGGTTCAAGCTTTTTGTCCCACCGGTATGCATTGTATTTAAAAATGGGCTGGGAATAACCTATGGAGATCGGAGTTGATACATAATTTATTGATAGACTGTCATTAACCGTATTATTCGCCCGTGACAGATCTGACCTCACAAAAACATTTCCACCTGTGAAGCCCACTTTTTGGTTAATTGTCATTTTCGTACCAATTTCGGCATTTCTATTTAACTGGTATTCATTTGGCAGGCCTTCTCTGGCAAAGGATTGAAATGATTGTGCATAATTAGGGAGCCAGGCATCCAGAGTTACGGAAGGGAGATAATCGGCTTTAAATGACCGGTAATTCCAATAATTCGATCCTGAAATTTTGCTTTGCAATCAGAGCATCAGCTGATTGTGCTTTAGCTAACCTGAGTGCGTCATCCAGCGAAAGAAAAACCGTATCCTGCTGAGAATATGCCGTATAATTAAACAGGATGACAGCCAAAAAACTAATAATTCTTGTCTTTATCATACAGGTTTATTTTACTATTCATATCGCAAAGATTCGACCGGGTCCTGGTCTGAAGCCCTTTTTGCCGGCATATACCCGAAAAGGATGCCGATAAATGCCGATACGCCGAAGGATACCACGATGGATACCGGTGTTACTATGGTCAGGATACCTGTTGTACGATGGATCATCACGGCAAAGATAACCCCGAGGGCAATACCAATCACGCCGCCGGAAATGCTGATGATCGTAGCTTCAGAGAGAAACTGGAAAATCACATCCCTCTTTGTGGCTCCCGATGCCCGCCGGATCCCTATTTCTTTTGTCCGCTCCATGACCGAGGCCAGCATAATATTCATAATGCCGATGCCGCCTACAACCAGGGAAATGCCGGCAATAACGCCAAGGACGATATTGAAGATATCTTTGGTCCTTTGCTCCTGTTTTAGCAATAGCTCAGGAACACTGACCTGGAAATCATCCACCTGCTGGTGCCTTCTTTTCAGCATCGTGGTAAGGGCTTTTGTTGTTGCCTCAAGGTCTTTGCTATCGCTGACCTGTACAACAATTTTATCGAGCTGGTTTAAATTTTCATCCCCCGATCCTCCACCAGAGCTTCCGGACATGGTCGCCATTCCGCCATCGAAGAAAATGGCCACATCCCTGCGGTTAAGCATGGCATCATTTATATAAGCCCTGTCCCTGTACCTCAGCAAAACCGTCTGTATCGGGGCATAGATATGGTCGTTGTAATCGCTTACGCCAATATCCTTGGATTCATCTACCTGGAAAACCCTGTTTTCAAGGACACCGATGACGGTCAGCCAGATCCCGCCACATTTGATGGTCTTGCCCAGGGGATCTTCCTGGGAAAAAAAGCGTGATTTGACACTGGGGCCGATTATGCAGACCGGGCTGCCTGAAACCAATTGCCCTTCCTGGAAAAATTGCCCAGCAAAAAGCTTAAGGTTATAAACTTCAAAAAAATCGTTGGTCACACCGATCAATTTTGCAGAGGAACTTTTGCCTCCCTTCAGCACATAGGAATCGTAGCTGACCTCAGCACTGATGCGGGTAACCGTTGGAATAATATCTTTAATACTATTGGCATCTTCAAGGGTAAGCCCGGGTGAAAATTTTTTCTGCATCTTTTGCCCGCTGTTATTCTCATCCGAATCACCTCCTCCACTTCCGCCCATTTCAAGGATCGGGGTGATGACAATGTTATTAACCCCGACCAGTTTGATCTGATCGAGGATCTCTTTCCTGGCTCCATTGCCTATTGCCATCATGGAGATCACGGCAGCCACGCCAAAAATGATCCCCAGGGCAGTCAGCATCGATCTGAACCGGTTGGCAATAACAGCTTCAATGGCAATATTCAGGGTATGAATATAGCGTTGATAGGCTTTTTTACTTATATCGGGATTTTTCATGGCTGAAGGTCATTTTTCATGACCTCTTCCTTCCTTAACCTCTCCAAGACTTCAGGGTCAAGTTTTATCAGTTTGAAATTCTCAGCGTCAGCAGGTGGAACAAGATAGACCTCCTCCCCTGCTTCAAGGCCCGCCTTTATGACTACCTCGTTTTCATTGGAAGGGCCCGGAATAACCTGCTTCCGGTAGCTTCCCGCGTAAATATAGCTCAAGCTGTCGTTAGACTGGACGCAATCGATCGGGATAAACAAGACACTGTCGATGCTCGAGGTAAGGATCTCATTTTTGGTGGTCATCGCAGGCCTCAGGATCGAATCAAATTCGTTCACTTCTATGCTGACTTCAAAAACCTTGGCATTTGAATTCGGGAGTTGCTGACCGATATTTGCCACTTCTATCACTTTCCCCGTAAACTTCTTATCCGGAAAAGCATCCACTCCTAACCTGACATCCTGGCTGACCTTCACTTTACTGATGTCAATCTCATTCACATAGGTCTTCGATTTCATCTCTTTCAGGTTAGGCAGCTCGGCAACGACAGGGTCCCAGACGCTGATCTGTGCCCCGATACCCTGTTTCTGTCCGTCCCAGCCACGCCTATAGATCACCATGCCCGATTTCGGGGCATAAATTGTGAATTGTTCCAGCACCTTAACCATTTTGGCATAATCGGATTGAACTTTCTTCATGGAGGTGTTGATCTCCTGCATGTCTGCTTCGGCTTTCCTGAGCTTCACTTCATAGTTCTCGCCCGCCTGTTCATAGTTCCGCTGGGCCCGCTCCAGCTCAATCTTGGCCTGGCGCTGCGTTGCCGGGGGTTCGTAGATCGACTGGTCGACCACGATCTGCCGTTCTTCCAGCGCATATTTTAGGTTAACCAGGTTATCCCTGGTGGTCCTCAGTTCAAGGGTCGTATCCAGCTGGGTTTTTGTAAACTGGGTTTCCAGTTTCTCGATCTCCAGCTCCTGGTCCTTCATTTTATTGACCAGATCGGTGCGGTCAAGGGTTGCGATATACTCCCCGGAATCGACCACCGTTCCATCCGGGATGATATCCTCGATTTTGACCTCCCAGATACGGAAATCACGCAGGTTAACAGGCCCCATGATCTTTTCGGAACTTTTAGCTTCCAGTTCACCGGTTGTGGTAACCGTGATATCAAACCTGCCAGACTTAACGGGGACCTTGACCGTCGTTTCCTCCTCCGGGCCGCTGCCGGCGACGATCCAGATTATGACAATCAATAATAATGCGGCCAGACTGATAAGATAAACCTTACTTTTTTTCATAAAGGCCGGTGTTAACGAGTGTATATTATTTCAGGAATTCCTGTATGATCTTATCAATGGAATATCCTTCAGCTTCAGCTTTATAGTTCCTGACAATGCGGTGGCGAAGGATAGAAGTGGCAATCGCTTTGACATCTTCGATATCGGGAGAATATTTTCCATGAATAGCGGCATGGCATTTAGCCCCGATAATCAGGTACTGGGATGCGCGCGGTCCTGCCCCCCAGGTTACAAAATCATTTGCCAGGGGATGGGCTGCCGGGGTGCCAGGCCGGGTTTTGGCCGACAGGGAAACTGCATATTTATAAACATTTTCAGGCACCGGGATCTTCCGGATCAATCCCTGGAAGAATAAAATCTCTTCCGCACTCAGTACAACATTCAAATCGACCTGTTTGTCCTGTGTGGTGCTCTTAACAACATCTATTTCCTGGTCAAAGGATGGGTAATCCAGCCAGATATTGAACATAAATCGGTCAAGCTGGGCTTCGGGCAAAGGGTAGGTCCCTTCCTGCTCGATCGGGTTCTGGGTAGCCAGCACGAAAAAGGGTTCCGACAATTTGTAATTCTTTCCTGCAACAGTAATGGCTTTCTCCTGCATAGCTTCCAGCAATGCCGACTGGGTTTTTGGCGGTGTCCTGTTAATTTCATCTGCCAGGATGATGTTGGCAAAAACAGGTCCGCGAATGAATTTGAACTTCCTTTCTTCATCAAGGATCTCCGTGCCAATAATATCGGAAGGCATCAGGTCAGGCGTAAACTGGATACGACTATAGCTCAGTCCCAGTGCCCTGGAGATAGTATTGACCAGTAATGTTTTGGCGAGACCTGGGACCCCGACAAGCAGGCCATGCCCGCGGCTGAAAATCGAGATCAATACTCTTTGGACAACTTCATCCTGTCCTACTATAACTTTGGCTATTTCAGCCCTGAGGGTATTATATTTTTCGACGAAAGCATCAACCGCTTCAACATCTGATTTATAAGATATCATTGAAATATATTTATCCTGGGTTGTTATTAACTAATCATCTATCATTGAGATATTTCCGCTACTTATCCGCGGGAAACCAATTATAATCAAAGTCACAGGTCTTATAATCATCGATCACCATAATATAGGCATTTTCGACGTTCTTATTGACCCATTCCATTATCTTTTGCTGCTTTTTATTCTGCAGTGCCCAATCTGTTATCAGGCTGTAATCATCAGTAAGGTTAGCCCTGTGAGGCTCGTTCCTGGATTTAAGTTTCACCAGGCGGAAAGCTTCTTTGCCTTCTTCGCTCTGGGTCGGAACCGGAGTGGATATCTGTCCGACTTCAAGTTTATTGATAACAAATGAAACCTGTGGCTCCAGCTGGTCCATTTCAAACCAGGTGGTCCCTGTTATAGGATTGATAATATATCCGCCACCGAATTTACCGGGATCATCGGAGTATTTTAAGGCTGCATCTTCAAAAGTGATCTCGCCGGCATTTATTTTTACCAGGACACTATCCAGTTTAATCCTGGCATTTTCAAGATCGACCGGCGATGGCTTTGTCATGAGGAGGATATGACGGGTATTGATGTAATCTCCTTTTCTTTCAATGAGCTGGATGATATGAAATCCGGCCTTGGATTCCACAATCTCTGAGATTTCGCCTTCTTTCAGTTTAAAAGCGGCAGCTTCATACTCGGGATATAATTCTCCGCGCCCGAAAAAGCCAATCTCCCCTCCTTTAACGGCAGAGCCCGGATCTTCCGAATAGAGGATAGCCAGGGTGGCAAAATTTTCACCCTCCACCACTCTTCGCCTGAGGTCCCTTAATTTCTCCTTGATCATCACCTTTTGTTCCATGCTGATAGGAGGAATAATGATGACCTGGGTCATTTCGACCCGTGCACTGATCAGCGGGATACTGTCGGGAGGAATGCTACGGTAGAAGTCCTTTACATCATTAGGTGTCACAAAAACATTCTTTGTTATTTCAGTTTCCACCTGCTCGACCAGCATATAGTTTTTAACCATTTCCCGGAATTCCTCCTTGATCTCAATAATTGATTTACCATAGTATTCTTCCAGTTTTTCCTGCGATCCGAACTGGGAAATAAAATACCTGAGACGCTGGTCTAATGATCGTTCCACATCACTATCAGAAACAACAATGCTATCGAGTTCCGCCTGGTTAAGCAATAAATTATCCCGGAGCATTTTCTGAAGGATCTGGCACCTGATAAAGCTGGCAGATCCTTCTATCGAGCCCTGCATCTTTTCCTGCAAATACTGTGCTTCCACTTCCGACTCCAGGACCATATTCTTACCGACAATGGCAATGATACGGTCGACCACTATCTCCTGTGCCCTGGCCTTACCCGGCAACAGAAGCATGATCACAGAGGACAGAACAGTTAAACTGAAGAGAAGTATAATTTTATATTTCATAAACGGGCCCGTTAGAATTAAACCACGGAAAAGTTAATTTATTGTTTGCTCCCGGATTAATAGATCTTCGCGAGATCATCTTTAAATGCCTGATCGATAAACTCCTGTCTTTTCTTTTCTATTAGTTCAATTTTCCTGGCATTCAGGATGATGTTCCTGATCTTATCCTTTTCAAACTCAAGCGGGGAGATACTATCGGCAGTCTTATAATCATTGATCCTGACAAGGTAAATGTATAATGAATCGTCGGCTTCGGCATAACTGGTCCTTCGCAGGTAAAGAGGCTGGTTATCCACTTCAAGCGGCATTTCATCCAGCAGGTCGTTAAATGATACCCATTCCCTGGCAAACCAATAGTCGGTTGCATTTTTTTCCGCATATTCTGCCAGTTTAATAACATTATCGGGATCGGGCGATTTCAGCAGGTTGCGAAATTCCCTCAAATGCCTTGATCTTTTATTGATCTTGACGAAATCGAATTTCACAATATTGCCCTTCAGTTCAAACTGGCCGCGGTTTTCCATGAAATATGCCTCGATTTGCGCATTTGTAACGACAGTGTCGAGGTACTGGCTAACGAGTTTTTGCTCAAAGGAAAATAAAAGCAGGGAGTTCCTGTATTCGTCAAGTTGTTTGGTGAAGTCCTGCTCGCCGGAAGTCAGGCTTTCGGTGGCTTTTTGAATCAGTATTTCATTCTGTATCCACTTTGTGATATAGTTCTCTGCCAGGGTAATACTGTCCCGCTCTGAAAGCCCGTCAGGTATCTTTTCCGCCAATTCTGAAATACGCAGCTCCCTTTCATTAGCCCTGGCAATGATCCGCTCATCCTGTTCTGACTGAAACAGGTCAGAACACGCGCTTAAAACTACCAGGAGGAATAACGTCGCTTTTTTCAATGCGGTGTTGACTTTATTTTAATGTCGATAAGACATCTTCGTTGATGATCACATTGTACTTAGACCTGAGTTCCTTGATCCATTGCTCTTCCAGGTAAGCCTGGTAATCTGCCGTCACAAGTCCCCTGGCCTCCTGCAATATCTTCGGCTCAGGCAAAAGGATCTCATACCCGAAAACGAAAGAAGGTCCGGAAGGGGAATCCACCATGGGTGAGAGACCGGTTTTCCATTTGACCTTATCGACGACCGGTGAATCACCTTCAGAGAATTTTGCAGTTTCCACAAGGATATTGAGGGTCGTATCGGTGTTAAATGCATTCAACACTTCTTCCGGGGTCTTGCCACTGGTGAACATAGCCCTGACCTCATCAGTATTAACTTCTGAAGGTTTCAGGATCGTTACGACTGTCGCATGAAAGCGCTTATCCCACATGTATTTCCCGGGATTGGCCGCATAAAATTCAGCCAGCCCGGTTGTATCTTTCACCGCTTTCGACCACACATTTTTATCGGTCAGGTCAAATAACAGGATACCATCGTGATATTCCTGCACCAGCATCCTGAAATCGGGGTATTTTTCTTCGAGCCTCTGGTCTTCATAAGCAATGCATTTATCCACAATGAAGGTCCTGTAGGTTTCATTGAAGAAAACCGGTATATCTGCAACCCGTTTCGCTTGTTTCTGCGCAATGTATTGTGCCAGGTCCTGCTGGGTAAATTTTTCATCTCCAAGTGAAAATACCGTTTTATCCAGCCCTGCTGCCTTGGAAACATCCCACTCGCCTTTCATCAGGCTGGAATCGAGTGTGGCAAATACAGCATCCTTCGCTTTGGGATATTCCTTAAATCCATATTCCTGCTTGATCCTGTTAATGACGGCTTCTTCACTCAACTTATTACGCACGTCCTTTTCAAGGCGGGTTTTCAGGGCAGTTTCTTCCTCTTCAAATGTCCCTACCGGCTTAATGCCGATAAGTTTGATGATATGGTAACCAAAAGGAGTGGTGAAAGGAGCGCTGACATTACCTGTATCTTTAAGGTTACGGGTAGCTATGATAAATTCAGGAACCATCCTGTTAGAGCCGAACCATGGTAATTTGCCTCCATTTGCGGCAGATCCCTTATCCTCCGAAAATTCACTGACGACATCTTCAAATTTAATACCTGAAAGGATCTTTTCATTGGCTGCTTCGATCTTCATTTTTTTCTGAAGTGAGTCCTGGCTGCTGGCATTTGGCGGCAAAGCCACGAAAATGTGTTCGACCTGTGCCTGACCCAGTGCGGGCTGTTTGTCGGTAACCTTGATCAGATGATAGCCGTAATCGGTGCGCAAAGGACGGGAAACTGTACCAACCGGGGTATTATAAGCACCGGTTTCAAAAGGGTATACCATATCAAAAACGGTAAAATAGCCGAGGTCTCCCTGGTTTCCTTTGCGGGCCGGCCGGTACTGGCTGGCTTCCGTATCACGGGCTGATGGGTCTTCCGAAACTTCTGCGGCAACCTTTCCGAAATCTTCTCCGGCAGCAAGCCTTTCATAAGCTGCCAATGCATTTTTATAAGCTTTCAGGGTATCTGCCGGGGCCGCGTCCTTTTCTGCGCGGAACAGGATATGGCTGACCCTGAGGTCCCACTGTTTCCTCTCATAGGCTTCCTTCAGTAAATGCTCACTGACAGAACCATCAACAAAATAAGGCTGTGCAAGCTGCTTGCGATAACCCTCCAATTCCCTCCGGAATGAAAGCAGGGTATCCATACCGAGTTCTTCAGCTTCTCTTACCTTCAGCCGGAAATTAATGTACAGGTCGAGATATTCTTTTATGGCATCAGGTCCTTGCTCTTCCCGGTTGAGATTATTTTTATTAAAAACATACATGAAATCGCCGGCAGTGATATTTTCTCCGGCTATATTCAGCAGCACCCGATCGTCTGTTTTCTGCGCTATAAGCAGGTTTGAATAAAAAATAAGAATACCTAATAAAGTAACTGCAAACCCAAATTTTCTCATGGTCTATCTCAATTATTAGTTAATAAATCTTGCTAAAAAATCCATTACAAACGGCTATAGTTTGGCGCTTCGCTGGTAATGGAAACATCATGGGGATGACTTTCAACGACACCTGCATGGGTGATTTTGATGAATTGAGCCTGCTTGAGTGCTTCAATATTCTTTGCCCCCACGTAACCCATTCCCGCCCTAAGCCCGCCGACCAGTTGCAGGATGACTTCCGATAATGTCCCTTTGAATGGCACACGGCCTACAATCCCTTCCGGCACCAGTTTACGGATATCGTCTTCCACATCCTGGAAATAGCGGTCCTTGGATCCTTTCTGCATCGCCTCGATGGAGCCCATTCCGCGATAAGTTTTATATTTTCTTCCATCAAAAATGATGGTTTCACCTGGTGATTCATCCACTCCGGCAAACAACGACCCGGCCATGATGGTATCGGCTCCTGCCGCCAGCGCTTTGGCAATATCGCCGGAATAACGAATGCCACCATCGGCAATGACCGGTATCCCTGTGCCTTTAAGCACCTGGCTGACATTATAAATCGCCGATAATTGGGGAACCCCCACGCCGGCAATAACCCTGGTGGTGCAGATCGAGCCCGGGCCTATTCCGATCTTAACAGCATCAGCGCCGGCTTCAGCAAGGGCGAGAGCTGCTTCTGCAGTGGCAATATTTCCCACTACCAGGTCGATATGCGGGAACTGTTGTTTGATTTTTCGTGCAATTTCAATAACACCCCGGGTATGGCCATGTGCTGTATCGACAACGATGGCATCGACATTTGCATCAACAAGGGCTTCGGCCCGTAAAAGGGTGTCGGCTGCAATACCTACGGCAGCAGCAACGCGTAAACGGCCCTGCCCGTCTTTATAAGCATTGGGATGAGCCTGTATCTTGATTATATCCTTATAAGTGATCAATCCAACGAGCCGGTTGTGGTCATCCACTACGGGAAGTTTTTCTATCCTGTGTTTCTGAAGGATCTCGGCTGCTTTCTCAAAAGAGATGAACTCGCTGGTCGTGATCAGGTTATCCCTGGTCATCACTTCTGCGATGGGCCTGTCGGTATGGCGTTCAAACCGCAGGTCGCGGTGGGTAACAATACCAACCAGCTCTTTGTTATTTTTTACTACCGGGATACCACCAATGCCATATTCTTTCATCAGCGCCAGGGCATCCCTGACGATAGCATCAACGGGAAGGGTGACAGGGTCCAGGATCATGCCATTCTCAGCTCTTTTAACCTTCCTGACATGGTTGGCCTGTTCTTCGATCGTCATGTTTTTATGGATCACCCCGATGCCGCCCTCCTGGGCAATGGCAATGGCCATATGGGCCTCAGTCACCGTATCCATGGCGGCAGAAACAATCGGGATGTTCAGGTGGATGTTTCTTGAAAAAAAAGAACAAATATCCACCTCCCGGGGCATCACCTCTGAATAAGCCGGAACCAGCAAAACATCGTCATATGTGAGGGCTTCTCCCTGAAATTTATTGTTATCCAGCGTCATGACCTGAAAAATTTGATTGCAAATGTATGAAAAAACCCATTAACAACTCTTAAAAATTGTTAATACCAATGGCTTGCATGACCGGCAAACAGCTAAAGAAAGGCATCAGTATATAACTGCCACATTGCCCTTGATTTGCCCCGGTTGATTAAGGGCATTGCGAAAACGCAGCAGGTAAACATATACCCCCTGCGGCACATAATCCCCGTTGTACTTACCATCCCATCCGTCACCCGGATTATCGGTCCGGTAAATCATCTGTCCCCAACGGTCATATACGACGAATTCATAACCCTCACTACCCACAAATACGGTTACCGGCTTGAAAAGGTTATTGAGGCCATGGGGCATGAATGCATTTGGAAGGTAAACTTTTGGCTCCTGCTCTGATAAAACCTCATTGGAATAGCTAATCTCATTAAAACCATAAGGATTGGAAAATCCCTCGTAAGCCTCTACCAGGTATGTTATCCTGCTGACACTTCCTGTCAGGCCTGATACATTATCGGTAAAAGAAAGTGTAAGAGAATCGACATCTGCAATCAATTCTGCAGGTGCATCATCCAGCCGGCGATAGACCCTGTATCCAAGTGTCCGTCCGAACCACGATTCATATTCGTTCCAGGTCAACCGGTTGCTCAGGTCGGGTAAAGCTTCGGCCTGCAAAAAAATGGTCCGTGCCATATTTGCAATAACAGATGCCATCCCGCAACTATCGACCACTTCAACCTGGTAATAATAGCTTTCAGCATTGACATCGGCCTCGATATCTGAAAAAGCAATGAACTCCTGCCCTTCTTCCATTATCGTGCCGGCTTCGGTAAAAGGCCCGGCAGCAGAAGTGCTGCGGAGGATCCTGTAATACTGCACATGGGCATTGATATCTGTGTAGAAAAGGATATTCACATGGTCATTATCCTCCACGGTCACATACCTGGTATACATAAACATGGGCCTGGGCGAATTGTATGTACGGACCTCTTTACGGCAGGAGGTGGAAGATTTCAGGTGATCCTGGCTGACTGCCCTGACAAAATAAGAATACGTTGTATTCGGATACAGGTTGGTGTGCGTGTAAGTAACCTGACCCGGCGGCACGGACGCAAGAAAATCATACGTACCATTATTCATACTCACATAAATATGGGTATACTCCAGTGGAGGATCGAAATTTTCATATTCGTTCCATGATAAACTATTTGTCATCAGACAAGGATCATATTGAATATCCGCCAGATATATCGTAGAGTGGGGTTTGTCAAGCAGGGTATTGGGATCAAATGGGAATGGGCTTTCATTGCCGCAGGAATCAACGGAAAGGATAATATATCGTAAGGAGCCGTTACAAGGATCAGAAGACTGATGGAGATAAGAAGTTGAAAACCTTCCGTCGACATAATCGATAGAATCGTTCGAAGAAATAACGCTGAAAATCTTATATCCTTGTATATCAGGCTCAGAACCTGGCTGCCAGCCTATTATAACCTTGCCGGTGGCGTCAATACTGACCGAATCGATAACGGGCGGAAAGCGGTTGGATTCATTTTTTAAAACTGCCCCCTTCCTGTTTGAAAAGGAAATGCAGCCTGTAACGATATCACGGACACCGATCTTAAACCTCACCGTATCGCTGTTACCGTTGCATGCCCAGAAATGATAGGTCAGACTCAGATCCTGCGTGGAATCGGCAACCGTCCAGTTCCCTTGCAGGATATTCCCTGTATAAAAGATACCAGGGGTGCATATCAGGCAGAAAAGGAGGCTGGAAATGCAACTGGGTCCAATCCAGGTCGACGATCTCGAAATCATCAGTGGTGGCAGTGAGCAGCATGGTGGCCAGGGTATCCGACGGTGGCGAAGATCCGGAATTTTTATTGGTGACGAGGTAGTAATAAACTGTTGCCAGATCAGCATCGGCACCAACGTGGAGATAACTATCATCTGAAAAATCCGTAATGACGGCCAGTTCATTAAAAGGAGCTGACAGGTTTGGCGAATGATATATAGTATAATTAATAAATCCAACATTATCAGGGAGTGGATTCCAGTAGAATCACCGCATCCCCGTTGGGCATCACCCCGGTGCACCTGAGGCTGACAGCCTGTCCGGCAGCGAAGAAATGAAAAGTCAGCAGGAAAATGATCAGTATCGGCAGAAGCTTTTTAAACATACCCATTCCGGTTACCGGCAAAATTACACAAATTTGCCCGGGAGGGGATATAAACCTTCCTCATTCCCGTGAATTCTTTAACTTTGCAGGAGCTTTTGAACATTAATCATGATCTAATAATACATCAACTATGAAACGGGACAATCAGGTATTTCGTATCCTGGCAAAGGAAAAGAAAAGGCAGTTACACGGACTGGAATTGATCGCATCGGAGAATTTCGTCAGCAACCAGGTATTAAGGGCGATGGGATCGGTGATGACGAACAAATATGCGGAAGGTTATCCGGGAAAAAGGTACTATGGCGGGTGCCAGTTTGTTGATGAGACAGAGCAGCTGGCCATCGACCGGGCAAAAGATCTTTTCAATTGCGAATATGCGAACGTTCAGCCTCACTCGGGCGCCCAGGCCAATATGGCCGTTTTCCTAGCTTTCCTGAAACCGGGCGACAAGTTCATGGGACTTGACCTGTCGCATGGCGGCCACCTATCGCACGGATCACCCGTTAACAGCTCAGGCATACTTTACAACCCTGTTGCATATGGTGTCAGGCAGGATACCGGGACTGTGGATTATGATAAGATGGAAGAAATCGCCCTGCGGGAAATGCCAAAACTTATCATCGCCGGGGCTTCCGCTTATTCCCGCGATTGGGATTACCATGAGGATGCGCAGTATTGCCGACAAAGTTGGCGCCCTGCTGATGGCCGATATTTCGCACCCCGCCGGCCTGATCGCCCGCGGCCTGCTCAACGACCCGCTCCCCTACTGTCACGTGGTCACCACTACCACCCATAAAACCCTGCGCGGTCCTCGCGGAGGCATGATCCTGATGGGCAAGGACTTTGAAAATCCGTGGGGATGGGCTACACCCAAAGGTGAGATCAAGATGATGTCGCAACTGCTTAATTCAGCTGTTTTCCCGGGCATCCAGGGAGGCCCGCTGGAACATGTCATTGCTTCCAAAGCCGTCGCTTTCGGTGAAGCGCTGACCGATGAATATTTCGAATATATCCTCCAGGTGAAGAAGAACGCCACCGTGATGGCCAAAGCATTTGTCGACAAAGGCTATCATGTGATCTCCGGCGGCACCGACAACCACCTCATGCTGATCGACCTCAGGAACAAGTTCCCGGAACTCACCGGCCGCCAGGTGGAAAATACGCTCGTCAGGGCCGATATTACAGTGAATAAGAATATGGTCCCATTCGACAGCCGTTCGCCGTTCCAGACTTCCGGGCTGCGCATCGGAACACCTGCCGTCACTACCCGTGGTCTGAAAGAGGAGCATATGGTCCATGATTGTCGACCTCATCGATGAAGTGCTCTTGCAAAAGATCGATGACGAACAAACCATCATTTCCGTCAGGAATAAGGTTAACGAGATGATGGAAGGCCACCCGCTGTTCTCATAAAGTTCAAAGTTGCCCCCTCCATCAGGGTTAGGGGCTGAAATCTTCTTAAAAAAAATAAAAATGAAAAAAATCACAATTTCCCTCCTTATCACTTCTTATCGCTGTTACTGCTGGTTTTGGACAAACAACCATGACCGAAAAAGGATCGCTGATCTGTTCGCATAAAAAATCATCAAACGCAAATCCGTTAAGGGAGATCAGCAGCCCGAATTCACCCAGGCATATCTTTGATGTGCTGAATTATACCCTGGACTTTGATCTCTGGCATAATTTCCAGAGCCCTTATCCACAGACTTTCACGGCCAGGGAAGTGATCACTTTCAAGGTCGATACGGCCTTGAATGTCATCAAGCTGAATGCTTTCAATACATTCCCTTCTGATCCAGTCGGTCAGCCTTTCCGGATCAACTTTCACGCATAATGACGATACGCTTGCCATTACCCTCGACCGGGTGTATAATGCCGGTGAAATCACGGAGGTCGGAATCGTTTACAGCCATAAGAATGTTGAAGATGGCGGATTTAACGTGAACGGCGGATTTGTTTTTACTGATAACGAACCGGAAGGCGCCCGCAAGTGGTTCCCCTGTTACGACAGTCCTTCCGACAAAGCCACGGTTGACATCACGGCAAAGGTCCCGGATAACGTCCTGCTAGCCTCTAACGGCCGGCTCGCCGATTCGGTCACAATTGCCGACACAACCTGGTTCCACTGGATCAGTCGTGACCCTGTTGCAACCTATCTTACGGTGATGTCAGCAAGAGCAGATTGGAACCTGGATGTTGTTTACTGGAACCGTCCTTCCACCCCCGGCGAGCCAATGCCGATACGTTTTTATTATAACGATGGCGAAAACCCTGAGGGAATGGAGCAGATCGTCCCGGAGATGGCGACATATTTCTCAGAGAATTACGGGGAACATCCTTTTGAAAAAGATGGCTTTGCCTCGCTGAATGAGGAATTCGCCTGGGGAGGCATGGAAAACCAGACACTGACGAGCATCTGTCCCGGTTGCTGGTATGAAAGTCTCATATGCCATGAATTTGCCCATCAGTGGTTTGGAGATATGATCAGTCCGGGCACCTGGGCCGATATCTGGCTGAACGAAGGGTTTGCAACCTGGTCAGAGGCTTTCTGGTACGAATCTTACGGTGGTTATTCGGCTTATAAAAATGAAATCGATTACGATGCGTCTTATTACCTCTCAGCTAACCCGGGATGGGCAGTATATGTCCCCGAATGGGCAATCAATACGCCGGATAACAACATCCTCTTCAATTACGCGGTCACTTATTGTAAAAGCGCCTGCATGTTGCATCTTTTAAGGTATTCCCTGGGTGATGAGCTGTTTTTCCCTGCCATTTATGATTATGCAACCGATACGACGGATTTCAAATATAAAAACTCTATCACCGACGATTTCCAGGCAAAACTGGAAGAATCGACCGGGGAAGATCTTGAGTGGTTCTTCGAATCCTGGGTGAAACAGCCCAATCACCCCGTTTACCAGAACGAATACAATATTCAAAATAATGGCAACGGTACCTGGGATGTTAATTTTTATGTTAACCAGGTTCAGTCTGAGCCTGAATTCTTCCCCATTCCTGTTGAAATTTACGTGTATTTTATGGGAGGTACGGACACTACAGTGCGGGTGATGAATGACGTTAACCAGCAGGTATTTACCTTCACTTTCGATAAACAACCGACCAACGTTTTCTTCGACCTTCACAATGAAATCGTTTTAAAACAGGCCTCGCTTGTGGTTGGATTAGACGAAAGTAAAACAGGAAAGCAAAATTTCATCTTGCAGCAAAACTATCCTAACCCGGTAAGCGGTCAGACAACTTTTACTTATTCGATCCCTTCAGAATCAACGGTGATACTGGCTTTGTATGATCTGACCGGGAAAAAAGTCAAAGAAATTGTAGAGGCCAGGCAAAGCTTTGGCACACATGTTATAACTGCCGATCTTTCCGGGTTGATGGCTGGTTTATACCTTTGCAGGCTGGAAGCAGGTGGGCAGAATTTAGTGATTAAGGTTGCTGTTGAATAAAGGTCGGAGGTCGTAGGTCAGCGGTCGGCGGTCAGCAGTCGGCGGTCAGCAGTCGGCGGTCAGCGGTCGGCGGTCGGCAATCGACAATCGACAATCGACAATCGACAATCGACAATGTCTACTGTAACTCTCGTCCAGTAGGTATTCCTGCCGATCCATGAAATGCCGATATACCCCCTGATTTTCAGTGATCCGTCTTCACCGAAATTCATATAGCAATCGTATGTCTTCCCGTTTTTAGGATCATAAATGGTACCGTCTTCCCATTCATTATCGTCTCCGTCATAAACAAAATCCTTCAGGAGTATAAGACCCATAACAGGCCTGCCCTGGAGAGCCTCTTCTTCATTTTCGTCATCCAGTTTGGGTTTCCCGGTAACTTCATCGATCGGTTCCTTTAGCCAGACAACCTTGCCGTAATATTTCCCATTTTCCTTATAGATCTGTACATGGGCATCCTGGTCTTCATTCAGCCATTTACCGACAATTTCATCGGCTGTCTGCGCCTGACCATAAGTAAAAACAACAAGAAACAGTGAGGCCAGGGTAATTAAGATTTTCTGAACATTTTTCTTCATATCTATTTTAATTAGTTGATTAGGAAATATTTGTAAATTTTTTTTAAAGATCAGGATGTCTGGGAGAAACTTTCACATGGTGTAGAAAAGTCAAAATTACTTTTTTCCCGGATTGAAAACTCTCGACCATTCAAACTATTCGGAAAAATAATTTGGTGTTAACTTTAATACAGGTAATTTTGCCGGATATAAGTGAAAAGATGCTTAAAATCTAAGCTCGAAACACTCCAAACCAAACTAAAAAGAGTCTATGAAGAGAAAAATCAGGTTTTGCCTTGTTTACCGCGACATGTGGCAATCATCCGGGAAGTATCAGCCCCGTATGGAACAACTCAGGTCAGTTGCACCGCATATTATTGAAATGGGATGTTTCGACAGGGTCGAGACGAATGGCGGTGCTTTTGAACAGGTTCAGCTGATCTTCGGCGAAAATCCAAATAAAGCAGTGAGAGAATGGACAAAACCATTCAATGAGGCAGGAATTCAAACCCAGATGCTGGAAAGAGCATTGAACGGGATCCGGATGTACCCGGTTCCGGCTGATGTCAGGAAACTGATGTTCCTCGTTAAAAAATCCCAGGGCGTTGACATTTCGAGATCATTTTGCGGCTTAAATGATCACAGGAACCTGGAACTTTCCATCAAATATGCCAGGGAAGCCGGGATGATCTCCCAGGCGGCGCTATCCATCACACATTCCCCTGTTCATACCGTGGATTATTATATGGGCGTTGTCGATAAGATGGTGAAATACGGCACTGATGAAATCTGCCTGAAAGATATGGCAGGGATAGGAAGGCCTGTTATGCTGGGTGAACTTGGTTAAACGCATCAAAAAGAAATACCCGAAGATAAAAGTACAGTATCACGGCCATTCAGGACCGGGGATGTCAGTAGCTTCGATGCTTGAAGTTGCCAGGGCCGGGGCCGATTATCTTGATGTGGCCATGGAGCCTTTAAGCTGGGGCATGGTCCATCCCGATATCCTTACCGTTCATGCTGTCATGAAGGATGCAGGTTTTGACGTGCCCGACATCAACATGAATGCCTACATGAAAGTTCGCACCATGACGCAGGAATTCATTGATGATTTTCTCGGTTATTTTATCGATCCGAGGAACAAGCAGGTGTCCTCCCTCCTGATCGGGAGCGGGTTGCCGGGCGGTATGATGGGCAGCCTGATGGCCGACCTTAAGGGGGCTCACCGCGGAATTAATGCATCACTAAAGAGCAAAGGCCAGCATGAACTCACAGAGGATGAGCTCCTGGTAAAGCTTTTCAACGAAGTTGAGTATATCTGGCCGAAGCTGGGTTATCCTCCATTGGTGACCCCCTTCAGCCAGTACGTCAAGAACATGGCCATCATGAATATCCTGCAGCTTGCCGGCGGAAAAGAAAGGTATACCATGATCGACAACAATACCTGGGACATGATCCTGGGTAAGGCCGGCAAGCTTCCCGGAGAGCTGGATCCGGAAATTATCCGGATTGCCGCTGCCCAGGGCAAGGAGTTCTACACCGGGGTCCCTCAGGATGCTTATCCCGATGAGCTTGAAAAATACAGGAAAGAGATGGCTGAAAATAAATGGGAACACGGGCAGGATGATGAGGAATTCTTTGAGCTGGCCATCCACGACAAGCAATACCGGGATTACAAATCAGGAATTGCCAGGACACAGCTTTGAGAATGAACTGGCTAAAGCCATCGAACTGGCAAAAGGGGCAACGTTTACATGTTACCGGTACCCACGGAAGTAACGAAAGACGTACCAGAAAAACCGCCAATGCCTGTCGATCCTGATATCAGGAAAATCCTTTCCCCTGCCAAAGGAAGGATTTATTACGATCTCTTTGGTGAACACCTGGAGTGTAATGCACCTGGCGAGAGCATTTCAAAAGGCAGCCATATCTGTTATATCGAGACGAGTGTTTATATAGACGAGATCACATGTCCATACAATGGGGTAATTGTCGAATGCCATTCACAGCATGGCGCCAATGTTAAAAAAGGTCAGTTGCTTTTAACGATCAGGGAAATCAAACCTTCTTGACGCGGATACAGTTCATCCCTTTAAAACCACGCTCGAGCTCGAATGTAACATTATCGCCTTCTTTAATATTTTCAAGCAGGCCGTTGGCGTGGACGAAGTATTTTTCCTGGCTGTTAATTTCTTTAATGAATCCAAAGCCTTTTCTGTCATCGAAAAATTCAACCCTGCCTGTGCGGACTGCAGGGACTTCTTCTTTCCCCTTCTTGGGGATACTGACTTCGATGCTCTCCGCATCGATCTTTGTTTTATTTGCCGGATCCGGCGAAGTATCCGTTATATTCCCATTTTCATCGACATAAGCAATCATACTTTCGAATCCACCTCCCGGGGAGTTCGACTTACGTTCTTCTTTTTTTTGTTGCTTATCCAGTCGTTTTTTTAAACGCTTCTTTTCTTTTTCCTGCTTGTTGAAAGTTACCTGCGATTTGGCCATTCGGTTTCCTGGTTTTAGATTATAATAAACTCCTTATGCCTGAAGAGTTTAATTTGATTCCGGTTTGCAAAGATACGATAATTAATTCAACCTTGCCTTCTTGCCCGGGTAAAGCGGATTCTAAAGTTCTTTTCCTTTAAAATAAGCCAGTTCAAGATATTTTCTTCTTGTTTCAGGGCTAACCGACAAAATGGAGTGAAAATAAATATGGTCAACATCTGCAATACCAGGATATTTGAAACTCCAATCGTCGATAGTTTTTTCCATAGCATCTTTAAATCCTTTCTCCCTGTATACTTTCTCGTTAAAAAATGTGGGTTGCATGATTATTGCTTTTTTGATTTTCAGTAAAGGTATCCGGCCATCAGGGTCTCCTTTCCACCCTTTTTCATTCAATTTGTAAGCAAATCCATACGTTAAAACCCTTTCCATCCAACCTTTGACAAGGGCAGGAAAGTGCATCCAGAAGACCTGGGTTATAAAAACCAGCACGTCAGCTTCTGCCACCTTCTTTTGCTGCGTTAAAACATCTTTTGGCATTTGGGAGTGGATCAGTTTTATCAGGTCATCGTCTGTCTTATTTTTTATATACCATTTAGCAATAAATCTTTTAATCGGCCCACCGGCAAGCCCGATGATCATTTCTCTAAGGTTCATTTGCCGGAAAAGATCTTTGGGTATATCTTTATCCACAAAAAATGAAAAATCCATATCCTGGAAAACAGGATTGAATTTTATCTTATACAAATCCACTATCTCGTAATGATGTCCCGCTTCCTTCAGGCCTTTAATAAAATTATCAAGAACGGCCTTTGTAAACGACATGGGATTCGGATGGGCATAAATGATCAGTACTTTCATGGTTTTGGTATTATAAGGATATGTATCTTTTCACCCTTTTTAAATATTCCCGGTATTGTTCACCATATTGTTCTACCAGGTATTCTTCTTCTTTAATCATGATAAAATGATGGATTAACCAGGCACCTGTGAATGAGATAATATTTAGAATATTAGGATTTAAAAGGCATGAAGCAAAAAGTATCATAAGAAATCCTAAATAGAATGGATGCCGGCTGATTGAAAAGATTCCTTTTGTCTGCAATTGATGTGCCCTGGAGGATGATAAGCCGAAAATCAAATCATTGTTCAACTGAATAGTTGAAAGGATCAGGATAGCGGTCCCGGTAATTAAAAATGCAAGTGCGGTTATATCTAACCATAATTCAGGTTTGAATATACGAGGTGTGACAATATTCAAGCCTCTCAACAGAAGGAATAACAGGTTAACCAGCACAAACACTTTAGCCAGGATAAAGAAAAAAACCGGGATCGGGGGGTGTCCGATAATGCTTTGCTTTTTAATAACTGACCGGATTACAATAGCAAGAACTAATAAAAATAACAGTAAGGTCATTATCAATACCAGTGTTTCCATCATGGCGTGAAGGAGGTTGATCGGTTAAAATCATGTCAGAATCATGTAAATTTAAGGAGATTCTTTGGAATATTATTGTTACCTAACCAAATAATTCTTCACACTACCTAATAGTTATAAAAATTGTCAGTACCTATCCCCACATCGAATCTTCCATTGGAGACCGTTACAGGCTTACCACCAACCAGAGCCTTAAACTCAAAATATCCTGATAGAATGACTTCAATTTGTTTTTTGTCGACCAGTAAATTCTGGGCCCTTTTAAAGTTAAATTCTCCGTTGAGAATATCTGCCGTATATTTCATCGTATCTATCTTCACTACAAGCTCATAAGCAGGATTTGTCAAATCAAATATGGTGTCATTTAAAACGAGAAGGTCACTGTAATTTTCCGGTGTAAAACCCGGCATTTTAAAAGTTATCGACATTTCTGCATAGTCGCCATTTTCATACAAAGTTTCATTCTGACCTTCCAGTAAAAAAGACATCTCATTATTTGTTACGATAACTTTTGCCGGCACTGATTCATAATTCGAAATAAAAACCTGCCTGTCGTAATAAGCGCCAAATGTATTGTATCCCCATTCGGAATAAGCCGGTAAATCAGTATATTCCTCATCATAGATCATGACTGAATTTTTAAGTTCATTTTCCTTTGAACAGCCTGTAAAAAGGAATAAGACTGCCATGAAAATAATTAACCCTGTTTTCATTGAACACTTGATTTATAAGGTAATTGAATATTTACTTGAAAACCAGCGCCGGCTATCGGGCTCACCATGGCAGAAAATTCTTGATTAAGCGCTATCACGGGGGCACATAACTCGACACTGGCGGTTGGCTTTGAGTTCCTGCCAACTCTGATCCCGACAGAACCGTACAATGAAGCGCTGAATAATTCAGGCTGCCCCACTATTTCAGTTACTTCATCCTGATAGGGTTCCATTGTAATATCGTAAAACACCACATCAGTCTTTGTTCTTAACCGAAAATTTACTTCTGCCCCTAATTTGAAATATAATCGGAATAAACGGGGTTTGTACACAAAATACCGGAATTCTAAAGGGATTCCTATGCAATCTGACGCCTGGATTATCTCTTTAACTTTAAGGTATTCCGTATTAATTCCATCCTGACGATAAAGCAGATAAAAATAGTTGGTGTTGGTTCCCGTGTATTGATCCTTCCCAATTGAAGCATTCGTCCGTAAATACCGCAGCCCGACAGCAAGACCAAACTTATCATTCTTTAAAAAAAACTCAGGTTTTAAGCCCACAAAGCTGTTATGCAACATGCTGGAAATGCTGCTGGCCGAATAATAGTCCATTGGATAAGTGGGCATTTCTGCTCTCACATAATTCATATTTTTCATCTCACAACCCATGAATGTCATGCCAGCTTCTATACCTAAAAACATTTGTTTGGCTTCCTGGGCCGTGGAAAAGCCGGCATATAAAAACAGGAAGACCATCAGGGATTGTAATTTAATCTTCATTGGTCTGGTAAATTATCATTTATCGCAAAATTTATAATTCAACAACAACTATGCCGCTAGTTTTCAAGTATACCGGTAAATTTAGGGGGAAATTCGGGAATAAAATGTAAAATGGATAATTATTTCAATTAACACAATGGCGGGGAGGCGGGGAGGCCTTTTGTAATTTTAATTGACTTGAACTTTTCATTGTTGTAAATTTATATTCAATTAGATCCTTTTAGCATAAAAAAACCTGAACTAAACAGAATAAGTAAATTAAAAAATCAAAAAAAATGAAACTAAATGTCTTCATTTCAAGCAGGAATAATGATACCATTAAATTAGAAGATGGTCATGGTGAAAGTTTGAGTAACATACGTCTCTTCCTGAAGGAGGAACTGGAAAAAATAAAACTATTCGATAAAGATTTTATGGAGATTAGAATAAATGAGGATTTTGGCGCTGATACGACATTGGACAGCTATAATAAATGCCTGGATGAAGTTAAAAATTCAGACTTAATTATAGCATTATATAATGGTGTGGCAGGTTGGGCGCCGGAAGGAATCGACCTGGGAATTTGCCATGCTGAACTTTCTAAAGCTTTAGATATTTCTACCCGTAAAACCGCCATCATTAATTTAGAAAAGTATTTTGAGATAACCCCGGCTGATGCTGCTGAGGAAAACAGGAACAAAATATTCAAGAAATACACAGAACAATTAAATCGTTTTAATAATCCGTTAAAAGTACCGACGGATAAACAAACCAGTGACGGCATTAAAGAAGCTTTGCTAAAATCTATCAAATCAATCATTTATAACAACCTTATCGATCGTATTAAAATATCCAACATCTATTATAATATTTCAGGGAACAATAATGTATCGCTGAATTGGAAGAAGCTTAAATACACCGATAGAAATAATAATATTACAGGTATTTTAAGAAACCTGATTTCCAATAGCCCGAATTTTTCCAAATTAATAACCCAGGCATTTTCAATTCCCGATAACATGTCGGTTGATGATGCCAGATCTTATACTGGCAGGCCGTTTTTAAAAGACCACGAACTTATTCAAACAATGGATCCCGGCCAATATGGACCAATTCATTTTATAGGCGTATATGGAAACGCAACAGAAATCCAGGTTAAAAACATGGTTGGTTATCCTGATATAAGCGCCATTCGGGATGACTTTGGACTCTATGTCTGGGAACAAAATACGCATATCCAGCTGGTATTCCTCGTTGATTGCAAAACGCCTGAAGCCATAAAATCTTGCTTCCTGCTATTTAATAATTGGTGCGACTCAACCGGAGAAATCGAGAATATCAAAAAAAGGGCAGAAGCAAGATTTTATATCTTGAAGGCAATAAATGAAGCTAAAGCAATAGCACTAAAAGATTAAGTTTTCAGCAAACAAGTAAGAAAGCAAAATATTTTAAAGAAATGGAAGAAAACGGTTCCGTTCACTGTTCGGCCCCAGCCTGGACTGGCATACTACAGGTTTTGAGGGTTGGCTGAAGGAGCAGAAAGAAGCTGGAGCGTTTCCGTTTGCATAATAAAGGTTTTTCAGATGTCTGCAGGCCGGTAAAATATCCGACCTAATAATCTGCCGTCCCATACGGGACGGGGAAATCCAATGGCATCCTCATGATGCTACCAATATTTTGTCCCATCAGGGACAAAATATTCTTCGATTAATCAGTGTCTCTATGCTTTGAATTATTTCAGGCCACATTGTGCCTTTAGGCACAACAAATCGGTAGAAATAACGGTCGCATGGTTCGTTCCGTCCCGTCCGGGACGGTACATGATAATCGCATCCTCAATGTTCTACCAATATTTTGTCCCTGACGGGACAAAATATTCTTCGATTAATCAGTGTCTCTATGCTTTGAATTATTTCAGGCCACATTGTGCCTTTAGGCACAACAAATCGGTAGAATTAACGGTCGTATGGTTCTTTCCGTCCCGTCCGGGACGGTACATGATAATCGCATCCTCAATGTTCTACCAATATTTTGCCCCTGACGGGACAAAATATTCTTCGATTAATCAGTGTCTCTATGCTTTGAATTATTTCAGGCCACATTGTGCCGTCAGGCACAACAGATCGGTAGAATTAACGGTCGTATGGTTCTTTCCGTCCCGTCCGGGACGGTACATGATAATCGCATCCTCAATGTTCTACCAATATTTTGTCCCTGATGGGACAAAATATTCTTCGATTAATCAGTGTCTCTATGCTTTGAATTATTTCAGGCCACATTGTGCCTTTAGGCACAACAGATTGGTAGAAGAAACAATCATCCCAAAAATTTGTCGTCCCGTCAGGGACGGAACATTCAAATAGAAAAATTATTATTCAATTGGTTTAAAAATGTATCTTTCATCATATTCAATACCGAAATCTTCCAACATTTTTTTGTATTCATCAAGGAAAGTCCTTTTCACATGATGAAGTTCCTGGTCTTGAATATATTTTATTACCGCTGGGACCTGGGATTTGGCATATGAAAAAGCCCCATAGCCCTCCTGCCAGGAAAATTTTCCCGGAACAAGTTTATTTTCATTTATCCACCGGGATGAATCCCCTTTGATGTCTTGCATTAATGCTGATAAAGATTGATTTGGCCTCATGCCAAACAAGACATGAATATGGTCTGAAATTCCGTTTATAATTAATAGTTTATGACCATTATTTTGGATAATCCCTGTTATATAGCGATAAAGTCGATCTTCCCATGATTTTGAAATTAAAGATGCCCTGTTTTGAACTGTGAAAACAGCATGAATATGGACTTGCGTAAAGGTATTTGGCATTTTTTGAAGATTTATTCAAAGTTAAAAAATATGCCTTTGGGCACAATAGATTGGCAGAAATCGCAGGTCAAATAATCTGCCGTCCCATACGGGACGGGTAAATCCATTGGCATCCTCATGATGCTACCGATATTTTGTCCCTGACGGGACAGGGAATCGATTACTGTAAATATCTTCTCTCCCTGTCTCCCTGTCTCCCCTTCTCTTCCTCACTCCTCCATCCCCCGCAATAACCGTATCGCCTCCTTAACGCTCCGCACATTCCGGAATGTCAGCGACAGGCGGGTTTCGTTCTCTTTCATCCGGCAAATGGACGGGTTGGACTGCACAAACCTCAGCATGGCGGCGAAATCTTCAGATTGGTAATATGGCGAATCCTGGTTGCTGATGAAATAACCGATAAAGCGCTCGTTTTTCAGGACGATCTTCTCAAAACCGGCTTTTTTCGCCAGCCATCGTAAACGGATAGTGTTGAAGAGCTCTTCTGCCTGCTTCGGGATGGGGCCGAAGCGGTCGATGATCCGGTTGCGGCAGGCCGTCAGCGCCTCCTCGGTTTCCATGCTGTCGAGCTCTTTGTAAATGATGAGCCTTTCGGTGGTGTTGGTGATGTAATCGCCCGGGATCAGGATCTCGAGATCGGTCTCGATCTGGCATTCCTTCACAAAAGGCTTGGGCTTTTCATCCTTGAACAGCTCGCTGAATTCCGTCTCTTTCAATTCCTGTATCGCTTCATCGAGTATCTTATGGTACATCTCGAAACCGATCTCGGAGATAAAACCGCTTTGCTCAGCGCCCAGGATGTTGCCTGCCCCGCGGATGTCCAGGTCGCGCATGGCGATATTGAACCCGCTGCCCAGATCGGAAAATTCCTCGATGGCTTTGAGCCGCTTGCGTGCTTCATCGGTCAGCAGGGAAACCGGCGGCGCCAGCAGGTAGCAGAAGGCTTTCCGGTTGGAACGCCCTACCCTGCCGCGCAACTGGTGCAGGTCGCTCAGGCCGAAATGATGCGCATCGTTGATGATGATGGTGTTGACATTCGGGATATCGAGGCCGGATTCGATGATGGTCGTGGCAAGCAGCACATCATAAACTCCGTCGATGAAATCGAGCATGATATTCTCGAGGTGCGTGCCGTCCATCTGTCCGTGGGCCACACCAATGGTGATATTGGGCAGGAACTTCAGCAGCATGCGCTCGACATCATGGATGTTCACGACCCGGTTGTGCACAAAAAACACCTGCCCGCCGCGCGATACCTCGTAAAGGATGGCCTCCCGGATCACCTCCTCGCTGAAAGGACGCACTTCGGTCTGGATAGGATAGCGGTTGGGCGGCGGGGTGTTGATGATCGGAAAGGTCGCGGGCGCCCATGAGCGAAAACTGCAGGGTTCGCGGGATTGGCGTTGCCGTAAGTGTCAGTGTATCGACATTGACCCTGATCATGCTTCAGCTTTTCCTTTGCCCCGACCCCGAATTTTTGCTCCTCATCGATGATCAGCAGGCCAAGGTCCTTGAATTTGACATCCTGGCTGATCAGCCGGTGGGTGCCGATAAGGATGTCGAGTTTGCCTTCCGCCAGCTTCTTCAGGGTCTCTTTCTGCTTCTTCTGGCTCTTGAACCGGTTCAGGTAGTCGACACGTGCAGGGAAAATCCTTCAGCCGGTCACGGAAGGTCTTGTAATGCTGCAAAGCCAGGATGGTGGTAGGGACCAGCACCGCCACCTGCTTGCTGTCGGTTACCGCTTTAAATGCCGCACGGACGGCAATTTCGGTCTTTCCAAATCCAACATCACCGCAGATCAGGCGGTCCATCGGGAAGGTCTTCTCCATATCGGCTTTGACATCGGCTGTAGCCTTTACCTGGTCGGGCGTATCTTCATAAATGAAAGAAGCCTCCAGCTCAGTCTGCAGGTAAGTGTCAGGCAAAAACGGAAAACCTTCGGCACTTTTCCGTTGGGCATAGAGCTGGATGAGCTCCTTTGCAATGTCTTTGACCCGGTTCTTGGTCTTGATCTTCAGCCTGTTCCATGCGCCTGAACCCAGCCGGTCCATTTTCGGCTCAGCGCCTTCCTTGCCGATATATTTCGAGATCCGGTGAAGGGAGTGGATGCTGATATACAACAGGTCGCTGTTCTTGTAAATGATCCGGATGGCTTCCTGCTGCCGGCCGTTGACATCGATCTTTTCCAGGCCGTCGTATCGCCCGATGCCATGGTCGATATGCGTGACATAATCTCCCGGGCTCAGGTTGTAAAGCTCCTTGAGGGTGATGGCCTCCCGGCTGCTGTAACTGTCTTTGAGATGGTATTTGTGGTATCGTTCAAATATCTGGTGATCGGTGTAAAGCGCCAGGTTCAGCTTCCGGTCGATAAATCCTTCATGCAGGGAAATGTTCAGGGTGGAAAAGTCGAAAGTCCGTCGGTTGCTGGCGGCTTTGCTTGAGATCCTCGAAGATCGTATAGATCCTTTCGATCTGGCGGGGATTTTCGGAAAGGATGAAATTGCTGATGCCCTGTTTCGGTATTTTCTTCCAGGTTGGCTGTCAGCAGGTCGAAATTCTTATTGAAAGACGGCTGCGGGCTGATGTCGAAATTCAGGCTGGAGTCCCGGGCTCCAGGTATGGACGGCTGCCGGACTCGACAATGGCATGTTCGAGAATTTGCTTCAGGAATTCATCTTTGCTGACAAAATGGTCTTTCAGGTTGGCCGGAAAAATGCCTGCGGTGTCGGATTCCTTCAGTTTCTGGAGTTTCTCCTGGTGCAGATCTACCAGGTCTAAAAGCCCGGCAGGTCCTCCAGCCCAGATCATCGCCCCCGGCGGCAGAAAGGTCAGGAACGATTCCCGGGATTCGACCTCCAGCCGTTCCGACAGATCGGGCAGGATAGTGATCCGGTCCATTTTATCGATCGACAACTGCGATGCCGGATCAAAAGACCGGATGGATTCGACTTCCTCACCGAAAAACTCCACGCGGAACGGCATGTCATGGGCAAAAGAGAAAACATCGAGGATACCGCCGCGGATGGAGAACTGGCCCGGTTCATAGACAAAATCTTCCCGGTCAAATCCATATTCATTAAGCACATCGGCAATAAAATCGAGTGTCACCTTCTCCCCTACCTTAAGCCTGAGGGTGTTCTTGGTGAGCACTTTCTTTCGTACAACCTTTTCGGTCAGGGCTTCGGTGTAACTTACGATGATGGTTTTTTTCTGGGAAGAAACCAGCCGGCTCAGCACCTCCGACCGCATCAGCATATTGGTCCGGTCAGGCCTGTCGAACTCAAAATGGCGTTTATAAACAGTCGGAAAGAACAGCGCATTCTTATGCTCGTAAGGCTGTCCTTTTTCCTGGAAGAGGGTTTCCAGGTCATTGTAAAGATAGGCGGCCGATTCGGGATCATTCAGGATGACCAGGTGGTTCCGCTGCAAATGATGGAATACCGCGGCTTTAATAAGCGCGGGCGAAGAACCGGCCAGCCCTTTCAGGAAAATCCTGGGCATGGATTGGTTCTTCAACACGTCGGTCATTTGCAGCACCTGCGGGGTAGCTGCGTATAATCTGATAAGTTCCTCTGTTTTCAAGCTTTCAATTAGCCGATCAGTTCCGCAAATGTATTATTTTTGCCCGAAGCATTGACGAATTTCAACCCGATGAAAGTATTCAAATTTGGCGGAGGCATTCTACATTCAGCAGAAGCGGTGAAAAAAATACCCGGGATCCTGGCCATGTTTCCCGGCGAACCGCTGATCATTGTAGTTTCTGCCTTTGGTAAAACCACCAATGCACTTGAAGAACTGATCATGGCCAGTTTACAGGCGGGAAGGACAGGAGTACGGGATATATCGGAAATATTAAAGATTATCATACTGAAATCCTTTCAGGGCTTTTTCGCTGACGCTGGCCACCCTGTTTATTCGGAAACAAGGGCTTTATGGGATGAACTGGAAGAAATGATCCTTCAGGCAACCATATTCATCTTTTCCTGAATTTTATGACCAGGTGATATGCTATGGGGAATTGGTTTCCAGTAAGATCGTAAGCCATTCCCTGGCCAACGTCGGGCTGGATAATAACTGGATCGATGTCCGCCACATCCTGAAAACCGATTCAACTTTCCGGGAAGCCGCCGTTGACTGGGAAGCCAGCCAGGCCAATGCTGACAGGGAAATCAGGCCATTTCTGGAAAAAAGCGGCGATAAGCGCCCGCTGATCGTGACACAGGGTTTCATCGGCTCTGATCGAGCAGGGCCGCAGCACTTCACTTGGGCCGTGAAGGCTCCGATTATACGGCTTCGATCTTTGCCAGCCTGCTGGATGCTAATGAAGTGATCACCTGGAAAGATGTTCCCGGCATCCTGAATGCGGATCCAAAACATTTCCGCCAGACGATCAAACTCGACCAGATCTCCTATGCTGAAGCCACCGAACTGGCCTATTACGGTGCAAAAGTCATCCATCCTAAAACCGTCAAACCTTTGCAGAATAAAGGAATCCCGCTGCAGGTCAGGTCATTCCTCGAGCCGGATGTACCCGGCACCCTGATCCATGCCGGTGCGGGACCCGAATCCGTCCATCCCAAGCTTCATCTTTAAATTCGACCAGGTTCTCATGTCGGTTTCCACAAGGGATCTCTCATTTATCAACGAGAAAGTATTCAATGATGTTTTCGCCCTGCTGGCGCGCTTTTCGATCCATATGAACATCATCCAGAACTCGGCACTTACCCTTTCTTTCTGCATCGACAACCATCCAGGCATCAATGAGCTGATTTCAGCCCTCCAGGAAAATTATACAGTCAGGTACAATGAAGGCCTTGAACTTATCACGATCAGGCATTTCAATGAAAAGGCCTCAGAACTTGTCCTACAGGGCAAACAGGTGCTCCTGGAGCAACAAAACAGGACAGTTGTTCAATATGTGGTCAGGTAGGACCGGTAAATTCTCCCAAATCTTTCTATTTTTGCACCCTCGAACAATAAAATTCAATCCCTATATGAAAGAAGCAATCGTAATCCTTGCCGGCGGAGGTCCCGCACCGGGCATTAACACCGTGATCAGCTCCATCGCCAAAGTATTTTTAAAAGACGGCTACCGGGTGATCGGCATGCATGAAGGTTATAAGACTATATTTACCCCGAATCCCAAAATGCAGGATTTCGATTTTGAACTGGCGGACAAGATTAAGAACCAGGGGGGCTCTGCACTGGTGATGAGCCGTCACAAACCAAAAGATGACGAGTTCAATACAGATTTTTTCGTTAAAAACAATGTAAAATTGCTTGTTACCATTGGCGGAGATGATACGGCCTCAACGGCTAACCGGATATCCAAGTACCTGGTCAACCATGAGGTTAAGATCCAGAATATCCATGTCCCGAAAACCATTGATAATGACCTGCCTTTACCCGAAGGACAGCCAACTTTCGGTTACCAGTCGGCAAAAGAAGAAGGTGTCCGGATCGCTTCCACCATTTATGAAGATGCCCGGACCAGCGGCAACTGGTTCGTGATCTCGGCCATGGGCAGGGAAGCAGGCCACCTGGCCTTCGGAATCGGCGGAGCCTGTCATCTCCCCATGATCATCATCCCGGAAATGTTCAACAAAACTACCATTTCCTTCGATAAGATCACCCGGATGATCATTTCATCGATCATAAAAAGAAAAATACTTGGTATAAGTTATGGCGTAGCGATAATCAGCGAGGGCGTTTTTCATTTTATGACCGATGAGGAGATTGAATCGACCGAAATCAATTTCACCTATGACGATCACGGCCATCCCGAGCTGGGGAATGTAAGCAAGGCCCACATCTTCAACCTGTTACTCCAGCGTAAGCTCAAGGAACTGAACATCTCCGTGAAGAGCCGCCCGGAAGAACTGGGATACGAACTGCGATGTGTCAGCCCCACAGCATTCGACCTGATGTATTGTTCCTTACTGGGTATCGGCGTGAAGAAATTATTTGACAAGGGAGAAACTGCCTGTATGGTAACTTCAGATCCTGTCGGGGACATTCATCCGTTATACCTGAAAGATGTTGCCGATGAAAAAGGCAAAGTTAAACCCAGGATGGTCAATATCAATTCTCAAAAAGTGATGATGGTTTACGATCATAATATGCAGTTTCTAACAGGAACTGATTACGAAGCTGCCAGGCATTACCTTCCTGATCCGGAAAATTACGATTTCAATAAGATCCTGAACTGGTAAGCTGATTACTCGGCCAGGATTATCTCTCCTGCTTTTTTGGCAAATTCTTCCGTTGCATCAAGGATCATCTGCTCATTTGAGGGGTATGCCGCCTTTTTAGCTTTCAGCAATTCACGGGTTGCCTCGCCTGCCGCTCCGGGATCTCCCTGCAGTGTTGCATAGGCATTTGAAAAGACTGATTCCACCCTGATAGGCACGCGGTTTACCACTTTGCCGGTCTGCTTATCAAAGTATTCCAGGCTCCCGGTGAGTTGTGCCTTTTTAAGCTGGCGCGTTTCCAGTATCAGGCATTTAATAGTATCGACAACCTGTTCGTCCTGTATTATATCTCGTTCTTCCTGGTATTCAAGCTCCCTGACCTGGTCCGGGCCGATTTCAAGGTCATCCAGGATAACCCGGAGGATAAAGGCAAATGAATCATCAGCCTGGGCTGGTTTTACCTGGCCATATCTTGCTTTCTTAAATTCCCAGATAATGATGGATAATTGATCAACCATGGATGAACTCACTACCTTACGGGAGCGGTTATGCATTTCAAACTCCATGTTTGTGGCACCCTTCAGGATAGCTTTCCGGATATCTTTGTCGAGGCTTTTGTAAGAATTATTCATCCCTGCCACCTGCATGAATTCAACATAAGCCTGCCTGGCTGCTTCCGGATCTGCTGATCCTAAAAGCTTTTCACCATGTGCATAAAGGAAAGCAGTGGCTTTGTATTTTGATTCACTTATATTTTTCTGGTAGTCAGAAAATTCAATTCCTGATTGCTGAACCTTATTTTCAGGCAGCTTCATGATTATTTTTTGCCTGTCATCCAGCTTCATGTATGTTTGATAAATTTCATACCAGATATCAGGTTGTCCGCTGGCCATTAACACTTTTATCCTGTCCAGGTCGGTTTTTTCCGCCAGGCTAAAGTTTTCCTTCAGTTTATCGAGGTCTTTGGTACGGCCCGGGTATTGCAGCATCCTGCCGACAATGCGGCTGATTTCCTCGTCATTATTTTTGGTTGACTGACCAAATCCGGGATTACTGAAGACACCGGTTACGAAAACAAATAACAATAGGTATTTTAATCTTGACATAATCAAATAATTTTATCTTTATATGCTATAAAAAACTAACTTTATATCCCGCTTTAGGGAAAAACATTTACTTTGCACCAAATTTTGTGCAAAACTAATACAAAGTCAAATTAATTTTCATTCATGTCCCAGTTCCTGGTCCGGTTAATATTAAGATACAGGCTTGTTAACCTGATAATCATCCTTGCGATTACTTTATTTATGGGATATATGGCTACTGGGATCAAGATTTCCTACGATTTCCAGCAGATGTTGCCCTTTACTGATAGTATCAGTATTGAATACCATCATTTCAAGGAAGTTTTCGGAGAAGATGGATCAGTCATGGTCATCGGGATGAAAAGTGACGATTTATTTTCCCTCGACGAATTCAACGACTGGTGGGACCTGACTTACTCTATTAAAGCGATGGAAGGTGTGGGGGAAGTGATTTCTCTTGCCAGGATTTACCAGCTGGAGAAAGATGACAGTCTTCGAAAGCTCAATTTTGACCTGCTTTTCCAAAATAAGCCCAAGAGCCAGGCTGAACTTGACAGCATTAAAAACGTAGTCCTATCCATTCCCTTCTACCAGGGTTACCTGATCAATAAGGAAACGGGTGCCACGCTGATGATGGTTACCCTGAATAAAGAGGAAATTAAGAATAAAAACAGGGTGAAGCTGGTCAGGGATATTGTGGATCTTACCAATAAATTCTCTGAAAATCATGATGTACAGGTCCATTACTCCGGAATGCCCTATATCAGGATAAAAATTGCCGAAAAACTACAGAAAGAGCAGGTCATCTTTATTGTAGCCGCACTGGTACTGACCGTTTTGATCCTGCTTGCTTTTTTCCGCTCTTTCAAGATCGCCCTCTTTACTTTATTGATCGTAATTATTAATGTTGCCTGGATCTTTGGCCTGAATGTGCTATTGGGATACAAGCTTACAATACTTACAGCCCTGCTTCCTCCATTGCTTATAGTCATCGTGGTGGAGAACTGTATTTTTATGCTGACCAAGTTCCACCATGAGTTCAGGTTGCATGGCAACAAGGTAAAGGCACTTTCCCGGATGATCCAGCGCCTCAGCACTACAAATCTCCTTACAAATGCAGCTACAGCAGCCGGTTTCGCCACTTTCATCATTACAGGGAATAAAATACTGATGGAATTTGGTATCCTTGCTTCCCTCAGCATTCTGGCTGCTTATGTCCTTACCCTGGTGCTTGTACCCATTATTTTCAGCTACCTTCCTGCACCGGAACAGCGTCATATCAAGCACCTCGAAAGCGGCCCGGTGCTTCATCTCATTAACAGGGTGGTTAATATAGTCAGCCATAAAAGGACCGTGATATATATCTTCACCATCGTGATAGTCATAATAGGAATTGCAGGGGTCACCCGGCTTAAATCTGCCGGAAAAATAGTAGATGACATTGCCCGCAGGGATCCTATTTATCGCGACCTTTCTTTTATCGAGGAACATTTCAAAGGGGTAATGCCTTTTGAAATTTCAGTGGATACAAAGAAGAAAAGAGGTGTGATGAAATATTCCACGATCGAAAAGATCGACGAACTGCAGCAGGTCCTTACTGAATATCCCGAAATATCGAAATCTTTGTCGGTCGTTGATGTGGTGAAATTCGCAAGGCAGGCATTCTACAACGGCGATACAAGCTATTACGGTATGCCCAATACCCAGGAACTGAATTTCATGTTAAGGTACCTTCCGAAAATGGGAGATGGTAAACGCACAATCCTGAACAACTTCCTTGACACAAACATGCAGGTAACCCGCATCTCATCGCAGCTGGGCAATATTTACACCTACGATATCCAGCGTATCAAGGATGAGATAAGGCCACGCGTGGATTCTATTTTCCCGCCATCGGATTATAAGGTACTTTTGACGGGAAATAGCGTCGTATACCTGGAAGGATCGAAATACCTGACGAAACACCTGTTGATGAGCCTGATCCTGGCCATTATCCTGATCTCAGCCCTGATGGCGATGCTGTTCAGCTCAGCCAGGATGATTATAATCTCATTAATTCCTAACCTTATTCCCCTGCTTATGACCGCTGGCATGATGGGATTTGTCGGGATAACCATTAAACCTTCTACGATCATCATTTTCAGTATTGCACTTGGTATTTCAGTAGATAATGCAATCCAGTATCTTGGACGCTACAGGCTTTACCTGATCTATAACAAATGGCAAATTAAGCCTTCGGTCATTTCTGCACTGAAAGAAACAGGATTTAGTATGATTTATTCCTCGAGCGTGCTGTTCTTCGGTTTTGCAATCTTCATCTTCTCCTCTTTCGGAGGCACTTCAGCCGTTGGATACCTGATCTCGTTCACACTTTTAATGGCCTTGCTTTGCAACCTGTTTATCCTTCCTTCCTTCCTTCTTAGTCTCGATAAACACCTAACTACCAAAAGGTTCAAGGAACCCTTACTTGACATTTTAGATGAAGAGTTAGACATCGAATTAGAAGAACTTAAAATTGACCAGAAGGCACAAAAAGCAGTAAAGAACTAAAATCATGAAAGGAATCATCCTTGCCGGGGGATCGGGAACAAGGCTTTACCCCATAACTATGGCCATCAGCAAGCAACTGATGCCGATTTACGATAAGCCCATGATCTATTACCCTCTTTCGGTGCTGATGCAAGCGGATATAAGGGAAATACTGATCATTTCCACCCCGTATGACCTCTCCAATTTTGAAAAATTGCTGGGTGACGGCAGCCAGATCGGTTGCAGGTTCAGTTATGCCGAACAGGCCATTCCCAATGGCCTTGCGCAGGCATTTGTCATTGGGGAAAAGTTTATCGGGAATGACAAAGTCGCACTCATCCTGGGGGATAATATATTTTACGGAACCGGTTTACATAAGCTGCTGCTCGAAAATAACGACCCTGAAGGCGGAATGGTCTTTGCCTACCATGTTTCTGACCCGGAAAGATATGGCGTTGTTGAATTTGATGATAAAAAGAAGGCTATATCAATAGAAGAAAAGCCAAAACAGCCCAAATCAAATTTTGCAGTGCCGGGTTTATACTTTTATGATAATACGGTGGTCGAAGTTGCAAAAAATATGAAACCCAGTACTAGAGGGGAATATGAGATCACCGATGTGAACAGGTGGTACCTGGAAAAAGGCAAACTCAAAGTCGGCATTCTTGATCGCGGGACTGCCTGGCTTGATACGGGAACCTTCGGATCGCTGCTCCAGGCCTCCCAGTACGTCGAAGTGATCGAGCAAAGACAGGGGCTTAAGATCGGTTGTATTGAAGAAATTGCTTACCAGATGGGATTTATCGATGCCGTTCAACTGGCCCGGATTGCCGAACCCCTCCTTAAAAGCGGATATGGCCAGTATTTGCTCAGCCTTTTGGAAAGAAAATAGCAACAAAAAAATTTCACTACTGAAATGTTTACTGCAGAACAACTCTTACAATCTGTAAATGAGGCCCTGGAAAACGAAAACTTTAACCGGCAGCCCCATGAACTTTACGAACCCATCACTTATATCTTTTCTCTTGGCGGAAAACGTATCAGGCCGGTCATGCAGCTGATGACCGTCGACATGTACGGCGGCGACCTGCAAAAGGCCATGCCAGCCGCTTTAGGAATTGAAATATTCCATAATTTCTCCCTGGTCCATGATGATATTATGGACCGTGCACCGCTTCGCCGGGGAAAACAAACCGTACATGAAAAATGGAATGCCAACACAGCCATTCTTTCAGGCGACACTATGCTGGTCAAAGCTTATGAACAGTTTCTCAGGTTGCCTGAGCCCCTTATCAAACCGGCGCTGGAAGTATTCAACCTGACTGCGACGGGTGTTTGTGAAGGACAGCAGATGGATATGAATTTTGAAGAAAAGACTGATGTGTCCATATCGGAATACCTGGAAATGATCAGGCTGAAAACAGCCATTCTTATCGGTGCCGCATTCAGGCTTGGGGGCCTTACCGCAGGTGCACCTGCTGAAGAGCAGCAGCAGTTATTCGATTTCGGGATCCATACAGGCCTGCTTTTTCAATTGCGTGATGATCTGCTCGATGCCTACGGGGATGCTACAATCTTTGGCAAGAAACAATATGGCGATATTATTGCCAATAAAAAGACCTATCTATACCTGAAAGCGCTGGAACATACCTCGGGCAAAGACCGCAGGAAATTCTCGGAATTGTATGCCAATGTTTCCATTGATCCGGTTATTAAAGTAAAGAAAGTCATGGAATACTTTGATGATGCCGATGTGAAAAAGGAGACAGAGTATAAGATCCAGGAACATTATGAACTGGCCCGTGAAGCTTTTAATGCCTTAAAAGTACCTGACGAAAATAAAAAACCCCTCAGGCAGTATACTCAGCAATTGATGGAAAGGAGTTTTTAATAAGGGCTAATTTATCGATCCGCGCAATTCCTTGAGATTATCCAGTTCAAGATTGAGTTTTTCCCAGTTCAGTATTTCAGCATCCAGTTCTTTCTGTGTATTTGTATATTTCTGATAGACCAGGTTGATATCTTCCCCTTTCTCAAGTTTAGCAGGATCGGTAAGGCGTTCATTTAATCTGGTGATGGTATTTTCCAGGCTGTGTATTCCTGCCTCGCACTTTTCAACCTGGCCCGCAACCTTCCTGATATCGCGTTCCAGTTGCTTTTTTCTTTCATATACCTGCTTATTGTCTGAACTATCTGAGAGACCATTTCCGGAGGAAGGTATGGCGTTGTTCACCTCTAATTCCTTGAGGGACCTGATCCTGCGTGATTCCAGGAAATCGTATATATCGCCGATGTATTCCCTGATCTTCCTGTCTTTGAATTCAAAAACCTTATTGGTCAGTCCCTGCAGGAAATCACGGTCGTGCGAAACCAGGATGAGGGTTCCTTCATAACGGATCAATGCATTTTTCAGGATGTCTTTCGACTGCATATCAAGGTGATTGGTAGGCTCGTCGAGAACCAGCAGGTTAGCCGGTGTCAGAAGCAATTTCGCCAGGGCAAGCCGGGCTTTTTCACCGCCGGATAGAACTTTTACCTTCTTGTCAATCTCCTCTTCACCAAACAGGAACCCTCCTAATAAACCACGGATCTTCGACCTGATATCACCTACGGCCACCCTGTCGATGGTATCGAATATCGTGAGCTCAGGATCAAGCATTTCGGCCGGGTTCTGGGCATAATAACCCATCATGACATTATAGCCGATCTTCAATGTACCATCATGTTCCAGGGCGCCGATAATAATCTTAGCCAGGGTAGTTTTACCTTCCCCGTTGCGACCGACGAAAGCGATACGGTCGCCTTTGATTGCGGCAAAATTGTTTTTATCCAGGACCAGTTTACTGCCATAGCTTTTCGACAGGTCTTCCGCTTCGATGACAACCTTGCCGGAAGCAGGCGCCGGGGGGAACCTGAAATGAATGGAAGATGTATCAAGCTGATCGATTTCGATCTCTTCCATCTTTTCCAGCATTTTGATCCGGGACTGGACCTGCTTCGATTTGGTATTTTTATACCTGAACCTCTCGATAAACCTTTCTATCTGCCTTACCTGCTGCTGCTGGTTGTTAAAAGCGGCCATCTGGCTTTCCAGGCGGGATTCGCGCTGACGGACATATTCGGAATAAGATGCCTTATACTCGTATATTTTACCCAATTCAATCTCGATGGTGCGGGTTGTGACATTATCAAGGAAGGCACGGTCGTGCGAAACCAGCACAACAGCCCCGGGATAATCTGCCAGGAAACCTTCCAGCCACTGGATGGCTTCGATATCGAGATGATTGGTCGGCTCATCGAGAAGGATGAGATCGGGCCGTCTGAGCAGGATCTTGGCAATCTCGACTCTCATCTGCCAGCCATAACTGAACTGGTTCAACGGCCGGTTAAATTCCTCTCTTTTGAAACCCAGTCCGGTCAATACCTTTTCCACATCTTCAGCCATAGTATGACCGCCCAGTATCCGGTGCTTCTCATTAAGCTCCGACAACCTGTCGACTAAACGGTGATAGGATTTTGAATCGTAATCGTCACGGGTGGTGATTGCATGGGAAGTATCGTGGATTTTCTGCTCCAGTTCCCTGATCTCCCGGAAAGCAGCCATAGCCTCTTCCATCACCGGTTTTGTATTATGAAGATGGATTTCCTGCGGCAGGTAACCCAGGGTTTTATCGTTGGGAATGACCACTTCGCCTTCATCGGGGTTATGAAGCCCCATAATGATCCTCAATAATGTGGTTTTACCGCTGCCATTTTTCCCGGCCAGCCCGATCCGGTCTTTCTGGTTAATAATAAAGCTGACATTCCTGAATAAAGGTGTGCCGCTAAACTGAACTGTGATATTTTGGACTGAAAACATGAATAAACCGGTCAGGGGGCAAAAGTAGCGAAAATTGTCGTTACCTCTGAATGGTCAGCAGGCATGTGGAGACTCCGGTTGAAGTTTCCAGGCGAACCAGGTATGCACCTGTTGAATAACCCGTGGTATTGAGTTCTATTTGCCTGCCTGCAGCATCTTTACTGAATATCTGCTTCCCTGAAGAATGGTAAACCGAAACATGTGTTATTATGCCGGAGGATGAAATAAAGACATGATCATTTGCCGGATTTGGATAGATGTTAAAATTTGGCTCATTTTTATCCGCATTTTCGGCCGTAGCTGTCCAGAGCACACATGCTTCATTTGAAAAAGCGCTCTCACACTGGTCAGTTTCACTTTCCCATATTGCACTAACCATGTAGCAATAAAAAGATCCGACTGTCAGGGTACTATCGGGGTCGATGGCGTAAGGAACACCGAATTGCTGGATTTTCAGTTCATAACCTCCGCCATCAACGCTGCGGTAAATGTTAAAACCTACCAGGTCCCTTGTTCCCTCATCACCCTCTATATGGCCTAATTCTGTAAGCTCCCATATCAAACGGATTCCATCATAATAGTAAGGATCAATGGCCAGGTTCTTTGGAGCGGCACAGCTTCGGTAGACATGGATATTGTCGACAAACCAGCTCCGGATATCGGCAGAATTGGCACCGGATGCTTTAAACCTGATCTTGAACACTTTGTTCATGGCCTGCGGCCTGATGTCGATATGCTCTGAAATCCACTCAAAACTATCGTCTTGATTGCTGTATTCTGCAACGGTAGTCCATACCTGGGTATCCCAGCTCCAAACCTCTACAAGCAAGATTTCCTCACCTGTTGGGTAGACTGAATACAGTGTAAGGTCGAAGTTCAGCCAGATATTTCCTTCCGTCAAATCCACCGCGCAGATCGGGTAGCTCTCCAGCGAGATTTCATAATCTGTCTGGACAGGGTCCCAGGTAAATTCAGCCGAAGGGGCAGGGTTACCTTTCTGGCCATCGACCGACCAGTTGGCGCCATCGGATATCCAGGCGTTATCATCAAAGCCGCCAAGTTCCCAGGTTTCAATGAACTCCAGCTCATTGCAATAATCTACCGTAACCATTTCAGGGCCTTCTTCCATCGATTCCCCTGTTTCACCGGGCAGTCCGTAAGGTTCAAGGTCATATACACCGGTCACCGTGTAAGAATAATTGCCAGGTTGCATACTTTCTTCCACATAACCCTGGGGATTCCATCCACCGGAGTGAAGAAGGTATTCCAGGAATATATCGTCACGATAAATATTATATCCCAACAAATTGAAAGGTAAATCACTTCCGGGAGGATCCCAGGTAAGGATGGCTGCATCATCCGGTGCGATGCCTGCAAGGTTTTGAGGAGGGAATAAATAAGTAGATGTAAAAGTATAATTATCTTTCGAAGACATGCCGCTGGAGTAATTGGCAGCCACGCTGGCTTTATAAGTCTGCCCATAGGTTAAAGGAGCGAAATCCCATCCGGTTTCCGTAGTGAGGCCAACAAAGAAATCATCGAGGAATACCGAGAAATTATGATAGCCGGCAGCCGGGGCTGGTACCTGTATCCGCACATTGTCGATCGCCCAACCTGAAGCATATTCGCCTGCATCATCCGCATGGAAGGCAAACCAGACATGTGATGGTCCGGTAGCCCCGCTGAAAGCTGCAAGGTCAAGTTCCTGGTCGGACCAGCTGGTGTCCGGGATAAGCTGGTAAAACACCTCCCATGTCATTCCTTCATCCAGCGAGTATTCCATAAAAGCAAGCTGGCCATAATCGCCATTATAAAAACTATCAAAGGATAATGCATAACCTTCGCTCTCACGAAGATCAAGTGGCGGGGTGACAAGGTAATCGCAACATCCGTTATTTACTGAACCGGCTGTATCGTTATTGACAACGGCGTAGTAGCTGTCCCATGGCGGGATAACAAAACCGGCACTGCCGGCATCGTTGCTTCGGATCCAGCCGAACCCTTCGCTTGCAGTCAGGCTTTGCCAGCCTGCAGGCGGAAATACCAGGTCTTCGAAATCCTCTTTTAAAGCGGTTCTCAAAGGTTTACACCAGGTTGCTTGTAAAGTCAAAGGATCCACCTCCAGGCATGTCGGTGGATATTTTTTCTCACTCAGGATGATGTTGAATACCCTGTCATTTTGAATAGAAGTATTTTCTATCCTGTATTCGTCATATCCAATTTTATTTAAGATGATGTCATAGTGGCCTTTCCAGACCGGATCAAAGGAAACCGAACCACTTGAAGGAGTGACAGTGGAGTAAATCTCATACGGGTATTCAAGCCCCTGTAGTGTCACATCGATATTAACAGGTTCCAGCCCGCCGGTCAATGATATGTTTAATAATACCTGGCAGTCCATCAGGTGCCCTGCAATATTGGATATCGTATATCCAGAATATTCCCCGCTGGTATAAAGGGCCTTCACTCCATAAGCATACCATCCCATCCCATAGCCTGACCAGGCGAAGTCATTATAATAGAGATTTGAAGTGGAAGCAAATTCACTAAAATTTCCACCGGCAAGAGGATCATCAACATCGAAATTATAATAATGGGCAACCCGGTAATTAACCACATCGCGATTACCCTTACCTTCAACACCCTTGTATTTAACGGAATTTGATTCATAACCTCCCCTTACTTTCGGTACAATACCGCTTCGAGCCATGGCATGCTGTTTCCAACCAGCAGGCACTTTTGGAACATACCTCCAGGTATTGTTAATATGCTCTGCTAAATCATCACTTTCCGGTCCGTAGATCCAGGCCCGGATCATGAAATCCTGGAATGGTGAAAGGGTCCAGTCGTTAGCCAGGAATTTACTGTAGCTCCTGAAGTGTGTCGGATTATCGGAATCTATTCCTATTGGGGCAGCATGTGGCACATTACCCGACTGGTGCATGGCCAGGTAAAAGCTGCCGTCATTAACCACGGCTTCGAGCCAGTCTATGCTTACCCATCCCGAATTATTGACCGTGACCCCGCTTGAATCCAGCATCGTCCCGGGAACACCATTGATACCATCGTCATCAAAAACAGCCACGCCAAATTCCGTCCCCAGGAAAGGGCCCGGGAAGCTTCCGTCGCCGACATAGAAATTACCTCCAATGATGGTTGCCGGATAACCTGCCGGGGTGAATTTCACCGCGTGCCAGCTGCCGGAATGGGTGAATACGAAATAGTCATCGGCCTCACCATCATCCATGATGATCTCATAAGGCCCGTCAGGCAGGGACCAGGTTATTTCGCACCAGGTGTCATCGGCCATCACTTCTGCATGGACAAAGCCCGGGGCATAATTCATATCCCACATACTTAAATTGATGGGTGTAATTATATCCTCCAGGGCAGTAGTATCTTCAACTGTAACCGCCATATAGCCCAACTTTTCAAACAGCACATCGTAGCTTCCTTCATCCACATAAAGGGTAAATTCGCCATTCTCGCCTGAAGTGGCCTGGTAAGGGCCTGCTGTAACCAATACGCCATTTAAGGGTTCATCATCATCGCCGTCTATGACCACTCCACTGTATTTTGCCGGTAAGTATACGTGCATGGTGTTGTTGATAACATATTCACGGTTGCCTGGATCATTCGATTCAAGCAAGAGTTCCTGGGTATGAGGGCCCGGTGCATAATCCTCAGGATCGTAAGTTATCGTGATGACTTCTGAGCTGCCTTCAGCAACAGTGCCGTTTGCAGGTTGAACACCCGAAATGAAATCAGCTGGCACGCTGAATAATATCGCCAGGTCATTGTGCAGGTACTGTGTATTATAAGCAACCTGCAAGCCAATCCCGGGATTCGATGATTGTATCCCGACGGTGCAACTGTTCAATAAAATGCCAGAATCAAAATCATCATACATGATCTTTATCTTTCCATTGCTGAATATGACCACTTCTGCATCGATAAATAAGCCAGGCTGGCTGTAATGCTCATAGTTTTTGAACTGGATGATCAGCTTATCGGGATATGACTGGTAAAAAACCTGGCTGGTACCGGTTCTGAAAACCATATCATCCCACATCCAGGCAATAAAATCATTATAAACTGAACTGTTTGTCGGGATGATGGTATTGCCAAGGGTTATATAATTTGATGTAAAACCAACACATCCGTTGGAGTTTACCCAGAACTGGCTTTTAATTTCTCCGTAAAAATAAAAGTCAAAACCTATATTGTATGGTCCGACAACATTATCATCATCCAGTCCAAAAACCGGTGTACCTGTTGTTGAGATATCAGTAAAGCTGAACGCAGGACCACCCGCTTCGTCGCTGTCAATCCATATATAGCCGAAATCATCAGGGCCGCCTGCGCCCAGAACTATCGGGTAACCGGTCCCGTCATATCGTTTATCATCTTTTTGGACATTGATTACATATGACCCGACAGGTGAACCCGGCTTATTCTTCTTTATTCCCGGATCATTCAATAAACCGAGGGCGGCAAATTCCGGGAATGTATAAGTAAGCGTGCCTTCGCCCAGATTATTAATGGTTGTAAATACATCAACTGTAAAACCGGGCCAGACCCGGCCTTGAAGGTCGTCAGGATCAATATGCAAAACCGGATCAGGCCATTCAATACATTCCGGACCGGCAGGTGAAGTGATCCCTTCGTTATAGACAGCCTGCACCGTATAGCAAAAAAGGCCATGATCATTAAGAATGTCGGTATAGGTCTGGCTCGCAGTGGTTGCGATAACCATACCGTCCCGTTTGATAACAAAGAACTGGAATGCTTCTCCATTCCAGTCCCAGGATAATTCCACCTGGCCGGTAATATCGTCTTCAAGTTCAACCACCAGGTTTTCCGGGGCAATAATTTCATTTCCAAGGATAGTCATGGTGACCGGAACAATAATTTCCCCCACAAAAGGGGTAGAAGTGAAAATAATTTCAGCCTCGTAAACATCCCCGGAAATGGTTCCCGCGGCATCGAGGTGTGTGGGGATATTGTCTAAACCGCCGAATGGAGGCACCGTGCCTTCATAATAATCCAGTGTCAGCCACTCACTTCCTGTGCAGGCTGCAATGAGCTGCCCGGGCATGATATCCGGGGGGCCATTATTGCCGGCAGGAGAAAACCATACCTGGGCACCATCGCTGTCGTAAATATAATAATACGGTTCATTTACAAAAGGTCCCGGATTAAAGTCTGTGGTAACCTGATCGCCTGAAAGCACGTTGAAATAGAATATTCCCGGTCCCGAACCACTGTTTAAAGTTATATTGTTAAGAACCACAGAATCATTTACAAGCACATCTATTGAACAACCGTTCCAACCATCACCCCAGGTGTCATAAAGGGCGATGGAGTATGTACATGGAATCGATGGCAAGGAAGTAAAGTTGACTATAGCCTGCCAGCCAAGTATACCTGTGCCGTTATTGAGCACGTTCAGCGAGGTATTGGTAAATTCACCCGGATTAAGGGTTTGATTTATAAGTAAAGGATTTATCACCATTGCCGGCTGGGTAAGGTAAAAATCCTGAATCGTTGTGTCACCGGAAACAACAGTAACAATTATCCAGGCAGGATTATATCCGGCTTTACCGCAACCAACGGAGTGTTCACCTTCTAGTATACCTTTAAGAAAATAATGGCCGTCACTACCGGAAGTGGTAATGGGACCATCTTCCAGACCAACGGTAGCACCGGAAACAGCAAGACCATAATAATTAAATACATAACCTGTAATATGACCCCGCGTAAGAATTATATCTCCATCCTTCCCCTGGGAAATCAGCCTGCATGACAACACAAGCAGTATTATTATCATTAAGCCTGATTTTACAGCCATTCTCATGCATGTAAGACATTAAAAAAAATCAAATGGTTGCATGGAACCAGAAATATGAATTAAAAAAGGCCGGCTACCTGAAGTAACCGGCCTTGTCATTTATTTTATTATTCTCAGATTATCTCTGAACGGTCAGTGTACGGGTGGTCACACCAGCTGTATTCTCAACACGTACCATGTATACACCGATGGTGTAGGAGGCGGTTTTGAGTTCATACTGTTTGCCGGTGGTGATCTCGTCTACTACTAACTGGCCTAATGCATTGTAAACGGTTACACGTTTCAGCTCCTCGGTGGTGGTGATGAACACATGGTCATCGGCCGGGTTCGGGTACATGCTGAAGCTGCCGGTATTGGCATTGACATCGTCGCCGATGCCGGTGTACAGTTCACACGCTTCGTTCGAGTAGCTGCTCTCGCACTGGTCGGTCTCGCTTTCCCAAACGGCACTTACCAGGTAGCAATACAGCGTCATCGGGATCATATCGTCAAACGGATCCGTGTAGGTGGTCTCGGTGGTGAAATCCAGCAGGACATATTCTCCGCCGTCTTCGTTACGATAGATGTTGTATCCCATCAGGTCCCTGGATCCGTTGCCGGAGGCAAATACCTTGTTCACGCTCACCGCGTTCGGGTTCATGGCCAAAGTCTGGCCCGTGTTGCTGTATGGCTCAACTCCTTTGGACAACGGCATCGATACGCCGGCCACTGTGACCAGGTGGGCCGCGATGTTCCAGTTGAAGTCCAGCTCGGGGTTGATCTCCAGCAGCGTCTGCCAGCCTCCGAAGTTCATCATGTTGCCATAGGTGTCGATAGCCGGGCCATCATCCACCCCTGCCGGGTAACCCGTCAGGGCGTTCACATAATAACCTACCCACAGTTCCTGGGTCACGTCTACCGGTACAGGCGTCGTCAGCGTCACATAGTTCCACTCCCCGATGATCGGGGCCGCTACCACCTGGTCTACTACCAGGTTAGCCGCGCCGGCGCCTACCCATACCCTTACATTATAAGTACACTGCACTTCGGCCGGGAAGAAGGCGATCTCCGTGACGGAGGCCCCTTCATACATCGCCAGCTGGGAGGGCTCCCAACGGGCGGCCACATCAAATTCTACCGCAGCGCCGGTGCCGATCGAGTTGCCCGAGTTAACCCCGTCATCCCAATGGATCCATGCGTCGATATTGTCCGATTCCGGCTCTGTCCAGTTCAATACGATGCCCTGCTGTGCCCACACGGCTGCTGCCGTCAGGTCTGTCGGGGCGTCGCACGTGCGGTAGATATGGACGTTGTCCACAAACCAGCTCAAGATGTTGATCGAGTTGGTGCCCATCGCATGGAACTTTACCTTGAACACTTTATTCATGGCATGCGCCTTGATGTTCAAATGTTCTGACATCCAGGTGAAGCTGCCGTCGATATTGCTGTACTCGGCTACCGTGCTCCACGCCTGGCTTTCCCAGTTCCATACCTGTACGTGAAGCATCTCCTCGCCTGTCGGCTGGACCGCATCAAGTTTCAGGTCAAAGTCTAACCAGATCTTGCCTTCGGTCAGGCCTACCGCACACAACGGGTAGCTCTCCAGTCCTACTGCATAGTCGGTCAGGATCGGATCCCACGTGAATTCGGCTGCCGGTGACGGGTTGCCATACTGGCCGTTGATCGACCAGTTGCTCGCGTCGTTGGTCCAGTTGTTATCGTCAAAGTTGCCCAGTGCCCAGGTCTCCATGAACTCCAGGTCATAGCAGAAGTCAACCACCACTTCGGCGGGGCCTTCGTGCATCGATTCGCCCGTCTGGCCCGGGTAACCGTATGGAGCCAGGTCGTATACGGCCGTGACGCTATACTGGTAGATGCCCGGCAGAAGGCTTTCTTCTATATAACCCTGGTGTACCATTTCTCCCTCAGGGGTATGCGGCGTGTAGGCCACAAACTCCATGTCACGGTATACATTGTATCCCAAAAGGTTCTCCGGTAAGCCGCCGCCGCCGATCGGGCCGCCTGTGTATGGCATCGCAAAGCCGTCAACCTCGGTATTTCCCTGGAAGTTGCCGATCAACGTATAGGTACCCGTTGCCTGTTCCACTGCATACAGCTGGCCTGCGCCCAGGCTGTTGTTGTAAGCGGCATGATACACGACATCGGCACCATGGTCTGTCTGCATGCCCTGGGCATAGTTCGCATCAAAGGGCAGGTTCGCGATCGTGGTGAAGGTAGCCGTCACCTTGTCGATCGATCCGAACACGTCACTGCCGATATCTACGGCATAAAGCATCCCGGAATTGTCGCACGCACAGTCGATCAGCACACCGCCGGTGTTGCCCACAACCGTGGTAGCTCCCGTCGTCAGGTCTACCGTGTAAAGGTTGCCGCCAAAGTCCACACCAAACATCGTTTCCGTGGTGTAGTCATAGGCCAGGCCCGTCAGGTCTGACGTGCCGCCGATCGTGGTGAACGCGCCCGTGGCCGTATCCATCGTGATAAAGGTCCCGCCATAGATGGTCGCATAATAGACACCATCTACGATATCGGCCGCGGATATGAAGTCTGCTGCGCCGGGTCCAGGGGATCCAGGGTGCCGGGAGTGCCCAGTGTGAAGGTAACCATGCTGTTGGCCAGTGCATCACATGCCCAGGCTTTCGATTCAAGGTCCCTCAGACCCGCAAACGGGTTCACTCCGGGTACATTAATATTGGTATTGGGTGCACGTCCTGAAGACGGGGCATCATTCGACCTGAGGTTCACCAGGTTGTTGGCCTCCAGGTAGTCCTCATAGCTCATGCCTGCCGTAGCCAGCACCGGCCAGTATTCTACCGGTGGGGTCCAGTCCAAAATAGCGGCATCATCAGGTGCGCTCCCGGTCAAACTGTCGGGTGGGAACAGGTACTCGCAGAAGAACGTGTAGTAATCCTTGGCCGATAAACCGCTCGTGTAACGTGCGGCCACACTGGCCGTGTAGGTATCGCCGTACCACAGCGGGGCATAGTTCCAGTTGGTCTCCGTGGTGACCCCTTCAAAGGCGTTGTCCAAAAATACCCAGAAATCAAGGTAGTTAGCCGCTGGGGCAGGCACCTGGATCCGTACATTGTCGATCGCCCAGCCGGAAGCAATTTGTCCTGCATCGTCGGCGTGGAAAGCAAACCACATCTGAGCAGGTCCGTTGGCCCCGCTGAAGGAGGACAGGTCATATTCCTGGTCCGTCCAGCTCGTGGCAGGGGTCAGCTGGGTCAGTACTTCCCAGGTGGCGCCGCCGTCAAACGTATACTCCACAAAGGCCAGCTGACCGTAAGCGCCGTCATAGTAACTGTTGAAAAACAGCGCGTATCCTTCGCTCTCGCGCATGTCTACCGGTGGGGTGATCAGATAATCACAGCATCCGTCATTGGTGCTTCCAGCCGCATCGTCGTTGCAAACCGCGTAGAAGCTGTCCCAGGCCGGGATGGGCCAGGCGGTGCTGCCACCGGAATTGGTCCGCTTCCAGGCCGAGTTGCCTGCCGTCAGGCTCTGCCAGCCCGCCGGCGGGAACTGTGACTCTTCAAAATCCTGGTTCACTTCCGTACGCAAAGGCTCACACCAGGTGGCTTCCAGCGATACCGGGTCTACAACCAGGCACGTCGGCGCATACTTCTTCTCGCTCAACACGATGTTGTATACCTTATCATTATTGATGAAGGTGTTTTCGATCATATACATATCATAACCGATCTTGAAGGCGCTGATATCATAGTGGCCTCTCCAGACCATGTCAAATACCACCGTCCCGCTGCCCGGGGTTACGGCGAAGTAATTCTCATAGGGATACTCTGAACCTTTCAGTTCAACTTCCACGTTGATCGGCTCCAGACCGGTGGACAGGGTCACGTTGACCGTCACCTGGTAATCCAGCAAATGGCCCACGATATTGGAGATCGTGTAGTTGGAATAGAGCCCGCTGGTGTAAAGGGCTTTCACGCCATAGGCATACCAGCCCATCGGAAGGCCGCCGAACGCGTTGTCATTGTAAAATAAGTTGGTCGTGGTAGCCAGTTCGCTCAGCGTCCCGGCGGCCGGTGAGCCGTTCGGGTCAAAGTTCGAGTAGCGGGCTACACGGTAGTTGGTCACGTCACGCGTGCCCATGCCTTCCACGCCACGGTACCTGGCATCGCTGCGCTCGTAACCGGTAAGGATGCGCGGCAGCGTCCCGCTGGCGGTCATGGCATACTGCTGCCAGTTGGCCGGTACCCTCGGGGTGGCTTTCCATGCTTTGGGGGCATTGTCCGTCAGGGCATCGCCTTCCGGTCCGTCGACCCATGCACGCATCATGAAATCCTGTAGCGGCGAAAGTACCCAGTCGGGTGCGCCCGCAAAGTAGCTGTAGCTGCGGAAATAGGTCGGGTTGTCGGTGTCTATGCCGATCGGGGCCGAATTCTGGGAGCTCGAAGTCTGGATCATGACCAGATAGAAGCTGCCTTCGGTAAACGTGGCACTGATCCAGTCAAAGCTAACCCATCCGTAATTGTTCACCGTCACCCCGCTGGAGTCCAGCATCGTGCCGGGAAGTCCGCCCACGCCGTCATCGTCAAACAGGGCGATGCCGAATTCTGTCCCCAGGAACGGGCCCGGGAAGCTGCCGTCGCCCACGTAGATCTGGCCGCCGATCGCGGTGGCCGGGTAACCTAACGGGGTGAACTTCACCGCGTGCATGTTGCCGGCACTGCCGTAGATGAAATAATCATCGGCTTCGCCGTCGTCCATCACGATCTCATAAGGCCCTTCAGGAAGGGTCCACGTCACTTCGCACCACGTGTCGTTGGCCATCACTTCCGCGTAGACCATGCCCGGGGCGTAGTTCATATCATACAGGCCGATGCTCACCGGGGTGATCACACCCATCAGGGCGGTGGTATCAGATACCATGCCCGGCATATAACCCAGCTTGGTGAAGTGAATGTCATATTCGCCCTCGTCGACATACAGGCTGTAGTTACCATCATCATTGGTGGTCGTCTGGTAAGGTCCGGCCGTCACAATGACGCCCGGCAGCGGATCACCGTTGTCCATGTCATATACGTTGCCGGCAAACTGTGCCGGGATATACACATGCATCGTGTTGTTGATGATGAAATCCAGGTGATCCGGATCGTTGGATTGACCCTCAAGTTCCTGGGTATAGGTACCCGGATCGAAACCGGTGGCGTCATAGGTGATCTCTACCACCTGCGATTCCCCTGCCGCTACATTGGCCGTGGCCGGTTCGACTGCTACGATGAAGTAACCGCCGCCGGCAAGCCATAAAATAGAGTTGTGTACCAAATCGGGCATCTGGCCGGTCCAATTGTAGGAATCGCCTACATAACCGCCGATGCTGACCACGGTCTGGTCATCTTTGGCAGCCACGCATATGGAACCGTCACTCCACTGAGCGATCGTGCTCGAGCCGCCGGTTAAGGACGAATTGGCCAAACGGTAATAATCGCATACGTTGGAAATGCCTTCCATGATCGGGTGGCCCGGGTCGTAGGTGCCCAAACAGCTGGTGCTGTAATTGGTGCCCGTGCCCGTCATCGCGGTGTAACCTTCGTTAACGAAACGGCCCGATAATCCCCAGTAGGGGTCAAGGGCGAACATCAGGTTCAACACCCGGCCGCCGTCATCGATATAATCCGCCAGGACATTGCCAAGATTGGTCGCACTGCTATAAGTATAGTTGGACCAGGTCACCACGACATCATAACCCATCAGCATGCTCAGCGAGGGGGTGCCGGTACGGGCGTCGTAATAATCGACTGCGCCCAGGTCTCCGTAAGCAAGTAACAGGTTGCGGATGGTGTTGGCGCCATCGGCTGCGACCAGCAATACGTTCTCCCCTTCACGTCCGCCATTACCGGCCTGAAGCGTGTAGGTGCCTTCCGGGTGTGCTTTATAAGCTCCCGAAGCTACTGCCGTCTGCGGGGGTGCTTCGGATGTGCCTGCAGGAAGGGTCACCGTTACTTCTGCACCCAGGTTATCGGTGCCCACAAAATCCGGGAAGGTATATTGCAGCGTCCCGATACCGAGATTGGTGATCGTGGTATAGACTTTTACCTGGTTATTTACCCATACCCAGGCTTCCAGGTTGTCAGGATTGATAAAGATGCTCGGGTTCGGCCATTCGATGCATACAGGGCCCGCCGGTGAGGTGGATCCTTCATCATACACAGCCTGGACCGTATAGCAATAATCGCCAAAGTCAGGGAGCATATCTATATAGCTCGTGTTGGTGGTCGTGCCTATGATCGAGCCGTTGCGCTTGAGCATGAAGAACTGGAAGTCGTCGCCGTCCCAGTTCCAGCTGATGTTCACCTGGCCGGTGATATCATCAACCAGTTCCACTTCAAGATCCGTAGGGGCTACCAGTTCGGCGCCCATGACGATCATGGTCACAGGTACGGTGATGGTGGCTATATTGGGTACGGAAGTGAAAACAACTTCGCCCGTGTAAACTTCACCAGGATCGGTGTTGGCCGCATCCAGGTGCGTAGGGATATTGTCTACGCCCCCGAATCCGGGTACGGTGCCATTATAATAATCCATGGTAAGCCATGCTCCGCCGGAGCAGGAAGCATACAGCTGTCCCGGCATGATATTCGGCGGGCCTGTGCTGCCCGTAGGGGCATACCAGACCTGGGTACCTTCTGAATTATAGATATAGTAATACGGTTCGCCTGCCCAGGAGCCCGGGGTGAAGACCGTGGTGATCTGATCACCGGAAATGACCGTGAAATAAAAAGTTACAGGTCCCAGACCGGTGGATAGGGTGATGTTATCAAGCACCACCACTCCATTCAGGAGTACATCCAGGGAACCGCCATTCCAGCCGTCTCCAAAGGTATCATAAAGGGATATGGAATATTCACACGGCAGGATCGGAGCCGATCAACAGGTTAATCGTAGCCTGCCAGTCAAGCGGGCCGTTGCCGTTGTTGAGCACATTCAGCGAGGTCGTATAGTACTCGTTCGGGTTCAGCGTCTCCTCGATATTCAGAGGGTTGACCACCATATTGGGCTGGGTCAGGGTAAAATCATAAGTTATTGTTTCACCGGAAATAACATCTATAACCGCAGAAACCGGGTTGTAACCGGCTTTATAGCAAACTACATTTTGTTCACCTCCATTTACATTCTCAAGGAGATAATATCCATCCGGACCGGAAGTAGTTGAAGGACCACTTCTGAACAACAATATTAGCGCCTGAAATGGCTAATCCGTCATAATTAAATACGTATCCTTCAATGTCACCAGGTGGATTTAAAGGTGATGTATAAAACCGTATATTATCGTAGTAGGTACTGGCACCACTATAATTGGGAGGGGTAACCGCATCAGCGTAACCGATAATCATTCGGGTGACAGATCCGTTGGTTTTATAAGTCTGATAATATGGACTCACATAATAACCATTGTCTCCCCATAAAACCTCAATGATCACGTTATTGGTACCTGTCCATACGTAATCATCAATATCGATAGTTGCCCAGCCAGTAGTTGTTGCAGGGACAAGGTTAGCAGCATAGAATACCTGCGTGGCACCGGTCATATCGGCATAAGCGCCGGATGTCAGGGCTGTTGCCGTTGTCTCTTTTAACTTGATAGTCACATTGTTCAGGTAATTCGTGCTTGTTGGCAGAACCCCGAATTTCCATCCAAGCTGTGTAATCACCTTTCCTATCGGGGCTCCTAATTCTGAAGCCAGGTAAAGGGTCTGGGTCCTGCAATTTTCCCAGTAGTTGCCCCAGGGGCCATAAATTGCCGGGGAAGTTCCGAAAGTCGTTCCATTGCCAATCTCTATAGTTCCCGGAGGAGGAGGAGGCGGTGGTGTTACCGCAATGATATTCAACGTCAACGCCGGGATACATGTTGGTGATGCCCAGGTATCAACCATTACATAATACTGATTCCCTGCTATCAAGGATACATCAGAAATAACCTTGTTGGATGCCGCAGAACCATATGCCGCGCCAAGACAAGTCCCGACATTCGGGCATCCCAGAAAAATACCAATTCCCCCATAGGTTGTAGTCCCGGGATTCATGGTAAGGGTTATTGTGGTATTCGCTGTTACATCAAGGCGGTAAATAAGATCCTCACCGCTGGTGTAATACGACATACAATCCCCTGTAGGTAGCTGATAAGTGTTACCCCTGCCGCACGTGTAATTTGAATTGTTATACGGCAAAGCCGCAGGGACACCCACAATAATCGGATCAGTGCAATTATCACCCACTGCCCTGCCACCTTCCAGTGCCAGTGGAACAACGGTGATCGTGGAAGGATCTCTCTGGTCCTTATCTTCCTGCGCCCAGGAAGTGCTATAAAGGCCCATAAAGACCGCTGTTGAAAACATAATCGTTTTCAACAGCCAACTTTTTGTAAATTTTCTCATACTCAATTGATATTAGGTTTGTAAATGAAATTTTAAAGTTGAAAATAAATAGCTTCTATTTATTTTTTGGCGATGCAAAGCTAATCTTTTTATTGTACGCCAAATTAATGAACTGAATTTTTATGATAAATAACCTCATCAGGTTTCAACAATCACACTTTTCGTATGGATAACTGGTAGACATTAAAAAAAGTCAAATGGTTGCATGGAGTAATATAAATAAAAGGCCGGCTACCTGAAGTAACCGGCCTTGTCAGTTATTTTATTATTCTCAGATTATCTCTGAACGGTCAGGGTACGGGTGGTCACACCAGCTGTATTCTCAACACGTACCATGTACACACCGATGGTGTAGGAGGCCGTTTTGAGTTCATACTGTTTGCCGGTGGTGATCTCGTCTACTACTAACTGGCCTAATGCATTGTAAACGGTTACACGTTTCAGCTCCTCGGTGGTGGTGATGAACACATGGTCATCGGCCGGGTTCGGGTACATGCTGAAGCTGCCGGTATTGGCATTTACATCGTCGCCGATGCCGGTGTACAGTTCACACGCTTCGTTCGAGTAGCTGCTCTCGCACTGGTCGGTCTCGCTTTCCCAAACGGCACTTACCAGGTAGCAATACAGCGTCATCGGGATCATATCGTCAAACGGATCCGTGTAGGTGGTCTCGGTGGTGAAATCCAGCAGGACATATTCTCCGCCGTCTTCGTTACGATAGATGTTGTATCCCATCAGGTCCCTGGATCCGTTGCCGGAGGCAAATACCTTGTTCACGCTCACCGCGTTCGGGTTCATGGCCAAAGTCTGGCCCGTGTTGCTGTATGGCTCAACTCCTTTGGACAACGGCATCGATACGCCGGCCACTGTGACCAGGTGGGCCGCGATGTTCCAGTTGAAGTCCAGCTCGGGGTTGATCTCCAGCAGCGTCTGCCAGCCTCCGAAGTTCATCATGTTGCCATAGGTGTCGATAGCCGGGCCATCATCCACCCCTGCCGGGTAACCCGTCAGGGCGTTCACATAATAACCTACCCACAGTTCCTGGGTCACGTCTACCGGTACAGGCGTCGTCAGCGTCACATAGTTCCACTCCCCGATGATCGGGGCCGCTACCACCTGGTCTACTACCAGGTTAGCCGCGCCGGCGCCTACCCATACCCTTACATTATAAGTACACTGCACTTCGGCCGGGAAGAAGGCGATCTCCGTGACGGAGGCCCCTTCATACATCGCCAGTTGTGCAGGCTCCCAACGGGCGGCCACATCAAATTCTACCGCGGCGCCGGTGCCGATCGAGTTGCCCGAGTTAACCCCGTCATCCCAATGGATCCATGCGTCGATATTGTCCGATTCCGGCTCTGTCCAGTTCAATACGATGCCCTGCTGTGCCCACACGGCTGCTGCCGTCAGTTCTGTCGGGGCGTCACACGTGCGGTAGATATGGACGTTGTCCACAAACCAGCTCAAGATGTTGATCGAGTTGGTGCCCATCGCATGGAACTTTACCTTGAACACTTTATTCATGGCATGCGCCTTGATGTTCAAATGTTCTGACATCCAGGTGAAGCTGCCGTCGATATTGCTGTACTCGGCTACCGTGCTCCATGCCTGGCTTTCCCAGTTCCATACCTGTACGTGAAGCATCTCCTCGCCTGTCGGCTGGACCGCATCAAGTTTCAGGTCAAAGTCTAACCAGATCTTGCCTTCGGTCATGCCTACCGCACACAACGGGTAGCTCTCCAGACCTACTGCATAGTCGGTCAGGATCGGATCCCACGTGAATTCGGCTGCCGGTGACGGGTTGCCATACTGGCCGTTGATCGACCAGTTGCTCGCGTCGTTGGTCCAGTTGTTATCGTCAAAGTTGCCCAGTGCCCAGGTCTCCATGAACTCCAGGTCATAGCAGAAGTCAACCACCACTTCGGCGGGGCCTTCGTGCATCGATTCGCCCGTCTGGCCCGGGTAACCGTATGGAGCCAGGTCGTATACGGCCGTCACGCTATACTGGTAGATGCCCGGCAGAAGGCTTTCTTCTATATAACCCTGGTGTACCATTTCTCCCTCAGGGGTATGCGGCGTGTAGGCCACAAACTCCATGTCACGGTATACATTGTATCCCAAAAGGTTCTCCGGTAAGCCGCCGCCGCCGATCGGGCCGCCTGTGTATGGCATCGCAAAGCCGTCAACCTCGGTATTTCCCTGGAAGTTGCCGATCAACGTATAGGTACCCGTTGCCTGTTCCACTGCATACAGCTGGCCTGCGCCCAGGCTGTTGTTGTAAGCGGCATGATACACGACATCGGCACCATGGTCTGTCTGCATGCCCTGGGCATAGTTCGCATCAAAGGGCAGGTTCGCGATCGTGGTGAAGGTAGCCGTCACCTTGTCGATCGATCCGAACACGTCACTGCCGATATCTACGGCATAAAGCATCCCGGAATTGTCGCACGCACAGTCGATCAGCACACCGCCGGTGTTGCCCACTACCGTGGTAGCTCCCGTCGTCAGGTCTACCGTGTAAAGGTTGCCGCCAAAGTCCACACCAAACATCGTTTCCGTGGTGTAGTCATAGGCCAGGCCCGTCAGGTCTGACGTGCCGCCGATCGTGGTGAACACGCCCGTGGCCGTATCCATCGTGACAAAGGTCCCGCCATAGATGGTCGCATAATAAACACCATCTACGATATCGGCCGCGGATATGAAGTCAGCTGCGCCGGGTGCCAGGTGATTCAGGGTCCCGGGAGTGCCCAGTGTGAAGGTAACCATGCTGTTGGCCAGTGCATCGCATGCCCAGGCTTTCGATTCAAGGTCCCTCAGACCCGCAAACGGGTTCACTCCGGGTACATTAATATTGGTATTGGGTGCACGTCCTGAAGACGGGGCATCATTCGACCTGAGGTTCACCAGGTTGTTGGCCTCCAGGTAGTCCTCATAGCTCATGCCTGCCGTAGCCAGCACCGGCCAGTATTCTACCGGTGGGGTCCAGTCCAAAATAGCGGCATCATCAGGTGCGCTTCCGGTCAGACTGTCGGGTGGGAACAGGTACTCGCAGAAGAACGTGTAGTAATCCTTGGCCGATAAACCGCTCGTGTAACGTGCGGCCACACTGGCCGTGTAGGTATCGCCGTACCACAGCGGGGCATAGTTCCAGTTGGTCTCCGTGGTGACCCCTTCAAAGGCGTTGTCCAAAAATACCCAGAAATCAAGGTAGTTAGCCGCTGGGGCAGGCACCTGGATCCGTACATTGTCGATCGCCCAGCCGGAAGCAATTTGTCCTGCATCGTCGGCGTGGAAAGCAAACCACATCTGAGCAGGTCCGTTGGCCCCGCTGAAGGAGGACAGGTCATATTCCTGGTCCGTCCAGCTCGTGGCAGGGGTCAGCTGGGTCAGTACTTCCCAGGTGGCGCCGCCGTCAAACGTATACTCCACAAAGGCCAGCTGACCGTAAGCGCCGTCATAGTAACTGTTGAAAAACAGCGCGTATCCTTCGCTCTCGCGCATGTCTACCGGTGGGGTGATCAGATAATCACAGCATCCGTCATTGGTGCTTCCAGCCGCATCGTCGTTGCAAACCGCGTAGAAGCTGTCCCAGGCCGGGATGGGCCAGGCGGTGCTGCCACCGGAATTGGTCCGCTTCCAGGCCGAGTTGCCTGCCGTCAGGCTCTGCCAGCCCGCCGGCGGGAACTGTGACTCTTCAAAATCCTGGTTCACTTCCGTACGCAAAGGCTCACACCAGGTGGCTTCCAGCGATACCGGGTCTACAACCAGGCACGTCGGCGCATACTTCTTCTCGCTCAACACGATGTTGTATACCTTATCATTATTGATGAAGGTGTTTTCGATCATATACATATCATAACCGATCTTGAAGGCGCTGATATCATAGTGGCCTCTCCAGACCATGTCAAATACCACCGTCCCGCTGCCCGGGGTTACGGCGAAGTAATTCTCATAGGGATACTCTGAACCTTTCAGTTCAACTTCCACGTTGATCGGCTCCAGACCGGTGGACAGGGTCACGTTGACCGTCACCTGGTAATCCAGCAAATGGCCCACGATATTGGAGATCGTGTAGTTGGAATAGAGCCCGCTGGTGTAAAGGGCTTTCACGCCATAGGCATACCAGCCCATCGGAAGGCCTGCCCATGCATAATCATCGTAATTTAAGTTAGTGGTTGTAGCAAGCTCGGTAAGTGTCCCGGCGGCCGGTGAGCCGTTCGGGTCAAAGTTCGAGTAGCGGGCTACACGATAGTTGGTCACGTCACGCGTGCCCATGCCTTCCACGCCCCTGTATTTCGCATCGCTGCGCTCGTAGCCGGGAAGGATGCGCGGCAGCGTCCCGCTGGCGGTCATGGCATACTGCTGCCAGTTGGCCGGTACCCTCGGGGTGGCTTTCCATGCTTTGGGGGCATTGTCCGTCAGGGCATCGCCTTCCGGTCCGTCGACCCATGCACGCATCATGAAATCCTGTAGCGGTGAAAGTATCCAGTCGGGTGCGCCCACAAAGTAGCTGTAGCTGCGGAAATAGGTCGGGTTGTCGGTGTCTATGCCGATCGGGGCCGAATTCTGGGAGTTAGCGGTCTGGATCATGACCAGATAGAAGCTGCCTTCGGTAAACGTGGCACTGATCCAGTCAAAGCTTACCCATCCGTAATTGTTCACCGTCACCCCGCTGGAGTCCAGCATCGTGCCGGGAAGTCCGCCCACGCCGTCATCGTCAAACAGGGCGATACCGAATTCTGTCCCCAGGAACGGGCCCGGGAAGCTGCCGTCACCCACGTAGATCTGGCCGCCGATCGCGGTGGCCGGGTAACCCAGGGGGGTGAACTTCACCGCGTTCATGCTTCCGGCATTGGCATAGATGAAATAATCATCGGCTTCACCGTCGTCCAACAAGATCTCGTATGGCCCGTCAGGAAGTGTCCAGGTTACTTCGCACCAGGTGTCGTTGTCCATCACTTCCGCGTGGACCATGCCCGGGGCATAATTCATATCCCACATACCAAGACTGATCGGGGTTACAACACCCTGCATGGCAAAGGTATCGGCAACCGTTACGGTCATATAACCCAGCCTGGCGAAGGTGACATCATATTCCCCCTCATCTACATACAGGCTGTAGTTACCATCATCATTGGTGGTCGTCTGGTAAGCACCGGCTGTCACAATGACACCCGGCAGCGGACCACCGTTGTCCATGTCATATACGTTACCGGCAAACTGTGCCGGGATATACACATGCATCGTGTTGTCGATGATGTACATTTCATTGTTGGGATCATTCGATTGCAGAACCAGTTCCTGTGTATAGTCACCCGGTTCGTAATCCTGCGAATCATAAGTAATGGTGATGTCCTGTGATTCACCTTCGGCAACGGTGCCAGATGAAGGTTCCACATCGATGATAAAGTCAGCAGGTTGATCAAACAACAATGCAAGGTCATTATGGATGTAATTTGTATTCAACTGTACCTGAAGGCCCAGGGCCGGATCAGAGGATTGAATACCGGTCGTTCCGCTGTTGACAGGGATTGATGTGCTGATGTTATCGTAAAGGATAACAATCTTACCATTCTTGTAAAGGATAACTTCAATATCAAGCGTGTAGGAAGTATAACCGAATTTGGAATAGTTATCGAACATGATAACGAGTTTATCCGAGAAATTCTGGTACTTCACCGTGGAACTGGCCGGATGCATATCATCCCAGAACCATGCAATGAAATCCTTATTGGTAGTACTATTGGTTGGAATACCTGTATTACCCAGGCTAATATAAGCTGAAGTAAATCCAATCGTACCGTTAGAGTTCACCCAGAACTCGGTTTTGGTTTGTCCGTAAAATTCAAATGGAATGGTGATCGGGAATGGCCCGACAACATTATCATCGGCAAGGCCGGTGATAGTGGTGCCCGTAGCTGTAATATCGATCCAGTTGTAGGTCGGTCCGCCGGCCTCATCGCTGTCGATCCATACATATCCGAAAGCATCCGGACCGCCGGCACCCAGCACGATCGGGTAACCTGATCCATTGTAACTTTCGTCACCTTTTTCAATATCCGAACGGATCTCGACTGGTGAGCCCGGGGTGTTCTTTTCAATATCAGGATTATTCAACAGGTCGAGGGCGGCAAATTCCGGGAAGGTATAAGCCAGGGTGCCTTCGCCCAGGTTGGAAATAGTAGTATAGACATCAACGGTAAAGCCCTGCCAAACCCATCCGTGAAGATCGTCCGGGTCAACAAACAGAACAGGGTTCGGCCATTCGATACATGCAGGGCCCGCCGGGGAGGTGGAACCTTCATCATAAACAGCCTGGACCGTATAGCAATATTCCCCAAAGTCAGGAAGGATATCAACAAAGTTCGTATTCGTTGTAGTTCCGACGATCACGCCGTCGCGTTTGACCATGAAGAACTGGAAGTCGTCGCCGGCCCAGTTCCAGGTAACTGCTACCTGTCCTAAGACATCATTAACAAGTTCTACTTCCAGATCCGTAGGGGGTACCAGTTCTGTGCCAATGACGATCATGGTCACAGGTACGGTGATGGTGGCTACATTGGGAACAGAAGTGAAAACGACTTCGCCCGTGTAAACTTCACCAGGAGCGGTGTTGGCTGCATCCAGGTGCGTAGGGATATTGTCCACGCCCCCGAATCCGGGAACGGTGCCATTATAATAATCCATGGTAAGCCATGCTCCACCGGAGCAGGAAGCATACAGCTGTCCCGGCATGATATTCGGCGGGCCTGTGCTGCCAGTAGGGGCATACCAGACCTGGGTACCTTCTGAATTATAGATATAGTAATACGGTTCGCCCGCCCAGGAGCCCGGGGTGAAGACCGTGGTGATCTCATCACCGGAAATGACCGTGAAATAAAAAGTTACAGGTCCCAGACCGGTGGATAGTGTGATGTTATCAAGCACGACCACGCCATCCACGAGCACATCCAGGGTCCCGCCATTCCAGCCGTCTCCATAGGTATCATAAAGGGATATGGAATATTCACACGGCAGGATCGGAGCCGATAAAAGGTTCACGGTAGCCTGCCAGTCAAGCGGGCCTGTGCCATTGTTGAGCACATTAAGAGATGTCGTAAAGTACTCGTTTGGATTTAGTGTCTCCTCGATAAGTAGCGGGTTGACCACCATATTCGGCTGGGTAAGTGTCCAGTCATAAGTGGCAACGCCTCCGCTAGGAATATTAATAATTGCAGAAGCGGTATTATAACCTTCCTTTCCGCAATAAAACTGCTGATTTCCGGAAACGATACCGGGCAGTAAATATGAACCATCCGGGCCCGTTAAAGTATTGGCACCGCTCTCGTGAGCAACGGTAGCACCTGCAATGGCAAGGCCGTCATAGTTAAAGACATATCCCTGCAGGTCACCCGCGGGCAGTTCATAATAAACCTCCAGGTCATCAACATAGTTAGCATCACCCCAAATGTAAGTAGTTGTATAGTTATTTGCATAACGTGCGCAACTTTCCAGTCCAAGGATAAATGTTGAAGCCTGGTATGGAGCCAGATTATACGTATATTCCACAAATGGGTCAGCATTTGGGTAGAAGGTCTTGGATAGGTAACGCCATTGACATCAGCAATGGGCACTCCATTAACGGTTACACGGAACCAGTTGTAGTTGGCATTTGCGTATGCATAATTCATTTTAAGCTTAAACTTGACCGTCAGTAAACCGGGCTGTCCTGAAGGAACGATTTGGATCTGATCCTTGGATACGTGGAGCGGATTGCTGGTAAAAGCAGTTGCCCCATCAGTGTATAATGCAAATCCGACTGAAGACGAGCCACCGGTCAGCCTTAGCCCGTAACTGCCAGATGCAGCTGCAGTAGGCGTTACAGAAGTACTGGCATATTGCGCCAAAACCGGGTGGACCTGTAATGGCATACTTCCGCCTTCAAAGCCCTGTGGCCATGGAAAGCTGGTAACTGGAGTATAGTTCGGGGCAGCATCATAGACAAATAAGTCAAAGTTGCTGACACAGGTTGGTGATGGCCATGTATCTACAATAAAATAGTAGGTACCGACCGCCAGGCTGAGGTTAGCAAGGATTCTATTTGAGCCGGCTGAACCTGTCACGTAAGCGATACAACTCGTTGCATCACCGCAGGTCGGCATCAGGGCAATACCCGTCCATGTCACACCTTTAGGGTCCATGACAATCGACATGGTAACCGGACTGGTAACATTGAACTGGTAAAGGATATCCTCACCACCGTCATATGATCCCAGACAGGTGATGTTTGAATAATTGTTAATCCTGCCACAAGTCGTCTGGTTGAGATCCTGGTAAGGAAACTGTGCCGGGAAATTAACAACAATCGGGTTACTGCAGTCATCACCGACTGCACGACTGGATCCTTCCGGATACCAGGGGACAGATTCGATGGTAGCCGGATCTTTGTATTCGTCAGTTACCTGGGAATACCCTCCGGCAAATACTGCAAACAGCATCACCATCATCAAACTTAACTTTGTAATAATTCTCATACTCAAAATTTATTTAGTTAGTAATTAAAATTTAATATGTTGAAAATAAATAAGACCTATTTATTTTTTGGCGATGCAAATATAATTTTTTTCTTATACAAAATATTTAAGATAATGTTACATTAAAAATTTAATCTGCTATTTCTTAAGTCTTTACTTTAAAAAGATAAAAATCAAATGTAAGACAATAGATATAATAAAAAGGTTGCATCATAACAGAATTTTAACAAAAATAAAAAGGCCGGCTACCTGAAGTAACCGGCCTTGTCAGTTATTTTATTATTCTCAGATTATCTCTGAACGGTCAGTGTACGGGTGGTCACACCAGCTGTATTCTCAACACGTACCATGTATACACCGATGGTGTAGGAGGCCGTTTTGAGTTCATACTGTTTGCCGGTCGTGATCTCGTCTACTACTAACTGGCCTAATGCATTGTAAACGGTTACACGTTTCAGCTCCTCGGTGGTGGTGATGAACACATGGTCATCGGCCGGGTTCGGGTACATGCTGAAGCTGCCGGTATTGGCATTTACATCGTCGCCGATGCCGGTGTACAGTTCACACGCTTCGTTCGAGTAGCTGCTCTCGCACTGGTCGGTCTCGCTTTCCCAAACGGCACTTACCAGGTAGCAATACAGCGTCATCGGGATCATATCGTCAAACGGATCCGTGTAGGTGGTCTCGGTGGTGAAATCCAGCAGCACATATTCTCCGCCGTCTTCGTTACGATAGATGTTGTATCCCATCAGGTCCCTGGATCCGTTGCCGGAGGCAAATACCTTGTTCACGCTCACCGCGTTCGGGTTCATGGCCAAAGTCTGGCCCGTGTTGCTGTATGGCTCAACTCCTTTGGACAACGGCATCGATACGCCGGCCACTGTTACCAGGTGGGCCGCGATGTTCCAGTTGAAGTCCAGCTCGGGGTTGATCTCCAGCAGCGTCTGCCAGCCTCCGAAGTTCATCATGTTGCCATAGGTGTCGATAGCCGGGCCATCATCCACCCCTGCCGGGTAACCCGTCAGGGCGTTCACATAATAACCTACCCACAGTTCCTGGGTCACGTCTACCGGTACAGGCGTCGTCAGCGTCACATAGTTCCACTCCCCGATGATCGGGGCCGCTACCACCTGGTCTACTACCAGGTTAGCCGCGCCGGCGCCTACCCATACCCTTACATTATAAGTACACTGCACTTCGGCCGGGAAGAAGGCGATCTCCGTGACGGAGGCCCCTTCATACATCGCCAGTTGGGCAGGGCTCCCAACGGGCGGCCACATCAAATTCTACCGCAGCGCCGGTGCCGATCGAGTTGCCCGAGTTAACCCCGTCATCCCAATGGATCCATGCGTCGATATTGTCCGATTCCGGCTCTGTCCAGTTCAATACGATGCCCTGCTGTGCCCACATGGCTGCTGCCGTCAGTTCTGTCGGGGCGTCACACGTGCGGTAGATATGGACGTTGTCCACAAACCAGCTCAAGATGTTGATCGAGTTGGTGCCCATCGCATGGAACTTTACCTTGAACACTTTATTCATGGCATGCGCCTTGATGTTCAAATGTTCTGACATCCAGGTGAAGCTGCCGTCGATATTGCTGTACTCGGCTACCGTGCTCCATGCCTGGCTTTCCCAGTTCCATACCTGTACGTGAAGCATCTCCTCGCCTGTCGGCTGGACCGCATCAAGTTTCAGGTCAAAGTCTAACCAGATCTTGCCTTCGGTCAGGCCTACCGCACACAACGGGTAGCTCTCCAGTCCTACTGCATAGTCGGTCAGGATCGGATCCCACGTGAATTCGGCTGCCGGTGACGGGTTGCCATACTGGCCGTTGATCGACCAGTTGCTCGCGTCGTTGGTCCAGTTGTTATCGTCAAAGTTGCCCAGTGCCCAGGTCTCCATGAACTCCAGGTCATAGCAGAAGTCAACCACCACTTCGGCGGGGCCTTCGTGCATCGATTCGCCCGTCTGGCCCGGGTAACCGTATGGCGCCAGGTCGTATACGGCCGTCACGCTATACTGGTAGATGCCCGGCAGAAGGCTTTCTTCTATATAACCCTGGTGTACCATTTCTCCCTCAGGGGTATGCGGCGTGTAGGCCACAAACTCCATGTCACGGTATACATTGTATCCCAAAAGGTTCTCCGGTAAGCCGCCGCCGCCGATCGGGCCGCCTGTGTATGGCATCGCAAAGCCGTCAACCTCGGTATTTCCCTGGAAGTTGCCGATCAACGTATAGGTACCCGTTGCCTGTTCCACTGCATACAGCTGGCCTGCGCCCAGGCTGTTGTTGTAAGCGGCATGATACACGACATCGGCACCATGGTCTGTCTGCATGCCCTGGGCATAGTTCGCATCAAAGGGCAGGTTCGCGATCGTGGTGAAGGTAGCCGTCACCTTGTCGATCGATCCGAACACGTCACTGCCGATATCTACGGCATAAAGCATCCCGGAATTGTCGCACGCACAGTCGATCAGCACACCGCCGGTGTTGCCCACAACCGTGGTAGCTCCCGTCGTCAGGTCTACCGTGTAAAGGTTGCCGCCAAAGTCCACACCAAACATCGTTTCCGTGGTATAGTCATAGGCCAGGCCCGTCAGGTCTGACGTGCCGCCGATCGTGGTGAACGCGCCCGTGGCCGTATCCATCGTGATAAAGGTCCCGCCATAGATGGTCGCATAATAGACACCATCTACGATATCGGCCGCGGATATGAAGTCTGCTGCGCCGGGTCCAAGGGGATCCAGGGTGCCGGGAGTGCCCAGTGTGAAGGTAACCATGCTGTTGGCCAGTGCATCACATGCCCAGGCTTTCGATTCAAGGTCCCTCAGACCCGCAAACGGGTTCACTCCGGGTACATTAATATTGGTATTGGGTGCACGTCCTGAAGACGGGGCATCATTCGACCTGAGGTTCACCAGGTTGTTGGCCTCCAGGTAGTCCTCATAGCTCATGCCTGCCGTAGCCAGCACCGGCCAGTATTCTACCGGTGGGGTCCAGTCCAAAATAGCGGCATCATCAGGTGCGCTCCCGGTCAAACTGTCGGGTGGGAACAGGTACTCGCAGAAGAACGTGTAGTAATCCTTGGCCGATAAACCGCTCGTGTAACGTGCGGCCACACTGGCCGTGTAGGTATCGCCGTACCACAGCGGGGCATAGTTCCAGTTGGTCTCCGTGGTGACCCCTTCAAAGGCGTTGTCCAAAAATACCCAGAAATCAAGGTAGTTAGCCGCTGGGGCAGGCACCTGGATCCGTACATTGTCGATCGCCCAGCCGGAAGCAATTTGTCCTGCATCGTCGGCGTGGAAAGCAAACCACATCTGAGCAGGTCCGTTGGCCCCGCTGAAGGAGGACAGGTCATATTCCTGGTCCGTCCAGCTCGTGGCAGGGGTCAGCTGGGTCAGTACTTCCCAGGTGGCGCCGCCGTCAAACGTATACTCCACAAAGGCCAGCTGACCGTAAGCGCCGTCATAGTAACTGTTGAAAAACAGCGCGTATCCTTCGCTCTCGCGCATGTCTACCGGTGGGGTGATCAGATAATCACAGCATCCGTCATTGGTGCTTCCAGCCGCATCGTCGTTGCAAACCGCGTAGAAGCTGTCCCAGGCCGGGATGGGCCAGGCGGTGCTGCCACCGGCATTGGTCCGCTTCCAGGCCGAGTTGCCTGCCGTCAGGCTCTGCCAGCCCGCCGGCGGGAACTGTGACTCTTCAAAATCCTGGTTCACTTCCGTACGCAAAGGCTCACACCAGGTGGCTTCCAGCGATACCGGGTCTACAACCAGGCACGTCGGCGCATACTTCTTCTCGCCCAGCATGATGTTGTATACCTTGTCGGAGTTGATGAAGGCGTTCTCGATACGATATTCCTCATACCCGATCTTAAAGACGCTGATATCATAGTGGCCTCTCCAGACCATGTCAAATACCACCGTCCCGCTGCCGGGAGTTACGGCGAAGTAGGTCTCGTAGGGATATTCTCTTCCCTGGAGGGTAACTTCCGCGTTGATCGGCTCCAGACCGGTGGACAGGGTCACGTTGACCGTCACCTGGTAATCCAGCAAATGGCCCACGATATTGGAGATCGTGTAGTTGGAATAGAGCCCGCTGGTGTAAAGGGCTTTCACGCCATAGGCATACCAGCCCATCGGAAGGCCGCCGAACGCGTTGTCATTGTAAAATAAGTTGGTCGTGGTAGCCAGTTCGCTCAGCGTCCCGGCGGCCGGTGAGCCGTTCGGGTCAAAGTTCGAGTAGCGGGCTACACGGTAGTTGGTCACGTCACGCGTGCCCATGCCTTCCACGCCACGGTACCTGGCATCGCTGCGCTCGTAACCGGTAAGGATGCGCGGCAGCGTCCCGCTGGCGGTCATGGCATACTGCTGCCAGTTGGCCGGTACCCTCGGGGTGGCTTTCCATGCTTTGGGGGCATTGTCCGTCAGGGCATCGCCTTCCGGTCCGTCGACCCATGCACGCATCATGAAATCCTGTAGCGGCGAGAGTACCCAGTCGGGTGCGCCCGCAAAGTAGCTGTAGCTGCGGAAATAGGTCGGGTTGTCGGTGTCTATGCCGATCGGGGCCGAATTCTGGGAGCTCGAAGTCTGGATCATCACCAGATAGAAGCTGCCTTCGGTAAATGTGGCACTGATCCAGTCAAAGCTAACCCATCCGTAATTGTTCACCGTCACCCCGCTGGAGTCCAGCATCGTGCCGGGAAGTCCGCCCACGCCGTCATCGTCAAACAGGGCGATGCCGAATTCTGTCCCCAGGAACGGGCCCGGGAAGCTGCCGTCGCCCACGTAGATCTGGCCGCCGATCGCGGTGGCCGGGTAACCTAGACGGGGTGAATTTCACCGCGTGCATGTTGCCGGCACTGCCGTAAATGAAATAATCATCGGCTTCGCCGTCGTCCATCACGATCTCATAAGGCCCTTCAGGAAGGGTCCACGTCACTTCGCACCACGTGTCGTTGGCCATCACTTCCGCGTAGACCATGCCCGGGGCGTAGTTCATATCATACAGGCCGATGCTCACCGGGGTGATCACACCCATCAGGGCGGTGGTATCAGATACCATGCCCGGCATATAACCCAGCTTGGTGAAGTGAATGTCATATTCGCCCTCGTCGACATACAGGCTGTAGTTACCATCATCATTGGTGGTCGTCTGGTAAGGTCCGGCCGTCACAATGACGCCCGGCAGCGGATCACCGTTGTCCATGTCATATACGTTGCCGGCAAACTGTGCCGGGATATACACATGCATCGTGTTGTTGATGATGAAATCCAGGTGATCCGGATCGTTGGATTGACCCTCAAGTTCCTGGGTATAGGTACCCGGATCGAAACCGGTGGCGTCATAGGTGATCTCTACCACCTGCGATTCCCCTGCCGCTACATTGGCCGTGGCCGGTTCTACTGCTACGATGAAGTAACCGCCGCCGGCAAGCCATAAAATAGAGTTGTGTACCAAATCGGGCATCTGGCCGGTCCAATTGTAGGAATCGCCCACATAACCGCCGATGCTGACCACGGTCTGGTCATCTTTGGCAGCCACGCATATGGAACCGTCACTCCACTGCGCGATCGTGCTCGAGCCCGAGGTCAGGGAGGAATTGGCCAAACGGTAATAATCGCATACGTTGGAGATGCCTTCCATGATCGGGTGGCCCGGGTCGTAGGTGCCCAAACAGCTGGTGCTGTAATTGGTGCCCGTGCCCGTCATCGCGGTGTAACCCTCGGTAACGAAACGGCCCGCTAATCCCCAGTAGGGGTCAAGGGCGAACATCAGGTTCAACACCTTGCCGCCGTCATCGATATAATCGGCCAGGACATTGCCAAGATTGGTCGCACTGCTATATACTATAGTTGGACCAGGTCACCACGACATCATAACCCATCAGCATGCTCAGCGAGGGGGTGCCGGTACGGGCGTCGTAATAATCGACTGTGCCCAGGTCTCCGTAAGCAAGCAACAGGTTGCGGATGGTGTTGCCGCCATCGGCTGCGACCAGCAATACGTTCTCCCCTTCACGTCCGCCATTACCGGCCTGAAGCGTGTAGGTGCCTTCCGGGTGTGCTTTATAAGCTCCCGAAGCTACTGCCGTCTGCGGGGGTGCTTCGGATGTGCCTGCAGGAAGGGTCACCGTTACACTTGCACCCAGGTTACCGGTTCCCACAAAATCCGGGAAGGTATATTGCAGGGTCCCGATGCCGAGATTGGTGATCGTGGTATAGACTTTTACCTGGTTATTTACCCATACCCAGGCTTCCAGGTTGTCAGGATTGATAAAGATGCTCGGGTTCGGCCATTCGATGCATACAGGGCCCGCCGGTGAGGTGGATCCTTCATCATACACAGCCTGGACCGTATAGCAATAATCGCCGAAGTCAGGGAGCATATCTATATAGCTCGTGTTGGTGGTCGTGCCTATGATCGAGCCGTTGCGCTTGAGCATGAAGAACTGGAAGTCGTCGCCGTCCCAGTTCCAGCTGATGTTCACCTGGCCGGTGATATCATCAACCAGTTCCACTTCAAGATCCGTAGGGGCTACCAGTTCGGCGCCCATGACGATCATGGTCACAGGTACGGTAATGGTGGCTATATCCGGTATGGAAGTGAAAACAACTTCGCCCGTGTAAACTTCTCCGGCATTGGTGTTGGCCGCATCCAGGTGGGTAGGGATATTGTCTACGCCCCCGAATCCGGGTACGGTGCCATTATAATAATCCATGGTAAGCCATGCTCCGCCGGAGCAGGAAGCATACAGCTGTCCCGGCATGATATTCGGCGGGCCTGTGCTGCCCGTAGGGGCATACCAGACCTGGGTACCTTCTGAATTATAGATATAGTAATACGGTTCGCCCGCCCAGGAGCCCGGGGTGAAGACCGTGGTGATCTGATCACCGGAAATGACCGTGAAATAAAAAGTTACAGGTCCCAGACCGGTGGATAGGGTGATGTTATCAAGTACCACCACACCATTCAGGAGTACATCCAGGGAACCGCCATTCCAGCCGTCTCCAAAGGTATCATAAAGGGATATGGAATATTCACACGGTAAGATGGGCATCGTCAACAGGTTAATCGTAGCCTGCCAGTCAAGCGGGCCGTTGCCGTTGTTGAGCACATTCAGCGAGGTCGTGTAGTACTCGTTCGGGTTCAGGGTTTCCTCGATATTCAGCGGATTGACCACCATATTCGGCTGGGTCAGGTGGAATTCATGGTATACTGTTTCGCCTGCTACGACAGGAACGACATCAATAGCTGTATTATATCCTGCTTTTGCACAGGCAATGGTCGTACTCCCGCCATTGACATTCTCGAGCAGGTAATAGCCATCAGGACCGGAAGTGGTTGTCGGGCCGTTCTCCACAAAGATATTTGCATTGGCGATAGCCAGGCCGTCATAATTAAAGACATAACCATCCACGGATCCTGTTTGCGGGCAGGTCCCGTAAAGCTGTCCGGGCATAATATTTGGCGGTTGAGACCATATAGGGGTTGCCCAAACCTGATTTCCTTCGCTGTCATAAATATAATAGTAATTCTCCTCTGGCCAACCGCCGGCGGTGAAAACCGTCGTGATTTCTCCACCGGTCGGTACGTTAAAGAAATAGGTAACCGGGCCATAACTCGGATAAGGAGTAAGGTTGTTTGTGATATTGTCAAGGACAACAACTCCGTCAACCAGTACGTCTAAGGAACCGCCATTCCAGGTGTCACCAAACGCGTCATATAAATCGATCTGATAATCGCAGGTTGGCACAGGGCCGGAGCTTCCTTCCAGGCGGTACACGAAATCTGTGTTAGCATAACCCAATGAAGTCATATTGGTCCAGGTAATTGCACCGGTGCCAAAACCGTTTCCGGGATTGCGCCAGCATGCCTGGGAGTTGTAAATAGATGTTGTGAGCATCCAGTACCACTGACCAAATGTCGAATATAGGGCGGCATCCTGTACAGAAATCCAGTAATGCCCGGGGCCAAGGGGAAGACCACCAGGAATAGGGATGGTCAGTAACCCGTTGCTGCCTGCCCCGTTGCTTGCATCGGTGCAGGTAAGCCCGATCAGGGAATGCATCGCTGTAGAAGCCGGAATACCAGCCGCATCAGCATAAATAAAGACATTCACAACAGTAATAATTGCTGTTGTATTGCTCTGGGAGCCGGTTGCAGTAACTGTCTGAATGTTCCACATGAAGCCATCCGGAACAATGAAGTCATCTGCACCCTGGCAATCATAAGCGTCATAAATCGCTTCGAAATCCTGTGAGGCCCTTGTGCCCCCTCCGGAATTCGTTTGCTCATAAAGAACCGCCCTTGAGTCAGGGAGTACCGATGCTTTGCTGCTGTACGATGACACCGTCAGCTGCGCGAGCATGACTGTTGATGACAACAAAAATATCATCAACGTCAGAAGATACCTTGTAAAGTTTCTCATGGTAATTAAATTAAGTTAGTTAATTGATTGTTTCCTGGTTGTTCTGATTTAATTAATTGGTAAACGATTTGGTGAAATATATTGGACTAATTTTAGGTTTACGGAGGTTCCGCCGTGGCATTGATATGACAATTAAAAAACATCATATGGTCGATTTATTTTACAGGATCTGGATCAGAATCCTGAAAATTCATGTTTCCTGCCAAATTTAAATATAAATAATGATATAAAATTATATGCAGGCCTGTTTTTTCAACTATCCTGTTCAATTTAAAATCATTTTACAAAAGCAGTATAATCAAGTCAAGCAGAAAATGTCATGCCTGTTTTTCATGCCGGATTGTTAATAACTCAAAAACAATCAGGATTATAGGTATTTCTTTTTCTAATTTTGCCAATGAAAAGAACCCCACCCCCGGTAAATAAAGGTAAACAAAATAACATGATCAGCAAAAGTGCTTCTTCCCGTATCCTGATAATTGCCTGGAGCATACTGGCAGGCCTGGCGCTTATCTGGGGAAGTTCTTTTATCCTGATCAAGCGGGGGCTTGAATTTTTTTCAAGCACGGAAGTCGGTGCGCTGAGAATTTCTATCACTTTCCTGGCACTCAGTCCATTTGCTGTAACAAGGATACGGAAATTAAAGTGGAGGGAATGGAAATACCTTGCCCTGGTAGGCTTGATCGGGAGTGGTTTCCCGGCATTTCTTTTTGCAAAGGCCCAGACCGGGATTGACAGTTCTCTGGCCGGTATACTGAATTCTCTGACACCGCTGTTCACCCTGATCATCGGCGTAAGTTTCTTTTCGCTTAAGACCAGGTGGTTCAATATTGCCGGGGTCCTGGTCGGGCTGGCCGGAGCTATCGGGTTGATCAGCATCAGCGGCGGAAGGACATTTGAATTCAATTTTCAATATGCTGTTTATATTATCATAGCCACGGTTTGCTATGCGACGAATGTAAACGTTGTCAAGTATAAGCTCCGGGATATTGATGCCCTGACCATTACCGTTTTTTCCTTTTTTACGATCGGGCTGCCCGTTTTGATCTATTTGCTGTTATTCACAGATTTTATCCGTCAGATCTCTGATGAGCCTGAGGCATTGAAAGGGCTTGGTTACATCAGTATCCTGGCCGTTGTTGGAACAGGCCTTGCCCTGGTAGCTTTCAACAAACTTGTCAAACTGGCCAGCCCGGTCTTTGCCGCTTCGGTCACCTACCTGATCCCGATTGTTGCCGTATCCTGGGGTACCATAGACGGGGAACGGATGTCTCCCTTATCATTTATCTGGATGGCTGTTATTTTACTGGGAATTTTCCTGGTGAACAAGAAAAAGATTGTGCTTTATTAATTTTTTATATGATTTACTTTGTTGATTGAAAAATATTTGTACTTTTGCACTTCCAAAATTTGACCGATCGATAAACATATCCGTAATGTACGCAATAGTTGATATAGCAGGACAGCAATTCAAGGTGGAGAAAGGCCAGGAGCTCTTTGTGCATCGTCTTGAAGGAGAAAAAGGCGCAAAGTTAGACTTTGACAAAGTGATGCTCATTGACCATGAGGGAAAAACTACAGTAGGCACCCCGGTCATTGAGGGAGCCCATGTAGAAGGCACTATTGTAGAGCATTTGCGCGGAGACAAACTTTTTGTTTTCAAGAAAAAACGCCGCAAGGGTTATAAAAAGTTCAACGGTCACCGCCAGTATTTAAGCCTGGTAAAGATTGAAGACATCGTGGAGAAGGCGTCAAAACCGAAATCAAAGAAGGCTGCAACTGCAACAGCAGAAGAAACAGCCGCTCCTGAAGCAATACAGGAAAATCAATAATTTTATTTAATTTAGCAACACCTTAATAACTCAGAGATATGGCTCACAAAAAAGGTGCAGGTAGTTCCTCCAACGGCCGCGAATCACACAGCAAACGGCTGGGAGTTAAAATTTACGGCGGACAGTTCGCCCAGGCCGGCAATATTATCGTTCGCCAGAGGGGCACGCGTCACAATCCAGGATTAAATGTCGGCATGGGAAAAGATCATACCCTTTTTGCCCTCATCGACGGCAGGGTAGAATTCCGCAAACGCAGAAATGACCGTTCTTTCGTATCGGTAATCCCGGTTGAGGTCATGGAAGTTGTTGAAACTGCTGCCAAATAAGATTTATCCAAAATCACTCCTCATATATTGAGACAGGACCCGGTATAACTGCCGGGTTTTTTTATGCCCCCACCCCTGCTTCCCTGCCTCCCTGCTTCCCAGCATAATTATTACTACCTTTGCAAATTAATTTTTATTTATGTTACAGATAGGATTTATCAGGGATAATAAGGACGAAGTATTACGGAGGCTTGCAGTCAAGAACTTTAAAGCTGAAGGGATCATATCACAGCTAACTGCCCTGGATGAGAAGAGAAGGGAAACACAGAAAAAGCTTGATGACGGCCTGGCAGAAGCGAATCTTAATGCAAAAGAGATAGGGGGGTTATATCAGAAAGGACTTGCCTCAGAAGCCAATGCATTAAAAGAGAAAACTGCAGCGCTGAAGTTGATGACCCGTGATCTTTCAATTCAACTGGATGAAATCACAGGCCAGATGAACGATATTCTGGTACAATTACCCAACCTCCCCCACTATTCAGTTCAACCCGGTCATTCCGCCGCTGATAATGAAGTTGTCTTTGAATGGGGCCGGATGCCTGAATTCGGAGATGAGGCCAAACCACACTGGGAACTGGCTAGTGAATATGACATCATCGATTTCGACCTGGGCAGTAAAGTAACAGGGGCCGGATTTCCATTTTATAAAGGCCAGGGAGCCAAGTTGCAGCGTGCCCTGATCAATTTTTTCCTGGAAGAGGCCATTGGGGCCGGTTACACTGAATTCCAGCCACCTCTTTTCGTCAATGAAGACTCTGCGTACGGAACAGGGCAGCTTCCGGATAAAGACGCGCAGATGTATGCCATCGGCCTGGATAAACTTTATGCTATTCCTACGGCTGAAGTACCTATCACAAATATTTACCGGGATGTCATCCTGAAACATCGCGGACCTGCCGGTGAAAAATGTGGCCTATTCAAGTTGTTTCCGCCGTGAGGCCGGTTCTTACGGAAAAGATGTCAGGGGATTGAACCGGCTGCACCAGTTCGACAAGGTCGAAATCGTCCAGGTGGCGCACCCCGACAGTTCTTACGACAGGCTCGAAGAAATGCGGAACCATGTGGCTTCCCTGCTGCAAAAACTGGAACTGCCTTTCCGCATTGTCAGGCTCTGCGGGGGGGATATGAGCTTTACCTCGGCACTTACCTATGATTTTGAGGTTTATTCAGGTGCGCAGAAAAGGTGGCTTGAAGTGAGTTCTGTATCAAATTTTGAAAACTTCCAGGCCAACCGGATGAAACTCCGTTTTAAAGATGAAGAAGGAAAGATACGTCTGGCCCATACACTAAACGGCAGTGCGCTGGCGTTACCACGGGTAGTAGCTGCGCTGCTGGAAAACAACCAGGTTAACGGTGGGATAAAAATCCCGGCCGCCCTGATTAAATACACCGGATTTGAGCTTATTACGCGATAAAATATCCCCTGCATCATTTATTATAGCCTGGGTTATCATCTTCATGACAACCAGCGGGCTGAATTTGTATTCCCAGGTATTTCCAGAAGTTATCACACCTGAAGCCCAGCAAAAACAGGAGGAACAGGAGAAAGAAAAACTGGCTTTTCAATATTATGGCAACAAAGACTATGAAAAAGCGCTGGAATTATTCAGGGATCTGTATCACAAACAACCCACCCATCATCATTATACCTATTATTTATTTTGCCTGACAGCCCTTGATCAATACACCGAAGCTGAAAAGCTGGTGAGAAGCAAAATGAAGGATGAGCCGGGATCTTACCGCTATGAGGTTGACCTGGGCTATATTTACCTGTTGACTGATAAACCTGAGAAAGCCACCAGGATATTTGATGAAGTGATTGAAAAAGTTAAACCCAATAAGGCCAATATTAATGAAATTGCAAATGCTTTTATGACCAGGCAACTTTATGAATATACCATCAAAACCTATCTGCATGGACGCGAGCTTTTACAATATACCTATCCTTTTAACCAGGAACTGGCGCGAATATATGAGCTGAGCGGCGATTACGGCGCCATGATCGAAGAGTACCTGGATCTGCTGGAACAAAACCCATCGCAGCTTGAATTCGTTCAAAACAGGTTTCAGAATGCGCTGGACAGGGATATTGATGATAAAATCAGTGATTTGCTCCGGGAATCCTTATTGAAAAGGAACCAACGCAATCCTGAAAACCGTTATTATGGCGAGATGCTGCTCTGGCTTTCCGTGCAGCGGAGGGATTTCGAATTTGCCCTGATCCAGGCCCGTTCGCTTGATACCAGGTTCGGCGAAAGCGGGATGCTTGTTTTCAGCGTGGCCAATCTCAGCCTTTCCAACAAAGATTATGACATTGCCATCGAAGCCTTTGCCTATCTCATAAAAAAAGGGCCGCTAAATCCTTATTATTCAGAAAGTGTTACCGGAAGCCTGCAGGCCAAGTTCCTCAGGATCACCGATGGTTATAATGATAAACTCAGTGAGCTTCAATCGCTTCAGCAGGAGTACCAGGATGCAATTGCAGAATTGGGTAAGAATGCCCGGACTGTAGTCCTGATGCGTGACCTGGCCCATCTCCAGGCTTTTTACCTCAACCAGCTGAATGAGTCACTGGAATTACTGGAAGAGGCCCTGGATATTCCCGGCGTTCCCGAGAATTTAAAAGCGGAGATAAAGCTCGAACTCGGTGATATTTACCTGTTCGTAGGAGAGGTCTGGGAAGCGTCACTATTATATTCACAGGTAGAGAAAGCAAATAAAAATGATCCGACCGGACATGAAGCCAAATTCAGGAATGCCCGCCTCTCTTACTTTATCGGTGAGTTTGACTGGGCAAAGGCACAGTTGGATGTCTTAAAGGCAGCAACCTCCAAGCTGATCGCGAATGACGCCATGGAACTGGCCTTGCTGATCAGCGACAACATGGACCCTGACAGCACCTATACCGGGCTGACCTATTATTCCAGGGCTGATCTGCTGATCTATCGCGGAAAGGACAGCCTGGCCCTGCAAACCCTTGACAGCATCAGCATGCTGGGCCTTTATCACTCGCTGGATGACGATGTATTATACAGCAAAGCCGGAATTTATATCCGCAATAAAAATTATCTACTTGCCGATACAACGCTCGCTGAGATTGCCAGGGATTATAAATACGACATACTTGCTGATAATGCGTTATTCAGGAGAGCCGAGCTTCAGGCTGTTGCATTAAACAACAAGACTATGGCCATGGAATTGTACCAGCAACTCATGCTGGATTACCCGGGCAGTTTATTTACAACAGAGGCCAGGAAGAGATACCGGCAACTCCGCGGTGATTTTATCAACTAAGCACATAACAGGGTGAATTCTTTTGTCCGACCGAAAAAACACCTGGGACAGCATTTCCTGAAGGATGATAATATCGCCCGGAAGATAGTCGGCAGTCTTCAGTCGTCAGTCATTCCGATTCTGGAAGTGGGGCCGGGAATGGGAGTATTAACAAAGTTTTTGCTGGAATTGACTGACAGGACATGTTACTTTATTGATACCGATCAGGAATCTATAAAGTACCTGATTGATAAGTTCCCGGCTTCAAAAGATAAATTCATCGAGGGTGATTTTCTTAAGTTCAATTTGAAAACAATATTCACAGACAAGTTCTGCATTATCGGGAATTTTCCATACAATATTTCGAGCCAGATCTTATTCAAAGTCCTTGAACACCGCCAACAGGTAACCCAGGTTGTCGGCATGATCCAGAAAGAAGTTGCCGAACGGCTCGCTGCCGGTCCCGGATCAAAAACATACGGCATCCTGAGTGTCTTGTTACAGGCTTATTACCGGATTGAATACCTCTTTACGGTCAATGAAACTGTTTTCATACCTCCTCCTAAAGTCAAATCGGCAGTAATACGCCTGACCAGGAACGACAGGGAGAGGCTGGATTGCGATGAAGTCCTCTTTTTCAAAGTGGTAAAGACGGCATTTAACCAGAGAAGAAAAACGCTCAGAAATTCGCTGAAGTCTTTTTATATAGATTATGAAAAAAGCGGATTGGAGCATCTTGCAGGGAAACGGGCAGAAGAGCTGGGGGTCGAGGATTTTGTCAGCTTGACGAGGGTTGCGGTTTAGAGATCATTCCTGATTTCAAACGATCCCTGTTAATTTACAATTTACAGTTTATAGTTTACAATCTTAGATCTGAATTTTAAACTGTAAATTCACCACAGATTACTCAGATTTACGCAGATTAAACACAGATTAGGGGCAGATTTTTTACTGGGTTATAAAATCATTCTGTGAATTCCTTCTTTTATATCTGCTACATCGAATGTTCCAGAATAACTTGGTTTTCAACGATTAAATCAAGTCTGTATCCTTTCTTCATTATTTTTAATCTGTGTTTAATCTGCGTAAATCTGAGTAATCTGTGGTGATATGAGCATAATCTACTTAATTAATAATTACCAGTTTCCGGATTCCCAGGACTTTCTTATGATCTTTCAGTTTTATAAAATATACTCCGTTTTGAAGTTCGGCAAGGTCAATCTTAACCGGTGAAGAATTCCCTGAAATGTTGCCATGTGTTATAAATTTCCCCTGGTAGTCATAGATTTGATAAGCATAGTCCTGAACAGAAAGCGGACAACAGATCCAAATATTATCCTGCGCAGGGTTCGGGAAAACCGACCATGTTACATCTTTGACATTCCATTCCGGATTAATTCCAATCAGCTGGTCAACATCAAACGTATACATCGATCGCCCATAGGTTGCGGCAATCAATGTCCTGGTCGGCTGATGGAAGTCCAGGTCAACAACGGGCACGTTCGGCAGGTTATCGCCCAGCATCGACCAGTTCTGGCCAAGGTCGTGGGTTATGAATACGCCAAAATCTGTTGCGAGGTAAAGCGTGGATTCCAGAGCCGGATCAACGATGATATCATTAGCCGGGGCTTCCGGGAGATTGCCGGTAATATCCTGCCAGTTAGCACCGCCGTCAATACTCCGGAAAACATGGGGCAGGTAACTGTCATAGCGGTATCCCGACAGGGTAACATAAACGATATTTTCATCATACGGATCTGCCGCAACACGGGTAATCCAGCGCAATGGCAATCCTGAAGAAATATTAACCCAATCGCCTCCCCCGTTTTCTGTCCGCCAGGCATTACCATCGTCAGTGCCCACATAGATGAACTGGCTGTTGGAGGGAGCAACCGCGATAGCGGTAATTGTGCCGTAAACAACATTGCTGTTTGCACCGCCGTTCGTCAGGTCAGGACTTACTGCCTGCCATGAAACAGCCCGGTTGGTAGTTTTATATAAGCCTGTTCGCCCCGTAATACAGGATCTGGGGATCATTCGGATCGAAGACAAAAGGTGTGTTCCAGTTTTTCCGGTCGGAGCTGCTGATGCCGTTCATAGCATCAAGAAAAAACTGCCCCCCGTTTGTTGAACGGGCCATATTTCCGTATTGATATTCGGCATAGATATAATTATTATCCGAAGGATCTACCAGGACGAAGAAGCCATCGCCCCAGTATATATTCTGCCAATCGCCCGTACCGCCTGTCATTGTCCTGTTAGTTCCGTTATCCTGGGTCCCGCCGTAAATCTCTGGGGATTTTGCTCATCGGCCTCGCAGGTATAAAACTGTGTTATCGGGAGATTTTCAAGGAATGTCCAGGTTGATCCGCCGTTATCCGACAAATAAATACCTCCGTCATTTCCAAGTACAACGAAATCATGGTTCAGAGGATGGGCAACGAGATCATGCTGGTCGACATGCACGAATGATGAGATCACAGGCCAGCTGTTTCCGCCATCGGTGGTTTTGTAAAGATCAAACCCGATGGCATAAGCGATATCGGGATCAACGGGGTCGATGCTGATGCGGCCGAACCACCATCCGTATGATGAGTACATCCAGTTAAGGTCCCCGTCGTTGGTCCGGAACCAGGTATCGCCCGCCATCATCGGTCCTGTAAACCCCTGCAAAATAGCCGATATTATCCGCATAGATCGCATAGAGCACATCAGGATCTGATGCTGAGATATCTATCCCAATCCTGCCATTTGCCGAAGAAGAAACAGGAAGCCCTCCTGCAAGCTCAGTCCATGAATCCCCGCCGTCGTAGCTGCGGAATATTCCACAACCTGCCCCTCCGTAACTCCTTCTGCCGGGCCGGCGCACACGTTCCCACATGGCGGCATAAAGTGTGTCAGGATGATCGGGGTGCATGACGATATCGATGGCGCCGACAGAATCATTGACATATAGTACCTTATCCCAGCTCTGCCCTCCGTCGGTCGTGCGGAAAACACCCCGTTCGGGATTATTCGAGAAGAGCCTTCCCATTGCAGCCACATAACAGGTTTGCGGGTCACCGGGGTGAACAACCATCCTGCCGATGCTCCCTGAATTTTCCAGCCCTACATGATCCCAGCTTGTGCCAGCATCGGTGGATCTGTATATCCCGAAACCGTCGTATGCCATGGAACCACCGCCGGCATTGGCTTCTCCTGTGCCGACCCAGATGGTTGCCGGATCTGATGGGGCTATGGCAATATCCCCGATAGAAAGGCTCAGGGCATCGTCAAAAATCGGGGTCCAGCTGTTGCCGGTATTGACAGATTTGAAAATCCCGCCTGATGCTGCACCGGCATAGATGGTCTGCATATCGGCAGGGTGCATGGCCACGGCAGAAATCCTCCCCCCGGTATTCAACGGTCCTTTAAATTTCCATCCTTCCCCTCTTTCAACCATTTCCATGCGTAATCTTTTGAGATTGATTCCAGGCAGCATTTCTCGCCTGTAATTTATTTCCGGATAAGGAAATGAACGTTGAAGAAAGAACCAATCGTTGGGGGTTTTGTTTGTTTTTACTTCGAGTTCATTTTCATGAAAGGAATTAAATATTGCTTCAAGAATGAGGCAGGTGCAAATAAACAAATATGGTAAATTGTTCTTCATGGGCATTAAGTTTCGCAGAGTTTCGCAGAGGTAACGCAGAGTTCCGCAGAGGAATTATTTGCGAAACTTTGCGTCACTTTGCGAAACTACAAAAAAAAACAATATTATTTCTTCCATGCCGGGACCCGGCCGGGAGTCCAGGGGGCGCCCAGTTTGTCAAGTTCAGCTTCCAGTTTTTGCAGGTCTATTTCTGCAATTTCTTTCAATTGAAAAAGGATCGGGGGAAATTCTTCTTCCAGAAGCGCATACTGGTCGCGCTGTGTTTGGGTTGGGGAGGAGGTATTGCCATAGGAAGCAGATATGATCGCATCAAGACGCATTTTAACGGGTGGTGGCGCCGGCCGGTTTTCTTCTTCGCTGGCTGCAGGCACCTGGCCATTAAGGGCCCAGATAATGTTGTTCAAGTTTTTTCTCCACTTTTTTGGCCTCTTCCATAAGGCTGAAAGGTGCCCCGGGGGTATTCTGAATCGCCTGCTTGACATACTGTATCTGCTTCATCATGTGCTTTTGCGAATTCATCGGCTCCATTGACGGCATTGATCAGCGACGGAAACCTTATCCTGGAAAGCAACCAGCTCTGAACGGTCAGCCGGAGGCAGGGAAGTATTATTCAGCACTCTGGCTTCAAATCCGACCGGCCCGGCAAGTTCTTTCACCTCTCCATCAAATACCATTGCCATTGAAACGGTGTAATTACCCGGCATGGCAAGGATACCTCCTCCTCCTGCTGAATATGGATCAAATTTTTCACTTTTCAGATCGACATTGTATTTATTGGAATAACGCAAATCCCAGGTAATCCTGGAAGTGCCTTTTGAAGGGGTTGCCGAAAGCTTTCTTACCATATTCCCTTTGAAATCTTTAACGGTGAAAATAAGATAAGGCGGGATCTGATTTTCTTCTGCCCTAATTTCTTCCATTGTTGGGATTGGGACAGGCTTCTTATCCTCCATCAGATCCTTTTCCTTTTCCTTCCTGATCTCTTTCAAGGTTTTGGGAACTTCTTTCAGATAATAAGTGAAAGTGGCGCCATAAGCGGATTAGGCGCATAGAAAAAATTCGATCCCTGGCCATAATATCCCCCTACCTGGGTAAACATCATGGCATCCTTTACCGGGAACATATGGGATTCCTTTTCCCTGGTTTCTTTTGACAATTCACGCAGGGGTGCATAATTATCAAGAATATAGAAACCTCTTCCGAAGGTAGCCAGAACCAGGTCACATTCTCTTTCCTGGATCACGATATCCGGCACTTTGACTGGAGGGATGCCTGATTTAAGCTGTGTCCATATCTTTCCACCGTCAAGGGTGAAGAAGACACCAAATTCAGTTCCGGCAAAGAGCAGGTCAGGATCGACAAAGTCCTGTGCGATGGTGTGAACCGTATGTTTTTCGGGAAGATTCCCGGCTATCGATGACCAGGTTTTGCCTTTGTCGGTGCTTTTCAGAAGGTAAGGTTTGAAATCATCCCTGTGAATATTATCAAAACTGGCATAGACGATATTTTCATCAAACCTGTCGGGGAATATATCACTTACATAAGTATACTCAGGCACCCCGGGGAATTTAGTGATTTTCATCCAGTTTTTACCGGCATCTTCAGTAACCTGGATCACGCCATCATCAGTACCCACATAAACCAGTCTTCTTTGATCACCGATTCTGCCAGTGAAATACCCGTTCCGAACAGGGAGGTTGATACATCTTTTGCAACAGCATCTATGCCCCAGTAGCGGTCCATGACAGGCCAGGTATTCCGGTCGGTCTGGGTTGTGATATCATCGCTGATCACTTTCCATGACTGGCCCCGGTCGTCGCTGCGGAAGACCTTATTGGCCGCCATATACAGCCTTGTCGGCGAATGCGGGCTAAGGATAAAAGGTGCATTCCAGTTCCATTTATAGGTGTCTTCCCCTTTTACCGGTTCCGGGCGGATTTTTATTTTTTCCCCGCTTTTTTTATCATAGCGGTAAATATTTCCATACTGGTAAGCAGAGTAAACGATATCAGGATTTGACGGCTCGATGGCCTGGAAAAAGCCGTCACCGCCAAGGGTCACGATCCATTCATATGTTGAAACGCCCGCATAACTCGTGTTACGGCTTGGCCCGCCGAGGCTGTTGTTATCCTGGGTCCCGCCGTATACCCAGTAAAATGGCTCGGTATTATCCACATTGACACGATAGAATTGCGTAACCGGGAGGTTGGTCTTGAAGTAGTAATTTTTACCCTCATCGTAGGTTTCATAAACCCCACCATCGCCACCGATCATGAAATGACCGGTATTCTCAGGATCGATCCAGAGAGCATGGTCATCGACGTGCCTGTTATTATTTCCTACACTTTTCCAGGTTATGCCTCCGTCGAGCGTAACCTGTGAAACAGTTTCCATCGAGTAAACCTTGTCAACATCTTTCGGATCACAATATATTTCGTTGTAATACTGGCCCTGGGCATGATAATCACTCATTTTCGACCATGATTCACCGCAATCCGATGACCTGAAAAATCCACCCGTCTTACCTTCTGCCTCTATGATTGCATAGACCATATTCGGGTCAACAGGGGAAATGGCTATACCGATCCCGCCCATATCGCCGCCAGGCAAACCTGAAGTGGTCTTATTCCATGTTTTACCCCCGTCTGTACTTTTATAAATAGCCGTTTCGGGCCCTCCGCCTATCTTTGTAAAGATGTGGCGGCGGCGTTGTTCGGAGGTCGCAAACATGATATCAGGATCTTTCGGGTGGATGAGCACATTGTTCACACCTGTATTTTCGCTTATCTCCAGGACCTTTTCCCAGTTCTTTCCCCCATCGGAAGTCCGGTAAAGCCCGCGGTCGCCTCCCGGACCCCAGACTGAACCTTCAGCAGCGACAAAGACCACATCGGTATTTTCGGGGTGTATCGCGATCATCCCGATCTGTCGGGATTCCTTAAGGCCCATGTTCTTCCATGACTTACCCCCGTCGGTGGTTTTATATACTCCGTCACCATAACCCAATGCGCGCTGGTGGTTATTTTCGCCGGTACCGGCCCAGACCACGTTGTGGTTATCAGGGTCCATGGCGAGGCACCCGATGGCATAGGCGCCGTAATCCTCGAAGACAGGCTCGAAAGTATTTCCGTTATTCACTGTTTTCCAGATATGGCCGCTGGCGACAGCAACATAATATTCGCTATGGTTACATGGATTTACGGCAAAGTCGGCAATCCGGCCAGAAGTCAGTGCCGGCCCGATGCTGCGGAACTTCAACCCGGTGATATCTCCCGATTTGATCGTATCCGTGATGACATTTTCTTTTTCTTTTTTATTTTTCTGGCCGTAAGCTTGCGAGTAGCTGAAAAACATTGAAATAAGGAGAATACATGCAACCAAAACCGGTTTTGAGAAATTTGTAAAAGCCATTTCTTAGTTTTTAAGTGTTAGTTTACCAGGTATGGATGGATTGGTTTCCCAAAAATAGGCAAACTCACAATAATAAACGACATTTGGGTTTATATATAGCAGTTTTAGATTAACGAATGGAAAAAAGGGACTCCATCCCTTAAATTCAAGCCTTATGAAAATACTCAAATACAACCCTCGCTTTTGCCTGCCCGACAGACTTTTCCAGCTCCTCCTGAGACAATTTCCTTATCCTGCTTACCGATCTGAAATCAGTTAGCAGCTTTTTCGCCGTCTCCTCCCCTATTCCCTGAATAGTTGTCAGTTCTGTTTTCAGGGTGGCTTTATCCCTTTTTTTCCGGTGATGGGTGATGCCAAAACGGTGGGCTTCATCTCTGAGGCGCTGTAAAATTTTCAGGGTTTCCGATTTTTTATCGATATAAAGCGGCAACGGATCGTCAGGATAATATATTTCTTCGAGCTTTTTGGCAATGCCGATGATGGTGATCTTACCCCTCAGGCCAAGATTTTCGAGGCTTTTCAGGGCCGCACTGAGCTGGCCCTTGCCTCCGTCAACCACGATGAGCTGGGGGAGCGGCTTATTCTCTTCCATCAATCGTTTATAACGACGATGGATGACCTCTTCCATGGAAGCAAAATCATCCGGGCCTTCAACCGTTTTGATATTATAATGGCGGTATTCATTTTTGTCGGGGCGTCCATTTTTAAAGCAAACCATGGCCGATACCGGGTGATCGCCCTGGAAATTGGAGTTGTCGAAACATTCGATATGGACGGGCGGTTCCTTCATCCGGAGGTCTTTCATCATGGTTCCCAGGATCCTTTTGCTGCGCCGCTCCGGCTCAAGTAACTCGAGTTGTTTTTCTTTCTCCAGTTTATAATATTTTGCATTTCTTTCCGACAGGTCAAGCAGGTGTTTCTTGTCACCTATTTTAGGGACTGTTAAGGTCACCCCGGGGAGTTCAAGTTCAAGTTCGAACGGGACCAGTATTTCCCTGGCTTCGCTGGCCAGGCGACGGCGCAGGTCAAACACTGCTATGGACAGCAATTCTTCCGGGGTCTCCTCCAGCTTTTTCCTCAATTCGACGGTATAAGCCTGGATGATGGCCCCATGATCGACTTTCAGGAAGTTGACATAAGCTGCTTCTTCACTGTCGAGAATTGAAAATACATCCACTTCACCAAGCCTGGGGTTTACGATGGTCGACTTAGCCTGGTATCTTTCAAGCAGGGCAATCTTTTCCTTGACAACATGGGCTTTCTCAAATTCGTAAGCTTTAGCATGCCCTTCCATCTTTTCTCTCAGTTCCTTCATCACACCGGTGAAATTTCCTTTGATCATCTCCCGGATCCCGGCAAGGTTCAATTCATAATTTTCCAACGACTGCATCCCGATACAGGGGCCAAGGCAATTTCCCAGGTGAAATTCGAGGCATACGCTGAATTTTTTTTCTGCAATATTTTTTGCCGTAAGCTTCAGGCTGCAGGTCCTGACCGGGTAAACCTGGCGGATCAGTTCCAGTAGCGTATTCATCATTTTGACTGAAGCGTAAGGTCCAAAATAGAGGGAGCCGTCATGAATAACGGTCCTTGTGGGAAAGATCCGCGGGAAAGGTTCTTTTTTTATGCAGATCCAGGGAAATGTCTTGTCATCCTTGAGCATAACATTATACCTGGGCTGGTTCTCTTTGATCAGGTTGTTTTCCAGCAGAAGGGCATCCAGCTCCGATCCAACCACGATATGCCTTATTTCAGCTGTTTTGCGAACCAGCATATTCAGCCTTCCGCCCAAATTCTCCCTGTTAAAATAAGAGGACACCCGTTTTTTCAGGTTTTTGGCCTTACCGACATATAGCAGCTTGCCTTCCCTGTCGTAAAACTGGTAAACACCAGGTTTGTCCGGGAGAGAGTGCAAATGAAGTGATATCTTATCGGTACCGGACATGTGATAGTTTTAAGTGTTTAGGGTTAAGGGTTAAGTACGGGAACGTATCTTAGTGTTGAGTGTTTAGGGTCAAGGGTTAAGTACGGGAATATTGTTTACACTTCGTGTCTGAATAGTAAATTGTTAAAACATTGACTTATAATACATTAAAAATTATAACTAATCCCTTAAAATTTATACCTGAACATTGTTAACAATTCCCGAACTTAACCCTTAACCCTTAACACTCAACACTATTTTCTAAGTGCATTCCATCCCTGCGCCCTTATTTCCACGAGTTGTCCGTCGCTGGTAACCAGGTGCGCTCCCTGTGCTAAATCGGTCATATGCCCGATGACGGAAATTCCGGGGATAGATCTCACTCTTTCAAAGTCTTTCTGGTCAATGGTAAAAAGCAGTTCATAGTCTTCCCCGCCGTTCAGGGCAGCGGTTACGGGTCCAATGTTAAACACTCCGGCCATATTGACCGTCGTCGGATCGATCGGGATCTTCTCCTCGTAAATGCGGCATCCCAGCTTTGAGTCATTACAGATATGGAGTATTTCCGAACCCAGTCCGTCTGAAATATCGATCATGGCTGTCGGTTTGACAACAGCTTCTTTCAGCAGGCGGATGATATCGGTGCGGGGTTCCGGTTTTAGCTGTCGTTCCAGGATGTAGTCATATCCTTCCAGGTCCGGCTGCAGGTTGGGATCGCCCTGGAATGCGGCTTTTTCCCTTTCCAGCAGGAGAAGGCCCATGTAAGCTCCACCAAGGTCGCCGGTAACGCAGATCAGGTCATTTTCACGGGCTGTATTCCGCATGACCACCTCACCGTGTTCTGCCTCACCTATAACTGTGACAGACAGGAACAAGCCCTTCACACTGGAAGTAGTATCGCCACCGACAAGGTCGACATGGTAAACCTGGCAGGCCTGCCTGATACCTGAGTAGAGTTCCTCCAGGGCTTCAACCGGGAAACGGCTTGAAACGGAGAGCCCTACCAGGAGCTGCCTGGCTTTGCCATTCATGGCCACGATATCGGAGATATTCGCAACTGCAGCCTTGTATCCCAGGTGCCTCAGCGGGGTGTAGGAAAGGTCAAAATGTACACCTTCAACCAGTAGATCGGTGGAAACGAGGGTTAATTTACCCTTGTTGTCTATCACTGCCGCATCATCGCCAACGCCACAGACGCTGCTTTTATTTACCAGGGTGATATTATTGGTCAGCAGGTCGATGAGGCCGAATTCGCCGAGTTCAGACAGTTCGGTACGGTTGGTTTTTTCCAGGTCCATGGCTATAGCATTAATGATTGCAAAGATAGGGATAATATAGGCATGGAGGCGGGGAGGCGGGGGAGAGGGGAAGAGGGGAAGAGGAGAGGTGCGGACTACTTAACTAACAGGGCTGTGTGGTAATCGATTATCAGGTTTTTTAAGCCCAGTTGAATTACTTTCTCGTAGTTGGTGCTATCTACTCCATATACGATCCTGCCTGACAGCAAATCTCTTTTTTGGAGCCAGGCGATATGGTCTTCATTAACTTTTGAGGCAAAACTCGATAAAAAATCGGGTTTGAAATTCTTCGGGAAAAGGTAATAGAGCCATTCTTTACCAGAGTTAAAGCCTTCCAGGGAGGTATTAATTTCAGGATATTTATTCTCGATGTAAAAAATAATAAAACCACTGGTACTTGCAATAATGGATGACCGGGAGATGCCGTATGACTGAATGATCCTTACCAGGTCATCGGCATCATCAAATCCTTTCAGTTTCAAATCAAAATAAATGATGAAATCATCCTTGTATTCATCAAGCATTTCCTTCAAAGTCAATACATTATGACTTGTATTAGTGTCATTTAACTGAAGAGGTTGCTCTTTGACCTGTGATGTGCTCAGATTATAGATCTTTTCACTGATACCGAGCAACCGGTCGCAATCTTCGTCATGGAAAAGAACAAATTCATTATCCGAGGTTTTCCTGATATCGATCTCCAGTCCTTTAAATCCCATGATTTTTGCCTGTTCGATTGCCCCTCTGCTATTTTCGGGAAATCCGGCTGAAATCCCCCTGTGGGCAAAGAGAAAGATAGAATTTCCGGAATCCATAGCCTGAATATTGACCGGTTTCTTTCCATATCCGCCTCCGAAAAGCATGAATCCGAAATAGGCAACAGCCACGGCAGTTGGGACCAGAAAAATTAAAATGATTAATTTTCTTTGATTCATTGTTTTCTTATTCAATAAACCTTGTTTCGTTTTGTATCAGGTACTGGAACACCTGCAGGTTTGAAAAATTATATTCTTCCATCTCATCTGACCAATAGCTGCTGCTCATCTTTATAATCCTTCTTATCCTTATTCCTGTATTTGTAAAGTGCCTTCATATTATCCTGCTTTATAATCAGCAGGTATTCATCTCCGATCACCCCAAATTTGTCTTCATGATTTATAAAGATATATGGCCTGCTTTCGGAAAGTAAGATCTATCCCTAAAGTATTGTTTATGTAAGGTTGATTCAGGATCCCCATGATGGTAGGGAAAACATCGATCTGTCCGCCGATGCAGTCAAAAGAACGTGCATCCTTTAAAATTCCGGGTGCATAAAAAACAAGGGGTGTATGATGATAATCCAGCGGAATGTCATAAACGGCATTTATTGGAGCGCCATGATCAGCTATAAAAACAAAAATCGTATTGCCGAACCATTCCTTTTCCGAAGCCAGGGAAATGAATTTCCTTAATGACCAATCGGCATATTCAACCATCTGATCTTTAATGTCTTTATTCCGTGGTTTATAATATTCCGGAAGATAATAAGGGCCGTGGTCGCTGGCAGTCATGAATGCAACAAAAAATGGCTTGTTCTCATCATACAGGCCATCCATCACCGGCATGGAAAACTCAAACATATAATCATCGGGGACGCCCAGGGTTGTCCTGGCTTTTTCCGATGGATAATCCGCCAGGGTTATAATATTTTCGAAATCATTAGCCCTTAAAAAACCTTCGATATTATCAAACTGGCCATCGTGGGTGGTGAAATACGTCGTGGAATAGCCATTCTTTTTCAAAGCATGGCCAATCCCGTTATACCTGAACATCGTACTTTCCTTCATCGGGTTCTGGCGGTATATCGCCGGAAATGAAAAGAGCGTGCTGAAAACGCCGTTAAAAGTATGAATTCCAGCCGTATAAATATTTTCAAAATAATAACCTTCATTGGAAATGCTGTCCAGGAACGGGGTCAGGTTTTTAGTATTTCCATGTCTGCCCATTTTGGCGGTGCTCATGCTTTCCATGATCACCAGGACGACATTGTACTTTTTTTCGCCGGTTGAATCGGGCAGCACCTGCCTGGCTATAGGGTAATCAGCAATCGGCTTTCCTATCCCGAGGTAATACCTGACATTTTTAATAGCCTGTTCATCATCCATAAATGCGACAGTCTTATTTCTTTCATCCAGGATGTCGAAATAGCTTCGCATAAGGTAAACACTGGATTCAGCCCCAGCTGATTCAAAAAGGCATTATCAGAGAAGTAAGCCGTACCGACTTTAATAGGCGATTTCTCCTGCAGCCTGCCGCGTATCCCGATAAAAATCAAACCCAGGAAAAGGATACTTACGCTATTTTTAAAGCAATATGAATCCTGGCTGGTTCTTCCGGAGAAACCCTGAAAATTTTCCGTAATAATTTATAGAAGAGAAACAGGAACACCAGAAGGGGCAAAATGATGATAAAATAACGGGGTTCCTGGATGATCATTTTGAATATAAAGGCCGGGCTGTCGATCCATTGAAAAGCTGTTACCGAAAACCTTGAGAAAAACTGGTTAAAATATGGGATATCGGCTGCACATATGGCGAATGCCAGGGAAAAGAGGATAAAACCCCAGTAAAATAATACCTGGTAAAGCCATTTGTAATGTTTATCAAGAATAAAGAGTACTGAAAGGATGATAAAGGGAAGTACAAGGATGTAGCCTGAAATCACCACATCGAACCTGATCCCCATTAAAAATGCTACCAGAATTTTAAAGAATTCCTCCGTGAATGAATTGATCCGTTCGAGTTCTGAAAAAAACAGGATCAGCCTGAAGATCAAAAAAATAGCTATTGCAACCAGGTAGGTTTTAACAATGATGACAATGTTAGGCCATTTTTTCATTCAGCCTTCAGTTTATAAACTCTGGCTTCATAAGGGCGTAGCTGTTTTTCGCCAGATTCACCAGGGTAATTATGTATCAGGATTTCCGCTTTGCTCAGGTCTATACCTGTATTGGCAACAGATGTTTTATCCCTGAAATTTAGCATGACCAGTATTGATTCATTGTTCAGTGACCTTCTGTAAGAATAAACATCCGGATTATCCTTATCCAGCAGCTCATATTTCCCATAAACAAGGGTAAGGTACTGCTTTCTCAGGCTGACCAGTTTCCGGAAATAATTCAGTACCGAATTCGGGTCATTTTCCTGGGCCTCAGCATTGACCGATATGTGATCCGGATTGACCTTCAGCCAGGGGGTTCCTGCAGTGAATCCGGCATTGGGTGAAGCATCCCATTGAAACGGCGTCCGCCCGTTATCCCTTGCTGATATTTTCTGGGCTTCAATGAAGGCTTTAATATCACCATTGATTATTTGAAACCTGCTGGTACATGTTGATGGACTCAATATCCCGGTAATCTTCAATATTGTCGAACTTAATATTCGCCATGCCGAGTTCATCGCCGAAATAGTAATATGGCGTACCCCTCATCGTAAGTAAAAAGGTCGATAACATTTTGGAAGAAATTTCCCGGAATTCGGGGCTGTCATTTCCCCAGCGGGTGACCATACGGGGCTGGTCGTGGTTGCCAAGATATATCGTCCCCCAGCCTTTTTCTGCGAAAACGGAATCCCACAACGAATAGATCTTTTTAAATTCAACCAGGCTATAACCATCAGGATCCATGACTTTGAACTGGTTGGGAAGGTACCCGACGTTCATTCCGTCGAAATGATAGGCCATATTGAGCTCATGACGATCCGGGTCGACAAAATCAAGGGCTTCCCTGTAAGTAACACCAGCGCCTTCGGCTACCGTCATGATGTCGTATTTGCTTAACACTTCCCGGTTCATCTCCTGAAGGTATTCATGGAGATGAGGGCCGTTGGCGTAATACCTGATCATGTCCCCATTATATTCTGCAGGCAGTTCGGGAAAAGTTGTATCCTTAGATATGAAAGGGATAACATCCATGCGGAAGCCATCCACCCCTTTATCGAACCAGAAACGCATCATTTTATAGATCTCTTCCCTCACTTTTGGGTTCTCCCAGTTAAGATCCGGTTGTTTTACAGAGAAATAATGCAGATAGTAAGCATCGGTCAGGCTGTCATACTTCCAGGCATCGTTGTTGACGTCAAAAAAGCTGAATCGTCTTGCAGGTTTACCTTTTTCAGCGGGCCACCAGTGGAAATAGTCGCGGTAAGGGTTATCGCGGGAACTTCTGGCCTGACGGAACCACTCATGTTCCGAACTGCAATGGTTGACCACCAGGTCCATTACCATTTTAAGGCCGCGGTCATGCATGCCTTTCATCAGGTTATCGAAATCTTCCATGGTCCCGAATTCCTTCATAATATCCTGGTAATCGCTGATATCATACCCGTTATCATCATTAGGGGATGCATAGACCGGGTTCAGCCAGACCACATCGATCCCCAGGCTTTTTATATAATCCAGTTTTGAAATGATCCCTTTCAGGTCGCCGATGCCATCGCCGTCCGAATCTTTAAAACTGCGCGGATAGATCTGATATACGACGGCTTCTTTCCACCAGGCCCGGTCAGGTTTATTTGAGTTGATATTTGAATTATTAGCAGGCATCTGACAGGAGGAAATTATCATGAACATTGTTAAACCAACAGTTACTAAAGAAATAATTTTTTGCATAAAAGCAGCATTTATTCAGATAGAACACGGATATTTGGAATCTGGAATAATCTCTTCATCATAAATTAACTTTTTGCCAACAAAAGTAAAGATTTACAGCTTATTAATAGCACACGGATGACACGGATTTTACGGATGACCGCGGATTAATTGAACATAGAAACATTAGAACCTAATTTCATTGAACCAAATGATATAAGGACTTTTTTAATATCCGTGTTAATCCGTTGCATCCGTGTCATCCGTGTGCTATCCAATAAATATAAACCAATCAAATTCGAAAACCGGATCAACTTTTCTAAAACTTCTTTGTTGTTAAATCAGAGATAAAAAAGCTATTAGCCTTTATTTTCTTAAATTTGCAATCACAATTTAGTCTAAATTATTATAAGGCGATGCCTGACACGAATGAAATACTTGATAAGCTAACGCAAAGCGAATACAAATACGGCTTTGTGTCGGATATCGATACGGAAACCGCTCCCATAGGTCTTGACGAAAGTACGGTACGTTATATTTCTGCAAAAAAAAATGAGCCGGAATGGATGCTCGAATTCCGCCTGAAGGCTTACCGCCACTGGCTCACCATGAAAGAGCCGAAATGGGCCATATCTCCTATCCCGAGATCAATTTCCAGGATATCATTTTTTATGCCGCCCCGAAAAAGAAGTTAATGGCCAGCCTGGATGAAGTTGACCCGGAACTGCTGGCAACTTTCAACAAACTGGGCATCTCACTGGAAGAACAAAAAAGACTGTCGGGCGTGGCCGTTGATGCTGTCATTGACAGTGTTTCGGTGAAAACGACTTTCCAGGAGACCCTTTCAAGGCACGGGATCATTTTCTGCTCCTTCAGCGAAGCGGTTCAGAATCATCCCGACCTGGTAAAGAAATACATGGGTATGGTTGTGCCTTACACCGATAATTATTTTGCGGCACTGAACTCGGCTGTTTTCAGCGACGGGTCGTTCTGCTTCATCCCCAAAGGAGTGCGCAGCCCGATCGAACTTTCGACCTATTTCCGCATCAATGCGGCCAATACCGGGCAGTTTGAGCGGACGCTCATCATTGCGGAAGAAGGCGGTTATGTCAGTTACATGGAAGGCTGCACGGCTCCCATGCGCGATGAGAACCAGCTTCATGCCGCCGTTGTGGAGATCATTGCCATGGAAAATGCCGAAGTGAAATATTCTACCGTACAGAACTGGTACCCGGGCGATAAGGAAGGCAAAGGGGGCATTTATAATTTCGTGACCAAACGCGGCCTCTGCAAAGGGGCCAATTCGAAAATATCCTGGACCCAGGTGGAAACCGGTTCGGCCATCACCTGGAAATACCCGAGCTGCATCCTGATGGGCGAAAATTCGATCGGGGAATTTTATTCGGTGGCCGTGACCAACAACCACCAGCAGGCCGATACGGGCACCAAGATGATGCACATCGGGAAAAATACCCGAGCACGATCATTTCAAAAGGGATTTCTGCCGGGCACAGCAATAACAGCTACCGCGGACAGGTACGCATCACGGCAAGGGCTGAAAATGCGCGGAATTTCTCCCAGTGCGATTCACTCCTGCTGGGCAGACAAATGCGGTGCACATACCTTCCCGTATATCGATGTGGACAACCGATCGGCCATCGTGGAACATGAAGCCACGACCTCAAAAATATCGGAAGACCAGCTCTTCTATTGCCAGCAGCGCGGTATCGACATGGAGAAAGCCATCGGGCTGATCGTCAATGGATATGCCAAAGAAGTGCTGAACCAACTGCCGATGGAATTTGCGGTGGAAGCGCAGAAACTGCTGAGTATATCGCCTGGAAGGAAGTGTGGGATAGTCAGGCCCCTCCCTTACTCCCTCCCCCAATTGGGGGAGGGATAGGGGTTGGGGCAAACTTTGAATTTTGAATGTTGAATGTTGAATGTTAAATTCGGGAATATTACAATTAAGAATATGTTATTACAACTAAAAAATCTTCACGTATCGATCAAAGGCAAGGAGATCCTGCACGGGTTGAACCTGGAGGTAAATGCCGGCGAAGTGCACGCGATCATGGGGCCGAACGGGACGGGTAAAAGCACGCTGGCCCTTGCCATTGCCGGGAAAGAAGGCTATGAGATCACCGAAGGGGAAGTCATTTATAAAGGGCAGGTCATCAACGATATGCCACCTGAAGAACGGGCCAGGATCGGCATTTTTCTCGGATTTCAGTACCCGGTGGAAATACCCGGGGTGAGCCTGACGAATTTCATGCGCACAGCCATTAACGAAATCCGCGAATACCGGGGCTTGCCGCAAATGCCGGCCGGGGATTTCCTGAAAATGATGGAAGAAAAAAAAGAAACTGGTGGAGATCCAGTCGAAGCTCACCAACCGCTCGGTCAATGAAGGATTTTCAGGCGGGGAGAAGAAGAAGAACGAGATCTTCCAGATGGCGATGCTGGAACCTTATCTTGCCGTGCTGGATGAAACCGATTCAGGGCTCGATATCGATGCGCTAAAGATCGTGGCCAACGGGGTGAACATGCTGAAAACCCCTGAAAATGCCACGATCGTCATAACCCATTACCAGCGGCTTCTGCAATATATTGTCCCTGATTTTGTGCATGTGATCTATAACGGTAAAATCGTCAGGTCAGGCGGGAAAGAACTGGCACTGGAACTGGAAGAAAAAGGATATGACTGGATCAAGAAGGAAGTGAATATGCTCCGACGATTTAAAGCCATGGTTAAATGAAAACAACAGTCCATAACGGTTCGTTCAAAGAAAGAGCTCCTCAGGCTTTACGAGGAAAACTGGAAGCATTATTTCGCAGAATGATATTCCCTATACTGCCAGAATCAGGTCAAAAGGGTTTCGGAAATTTCCGGAACCTTAACTTACCTGACCGCAAAAATGAGTTATGGAAAAACACTGATCTGTCGGAAGTCCTGAAACAGGATTACACGAAATATCTTGATAAAACCGAATCCGGCCCTGATCTTGATTTCATGTTCACCTGCGAGGTGCATAATTTTGAAACCGACCAGGTTTCTTTCCTGAACGGATGGCATGTCCGCACGGCCAAAGACCTCCGCCAATTACCGGGCGGGGTCATTATCGGAAGTCTTAGCGAAGCTTTCCGGCAATATCCTGATCTGATCGAGCGGCACTACGGCCGTTATGCCGATTCCGGCAAGGACCTTTTCCTGGCCATGAATACGGCTTTTGCCCGTGACGGCCTGTTTATCTATATCCCTGATAATGTCGTGCTGGAAAAGCCGGTCCAGATGATCAGCATCATCAACCATAATGAAAACCTCCTGTTGCAGAACCGCAACCTGGTGATCCTGGGCAAAAACAGCCATATGACGCTGGTCATGTGCGATGATTCGACCAACCAGCAGGCCAGCTTCAACAATTCGGTCACCGAGATTTTTCTTGATGAAAACGCAGGCCTGGAGCACTACAAGCTGCAAAACCTCAATAATAACTCGACCCTGCTGAATTCGACCTAGTTTCACCAGGAAGCCGGCAGCAGGCTCAATACTTTTGCCATTACGCTCAATGGAGGGCTGATCCGCAATTATTCCAATGTCAAGCTTAACGGCAGCGGAGCCGATGCCCATATTAACGGCCTTTACCTGGTGGATAAGAAGCAGCATGTTGATAACCGGGTTTTTGTTGAACATGCCGTGCCGGATTGCACCAGCAATGAGCTCTTCAAGGGAATCCTGGATGATGAAGCCTCAGCCGTTTTCAACGGACATGTGCTGGTTCAGCGCGATGCCCAGCGGACCAATGCTTACCAGCAGAACAGGAATATCCTGCTGACCGATAAAGCCACGGTGAACACCCGGCCTTTCCTTGAGATATATGCCGATGACGTCAAATGCAGCCACGGGGCCACGGTCGGGCAACTCGACAATGAAGCGCTGTTTTACTTGCGTTCGCGGGGTATTTGCATGGCCAGCGCCAGGCTGTTGCTCATGTATGCTTTCGCGGCTGAAGTTATCAACAAGATGTCGCTTGATCCGCTTATAAGCCGGGTGGATGAGATGGTCAAACAGCGCTTACGGGGCGAATTGCATGTCTGCGAAACCTGTGTGCTGCATTGCGCCAACCAGGAAAAGGAAATCCATTTCGACATCGATCTGAGCAAGATCTGAATTTCATCCTAACTTTTTAACAAACTTCAGCCGGCAGTAAAACCTTTCTTCAATTGTCATAATTTTGCCGCCAAAATTAAATAAGCACATTGTGAGTTTTGATATTCTCCATATAAGGCATGATTTTCCCATCCTTGATGTGATGGTCCATGATAAACCCCTGATCTATTTCGATAACGCGGCGACCACTCAAAAGCCACGGGAAGTGATCGACAGGCTGGTAACCTATTATAAGAAAGAAAACTGCAATATCCACCGCGGGGTGCATTATCTGAGCACCCAGGCAACGGAAGCTTATGAAAATGCCAGAAAATCGGTAAAAGATTTTATCAATGCAGCCCATCCGCATGAAATCGTTTTTACCAAAGGGGCCACGGAAGCCATAAACCTTGTTGCCCAGTCTTATGGGCAGGAAATTCATCCATTCCGGGGATGAGATCATCCTGTCCCAGATGGAGCATCATTCCAACCTGGTCCCCTGGCAAATGCTCGCCGAGCAGAAAGGCGCCGTTCTGAAAGTCATCCCGGTCGATGAGCAGGGCGAACTTGAAATCCACATGCTCAAGGGGATGATCACCGACCGCACGAAAATCATTGCACTGACGCATGTTTCCAATGTGCTGGGCACCATTAACCCGGTTCACCGCGTGATCAGCCTGGCCCATGACCATGGCATCCCGGTCTTTCTTGATGGCGCCCAGGCCGTGCCGCATCTGGAATGTCGACGTACAGGAACTGAATTGCGATTTCTACTGCTTTTCAGGGCATAAAGTATATGGCCCGATGGGAGTCGGTGTGCTTTATGCAAAAGAAAAATACCTTGAAGAAATGCCTCCGTACCAGGGTGGCGGCGAGATGGTCGACCAGGTGACTTTCCAGAAAACCACCTACAACAAACTGCCTTATAAATTTGAAGCCGGTACGCCCAATGTGGCCGGTGTGCTGGGACTGGAAGCTGCCCTGAAATATATCCAGGACCTGGATCTGAAGAAAATCCATGCTTATGAGCATGAACTGCTGGATTATGCCACGGTAGAGCTTCTGAAAATGGAGAGTGTCCGCATTTTCGGCAATGCTGAAAATAAAACCGGAGTAATATCTTTTAACATCGGCAAAATCCATCCTTATGATGCCGGAACGATCTATGACAAGCTCGGCATTGCTTTGCGGACCGGCCATCATTGCGCCCAGCCGCTGATCGAGCGTTACCAGGTCCCCGGGATGATCCGCGCTTCCCTGGCGCTTTATAATACCCAGGAAGAGATCGACAGGTTCATCGAGGCGACGAAGCAGGTACGCAGGATGCTGGGATAGTTCCAGTTCCAGGTTCCAGATTCCAGATTCAGTTTCTTTGTTCAAAAAAAATTGTTCTACCGGGTATTTTTTTAAAATTGTACTCTCATTGAATAAAACATCAATATGACTTCATTTTAAAGGTTTGAAGATATTGAAGTCTGGAAAAAATCCATGGCCTAATTACAATAATTTATCAGATTACAAATAAACCTCATTTTTAAAAGAATTTGCTCTTACCAACCATTTCAGTAAATCTGTATTTCAATTGCCTCAAATATTTCAGAAGGATTCGAAAGAGATGGCAATAAAGAATTTATTAATTTTCTTTCCATTGCAAAAGGATCATGCGGTGAACTTAGATGTCAACTTTATATTGCAATGAATTTAAATTATCTGGAAGTGATTCGCTTCAAAGAATTATCTAATTTAGCAACAGAAATCAGTAAGTCACTTGGTAAATTAATAAAATATCTTCAAAATTCTGATTTCAAAGGAATTAAATATAAATAAACTTTCAGAACCTGGAACTTGGAATTTAGAATCAGGAACCTGGAATCTGGAACTTGGAACAAACAAATATGACTATAACTGAAATAGAATCAACAATCATAGATGAGTTCTCATCTTCGACGACTGGATGGACAAGTACAATTACCTGATCGAACTTGGGAAAGACTGAAGGTGATCGATGAGAAATACAAGGTGCAGAATAACCTCATTACCGGTTGCCAGTCGAGGGTATGGCTGCATGCCGAATATAAAGATGGGAAGGTCTGTTTTCTGCCGACAGTGATGCGGTGATCACCAAAGGATTGGTGAGCCTGATGATCAGGGTGCTTGACGGCCAGTCGCCTGATGATATCCTGAATGCTGAACTCGGTTTCCTGGAAAAAATAGGATTAAAGGAGCATCTCTCCCCTACCCGTTCCAATGGACTGACATCGATGGTCAAGCAGATGAAACTTTATGCGCTGGCGTTTAAGACAGCAATGAAGCTGATTTATCAAACGTCTACCGCCGCTGTCATGACGCAACTTACAGCTTTAAATCTTGCGAATATTTACGGTTAGCGTGAAACAAAAGGGAGGTGTTAATGCACACCCGTGAGTTTAAACAATAAATATGAACATCTCCAATACAAAAAAAAGACCTCGAAGAAAAGATCATCAGGGCTCTTAAAGAGATCTATGATCCTGAGATCCCGGTCAATATATATGAAATCGGCCTGATTTATAAAATTCAGATCGATGATGATTTTATGGTCCATATCGTCATGACGCTTACCACGCCCAATTGCCCGGTTGCCGAAAGCCTTCCGGCAGAAGTCAGGGAAAAGGTCAAAGCGCTCGAAGGGGTGAAAGATGTTGACCTTGAGCTGACTTTTGAACCGCCCTGGGATATGGAGATGCTGTAGGATGAGGCGAAGCTCGAACTGGGAATACTATAAATGTTGAATGTTGAATGTTAAGTGTTAAATTAATTTAGAATTTAAAATTCAGAATTTTAAATTTTGGCCAGCGATTCCTGGTCCCATATTATCCCTAGATCAATTCTCCGAAAGACTTAAAAAAGCTTCCGGAAGATCAGTTGCCTGTGCTTTGCAAAGAGATCAGGGAATTTCTGATTGAAGAAACCTCGCAGAATCCGGGGCATCTGGGCTCAAGTCTTGGGGCAGTTGAACTTGCTGTTGCCATCCATTACGTTTTCGATACCCCTTATGATAAACTGATCTGGGATGTGGGGCACCAGGCTTACGCGCACAAGATCCTGACCGGCCGGAGGGATTTGTTTCACACCAACCGGATGTATGGCGGCATCAGCGGGTTCCCGAAGATGAGCGAAAGTGAATACGATGCTTTCGGGACCGGCCATTCCTCCACTTCCCTGTCGGCCGCACTTGGGCATGGCTGTTGCATCGGGCCTGCAAGGCAACCACGACCGGCTGCATATTTCCGTGATCGGCGATGCGGCCATTGCCGGCGGGATGGCCATGGAAGCGCTGAACAATGCCGGCATGCACAAAGCAAACCTGCTTGTCATCCTCAATGATAACGGCATTTCCATCGATCCGAATGTCGGTGCCATTAAAGATTACCTGGCCAGGATCGACCGAAGACCAACCCGCGCTTCATACCCGCAGCAATTTCTTCGAAGCATTTAATTTTCAGTATTTCGGGCCGATTGACGGCCATGATGTCTTCAGCTTGTCCATCAGCTGAAAGAGATCAGGCTGATCCCGGGTCCAAAACTTCTTCATGCCATCACCACCAAAGGAAAAGGTTTTAAAAAAGCCGAAGAAGAGCAGACGGTTTATCATGCACCGGGCATTTTTAATAAAGTGACCGGTGAAATAAACGCATACGGAATCACCCGGCAACATCCCGCCGAAATACCAGGATGTATTCGGACAGACCATCATCGAGCTGGCCGAAAAGAACGACAAGATCGTAGGCATAACCCCTGCCATGCCAACCGGCTCTTCCCTGAACCTGATGATGGCAAAATGCCGCACCGGGCTTTCGATGTCGGCATTGCCGAACAACATGCCGTCACTTTTGCCGCCGGGCTGGCAGCCCAGGGGATGATCCCTTTCTGCAACATCTATTCAAGTTTTATGCAAAGGGCCTATGACCAGGTGATCCATGACGTGGCCCTGCAAAAACTGCATGTTGTCTTCTGCCTTGACCGCGGCGGACTTGTCGGAGAAGATGGCGCCACGCATCATGGCACTTTCGACCTGGCTTATTTCAGGATAATCCCTAACCTGACCATTTGCTCGCCGATGAATGAAGAGGAGCTGCGTAACATGATGTACACCGCGCAGTTACCAGGGGCTGGCACTTATGTAATACGTTATCCCAAAGGCCGGGGCGTCATGCCCGACTGGAACAGGCCATTCAAGGAACTTCCGCCGGGAAAGGAAGAAAGATCCGGGATGGCAAAGATGTGGCTATAATCTCCATCGGGCACATCGGGAATGAAGTCGGTAAAAGCAGCCATTCAGCTCGAATCTGAAGGCATCTCAGCCGCGCATTATGATATCAGGTACCTGAAACCCATTGATGAAGAATTGCTGCATGAAATCTTCACCCGGTTTGATAAAATCATAACCGTTGAAGATGGCACCATTACCGGCGGCCTGGGCAGCGCCGTGCTGGAATTCATGTCAGATCATCATTACAAAGCTGATGTTACCCGCCTGGGCATCCCGACAGGTTTATCGAACAGGGCAGCGTTGGCGAACTGCAGAGGGAGTGCGGGTTTGATGCGGAAGGAATCATTAAACGAGTTCTGAGTTTTGAGTTTTGAGTGTTGAGTTTGAGTTATTGAGTTTTTGAGTTTTGAGTTTTGATTTGGAATTTGGTGCTTGGATTTTGGAATTTGTTTGGAATTTGGTGCTTGAATTTTGGAATTTAAAATATGAATTGGATTGAAATAGCAGTACTAATCTTCTCCGGCCTTGCCGTCGGATTTATCAATACGCTGGCAGGCGGAGGTTCTGTCATTTCCCTTTCCGTGCTGATGCTGATGGGATTGCCGGCGTCGGTGGCTAACGGCACGAACCGGATCGCCGTGACCATCCAGACTTTAACCGCTACGACTGTTTTTCGCCGCCAGAAAGTACTGGATCTCAGGAAAGGCACCCTGCTCGGCATTCCGTCTGCTATTGGATCTTTGCTTGGAGCTTATATCGCCATCGACATCAATGAACTGGTCTTCGAAAGGGCTTTTGCAGTCATTATGCTGGTGATGCTGATTTTCGTCTTCTATAATCCCGATAAGTATATTTACGGCAAACAACACCTGGTCGATAAGAAAGTGACCTTGCTGCAGGTGGTCATCTTTTTCTTCCTGGGCATTTACGGCGGTTTCGTGCATGTCGGCATCGGTTATTTCCTCCTGGCCGCCCTCGTGATCAACGCCGGCTACGACCTGGTCAGGGCCAATGCCGTTAAAGTGCTCATCGTACTGATGTACATGCCTTTCTCCTTCCTGGTATTCATGTATTACAGCGATATAAACTGGACCTACGGGCTGGTCATGATGATCGGCTCGGTGATCGGTGCGTTCATCGCATCCCACCTTGCCGTGAAAAAAGGGATAGTATTCGTCAAATGGGCAGTTGTCGTCGTCACCATTTTCATGGCGGGGCATTTCCTGGGGATTTATGATATTAAGGAGATGTTTGGGGCGATGCTGGGGAAATGAGTGTTATGTGTTATAGGGTTAAGGGTTAAGTTTGGAATCATGGAATTGGAATATTAATAAAATCCGCGAAAATCAGTTGCATCCGTGTTAATCCGTGTGCTATTAATAAAGACAGCTATGAAATACTTATTTTTCATCTTATCATTGTCCTGTATTGGCAGCCTGTTCAACCAAAAATCAGGAACGCCCGGAATACGTCCTCGTGATCCATGGCGGTGCAGGCGTGATGTGACAGAAAAGACTTCACTCCTGAACTGGAAAAAGCCTACCTGGATAAGTTACAGGAAGCCCTTGACAGTGGCGAAGCCATCCTTAAATCAGGCGGCACCTCGCTGGATGCTGTTACGGTTGCTGTAAAGTTAATGGAAGATTCCCCGTTGTTCAACGCCGGGAAAGGGTCGGTTTTCTCAGAAACAGGTGAGAACGAAATGGATGCAGCCATCATGAATGGCAAGGATCTGTCGGCAGGAGCAGTGGCCGGGGTTCGGACTATAAAAAATCCAATCCTGGCAGCCAGGAAGGTTATGGAGGATTCGAAACATGTTTTGCTGGTGCGTGACGGTGCAGAGAAATTTGCCAGGGAACATGATGTTGAGATCGTGGATCCATCCTATTTCTTTACACAAAAAAGATATGACGCCCTGTTGAAAGCTCAGAAGCACGGCACTGTCGGTGCAGTGGCGCTGGACAGATCGGGTAATTTAGCTGCCGCAACCTCAACCGGCGGCATGACCAATAAAATGACCGGCAGGGTTGGCGATACGCCGATCATAGGTGCCGGAACTATGCTAACAATAATACATGTGCGGTTTCGGCCACCGGCCACGGGGAATTTTTCATGCGATACACTGTCGCCCATGATATTTCCGCTTTGATGGAATATAAAGGCCTTTCCGTTGCTGAAGCAGCCCATGAAGTCATTTTTAACAAACTCCTTCCTGTTGGTGGAACAGGCGGAGTCATTGCGGTTGACAAAGACGGCAACTATACGATGACTTTCAACACCAGTGGGATGTTCCGGGGGGTGGTGACAGTCAGAAGGAACAAGAGAAATGCAATTTAGGTAATCTAATAAGTAATATAATAGAATACCCGAACTTAAACCCTTAACCCTTAACCCTTAACACTAATATTTCGGCTCTGCTCCCCAATAGTTCTGGTAGTCAGGCGAATCCACCCCGAATTTTTCAACTTTCTTATCCACGCTGATCTTGTAGGTGCATTTTTCACCGGCAATTTCCGAGAAATAAATATCGTACTCTTTGCCGGAGGTATCTATCATCTTTATCCTGGCCAGGTTTTTACTGATGGTCTGATCAGTGAGGTTGGCATGGCACAGCGGGCAGAGCATGTCGATATGTTCGCCTTCATCAATGCGGAAGGTATGATGCACCATGATGTCATATTCACCCAGCTGGGGATTGAACAGGATAATCCCCCGTGTTCCGGATTGTTTCCTGGCAGCCAGGATTACTTTTGTATGGGGCATCAGGTGGCCGCGGCAATATGGACAGAGAAAATCGTTCGCTTTCATGGTTTATTGAATGTGATATAAAGATAATGAATTAATGCCTGAATAATGAAGAAAATCTATTGATACAAAACAATGAACATACCCGTTAATGATTATTTTCAAATAATTCCGACCTAAGTCTTTTTAATCTTTTTGCTTCAACTTTTACTTGTTTCATATGCCCGTAATTAGTTGCAATGTATATTACAGGGCTATTCAGATTACCTAGTAATCGATTCAAAACTGACGAAATGGAATAAAACTTTTTTCTTGCATCGATTTTTCCTATCTGGAGTTCATAAGATGTCATGTTCCTGGGTTTGAATACAACAGTATTATGATCGTAATATCGCCAATCTGATGTTATCAAACGGTTCTCCTTTTTCAGATCTTTATAAATTTTTGTTCCGGGATATGGGGTTAATACATTGAAGGAAGCAGTACTTACTTTATTTCTTATTAAAAATCGAACGGTTTCATTAAATATTTCTTTAGTGTCGTTATCAAACCCAAAAACCATTGATGCGTGGATAAGAATGCCAGATCTTTTAATCTTTTTCAAGGCATTTTCCAAATTTTCAATTTCCTTAATTGCCTTACGCATTGATTTTAGCTGTTCCTCCGATACACTTTCAATGCCGAAGAAAAGAGCTTTGCAGCCACTTTCTGCTGCAAGTTGCATGAGTTCATCATCGCTAACCAACAATGAAACAGATGCTTGCCCTACCCAATTGATTTTTAAAGGTTTAATTGCCTGGAATAATTCTTTCGCGTATTCTGGATGGCCTATAATATTATCATCCAGAAATATAAAGTTCTTTGCACCGGATTCTCGTATGTCCCGCACAACATTTTCAATAGGTATATGTTTGATTTTTTTTCCAAAAAGATTTGTAACGCAGCAAAAATCACAGTTATAAGGACATCCGCGCGTTGTCATTATCGGAATAAGATTAAACAGTCTATTTTTGATGATATGACTGAAATCTTTTGGTATGTATTTCTTTAGATCAGGTGTCGGATTATAGTATGTTCTTTTCAAATTATTATTCTGAAAATCTTCAATTAGTGTTTCCCAAACCCCTTCTGCTTCACCAATTACCACGCAATCTGCATGTTGCAAGGCCTCGTCAGGGAGTATAGTCGGATGCACCCCTCCAAGTATTACGGTTTTACCTCTTTTTTTAAATTCCTGACTAAGTTCGTAAGCTCTGGGAGCATTTGCCGTCATGCAGCTTATTCCGATCAAATCGCACTCCTGCTCAAGATCAATTTGAACTGTCTCTTCCTCAATAATTTTCACTTCATGCTCAGGTGGAGTTAATCCCTTTAAAATGTAAAGGGCAAGCTGGGGCATCATAAGTCCTTTGTTAGTCCTTTTTTCAGTATTAATGGCAGGGGAAATAAGTAGTATTTTCATAAGTCCTGCTTATCAAAAAATGGCTTCTCAAAAATAGCAATAAAATTAAGATGTTTATCCCCTCCGGGGAATTGGTTGATTTCGCCAATTTTCTGCACCAATTAAGGAACCGCCATGCGGTATTTACATTTTTACCAGCCTGCTTTTGAATGAAAAGTTTATCAAATCTAATAGCGGACCTGTCATGAAAGTGGTGAATAATGCCATCAATACTAACATGGCGAAAATTTCAGGCCCTAAAATACCTAAATCATATCCAATATTTAAAACTATAAGCTCCATAAGTCCCCTGGTGTTCATCAAAACGCCTAACGAAATAGAATCTTTCCATGTCCGGCCAACAATTTTTGCCGTAATGGAACTACCAATCGATTTGCCAAGAATGGCAACCCCGATAATCAAAAAACAGAATACCCATAAATGGATTTCATTTAAAAGACCAATTTGGGTTCGAAGGCCTGTATAAGCAAAAAATATCGGCAATAACAAAATAGTACTTACATCTTCAATTTTATCAGATAGTATCTCTTTAAACCGGACATTATTCGGCATGATAACCCCCGCTATAAAGGAACCGAATAATGCATGGATACCAATTATTTCCGTAAAATACGCCGACCGGGAATGCCGTAATACTCATGGCAATGCCTATAAACAATGCAAAAGAGGTGAAGCTAATATCTTTAGGGGCTAATTCCTGAAAAACAAAGTATGAAATCAAACTCCAAGAAAAAATGGAATAATGATACTGACATGACTAATAATTACAACATCATAGGTTTTATGCCTTATCTTATTCAGGTCTAACTCCATGCCAACAACAAACATAAAAAATGCAAGTCCAATCTGGCTCAAAAACTGAAGGGAAATAAGCGAGCTATGTGGAAATATGAAGGCTGATAATTCAGGAAAAATCCAGCCGAAAATGGATGGACCAAGAAAAATACCTGCTACAATCCCACCAATTACCGTTTGCTGTCCTAATTTTTTAAATAAAAAGCCAAATAATCTTGAAATAACCAGAATTATAATGATTTGCAATAATAATATACTGAGAGGACATTGTATATTATTTAAAAATTGGTGATAAACATTTTCCTGGTGAGTCAATTACAACGGGTTTAGCCTTATTTTCAAATGTAATTACCGGATCATTATAAATATCATTTGAAATGCGAACAATATCATTACCTTTTACCAGTACGAGCCAGGCAAGTGCGGAAAATACCCCAATCAGTAATACATAAGTTAAGATTTTCCCCATCGTCATTCTTTGGCTTCCGATAGATTAACAGATACCGCACAGGCATTTTTAAATCAAAACTACCCGGGATTTCTTTTCAAAGTCAAAGTTAGAAATTATTATGTTAGATTTCTTTTACACGTCACTTAAACGATAATGAAGCATGTGACTTTCCTCCCCTCTCCTTTTGGATAAGAGGCCAGGGGTGAGGTGG